>CAVSZI010000023.1:0-236412 GCA_963732345.1 uncultured Actinomycetes bacterium | reverse complement strand
GAGCCGCGCGGCTGACGCTGCGTGCGGCCGGGAACGCCAGGCCCGCATCGCATGCACCCTGCGTCCCCCGTATCTGTGATTGGAGATCAGTCATGCCCGCCAGCACCAAGGACCGGCCGGCCAGCCTTACCCCGCGGCCGGCGGTGACCGTCGACCAGGTCCGCGCCGCGTGGGCGACCGCGCCCCGGGACAGCGAGCTGGGCCGGTGGCGGGAACTGTACGACCTGGCCGTGCCCCAGCGCCGGCCCGTCCCGGACGGTGAGCGCTGAGCGCCCCGGCACCGGTCCTCCGCTGCCGCCCCATCTAGCCCATCCTTTTCCCCGGCCCGGGGCCCGCCGTCAGCGGCGGGCCCCGGGCCGTTTTATGCCCTCCCTGGAAGGAGGCACCACGGCCATGACCCCGCAGGAGATCGCCGCGCGGCTGCCGGAGCTGACCGGCGGCCCGCACGACGACGACACGATCACCGCCCTGGCCCAGATCACCGCGGAGGCGGTCCGGGCCCTGAACCATGCGACCTTCCCCCGCGCCGCGCTCAGCGAGCCCGGCACCGTGTACCGGGTGCTGGCGGAACTGGCCACCGCAGCGAACCGGCTGCCCCAGCTCTGCTCCCAGCTGGCCCGCTGGCTGGCCGAGGAGAACACCGCCGGGCGGCTCGCCGATGACCACGACCTGCCCGGCGCCATGGCCTACGTGATGGCCCGGCTCGATCAGAACGCGCCCCGGTTCGCCGCCCTGCTGGGCGGCGCCCTGGACGATGCCCAGCAGGCCACGGCCGGGCTGTACCGGCCCGGCGGAGGCGGTGAGGACCAATGACCCGCCCGGACCAGGCCGCGCTCATCGCCGGGCTGCGGGCCTGGATCCGCGATCACGACCCGCACGTCCGCGCCGCTGTCGAGCTGCTCATCGAGCACGATTCCTGGCTGCGGCGCGCGGACTTTACCCGCGCCTGCGTCCGCTCCCGTGGCGGGGAAGCCTGGGTCGATTGGCAGGCCGCCCGCGTTTTCGCCGACGCCGGGGCGGTCGCGTCCACCTCGGAGATGGCCATCCTCGACCTGGCGGTGGCGCTGGGGGAGAACCGCTACCGGCTGTCGATCATGGGCGCCGCGAACGCCCGGTCGATCGCCACCGCGGTGGCCCGCGCGGCCGGAGTGACCCCGTGACCGGCCGGGCCGAGCAGCCCGGCACGGTCTATTTGCTCCATTTTGACCGGCCCTACCAGCACGCCCGCCATTACCTGTGGGCGCGGAACGTCAGACGCCGCCTGGCCGAGCATGAGACCGGGCACGGTGCCCGGCTGCTGGCCGTGGTCCGCGCCGCCGGGATCGGCTGGCAGCTGGCCCGGATGTGGCCGGGCAGCCGGGCCCGGGAACGGCAGATCAAGCGCCAGGGCGGCCACGCCCGTAAATGCCCGCTGTGCGGCGTCAGGCCGCGGCGCCTGCCCCGCAACGTCGACGGGTCACTGTCGCGCAGCCGCACCACCGACGCGCAGAAGGCCGCGGCCGGGGTGATGACCGCTGCCCAGCTCGCCGAGCACACCGCGCTGCGCCGCGGCGCGATCACCGGCAAGCTGCCCCGCCCTCTGGAGCGCGGCCCGCTGGCCGATGACCCGTGGGCGGTCCGGCCCGCCGGGCCGCCACCGCATCTCATCCCGGGAGGAATCCCATGACCACCCTTCACCACCACGACCGTCCTGGCGTGAAATCCGCCCGCACCGCCCGGTGCAGTGGGCGGGGCCGGGGCCGCCCGCGTCCAGGCCGCTGTTCCTGAACGCAGGCCGCCACCGGCCAGCTCGCGGCGGTGTGGTCCGGCTGGGCCGGGCCCGGCGGGCTGTGCGGGTTCGGCATCGTGCACCCGCTGGCCTGACCGCATCGCGCCTCGGCTTCCAGCTGTACAGGCCGCCGACTCATCCTGCCGGTCGTTTTCCGTGGGGGCCTGTGGGCGTTCGCGCTCGCCACCACCTGGGCCGTCCGCCGCTCACCCGACCGGCATCCTGGCCCTGCGGACCGGAACGTGGGTGTTCGCGGCCTCGCTCGGCGCTGAACTTCTCCCACGGCCTGAACCTGTCGCCCCGCGCGGGCGTGGTGATGGCCCTGGTCTCGTCGCCGGCGTGCTGGCCCATCAGTTCATCACCGCCGGGCCCCGCCGGTCCCGCGCGGACCGCCCCAGGCCCGCATCGCCGCGCCGTGGCCCGCCGCGAGCTGGCCGTGCGCCGGGCCGCGGTCCGGGACGCGGACGCGGTCCTGGACGGGACGGCCGCGCGCACCTGCCTATCAGCCCGGCGTGGTCACCCGTACCCGCCGCCACGGCCGCCGCCAGATACCACCCCGCCGCCCGTACGGATCCGTCCGGAGCCCCGTACGGATGAGGACCCCCGGCCGTACGGACCGTACGGGCCCCGATCCGGGCACCGGCGGCAGTGCCAGCGGCCGCGTCCGGGCGCGGCGGCTAGCGCCGGCCGCGCCGCGTTCGTCGCTGAGCTGGCCGAGCAGATCCGCGACGCGATCGACGCGGGGGACCGGTGGGCGCCGGACTATGACGCGCTGATGGAACGGTCCGGGTTCGGCCGGTCCTGGTGCGAGAAAGCCGTACGGGATGCCCGTACGGCCGCGTTCCGCACGGCTGTACGTGCCCCCGCCCGTACAGCCAGCCCGGATGAACCTGCCCGTACGGGCCGGCCGGTGCTGCACGCCGTTGAAGGCACCGGCACCTAATCCCCCAGTTAGCGCCCCCGCCCGGCAGCCGCAATTCCCGGCTGCCGGGCCGGGACGCGTTCGTGCCCGGGAAGGAGGGCCGACTGTTGCCGTACCGTTTCCGCCGCCGGCGCCGCCGGGTGCACCCGGCCGTGGCCGCCGCCGCGGCCGGGCTGGCGCTGGCCGCCCTGGCCCACGCTACCGGCCCGGGCACCCGTGCCACCGGCACGGGCACCCGCACAGCGGCGGCCAGCGGGCCCGCCGCCACCGCGATGGCTTATGCCCGCGCCCAGCTCGGCAAGCCGTACGAGTGGGGCGGCACCGGCCCGGGCGCCTACGACTGTTCCGGGCTCGTATGGGCCGCCTACCAGTCGGCGGGTGTCGATATTCCCCGGACCTCCGAGGCGCAGTGGGCGGGCCTGCCGCACGTGCCGCCCGCCGACGTGAGGCCCGGCGACTTGGTGTTTTTCCCGGGAAGTGACGGGACGTTCACGGCGCCCGGCCATGTCGCGCTGGTGATCGGCGGCGGCCAGATGATCCAGGCGTACGCCGCTGGCACTCCGATCGAGATTTCCGCTCTCAACGGGGAGGGTGCGGGCGGGATCGTCGGCTACGCCCGTCCGGGCGGTACCTCGTGACGCGCGGGCTGGTGGCGGGAACCGTCGTGTCGCTGATCGTGGTGGGTTCCTGGTCGGCTGCGGCGGCGGCGATCGGCCCGGTCCCGCCGCTGCACCTGGAGTGGCATCATCCGGTCGCCTCCTACCTGGCGCTGGCCGCCGCCCCGACCGGGAACGCCGCGGAACTGTTCGCGGTGGTCGCCGTGATCTACGCGGTGTGCCTATTCACGGCGGCCATCCGGCGCGCCAGGACGCGGAGGGGCCGGTGATGGTCAGGCGCCGGGGCCGCCGCCTGACCCGCAACCAGAAGTTCGCGGGGGCAGCGGCCGCCGCGGGCCTGCTGCTGGCCCTGGCCCACGCTCACACACCGCCGCCGGCCGCCACCGCGAGCGCCCCGGCCGCGATCGCCGGGTGCGGCGGGTCGAACGAGGCCCTGGCCAACTGCATGGCCGCTGCCAGCCCCTACGGCTGGACCGGCCGCGAAACCACGTGCCTGGACTGGCTGTGGACCCGGGAAAGCAACTTCGAGACCGGCGCCACCAACCCCCAGAGCGGCGCGTACGGCATCCCGCAATCGCTGCCCGCCGCCAAGATGGCCGCCGCCGGAGCGGACTGGCAGACAAACCCGGCCACACAGGTCCGCTGGGGCCTTTGCTATATCGCCGCCACCTACGGCAGCCCATGCGGCGCCTGGAGCCACGAACAGGCCGCGGGCTGGTACTGACCCCGCCGCCCCGTACCTCCGGCCGGGACCTGCCACCCGCCGATTCCCTCAACCTGCCGGAAGGAGGCACGCAAGTGACCAAGGCAGAACTGATCACGCTGCTGGTCATGGCCGTCGGGCTGTGGCTGCTGATCCAGTTCACCGGCCTGAAGTTCTGGCACGCGGCCGTGGTGTTCGCGGCCGGCTTCTACCTCGCCACATCCGCGGCCGGATCGCAGATCAGCGACCTGGCCTCCCGCATCCTCGCCACGTTCGGGCACTAGGCCCGGGCCCCGGAAAAGGAGAACACCGCACCGATGAAGAACACCGAACTGCCCGCGCGGCGCACGGCCCGCGCACCAGGAAGGGAACGCGAAATGAAGGCACGCTTGCTTGGCTCGCTCGTGCTCGGCGCGATAGCCGCCGCCACCGTCGTCATTTACGACGACACGGCCAACCATGCCGCCCTGGTGCGGGCGGCAGCCCGCAGCCATCAGACGGTCGTATCCAGCCTGGCGTCCGGGTTCGCTGGCCTCACCCTGATCGTGGCCGCCGTCGTGTTCGTGGCTGGCACGGTGGTGGCCGGCCGCCGCAAGGCGCGGCAGGCTGCCGCGCGGCGCGTGTGGCAGGACGACGCGGGGCCGCGGCGCCGTGGCCGCGCGGGTTCGTGGCGGTAACCGCTGATGGCGACCACCGCACCGGAAAGCAAAGCCCCCGAACAGGAACGGCCCGCCGATGACAGCCCGGCCGGGAAGGCGCTGACCGGCCGGGCCGTCATCTGGGCCGGGCTCGCTGCCGGCACCGTCATCACGGTGCTGGCCGTGCTGCACGGCATCCGGGTCCCGGGCCTGCAGGTGGTGCTGTCCGTGCTGGCCACCTGGGCCCTGCTGGTGATCGGCGCCATCACCGCCGCCGAACTGCTCCGCCGCCATCACCGGGCCCTGGCCCGGCACGCCGCCCGGCACGGCAGGCGGGGCGCGCTGTTCGCGGCCCGGCACGGCCGCCGCGGCGCGCTCGCGGCGGGCCGCGGCGCCCGCCGGGGCAGCCGGTCAGCGGCCGGCTACCTCGCGCGGAAAGCGGCGGCCCGGTGGCAGAACCGCGAGCACCGGCCGCTCCTGTTCACCCGCCACAGCGGCCCGGCACCGCAGACGCCGCCGGGCACCGCGGGCCCGGCACCGGCGGCAGTCACCGTGCCGGCCGCCGCCCCCACCGTCCGGCACCGCCCCTGGTCCCGGATCTTCTCCACCCGAAGGGAAAACCACCATGGCAGACACCACCATCAAGGGCGACCCGGCCAGCGGCTGGGACGATCCGCTGCCGAAAGCCGCCAGGCCTAGGGCCCAGCAGCGGCCCGGCGGCCGGATCACGCCCGGCGCACCGCGCCCGGCACACCGCAGCCCGCACCGGCGGGGCCCTGCCGGCCGAATGGGCCGGGGTGATCGCCCGCGCCGCTGATTTCGAGCCCGGCGACGACGGTGAGCTGCTCGGCTGGATGGGCGATGAGGTCAGCGGGGTCGCCGGATACGCCGAAGCCCTCATCGACCTGTACGAGAGCTGCACGGCCGGGATCGGCCTGGACCCGGTCGCGATGACCGCGCTGCACGACGTCGCCGACGCCGCCGCGCACGCCGCCGAAACCATGTCCGGGGCCCGCCACCGGTTCGCCGATCACTACGAGCTGCCCCGGGAGTTCGCCGGCAACGGCGGCCTGATGCCGCACGACGGCCGGTGGGTCACCGGCGACGGCGACGCCTGAACACCCCGATGCCCGGAGGCCGGGATTCCCCCGGCCTCCGGGCCCCCTTTCCCCTGCATGGAGGTGAGATATGAGCGAGTGGCCGCGGCCCTGCCCGATCCCCGGGCATCCCCACGACGACGACGGCGAACCAGTGGTGATCACCGAATCGGCATGGACGCGGCTGCGGGCCTGGCATCTGCACGCCCCCGCCGAACGGCTGCCGCTGCCCGCCGTCTTGGTCACCTGGCCGGCGGCGTGGGTGATGCACTGGCTCCAGGTCCCCGTCCGTGCCGTCGCCTGGACCGCCGCCGCGGTCACCGTCGTGACGTGGCTGGCCTGGGCCTGGCGGAACCGGCGGGCACGCAAAGCCCGCCAGGCCAGCCCAGACAGCCAGCAGACGCAGGTGCGGGACCTGTTCTGGCCGACCGAGGCGGCGCTGGTCGCAGCGGTCTGGGGAGGGTGGGTCACCGCCGCCGTCGCGTTCGGCCCCACCGCCCGGCCGGACCGGTGGCCGACCCTGCTCTACCTGGCCGGGTCGGCCGGCGGGTACTGGTGGCTGCGCCGGCATGAGGCGGTCCGCGCGGCCCGCCAGCGCCGCGACCAGGCCTGGCCGCCGACCTGGCCGACAAGACAGCCGTGGCATCAGATCCTGCCCCGCATCGGGCTGGACGGCTGGCACCTGCAATGGCGGCGCACCACCAACCTCGGTGAGGAACGGCTGATCACCACCAGCCCGGAAAACGCCCTGGCCACCCGCATCGCGGCCAGCAGCGGGGCGATCGCCGAGAAGCTCGCGCACATCCTGGGCCTGCCCTATGGCCGGATCGACTTCGCCACCACCGAGTTCCCCGGCGAGCTGATCATCGGCATCCGCACCGTGGACCTGTCCGTGCGGGACGCCGCCTACCATCCGATGACCATCCCGTGGCCGGAGGCTGAGCCGTCCCCGTTCGCGGACTGGTTCGGCGAGACCGCCAGCATCCGTGACCGGATGATCTGGGGTTTCAGCCCGGAAGACGGCTCGGCGCTGGACCTGACGCTGTTCAGCGAGATCGGCGGCCGGGCGGTCGGGGTGATGGGCGCGACCGGCAGCGGCAAGTCCAACGTGCTCAACGACGCCCGCGAGTTCATCACCCGGTGCACCGACGCCCGGATGGTGCAGCTCAACGGCGCGCACATGGGCGATGAGCTGACCTGGGAGCCCTTGTCAGCGCTGACGCTGTGCGGGCCGGTCGCCACCGACGAGGACAGATCCGCAGCAACATCGCTGAGGCGCTGGCCGCGCTGTGCCTGCTGGTCACCAACCGGTCGGCGACCCTCGCCGAGACCGGGCATTCCACCTTCCAGCCCACCGAGGACGACCCCGCGGTCGGCATCGTCATCGACGAGGTCGACGAGATCGTCGCGCACGTTCCCGGCGCGGGCAAGGCCCTGGACTTCCTCGCCTCCAAGCAGCGGAAATCGGCGGTGTTCCTGCTGCTGGCCACCCAGCGCTTCGTCATCGCCGCGCTCGGCGGCGGCATGGTCCGCGCCAACATGAGCGAGGTCCTGGTCGGCATGGTCAACCGGCAGACCGAATCCCGGCACGCCAGCGGGGCAGAAAAGGAAATCCCCGACATCCGCGAGTACGCCCGCGGCGCCCCCGGCTACTTCCAGCGATGGGACCCGCACTCGGGCACCGTCACCGGGCGGGGCCGGGCGTTCCTGCTCGGCAAGCCCCCCGACGAACTCGCCTACATCAAACGGCTCGTCACCGCCCGCCGCCCCCTGCGGGACTGGAACATCCCCGACATGCCGCCACTGGCCCTGGACGGCGGCCAGGCCGCCGCCACCGCGGCCGTCACCGACACCACCACGCAGGAGATCGCCGGCATGCGCGCCAAGCTCGCCAGCATCACCCAGACCGCCACCCAGCCCCAGCCCGCCGGGCCGGCCGCACCGCTGCCCCCGGCCGCCCGGATCCCCCCGGGCATCCCGCCGCAGATCGGCCAGACGCTCCTGAGGCTCCTGGAGGCGCCCGGGGGCACCACGGCGTCAGCGGCCGGGCTCGCGATCGGCAAATCCAAGACGGTGGCTCTGGAGTACCTGAGCCTGCTGCGGGACCGGGGCATCGCCATGACAGCGGGCGGCGGCCGATCAACACGGTGGCACCGCGCCGCGGCCGCCGCCGGGCCCCGCCCGGCCCGGCCCGGCGCCGGAAGATCCCCCGGCACCGCCGGCGTACGTCACCGTGGAGGCCCTCGCCGACGCGGTGCACGACGGCCTGGTCGACGTCGACGACGACACCCGGGCGGTACTGGAACAGGCCCGCCAGATCCGGGACCGGCAGCGGGCAGCCGGCCGCACCTGACCGTCGTGCACCCCCCGGAAGAAGACGCGGCAGGTGACAGAACGTGACCAGTAATCGCCCGGCTAACCGCCCGGGAAACGCACGCTAATCGCACGGTTTTCGCCCGGGACCGCTGCTCACAAGGCGAACCGTGCGATTAGCCGGGCGATTACCCCCGGTCGCGTGCGCGTCCCCTCCACCAGCACGGTACGTAACGGAAAGGTCCTGATCATGAGCGGCTACGAAGAGCAGCTCCACGCGCGCGCGGAGATGCTGGACGAGACCGGTGAACTGGCCGCGGCCGTCACCGCGATCCTGGCCGGCGCGTCCGGCGCGGGCGTCGACCCGCCCGCCATCACCGGCCTGCGGGCCGCATTCGCCGCGCTCGACCCAGCCGGCGGCGCCCCCGGCTACCAGGCAGGCAGCCGCACCGACCGGCACCCCGGCAGCGGGTACGGGTCGGACGGCGAGTTCCTGGAGGCGGTCAGCGACGCCGAAGACCAGGTCGGCGACTGGCTCCACGACGTGAACCAGCTCGCCGAACAGGTCACCGCCGCGGCCGGCAAAGCCCACGCAGACCGGGACCGCGCGCAACAAGACCTGGAAACCGCCCGGCAGGCCCTGGCCGCCGCGTACGCCATGCCCACCACCAAGGACTGCGACGGCTGCCACGGCCGCAAGGCCGCCGCGATCACCGCGGCTGAGGCAGCCATCGCCGGCGCGGAGGAACGGATCAGGGACGCCACCCGGCGCATCGGCATCTGCGAGGACACCGCCGAGATCCTTGACCCGCTCACCCACCGGCTCCACGCCGCCCTGCAAGCGCTCCGCCAGGTGCCGCACGACCTCGGCGAGGTCTACGAGCTGATCTACCAGTTCATCCGCCGCGGCGGGAAGATGCCCCGCCTCGGCAGGTGGATTCAGGGAGCACCGGCCTGAAACAGGCCCGCGACGCTGCCCGACGTCCAGCACGACGCATCCCGGCCGTGAGCAGTTGCAGCCCCGCGCCTGACCGCGCTCTGGGCTGCCCATCGCCTGGGGCGGGCGCCAGCGCCCCGCGTTCCCGCGCCTGCCCCCTCAACCCGCATCCCCCTTGCTGCAGAGGAGTTCTCGCATGCCCGACACCTTGACCGTGCCCCCGCTCGCCCCGGCCGCCGGGGAGGAACCGGCGCTGTATGTGTGCGTCTGGGACCACGTCGCCCGCACCGTGACGTGGCTGGACGCCGCCAACGGCCGCGGCCCGCACGAGACCGC
Source organism: uncultured Actinomycetes bacterium (assembly GCA_963732345.1). Classification (GTDB taxonomy): domain Bacteria; phylum Actinomycetota; class Actinomycetes; order Streptosporangiales; family Streptosporangiaceae; genus Bog-532. The sequence goes on along the minus strand of CAVSZI010000023.1, from coordinate 227,081 downwards.
CGTGCGCGTCATGAAGATCGCCGAAGAGACCGGCGAAGCGGTGGCCGCCTACATCGGCACCACCGGCGCCAACCCCCGTAAGGGCGTCACCGCCACGGATGACGAGCTGGCCGGCGAGCTGTGCGACGTGGTCCTGGCCGCCCTGATCGCCCTGGCCACGATCACTGGCGGCACCCCGCAAGCCGAATCCCGGCTGACCCGGCACGTCGCCACTCGCGCGATCCGGCTCCGGGCTTTGCGCGCCGCCGCCTAGCCACCCATCCGGCCGCGCGCCGGCCGGGTCGCCCCACCCCAACCGAGAACAGGAGAGCGATTCACCCATGCCCAGTGGAGACACCATCTTGACCATCACCGGGAACCTGACCGGTGACCCTGAGCTGCGGTTCACCGCCACCGGCACGGCCGTCGTGGCGTTCACCGTGGCTGCCTCCCGCCGCGTCTATGACCAGGCCACCGGGCAGTGGCAGGACGGCGACACGCTGTTCCTGCGCTGCTCCGCCTGGCGGGAGCTGGCCGACCACGCCGCCGAGTCCCTGTCCAAGGGGATGCGGGTGATCGTGACCGGCCGCCTCAAGCAGCGCAGCTACGAGACCACGGAAGGGGAAAAGCGGACCGTCTTCGAGGTCGACGCCGACGACGTCGGGCCGTCCCTGAAGTGGGCCACGGCCAAGATCGCCAAAACCAGCCGGGACAAGGTGCCGCACCCCGCCGACGGGGGCGACCCCTGGCAGGCCCGCGAACCGGCCGCCGCCGCGCCGGGCCCCGACGGCGACCGGCCCCCGTTCTAGCCCGGCGCACCACCGAGGGCCGCACGCTCACCCCGGCGTGCGGCCCTCACGCATCTCCGGCCCCGGCCCGGCCCGGGCCCGGATCGGCCTCAGATCGGCCCTGGTTACCGCCTCCTAGAAAGGTCCTGATGTGCGTGATCACAGTGAGGAGTCTTTCTCCGACGGCACCCCCTTCCCGCCCGAGGAGCCACCGCCCGGCAAGGGCAAGGGCGCCAGCCAGGCCCAGCAGCTCATGGCCATGGCCGAAGACACCTACCGGCTGATCCGCTCGGCCGACGGCCGCGCATATGCGGTCCCGAAGATGGGCCCGCAAATCGCCGTGCCACTCGCCTCGAAGTCGGAAAACAGCCTCCGGGCCCGCCTGGCCGCCTCGCTGCACCGGCAGACCGGGCAGGTCGCCTCGGGCTCCAATCTCTCCGATGCGCTGACCGTGCTGATGGGCGAGGCGAGCGAGCTGGACCCGCGGCCGGTGTGGCTGCGGGTCGGCGAGCACGACGGCACGGTCGTGGTGGACATGGGCACCGAAACCGGCCAGTGCATCACCATCACCCCGCGCGGCTGGACCGTGGAGGCCAGCTCCCCGGTGATCTTCCGCCGCTCCGAGCTGACCCATCCCCTCGTCCAGCCGCAGCGCGGCGGCACCCTGGACGGCATCCGGGCCCTGATCAACCTGCCCGATGAGGATTACCGGCTGGCCATCGGCTGGGTGGTGGCCGCCTACCTGACCGGCATCCCGCACCCCATCCTCCTCGTCCAAGGCGAGCAAGGAACCGCCAAATCCAACCTGATCCGCACCCTGCTGGCCCTGGTCGACCCCCAGCCCGCCGCCGAACGAACCCCGCCCAAAGACAACCGCGAATGGGCCATCTTCGCCCGCGCGAGCTGGGCGTTCGGCTACGACAACATCACCGACATCCCGCCCTGGCTATCCAACGCCCTGTGCAAAGGCGTCACCGGCGACGCCGTCCTGCAACGGGTGCTGCATTCGGATGACGACATCGGCGTGTACTCCTTCCAGCGGGTCATCGCCCTGACCACCATCGCCATCCGGCACGAAGTCGCCGGCGACCTCGCCGACCGGATCCTGCTGGTCGAACCCGAAGTGATCGACAAACGGCGCACCGAAGCCGACATCACCGCCGCCCGGGCCGCCGCGCTGCCCGGCGCGCTCGGCGCCGTCCTGGACCTGGTCGCCGGAGTCCTCCGCGAGCTGCCCGGCACCGCCGTGGACAATGCGCCGCGGATGGCCGACTTCGCCAAGGTGCTCGCCGCCCTGGACACCGTCACCGGGTGGGGCACCCTGGCCAGCTACCGGGCCAAGGTGGCCAGCCTGGCCCTGTCCCTGATCGAGGGCAACACCTTCGCTTACGCCATCTACCGGCTCGCCACTCTTCCGAGCCCCGGCGGCCTGGACCCGGGCCCGTGGGAAGGCACCGCCGGGGAATTGCTCGACACGCTGCGGCGGATCTGTACCGACGCCCGGATGGCCGCCAGCGACCTGCCCGACGACGTTCGGGCCGTCGGCCGCCAGGTCCGCGAGATCGCCCCTTCGCTGCGCAAAGCCGGCATCGACATCCGGCCCCGCAAAAGCGGCCCCCGCCGCCTGCTGCGCATCACCAAGATCGAAAACGGGGAACCGGAGCCGCAAGAGTCAGAGACCCCTCTTTCCTTAGAAACTAAAGAAGACATGTCCCACATGTCCCATCGCCGCATCACCGCAGGTCACGGGCACCGAAAAGTGGGACATTGCCATGTCCCTCCGATGTCCCACATGTCCCATCCCAGCGGACCGGCCATGTCCCTGATGTCCCACAGGGAACATCGCGCTGTCCCATCGTCCGCCCAGCTCAGAGGCCGAATGGGACGTGTGGGACATGACCCGGGCCTATTCCTCACTTCTGCCTGGCACCCCGCAAACGGCCCGGCCGCCCCGGGTGGCGGGGGATGCCTACACGCCGCCCGCCCAGCTCGCCGACGGCCGCCCATACCGGCGTGCCTGCCAGCGCCACCGTCGCCCGCGGCGGGGGACCGGCAGGCATCCCCGCCCCCATCGAGACCCCCATGGAGTACGCGCATGCTCGTATCCAGCGACCCGGCCCAGCTCGCGCTCGACCTGGCCGCGCTCGGCTGGCACATCCTGCCGCTGTCCCCGACCAGCAAACGGCCGCTCGGCAACTGCGGTGCCTGCCGGCCCCGGAACGGCATCCCGGCCCACCTGGCTGGCGCCTGCCCCTGCCTGCCCGCGGGCGGCTGGTGCCACGGCGTCCGCGCCGCCACCACCGGCCCCGCGAGGATCACCGCCTGGTGGCGCCGTGAGCCCCGCGCGGTGCCTGGGGTTGCTGCCGGGCCCTCCGGGCTGGTCCTGGTCGACATCGACGCCCACGGCGGCCCGCCCCCGCCCCACCTGGCCACCGGCCTGCTGCCCGGCGTCGACTTCGCGGCCGAGCCCATCCCGTCCGGCGCGTGGGCCGATCCGGCCCGGTTCCGGGACGGCCGCGACAGCCTGGCCCTGCTAGCCCGCCTCCGCGGCGGCTCCCGCCCCTGGCCCACCGGTCCGGAGCACCGGCCGGTCACGGCGGCCACCCCATCCGACGGGGTGCACCTGTGGTACCGGGCACCCGCCTCCAACCTCCGCCAGGCCCTCAGCGACCCGCACGGCCGCTACGGGCTGGCCTGGCAAATCGACCTCAAAGCCGGCTGGTCCTACGGCATCGCTCCCGGCGCCACCACCACCGCAGGCACCTACCAGATCCACGGCGGTGACCCCGGGCACCCCGGCCGCATGCCCACCTGGCTCGCCCGCGAGGTCATCCGCGCCACCACCACAGCACCACGCCAGCCCGCCACCTCGCCGCCACCGTCCGTCGGCGGGCCGGGCCCGGCCGCCTACCTCGCCACCGTTATCCGCCGCGGCGCCAACCAGCTCGCCGCCCTCACCGACGGCCGCAAACGCGCCCTGTCCGCCCTCGCCTACCACGCCGGCGGACTCCTCCAATGGTCCGGCGCCGATCGCGGACAAGTAACCAGACAGCTCATCGACGCCGGAACCGCCGCCGGGCTCGGGCCCGGTATCGCCGCCCGCATCGTCAACCGTGCCATTACGAACGGAATCGACCGTCCGGTAAGGCAGCCTGATGCCCCATTGTCATCGGATTGCGCAATCGTTCACGGTTAACGTGCGCTGCGCACAGCGCCCACTCACTTATCACTCGCCTCTAGTAATCGCTCGGGCGGCAAAAATTCCATGCCAATCGACCAGCTCCAATTCCTATCATAAGGAGGCTGACCCGTCATGACCGTCCCGGCCGTCGCTTTCGATTCCGGCGATGACGCACAGTTGCTCTACCGCATTCCCCAGGTGATGCGGATGCTCAACATGAGCCGGAGCGTCATCTTCGAACAGCTCCGCTCTGGGCGCCTGCGCTCAGTTCGCCAGGGACGCGCCCGACTTGTTCCAGCGTCTGCCATCACCGAATATATCGCGCTGCTGGAACGAGAAGCCGATCAGGAGAAGGCCTTATGACGTCGATTGGCAGATGGCTCAGTACCTCAGTGCTGAGGATGACCACTGTCAAGACGGCAGACGGAGGTAATGCATCATGAGTGTGACACGCCGCGGCCGGGCCAACGGCGAAGGGTCAATCTTCCCTTACAAAGGCCGCTATGCCGCTTATGTATGGGTCACCACTCCCGAAGGGGAACACAAACGCGCATGGGTTTATGGCAAGGACCGCGACGAAGCCCATCGCAAGTGGATCAAGCTACACGCAAGAGCCAGCCAGGGCCCCGTGCCGACTACTACGCCAACTGTGGAGGTGTACCTGGCCGGATGGCTGGCCGATGTCATCAAGCCAAACCGTGAGCTTGCGACTTACGACCAGCACGAGATAATGACGCGCCTATACATCGCACCGTGGCTCGGAGCAAAGCGGGTAGATCGGCTAACGGTGCGCGACGTACAGAAGTGGCTGAACAGCCTAGCCATTATATGTCAGTGCTGTGCTCAGGGCAAAGATGCTCGGCGAGCAGAGGGAAAGCGCCGGTGCTGCGCTATCGGTCAGTGCTGTGAGAGCTACCCCGGGAAGCGTACCGTGCAGGCCGCGCGCAATACGCTCCGCGCCGCGCTCAGTCAAGCGGCGGTAGATGAAATGATTACACGCAATGTCGCGTCCCTGGCCAAGATTCCGACCCCGCCCAAGCGACGCCACAAGGGCACATCATGGAGCGTGGAAGAAGCGAGCCAGTTCCTTGAGTCTGCACTCGCTGACCACGATCCGCTCTACGCTGCATATGTACTGACCCTTGTCCTCGGGCTCCGTAAAGGCGAAATCCTCGGACTGCCATGGATCGCAGTTGATTCAGGCGCGAACGAAATCGACGTGAGCTGGCAACTTCAGCGCATCCGGAAACAGCTTATCCACAAGAAGCGCACCAAAGCGGACGACGACCAATCCGGCGATGTGTGTTGCCGGTCATTCAGGATGAGCGTGGCGGCGTCATTGCCGGTGAGCGTGTGCATGATGTGAATGGCCCCGCCCGGCGGAGCCGGGCGGGGCTGGTGTTCAGGGTGTCGTGGTGATGCTTAGTCTGTCGCGGTGACCTCGGCGATGGCGGCCCTGGCGGAGGCGTGGTCGACGAGGTTCTTGCCGGCGCCGGCGGTGGCGATCAGTGCGGCGATGGCGATGTTGTTGACGGTGCGGGGCTTGCCGCGGGCGGCCTGGTGGATCTGGGTGATCGCGTCGTCGGTGAACAGCTCGGTCGTGCGGCCGGCCTGCTCGAGGTGGTGGCGGATGTAGCCGGCGGTCTCGTCGGGGGTCATGCCCTTCATCTGGTAGCGGACGGTGATCCGCTGCTCCAGGGCCGCAAGCACGCCCAGCTTGACGGAGTGCCGGAGGGTGGGCTGGCCGACGAGGATGGTCGCGAACGGGGTGGAGGAGTCCATGTCGTGGTTGGTCATCATGCGTATCGACTCCAGCTGGCCGTGGTCGAGCAGGTGGGCCTCGTCGATGATCAGGACGGGGGTGCGGCCCCGTTCGGCGTCCTCGCCGGCCAGGACGTTCCAGGCCTGGACGGCGAGGGCGGCGGTACCGTGAACGGGCTTCCCGCCGAGGGCGGTGACCACGTGGGCGAGGATGCCCCTCACGCCTGTTGCCGGGTTGCCGATGTAGATGATCGTGTGGCTGGCGGGGTCGAGGTCGGCGACGGCGGAGCGGATCGCGACGGTCTTGCCGGTGCCGACCTCGCCGGTGATCATGGCGATGGTCTTGTCGCCGACGGCCCAGGTGATGCGGGCGGCGGCCTCGCCGCAGTCGTGGTGGCGGTGCAGCCGGGAGGGGGGCAGGTCGCGGCCGAAGGGCATGCGGGCGAGCCCGAACCGGGTGATCACGGTGTCGATCATCAGGATTCTCCTTCTTCTGCTTCTTCCGCGGACGGTCCGCCGTTGACGGCGGCGAGCTGCTGCTGGGCGCAGCCGAGGTCGCGGGCCAGGGCGGCGGCGGTGTTCCGGGCGTCGGAGATGAACAGCCAGGCGCCGCTGACCGCACCAGCCGGGCCGGTGCCGTCGTCGCAGCCCAGCCGGCCGGCGGCGAGGGCGGATGCGAGCCACCGGCCGACCTGGGCCAGCAGCTGGGGCAGGCCGGCCGCGGCGAGCGCCAGCTCGCCGATGAGCTCGTAAGCGTCGGCGGGCTGGGCCAGGCCTTCCCCGCCGAGGGTGGCGTGGTTCAGGGAGCGGACCGCCCCGGCCGCGGTGCGGGCCAGGGCCAGGGTCTGGTTCGGGGAGTCAGTCACGGCCTTCCTCCCGCTCTTCCTGCTTCTCTTCCGGCTCTTGCTTCTTCTCCGGTTCTTCCGGGCCGCTGACGAGGAACTGGTAGGAGACCTGCTCGCGCAGGGCCTCGTCGTGGCCGTCGACGAGGGCGCCCAGGTAGTCGATCCCGGTCGGGACGGGCTCGGTGCGGGCCTGCCCGTCCGGGGTGCGGGTCTTGGGGTGGCGGTGCCGGCCCATGACGAACGGGACGGCGGTCCCGGCGGGCTTACCGGCGAGGCGGACCTCGATCCGGTCCAGGTCGAACGGGTCGAACAGCAGCTCGAGCATCCGCCCGGCCAGCCACGCGTCGACCTGGTAGACGTTCCCGTGCAGGCGGACCAGGGCGGTCTTGTCGGCCTTGCGCCGCTCGGACCACAGGAACGCCTCCCGCAGCAGGGCGGGCTCGGGGACGGCCCGCTCGGCCGGGGACGCCTTCTCCCAGCGGGCGGCCGGGGCCTCGCCGGTCTCGGAATGGACCGCCCGGTGGTAGGCGGTCTCCAGCCAGGCCTGGAACAGCCGGTTCATCTCCGCCAGGTCCGCGATCCCCTTCCCGTCCCCGGCCTCGACCAGGAACTGGTCCCGGACCGTGCGGAAGAAGCGCTCGATCTTGCCCCTGCCCTCGGGTTAACCGGCCAATCTCACCGCATGCTGTGGATAACTCGCGGGTCTGGGTTCTTGGGCTACTGCCCGGTCCGGCGTGCGCGTTCGAGACGGCGGATGGTCTCCTCGTGGCGGCGGACTTTGGCGGCGACGGCTTCGAGGCTGCGGCGCATCTGGTCGATCTGGAAGGTCAGGCTGGTCAAGGTGGTGGCGTCCTGGCCCCGGGTGCGGTGCTCGTCGATGATGGCGCGCAGGTCGGTCCGCCGGTAGAGGGTGGTGCGGCTGATCTGTGCGCGTGCGGCGACCTCCGCGAACGTGACGGGCTGCGCGGCAGCGGCGAGTCCGGCGCAGACGGCCTCGATATGGGCCGTCTGGTCGTGGTCAGCTGGCATTGGCCTGGCTGATGAGCAGGTCGAGCCGTTCGAGGAGGCGGCGGTGGCGGGTGGCTTCGTCGCCCCAGCCGCGGGCGGCTGCGTCGGCGGCGAGTTGTTCGGTGTCGGCCCGCTGCAGTTGCAGGACAGGCAGGAAGCTGGCGTCGTTGCGGAAGTTCGGGCAGTGCTCGCAGATGTTGGCGTAGGCGCAGGGGCCCTGGGCGGCGGCGCGCAGGCAGTACCCGCCGGCGAGGCGGGATTTGAGCAGCGGCGCGTCGCGCCAGTTCCCGCCTGTGATGGCGGCGACCGGGAGCTGGGTGCGGTCGGCCGGCAGGACCGGCCCGAGCTGGGCTTTGGCGAGGGTGAGCGCGCGCTGGTACTCGTCGCGGACGGTTGCGTCGAACAGGCGGCCGTAGCGCAGGCTCATCGCGGCTGACACGTGCCCGAGCAGCGCCATCAGGGCCTGCAGCGAGCAGCCGGCGTTGACCAGGGCGGTGGCATAGGTATGCCTGAGCATGTGGGGCACCACGTCGTTGATGCCAGCTTCGGCGGCGGCGCGGTGCAGTTCGTCGCGGATGGCCTCGGCCGAGACGCGGCGGCCCTGGTGAGTGATCAGGAAGTCGGCCATCTTCCCGGTGCGCGGGTGGCGCAGCGGCCGGCCCGGGGACCGGTGCTCGGTGATCCGGTCGACGAGTCCGGTGGTCTCCTCGTCGATGGGCACCATCCGCTCGGTGAGGAGCTTGCCCAGCGGCACTTTCAGCCAGGCGCCGGAGCCAGGGACTTCGTGCACGCAGTCGAGCTCGAGCATGGTGAGCTCGCCGATGCGCATGCCGGTGGCCCGCAGGAGCAGCAGTGCGTCGGCGCGCAGCCGGTTCGGCGAGTTCTCCAGCGCGGCCAGCAGCGCCCTTTCCTGGTCCGGGGGCAGGTAGCGGGGCAGCGGGTGGGGCAGCTTGGGGGCGTCGCGGGGGAAGATCAGCCGCCGGGCCGGGGCCTGGGGCCAGCCCCATTCGGCGATCGCGTCCAGGAACGACCCGACCGTCTGGATGCGCTGCTTGGCGGTGGAGGCCGCGATCGGCGTCCCGGTGCGGTGGTTGACCGCGTTGGCGACCTCGTTCAGGTACGGCTCGATGTGCTGCTGCCGGCCCAGTAGCGCCAGCGAGACCAGTCCCGGGTCGTGGCGGGCCAGGAACCGGCCGAAATGCGCCAGCTCGGACGCGGCGCCCTGCACCGACGAGCGGGCCAGCGTGCCCGCCAGCCGTTCCAGGTAGGCGGTCATCGGCTTGCGCACCTGATCGGTCACCCCGTCCAGGTGGCGTTCCCAGCTCCACCGGCCGAGCGTGGACCGCTTCGGGGCCGGCTCGGCGGGCGCGCCGAGGTGATAAACCACCGCGCGGGCCGCGTAGAGCGCGCCGTGGTAGTGCTTGAGCTCGCGTCCCAGGCGTTCCTCCCGCTCGGTGATCGCCTGCCCGAACGCGGTGAAGTCATCGTCGGTCAGCTCGGCGAGTCCGCGTCCGGTCTGGATGAGCATGCGGACCGCGATCTGGGACGCCATCCCGGTGCGGGCCCGCTCGGAATAGCCCAGCGCCTGCGCGCCAGTCAGGAAGCGCCCGAGGTCTGGCCCGAGCGGGCTGGCCACCGCTTCCCGCAAGACCGCGGTCAGCTTGCGGTCCAGCAGGTAGTCATAACCCGGCCGCAGATGGCCGTGCAGCATCAGGAAGTTCAGCACCGGCTGCAGGTGCGGGCGGGTGCTGGCCAGCCGCTCACCAAGCGGCAAGCCCGCCCAGGCCTGCGGATCAGGGTAGCGGGCCAGGAAACACCGGGCGCCGCTGTCGAAAGTCTTGTTGCCGGCGCCGCGGGCCGCCAGGCAGTCCAGGTAGGCATGGTAGATCGGGGCGGCCTGCGGCGGCACCGGCGTCTTGGCCGGCGGCATGTCAGCAGCCTCCCTGCATGGTGCGCTGCCGTTCCCGCGCAGCGTCGTAGGCAGCGCGCACGTGCGCGGGCGCGAGATGGATGTAGGCGGCCGAGGACTCGACGTGGTCGTGCCCCATCAGCGCCTGCAGCACCGGGAGATCCACCCCGGCCTCAGCCAGGGCGGTGCCGAATGTATGCCGCAAAGCATGCGGATGCCCGGCTGCCACGCCGGAGATCTCCCGGTGGTAGCGGAAGATACGGCGCAGCCCGGCCGCGGTCAGCGGCTGACCGCGGCGCGGGCCCTTCGCCACGACGAACAGGGTCTTCGACGCGGTCTCGGGCCGCTCGGCGAGCAGGTAGGACTGGATCAGCCCGGCGACGTCCGGGTCGAGCGGGACGCGGCGTTCCTTGTCGCCCTTTCCGGTCACCCGCACCCAGCCCTGCCCGATGTCGATGTCGGCGACTCGCAGGCCGAGCACCTCAGCCGAGCGCAGCCCGGACAGCAGCATCAGCCCGGCGATCGCCCGGTCCCGGTCGGTGCGGAAGCTGCCCAGCAGCGCGGCGGTCTCGGCGCGGTCCAGGCCGCGCGGCAGCCGCCGCGGCTCGCGGACCCGCAGCTTCGACCGAGGCTTCGGCCTGGCCAGATGACCGAGCAGGCCGGTGCGCTCGCCTCGGGCGGTCCGCCGTGCCGCCGCTCCCTTCGGTACCGGATTCACAGCGTCCGGGTCGCGCATCGACCGGAAGCCGAACAGGCCCGAGATCGCCGCCAGGCGCCGGTTGATCGTGGCCGGGGCGAATCCGGACGCGGTCCCGCGAGTCAGCGGGATCACGTTCTCGTGCTGCCCGTCCTGGCGCTGAGCGCGGTTCGCGGCCAGGTACCGCAGCAGCACGTCAGTGTCCACGGCGTCCAGGCCAGTGTCATCCTCGGCGAGCCAGCGGGCAAAGTGCAGCAGGTCGAACGCGTAGGCCCGGACAGTCCGCGGCGAGTAGCCCCGGTCGGCCACGTAACCCAGGAAGTCGTTGATCAGCGACAGCTCGCCCGAGCCCGCCAGCTCCCAGCGCCCGGCACGCACCTCGGCAGCGCGGATCGACGGCAGGTCCTCACTCATGGCGACGAACGTACGGCACCTGTCCCACCCCTAGGCAAGTAACCGCAGGTCAACGGCGTGTCGTGCTCCTGCGGCCCGCTGGGTTGGCCGGTTAAGAGGGGCTTTCCGGGCCGGGAGTGAATGAGCTTCACGCCCAGGACGCCGCAGGCCCGCAGCAGCCACGCATCGACAAAGGGAGAACCGTTGTCCAGGTAGCAGGAACGGGGAACGCCGCGGGCCTGCAGGGCCGGGCGGAACCCGGCGGCCATCCGCACCACGTCGTCGTGATGCGACCAGCGGGCGCCCATCACGGCCCTGGAGTGGTCGTCGATGAACGCGAAAAGATACGACTTCTTCCCGCCGACCGCCGGCCCGTGGAGAGTGTCCCCGATCCACATTTCATTCGGCCTCGCGCACTCGAACCGGCCGAAGGCCCGCTGGTCCTCCTCCGCCGGGGCGGGCCGGCCCAGCTCGAGCCGCTCGAACAGCCGCTGCAGCGTCCGGTCCGACGGCGCCCACCCGGCGGTCTGCTGCAGGATGCGCCGGACTTGCGCCGCGGTCCGCCCCGGCCTCTCCCTCTTCAGCGCCTCCGCCAGCGCCAGCACCTCCTCCGGCGTCCGCGGGGACGGCTGCCGCGGGGACGGCACCAGCGCGTCGAACCCCCCGGACTCATACAGCCGCCGCCACCGGGTCAGCGTCGAGTACGACACCGTCGCCCGCCGCCCGCCCGGCCCCTCGTGGGCACGGCCGGCCAGCTCCCTGGCCCGCCAGCCACGCTCCGCCAGGCTCAGCCCCGGCTCAGTGAGCTCCTGCACCAGCGAGTACCGGAACAGGCCCGTCTCCCGCGCCCGCTCCACCCGCTTCCTCTGCTCCGCTTCGTCCGCAGTCGTCACGCTCTGTCCCTTCTCGAATGCCTGCCCCTGCAAGCCCGTCGAGAGTGACAGGAAGTAACCGCCCCAGGTCAGAGGGGAACCCGCGTTGAACCGTCACCCCAGGGCAGACGCGAGCACGTCCCCGCGAACCGCCCGGAAAACGACATCCGGGGACAGCAGCGACCCTGCCGTCACCACGGCTGCGAGCTCCCAGCCCGACACCGCGAGCGCCGGCCACCGGCCGGACGCCGCCGCGGCAGCCGCCGCGACCGCCACCACCGCATCGCCCAGCACGCTGCCCGCCGGGTCCAGCGGCACCGGGTCGACGGCCAGGGCCCCGGCCAGCCGGGTGAAGTGCTCCCGCACCCCCGCGGCCAGCGAGCGGAACCGGCGCAGCCGGCCCCGCACCGTGTCCTCCGGAACCCCGGACACGGCCGCGACCGACCGGAACCCCTGACCCCGCGCCGCCCGCGCGAGCATCTCCCCGATCACCGCCGCCGAGTCGCACCGCCGCAAAAGCAGCCACGCCGGAAGAAGAACATGCGTGACCCCGCACGCCGAGCACCGCGCCCGCCGCGGCTGCACGCTCACCGGAACCCGGCACGCCGTGAAAACACGCCGCCGGACCGCGTGACCATGCCCGCCCAGCCGCCCGCCGCAGCCAGGACACGAAAGAACGCCGTTGCCCAGCATCTCCTCGACGACGGCCGTGTTGTTGCCTACCGTGAGCAATGGTGCCTCCGCGCACCCTCACGGCCCTCCCCGCGGACTTCGGCAAAAAGATAGCGGGGAGGGCCGACCCATATCCGACACGCTCACGGTGTCGTCGCACGCCACCCCGCCGCAACCAGAACCACCACGAAAACCACGCTCACCAGCAAAGACGCAACCAGCCCGCTGACGCCCACCCTGAATGGCGGCTAACACCGGGTTCACGGCGATCCTGGCCGGCTGCAAGACGCTGCTGCGCCCCGGCGGGGTGGCCGTGGTCACCGCCCGGCCCTGGCGCCAGCACGGCGAGCTGGTCGACCTGCCCGCCGCCGTGCTCGCCGCCGGCGCCCGCGCGGGCCTGATCCCGGCCGCCCGGTGCGTGGCCCTTCTCGCCGGGCTGCGCGGCGGCCATTTGGTGGCCAGGCCGTCGTTCTTCCAGCTCGACAACCTCCGCAAGGCCCGCCGCCGCGGCGAGCCCTGGCACCTCATCGTGCATGAGGACCTGCTCATCTTCCGCGCCCCGCCCTCTCCCGGTAGTTCACGCGAACGCACGGGTCCCCGCCGCGAACTCGAAGGTTCAGCACTGGGATCCTCCCAGGCCGATCCCGGGGTTGCCGGGGAACTTGGGACGGCGGCCTGATGCGCCGATCCGGGCAGTCCCCGGCGGCTGGCTGGCCTGGTGTGCCGGGACCGGCCGGCACACCGCCGCGGTTCGGGCCGTGCCGCACCAGGCCGCCGCGGCGCTCCGGCTGCTGGCTGCCGCAGCCGCCGCCTATCCGGGCGCACCGCCCGGCCCCGGCATGCGGGCCGCCGCGTGAACCGGCCCGCGTGTGCGCGCTGGCGCGCACACGCGGGCGAACACGGCGCTACCGGCCGCATCGTGCCCGGGACCGGCTGGGGCGGTTCCGGTGCGGGTTTGCCGCCTGGCTGGGCCCCGTGGGCGGCCCGCATGGTGATCACGGCGACGGGGGCGCGCGCCGTGTGGCGCACGCCCCCGTACCAGCGGATCGTCCGGGATCAGCCCTGCGCTGGTGCCCGCACCGTCACCGGCAGGCCGGGGAACCCGGCCGTGGCGTTTTCGGCTGCGGTCTGCAGGTCGACCTGGTGGCGGACGCCGACGTCGGCGCCGTGTTCCTGCAGTTCCTTCAGCGCGCCCATGGCGAACGCGGCCGTGGCGCGGACGGTCTCGGGCCAGCCGCCGGCCGCCAGGTGGTCCCAGGACGCGACCGGGACCAGCGACCCGGCCACCACCGCCCGCACCCGCACCCGCACGGCTGGTGCCGCCGCCTGCTCCCACGGATCCGCGGCCGTGGCCAGGTGCAGCAGCACGTCCCCGCCGCTGGCACATGGCCGGTTCTGCGGCAGGAACAGCGCGGTGAACTCTCCGCCCGGTCTGCCCTCGGCGATAGTGACCCACAGCCAGGTGCCGTCGGCTGGCGGGCGCTGCCCGGCCAGCAACAGCACGTTCACGTCCTCGTCCGGCACCTCATCTGCCGGGACCTCCCATCCCGCAGCCTGCGGGCCGGCCGTAGCTGGGCCGGTGTTTCCGGGGGTAGCGATCATGATCAGCCTCCATATCTCCTGCCGATGGGCTCGCGGTGTTCCCTGCGGTGACCGCAGGCCAGGCTGCCTGCCATGCCCGCGCCCAGCTCGCGGCGGGGGACCACCGCCGGCGATGATCGACGCTCCGCTCCCCGCCGCGTGTCAAGCCCGGCGTCCCTGGCACCAGGCCGGCGGGGACGGCGGCCCGGCCTGGGGCTGGACTTGACGGCCCAGGCCAAGTGGAGCGTGGATGGGGCCGGTCCCGGGCAGCAGGCCAGCCGGGCCTGCCCGCCGGTCGGTGATCCGGCCCCGCGCGAAGGGGACGGCAGGCCAGTGCCGTCGGCCGCCGCCCGGGACCCCCGGGACCAGGGGGATCATCGTCATGGCCCGGGCCAGATCACCGGGCCGGGCGTCCCGGCAGGCTGCTGGTCCGCTCCCGGCAGACGGCGGGCGCTATGGTGACGCGGTCCTTGACCCTGGCCGAGGTCGCCGCCTTGCCGGCGGTTAGCGATCTGGTCACCGCGGGCCGGGCGCTCGGCCTGGGCCGGACCCGGGCCTATGAGCTGGCCCGGGCCGGGCGGTTCCCCTGCCCCGTCATCCGGGCTGGGAAGACCTGGCTGGTCCCGACCGCTGGGCTGCTGGCCGTCCTCGGCCTGCCCGTCCCCGGCACCGGCGGAGCCGGATGACCCCGGTACCGCCAGAATCCCGGGCGGCAACGCACGTAAGCAAGCATTGGCATGGACCGCTGGCCGGCTGACTGGGCCGGTTTGTTCTGCCTGGTGCGCCGTACGCCCCCGCTGTCCCTGGCCGGGCACGCAAGCGCCGGTGCCCGCCCGCAGCCGCAGGCACCGGCCCGCCGTAGATATGGCCTGGGCAGCGGTAAGCTGCCGCATTTGCGGTCTGGGCAGCACGTATCCGCAGATGGGGCGGGTGGCCGGGCGGAGGCCCGGCCGGACCTGGGCAATGGCAGATGGGGCGGCTTGACAGCCCGCAACCAGCCAAGCGTGGATGCACCAGGCCAGCGGATTCCACGCCGGACGTCAGTGGCCGCCGCTCCGGCCGCCGCCGCAGCATGCGCCTAGCACCGGCACCGGCCATGGCGGTGCGGGCTCAACCATCCCGCACCAGCCGGCCCGTTGCCGGGCGCACCCGCCCGGCGGGCCTGCTGGCCTGTACCACGATGCGCCGGGACAACGGAGGAGCCTGATGGGTGACGGAATCACTTACAAGCAGTGCGGCTGCCACGGCGCCGACGGCAAGCGGCTCGGCCGCACATGCCCCCGGCTGCGCCGCGGCAACGGCACCTGGAACCCCGCCCACGGGCGGTGGCATTACCAGCTCGAACTGCCACCGCATGCTGACGGCTCGCGGCGGAACCCGCTGCGCCGCGGCGGGTTCGCCACCCAGGCCGAAGCCGAGCAGGAAATGGACCAGGCGCGGGAACTGCTGGCCATCGCCGACCCGGGCGACACCGGGACCGCTATCCGCATCGCCGACGCCATCACCAAGTCCGTCCAGGAAACCCGGACGCTGCCCGACCCGGCCCGGGTCCGCAAGGCGGTCGGCGGCGGCCACGACCCCGGTGCCCGCCCGCCCACGGTTGGTGAATGGCTGCAGGAATGGCTGACTGCCAAGAAGAAACTGCGGCCGGGCACGGCCCGCGGCTACGCCAGCCACATCCGGCTGTACTACCAGCCGCACATCGGGCACATCAGCATCGACCGGCTCCGGGTCACCGACGTCGCCTCGGTATTCGAGGCCATCGATGACCTGAATGAGGCCATCATCGCCGCCCGTGCCAGCGAAGACCTGATGCGGCGGGAGAAGGTCAAGGGCCGCCGGCCCGTCGGCCCGGCCACCCGGCAGCGGATCCGCGCCACCCTGCGATCGGCGATCGCCTCCTACATCAGGCAGCACCCCGGCATGCTGATGGTCAACGTCGCCGCCCTGATCGAACTGCCCGCCGGGGACCGGCCCAGGCCGCTGGTCTGGACCGACGGACGCGTCCGGGCCTGGCACAACGTTTTCGAGGCGCGCCTGGCCGCCGCGCGGGCGCGGGCGAACGGCGGACGGGTCAGCCCGCTGGACATCTGGATCGCCACGCCCCGCCCGTCACCGGTCATGGCGTGGACCCCGGCCCAGACCCAGGTCTTCCTCGCCGCTGCCGCCCGGCACCGGCTGCGGGCGATGTGGCGGCTGATCGCCACCCGTGGGCTGCGCCGCGGCGAAGCCTGCGGGCTGCGCCGGCCCGACACCGACCTGCGCACCGCGGTGACGACCATCCGCTGGCAGATCATCCAGCTCGGCTGGGAAACGGCCCAGGGCGCTCCGAAATCGGATGCGGGGGAGCGGCAGGTCGTGCTCGACACCGGCACCGTGGCCGAGATCCGCGCCCACCGGCACCGGCAGGACAAAGAAAAAGAAGCCGCCGCGGATGCCTGGATGGAGACCGGGTTCGAGTTCACCAGCCCCCACGGGACCCCCCTGCACCCGGCCGCCGTCACTGACATGTTCGAGCAGATCGCCTACCTCGCCGGGCTGCCCCCAATCCGGCTGCACGACCTGCGCCACGGCGCCGCCACCCTCCTGCTGGCCGCCGGCCACGACATGAAGGTCGTCCAGGAAACCCTCGGCCTATCCTCCATCACCATCGCCGCCGACACCTACACAAGCGTCTTGCCCCAGCTCGCCCACCAGTCCGCCGAAGACGTCGCCGCCCTCATCGGCCACGCCACACTCACCGGCCAAATCGAAGCCAGCCACCAGATACCCGGCGACGCCTAGCCCCAACGGCACGCAGTCCCGGACGGCGCTGCCCAGCGGGCGGATAGCGCTGCCGACGCATGAGCGGACGTCGACGTGCTGGAGTCGACGGCGAAACGAGTGGCTGATACAGCGGACAGGCAGGAGAATCTTCGCGTGATCGATCGCGGCGAGATTGACGCGACGAGCAGGCACCTCGGCGTCCACACCCTCCGACGTGCAGCGCGACTACCTGTACGGGTGGCTGCTGGCCGGCCTGTACGGCGACCTGCTCTCGTCCTGGCTTGACCGCCACCGCCCGCCCGGTCAGCGTGCCAGCCAGGAAGCCAGCGCCGAACGCGCGGTCAGCCGCCACATCAGGGCGATGCCGTTCCTGTGGCTCAACGTTCCCGCCAGGCCCGACCGCGGCTACCTCGAGAGCAACAGCATCGCTCTGCTGTCTTGCCTCACCGGCGGCCCAGACCTGCCCAGCACCAGCTGGCTCGGCCACTACGCCGAACGAGCCGAAATCCGCGGATCGGGCCTCTGGAACGTCCAGCACGTCACTTGCCACTACGAACCTGGGTTCCTCCGGCAACTCGCCCAACTCGTAACCCACCGGGACTGACCACAGTCACGCCCCTAATCGCGGCATGTGAGTACGCTGAAGCATTCTGCATCCGCCGTAGTGAAGCAGACGTATCATTGGCGGTAAAGTCGGCGTTTATACGCGGAACGCACTTTCGTGTACGGGTTCGCCCGCGGCGACTGGGCCGCCGCCGTGATCTGATTTTCCATGCAAGCCGCTAGGTAATCGTCCCCGCCAGGGACGCTGGCACTCAGCGTCTAGTTGGTTCGGCTGTCGCAGTGCAAGCTGCCCGCTCTTCCGCCCCTTGCCGCTTCTGCTGCTCGTCCCATTCGTGATGATCTGTGCATATTCTGTCCCATAGGTCGCGTTGCTGACGTTCGCTCACGTTGCCAAGGTATAGGCCGAATTTTGAGGACAGTACGTCAAGCCATTCCTGGCGCGACTGCACCAGGTGATCGGGCTGGCCTTGCTCGCCGACCACTTCGTATACGCGGCCTCGCAGCAGATGGACTTCGTTTTCGCGGCGATGCATGACGGCCAAGGTATGGAGCCAGCTGGAGTCTGCAGCATTTATCTGCTCATCAGCTGGACGCCGGAATGCGTGCATTTCCACAGGCGTTTTGGAGAAAACGACTTCCGTGAAGGTCCCTCGTTTATCGTGGACCAACGTCCAGCTCCCGGGGCTTTCGGCCAGTTCATAGCAGAAGGGGCCCTGCCGGATCGTCCCCGGGACAAGGAGCACTGGCTCGCGTGGCCCGTCCCCCAAACCAGCGTCTACGAGCCATTCACGTCCGTTAACAGTGACGAGCAGGCCCAGATGATTTCCGGACGGCGTTCCTGGTACGCCGCGTTTCTTGCTGACGGTGCCCCACAGATAGGCGACATCAAACCCGACCGCCCGAAGGACCAGTGCGAGGGAATAGTTCAGCTGGTAGCAAAGGCCGCCATGCTTGGAGGTCATCATCCGGTTCAGGTAGTTATCGAGGTCGAAGAACGGGTCGCCGAGCATCACATCCAAATTCGAGTAAGCGAACCCATCCAGGTGTGCTTTCTGGAGCGTCCTGAGCGTCTTCTCGTCGGGGTTCAGGTTCTCATTTAGCACAAAGTGACGCCGGTACCGGCGTAGCGTCCGGTCATCCGCCATGGTGACGTTGGCCGTGGTGACTATCTCGGTGCGGGCGACGAATGCATTTACCAGCAGCTGGACGCCTGCGAGCATGTCCGCTGAGGAGACCTCGGCGCTGTCGTAGCGGGAGTGTGCTAGTGCGCCTTCGGTGAGCATGGCAGCCATTCGGGTGAAGTCCTGCACCTTCAGGCCATCGCGGAGGCGGCGGCCGTAGCGGGCTAGCGCGTCGCTGTAGAGCGCGGTCCACGACGCGCGGGACTGCTCGTTGATGACGGCCACCAGGCGCTGGACCTGGTCATCCCGTGGAAGGCTCGCGGCGACGAGGCTCCCCAGTGCCACGAGTGGGTCGCTGGCGGCGGACCGTACTTCTTTCGAGGCGGCGGCGATGACAAAATCCGAGAAATCGTCGATGCTATCGAGAAGATTCCGGATGTCTTCCTGGGATTGGAGCGCACGAGCAATGTAGACCTCAGGCCGAAAAAGATAGGCGATCAGGTCTCTGCGAAAGTCGCGCCCTTCGTGCCAGCACTGATCGAATTCCCTTCTTGTCAGCTCCGTGAATTCCATGTCGGATACGCCGTTAACCGTAAGTGATCCTACGAACGCAACGATATCGCCCGGCCGCAAGTCGATTAGGTTGACCTGTTCTTGCTTGAGGCGTCCGCTGGCCTTCTTAGGGGCGATTCCACCCAGCCACAGCATGTACAAGGCGGCGTCGCAGAGCGCCGCAGCGCGGCTGACCCGCCGATCGACTTCTTCCGGTGTGCGCTGTTTCGGCAGGGTGAGGTGCTCGAACACGGTCAGTAGTTCGTCCTGGTGGCTTCTGAGCCGTTGCCGCCAGGCTTTCCATTGCGCCGGAACCGGCAGCGGGCGATCATAGGACTGCATGGTGTCCACCTCCGCGATGTCCGGGGTTAGTCATCGCCGCTCTGAGTCGGCTACTCGTTTATAGCCGACCGGGATTTCCCAAGTTGGGACGAGTGCGGGAAACGGGCCTGCGCGACGGTAGGACCTGGACGGCAACAGCCGTCGAGGTCCCCGATCTGCGAGGAGCCACCATGCTCAACCTCTCGCCCGCCCGCCGCCGGATCGGCGCCGCGGCCATCGCCCTGACCACGGCTTTGGGCGGTACCGCTATCGCGCTCGCCCCGTCGGCGCACGCCGACACCGTTGTCCCGGCCGGCCAGCCCTACACCATCACGCTGCAGATGAGCGAGTGCGGTGTCATGTACCTGGGCACGACTGGTACCTGCATCGTCAGCCTGCAGACTTGGATGAACATGATCCTGGGTACGGACATCGCCATTGACGGCGTATACGGCCCGCAGACACTCGATGCCGTCGAGGAATGGCAGACGATGGTGGCTAACACCTCGCCCAGTCTGGGAATCGATACGTCCGGCCACTTCGGTCCCAAGTCCCGCTGGGCCCTCGCCCAGTGGTACATGCGCGCGACCGACAACGGGGAACACCCGCCCTGCATCCTCTCCACCGACCAGAACTGCGATTCCGGAGCCGTAGACGGAGCAGGGCTCGGGCCCATCGGGACCGTGATCTGCGTACTGGCCGCAGCAGCGACCACGGCCGCCACCGAGAACGAGAAGGCTGGCGCAGCCGTCGATGCCAGTTGCTCGGTGACGCTCGGCTGAGCCTACGTGCGCCGTCCCAGGGGGCGAGGATCACAACCTGCCGCCCAGCGGTCCGTGAGCCGCTGGGCGGCAGCTTGGGGAATCTCGACCAAATCCGAACATCAATAAGTGCACAAATTGTGGAACCGAGTTAAAGGTGCTCAACGCCGCGGGGCGATTAGCGAGGATCGTTCGGGAGGTCAAGTGGCTGGTGGCGTGTCTCATAAGATTCCTTGGGAGATCCGGGATGTTCGCCGTGAAGATATTGCGGCACTCGCAGCTTCGATCCCGCAGATTCATGGTACTTTCAAACGCGAGTGGCTTATCTCACATCAAACGGCCGGTCACCTCGACTACATAGCCGCCTGGAGTCAGGGGCTGCCTGTCGGGCAGGGAATCATCCTTTGGGATGGATATGTTATCCCCGCGCTGGCCGAAGAGTTTCCCTGCACGCCAGTAATTCGCTCAGTTGAGGTCCTTGAGAGCTATCGCGGCCGCGGCATAGGGAGCTCGATTGTGACGGAACTAGAAGCCCGCGCCCGTATCCGCGGATTCATATTCGTGAGCCTAGGGGTAATGCCGGGAAACGTGAGCGCCGAGAGCCTGTGGCGTCATCTGGGATACGTTGATTGGGGGAAGGGAATCTTCAATGCTACTTCGATTTACGAAGGCCCCGGCAGCCAGAAGGTTTCTCGTCACGAGTGCTTTATTCCCATGCGCAAACGACTATCCTAGCGCCTCGTTAAGAAGAAGTCATATTCTTCTTTGCTTGGTGCATAGCAGTCCCAATTCGGCATGTCGGACCTTCCCTAACCTCGAACCTTAGGAGACGCAGGGTGCTATCAAGTACCAGAGGTCTATTACCACCGGGGCAACTGCTGTACCCGTTGCTGAATGGCGCGACATGGTTACTTCCGTCATCGGCCTTTCCGGCGAGGTAAGCCGTCCAAACACGGCGGCAGATCTCTTGGTGCGTCGGAGCCGTTGCCGCCATACCTTGTACCGCTCAGGAATCGAATGGAATACCGTTGAACTGCACTGCTGTCAACCTTGATAGCGCCACGGCGCCTCTTGTCAGGTTCGGGTCAACTAATCATTTCTACCCGAGGTAGATTTCCCAAGTTGGGGCGAGGATGGAGTTGCGACCGGAGTTAGTGTCATCCCAAGAGCCGAGCGGATGCATAGGCCATCACGAATGGATGTGGACCGTGGACGATGACAGGAAACCCGACGGACCAGACAAGGTGCAGCCTCCGAGCGTACTTCAGCAGATCGCGACGGTGTTCGCCGCTCTTGCCGCAATGGCCGCCGCAGTCGGACCGGTAATCTCGCTGATCAACGGAAACAGGATCGCCTTCAATACCGGCCTGTGTCTAGTGATTGTCGCCACAGCAATCAGCGCTGGCATTGCCATAATTGCGATCAGGAGAAATGGCAAATATTGGAAATGGTGGAGACATGCAAGGCCAGCCTCCACTGCGGCGACTGTCGTCGTTATGCTCAGCGCGGGCGTACCGCTGATCCTGCTATCACCGAAATCCTCCATCTCGCTAAAGGCTTGCCAGCAGGCAGCCGGGATTTCAGGCGCCGTTACGTCGGCATCTACGTTTACGGTTCAGGCCAACTTGCGGTGTGCAGCGCCGCCCGGCAGCCAGCTCTTTGTCGTGGTGCAACTCTTGGATGAGGGACGGAGCGGTACGGTCAAGCACAGCGAATACTACCTAGCATGGGATATGAAAAACATCACCGGACGACAATACTTCGCTGACTCACCAGCTGGATGCGTAACTCGTAAGTACTACGTTATAAGTGTCACATCCGACCAGCTAGCTCTTGTTCAGCAATCGCCGAGAACAAGCTCCGGATCCTATTACGGAGAGCCAATAGATACAATTATAGGGAAGTACATTATCTCCAACGAGCAAACGAATCACACCTGCAACCCAACCTAGGACTGCCTAGCTATCGGATCGATACAACCAGCTCGCCGTGACACATAAGTACCTATGCTGCTTATACTTGCGGACGTCATTTGCAGTCAGACAACGCACCCTATTCGGCATGTGCGGTAGACCTGCCAGCAGGCCAACGAAGTCGAGCATGCACACGGGGCCGACAGCGCGGGACAGAATGTTCGATCTGCATGGTGCCGAGCGGCACAACCAACGACGCGACAGCTGCGCCGAACGGCAGATCACACACTCGCGTCTGGGCTGATAGCCACGCTCCGTGGCAAACTGGCGCCTCTCGTTGGCGCGGGGTAATCGGGACGGACGGCCCTGGAGTGGGTCGAGCGGGTGCGGGCTGTCAGGGTGGGGGAAGCCGCGCCGTGCGGCTATGTCCTGAGGCTGGATGCCAGGGGTGCGCTGGCTGCTGATCAGCAGGCGGGCGATCGCAAGCATCTCGGGGTGGGCACGTCGGTGAGCACGAGTTGCGGCTCGCCGATCACCGCTGGCGCCAGGTAGGGGTTTCGCCCCCTACCTGGCGACCATCGACTCCGCCGCCGAGGTACCACCCACCTGGGGTATTCCCTCGTCGCTCACCGCCGCATGCCTTACCTTTGCAGCCAGGAGGATGTCGCCCGGCTGCTGGAGGCTGCGGCCGAGCTGGCCCCGCCGTTGCGGGAGCCCGGTCCTCAAGTCCCGGCGTGAGCGCGGACAAGGAGATTCTGGCTCTGTCGGCTGCGGCTCCGGGCCGCGTCGGCCCGGCGGCTCTAGCCGTCCGCCTGCCAGGAGGTATCACGCTGCGTTGCGACATCGGTAGGGTAGACCAAACCGGGCATTCGAGCGAAAGGTCTAGACCACCTGGCCCAATCCCGGCCCCGATGCCAGGAGATTGGCGCGGTCCCAGCGACTAGGTCCCGACTGACGAGCAACCGTGGAGCAACCATGGCCCCAAAACGGCCCGCACGAGGGGACCCGAAACGGGCATAAACCCAGGTCAGATGGGTGCGCCGCCAGGGACTTGAACCCCGAACCCGCAGATTAAGAGTCCGCTGCTCTGTTCGAGGGTTCCCCCGCCACTACCTGCGTCTTTACGTCCGTACCAGCGAAGACGTGTCCCTGCTATGGAGGACGTCGTACCGGATAATGACGGCTGCTACCGGCCCGTACCGGCGCGTCCGAGCAAGCACGGAGCGAGCAACTAGGGCACTAGGGCTAGGGGAATCACGCAAATGCGGGGGTCGCGGACCGTAGTCACCGCCCAGGGCAGTACGGAATTTGACCGCCATTGCCGCTTGGCTACTGTGGCCTGCCTCCGAAAGCAGACGTACCTCCTGTATACCTGCCATGTACCCGCCGTCGTTCAATCGTGATATCGCAGCTCAAAGACCACGACACAATTATGGAACCCTACGGGCATGTGCCTCGCCGCCCCGCCGATGTGATGAGCAAGTCAGATGAGGGCCATGTCTACGCTTCGGCGAAGATCGACGGTTTGTCTGCGGGAGCCCTCGCGATGGGGGGTTCATGCCGGAGGACCGAGTGCACCAAAAAACCAATGTGCTCTGACCGTTGAGTTCGCTCTCGGGGGGTCACGGTGAGCGGGCGAACCGACCGGCCAGTCCCTTGCGGCCCATGCACCTGTGGGGTGCCAGAAGTCTGCGTGGCCTGTGAGCTGCGGCGATACGCTTGGGTCGGACGTAAGACATGATGATCATTCGTGTCCCTGCGCTTGCTCTACCTCATGTTCGTCCGGCTCTGCGGCTGGCTGGTCCTGCTCGGCCGGTCATCGGCCTCCAAGGACGCGGAGCTGCTCGTGCTGAGGCACGAGATCGCCGTGCTGCGCCGCGCCAATCCCCGGCCCCGGCTCGACTGGGCCGACCGGGCGGTCCTCGCCGCGCTGATCCGGCTCCTGCCGGGAACGCTGCGGATACACCGGCTGGTCACGCCCGGCACCGTCCTGCGCTGGCACCGCCGCCTGGTCACCCGCAAGTGGACCTACCCGCACCGGACAGGACGACCGCCAGTCAGCGCGGAGATCGCCGCGCTCATCGAGCGGCTCGCCACCGAGAACAGCGGCTGGGGGTACCAGCGGATCCAGGGTGAGCTGCTCAAGCTCGGCCACCGGGTCAGCGCATCCACCGTCCGCAGGGTCCTCAAGACACTGAAGATCCCCCGGCGCCCAAGCGGCACATCGACGCGACGTGGCGGCAGTTCCTGCACACCCAGGCATCCACGATGCTCGCCACCGACTTCTTCCACGTCGACTGCGCGGTGACCCTCCAGCGCCTGTACTGCCTGTTCGTCATGGAGGTCGGCAGCCGCTACGTGCACTTCCTCGGCGTGACCGCGAATCCGGACGGGCCGTGGACAGTACAGCAGATCCGCAACCTGCTGATGGATCTGGGTGATCGCGCCGCGGACTTCCGGTTCCTTGTCCGCGACCGGGCCGGGCAATTCACCGTATCGTTTGACGCAGTCCTGGCCGATGCCGGTATCGAGGCCGTAAAGATCCCGCCGCGCAGCCCGCGCGCGAACGCTTACGCGGAACGGTTCGTGCTCACCGCCCGGACCGAGGTCACCGACCGGATGCTGATCTTCGGCCAGCGGCATCTGCTGCTGGTCCTGGCCGAGTACGAGGCCCACTACAACGGACGGCGCCCCCATCGCAGCCTCCAGCTCCAACCGCCCCGGCCCGACCACCTTGTCGCGGACCTCTCTCGGAAGCGGATCAAGCGCCGGCCCGTCCTCGGCGGCCTCATCAACGAATACGAGCGAGCCGCATAGAAGCCCAGATCAGGACCCGTAGCGGAGTCCTGGAACCCCACAGGTCACCGTTTACCGTGAGCACGACGCCTCCGCGCGTCAACCCAGCGGCCCTCCCGTCTCCGTGGCCAAACGAAGAAACGGGAGGGCCGCACCCATGCCGACGTGATCACCGTGCCGTCGCACACCAAAACGGACAACCCCTCAAGGCTGCCCGAACACATCCGCAACGTCAGTGACGCAAACCCGCGCCTACATCGTCATCCTGGGCGACCGTGCACACTCGTCAGACCCGGCCACCCGATCGCCGCATCCACGGTGTGGCAGATCCTGCACGATGCCGGGATGGATCCCGCACCCCGCCGCGGAGGGCCGACCTGGAAGCAGTTCCTGACCGCGCAGGCCCGCGGCATCCTCGCGGCCGATTTCGTCCACATCGACACGGTCCTCCTGCATCGCATCTACGCCCTGATCGTCATCGAGCACGGCACCCGTCGCGTTCACCTGGCCGGCATCACCGCCAACCCCGACGGCGCGTGGACGACACAAGCAGCCCGCAGCCTCCTGATGGACCTCGGCACACGCGCGACTTCAATCAAGTTCCTGATCAGGGATCGCGCAGGACAATTCACCGGCTCCTTCGACGCCGTGGTCATGGCTGAGGGCATCAGGATTCTCGCCAGCCCACCACAGGCACCCAGAGCAAATGCGATCTGCGAGAGAGTCATCGGCACCCTGCGCCGGGAGCTCTTCGACCGGCTGCTGATCGTTAACGAACGTCACCTGCGCCAGGTACTGACCGAATATCTCCTGCACTACAACACAGCCCGGCCGCACCGCGCCCTCGGCCAGCTCGCACCGGCTCCCCGCCATCCGAAGTCAACCTCGCCGCGCACCGGATCCGCCGGAAACAAGTCCTTAGCGGACTCACACACGAGTACCAGGTAGCCGCCTGACAGCTTCACGCTGCACCAGAACACGCAGGTCACCGCCCCGGTCGAGTATTCGAGCCCGACACGACGAGATCGTCAGCGCACTGATCTGAGAACTCAGACTCTGGCAACAACACGTGGTGGGGGGCGCCCGACGCTCGGACGGATCGCGGCGCCGCCCACCAAAACACGAACCACCAGTTCGATCCCCGTTTCCATCCCACCGGAGGCACTCAATGCGTGTCAGACTCATCAGACCCGGCAACATGGCCCAAGCCATCGCCAGCCACCTCCCGACCCTCCAGAAGTTCGCCAGCGAGGTTGTCCGGCGCTACGGGAGGCCGCAGCCGTAGAGCGGGGCCACAGAAGGACTGGAGAGAGCCCATGACCCTGCTCGACCACGTTGTCCTGCAAGTCGACGACCTGAACGCCATCGGCGACTGGTACGACCAGGTCGTCAGCCTGGCCGGGGGTGCGCGAACCTTCGACACGCCGACCCTGATCGGGTACGCCCTACCTGGCCAGCCAGCCCAGCTGTTCTTCTCCCTAGCGACCGACCCCGGTGGTCGCCAGACCCACCTTGCGCTCAGGGTCGAGGACGAGACGACCGTCCGACTTGTCCACGAGTTCGCCACCGCACTCGGCGGCGAGATCCTCCACGGGCCTCGGCTGTGGCCGGAGTACGCACCGGACTACTACGCGGTGTTCATCCGCGACCCGGCCGGAAACAACCTCGAACTCAAGTGCCAAGCCTCAACGGCACGGCCAACGCTCTCGACGCAACCCATCACGCCGGCAAGACCCTCACAGCCCAACTGACCCAGACCCTCTTGAACGAATACGAGTGGGCCGCGTAGAAGCCCAGGTCAAGACCACGGGCCGAGTTCTGGAACCCGACAGGTGACCGCGAGAATCGCTATGGTGCAGGGCGGCGAATATTGGAAGATGGCGGAACCGGGTGAGGTAAATCACTAGGAACGGCTGAACCAGTCCGGAGCCAAGCGCACTCGTCAGGCGCCCCCTGTTGCCAGCCTTGCCGATGGCGTCAAAAACGACCAATGCCCCAATCTCAATTCGCCGAGCACCTCGATCCGCAAAGCTTTACACGTGAAAACCCGGGCCTATGCTACCGCAATGAACCAACCTCAAAACGCTGCGCCCGGAGTCCCCCGATGATCGTGCGACTCCAAATGCGTAACGTGCTTGAAAGTTTGTTCTGCGGTGTTAGCGGGCGGCAGCCCTCATCGCGTACCTGGGCCAGCTGAGCCCCGGAAGGGCGCTGACGTCGATGGTCAGCCCGCCGGCCGGGGGCGCGCCCGCCGCGAGGAAGTCAGTGAGCCCGGACAAGTCGGCGCCCGGGGTACTCCCGAGAGCATGCGGCAGGTCACTGACATGCTGCGGCCACCGGCCCGCCCAGGCGACTGGCCGGCCCCCGGCCGACCACTGCGTGGCCCTGAGTCCGTGGCCGTCGGCCTGGCCGGCGAAGTACCCCGGACGTCCCGGCGCCAGGGGCTCGCGGGTCAGGTCGGGCTGACCCGGCGCGCTGAGCAACCGGATCAGCGTCTCCGTCATTTCCTCCAGATCGGCGAGGTCGGGCTGGATGGCCGACACGTCGAGGGTCCACCGGGGCGCCGCGAAGCTCGGCCCGCCGCCTACCGGACCAAGCTCGTACACGCTCATCGGGCACTCCGCTAGCAGGCGGTGATGCTGCGGGTGCCGGGTCGGGGTCAGCGCGATCGCACGTCCGAAGTAGTCAACGACGGGCGCGTCCACGGCGAGCGAGCGGAGCCAGGGCTCGGCGAGCAAGCTCGTCATGCACGGGCGCACCCCCAGGCCGTCCAGCCAGCTGAGGGCCCGGGTCATCCGCTCGCTGGCGTCAGCCAGCTCGGCGGCCTGTCTTGGCCGGAGCCGGTACGGCTCGACGAGGGTCACCTCGCGCGAGTCGACGGGCGGGGCCGCGCGCAGGGCCGGGTTGTCCTGGCCGCCGGGCTGGCCAAGCAGGAACATGAGCAGCCGGTCCAGGCCGAGGCTGAAGCCGCCGCTTCCGGCGGGAATCCCCCGCTTGACCGCCGCGAGGTAGGCCTCCGTGCCTGGTTCGCCGGCCGTCCGGGTGAGGTGCGCGGGGTCGGTGACCCACTCGCTGCCCGATGCCGCCTCTCCGATCTCCGGCAGGTACAGGTCGACCGCCTGGCTGACCGGGGGATCGCTGCCGTCCACCGGGCGCACGTAGTACGGCGTCGTGTCCGCCGGCGGTCCGAGCAGCCAGAACGCCGGCGCGCCGAGCGACGCGGCGATCGCGCTCACCGCTTTTCGCGGCAGAACGTGGGGGGAACGCAGTACCACGCCGGACCGGGCGGCATGCTCCGCGGCTTCCGGGAAGTGCAGCCGCGGCAGCCCGGACAGCGGCCGGGTGACGCGTGTGAGCTCTCCGAATGTGTCTGCGAGCTTTTCCCTGATGCGCTCCATGACGTGCTCGGCCATCTCGATGAGCCGGTCCCGGCCCGCGCCGGCCAGGGAGAACTCGACCAGATTGATCTCCGTCAGGTACGCCCGGCTGGATGAGCGGTGCTGCCAGTACAGCCGGGACAGCTGAAACACGCCGGGACATCCCGTCGCGATGTACTCATGGTGCCCGACGAGGCTGTTCACGGTGAGGAAGGCGAACTCGTCGTCGTGAATCAGGCGGAAGGGCGTGGTCCCGCCTCCCTGCGCCTCGGCCCCGACGACCAGGGGCAGGTCGACGCGGACCAGGCCCTCGTCGCTGAGCAGCCGCTGGGCCTCGGCGATGGCGAGGCATCTCCCGAAGGTGAAGCGCGCATGGTCAAGGCCGTCTAGTCCTTGCCCCTGCCGTTGCCGTCCGGGCATCCCGAGGATCTCGGCCTGACTGACCGCTAGTTCCACCGGATAGCAGTCGGTCCGGCGCCCGCCGTAGGGCCGCGGTTCGCCGGCAAAGGTCATGTACGCCCCGAGGGCCGGACGCGGCTCCATGCTCGAGGGCAGTACGCACTGGATGACATCGGGCGGCCGCCAGCACCAGACGAACGTCACGGTCTTCAGCCGCTCGACCCGGACCACGCGGCCCGAGATGGTCAGCTCATCACTCACGGCCATCGCCTCTACCCGCCCACCACCAAGGCGCGGGCTGCTCCAGTGGTCTTTCCGCGGTGTCCGACCCGGCCGCACCCGGGGTTCCGAGCAGGAGGCCTCCGATGGTCGCCAGCGACTGATCCGCCGTCGGCGGATGCAACGGCCCGGCCAGTGAGTCCCGGGCCAGGCGCTCAAGCGGTGACGGGCGCATCAGGTTGCGGGCTCCGGACATCTGCAGCGCGGCGGTGCACACCCGGGTGGCCATGCCGGTGACCCCGACCTTGGCCGCTTCGTTGAGCACCCGGACGTCGGCGCCGGGGGAGGGCACGGCCGACTCGGCCGCCCGGTAGAGCAGCGACCGGGCCATCTCGTAGTCGACCGCCAGCTGCGCGATGGCCGCCCGGACCTCAGGCCGCGCCGCCAGCGGGCCGGCTGAACCCTGGAGCGTTCGCAGCCGCGAGAACTCGGTCGCCGCCTCGATCGCCGCGCGCGCCGCCCCGGCGTAAGGGGACGTTACCAGGAGGGTCGCGTACGGGTAGGCCTCATTGGTCGGCCCGAACCACCCGGGCGGCAGGAAGCGGTAGCGCTCGCTGATGAGGCACGACTCGAACTCGACGGCGCAGGGGGCCGCCCCGCGCACTCCGACCAGCCCGCTCAGCCGCCTGATGGTGATGCCGGGAGTGTCGGTCGGCACAATGAACTGGACGACCGACCGGGCCTGCGATCCCGCCGTGACGACCGCGTGCAGCGCGAGGTAGGAGGCGGCCTCGGCTAGCGTGCCGAACTTGCGGCCGGTGACCCGCCAGCCGTCCGCGACCGGCTCGGCCTGGGTGAACGGCAGGAAGATGTTGGAGCCTGACCCGGGCTCGCCGTAACAGCTCGCGAGCAGGGCGCCGTCGGCGATCACGTCAGTGAAGACCCGCTCCCTGAGCTCCTCCAGTGCTCTCGCCTCATCCGGTTCGGCCGGCGCCAGGCACCAGTCGCCCAGGTAGTACAGCGAGATCCAGTGCATGGACAGGATCAGTGCGGTGGCGGTACAGCCGACCGCCAGCTCCTCAATCACCCGACAGGCCGTCGGCAGCGATGCCTCCAGCCCGCCGTATCGCTGCGGCACGGTCAGCGGCAGCAGCCCGGCTTCCCTTGCCGCCTGTACGGAACGCGCCGGGAAGATATCCGCCGCGTCCGTTTCCGCGGCGTTTTCCCGCAGTGCTGTCCGGCCTAGCTCAGCGGCCCGGCCGATTAGCTCAGCATCCATCGCGCCGGTCAACTTGCGCCGTTTTCGGAAAACTGGCTGGCCCATTCTTCCGCGCCCTGCGGATTGCTCAGCGTGAGTATTTCCTCGCCATCGACAAGTATGACAGCGGGCAGTCCATACATAAACTGCTGGGCAACGGAAGAAGTGTATGCTCCCACATCGGCTATTACCAGCGGCCCTCCGGCGACGTCGGTGGGCAGGCGCGCGGAATGGTTGACGATACCCGAGTAAGAGGACATCCGATCGCCCACCCCCATGCTGATCTCGGCGCCCCGGCTGGTTTCCGCGGCGAACACCTCGAACTCCCGTCCCTCGAAGGGGACGAGTACCTGGGTCCCGAGGTCGACAATGAGCCACGGCGGCTGCCCGCGGCTCCCGGTCCTGGCGAGCACGCTGGTGAGCCCGACGGCGGTGTCGCTCACGAGGAAACGGCCCGGCTCCAGGGCGAGCCCGGGCGGCTCGCTCACCGCCAGCAGGGCGGCGCCGAAGGCGTCCACGTCGAGGCCCTGACGCCGCATCTGCCCGCGGTCGGCGAGGCCGCCGCCGATGCTGACTGTCTGGATGCCCGTGCCCGTCTGCGCCGAGACCTCCGCGGCGAACTCGAACGAGGAGCGCACCGCGGCGGCGTGCAGGGCCGGCTCAACCTGGCGTACCTGGGTATGCGAGTGCAGGCCGAGCAGCATGAGCCGAGGCTGGCGCAGCACGGCCAGCACCGCCTCCATCGCACTGCCGTCGTCCACGCGGAAACCGAGCCTGCTGCCCGGCCCGAGGTAAGCTGAATCGACGCCGGACGGCTGGATCCTGACCGCCACGCTGACCTGACGCTCATGGCGAGCCGCGGCCGCGGCCACCCGCGCGATATCGTCCAGGGTGTTGAGGCCGAGCCAGCTGAGGTCGGCTGAGACGGCGAGGTCCGCTTCCTGCTCGCTGAGGCTGACGGCGTTCCACGCGATCCGGCTTCCGTCCAGCCCCATCCTCCGGGCCAGCAGGTACTCGCCGCCGGAGCAGACCTCGGCGTCCAGGCCGCTGCCGTGCAGGACCCGCAGCACGCCCGGCAGGTAGCAGGCCTTGTACGAGTACAGCAGCCGCGTCTTCGGTCCCACGGCGGCCCGTAGCGCGCGCACGTTGTCCCGTAGTCGCGCGGCGGAGTAGACGATCACGGGCGTGGGATGCCGGGCCAGGATCTCAGCGACCGCGAACGTGTCGATAAAGGGCTTGCCGCCCACCCGGTGAAAGCCCGGCGGGTACTCAGCCGAGCACATCGCTGGTTCCCAGGTGACGCCTCAGGAAAGAAACCTGAAGGGCATGCTGCGCGATCTCCTCGGCGACGTCCAATGTTCCATGACCTCCGTCAAACTCGCGGAATTCGTGCACCTTTCCATATTCTTTCAAGGCACTGACATAATTGTCGATCTGACGCCTTGGGCAATGCTGGTCGTTGATTCCCCGCACGATCATCACGGGTGCGCTGACATCCTTGACCCAGGTAATCGGAGAACGTTCGGCGTAGTAGGCGGGCCGCTCGGCCGGAGTGCCCCCGAAGAGCGCGCGGTCGGCCGCCTGCACGGCCGGGAGCTCGTCGCTGAATGTCGCCTCCCAGTCCGCGACGGGCACCACCGCTATGCCCGCCTGCCATAGGCCGGGCTGCAGCCCGAGCGCGAGGAGCGTGAGATAGCCGCCCCACGAGCCGCCCTCCAGCACCACGCGGTCGGCACGGGCTATCCCGGCCTCGATGAGGAAGCGGCGGACGGACGCCAGGTCAGCCAGCTCGGTGTGGCCCGGACCCGGCTCGTCGAGCAGGGCATCCCGCCAGCGGCGCCCATATCCGGTGCTGCCGTGGTAGTTGACCAGGACCGCGGCGAATCCGTGGTCAACCCAGGCCTGGACGCGAGCGCTGAATGAGTCGCTGTCCTGCCGGGCCGGCCCGCCGTGCAGCACGAAGATCACCGGGTGCGGCCGCGGCGCGGGTGGCTCCGCCAGGAAACAGTGCACGTCGCCGACCCAGAGATCCTGGTACGGGCGGCCGGGCAGGCCCCGGCCCGGTGCGGGCCAGACCTCGTCGAGTCCGTCGGCCAGCAGCCGCGGCACCGAGCCGCCCCCTGAGTGCAGCGCCCACACCGTGCCATCGGGGCGGCCGGCGGCCTCCTCGATGTGGCCGGGCGGGAACGCGAGCTGGGCGAGGGCCCCGTCAGCCAGCCGGTAGCTGTACAGGCTGCTCCGGCCGTGCCATCGCTGATGGAGGAGCAGCCGCTGGCCGTCAGGGAACCAGGACGCGTGCGTCTCGCCGTCATGGCCGAGCCGGACGTTGGTCCAGTCGCCGGTGAGCGGCGCCCAGACGGAAGGGCGCAGCGCGCCGTCCCGCTCGTGCTGGACGATCAGCCGCGCGTCCCCGGCCACCGGGCTCCACGGGCCGGCCCACAGCGCCCGCCCCGCGCCGTCGTGGCACTCGCCGACCCGGGTGCCCCGCATGTCGATGACGGCGAGGGCGGGATTCCGGGCGTCACCGTGCTCCGCGTGCTGCACGCTGGCGAAGCGCTCGCAGGCGGACAGGCCCGTGACCCGCGCCTGCCCGGAATCCTGGTAGAGCACGGCGGGGGCGCGGGCCGCCCCGACGGCCCGGATCGTCGTTCCGCCGGCCTGGCTCTCGCCGATCAGCGCGCACCCCCGGCCGAGGGCCAGCCCGGCCTGGTAAGCAGTCCGTCCCGGGACCGGCTCGGGATCCCCCCCGTCGAATGGCGCGCGCCACCACACGCCGCGCTCGTCGCCGGAACGGTCGCCGAACCACCAGATCCACGCGCCGGCCGGGTCAATGTATCCCGCTGGCGTACCGGCCGGCGTTTCGGTCACCGGCCGCTCGGTTCCGGTCTCCAGGTCGCGGGCATAGACCTGCCACGTCCCGCTCCGCGGCGCCGCGTAGACCAGGCGCTGGGGACGATCGGCGGCCCAGCGCGGAAAGGTGAACGGTGCGCGCCGGAAACGAGCTCGCCAAGCGGAGCTGGTCACCCCCGCGGCCGTGGCCCCGGTCATGCCCTGGTCAGCATCCGGGCCGGGTTTTCCACGAACATGACGGCGAGGTCGTCCGCGCTGAAGCCCTTCCTGCGCATGATGGGGACCACCCTGGTCAGCAGGTGGCCATAGCCTTCCCCGCCATAGCGGGAAAGGCGGGTCTTGTTGCATATGTCATGCGAGAGGAGTACTTGCCGTCCATGGCCGGCGGCGAACATCTCGGCAATGAGATTGACCCTCATCGCGTCGTTAGGCAGGTCGATACCGCTCAGCGAATAGTGGCTTGTCTCGATGCCGAAGAGGTCAAATTCCACGTAGCAGCCGGTGCGGCCAAGCTCAACGAGCTCCTGCGGGGTGAAGAGCGTGCGATCGACATGGCTCATGACGCAGCGCGCCGGGTCGGCGCCCGCGTCCTCAGCGACACGCATGTGATGGAGGGGGGCCGCCCGGTCGCGTCCGGGGTGAATCACCAGGCCGACGCCGGAGCGGGCCTGGGCCTGGGCCGAGGCCCGCAGTACCCGGGTTTCCAGCGGGACGGGCGGCCAGCTCATCCCGATCTCGCCGATTACTCCGGGGCGGATGCCCTCGGTCACCCCTTCGGTCAGCTCGCCGAGCAGATCCTCGGCGATGTCGCCTTCCGGCCGCCCCTCGAGCGTGGGCGGATGGTAGGCGCTGACGTAGTACCCGCACCCCATGATGATGTTCACGCCCGTCTGCCGGGCCACGTCTCGCAGTCCCAGCGGAGAACGCCCCAGCGCGGGCGGGGTAAGGTCGACGATCGTGTCCCCGCCCGCCGCGCGCAGCAGGGCAACCTCGGCTACCGCGTCGGCAGCCTCGGTGAGCTGCTGATCGGAGAGGTTGACGTGATCACGGCGAATCTCGTACTGGTTGTCCAGCCGGATCGGATCGTCGTAATGCCGGAAGATCGGATCGCTGGTCCGCGCCGGGGCGTGCTTGCTGCTATCGGAGAAGATGTGCTCATGC
Source organism: uncultured Actinomycetes bacterium (assembly GCA_963732345.1). Lineage (GTDB taxonomy): Bacteria > Actinomycetota > Actinomycetes > Streptosporangiales > Streptosporangiaceae > Bog-532. The sequence goes on along the minus strand of CAVSZI010000023.1, from coordinate 193,337 downwards.
GGCAGCGTGACACCAAGAGAGGCGCACCGTAGCGGGCCTAGGACCGTCTGAACCACGGGATCCTCGACCATGCGCCCGCGCCCCTCTGATAGGAACACACGTTTCTATATGCGGCATTAACCGACTTGTTATGCGCGCACATGATGCTACGGCTGCAGTCGCGTAATGTCACGCGGGAACAAAGTAGCGTAACGGATGTTGTCCGCCCCGATAATGCGCGATACCCAGCGCTCTAGGCCAACGGCGAACCCGCCGTGAGGCGGCATGCCGTGCGCGAACGTCGCGAGGTACCCGGCGTAGCTATCCGGGTTCTCCCCGCGGGCCTTGAGCGCGGCGAGGTAGTCCTCGTAGATGTGCAGGCGCTGCCCCCCGGTCACCAGCTCCTGACCCCGGAAAAGCAGGTCGAAGCTGTTCGAGTAGCCGGGACGCTCCGGGTCGGGATGGGTGTAGAACGGGCGCTTCACCATCGGGTAGCCCGTGACGAACAGGAAGTCAGAGCCGAACTCCTTCGCCGCCCAGGCGCACAGCCACCGCTCGTGGGCCGGCGCCAGGTCGGGCTCGCCCCGCGGGTCCTCGTCGGTGTTCTCGGCGATGAGCCCGAGCGCCTCGGAGAAGTGAATTGCCGGGATGTCCTCGGGAACCTCAGGGACATCCGTCTCGAACAACTCGAGGATGTCGGGCAGCTGCTCCCTGACCGCGCTGGCCATGCCGGCGACGACGTCCCGCAGCACCTGCATGACGTCGCGCATGCTGTCGATGAACCCGAACTCCACGTCCATGGACACGTATTCGGCCAGGTGACGGGCTGTGTCGTGGGGCTCAGCCCGGAACACGGGCGCGATTTCGAACACCCGCTCGAAGACGCTCACCATCGCCTGCTTGTAGAACTGCGGCGACTGGGCCAGGTACGCGGGACGGCCGAAGTAGTCGATGGCGAAAACATTCGCCCCGGACTCGGTGGCGGTGCCAACCATCTTCGGGGTGAAGACCTCGGTGAACCCCTTCGCCGCCAGGGTCGAGCGGAACGCACTCGCGGAAACCGAGGCTATCTCGAACGGCCCGCGCAGTTTCGGGTGCCGGAGCGATACCGGGGCGCTGTCGAGAATCACCGGCAGGGTCGCGTTGACCACGGGCCGGTACAGCTCGAACGGCGGCGGCTCGGACAGGCTCGAGAGCACGCTGATGGTCGGTGACGTAATTTCCACGCCGGCTGGTGCCTGCGAGTTCGCCGTCGCGGTGCCCGTGATCTGAAGCACCGTCTCTTCGCTGAGATCGGCGATCTGCGCAATGACGTCTTCGTTATTGGTAACGACCTGTATGAGTCCCGTGCGATCTCGCAGGATCACGAAGCTGACAGACTTTAGCTGACGGCGCCGGTGCAGCCAGCCTGCGACGGTTACCGGCTGCCCGGCGTACTCTGCGAGCTCTGATGCGAGCACTCGCATTTTGCTTCACGCTCCTAGAAGTGGGAACTCATATCGAAGGCCGTTTACCTGAAGGTGGTTTCCTCGGCGGATGCCGCACGATCGATCCCCTGCGACGACCTACTCGGCGGTCGGCCTTCAGCATGAACCGTTAAGCCGTCCCAGCGCCTTGGCGCGCGGCCTGATCCAGCGGATCTTCGAGAGTGCCCTGGTCCTCGCCTGATCGACAAGGCGCAGCGCGGCTACGGCTTCCCCCAGCGTAGCGCCACAGCGTTCTGCTGCCGGACAGCACAAGTCAACCACAGGCCGGTGAATGTCATGACCGGCCACGCCGACGGCCTGACTGTCGGCTGATCCGGTGAGCGCGTCCCGGGTCAGCCGCAGTGTTCCCCAGCGGGCCTGCAGCGTCAGATCCCAGTCGTCCTCCGCGTCACCGTCGCTGATGCAGATTGCGACGTGGGCGAGGTCTCCGTCGAGCGTGAGGTCAGCCGCGACGTCCGCACCGTCTGGCCTGCCCGGCTCGCTCCCCAGCGCACAGGAACGGACCGTGAGCGGGCCAAGGCCGAGAAACGCGAGGGTGTCGAAGATGTGGCTGGCCGTGTCGAGGATTACCCCCTCGCCGAGGCGGCAGGCCGAGCGGTAGGTCTGCGTGCTCGCGTACCGCGCGCGGAACGGCGCGGACCAGCGGCACTCCACTGTCACGAAGGTTTCGGCATGCGCGCGGAGAAGAGCTCTCGCGTACTGCACGTGCGTTGCGTAGCGCCTGTTGTAGGCGACGGTGACGGCCGCGCCGCGGCGAGCGCCGGATGCCGCCAGCGGGGCGAGGGCATCAGCCGAGCCGCCGGCTGGCTTGTCGACGAGCACGGGCACCCCGGCCGCCCGGCACTGCGTGATTATCCCCGGCGTCACGGCGGGCGGCGTGGCGATCACGACCGCACCGAGGCCAGCGCGCGCGAGCATCCGCTCGGGCGAAACGAACCATGACTCGGCGCCGAACAGGTCGCAGGCCTCGCGGGCACTGCCCTCGCGCGCGGCGCAGACGGCCGCGAGCTCGAATCGGTCGTCAGTCACGATGTCGAGCAGATGGGACGTGCCCGCGACCCCGGTCCCGACGATCCCTACCCGCATGGCTGCCTCACCGCACGACCAGCGGCAGTTCCCTGACGCTGCTCTCCTGGGTCCTCTGCTTGTCCGCCCAGTCGCGCTCGACCTCGGCCAGTCTGGCTATTCGCGCCGGATCGCGGAAGTCGTCACTGCAGAACTCGAAGTAGCAGCGGTTGACCCAGTACCTGATCTCTTCCTGGCTGAGCGCCTCATTGCGGCAGACGGGAAGGTCGAGCCAGGAATCGGTCTCGTACCAGTACGGCTCGGGAATGGCGATTCCGTAGCGCTGCGGGTTCCGGTACACGTCCGTGCCGGGCCGCGGCTCCATGACGTTGAATGTCGCGACTGTCGGGTTGAGCAGGCGGATGTAGTCCATAGTCGCGGCGAGCGTCTCGTCCGTGTCGCCCGGAGCGCCCACGATAAATGACGCGTGCAGTTCGAGGCCCGCCTCCTTGACCATCCGGGCCTTCTCGATCATCCGCTCCGGCGTCGCGCCCTTCTTCACGAGGCGCAGCGTGGCCTTCTGGATCGACTCGAACCCCATGAAGACACGGTAGGCGCCGGCCTCGCGCATGGCCTCGAGGACCTTCGGCCGGGCGTCCTGCGCGCGCATATTGCTCGTCCAGGGCAGCTCTAGTCCCCGCAGGCGGATCTCGTCGCAGATGGCGATCGCTCTCGTCGGGTTGCCGGAGAAGGTGTCGTCTCCGAAGAACACGGACGAGAATCCGTAACCGAGGACTTCCTCGAGTTCTTCGCAGACATGAGCCGGGCCGTTCCAGCGGGCGCGGCGGCCCGCGATGGTGGTCGAGCAGAAGGTGCAGTGACTGGGGCAGCCGCGTGCGGTCATCACGACGGTTTCGTAGTCGTAGTCGAGGTACGGCCGCAGGTCGAAGATGGACCGGTCCGGGCGCCCGAGCACGTCAAGGTCCATTATGGGACCGGTCGCCGTCGTGCTGACCGGCTCGCCGTCCTCGTCCCGGTAATGCAGCCCGGGCACGCGGTCGAGGCGTCCGCCGGCCAGGGCGGCGCACAAGTCGACCATTGACTCCTCGGAGTCGTAGGCAAGCACGAAGTCGACCGCGGGGTGCCTGCTGAGGCACTCATCGGCGATGAACGTGACATGCGGACCGCCGAAGACCACTAGGGGGGAGCGGTTGCTTTCCTTGACCGCCCGTGCGATCTCAAGCGCCTGCGCATATGACTGCGCTACCGACGTCACGCCCACGATTTCCGGCTGGAAATCGTCGATCACCGGCCCGAGGGCGGAGACCGTGTTGCCGAGGAAGGGCAGGTCGGCATGGCGCACATCATGGCCCGCGGCCTTCAGGTGGGTGGTCATGTAGGCGTAACAGAGCGGCGGATGCAGCAGGAGCGTGTACGGGTCGTGCGGGTAGTGCGGGTTTACGAACAGGATCTTCATGGCTTCCTTCCCCCGGAGTGCTAGCTGCTCTGCAGGCGCTTGCCGATGGTCGGCACTCCGAGGAACACGCCCGGCGCTCGATCCGGGATTATCCCGTTCACCGTCGCCACGGGGAGGCCATGCGGGGCGTGCTCGCCGAAACGAGTTTCCCCGCAGCGCTCGTCGTATTTGTCGACGTAGTGGTAGGCCTTGCAGCCCCCCATGCACTGAGAGAGGACACCGCAGCCGCCGCAGGCCCCGGTCGGCGGGTCTAGCTCATCCGAGTAGTGGGTAACAAGCTCATCCCAGATTTCCTGGAATGGCTGCTCGCGCACGTTTCCCATCGACTGGGAGATGAAGTTGCATCCGGTGACGTTTCCGACCGGGTCAATCGAGACCATGCTGGTCCCGACATTGCACAGATTCGCCCCGATGAAGTCCGCCCGGGCGGACTCACTGGACAGCCGGTCGTCGAGAATGGTCAGCATGAACGGGTCATGTGTGTAGATGTCAAGCCGGCCGCGGTAATCGAGCATGAGCTCGTAGATCTGCCTGCACGTACTCTCGTACTGCCGCTGAATGGAGCGATCGAATATGTCACGCAGGTTATAGCGGTTCTGCATGAAGCTGATCGCCTGCACCCCAGAATCCATGGCCAGCGCCACGATCTCGGGGATTGTGGCGTAGTTGTGCTGGTCAATGGTGCAGGAGAAGCCGACCGTCTCGACCGAGCTATTCAGGAGCAATTCCGTCGCGCTCAGTGCGCGCGTAAAGGCGCCTTTCTTTCCGCGTACCTTGTCGTGGATTGCTGGGTCGGCGCTGTCTATCGACACCATAGTCCGGTTAATTCCGGCCGCGCCCAGCCGCTCGGCATCCTCGGCCTTGCGTACGTAGAAGCCGTTGAGCATGAGTGTCTGATAGAACGACAGATCACGGAAGATGCTCGCGGCCTCGTGAAAATCGGAGCGGATCATGTTCTCGCCGTGCGAGTAGACTACCGCCGCCCCGCCGGCATTGTAGAGCTCTCGCGCCAGATGGCGGATCTCGTCGAGGGTGAACTCGTTCCTGTCGCGCCGGTACAGGGCGTAGCAGTGGCTGCACTTCAGATTGCACCGGTAGGTGAGGCCGAGCTGGACGAGGATCGGAATCTTCAGGTCCGGGAGCTGGAAGTCCTCAGGATTGGTGGATGCCATCGTCGCTCTTCTCCCGTACCAGCACGCCGGCGTCGGCGAATTCGGTCAGCAGCTGCTCGACGTCGGGCGCGATTTCCTCAGCCGGGGCCTCGAACTCCAGCTGTAGTGCGGCGGTAATCCCCTCAGCGGTCCCAGGCCCCTTGATCAGCTGCTCGACGACCGCCGAGGCGGTCTCGTTGAGCTCATACATGACGCCCTTGCGTCGGTCGAACAGCATCCGAAGGTCGGAGTTGGTCTGGCGGCAAACCACGTCACCCGAGAGCTGGTAACAAAATTCCATGTGCGGTCCTCCGATGTGACGAGTGGCTGGCACGCTTTTCAGGCGAAGGGCGATCGCGCATATATCCCTACTAGTGCGTAACGTGAACCTGGCCCGGTAATCTCGGCGACGCCGTGTGCGTACTTCAGGTCAAGGCGCATCACAAGCAGCGAGTTGAACTGCGGCGTGAATACCTGCTCGTTCGTGACTCGCCACTCATGCAGTTCAATCGGAGAATCTGCCGGAGTCGGCAGCGGCGTGACGCTTTCCACCTGCCCGAAACGCGTACCGCCACCCCAGGCAGGATCCCAGCCTGTGCTGCAGTTGTAGGCAACGGAGACGGCGTGATCTGGATCCGACATGTCGTCATGCAAGCACAGCCTGTCGCCGCGGTCCATGCGGTAAGCGGTGACCGGGCGGCGAAAGACTATTTCCTCGCCGGTGACGTGGGAGAGCCACTGAATGAAGTCATCCGACTCGAACGCCCGGAGGACGGAGTTGGCCAGCGGTGGAGTAGCCCAGCCCTGGTGCCGCCGCATTTCCCCGAAGTAGACATCCCCCGCCGGGCGTATCGCTCGCCATTGCCTCGTTATGTCGGAGAGTTCGACACGCTCGTACTCGATACCTTCTGACAGCTCTGTGTAAATTGTCCTGGCTGCCGCGCTGGTCAGCGCCGCGGGGACACGAATGCAGGGAGATCTGGTGAGAATGGCTGCCGCGGTCTCCGGAAGCTGAAATACATCGTTCCGGAGACCAGCGCCAATGGCGTCTGCGCTTCTAGTCAACTATCTGATTAGCAGTGCGTACGCACATTGCGGGCACGCCACTGCGGGCGACGCCAAGCCTTGCGCTTCCGCGACTCCGGCATATCGGTCTCCTAACGTGTCGGAACTGCGGCCGTATAACAGCCCACTTGAGAGAGGGTAACAGGTCGTATTTGTGCCCGTCAATGACAGGGGAATAGTTAATATCTCTCCATTCAGATCTCTTTCTTCGCACCCCTCACTCACGTGATTATTCAGCCGAAACTTCAAGCTCGCCCGACAACTTTGAGTAACAAGAATCACTGTTGTAACTTGAGCGAGAGCACTTGTGACCTGATCTCGATGACATTGCCGTGGCTGGACGAGGCCGACCACTATGACCTCTAGCGGCCTCGTTACGGCGTTAGCTGCCCGCGGCCAGGTTCTTGCGGAAGCCGAAGTGGGCGGGCAGCCCGAAGAAGCCGACGATGGCGGTCAGGACCGCGGTGCCGCCCGTGATGGGGGAGCCGGGAGCAGGACGATGGCGAGGATGAGCAGGCATCGTGAAGTGGCAGGTCAGGGGACAAGAAGCGGGCGGGACGGTCGGCGTAACCGTTCCCACCGTCCTGTCCGTGGATTTTCGGCGCCTGTACGTGGCTTTCACGGCCCCGAAACTTGGTGCCCACGGACGCATAGCGGACAGCGGCAGCCTGCAAACAAGCCTCGAAGCGCATACTCGCAGGTCAGCGGCATGTACCTCGGATGGAGGGAGCGGTCTGACCAAGAAATAACCACCTCAGCCGTCTAGCGTGACCGCGGTTCCGGGCATGACGAGGTGGCTCCGTGGCAAGCGGTGCCCGGGCCGCGGTGACGGTTATGCGGTTGTCGCTGGCTGCTGGATCAGGCGGCGTCCTCCCGGAGGGTGATGGTGACGTCGTAGCCGAGGGCTTCGAGCTGGCGGCGGGCGTTACGGGCCTTGCGGCTGCGGTCGGTATGCCGGGCGTGCCAGTCCGATCCAAGGTCCCGGTAGCGGGCGGCGGGGTCGTTCAGCAGGTGCCAGACGATGATGAGGATGGACCGGCCCACAGCGCAGCCGGCCTTCTTGCGCCCGCCGCCGCCGGGGCGGGAGGCGAGGCGGCGGAACCGCTCGCCGAGGAAGGTGTCGGTGTTCGCGGCGGCGTAGGCGGCCAGGACGGCGATCCGCTTGGCGTAGGTGTTGCCGTGGCCCTTCTTCCCCCGGCCCGAGCGGGGGCCGGATTGCCGTGCGGTCGGGGTGAGCCCGGCCCACGACACGAGAGCCTGCGGGGTCGGGAAGCGGCTCATATCCAGGCCTATCTCGGCGATCAGCGCAGCGGCGGCCTCCCGGCCCAGGCCGGGGATCTCATCCAGCCGGTCCGCGGCCGGCAGCGCGGCAGCACCGCCGGCCTGCCCGGCCTGCGGCCCGGTAACGCCGTCCGCGTCCACGCCCCAGGACGCGGGGATCGCGGCCAGGTGCGCGGTGACCCGCTCTTGCAGGTCCCTGAGCTCGGCTTCCAGGAGGTCGATGGAGCGCAGCAGGGACGCGGCGGTGTGCGCGTGCTGAGGGCCGAACCGCATGCCGGACAGCGCCTCGGCGAGAGCGGGAAGCTTCTCGTTGCGCATCCTGCCCTGGCCCAGTGCGGCGAGGACCTGCGGGTCGCGTTCCCCGGCGACCATGGCCTCGATGACCGCGCGGGCGGTCTGGTGCCCGGCCAGCCGCGACACCACGGACGTCAGCTTGCAAAGAGCGTCTTCGTAAGGTAGGCCTGCGGGCGCGGTACCGGTGTTGCCATCGGCCGTTTCCCGCAGGCCCCCTTCCGCACCCGGCGTGCGGCTCTCACCGCACCGGGCGCTCCGCGTGCCTTGCCCGCTGGTCAGCTTGATGCTGCCGGAGCCCAGGGGGTCGGTATGGTGTTACCGCGGTAGCGGTAGCGGGTCACGACGACGTTGGAGGCGCCGGTGAACACGACCCCGTTATGGGCGATCCTCCACCCCTGGTCGCAGAAGCGACGCCGGAGTTCCTTCATGGACAGCCCGGTCTTGCCCGCGTACTTGGCGCGTATCCAGCGCATCAGCCGACCCCATGCGAAGTAGTCGACCGCGCTGAAGGTTGCCTTGGACACTCCGTGCCGGAAGTAGTTCGCCCACCCCCGCTTCTCTCGGGGTGCAAAACGGGCATAGTGCGCGACCCTGCGGAACGTGCAGGTCGGGGCTGGGTAAGTTCGTCGCCGACGATGGCCAGGGTGTTGCACATGTTGCAGGTTCGCCGCGGGCAGGCCTCTGAGCAGCGACGACAACGAGCACCACACATGGCGGAGGTGTTGCAGAAGCTCTCCGTGAAGCGTTTCACCGCGACGTCATGCAACAGGCCGGGGACCCCCGGAGAACCCCGCATGATCGGGACAATCTTCGCCAGTACCGCTGCGACGTTGGCCCCGCGAAGTGCGCGGAATTCCTTCGCAAGCCTGTCCCGGAACCTCTTGATGGCCGTGGCGCCCGGTTTGATAATCAGCTTGCCGTTGGGGTAGTGGCGGAGGTTGAATGCGAGGAAATCGAACCCCTCAGTAAGGGGGACGATCCGGGTTTTGGCTTCGCTGAACGCCAGCCCTCTCGGCTTCAGCCACTCGGCCAGCCGTGCCCTGACCTGCTCGGCCTGCTGCCTGGAATGGCAGCACACGACCAGGTCATCGGCATATCTCGTGAGCGCCGGGCAGCCGTCCTTCACCGTCCCGGCATGAATGCCGCCCCGGTACCGGACGCCTGCGGCCTCCTCCAGCCCGTGCAATGCGATATTCAGCAGCAAGGGCGAAATACTGCCGCCCTGGGGAGTTCCCTCCCCGGTCGGCGCGAACCCTTTACCGGCCTCGAAAATACCTGCCTTGAGCCACTCGGCGATCATCTCCCTCGCGGGGAAACCGCCGAGCATTTCCAGCAAGTACCCGTGGCTGATCTTGTCGAACGCGCCTGCCAGATCAGCGTCAAGAATCCACACCCGCCTGGATTTCCCATTCAGGGTGCTGAACAAGGACTCTATCGCGTCGTGGCAGCCGCGGCCCGGCCGGAACCCATATGATCGGGGCTCGAACCGGGCCTCCCACTCGGGCTCCAGCGCATTACGCACCCGTGCCTGATGGCACCGATCCAGAATAACCGGAATTCCGAGCGGCCGCATTTTTGATTTGCCACTGGCTTTCGGTATGTACACCCGCCGGACCGGGGACGGCACATGCGAGCCGATCGTGGCGTGCACCTGCACCGCCACCTCGGCCCGTGCCTGGCTGGTCAGCGCGACCAGCCCGTCGATTCCCGCGGTCTTGCGGCCCGCATTGCGCTGCGTGACCTGGCGCACGCTCACCAGAACGTTGAACCAGCTCCGCAGCATCAGTTGCTGCAGGTCCCTGACTCCCGCCAGGTCCCCGTCCTTGACCGCCTTGAAGATCCTGCGTCGCAGCCGCCGTACCTCCTCCTCGCAGCGCCGCCAGTCCACAAGCTCCCAGGCGTCGCCATCGAAGACCGGCCGTGCCGGTCGGAGGTCCTCAGGTCCGTTCACCGAGGTGTCCAACTTGCCCTTCGGTTCCAGCATCTGCTTCCGCTTCGCCTCAAAGGCTCACCTGCCCACGTCAGCGCCCTTGCAGGCCCGGGCATCCGCCCGTATCCGGCCAGTTATGCAGGGGCCATCCGGGGGAGATCCCGGTGCCGCGACCCCTGTTTTCCTGCTGCCTTTCGGCCGCCGGCCTTCGCTTCCTGGGCACCCTGTCCCGCCAGGGGCTTCCGCCCCACTTACGATCGGCCTACCGCCCAGCCTGCACTTACCCGCGCCTGCCGGGCGGACCCTGACGAGGTTTCCACGTTCCGCACGCATGAGACCCGGACCGGGCCGGGCGCCCTCTATACCCCGGGGGCGGCGGTGTTCGCTGGCCGTCGACCTATCCGCGGCCGCCGCCTGCCGCCTCTCAGCGGCCAGCCCCTAGCACCCCGGTACAACGACCCAGCCCGGGGTGTATCAGTGACGAGGCATCAGCAAGGATTCCCTGACAGTCGCCCTATTCCGGTCCTTCCCCTCACCTGTGACCGCCATGGCTGGAACGGCGGCCCTTGGGCTTTCCCGTGAGCTCCGCACCCAGCCGATCAGGAACCGGCCACGCACGTCACGGTGGGGACAGGTTGAACACAAACCTGTAGCTATGTCCCCGGCATCAAGCCGACCTCCTCGACAAGCTCACTCACCACGTGCGACCTCGTGTCGCAATAAGTTCCTGATCCGCGACCGCGGGTCGAACTTCACCGCCTCGTTCGACGCCGTCTTCCAGGCCGCCGGCACCAGGATCCTGCGCACCGCTGTCCAGGCGCCGCGCATGAACGCGATCTGCGAGCGGCTCGTCGGCACCCTGCGCCGAGAGCTCCTCGACCGCGTGCTAATTCTCGGTGAGGCGCATCTGCGCACCGTCCTGGCCGAGTACCAAGCGCACTACAACACGGCCCGGCCGCACCAGGGCACCCATGAAGCCGGCGGTGTGAAGATCGCCCCGTCGCTGATGACCCTGTTACCCTTCACCGGGCGAAGGTAAGGCTGGCACAGTCTGCTGCCGCGCTGCCCGGCCGGGGATCCGATCGGGGCCCCGTTGCGGCGTTCTTCGTTGTCGTGGCCGTCGCCGGCAGGAGGAATTCACGTGGGGATCGAGAACCACCAGGCCGTGGCGCGCTGGCGGCATTCCGCTTCAGCTGCTCCGGAAGCCCGCTGTGCCCTGGCCTGCTGCGAGCGCTTGGTCGGCCAGTGTGAGGATGTGCCTGAACGGTTCCCGGAAGACGGCCCGGCGGTCACCGGATGGACGGGACGGGGCTGACGGTGCGGGTTCTGGTCGTCAACGCCGGGTCCTCCAGCCTCAAGCTGCGCCTGCTTGACGCCCGGAACGCCATCGAGCACAGCGCTGACCTGCCCGCGGGGCCTGGCGGATTCGATACCTCCAGCCTCGCCGGGGTCCTGCAGGGGTGGGGTGAGCCCGATGTGGTGGGTCATCGTATCGTGCACGGCGGGACGATGTTCACCGGCCCGGTCCTGATCGACGGTGCGGTGCGGGAGCAGTTGCGGGACCTGACCGACCTCGCCCCGCTGCATCAGCCCAAGTCCCTGGCCGCGCTCGACGCGGTCACCGCGCAGCTGCCCGGCGTGGCCGCAGTCGCCTGCTTCGATACGGCCTTCCACACGACCATCCCCCCGGCCGCCGCGACTTACGCGGTGCCCCGCGAATGGCAGGAGCGCTACGCGATCCGCCGCTACGGCTTCCACGGGCTGTCGCACGCCTATTGCTCCAAGCGTGCCGCGCAGCTGCTCGGCCGTCCGGTGACCGGCCTGCGGATCGTGACCTGCCACCTTGGCGCGGGCGCCTCGCTGGCGGCCGTGCTCGATGGCCGCAGCGTAGACACCACCATGGGTTTCACCCCGCTGGAAGGGCTGGTCATGGCGACCCGTTCCGGCACCGTGGATCCTGGCCTGGTGCTCTGGCTCGAAGAGCACGAGCACCTCCCGCCGCGCGAGGTCGCCACCGCACTGGAGCAGCGGTCCGGGCTGCTTGCCCTGGCCGGGACCGGCGACATGCGCGAGGTGCAGGCCGCGGCGGATCGCGGTGATCCGGACGCGCGGCTGGCCATCGACGTCTACATCCACCGGCTGGCAGGCGGCGTCGCGGCGATGAGCGCCGCGACTTCAGGAATCGATGTGCTCGCGTTCACCGGCGGCGTCGGCGAGGGCTCAGCCATGATCCGGCACCGGGCGGCCGAGCGGCTGGCCTACCTCGGCGTCGCCGTCGACATCCACCGCAACGATCATGCCCGCGATGACCGCGACATCACCGCCGCCGCGGCGGCCGTGCGGACCCTGGTGATCACCGCCCGCGAAGACCTGCAGATCGCCGGCGAGGCGCGGCGGCTGCTCAGCAGCCCATAACGCCAGAGACGAGCGGTTCCCGGCCGCGATAGACCCGGTCCGCCGTTCGCGTGCACTGCCTGGCGCCAGCAGGCTCCTCCGGCCGCAACTGGCACCGCCTCACGGGTGGCGGCCCGCCCGTCAGGCAGGACGCATGGACCCCGGGCAGGCCCAGGTCGCAGAGCAGCCTCATATCCAGCGCGGCGAGGGCCGTCCTGGGCTGCTACCAGACCGGGCAGGTCGTCATGGCCAGCGACATCCTGACGGCCTGGACCCGGGAATGACGCAGCGGCCAGGGCGCTGGCCGACGTTCCCGCGATCGGAATCGTGCAGCAACGCCCGGTCCACGCGCATGAACTCATGACCAGGCAGCTTCCGGCCGCGCTGTGCGGCCCGCGTCATGATCGAGCAGGCCAGGGATCCTCGCTAAGCAGCTGCACAGGCTCCCAGCGAGGCCTTCGTTATGCTGCTGCACTCCCACGCACGCAGCCACGACTTCCCCTCACCATCTGGTCGGCGATGTCGTCCGCGCCGCCGTCGGCCTCATCCGCAGCCGGGCGGCGGCCCGGCATCAGATGCCGGCTGACTTGAGCGCCCCGGGCCCGCGGCGGCCTTATTCACCGGCCCTGCTGGGGCGGATCAGCGGGCGTCCTGCCCTTGCTGGTTGAGTGCCGGGCCGGGCAGGCAGTGCTGTCGGCTCTCAGCGGCTGAGTGTGCCGGCCCGGGGCGGTATCGGTAGCCGGGCATGCCGGCCCGCTGTGGATCAGGAAGCTGAGCATGAGCACGCCGATGACCGCGATCAGCCCGATGGTGCCCGCCACAAATGGCCGTAGCCGCTGCCGCGGCCCGGCCTCGATCCGCTCGGTCCCGGCCATTGCCTCATGGCACGTCAGCCTCGTGAATATCGCGAACAGTGACCCGAGACGACGATCCTTCTCCAAGAGCGTCTTCTCGATTCCGCCCAGCCGGGGTGCTGGCAGCGGGCGTGATGACGATCAGGCGCCGCCGGCTTCGGCGGCGCTACGGCCCGGAATACGGCCGGCTGGCTGGTCAGAGCAGCAGCAGGCCCACGGCCGGAGCCGGGCTCGCAGTGCGGCACAAGCCGCGGCGCGTCGCGGTGATCACGATGTCGCCGATCTGTGCGGTACCGGGTGCCAGCAGCCGATGTACCTCGCGTGCACCTCCGGTGGACCTCTCATAGACCCGGCAGGCAACCCTGGCGTGACAGTCCTGAGGGCGGAGGCTCTGGCCCGCTGCTGAGCCGGCGCCATAGCGGATCCCGGACTGGACCGTGTTGCGGGTTTGACCCTCGGCCCACCCTGAGATGGAGCCGACCTGATCGGGCTCGGCGAGCGGGACAACAAGCGGACGGCCCGGTGTCACCGGCAACGATGTGAGTACCGGGCACGGGGGGCAGGTCCGGGGCTGGCCGGTCAGATGGCCGGCCGGGTCCGGCTGCCGTCAGCGCCCGGCGGCGGGTAGCCCGGCAGCTGCTCGCGCCGGGTCGTGGCGGCGCTGGGAGCGCCGCCGTCGGGCGTAACCGGCGCGCTGCACCGTCAGGGTGAGGGTTCCTGCGGCCAGCAGGGTGAGGATGTTCGCGCCGAGCTGCGCCGCCGAGCCTGCCGCGATGGGCCAGCGCGCGTAGGCGGCGGCCAGGGCCACGTTGGCGGCAGCGGGGATGGTGGTGACCGAGACCAGGACGCCGATCAGGACGCCGAACTTGGCGGTGCTGAGCGAGAGCATCCCGGCAATGCCCGCGACGAAGGCGACGAAGAAGGTGAAGAACCCCGGTGTGCCCACCACCACGGACACGGCCTGAGGCAGATGCTGGGGTGTCTCAATGAGCTGGGAGGGAAAGGCCCCGAGGTGACGAAGCGCCAGGGCGGTGAGGCCGCTGCTCACGATGCCGAACGCGAAACCGCCGATCAGGGTCGCGAGCGAGCGTGCCGCCGGCCCGCCGCGGCGTTCGACTGTGGCCACGCACACGCCGGCGACCGGCCCGAAGTCAGGTCCCACGATCATTGCGCCGACTATCAGGATGGCGCTTGCCTGCAGGATGCCGGCCATGGCGATGAGCATGGCCAGCACCATGAGGGCCAGGAACTGCGCGGACAGGGCGGTCATCCCCGCCGTCCTGGTGTCTACCTCCTCCCAGACCACCGTGTCGGAGGAACTGGCGCTGCTCTCGGTGGCCATCGCCCCCTCGGATATGAGGCTGTGGATGGGCTCGATGGCAATCGACCCTCCGACCGGGACGTCGAGGTCGCGCAGGCTGGCGACGACGGAGCTGGCGTCTTTGGAAGTGACGTCGCAGAACAGGAGGTCGCCGTCCGGATGCCGGACCGCGCCGGGAAGGCAGACAAGGTTAGAGACCGACGAGCTTGCCTCCAGCAGCTTGCGGGTCCGCACGGCCTTGCCGGCCGCCACGACGATGCGCAAGTGGATCACGTGATGCTCCCTGGGTGCGGCTCCGGCGTTCACTGGTGCTCTAATTGCCCGTAGCCAAGCTAAGCCTGGTGCCCGCTCCGCCGGGCCGCCAGGTCGTGAACGATGCCAGCGGCCCGCTGCGCTGCCACGTGCCTCATCCGCAGCGCGGTGGCGGGCTTCCAGAGGCGGACACCATGTCCTGCACCGTCATGCTGGCCGCGTGTGGGGCGTCAGCCCCGTGGCAGCCACAGCTGCCGCACCACCCGTGACGGCGTCGGCGCCGAGCTGCCGGGTGTCTTCCGCCAGCCGGGCCCTTTCTGGCGATGCCCGCGCGCCGCAGCGGCGATGCAGGCCGTGAGCGTACCGCCTGAGCAGACCCGCCATAGCGGCGCGCGCCCCACACCAAGGCGCCGGTACAGCGCACGGCTGGCGTCGGCGAGAACCCGGCCGGGCCAGCCCAGGTGCAACATCCCGCCCCACGCCCTGCAAACCTCCAGGCACAGGGCAAGCCGCCGCAGACCGGGAGTGCGGCACAAGCCGCGGCGCGTCGCGGTGATCACGATGTCGCCGATCTGTGCGGTACCGGGTGCCAGCAGCCGATGTACCTCTCCTACACCTGGCAGGCAACCCTGGCGTGACAGTCCTGAGGGCGGAGGCTCTGCCCGCTGCTGAGCCGACGCCATAGCGGATCCCGGACTGGACCGTGTTGCGGGTTGACCCTCGGCCCAGCCTGAGATGGAGCCGACCTGATCGGGCTCGGCGAGCGGGACTGTCAAGGTGTCACTCGCGGGACCGCCCGCCTGGGGCGCGAGCCCTGCAGCCGCGCAATCCGGTCGATGTCACGCTCTGTATAGCCATCGGCAGGGGGTCCAGGGGGCGTGCCAGGCCGGGCCTTGGGACTAGGTCTGGACTGGCGAGCAAACGTGGAGCAAACATGGGCCAGAAACGGCCTGCACGAGGGGGCCCGGAACGGGTATAGTCCCAGGTCAGAATGGGTGCGCCGCCAGGGACTTGAACCCCGAACCCGCAGATTAAGAGTCTGCTGCTCTGCCAATTGAGCTAGCGGCGCGCGAACCTCAGTGATACTAGCAAGCCCCCTTTCGCTTCGCGAATCGCCCCATCCCTGCCGCCCCGCCGCTCGCCACCCGTGTCGCCCCCCGCCCCGTTCCGCGCGGCCGCCGGAGGCGATCGCCTGCCTCCGGGCGGCGAAGGCGGCAACGCTGTCATCAACTGACTACCGACAGTAATCTGCCATCTGACCTGCGCCGTTGATGGCAGGGCCGGCCGCTGATAGCCGAAACCGGCCGCTGTCCTGTCCATCGATGACATATCGGCCCCCCGGCCCCAAACACTCATAACTGAATAGTGCCGAACACAATGTGGTACTCACGGGCAAAGGTTGCCCCAAGACGCGCCCATAAAGCATTGCGTATTGCGCGAATCCGCGCTGGGGTGAGACCGTGAGCGGTGGAGTGCCGGGCTGTCGGCGCGCCGTGCCAATGAGGAGCGCCATGCTGCCAAGCCCCCGCAGGTCCGCGCTTTGCCGCGCTGCGGGGTCCCTGCGGCATGAGCCGGGCACCGCCGCCGAGCCGGGCACCGCCGCCGAGCCGGGCACCGCCGCCGAGCCGGGCACCGCCGCCGAGCCGGGCACCGCCCGCGCCACGAGGCGCAACCGGACGTTCCGGCTGGCGGCCCTCACGGCAGCGCTCACCCTGCCCGCCGCCGGGATCGCCGCGGCCACTGTCACCCCTGCCCCGGTCATTTCCGCCGCCCTCACTGCCCGCCACCCAGCCGGGGCCAGCCACCCAGCCGGCCCCAGCACGAACGCTGGGGCCAGCACGAACGCTGGGGCCAGCACGACGGCCGAACGGCCCGTGGTCAGCACCATCGCGGGTGCGGCGGCGTTCGGCGGCGGGGCGGCACCCATCCCAGCGGTCGCCGGAGCACCGGTAATCCGGCTCCAGGATCCGAACCCGCTCAGCACCGCCGAGTGCCTGCAGACGATCAAGCTTCGCTGCTACAGCCCGGTGCAGTACCGCGTCGCCTACGACCTGAACCCGCTGTACCGCCTGAACGTCACTGGCAAGGGCCGGACGATCGTGATCGTTGATTCGTTCGGCTCCCCGACCATCCGCAACGACCTGTCGGTGTTCGACAAGCAATGGGGTTTCCCCGACCCCCCGACCCTGAACATCCTCTCGTTCGGCAAGATCCCCACGTTCAACCCGGGCGACGCGAGCATGGTCGGCTGGGCCGAAGAGACCACGCTCGACGTCGAATACGCCCACGCGATCGCTCCCGGGGCGAACATCCTGCTGCTCGAGACGCCGGACGCCGAGACCGAGGGCATCACCGGCTTCCCGGAGATGATGGGCGCCGAACAGTACGTGATCGACCACAACCTGGGCGACGTGATCAGCCAGAGCTTCGGCGCGACCGAGAACACGTTCCCGGGCTTCGACCAGGGCGACTACTTGAAGCTACTGAGCCTCCGCGGCGCGTTCGTGGAGGCGGCCCGCCATCACGTCACCGTCCTGGCGGCCTCCGGGGACACCGGTGCCACGAACGACGAACTGGACGGCGCCACCCTCTATCCGTACCGCGCCATCGCCTGGCCCTCGTCGGACCCGCTCGTCACCTCGGTGGGCGGCACGCAGCTGTTGCTCGCCCAGGACGGCAACAAGATCCGGCCGGATCAGGTGTGGAACGACACGTACGGTGCGGGCGGCGGCGGGGTCTCGAGGATCTTCAGCCGTCCCGGCTACCAGGACGGCGTCGCGAGCGTGGTCGGCGGCAGCCGGGGCACCCCGGACATCTCGATGTCGGCGGCCGTCAGCGGCGGCTGCTGGGTCTACCAGACCTTCGAGCCGAGCGGGAAGGGCTGGATGATTCTCGGCGGGACGAGCGAGGCCACGCCGATCTTCGCCGGTGTCGTCGCCCTGGCCGACCAGCTGGCTGGGCATCGTCTCGGCAACATCAACGCGGCGCTCTACGCGCTCGGCGCGGCCAGCCAGATCAAGAATGACCCGTATTCCACCGGGATCGTCGACGTGACCACCGGAGACAACAGTTACGGCAGCAAGGTCGCGGGCTACGCGGCCGGCCCGGGTTACGACCTGGCCAGCGGCTGGGGCACCGTTGACGCCTTCCGCTTCGTCCCCGCGCTGGCCCACGTCGCGGGCTGATCCCGTCCGGTGGCGCCCAGCCGCCCTTTCCGGCCCCGATTCGA
Source organism: uncultured Actinomycetes bacterium (assembly GCA_963732345.1). Classification (GTDB taxonomy): domain Bacteria; phylum Actinomycetota; class Actinomycetes; order Streptosporangiales; family Streptosporangiaceae; genus Bog-532. The sequence continues at coordinate 175,618 of CAVSZI010000023.1, read as the reverse complement.
TCCCCGCGCACCATCAGGCATCCTTGAGGCATGTCCGTGCCACCTGCGGCGGCACTGCCGCCGCCCCTGAACCACGACGGTCCCTACCGGATCTGCCTGGTCTGCCTGGGTAACATCTGCCGTTCCCCCATGGCCGAGGTCGCCCTGACGTCGGAGCTGGCGGCGGCCGGCCTGGCGGATGCGGTCAGGGTGGACAGCGCCGGAACGGGGGACTGGCACATCGGGCACCAGATGGACGTTCACGCCCGCGCCGAGCTGGGCCGCCGCGGCTACGATGGGTCGGCGCACCGCGCCCGGCAGGTCAAGCCGTCCTGGCTGGCCAGCCGCGACCTGATCCTGGCCATGGACCAGCATAACCTTGCGGACCTGCGCCGGATGGCGGCCCGGGCCGGGATCGGCGGTGACCGGATCATGCTGTTCGGCGAGGCTGGCGGTCTTCCCGGCCAGGGCGAGGCCGGGGGCCGGGCCGAGGCCGTCGGCGAGGCCGAGGGGGACGGCCTCGACATCCCCGATCCCTACGGCGGCGATTCCAGCGACTTCGGCGCCGTCCTGGACCTCATCGAGGCCGCCGCCCGGCATATCGCCGCGCAGGTCGCCGAACTGCTGGCCGGCCGCGCCCCGGCCTGACCGCTCGCCCCCGCGCACCCAAACGCCACACGATTCCGGAGGTGCCCATGTCTGGGACTGGTACGGGCCGGGCAGAGCTGGCGCACCGGATCAGCGTCCTCACCGGCCACGACGTTCGCGATGTGCACGGCATCGGAGCGCAGCACGGCTGGGAGCACTACGCGGTCACCCTGGCCGACGGGCGCGAAGCCTTCGCCAAGGTCTCCGGCACCGACACCCGCGCGGCCTTCGAGGCCGAGGCCCGCGGCCTGCGCTGGCTGGCCGAAGCCATGGCCGTGCCCATCCCCGAGGTGCTCGGCTGGGACGAGCGCGCCCTGGTCCTCTCCTGGGTGGCGCCCGGGCGGGCGGACGCGGCCGCAGCAGTTTCGTTCGGCCGTGAACTGGCTCGCCTGCACGCCGCCGGGGCCGCTAGCTTCGGCGCGCCGTGGCCGGGTTTCATCGCGAGCCTGCCGCTGGACAACACCCCGTGGCCGGCGGAGCGCGGCTGGGCCGAATGGTACGCAGAGCGCCGCATCCTGCCCTACCTGCGCCGCGCCGCGGACGCCGGGACGCTCAGCCCGGCGGACGTCGGGCTGGTGGAGACGGTCACCGGGCGGATCGGCGAGCTCGCCGGCCCCGCGGAGCCGCCATGCCGCATCCACGGCGACTGCTGGTCGGGCAACGTGATGTGGTCGGCCGGGCGGGGATGGCTCATCGACCCAGCGGCCCACGGCGGCCACCGGGAGACCGATCTGGCCATGCTGGCGCTGTTCGGCGCGCCGCATCTGCAGCACATCATCCACGGCTACGCGCAGGCCGCCCCGCTCGCGCTCGGGTGGCGGTCGCGGGTCCCGCTGCACCAGCTGCACCCGCTGCTCGTGCACGTGTGCTTGTTCGGCGCCGGTTACCGCGATGCGGCGCTGGCCGCAGCCCGGGCCGCACTATCTTCCTGAACGGACGTCACCGGGACACCGATTCGTGGCCGGCCTGGTCGTCCTGCGGCTCCACGCCCGGTTCGTCCGCCTCACCGGTGTCCGGCGCGAGCGGAAGGGTGACGCGGAACGTCGCGCCCAGTCCCGGAGCCGAATCCACGGTGGCGGTGCCGCCGTGCGCGGCGACCAGCGCGCTGACGATCGCCAGACCGAGGCCGCTGCCGCCGCTCTTGCGGTTCCGGGCCTGGTCGGCGCGGTAGAAGCGCTCGAACACCCGCTGCGCCTGCTCGGGGGTGAGCCCCTGTCCCTGGTCCGCGACCTCCAGCACCGCGGCCGGGACCGACGGCGCCGGGCCCCGCGCGTGCGGCGGCGTCCCGCTGAGGAATCCCGAGCCGAGCCGGACCTCGACCGGCGTCCCGTCGGGGGTATGCGTGAGCGCGTTGGCCATCAGGTTCCCGATGACCTGCCGCAGCCGTGCCTCGTCGCCCAGGACGAGGAAGGCGCGCCCCGGCTCGACCGTGAGCTGCACCGGCCGGTCTGGCGCGATCATCCGGGTGTCCTGCACCGCGTCCGCCGCGAGGACCAGCAGGTCCACCGGCTGGTGCTCGACGGGCCGCTGCTGGTCGAGCCGGGCGAGCAGCAGCAGGTCCTCCACGAGCACGCCCATCCGGGACGCTTCGCTCTCGACCCGCTGCATGATCCGGTCCAGGTCTTCCGGGTTCAGGCTGCCGTCCCCGCCGTGGCCAGCCCCGCCGGTGGCCACGCCGCCGCGCTGCCGGTAGTACTCGGCGAAACCGCGGATGGCGGTCAGCGGGGTGCGCAGTTCGTGGCTCGCGTCCGCGATGAAGCGGCGCATCCGCTCCTCGGACTGGACCGCGGCCTCTTCCGATTCCTCCCGGTCGTGGAACGCCGACTCGATCTGGGCCAGCATCGTGTTGATCGACCGGCCCAGCCGCCCGACCTCGGTCCGCGGGTCCAGCTCCGGGACGCGGCGGTCCAGGTGGCCGGCGGCGATCTCCTCGGCGGTTTCCTCGATGTCGTCCAGTGACCGCAGGTTGGTCCGCACCACGGCCACGCTGACGACCCCGAGGCCCAGCATGATCACGAGGCTGACGATCACGTCGAGGCCGGTCAGGTAGCCGAGGGTGTGGTTGATGTTGCCCAGGTTCTGGCCGATGACCAGCGTCCCGGTGAACTGGGTGGTCCCGTCCTGCGACGGATAGGTCACGGGCTGCTCGATGATGCGCCACTGCCCGCTGCCCGGCAAGGCCGGTACCGTCACCGGGTGCCCGGCGTGCGCGGACAGCCAGGAGGAGCTCGCCGGGACATCGGGACCAGATGACCCGAGCGTCTCGCCGTTGCCGAAATACGAAACCAGGTTGCCCTGGGAGTCGATGACTTCGTAAACGAAACCCAGGAACGTGTACGAGTCGCTCTGGTGCGGGCTCGGTGGAGGGCTGTTGGTGCTTTGCCCGACCAGCCTCTGCACCTGATTGTCGGCCTGGTTGAGCAGGTAGCCGCGAAACACCACGATGCTGGTGAAGCCGATGACGGTCAGGGCCAGCGCCACCAGCGCGAGCAGCGCGGCGATCAGCTTGATGCGCAGCGGCGTGCGCTGCGACAGGCGCGTCATCGCCTTCAGCGGGTGCCGGAACACGCTTTCCGCGCCCGCCCCCGTTCCGCTCCAAGCCATAATAACGGTCAGGTTCCTACGACGACGGGAGCCTGAGGACGTAGCCGACCCCGCGCAGCGTGTGGATGAGGCGCGGTTCCACGGTGTCGATCTTGCGGCGCAGCACGGACACGTAGGACTCCACGATGCCGGTGTCGCCGCGGAAGTCGTAGTCCCACACGTGGTCCAGGATCTGCATCTTGGACAGCACCCGGTTGGCGTTGCTCATGAAGTAGCGGAGCAGCTTGAACTCGGTCGGCGAAAGCTGGACCTGCTGGCCGGCCCGCCAGACCTCGTGGCTCTCCTCGTCCAGCTCCAGGTCGGCGAACGTAAGCCGGGGCGTGGGCTCGCCGGGCTCGCCGCTGGTCCGCCGCAGCACGGCCCGGATCCGGGCAATGACCTCCTCCAGGCTGAACGGCTTGGTCACGTAGTCGTCGCCGCCGAGGGTCAGGCCGCGGATCTTGTCCTCGGTCGCGTCGCGCGCGGTCAGGAACACCACCGGCACGCGGGCGCCGCCGCTCCGGAGCCGCCGGACCACGTCGAAGCCGTCCATGTCCGGGAGCATGACGTCAAGCACGATGAGGTCGGGCCGGTGCCGCTGCGCGGCCTGCACGGCCTCGGTACCCGCCGCGGCGGTGACGACGTCGAATCCGGCGTACCGCAGGCTGGCGGAGAGCAGTTCCAGGATGTTCGGCTCGTCCTCGACGACGAGCAACCGGGTATCCGTTCGCTGCCGTTCATCGCTGGTCAGCATCTCCATGCTCAATATTGTCACCCATAAACTGAGAGAAACCTGAAGGCGGGCTGGAGCCTACCTGTCCGGATGGGCATAGCCGCTGCTCGGAGCGCTGCCCAGGGCGGCGGGCCCGGCGCGGTCCGGGGAGCCCGGGGTGGCAGGGAGCCCGGGGTGGCGGGGAACCCGGGGTGGCGGGGAACCCGGGGTGGCGGGGAACCCGGGGTGGCAGCAAACCCGGGGTGGCACCAAACCCGGGGTGGCGGGGGAGCCCGTGCCCGGGGCGGCTAGCCGACGATTTCCCGGTGGCCCAGCCACCGGCTGATCGCCGCGCCCCTTGATGCCACGCTCAGCTTGGAGTAGATCCGGTTCACGTGATTCTTCACGGTCTTCTCGGCCAGGAACAGCTGAGCGGCGATCTCACCGTTCGTGCGGCCTCCGGCGATGAGGGACATGATCTCGGCCTCCCGGGCGGAGAGACCGAGATCTCGAGCATCTTCAGGCGACCCGTCAGTGCCCATCAGACCCCCGGCCGGTAGCCGTCAGTGCCGCTGAGTCGCGATATTACCAAATCACACGCGCACGACGGGCAAACGCCCCGAACGCTACGAAGAATGGACTCATCTCTTCAATGAGTGACGAGCCGCCAAAATACGTCACCTATGGGTGCGGGTGATCCCGTCAGGCCGTCGCGCGGGTGCCTGGCCACGCATTGCCCGGCCGGCGCGAGCGATTTTGGTCCTTGCGGCCGCCGGGGCACTCATGCATAATCGATGCCCGTCCGGTGATTACAAAAAGATATAGCTGGTAACCCTGTGTATATAGAGGAAGCGGCCATACCCCGGCGTTTCCCGCTCAGCAGGGCAAATGGGAGGGAGAGGGAATGGGGATAAGTAAGAAAGCCTGGCGCAGGCTGGCGACGGCGATCGCGGTGCCGGGAACGGCTCTCGGCGCGCTCGCGGGGTTCGCCGCGGCACCGGCCATGGCCGGCACCGCGCAGCCGCAGACGGCGTCACCCAACGAGACGTTCTACGGGTACAGCACGGCCTTTAGCCAGTACATCCCGGTCAACGCCAGCGGCGTCATCAGCGACCGGGGTTATCTCGAACTGACCGGCAACCGCCAGGCCATCATCGTCCTGCGCCATGGATCCATCTACGCCAGCATCGGTCAACGGCACGGCTCGAACTCGCTGGACCCGTGGACGTGCCTGGAGACGAGCACGGAGACCTTCTCCTATCAGATCACCGGGGGGAGCCAGCGTTACCGCGACGCGCGGGGGGACGGGCGCGGGACTATCGAGGGTACGACGCTCCTGCGCCGGTACCACGGGAAGTGTGAGCCCAATGAGCCGCTACCGAACGCGACCAGCGTCATGCTCGTAGCCGTCGCCAACGTCCGGTAAGCCCCGCGGAGACTGATTGTAGCGTGGTAGCGTACGGCGGGCCCCTGCGCCAGGACGGCGCGGGGGCCCGGTAGGTGAGGTCACCCGTGGGCGCGTCGGACCAGCCACCCGGAAGCATTCCGGCTCACATGGGTAACGCCTGGAACCCAGGGCAGCACCGCGCCGCGCCCCCCGTGTGACGACACCCTCGCGCCCCGGGACGCGCAGCTCGCGACGCCGCGGTGAATTTCGGGGCCGAACGGATCCTGGCCGACGGCGACCAGGTCAAGCCCGCGTACACGGTGACGGGAGGACCGGTCCCCGCGCAGTGGCGCGTGCCGCTTCGGACGGGTCGCTGGACTCGAGCCGCCCGCTCCTGGCCGCGCACGCCGGCCGCCGCGTCGGCAATTTTGGCTCTTGCGTTGCCGCGGGCACTCGCGCATAATCGGTGCTCGCTCGGTAGTTACACAAGGCTATACCTAGTGACCCTGCGTATATAGAGGAAGCGGCCGTACCCCGGCGTTTCCCGCTCAGCAGGGCAAATGGGAGGGAAGGGAATGGGATTGAGTAAGAAAACCTGGCGGAGACTGGCGGCGGCGGTCGCGGTGCCGGGAACGGCTCTCGGCGCGCTCGCGGGGTTCGCGGCGGCGCCGGCCATGGCCGGCACCGCGCAGCCGCAGACGATGTCCCCCAACGAGACGTTCCACGGGCACGGCACGGTCCACAGCGACCACATCCCGGTCGTCGCCAGCGGCGCCTTCAACGACCGGGGTTATCTCAACCTGGCCCGCAACGGCCAGGCCACCGTTGTCCTGCGCCATGGTTCCATCTACATACGCATCAGTCACAATCACGACTCCGTGTCGCTTAACCGGCGGTCGTGCACGTCGACGAACACGAAGACCTTCTCCTATCAGATCACCGGGGGGAGCCAGCGGTACCACGCCGTGCGGGGGGCGGGGCGCGGGAATATCGAGGTGACGGAGGCCGTGCGCCGGCGCCACGGGGCCTGTCTGGTCAATGAGCCGATACCGAGCACGACCAGCGTCAGGGTCGAAGCCGTCGCCTACGTCCGGTAACGCCCGGGCGGACTGGTTGTAACGCGGTAGAGCACGGCGGGCCCCCGCGCCATGACGGCGCGGGGGCCCGCTGCCGTATGCCCGCCCTGTGCCATCTGGCGCGGGACCCGCCTAGCGCGCTGCCCGCCGTTCAGGTGACGGCGGCCGGCGCATCCCGTAGAGGTAGGAAGGCCCCGCATCGGATGGGTCGCTGGACTCGAGCAGGCCGCTCCACCAGCGCTGATATCCAGCCCGCTCAAGGGCGCGCCAGGACCCGACGTTGGCCTGCTGCGGGGCCGCGACGATCGTGTCGGCCCGCGGGTAGCGGCGGAAGGTCAGCGCGGTGATCAGGGAGATCGCGGCCGTCCCGTAGCCCCGGCCGCACGCGGCGGCCTCGCCGATCAGGTAGTCGATCCCGGCCGCGCACCCGGTGACAGCGCCGGTGGCCTGGATGACGCGATTCCATTCCGGGTCTTCGGCGACCAGATATCGCTCGATCAGGCCGGCCGCCTGGCCCTCCACCTCGATGACGAACACCTCGGTCGGGTCGGTGCGGTCGATGCACGGCAGGTACGCGGCCACCACGGAGGCCATGTCGCTCGGGTCGCGCCACCATTCGGCCACGTGCGGTTCCGCGAGCCATCGGCTCACCCGCGAGAGGTCCGCACGGGTCAGCGGGCGCACGGTCAGCGCATTCACCGTCACGCCCGCATTATGGCCACGCACGCCGGGCGCCGCGCCAGCCATTTTTGCCATGGCCGGCACCTGCGAGCACCCGGCCGTGCAGGCCCCGCGCCACCCGGCGCGAGGGGCCACATCCGTACGGGTCAGGAATCGGTCTCCGGCTCGACCAGCAGCCGGGCGTAGGTGGCTACCGACCGCTGGTACCGGGCCAGATGCGGCGCCAGCGCCGCCAGCGCGGCCGAGATACCCTTCCCGCTCCCGTCCGGTGTCGGCCAGGCCAGGGCCAGGAAGGCCAGCACCGCGTCGTCCAGTTCGTCGGACCCGGCGTCGATCTCCGCCGTCAGCAGCGCGACGCTCTCCTCCGGCCGCCCGATGTTACGCAGCGAACTGGCCAGCTGGATGACCGCCCGGCGCCGGCGCAGCCTCTCCAGCCCATGCTCGAGTGCCTGGCGGTAGAGCGGCACCGCCATGTCCGGGTGGCCGGTGGAGTCGAGCGATGAGGCCCGTTCGAAGAATCCGATGCCGCTGTCCGCGGCAGTTCGGCGGCCAGCTTTTCGATCAGCGCGAGGAAATCCGCCTCGCTGAGCTCGTCGAATGACTCCCATGCGGCCGCCGCCGTCCTGACCGCCTACCGCGACCACTTCGGCATTGTCCTCGACGAGGTCCCCCACGCCCTTGCCTGACCCGCAGGAACCGCTACCTGACCGAGGCCCGGCCGTCATCCCGGCCGGGCCTTCTGACCTGCTACTTCATTGGGGTGGATGATGGGACTCGAACCCACGACCCCCAGGACCACAACCTGGTGCTCTAACCAACTGAGCTACACCCACCATCGCCGCCGCTCCCCGCACGGCATGCCGAACCTACCAGCTGCCACGGATTCCGGCGCCAGGCCGCTCGCGGCTGGTCGGCCCCTGGCGGCTTCAAAATTATAGCGGTACCCGGGCAGCTGGCCCTAACCGTGCGCCTGTGACGTCGGCAGGCTCTCGCTCGTTTCCGCGCCGAGCCGTGCGGCGATCTCCCGCGCCCGGGCCGAGTCCGGTCCCGGCTGGGGGACGAAGATGGCCGCGCGGTAGTAACGCAGTTCCTGGACGCTCTCGGTGATGTCCGCGAGCGCGCGGTGGCCGCCCCGCTTGGCCGGGCTGGCGAAGTACGCGCGGGGGTACCAGCGGCGGGCCAGTTCCTTGATGCTCGACACGTCCACCATTCGGTAGTGCAGGTAGGCGTCGAGCTGCGGCATGTCGCGGGCGATGAACGAGCGGTCGGTCGCGATGGAGTTGCCGGCCAGCGGCACCCGGCGCGGCTCACTGATGTGCATCTGGATGTAGCTCAGCACCATGTCCCGGGCCTCATCCATCGTGACGCCCTGGCCAAGCTCGTTCAGCAGCCCAGATGCGGTGTGCATGTCGCGGACAACCTGAGTCATCGCGTCCACCGCCTCGGGCGGGGGCTTGATGATCACGTCGATGCCCTCGTCGAGAATGTTTAGCTCGCCGTCGGTCACCAGGCAGGCAATCTCGATCAGGGCGTCCTGCTCAAGGTCGAGCCCCGTCATCTCACAATCAATCCACACCAGCCGATCATTCATTGTCCCAGGTTAGGCCCTTATCGGAGCTGTGTCGGCCGGGCTCCAAATGATTCCGGCACGTTTCCTCACCAATTCCGTGCCACGAACCGCGTGTCCGGGAAACGTCTGATGTGCCCGGGAACCGTGATACCCCGGCGCAGATCCGGGGCAAGTTCCGGTCAGCCGAACGGGACTGCTGCGGGCAATACCCCGGCTCAGGCGCCCAGCGCCAGGCCGGCGGGATCGGCGGCCGCTCTCACGCACCGGTTCAGTAGGGGGCGTTGGCCAGGGAGGGGATGGCCGCGTCTGTGTCGATCTCGGATCCCAGCACCGTCTCCAGCGCGACCCGGTGGTTCCGGTTCACCAGGGCGGGTCTCGTTTTCCGCTGCCGGGTCACGGTCTGGCAGGGCGTGACCCGCGCCGTTCCCAGTAGCTCGATGTCGATGTTCCCCGGGCCGCCCGCGTCCCAGCCGGGAATCTGCGACGCGCCGAAGTGACCGCCGCGGGACCACACGGCATGGCTGCGGTCCGCGATGCGCGCCTGCGCGAACGGGGCGGGCCGCCCGGCCGGCCAGCGCCACGGCACGCGCCAGGAGTGCAGCCAGCTCAGAATGCGCTCCGCCCCGTGCATCGGGCCGCCGGTGAACGGCTCCCTGGCCCACGCCACCACGCCGATCTGCACGCACAGGCGTCCCTGGCGGTTGGCGGAGGCCGTATGCGCTGGTGCGCCTGGGGCGGCCCCATAGTCCAGGGTCTCCGGGCTGCCGAGCAGGCAGGCGGCCCTGACGATCGGGATGAGCTGGATGATGTCCCCGGACAGCGGGTTCCAGACCAGGTGCGGCGGGTGTCCTACCTGATCGAGCCGCTGCGCGGCGGAACTGGCTGAGATCAGCCGTGGATCCGCGCTCAGTGCCTGCCAGACCACTCGCGGCGCGCCGCCTCGCAGTGTCCCGCCGTCCGCTTGAGCCCGAATGCACCGCGCGCCCGGTATCCATGCGTCAACCACAGACCCACCACTCCCAACGGTCTAGACCTGCTCCCCCATTTGCTTACGTCAACGGAGGCGAATAGTCCATAGGGAACCCGTCCGCAGTATTCGCTCTAACCTGGCTAACTTCGGCGAAAGTCGCATACCGGAACACCTAAATCGACAGGCCAGACGGAAATCACGACACTGAAGTTGTGCCACGTTTCACTTTTGTCCAAGACGCCGCCGATCCGCGCCTGGCGGACTATGCCCGGCTCACCGATGTGGAACTGCGTAAGAGCCTCGAAGCCAGCCATGGTCTTTTCATGGCCGAGGGGGAGAAGGTGATCCACCGCGCCGTGGCGGCCGGTTACGCCGTCCGTTCGCTGCTCGCGACCGAGCGGAAGGCTGCCGCCCTGGCGAGCCTGGCCGATGTGTGCGGCGGGCCGGCCTACGTCGTGCCCGACGAGGTGGCTGAACGGCTTACCGGCTATCACGTGCACCGCGGCGCGCTCGCCGCCATGGACCGCCGCCCACTGCCGGCCGTGCCTGAGGTGCTGGACCGGGCGCGGAACGTGGTGATCCTCGAGGACATCATCGACCACACCAACGTGGGCCGCGCTATACAACACACCAAGCCAGCGAGCCGGATCCTGGTGCTTGAGGACATCGTCGACCACGGCAACGTTGGGGCCATCTTCCGATGCGCGGCGGCACTCGGTGTAGACGCCGTGATCCTGTCCCCACGGTGCGCGGACCCGCTCTACCGGCGCGCGGTGAAGGTCTCCATGGGGGCCGTGTTCGCGGTCCCCTACGCGCGCATGACGGACTGGTACGGGGGGCTGGCCGAGCTGCGCGCGGCAGGCTTCCGGCTCCTTGCGCTGACTCCCGACCAGTCAGCTACCGCGATCGACAAGGTAGCGATGGGGGAGCGCGTCGCCCTGATGCTCGGCACCGAAGGCGACGGACTGTCATCCCGGTGGCTTCACGAGGCCGACCAGCCAGTATGCATCCCCATGCACCCGTCCGCCATGGCGGCGGGCGTTGACTCGCTCAACGTAGTCGCCGCTGCCGCAATTGCCTGTCACTCGCTGATGGGCTGACTTAGCCACGTCCTTGCCGACGGGCAGTCGTGACTGTACTCGCCGGCTGGATCCAGGCTGGTAGTCGCTGTTGCTCACTAGACTTGCCCGTCATGGATCCAGGCGATGCCTTCAGATGGCTCACCGACTACGGGGCACTAGTTCAACAGGCTCAGAATCCACAGCACGTTTCCGCCGACCCGCGGTCACCGCGCCGCCGGACCCTGCACCCGGACCAGCGGGCCCTGCCGTTCGATGAGCTGGATGTGGGGGGCGCTGCTCGCCGCGAGCAAGGAATCCTGGCGCATCAAGATCATTCACGGAGGCACGGACCAGCTCACCGCGTTATTCGCGGAATCGGGTCAGAGTCACTGACAGACATGACCTGCCCTTGGCCCCAAAGGGACACCTGCCCAGCATCGCTGGCAGAAGAGCGTCCGCCCGTCCGGGTGTTAGCGACCTCGCTATTTGGAGATCCAGCGGCCGGATTCTGTGAGGACGCTTCGGCAAGGCTCCGTGAGCATCCCGCTCTCCTCCGGCTGCTCAATCATGCGCCGGTCCTTGTGTTGGCGCTGATCTGGATCGTGGATCTGGCCGCCGACGGCCATTAACAGTTACCAGACGGGCGATCCGATCACGGAATGTGACTGCGCGCAGAGCTACGCCGCTCCTGATCCGCCGATATGGTCGGCAATCTGGTCACCAGGGTAGCCGGACAGTGCCGCGCCGAAGCGGGTGATCTGTGCGGCTACGCGCCTGAGAGCGGACGACGTTCGTATCTGGCTGATGAAAGACCTCGTCTTCGATACCACTGTCCGTGCCGTTCGACACCGCGATGGTCAGCGCCGTCAAGACCATCTGGGCGAAGGCCCAGCCGAAGAGGTGCCCCCGGCCAGGGCGGCGAAGCGATCAGGCCGCACCGATCAATGACCGGGCCTGTGCGGGGCCGACTACGAGATCGTGAAGGTCGCCGCCCACCTCGAGTCGGCCGGACTGTTTGATCCCGCCGGCCTTCACCGGCTCGAAGCCGGCCGTTCGGATCAACCGCTCGACTTGCTCGCCAGCACGGTCGTCGTCGGTCGCGTAGAAGAGGACCGCCGGCTCCGGTGACCGGTTGCTAGAGGACTCGAAGAGATCGCCCGACAGGGTTCCAAACGCCATGGCCAAGCGCGCCCACGCCGGCAACCACCCGGCTACGACCTCGCCAGAGGATTGCCCTTTCGGCAGGAGACGTGAGACGTTACCTTGCGCGTCGGTGCTTACCGGGTTGCTCGGAACGACCACGAGCTTGCCGGTCAGCGGGCCGGCGATCTCGTCGATGACGCCCTTCAGCACGGTAAACCGCAGCGCAAGGACGACGGCATCGGCGCCCTGCAACGCGTCGCGGTTGCCGGCGGCGACGACCGCAGCGCGGCCGATCTGTGCAGCCAGCGTTCGTGCCGACTCCTTGTCGGCGCTGGAGAGCCGCAGGGTCTCGCCGCCTGAGGCGAGCTGGCGGGCGATGACCGATCCGATCCCTCCAGTGCCGATGATCGCGGTGGTCATGACCGGAACCTCCTCAGCGTCACGTACTACCAGCGGCGGCCCGGAGCATCGGCCCGAGGGGTCTCGCAGCGGCTCGCTGAGAGGGGGGAACGGCGGGGAAGTGCGGCCTTGCCGGAAATGGCTGGTAGCGATCTCAGTGTCCGGGGGACTGGCCACCGTCGATGTAAAGGATCTCGCCGGTGATCCCGGCATTCACTCAGACTCCCCGCCGGACGTACCCGATGGCCAGTGAGCGGGCGACCAGTCCCCCTCTGGGTCCGTGGTCTGCCCCACTTCGATCAGATGACCGTCGGGATCGCGGATGTAGCAACGGATCTCGTACTGGTGCTGTTTCGGCGGCGTCAGGAACTGAGCACCCCGGGCGCTCCATTCGGCGTACACGGCCTGGATGTCTTTGACCCGGATATTGAGGAAGCTGCTGACCCGGTCGGGATCGCGTGGCGTCTCCAGGATGACCGTAGGCTTGTCGTCGGTCGGGTCGCCGCCGGCATTGATGATGATCCAGCTGTTGGATAGCGCGACATAGGTCAGCCCTCCGGGGCCGGAGAAGACCACCCTGCCGCCGAGTACCTCGGTGTAGAAGCGCCGAGAGCGCTCGACATCGTCCGAGACGATGAAGTGGGCCAGCACAATTCCCTCGGGGGGCGGTGGGAACTCGGCCACCTGGCACCTCCACTGGTTGGGTCTCACACCCCGCTTACCACGGGGTCTGCAGCCGACGTTATGGTCGGCGACGGTGTGGGGTCAACCCTTAGGATGGGCGCCGTACGGTTCCCGCCCGGCGCCCGTACCGCCTCGCACTCCCACGCCCTGGGCCAGGCCCTGCACGTCACAGAAGGCTTGGGTGTCGTCCAGACGCGCGACGGCCAAGTCCTGACCATGCATCCGGGCGACACCGTGGTCTCGCCGGCCGGCGAGGGGCATTGGCACGGCGCCCTCGACCGCTTCATGACTCACCTCGTCCGGCTGTTCCTGTTCGCCCGGACCGTCGAATGGCACCTGCGCAAGATATTCACCAAGCTGGACATCGGATCGCGCCGGGAACTGCGCGGGGCGCTGTCGGCCCTCGGGCAGCCGGATCCGCGGCCCTAGTGACCGGCGGTCTGGCCGCCGTCGATGTGCAGGATCTCGCCGGTGATGTACGGCGATGCCTCCAGGAACAAGATGCCGTCCACGATGTCGCTGATCTGGCCGACCCGCCCCATCGGGGGCAGTTGGTCGCCGAGGTCGGCGTAGCTTTCCGGCGGGTGCATCGGCGTCTGGATCACGCCGGGTGCGACGGCGTTGACCCGGATGCCGCGGGAGGCGTACTCGACCGCCAGTGACCGGGTCGCCGCCGCGAGGCCGCCCTTGGTGAGCGCGGTCAGGACCGAGGGCGCGCTGGCGACCTGGTAGTTGGCGACCGCCGCGCTGATGTTGACCACGTGGCCGCCACCTTGGCTCAGCATCTCGGCGATGACGCGCTGGGTCAGCCAGAAGAACCCGGTGAGGTTGACGCCGACCACCAGGGCGTAGTCATCCGCCGTATAGTCGGTGAACGGCTTGGAGATGAACACGCCGGCGTTGTTGACCAGGGTGTCGACGCGCCCGAAGCGCCCGAGCGCGGCGCCGACGATGCGCTCGGCGGTGGCCTGCTCGGACACGTCCCCGTCGACGGCGGCCACCTCCGGGTCCTGCGACGGCGTGATCGTTCGGGCGTTCGCCACTACCGCCCAGCCCTGCCGACGGTACCCGGAGACCAGGCCGGCGCCGATGCCCTGAGAGCCTCCGGTGATGATGGCTACCTTCTGCATCGGTCAGCTCCTTGCGATCGCCGGGTCGCTCGGGTGCCCGGTGAGCGGCGTGGTCACCGCGGTCATCCAGCCGTACAGCGGCAGCGATTCGAGGATCGCCTGCATCTCGGCGGCGTCTCGGGCTCGCCACAGGCCGAGGGCGCGCCCCTGAGGGGGTTTCCTCCCGGTGGCCGGTGTCGGCGGCCGGTCACGGTGCCGCCGGGCCTGGGCACGGCACGGCGCAGCCGTTCGCCGGCGCTCTGGGCGCGGGTCGCGGAGCGGCCTTGGTTCATGGCGATGCCGCCCCGGTTGGCGGGCTGGCGGCGGTGATCTGGCTGTGCAGCGACTTGAGCGCGGTCACGTAGATCTCGGAGAAGGTGGGGAAGGGCTGGATGACATCGCGCAGCACCGGCAGCGGGACGCGGGCCCGGATGGCCAGGGTGGCCTGCTGCATCCATTCCCCTGCCTCGGGGCCGAGCGCGTAGGCGCCGGTCAGGTGCTCGCCGTCGGACAGCAGGGTCACGAAGCCGTTGAAGGTGGCGTAGGCGTGCGTGTAGGTGGCCGTCTTGGCCACCTCGGACACCGGAGCGGTCACGCTGAACGGGGCTTTGGTGGCGCCGACCGCGGCGGCTTGCGGGTCGGTGTAGACCACGTTCTGGGATGGCCTCGTAGTGGGCCTCGCGCGGCTCGCCGAGGATGTTCGCCGCGACCACCTCGCCCTGGTACTTGCCCACGTGGGTCAGCAGCCGGATGCCGGTGACGTCGCCGATCGCCCACAGCCGCTCGCCCGCATGCAGGTGCGCGTCGACTGCGATGCCGTGCGGGCCGGCGGTGACGCCGACCGTGTCCAGGCCGGCGGGCAGCCGCGGGCGCCTGCCGGTGGCGGCGAGCAGGTGGTCGCCGCGCAGCTCACGGCCGTCTTCGAGGGTCAGGAGGTAGTCCGGGCCGTCGCGCCGCGCGGCGGTCGCGGTCACGCCCAGGATCAGCTCGATGCCGTCGGCGCGCAGCACCTCGCCCAGTGCGTGGCCCAGTGGCGCGGGCTCGCGGGCCAGCACGTGCCCGGCCGCCTCGACCAGGGTGACCTCGCCGCCCAGTCGGCGCACGGCCTGGGCCATCTCGGCGCCCACCGGCCCGCCGCCCAGGATCAGCAGGCGGCGCGGGACGGCCTTCATGCCGGTCACCTCGCGGTTGGTCCACACGCCGTCCAGCTCGCGCAGGCCCGGGACGGGCGGTATGACCGGGTCCGAGCCGGTCGCCGCCACCACGTGCCGGGCGGTGTGCCGGATGCCGTCGACTTCGACCACGCCCGGCCCGGCCAGCTTGCCGGTGCCGCGGATCAGGTCGATGCCCTTGCCCGCCAGCCACTGCACCTGCCCGGCGTCGGAGTAGCCGGCGACCATGAAGTCCCGGTAGGCCAGTGCGGCCTCGGCATCGACCTGCGCGGTGGCCGCTGCCTCCCGCGCGTCATGCGCCGCCTCGCCGGGGCGCAGCAGCGTCTTGGACGGGATGCACGCCCAGTACGAGCACTCGCCTCCGGCCAGCTCCCGCTCCACCACCGCCACCCGCAGCCCGCCGTCGGCCAGCTCGCCGGCGCAATGCTCACCCGGCGAGCCGGCCCCCACCACGATCACGTCGTAGTCATAGCCGTTCATGCCCCACCCGCCTCCCCTTCCGCCCTCATCTGCCCGGCGGACTCGTCCGCCATGTACTGGGCATACCAGTCGGGCCAGTCCGGGTCGGGCTGCCTGGTCTCCTCCTCGTGTTTGCCGTGCGCGGCCGCCGCGCGGCGCAGCGCACCGGCCAGCCCGGCCACGGAGTCGTAGGCTGCGAGCGCGGACGTCGCCCGGCCGGGCAGGCGGGTGGTGACCTCCTGGACGAACCAGCTGTTGCCGTCGCAGGCCGAGCCGGGCGGGGTCATCTGTATCACCCGGAAGTCCGGAGCGGTGACGAAGTCGGCGTCCAGCCGCCACCCCAGCGCCTGGTAGAAGTCCTTGGCCCGGTCCACGTCGGAGACGGGCACCACCACGACCTCGAGTTTCATGTCCATGTCCCTGGCTCCTCTCCTGGTGCCGCTGACCCGTGCCGGTGCCGCCGGGCTTGGTCTGGCATCTACGGTCATGCCTGGGGTGGCCGGACGCGCCGGTGAAGACCCTGGCCGGTTCGCTGGTCCGCGGTCCGGCAGCCCGGAGTGCTGCGGCTCACGGTAGTCCAGAACCGCGTCGGCAGCGTAGATCGCGTGCTCGGTGTCGATGTCGCCGCGGTCGGGGGCCTTCCAGTGCCGCTCCAGCCGGGCCCGGGTCCTGGCGTCACGATCCATTATCCTGTTCACCTAAGCTGGCAAACCGTCATCCTCGCCGGCCGCAACCCCGGCCGGCTGCAGCACGCTGCGGCCGAACTCGGCGCGGCGCGGTCGGGCTGGCCGCTTGCGTGAGAAGGTGAGCTGGTGGTGACTTCGGGGCAGCGGGCCGGCGCTCTGCTGTCGGTCAATACCGGGATGCCGCGGGACGTGACCTGGCACGGCAGAACGGTGCACACCGCGGTGTGGAAGAAGCCGGTCGCCGGGCCGCGGATGGCGCGGCGCCTCAATATCGACGGTGACGGGCAGGGTGATCTGGCCGGGCACGGCGGCCAGCAGCGCGCGGTGTTCGTCTACCAGATCGAGTCCTACCGGTACTGGCAGGACCAGCTGGGCCGGGATGACTTCACCTACGGGCAGTTCGGGGAGAACTTCACCGTGCAGGGACTCGCCGACGATCAGGTGTGCATCGGCGACCGGTACCAGATCGGCGACGCGGTGTTCGAGGTCACCCAGCCGCGGGTCACCTGCTTCCGGGTGGGCATCCGGATGGATGATCCCCAGATGCCCGCGCTGCTGGTCTCCCATCACCGGCCCGGGTTCTACTTCCGCGTCCTGACCGAGGGCCCGGTTCAGGCAGGCGACGAGATCATCAAGGTCGCCTCCGGCCCGGAAGGCATGACGGTCGCGGAGATGGACGCCCTGCTGTACCTGCCCGGGCATCCCCGGCAGCAGGTGCTGCGCGCGCTGCGCATCCCGGCGCTCAGCGCCGGCTGGAAGGCCTCGTTCCAGGAGATGCTCGACCAGCCCGGGCAGGCCGCCGGCAACGCGGGCCTAACCGAAGCGAGCCCGCCGCCGGCCTGGCCCGGGTTCCGGCCGCTCGCCGTGACCGGAATCAGCCGGGAGAGCGAGACGGTGATCTCGGTGCACCTGGCCGATCCCGGGGGCGGGAGCGTGCCGGCCGCCCTGCCCGGACAGTTCCTGACCCTGCGCCTGCGCCCTGACCCCGCCGGGCGGCCGCTGCTGCGCAGCTACTCGCTGTCGGGACCCCCGGGCGCCCGCGACTACCGCATCAGCGTCAAGCGGGAGGAACACGGCGCCGGCAGCCAGTTCCTGCATACCCGGGTGCGGGCGGGTGACCTGCTGGAGGCAGCCGCGCCGCGCGGCACCTTCACCTTGCGCCCGGGCCAGGCGCCGGTTCTGCTGATCAGCGCGGGTGTCGGCGCGACACCGGTGCTGGCCATGCTGCACGCGCTGGCCGCGGCCCGGTCCAGCCGGGACATCTGGTGGCTGCACGGCGCGCGCCGCCGCGCCGATGAGCCGTTCGCGGCCGAATCCCGCGCCCTGCTGGCCGCGCTGCCCAGCGCGCACCGGCACATCTGCTACAGCAGCCCGGGCCCTGGTGATATTCAGGGCCGCGACTACGACACGGCGGGACGCCTGTCGGCGCCGGTCCTCGCCGCCCTGGACCTGCCCGGCGACGCCGATGCCTGCCTGTGCGGACCCCCCGCGTTCATGGCGGATGTGTCCGCTGCCCTGGCCGCGGCCGGTTTCCAGGCTGCCCGCATCCGCACCGAGGTCTTCGGCGCCGGGCCCGCGCAGACACCCGGCATCGCGCCCGCGGCCGCCCGCCGGCCGCACCCGCCCGCCGGCCAGCCAGGCAGCGGCCCCCTGGTCGCGTTCGCGCGCAGCGACCTGAACGCGCGCTGGGACCCCGGCTATGCCAGCCTGCTCGAGTTCGCCGAAGCCTGTGACGTCCCGGTGCGCTGGTCATGCCGCGCCGGAGTGTGCCACACCTGCGAGACAACGGTCATGTCCGGAACAGTCAGTTATGCCCCCGCCCCGGTCGATGACCCCGCCGACGGCAGCGCACTGATCTGCTGCTCGCAGCCACGCGACGACCTGGTCCTCGACCTGTAACCACCGGCGGGCGGGCGGCCGCGACCGGCCAGTGGTGACCACGTCCGCGGCGGGACGGCCCCGGGTGCGACCATGGGTCCTATGCGTCCTGACATCAGACCTGGCGGCATCTTCCCCGATTACGCTCTCCCGGACCACACCGGCACGGTGCGTACGCTCAGCGAGCTGCAGGGCCGCGATCCGCTGATCCTCACCCTGGCGCGCGGCAACTACTGCCCTAAAGAGCACCAGCAGCACCTCGAGCTGGCCGCCAACTACCCGAAGATCGCGGTGGCCTACACCCAGATCGCCACCATCGCCACCGACGACCACCACACCCTGCAAGAGTTCCGCGCGTCGGTGGGCGCCCAGTGGACCTTCCTGTCCGATCCCGGCCGGACCGTCCAGCAGGACCTGGACATCGCCGAGTACACCGACCCCGAGCACAACCCCATGATCCCGCACACCTTGGTGCTCAAGCCGGGGCTGGCCATACACAGTGTCTATAACGGCTACTGGTTCTGGGGCCGCCCGTCGTTCTACGACCTGTGGCATGACCTGCGCGCCGTCACCAGCGAGATCCGCCCGGACTGGGACCTGAGCACTCCGGGGCTCCGCGAAGCCTGGGACGCAGGCGACTACTCGAAGTTCCACGGCTGGGACCGGCGGTCCCCCAAGTCGGTGCCGACATCGTATACGTGACAGAGCAACGATCGCGGAGGGGGCGAAGGCAGTGACCACGCCGGTATGCGAGATGCTCGGGATTGAACGACCGATCGTCCAGGCACCCATGGCCGCCGTTCCCCGGCTGGCCGCGGCGGTCTCGAACGCCGGCGCGCTCGGCATGGTGACGCTCACGTGGTCAGCAGACGCCGGAGCCGTCGTTCGTGAGACGGCGGCACTGACCGCGCGGCCGTTCGGCGGCAACTTCGTTCTCACCGAAGATCACCACCGTCGCCTTGACCAGGCCCTCGAGGCCGGCCTCCGGATCGTCTCCTTCATGTGGGGGGATCCCAGCGGCTACATCGAGCCTGTGCACGACGCCGGGGGGATTGTCATGCTCACGGTCGGCAGCGCCGAGGAGGCGCGGCGGGCGGTCGCGTCCGGCGTGGACGTGGTCGTCGCGCAGGGCTGGGAGGCCGGCGGGCACGTCTGGGGTACCGTCGCGACCCTGCCGTTGGTGCCTGCTGTGGTGGACGCGGTGGCGCCGGTGCCGGTGATTGCGGCCGGCGGGATCGGTGACGCTCGCGGCGTCGCCGCGGTGCTCGCCTTGGGGGCCCAGGCGGCGTGGCTGGGCACGCGGTTCCTGCTGGCCGAGGAGATGCCGATCCACGAGGACTACCGGCGCCGGCTGATAGACGCGGCCGAGACCGATCCGCAGTTGTACGCCAACCTGTACGAGGTCGGGTGGCCCGATTCTCCCCATCGCGCGCTCCGCAACTCAACGGCCACGGCGTGGCAGGCCGCGGGCCGCCCCCCACTCGCGCAGCGGCCAGGAGCGGGCGAGGTGATCGCGCACTTCGCTTCCGGCGAAGCAATCGTTCGTTACGAGCCAGCGCCGCCGATGGCCGGGACGACCGGTGAGATCGAAGCGCTCTCGATGTGGGCCGGACAGGGCGTCGCACTCGCGAGGAAGTCACAGTCAGCGGCGGACATCGTGGCCGAGCTCACCTCACGCCTGTAACCGGGACGCAGGCGCCCGCACCGCGGCCGCAGGCGCTTATGCTCTCGGCCAGCAACAAGCACGTCATAGCTGACGATGGTCCCTGTGATGTCGTCGGCCGCTACCAGGCCGCGCTAAACGCTGGTGACGCCGACGCGATCGTGGACACCTTCGCGCCGGACGGGTACTACCGTGAGCCCATCGGCCCGCTCTTCGCCCACCGCGGCACCGCCGAGCTCCGATCGTTCTTCACCAGGTGCTTCAGCGCAGGCGGCGGCATCGGCCTGGAGCACTGCGTGGTGACCGACGACGGCGTGCGCTGTGCCCTGGAATTCAACTGTCTTCGCTGGGGCAGCCACGACCTGCCGCCCCAGGCCGGCATCGCGGTCTACGAACGCGGCCCGGACGGGCTGCGGCCGCGGCCCGCGTCTACGACGACATAGAAGCACCCATCGGGCACCCCTGAGGCGCAGGGGCCGGTGGCATGCGGGTTACTCGCCGGGCGCCTGGTCAGTGGCCGGCGATCTGGCCGCCCGGCTGGGACGGGCCAGCGGGATGCGAGTGCTGTTCCCTGAATATCGCCTGGCCGGGCGCGGATCCCGCCGAACAGCGCCGGCATCGCGCCGTGCCGCAGCAGGTCCATGTCATCGATGCTGTCCGCACCCGCGATCATCCCAGCAGCCAGGCAGCGAACCTTCAGGCCCGGCGTTCACCCCGCACCGGTGGCCGATCCGGACATGCTCGTCCACCAAGGCAGCCAGACCCGCCCGCTGCGCTAGGGCCACCACCGGGACCAGCCCCGCCTGAGACACGAGATTCGGGTCATCAAACGTCGCATGAATCTTCGCCAGCTCGTGTAACAACCGCACTTGCGCGGTGTCCTCTCCAGCCCGGCGACGGTAACTTCAGCAACTCCTATCGTCCCAGATCAGAGGGCACATTGCGCGTCGACACGACACGCCCTGATGAACCCCTATTCACGCGGTGGATCGAGGCTTAGACAGCGTTAGACTCCCTGGCATGCAGCGGCGGGACAACCCCTACACGCTGCAGACCCGTCGTGAGCGGGGTGTGAGACCCAACCAGTGGAGGTGCCAGGTGGCCGAGTTCCCACCGCCCCCAGAGGGAATTGCGCTGACCCACTTCATCGTCTCGGACGATGTTGAGCGCTCGCGGCGCTTCTACACCGAAGTACTCGGCGGCAGGGTGGTCTACTCCGGCCCCGGAGGGCCGACCAATGTCGCGCTATCCAACAGCTGGATCGTCATCAATGCCGGCGGCGGCCCGACCGACGACAAGCCTACGGTCATCGTGGAGACGCCACGCGATCCCGACCGGGTCAGCAGCTTCCTCAATATCCGGGTCAAAGACATCCAGGCCGTGTACGCCGAATGGAGCGCCCGGGGTGCTCAGTTCCTGACGCCGCCGAAACAGCACCAGTACGAGATCCGTTGCTACATCCGCGATCCCGACGGTCATCTGATCGAAGTGGGGCAGACCACGGACCCAGAGGGGGACTGGTCGCCCGCTCACTGGCCATCGGGTACGTCCGGCGGGGAGTCTGAGTGAATGCCGGGATCACCGGCGAGATCCTTCACATCGACGGTGGCCAGTCCCCCGGACACTGAGATCGCTACCAGCCATTTCCGGCAAGGCCGCACTTCCCCGCCGTCGGGTCTTGAACCCGAAGGTCGCGCTATGGTCCTGACCCCCGCTAGACACTGCCCCCACTACCAAGTAAGTGCAGGTCAGGGCATGATCGCTGGAGACGGTGGTCGGGCCTTTTGATCATCCGTTGGCGGCTCGCTGGCGGGATCGAACCCCGACATGGCCGTCAGGGGGCGGGATCTTTCCGCACGGATTGGCTCTTTGGTGGTGCATCTGCGGCAGGAAGCAGGGAGTCGGTTGGGCTCCGCTCGCCCGGCTTGGCGCACCGGCACGCCGGACACCAAGTTGGCCGTAAAACTCTTGTCGCGAGCGTTTCGCTGGCGGCCCAGATCGAGCCGGGCGCTGCGCGTCCTGGCCCTGGCTGGCTTCGGATGACGGACTGGTACGGCGGACTGGCCGCGGTGCGGGCGGCGGGATTCCGGCTGCTGGCCCTGACCCCGGACGTTTCGGCGGTCCCGGTCAGCAAGGTCCCGCCGGGGGAGCGGGCTGCGCTGATGCTCGGCACCGAGGGCGACGGGCTGTCCTCACGCTGGCTGCACGAGGCGGACGAGGCCATCTGCATCCCGATGGACCCGGCGGCCCGGGCGGTAGGGGTCGACTCGCTCAACGTCGTAGCCGCCGCCGCGATCGCCTGCCACCACCTGACCACCCGCAACCGCTAGTCCCATGCGCCGGTAACCCTCGCCGGGCGATTTGCGTGATGTGGGCGGTGGTGGCAGCAATGACCGGGCGGGAGCGGCCTAGTAGATCATTTGCTGCGGCTTGAAGTACGCGGTCGACTCGCGGCGCCACAGCATGATGACCGCGCCCAGCCCGACGAGCCAGGTGACGATGGCGAACACCGCGGACACGGAGCTGGCCGACCTGAAGGCGCCGAGCAGGTCCAGGGTGTTCAGCCCGAACAACACCGTGCCGGTGATCCGCGCCCAGTTGCGGCCCTTGAGGTTCATCCGCGCCATCCACAGCCACAGGCCGACCGCGATGATGCCGGCGACGACGATGACCCCGATCGAAAAGTGCACCGCACCATTGATCTGGGTGGTCGTGTAGTGCGGGTACCTCGTCCGGAGAGAAGACTTGAGGCTGCCGATCGTGGCCAGGCCCAGGATGAAGCTGATCGCGCTGATGGCGGCACCGGCGTACATGAGGCGGACCGCAGTCTGCACGGACCTCGGGGGCGCCGGGCGCTGTGCTGGCTCCGGTACCTGTCCGCCACCGGCGGTGGACGGGTAGTTTTCGTACATCTTCGCTCCTCGCGCGCGTGTAAACACAGCATAGCGGCAGGGCTCGCGCGGCAGTCGCCCGTTAATGACGCCCCGAGCCTAGTAGCCGGGCGCTTGCGTGGCCAGAACCAGTCGTCGAAGGTGCGGAAGAGGCGGAAAAAACGATATCGACCGGATATTTGGCCGTGTCCGTCGAGTTGCACCGCAATGTAACCGCAATGTAAAGGCTGCCGGTCGTGTATTTGTGATGCTGGACGGTATCATGCCCTGTACACCTTGCAGCCGCAAGGGACGATGCACGTGCAAGTCCGTACTGTGCAGCTGAGCGTGGGGTGGTGAACAGGATGTCGGCGTGGGGGAACTGCCGACGGCGCCTGGCCGGGGGCTGTGCCGGGGCTTGTGGTGCGGTGCGCCGCGGAGTCCGGGGGTGATTCCCAGCCATCCGGGAAGCGGCCCTACCGTGCTGCGGATTCTCCTCGGATCGCAGCTCCGGAAGTTGCGTGAGGCCCGGGGAATATCAGCGACGACGCCGGTTACCGCATCCGCGCGTCCGGGTCCAAGATCAGCCGCCTCGAGCTCGGCCGGGTCAGCTTCAAGGAGCGCGACGTCGTCGACCTGCTCAAGTTCTACGGCGTTACCGATACGACCGAGCGCGATCAGCTGATCGCGCTGGCCCGCGAGGCGAACTCGCCTGCCTGGTGGCAGAAGTACTCCGACGTCGTGCCGGACTGGTTCCAGATCTACGTGGGGCTGGAAGAGGCGGCCGAGCTGATCCGGGTGTATGAGGTTCAGTTCGTGCCGGGCCTGCTCCAGACGGCGGAATACGCCCGGGCGGTGGTCCGGCAGGGCCAGCCCGCCGCGCCCGCGGACGAGGTGGCACGAAGGGTGGCGCTCCGCACGCGCCGTCAGCAGCTTCTCGGCCGGCCGAGCCCGCCGCGGCTGTGGGCCGTGGTGGACGAGGGCGCGCTGCGCCGTCCGATCGGCGGCCGGGACGTGATGCGCGGGCAGGTCGAGCGCCTGGTGGCCGCGGCCAGGGAGCCGAACGTCACGCTGCAGGTGCTGCCCTTCACCTTCGGCGGCCACGCTGCGGAGGGCGGGGCGTTCACCATCATGCGGTTTCCCGAGGCCGACATGGGTGACATCGTCTACATCGAGCAGCTCACCGGCGCGCTGTACCTCGATAAGCGGGAAGATGTGGAAAGGTACAGCGAGGTCATGGAGCGTCTGAGCATCAAGGCCACCTCACCCGACCGGACACAGGACATCCTGGCCGCGATCCTCAAGGAACTGTGAGATGACGACGGCGCCGCATAACGGGATACCCGCCCGCGAGCTCACCGGCCTCCGCTGGCGGCCGGCCACCCAGGACGGGACCGGCGTCGAGCTGGCCCGGCTGGCCGACGGCGGCGTCGCCGTCCGGAACGCCAGCGACCCGGATGGGCCCGCCCTGATCTACACCAAGGCGGAGATCGAGGCCCTCATCGGCGGCGCGGTCGACGGGGACTTCGACGACCTGCTGGCGTGATCCTTCAGCGTCCCCGCGGCTACCTTTCAGGTTGACACGGGCCTTCCGGCATTAGAGTGCGATCGATGAGTCATGGCCAGACCGCCCAGCCTGCGGATCCCCCTGCCGCCCTGCCCCCGGCCACCGGGACACCCCCCGGCGGGCCCGTTCAGTCTGCTCAAAGCCCCCCTGTCGGGGGCGCCGCAGCCGCCGCGCGGAGCTCAGCCGGAACCGGCGCATGGTCGCCGCCGAGCCGGAAGCTGCTCGGCTGGGAGATCTTCTCGGTCTTCGCCGTCTCCCTCGGCGCCAGCGGACTGTACGCGCTGGTCCAGCTCATCGGCTCGCTGACGGCGACCAGGGCGCTCGGAAAGCAGCAAGCGGTGCTCAACGGGTCACTCGCCCCGGGGCGCCCCGTACTCGACCTCTTCCTCCAGCTCACCAGCATCGCCCTCGCCCTCGCCCCAGTGGTTCTGGTCTTCTACCTGATCGCCCGGGAGGGTGAGACACCCTCGGTCATGGGCTTCGACGCCCGCCACCCCGGCCAGGACCTGCTCCGCGGCGCCGTGCTGGCCGCGGTGATCGGCGGCAGCGGTCTGGGCCTTTACCTGACCGCCTTCCACCTCGGCTTCAGCCTCAACGTGGTCGCGGAAAGCCTGCCGAACGTCTGGTGGCGCATCCCCGTCCTCATCCTCAACGCCGCCCAGAACGGGCTGGTGGAGGAAACCCTGGTCATCGGGTACCTGCTGCGGCGGCTGGACCAGCTGGGCTGGCGGCCGTCCCGGGCCATCGCGTTCAGCGCCATCCTGCGCGGCTCGTACCACCTGTACCAGGGCTTCGGCGGTTTCATCGGGAACGCGGTGATGGGCGTGATCTTCGCGCTGTGCTACCGCCGCTGGGGCCGGGTCATGCCGCTGGTGATCGCGCACACGCTGATCGACATGGGCGCCTTCATCGGTTACGCGGAACTGCACGGGCATGTCTCCTGGCTGCCCTGACCGTCCGGGGCTGCTGCCCTGACCGTCCGGGGCTGCTGCCCTGACCGTCCGGGGCTGCTGCCCTGACCGTCCGGGGCTGCTGCCCTGACCGTCCGGGTGCTTCCAGCTTTCTGGATACTCGGGTTTTCCCGCCGCCGCAGACGGCCGGCTGCCTTAGTCTTCGCGCATGACCGCGCTCGCGCACCTGTGGGATCGCCTGACCGCGACCGGGCCGGTACTGGGGACGTGGCTCGTCGCCCTCACCGCCGGATGCGCCCTCGTTATCGTGCTCAGCCAGCGCGCCTGGCACGTGTCCCGAAACGTGGTCACCCTCGCCCACGAGGGCGGCCACGCCGTCGTCTCCGTCGTCACCGGGCGCAAGCTCGACGGCATCCGGCTGCACTCCGACACCTCGGGCGTGACGTCCTCGCGCGGCAAGACCAGCGGGGCAGGCCTGATCCTCACCACCGCCGCGGGGTACGTGACTCCCTCCCTGCTCGGCCTGGGGGCCGCCTGGCTGCTGGCCGCGCGGCACGCGACGTTCCTGCTCGGGCTGGTCCTGCTGCTGCTCGCGGCGGCGTTCATCGCCATCCGGAACGTCTACGGGGTGGTGGCCGTGCTGGCCACCGCGGCCGTCGTGCTCGGCGTCAGCCGCTTCGCCTCGGCCGAGGCCCAGGAGATCTTCGCCTACCTGTTCGCCTGGTTCCTGCTGTTCGGCGGCATCCGCCCGGTCTTCGAGCTGCAGAGCCGGCGACGGCGCCGCGGCGCGCTCGCCTCCGACGCCGACCAGCTGGCCCTGCTGACCGGCGTGCCCGGCGGCGCGTGGGTCTTCCTGTTCGCCGTTGTCTCCGTGCTGGCGCTGGTGGCGGGCAGCTACTGGCTGCTGCCGAGCCTCTCCCATTGGCTGCTCGCCGCTCAGGGACAACATTAGGCACATCGGACAATGCGGATCGGCCGCATCCGGTGACCGACAGACCTCGATCCCGTTATCCTGCCCGCATGCCGGAGTCCCCCGCTGAGCCCGGAACCGCTCCCGGCCCGGCACCCGCTCCCGGCGGCGCGTCGGTCGGCGGCCTGCAGCGCGCATGTCGGCCGGCACAGCGACCTCGTGGCCGAGCAGCGCGTCGAGGTCGCCGGTCACGGTGGCGCCCAGCCGGGCGAAGCTGAGCAGCGTGTCGGGGTCTCCGGTCACCACGAACTCCGGTCACCACGAACTCTAGTCGGCGGGCAAAACGTCGAAACGCTAGTGAAACACATCTGGCTTAACCTCAAATGGTGGTAAAACGTCCGGAGTCAGTGGCTGTTGGGGTTGAGGAAGAATTCCACACGGTCGATCTCATCACGCGGCGGCTGACCGCGAAGGCTGACAGTATTCTGGAGCAGCTGCCCGCTGGGAGGTTCGGATCGGAGCTGCAGCGGTGCATGGTGGAGGCCAATAGCCGTCCGTGCGTGCGCTTGGTGGACTTGGCCGAGGACATCGCCGCACTGCGGCGGGCCGTTGTCGCAGCGGCGGGGCCCCTCGGGGTGGGCATTGTGGCTGCTGGCACCGTGCCCATCGCCGACCCTGACGTGCTCAAGGTCACCTCGGATCCGCGTTACGAGAACATGCTGGACGAATACCGCATGCTCGTCCGCGAGCAGTTAATCTGCGGCGCACAGGTTCACGTCGATGTGAGCGATCGCGATCTGGCGGTGGCTGTCGCGCACCGGATGGCGCCTTGGCTGCCGCCGTTGCTGGCCCTGTCTGGGAGCTCACCCTTCTGGCTGGGGGTCGACACCGGCTACGCCAGCTACCGCACCCTGGTATGGCGACGCTGGCCGACGACGGGTGCCCTGGGGAGCTTCTACTCGGCCGCCGACTACGACCGGACCGTGGCCGACCTTGTGCAGTGCGGGGTCATAGGCGATCCCGGCATGATCTACTTCGATGTACGGCCCTCGGCCCACCTGCCCACGGTAGAGCTGCGCATCTGCGACGCCTGCCCGCGTTTGGAGGACGTGGTCCTCGTGGCCGGGCTCTTCCGCGCGCTGGTCATGCGGGAGATCGACGCGATAATCGCAGGCGATCCGCCGATGCCCGTGCGGCCCGAGCTTGTGCAGGCTGCGACCTGGCGGGCCGCTAGATCCGGCCTTGAGGGCAACCTTGTCCATCTGGGGACGGCGAGGTCGGTGCCTGCCCATCAGCTCGTTGAGCGGCTGCTTGGGGAGCTGCGCCCCTGGTTGGAGTCGACCGGTGACTGGGAACTCGTGGCGGAGCTGACGGAGTTGGCGCTGGCCCGCGGCAGCTCGGCGGCGCGGCAGCGGGCGGCGTTTGCCCGCGGCGGCCTTCACGAGGTCGTCGACACGCTGGTGGCGGAGACCCGCGCCAACACAGAGTGGCTACCAGGCGCGGGACCCGCGCGTACGGCGGTCAGCGCGATGCTGCGAGGTTATGTGACCGCATGCGATGAAGCGATCGTCTTCGATGGCAGCGCCCGTGGGCCGTACGGCGTCATCATGTCCGCGCTTGACCAGATCGGTGTCGAGGGTCTGTGCGAGCGGCAGCGATACCGTGACGAAGTCCAGCGGCGTATGGGGATGATCTTTCACATCGGCGGCGTGGACTCCGACAGGCTCTTTCCCATCGACCTCATTCCCCGGATCGTCGCCCCCGAGGATTGGCGTTCGCTGCAGGCGGGGCTAACGCAGCGGGTCAGCGCTCTGGAAGCGTTCCTGCACGACGTCTACGGTGAGCGCGCCGTAATTCGCGATGGCGTGCTGCCGGCCTGGGCAATCAAAGAATCGCCCGGTCTACGCGCTGCCGGGTGGCAGATCCCGTCGTCTGCGGTGCGGTGCTGCGTGGCGGGCATCGACCTGATCCGCGACTGCGCGGGCCGGTGGGCGGTGCTGGAGGACAACCTGCGCGTTCCCTCTGGCATCGGGTATGCGATCGCCAACCGCTGGCTGGCGGCCCGGGTTGTGCCTGAGCTGATCCCCCCGTCGCTTGGGATCACCCCGGGGCCAAAGATGGCGGTGCGTGCGCTGCGTTCCGCGCTCACGGCGACCTCCCGCGCCCTGGCTCTTGTGACCGCGGGCACGCCAGATTCGGCCTTCTACGAGCACAAGTTGCTTGCCACCGAGATGGACATCCCGCTGGTCCACCCGGCGGAACTGCGTGTCACGGACGACGGAGTGTGGATCGAAGGCCCGGAGCCCGCCCACGTCGAGGTGCTGTACCGCCGGATCGACGAGGACGAGCTATTCGGCGCCACTGGCGCGGACGGGAAGCCACTCGGCCCCCGGCTGCTCGATGCGATCCGCAATCGGCTCCTCGTTGTCGCCAACGCGCCAGGTAATGGGGTCGCCGACGACAAGAGCCTGTACGCCTACGTGCCGGAACTGATCGAATACTATCTTGGCGAACAGCCATTGCTTGACACCGTGCCAACTTACCTGTGCCGCGACCCCCAGATGCGCTCGCAGGTACTAGATCGGCTGGACGAACTGGTCACCAAGCCAGTGGGCAGTTACGGGGGCCACGGGGTCGTGATCGGTCCCGATGCCACTCCGGCGGAACTGCGCGAGGTACGCGCCCGAATCCTCGCCGACCCGGCCAACTGGATCGCCCAGGAGACCCTGTCGTTGTCGACGCATCCGACCCTTGTCGACGGGCGCCTGGAGCCGCGGGCGGTAGACCTGAGGACCTTCGTGTGCCCTGGCACCCCGTCCACGGTCATTCCGATCGCGCTGACACGGGTGGCGCCAGCCGGAAGCAGGATCGTCAATTCCTCCCGCGGAGGCGGAGCAACGGATACATGGCTCATGTACTGACGTCACGTGCCAGGTAAGTGGCAGATAAGCAGGAAAGGATTCGGATGTCCCAGGGTCCCCAACTCCGCGGGAGCCGCAGATGTGCGGCTTGAGCGGCGAGTTGCGCTTCGACGGCGCGTCGGCTGACGTCAGCGCGGTAGCGCGGATGACCGCGACGATGGAGCCACGCGGCCCCGATGGTTTTGGCCTCTGGTCACAGGGAAGCCTGGCACTCGGCCACCGCCGCTTGAAGATCATCGATCTGTCTGTTCGGGCGTCCCAGCCCATGGTCGATGCCGAGCTCGGTCTGGCGGGCGTCTTCAACGGCTGTCTCTACAACTACAAGGACCTCCGCGAGGAGTTGCGCGCCGGCGGCTACCGCTTTTTCTCTGCCTCCGATACCGAGGTGCTTGTGAAGGCTTACCACCGGTGGGGGCAACGGTGCGTCGATCATTTCAAGGGGATGTTCGCCTTCGCGGTCGTGGAGCGCGATACCGGGAGGTTGATTCTTGGCCGGGACCGGCTGGGGATCAAGCCGCTCTACCTCACGCGCGATGGCTCCAGGCTGCGCTTCGCCTCTACGTTGCCCGCCCTGCTGGCCGGGGGTGGGGTCGACACGGATATCGACAAGACAGCCCTGCACCACTACATGACTTTCCACTCAGTGGTACCACCGCCGCTCACCATCATCACCGGGGTCAGCAAGCTGCCGCCCGCCACCGTCCGGACCTTCGAACCGGACGGGAGCACCTTCGACGACTACGCGTACTGGGACCCGGACTGCACCCGTGGCCGATCGCTCACACCGGCAGAGTGGACGGAGGCTGTGCTCGCCGGTCTGCGCACCGCGGTGGACCGGCGAATGGTGGCCGATGTGCCAGTCGGCGTGCTGCTGTCTGGCGGGCTGGACTCCAGCTTCATCGTGGCGCTGCTCGCCAGGGCAGGGCAACGGGATCTGCAGACCTTCAGCATCGGCTTCGCGGACGCTGGCGGCGAGTCCGGTGACGAATTCGCCTACTCGGACCTCGTCGCCGAACGTTTCCGCACAGACCACCACAAGATCCAGATCGACGACTCGCGGCTACTGCCGGCGCTCACCGGCGCCATCGCAGCCATGAGCGAACCGATGGTGAGTCACGATGCGGTGGCGTTCTACCTCCTTGCCCAGGAGGTGTCGCGGCACGTCAAGGTGGTCCAGTCAGGCCAGGGGGCCGACGAGGTGTTCGCGGGATACGACTGGTATCCACCGCTCGCCGACGTACCGCGCGAGGAGGCGGCGGGCGCATACTCCCGCGTGTTCTTCGATCGTGCGCACGACAGGCTTGCCGAGGTCCTGAGCCCCGAGTACCTGAAACCCGATGATGTGAGCTTTACGTACGTCCGAAAACATTTTGCCGCTCCGGGCGCACAGACGGCGCTGGACGCGGCGCTGCGGCTCGATACCGGCGTCATGCTCGTGGACGACCCCGTCAAACGTGTCGACAACATGACGATGGCTTGGGGACTGGAGGCGCGCACCCCATTCCTCGATCACGATCTTGTCGGGCTGGCGGCCTCCTGCCCACCGGAGCTAAAGCTTGCCTCGGGTGGCAAGGGGGTGCTGAAGAACGCCGCTCGCGGAATCGTTCCCGACGAGGTCATCGACCGACCCAAGGGATACTTCCCTGTGCCGGCGATCCGCCATTTGCGTGGGCCATATCTTGAGATGGTCCGTGAGACACTGACCTCTCCAGCGGCGAAGTCCCGCGGCTTGTTTCAAGTGTCGTACGTTGAGCGGTTGCTTGCTGCGCCAAGCGACCACCGCACCACTCTCGGCGCTAGCGCGCTGTGGCAGATCGCGCTGCTCGAACTATGGCTGCAGGCCCACGGGATATAGCTGCTCGAACTATGGCTGCAGGCCCACGGGATATAGCTGCTCGAACTATGGCTGCAGGCCCACGGGATATAGCGGTGCTGGGTATGGGACACGCGCCTCCCCGTAGGCACCCCGGACGCCGACGGTCACCACGGACCCTACGACCCGGACCCCCGGCGGGCACGGTGGTGTAAAAGAGCGTCGAGCCGGGCAGAAAACGATCACATGGCCAGGCTGAAGGACTTGTTGAAGGGAATTGTCGCGGATGTGCCGTCATTTCGCTTGGATTGGGCATGCGCGCACGCTGCATGACCTGTTCTTCGCGCCGCGCTATGGGTTGCTACAGCAGGCAAGGGTGCCGCGGTGGCAGCGGGCGGGGCTCGTCAACAAGGATGGCTTTGGCGTCGGCTGGTTCCCCCTTGGCCACGGCACCACGGAACGCTATCGAACGGCCATCCCGATCTGGGACGACGGCATATTCCCCAGCCTGGCTCGCGAAGTGGTCGCGAGCTGTGTCCTCGGCGCGGTCCGAGCCGCGAGCCCCGGGATGCCCATAGAGGAGAACGCGAACGCACCATTCTCGAACGGCCGCTATCTGCTCAGCCTCAACGGGCATCTAAACGTCGATAGTGCCCGTTCGCTGCTCGACGGCGATCGTGAGCCTGAATCCGCGTGCGACGCTGCGCTGCT
Organism: uncultured Actinomycetes bacterium; assembly: GCA_963732345.1. Lineage (GTDB taxonomy): Bacteria > Actinomycetota > Actinomycetes > Streptosporangiales > Streptosporangiaceae > Bog-532. The sequence goes on along the minus strand of CAVSZI010000023.1, from coordinate 144,055 downwards.
GGCTACGCTGCTGTGGCAGCGCCTGGACGTGCGACCGGAGTTGACGGACGCGGTCATCGGCCTGCTGCGCGACATTGGTGAGCTAGATCCCGGCGCCTGCCTCAACATGCTGGCGACCGACGGCGCCCAAATTGTCGCGACCGCATGGGGAGAGACCCTCTGCTACCAGAAGAAGGCCGGTGGCATCCTCGTCGCCAGCGAACCGCACGACGAGGACGACGGCTGGATGCGTGTCAGCGACAGGACTTTGGTAATCGCAGACGCGGCGGGCGTCGAGACGCACTCCCTGTCGTCGGCGGGCGCGCCGTCCGCCACGGCATCCGGCACTGCAGCCGCCACGGGGGTGCCCCCGCACGTCACCACGGGCTCCCCGCCCCGGCTGGCCGAAACCCTCTCCCCCTGACCCCGGCGGGGCCCTTCCGCAGCGGGCCCAAACCCGCTCCCGGGGCCGTGGCCAGGCGGTACCCGGGGACCGAGATAGCCTGTAGCCCATGGAATCCTGGCGCCCCCCGAGCATCCCCCAGCTGCCCGGACATGGTCCCGAGCCGAGGCTACGGGACACGGCGACCGGTGCGATACGTCCCGCGGCCACCGGCCCGGACCAGGATTCCGCCACCATCTACGCATGCGGGATCACCCCCTACGACGCGACCCACATCGGGCACGCGGCCACCTTCACCGCGTGGGACCTGCTGATCCGGGCCTGGCTCGACGCCGGGCGCGCGGTGACCTATATCCAGAACGTCACCGACGTGGACGACCCCCTGCTGGAGCGGGCCGAACGAGACGGTGAGGACTGGCGCGACCTGGCCGACCGGGAGATTCAGCGTTTCCGCGGTGACATGGTGGCCCTCGGGCTGATCCCCCCGGCCGATCTGATCGGGGTCGTGGAGGCGATCCCGCTCATTGACCGGTTCGCGGAGCGGCTCGCCGAATGCGGCTCGCTCTACGACCTGGACGGCGACATCTACTTCGCCCGGGAGGCCGACCCGGAGTTCGGTGCGCTGTCCGGGCCGGGCACGGTGCCAAACCTCGGGCTGCCGCAGATGGTGGAACTCCTCGCCGAGCGCGGTGGCGATCCGGACCGGCCCGGCAAGAAGGACCCCCTGGACGTCATCGTCTGGCGGGCGGAACGGCCCGGCGAGCCGGCCTGGGATTCGCGGTTCGGCCGTGGCCGGCCGGGCTGGCACGTGGAATGCGCGGCCATCGCCACCGACTACCTGGGCCCCGCCTTCGACGTCCAGGCCGGCGGCTTCGACCTGGTATTTCCCCATCACGAGATGAGCGCCTCACACAGCCGGGTGGCGTTCGCCGGGTACCCCGGGCACGTGTTCGCGCGGGTCTACGCGCACGCCGGGATGGTCGGCCTCGACGGTGAGAAAATGTCCAAATCCCTGGGCAACCTGGTCTTTGTCTCCCGGCTCATCGAGGACGGCGAGGACCCGATGGCGGTCCGGCTAGCGCTGCTCGCCCACCACTACCGCGAGAACTGGGAATGGACGGCCGGCGGCCTGTCGGAGGCCCGCGACCGGCTTGCCCGCTGGCGGTCCGCCGCTGCGGCGGCGCTGGACGGCCTGGCCCCGCACGGCACCGCCCGGGCCACGCTGGCCGGGATACGCGAACGGCTGGCCGACGACCTGGACGCACCGGGCGCGCTGGTGGTGGTGGACCGGTGGGCGGCCGGAATCTTGGCTGAACGGACATGGAGTGACCCTCCGGCCCAGGCTGCGGACCGCGCGGCGGGGCGCCTGGTGCGGGACGCCGTTGATGCCCTGCTGGGCGTGTGCCTGTAATCACGCCGGCAAGTACGCCGGCAGGTACGCGGACGCACGCGGCCGCGATCCGTGATATCTCTGGTGATATCGGATGTGGGGGGCTACCGCACCGGGAGCTGATCATGACCGAAGAACCGAAGCCATCCATCCGCGAGCCATCCATCCGCGAGCCAGACGACGCCGTTGCCCTGCTCGTGCGGGCCGTCAACCAGCTTCCGGCCGGCGACCGGGACCAGGTGTTCGCCTGGCTGCTGCGCGTCGGGGGCCGGCATTACAGCCCGCCCGTCGAGCCGGGCGTGTGGGGGCCAGGGCGGACGAGCGCAGGCATCGTGCGCATCTTCCAGGAGGCCAAGTTGGGGTCCGGTCAGCAGCCCGGAGCGGCCCAGCAGATGGTCCCGGTCCGGTTTCCCGCCGACCAGCACGCCAAACTCCGCGACTGGTGCGCGGAGCACGGGTTCTCGATGGCGACCGTGATCCGCGGTCTCGTCGCTAAATTCCTCGACGACCAGCTCCCGCAGCACAACTAACTCTCCCCGTCAAGCCGCCGTCCGCTGCCTGTGCGCGGCACCCTCCCCCTTCCACAGCCCCCCGCACGGCCATGGCCCCGCGCGCCCCCCGCCAACGAGCCTGGGCCCATGAAAAGAGACCTCCCTGCAGGACGCAGGCGCCCGCACCCCAGCCACTCCAGCCCTTCGCAGGGCCCGCAGCAGGCCGTAAGCGTCGGCTCCCCGGCCGCCGTTCTCGCCGTCGTTCCCCATCTGCTCGGGTTCGTCCCCAGCAAGAGCCTCATCGTGATCGGCGCCGGCCCGCCGCGTGGGCGCGTTCACCTGACCCTGCGCTTCGACCTTCCCGACCCGCCGGACGCCGCCGCCGCGAGCGATATCGCCCAGCACGCGGTCACCGTCCTCACCAGCCAGCGGCAGGCCATGGCCGTCGTGATCGGCTACGGCCCGGGCCACCTGGTCACCCCCATCGCCGACCTCATCCGCGACCAGGCCGGGCAGGCCGGGCTCGAACTGCGGGACGTCCTGCGCGTGGAGGACGGCCGCTACTGGTCCTACCTATGCCGCGAACCTTCCTGCTGCCCGCCCGGGGGCGTCCCCGTCAACCCGCGCCATCCCGCCGCCGCGGCCTTGGCCGCGGCCGGGGTGCCGGTGCTGCCGGACCGGGCGGCGCTGGCCGCCTCGATCTCGCCGCTCGCCGGAGTCACCCGCCAGTCCATGCGGCAGGCCACCAGCCGCGCCGAGGCTCACGCGGCTGACCTGCTCACCCTGGCCTCGCGGTCGGGCCGTCCACGCGCGGTAACGCGCCTAGTGGTACTGGAGGGGCTCAGCGCCGTCGCTGACGCCCTGGGCACGTACCGGCGGGGCGGGAAGTTCGCCACCGACGATCAGGTCGCCTGGCTGTCGCTGGCGCTGACCAACCTGCGGGTGCGGGACGACGCGTGGGCGCGGATGGACCCCGATCACCGCGACGCCCACACCCGGCTCTGGACGGATGTCGTCCGCCGGGCCGAGCCCCCGTACGTGCCCCCCGCCGCCTCCCTCCTCGCCTTCACCGCGTGGCAGTGCGGCAACGGCGCGCTGGCCAACGTGGCACTGGACCGTGCCCTGGAGGCCGACCCCCGATATTCGATGGCGCTGCTGCTCCGTGACACGATCGACGCCGGTACCCCGCCGTCCATGGCCCGGCTTCCGATGACGCCGGAGGAGGTCGCGGCCAGCTACGCCGCCGACGACGAGCGGGCCGCGGCCGGAGCCGACGGGCCTCCCGGCGGCGATCCGGATGACGACCAGGCAGGTCGCGGGCCTGGACGGCCGGGCGCTCCGGGATAAACTGCGGAGCTGTTTGTCCGGTATGGGCCCGCGACCTGGGCCGCACCGGAAGGAGAGGAGGGCGCATGACGCAAATCGCCCGCAAGGACACACCGTCGGCCGCCATGTTGGAGCATCGTGCCGCGGTGGCCCGGCTGCGCGAGGCGTACAATGCGATGCCGCCCGGCACACCGGTCCGCCTGGCCAAGCGCACCAGCAACCTGTTCCGTTTCCGTGCCCCGGCCGCCGGCCGCGGCACGGAAAGCCGGCCCGGGCTCGACGTGTCCGCCTTCGGCCACGTGCTGTGCGTCGACCCCGCCGCGCGCGTCGCCGTCGTCGGCGGCATGACCACTTACGAGGACCTCTGCGACGCGACCCTGCGGCACGGGATGATGCCGCTCGTCGTGCCGCAGCTGAAGACGATCACTCTTGGCGGTGCGGTGTCCGGGCTGGGCATCGAGTCCACCGCCCTGCGCAACGGCATGCCCCACGAGTCGGTCCTGGAAATGGACATCCTGACCGGGGACGGCCGGGTGGTCACGGCGGCACCGGACAACGAGCACCGCGACCTGTTCGCCGGCTTCCCCAACTCCTACGGGACCCTGGGCTACGCCCTGTCCCTCACCATCGAGCTGGAGCCCGTCCGGCCGTTCGTCCACCTGCGGCACTTCCCGTTCCGCGACCCGGCCGCCTGCATGGCGGCCATCGACCAGATCGTGGGCGAGGGGAGCTACCAAGGTCACCGCGCGGACTTCCTCGATGGCGTCGCGTTCAGCCCCGGTGAGCTCTACCTGACCGTCGGAGCCTTCAGCGATGTCGCGCCCTGGCGGAGCGACTACACCGGCCGGGACATCTACTACACCTCTATACGCGGCCCGGAGGAGGACTTCCTCGCCATCCGCGACTACCTGTGGCGGTGGGATACCGACTGGTTCTGGTGCTCGCGGCCGTTCGGCGTGCAGAAGCCCCTCGTCCGGGCCCTGTGGCCGCGGCGCTACCGGCGTTCCGACGTGTACCGCAAGCTGGTCGCGCTGGACCGCCGTCTCGGCCTGACCGGCGCGCTGAACGAGCGACGGGGGCGGCCAGCCCGCGAAGCGGTGATCCAGGACGTGGAGATCCCCGTCGGACGGGGCGCGGACTTCCTCACCTTTTTCTTGTCCCAGGTGGGCATGAGCCCGGTCTGGATGTGCCCGCTGCGGCTGCGCGGCGAGCGTGACTGGCCGCTCTACCCCCTGAGGCCCGGTGAGGTGTACGTCAACTTCGGCTTCTGGGGTACGGTGCCGCTGCCGCCGGGCGGTACGGACGGCTTCTACAACCGGCTGGTCGAAGATGAGGTCGGCGCGCTCGGCGGTCACAAGTCGCTGTATTCCACCTCCTTCTACACCGAGGGCGACTTCAGCAGGCTCTACAACGGGGCCGCCCACGAAAAGCTGAAGCGGCAATACGACGGCGCCGGCCGCCTGCCGGGCCTGTACGACAAGTGCGTGCGCGGACGCTGAACCGCCCCCACGGCTAAATCGACGGAAGCGAGGCAAACATGCCGCTGGCGCAAGTATTCGAGACCTTCGCAGGGCCCGACGCCCCGGTCGAGTTCGTCGCGTACGACGGGAGCCGAGCGGGCGCGGAGGACTCCCCGGTCCGGATCACGGTCCGGTCGCCGGTCGCCGTGTCTTACCTGGCGCAGGCGCCCGGCGCACTCGGGCTCGCCCGCGCCTACGTGTCGGGGCACCTCGACGTGGACGGGGACATGTACACCGCCCTGGCCCGGATGGCCAAGGCGCAGACGATGGACATAGACCTGGCGGCGCGGTACCGGCTGTTCCGTGAGCTCGGCGGCCCCCGGACCCTGATCCCGCGGCTCGCGCCACCCCCGCAGGAGGTGAACCCCGGCCGCCGGTGGCTCACCGGCAAACGGCACTCCAAAGGCCGTGACGCCGACGCGATCTCACACCACTACGACGTGTCCAACCAGTTCTACGAGTGGGTGCTGGGCCCGTCGATGGCCTACACCTGTGCCTGTTACCCGGCGCCGGACTCGACGCTGGAAGAGGCTCAGGAGTACAAGTTCGACCTGGTCGCACGCAAGCTCGGCCTGCGCAGCGGCATGCGGCTGCTCGACGTCGGCTGTGGCTGGGGCGGCATGGTCATGCACGCGGCCCGCGAATACGGCGTCCGCGCGCTCGGCGTCACGCTGTCCGAGCAACAGGCGGCCTGGGGCCGCCAGGCTATCGAGAAGGCGGGCCTGTCCGGCCTGGCGGAGATCCGTCACCTCGATTACCGGGACGTCCCGGAGAGCGAGTTCGAACGCGGTCAGCTCGATCGGGCTGACCGAGCACATCGGCAAGCGCCAGCTCCCGGGCTATTTCGCGTTCCTCAACAGCAAGCTCCGCCCCGAAGGGCGCCTGCTCAACCACTGCATCACCCGGCCGGACAACTCCGAGCCCGCCACCCGCAAAAGCGGGTTCATCAACCGGTACGTCTTCCCCGACGGGGAGCTGGAGTGTCCCGGCTACCTGATATCCCTGATGAACGACCAGGGCTTCGAGGTCCGGCACGAGGAGAACCTCCGCGAGCACTATGCGATGACGCTGGCCGCGTGGTGCGCGAACCTGGACGCGCGCTGGAAGGAAGCCGTCGCCGAGGTCGGCCCGGGAACCGCCCGGGTGTGGCGCCTGTACATGGCCGGATCGCGGCTCGGCTTCGACCGAAACCAGATCCAGCTGCACCAGGTGCTGGGCGTGAGGCTGACCGACGACGGGCACGCTGGCCTGCCGCTGCGGCCCAACTGGGAGACGCGGCCGTCCGGGTGGGATGCGGCCGGGGCCCGGAACGCAGCCGAGAACGCAAGCGGGAACGGGACGGCCCCCGCGGCGCAAGACACGGCGCTCGCCTGAGATCCGGACGGCTCCCGTGCAGGTAACGGAGCACATTGCCGCGTTGCGGGCCGAAGGCCCCTTGCTGGCCCGGGCGGCCGAGCGCGCCGGGCCGGACGCCCCGGTCCCTGCCTGTCCCGGCTGGCGGGTACGTGACCTGGTCCGGCACGTGGGCAACGTGCACCGCTGGGCCACCGGGTACGTCGTCGAACAGCATGCGGCCCCGGTCGGCGAGCTGACCGAGGACGAGATGGTCCGGTCCGGGCCGGCCGGCGACAAGGACCTGCCCGGCTGGTTCCTCGACGGCCATCGGCGCCTGGTCAGTGCCCTGGAGCAGGTGGATCCCGGCATGACGTGCTGGACCTTCCTGCCGGCGCCGTCGCCGCTCGCGTTCTGGGCCCGTCGGCAAGCCCATGAGACCGCGATCCACCGGGTCGACGCGCAACTGGCCGGGGGCACGGGCCCAGCCGGTCTCGACCCGTTCGCTCCCGGCCTGGCCCGTGACGGTATCGACGAGCTCATCATGGGGTTCGGCCGCCGCCGGAGCAAGCGCGGCCTGCGTTCCGACCCACCGCGCTGGCTGGCGGTCCACGCCCGGCCCAGCCCCGGTCGCCGTGGCGACGGCGGGGAGACCGGCGAGCACGCCGACTGGGCGGTCCGCATGGGGACAGACTCCGCCGGGGTGGCCCGGGGCGTGATCCCGGCCGATGACGTTCCGGACGGGACGGGATGCGACCTAACGGGCCCGGCTGAGGCTCTCTACCTGCTGCTGTGGAACCGCGGCGGGACCGACGGCCTGGAGATCAGCGGCGACCCCCGCGGGCTGGGCGTCTGGCGGGAGCAGGTATCCGTCCGCTGGTCCTGAACCGCTCAGCGGCCCCGCGTCCCGCACATGAGGCCCCGTGACGTTTTCCACGAACCGGCCCGGCCCGCGGCCCGGTTCCCGCGCGGTGACCAGCGGCCGGACGTCCGCCGGCCCGGCCGGCTCCGGGGCCAGGTCCGTCACGTCCGGCCTGGCTCCGGCGGTGAACAGCGCGGCGGCGTCCTCGGCCGCCAGCCGGCCAGGAGCCAGCAGGTCAGGGCCCGCCCCGGCACCGGCCGACCCGCCTGCCGCCGGGAAACGGGCGACCGGCACCCCGAGACCGGCGACCGGCACGCCGTACCCGGCGGCCGCCGCGGCCAGCGCCTCGTCGGCGCCTACGAGGAGGATCAGGTCAGCGCCGTCGGCGGCCGCCTGGAGCGCCTCGCGGAAGCGCACCGGAGAGGTGAGCTGAGCGCACAGCAAGGCGGCGATATCGTCCTGTGCCGTCAGTTCGCGCCCGGTGACCGTGGACAGCAGCCGCCGCCGGGGCGGCCCGAACGGGACCTGAGCGAGCACACTGCGCAGCGGCGCGGCGCATGGCGTCATAGCCGGCGTGTGCAGGGCATGGGCCGCGTTCAGCACGCTCGCGGCAACGCCCAGTGCGGCAGCCTGCTGCGTCAGTTCCCGGACGGCCGGGACGGGACCAGCCAGCACGTGCGATCGCGGGCCTTCGTCGGCGGCGACCATCAGCCCGCAGGGGGCCCGCAGCCTGGTTGCCGTCGCCTCGTCAGCGATGACCCGGACCATCGCGGTGCGCGCGGCCGCCAGGCCCCGGCGGACCTCGCTATGCTGCGCGATCAGGCGCGCGGCCTCCGGCGCGGGCAGGCTGCCCGCCCACACCAGGCCGGCGATCTCACCGAGGCCGTGGCCCACGGCGGCGGTGGCGCTGACCCCGAGTCCCTCCAGCCCCCGCAGCAGGCCGAGTGACCGGGCCAGCGTGGCCGTCTCGCCCGCTGTCCCGGCTGTGCGGCCCTGGGCCCCGCTCCCCGTGACCGCATCGCCGGGAAAGACCAGCACCACCCTCCCGCGGGCGCCGTACGAGGCACGGACCCCGGCCCCGGCGACCATCGGGCCGCCGCGTACCGCGCCCGCCAGGCGGGCCGCGCGGCGGGCGCGTTCGGCCAGCTGATCCTGGTTTCCGGCGGTCATGGTGACCCGGATTTCATCGTCATCAGCCGGGTCCGCCGTTTCATGGCCCAACTGGTAAGCCAGGTTCTGGAACTCGCGATGTGACATTCGGGGGGCAATGGCGGCAATTCGCTCCAGTGCGGCGACAAGCGACCGGCGGTCGCGGTTGCGGAACGCGAAGACGCTGGTGGCCGCGGCTGAACGCGTGTGGTCGTCTTTAACCCGAATATCCATTCTTCCCCGGAATGCATTAATCGTGTCCCAGTTCCCGGCGGCTCGCGCTCCGCGTTGGCACGGCAGTTCCCGCAGGTGCCGGTAAAACGGGAGCACGACCGCCACGGGCCACAGGTCCTCGGGCTGGCTGACACGTTGGCAGTACGGCATGCCGGGCGCCTCGATCACCTGCCCGGTCACGGCCAGCCGCACGGACCGCGGCGTGGCCGCCCTCACTGTATTGAGCGTGAATATTGCCGGTCAAGGGCCCATTAACCGACGTACCGATTCCCGGGTCATTTTCATTTCTGCACCGTAATGTCGGCTATGGAGACGGCCTTGCGCCTTTCCCCGGCATGCCGATGGCGGGAAGGCCCCGGTGTGGTGCGGAACGCAAATCGGTATCCCTTTGGAGGGCGTTGCTCCTGCTCGTGGGATGGCTCCCGGCGCGTCCCGTTCGGGATATGAAAGGTCTTTTGCCGGCCGCTCGGCTGGCTCCCGGACCCGCTGGCCGCCGGGGGGCCAGCGGGCCCGGGCGCCCGCGGTGGCGCCGGCAGCCTCCCGCGGCGGTCCTGAGCATGCGCTATCCTCGGCGCATGCGTGCCGCCCGGCTGCTCCTTATCTAGCCACGCCGACCGAAGCCCCATCGGCGTGGCCGCCCCTCGTGAGCGAGGGGCCTTTTCATTCCCCGGGGCGTCCATGGCAGGGCCAGATTCACGATGACACGCACGCGGCCGGACCTAAAAGGGTGAGGAAACGATGACATCGGCGGAGAGCGCCGAGGCGCCGCGGCGCTACGACCCACGCGCTATCCAGCAGAAGTGGCTGAGTCGCTGGGCGGAAATGGATGTGTTCCGCGCGAGTGACGATCCGGCGGATACCCGTGAGCGCACCTACCTGCTCGACATGTTCCCTTACCCGTCGGGTGACCTGCACATGGGGCACGCCGAGGCGTACGCGATCGGCGACGCTATCGCCCGGTACTGGTTCCAGATCGGCCGGAACGTGCTGCACCCGATCGGCTGGGACGCCTTCGGCCTGCCGGCCGAGAACGCGGCGATCCGCAACAACGCCCACCCCGCCGACTGGACGTACGCGAACATCGAGACGCAGGCGGAATCGTTCCGCCGTTACGCCGTCTCGTTCGACTGGTCGCGCCGGCTGGCGACCTGCGATCCGCAGTACTACCACTGGAACCAGTGGCTGTTCCTGCGGTTCTATGAGCGCGAACTGGCCTACCGCAAGGACGGTTACGTCAACTGGTGCCCGAAGGACCAGACCGTCCTGGCCAACGAGCAGGTCATCGACGGCCGGTGTGAGCGCTGCGGCACCGAAGTCATCCGCCGGACGCTGACCCAGTGGTACTTCCGGATCACCTCCTACGCCGACCAGCTGCTGGCCGACGCGGAGGCCCTCGAGGGGAACTGGCCCGAGCGCGTGCTGCTCATGCAGCGCAACTGGATCGGCCGCTCGGAGGGTGCCGAGGTGCACTTCGCGGCCGAGGGCCGCGACGAGCCGGTGACGGTGTTCACGACCCGTCCCGACACCCTCTACGGGGCCACGTTCTTCGTGGTGGCCGCCGACTCGCCGCTGGCTGAGGAGCTGTGCGGGCCCAGCCGGCTGGAGGAACTGCGCGCCTACGTCGGCGAGGTCCGCAAGCTGACCGACATCGAGCGCCAGGCCACGGGGCGGGAAAAGACCGGTGTGTTCCTGGGTACCTACGTCGTCAACCCCGTCAACGACGAGCTGATCCCGGTCTGGGCGGCCGACTACGTGCTGCCCGACTACGGGACTGGCGCGATTATGGCGGTTCCCGCGCACGACCAGCGTGACCTGGATTTCGCCCGGGCCCACGGCCTGCCCGTGCGGGTCGTGGTGGACACCGGCCAGCCCGATCCGGTCGTGACCGGCATCGCGACCGCGGGCGACGGCAAGCTGGTCAATTCCGGCCCGCTGGACGGGCTCGGCAAGGCGGGGGCGATCGCGCACATCACGGCGATCCTGGCCGAGAAGGGCCTGGGCCACGCCGCCGTCAACTACCGGCTGCGTGACTGGCTGGTCTCCCGGCAGCGGTTCTGGGGGACGCCGATCCCGATCATCCACTGCCCATCCTGCGGCGAGGTGCCGGTTCCCGAAGAGGACCTGCCGGTCGTCCTGCCCGACCTGCGCGGGCAGGACCTGGTCCCCAAGGGCGTGTCGCCGCTGGCTGCCGCCACGGACTGGCTGAACGTGATCTGCCCCAAGTGCGGTGGCCCGGCCAAGCGCGACACCGACACGATGGACACGTTCGTCGACTCGTCCTGGTACTTCCTGCGGTATTGCTCACCGCACTACGCGGACGGGCCGTTCGACCCCCGCGACGTACGCCGCTGGGCACCGGTCGACCTGTACGTGGGTGGCGTCGAGCACGCCATCCTGCACCTGCTGTACAGCCGGTTCTTCGTCAAGGTCCTGCACGACATCGGCATGGTCGACTTCCGCGAGCCGTTCACCCGGCTGCTGAACCAGGGCCAGGTCATCAACGGCGGCAAGGCCATGTCGAAGTCGCTCGGCAACGGCGTCGACCTGGGCCAGCAGCTGGCCGCGCACGGCGTTGACGCGATCCGGCTCACGATGATCTTCGCCAGCCCGCCGGAGGACGACATCGACTGGGCCGACGTGCGGCCCGAGGCCATGGTGAAGTTCCTGGGCCGAGCGTGGCGGATCGCCGATGACGTCGCGGCGGCCGGATCGTCCCGGCCGGGCGGGGAACCGGGCGACGCGGCTCTCCGTCGCGTCACGCACCACACCATCGACGATGTCACCCGCCTGGTGGAGGCGCGTCGGCTGAACGTGGCCGTGGCCCGGCTGATGGAGCTGGTGACCGCCGCGCGGCGGGCCATCGATTCCGGGCCGGGCGCGGGCGACCCGGCGGTCCGTGAGGCGGCCGACGTGCTGGCCGTACTCCTGTCGCTGTTCGCCCCGTACACGGCCGAGGAGTGCTGGGAGCTGCTGGGGCACGACCCGTCGGTGGCCAAGGCCGGCTGGCCGGTCGCCGACCCAGCCCTGCTGGTCACGGAGTCGGTCACCGCCGTCGTTCAGGTGAACGGGAAGGTCAGGGACCGGGTTGAGGTGCCGCCTACCATCAGCGAAGACGATCTGCGTGAGGTGGCCCTGGCTGCCCCGGGCGTCATCCGCGCGCTGGGCGGCCAGTCCATCCGGAAGGTCATCGTCCGCGCGCCCAAGCTGGTCAACGTCGTCGCAGGCTGAGCGCGCCCGCGTGATCGGGCCCGGCCGCCTGGCCCGGCCGCCTGGCCCGTCCACGCGGGCTGGCTCCTAGACGCGGCGGAGCACGGCCACCACTTTGCCGAGAATGGTGGCCTCGTCGCCCAGGATCGGGGCGTAGACCGGGTTGTGCGGGATCAGCCAGACGTGCCCGTCGCTCTTCTTGAACGTCTTGACGGTCGCCTCGCCCTCTGGCCCCTCACCTTCGACCATGGCCGCGACGATCTCGCCGTTCTCCGCGTTCGGCTGCGAGCGGACCACTACCCAGTCCCCGTCGGTGATGGCGGCGTTGATCATCGAGTCTCCGCTCACCTTCAGCAGGAAGTGCTCACCCTCACCGACCAGTTGCTTCGGCAGCGGGAAAACGTCCTCGACGCGCTGTTCGGCGATGATGGGACCACCGGCGGCGATCCGGCCGACCAGGGGAACGTACGCGGCTTCCTGTGACGGGATGTCAAATACGGCGACCGGGGCCTCGGCGGTTTCCTCCTCGTTCTGTTCGAATTCGGGGCGGACGGCCGGATGGCCGGGCAGCCGGACCTCCACGGTCCGCGGGCGCCCCGCATCCCGGTGCAGGTACCCCTTCGCCTGGAGCGTGGAAAGCTGGTACGAGACGCTCGACGTGCTCGTCAGCCCGACCGCTTCGCCAATTTCCCGCATCGATGGCGGATAGCCGCGCTTCTGCACCGAGTCACGGATTACCTGAAGTACCTTGCGCTGGCGCCAGGTGAGCACATGACCCGGCTCCGGCTTGTCCGGCGTCACCGGGACAACAGGCGGAACGCTGCCTTTCGGCTTACGTCCCGGTTTTCCCTTGGGCCGGGGAGCTTCACCGACGGTTGCGGCCACTCCCTCGGCGTTATCCGTACTGCCGTTGTCCATCAGACGACCTTCCAATCCGGTTAATGCCTATCTGATGCCGAGGGTAGTTGCTGGCCTCCGCGATCTCAAACATCTGTTCGACGTGTCGTCAGAATGTCAGACCCGCCCGGTACAAAGATGTCGTAGGCTCGTTCGATCGAACAGGTATACGATCGAACAGTCAGCATTCGAATGAACGTTTGATGAGGAGTCGGCATGAGCGTTCTGCCTGTAGAGGAGCAGCCGTCGGGGGCCGTCCCTGCCGATACGGGAAACGGATCGCGGGGGCCGCGGTCCCGGCCGGGTGGCGCCGCGGCGCGGCCGGCGGTACATCCGCTTTTCCCGGCCAGGAAGTGGCTGCTGCCGGACGGGGACTGCGTCTTTCCCGGCGGCGGCCGGACTTTCCCGGGCCAGGCCGCGCCCGCTGACGGCCGGACTTCCCGGGGCCAGGCCGCGCCCGGTCACGTGCGGAATGGGCGCGCCGCCGGGCCCGGGGCCCAGCGGGCCGCCCGGCCGCCGGCTGAGGCGGGGCGGACGGCTGACGTCCGGCGGACCATCCGGCCATCGGCTGACGCCCGGCGGCCTGTCCAGCCGCTGACCAGCGTCCCGGTGCTGTCCGGACCGGTGCTGTCCGGACCGGTGCTGTCCGGTCCGGTGGTGCCGGCGGCCGGACGGGCGACCGGCGCGGCCGCATCTCACCGGCTGCGTCTGACCAGGCGAGGCCGGATCGTGCTGGCGGTGCTGGCGGTGCTCGTGGTCTGCGGCCTGTTCGTGGCGGGGGCCAGCGCGGCCCAGGCCAGCGCGGCCCAGGCCAGCGCGGCCCAGGCCAGCGGACCCGCCTCCGCGCACGGAGGGCCCGGCGCGGCCGAGCGGGTGGTCGTCCAGCCCGGCGACACGCTGTGGTCGATCGCTCAGAGCGCGGCCCCGAACGCCGACGCGCGGACCATCGTCCAGGAGATACTGCAGGCCAACCGGCTCACGACCGCCAACATCACCGCCGGCCAGCGGCTGTGGGTGCCGGGGGGCTAGCCGCCAGCGCCGCCAGAGTTAACCGCTGGCGATGCAGCGACACGCCGGCCGGGTTGGCAGTGATCCTGCGCTGCCGGCGTTTTCAGGATCCACTCGCCGGAAACTTGCGACGACTAGGTGCCGTGGTCTACGGTAACCACAACATCTAGTAGTTACATGGATGTGTTTTATCCACAACTTGTGTCCCGGCGGGGACGTGAGGCGGATGGCCGTCGAGGAGGTGTGGGCCCATGCACTGTCCCTTCTGCAGGCACCCGGACAGCCGGGTGATCGACAGCCGGACGGCCGACGATGGCGTGGCGATCCGTCGCCGGCGGGCATGTCCTGCCTGCGGAAAGCGTTTTACCACTCAGGAGACGGTCATCCTGATGGTGGCCAAGCGGAGCGGGGTGACGGAGCCTTTCGTCCGGGACAAGATCGTCCGTGGCGTCCGTCGCGCGTGCCAGGGCCGCCCGGTCGACGAAGACCAGCTCGCGATCATGGCCCAGCGCGTGGAGGAGACGATCAGGTCCCGAGGCTGTGCCGAGGTTCCCTCGCACGAGGTCGGCCTGGCCATCCTGGGCCCGCTGCGGGATCTCGACGAGGTCGCTTATCTGCGCTTCGCCTCCGTGTACCGGGGATTCGAGTCTCTCGCGGACTTTGAGAAGGAAATCGAGGCGCTGCGCGAGGGGCACGTGAGCCTGCCGCTCGCGGCCCGGCGGGCAGAGGAAGAGCCGGCCCGTAGCCGCGGCCCAGCCGGATCAGACGCAGCGCAGTCAGGCGCAGGGCGATTAACCGCCGGGTAATCGACCGCAGCTGATCGCAGGAAAACACCTAATAAGGCACGAGCGGCCCGGATGAGGTCGCGGAAGGGGGCTTTGGCATGACGGAGACGGTGAGCGGGTCCGCTGGCGCTAAGGGCAAGAACGCGCGCAAGGGGCTAAGGATCGACCGGATCCACACCACGAAGGGCGTTCATCCCTACGACGAAGTGACGTGGGAGCGCCGCGACGTCGTCATGACGAACTGGCGCGATGGCACGGTCAACTTCGAGCAGCGTGGCGTCGAGTTTCCTGAGTTCTGGTCCTTCAACGCCGTCAACATCGTCACGACCAAGTACTTCCGCGGTGCAGTGGGTACCCCGCAGCGCGAGTGGAGCCTCAAGCAGCTGGTTGACCGGGTGGTCGGCGTCTACGTGGAGACCGGCCGGAAATACGGCTACTTCGCCTCGGACGCCGACGCCGAAGTCTTTGCGCACGAACTCAAGTTCGCCCTCATCCACCAGGTCTTCAGCTTCAACTCGCCCGTCTGGTTCAACGTCGGCACGCCGTCGCCGCAGCAAGTGTCCGCGTGCTTCATCCTGGCCGTGGACGACACGATGGACTCCATCCTGGACTGGTACAAGGAAGAAGGCCTGATCTTCAAGGGCGGTTCCGGCGCCGGGGTCAACCTGTCCCGGCTGCGTTCCAGCAAGGAACTGCTCTCCTCCGGGGGCACGGCCAGCGGCCCGGTGTCGTTCATGCGGGGGGCCGACGCCTCGGCCGGCACCATCAAGTCGGGCGGAGCCACCCGCCGGGCCGCGAAGATGGTCGTCATCGACGTCGATCACCCGGATGTCGAGGAATTCATCGAGACCAAGGCGCGCGAGGAAGAGAAGGTGCGCATCCTCCGCGACGCGGGGTTCGACGTGGACCTTGGCGGCAAGGACATCGTGAGCGTCCAGTACCAGAACGCCAACAACTCCGTCCGCGTCTCGGATGAGTTCATGGGGGCCGTCGAAGATAACCGCGACTTCGACCTGCTGGCCCGCCGTACGGGCGAGGTGATCAGCCGGGTCGGGGCCAAGGGGCTGCTGCGCAAGATGGCTCAGGCGGCCTGGGACTGCGCGGACCCGGGCATTCAGTACGACGGAACCATCAACGACTGGCACACCTGCCCGGAGGCCGGCCGGATCACCGCCAGCAACCCCTGCTCGGAGTACGTGCACCTGGACAACTCGTCGTGCAACCTGGCCAGCATCAACCTGCTGAAGTTCCTCCGCGAAGACGACACGTTCGACGTGCGGCGCTTCCAGCAGATCGCCGAGCTGATCATCACCGCGATGGACATCTCCATCTGCTTCGCCGACTTCCCGACGCAGAAGATCGCCGAGACGACGCGGGCCTATCGCCAGCTGGGCATCGGGTACGCCAACCTGGGCGCGCTGCTGATGGCGACCGGGCACGCCTATGACTCGCCCGGCGGCCGGGCCATCGCGGCGGCCATCACCTCGCTGATGACCGGCACGGCGTACAAGCGCTCCGCGGAGCTGGCCGGAGTGGTCGGCACGTTCGACGGCTACGAGCGCAACGCGGTCGGCCACAAGCGGGTCATGCGCAAGCACGCTGACGCCTGCGACCAGATCCGGACGGTCGGCCCGATGGACCGCGAGATCCTTTCCGGCGCCCTGACCGCCTGGCAGGAGTGCCTCCGGATCGGCGAAACGAACGGGTACCGCAACGCCCAGGCGAGCCTGCTCGCGCCTACGGGATGCCTGACCGGGGACACCCTGGTAACGACCGACAGAGGTATGACGCGCCTTTCCGAACTCGGCGACGTCTACGGGGACCGCTGGCAGGATCTGGGCATAGCGGTGTCCACCGATGAGGGACCACGCCAGGCGACCAAGTTCTTCGTCAATGGCGAGGAACCGACACGCCTTGTCACGACGGAGGGCGGCTACCGCATCCAGGGCACGCTGACTCACCGGGTAAAAGTCGTGGAGCCAGCGACCGGTACGTGGGTCTGGAAGCGCCTGGCGGACATCGTCCCCGCAGATGTGATTCCGCTCCAGATGGGCACACTCGTGGGCCAGCCGCGGCATGTTCCGCTGCCAATTTTGGACCAGGCGTATTACACCGGAGATCGCCATGTCCGCGTGCCCGAGGCAGTAACACCGGAGCTTGCCGAGCTGGTTGGCTACTTCATGGGGGACGGGAGCCTGCACGCAAAGGGAGTCCGGCTGTGTGTCGCGAACACAGACCTTGATGTCGCGGAGCGGCTCGGCGTGCTAGCGAAGGAGCTTTTCGCCATCTCGCCGACGATCACGCCCCAGGACGGTTATCAGGAGCTGAGCCTTTCCTCGGTCCGGCTCGCACGCTGGTGGCAGGCGGCCGGATTCGCAAAGGAGCTCCCTGCAGGCGGCCACACCGGGAAGGGCTGGATTCCCAGGATTCCTCCGGCGATCCTGGAGGCGAACGATCCCGTCGTGTACAGCGCGTTCCTGCGCGGCCTCTTCGAAGCCGACGGGACCGTTGCGCAGGGCGTGCCCAGCCTGTCTACGGCAGATGAGTCCTTCGCGGCTGAGATCCGGACCCTGATGCTCGCGATGGGTCTGGCCACCACGACGCGGAAGACGGTGAGCGGCTGGGGCGGCCCGATCATCCAGATGAGGCTTCGTAATGTCGACCATGCGCTGAATTTCAGCGAATACGTTGGCTTCATTGGTGAGCGCAAGGCACGCCTGGTCGCCGCCCTGGAACCGGACGCCTCGGCGAAGAGGGACTACGTCCTCCTGGCGGACGAGACGTGGGCAGAGCTGATCCCGCCTGGCCATCCGGCTCGAAACGCTGCGCAGGTGTCACGGCGTAAGCACGGCGGGGTTCCCCGCATGCTGGCCAGGAGGATCTTCGAGGAGACCCTCGACCAGCGGCTCGGAAAGGCGCTCGGCTACCTGTTTGAGTCGGTGACGGGCAATGACGACGGTGGGGTGCAGCCGACCTACGACCTGTCAGTGCCGGACAATGTCACGTACGTGGCGAACGGCATGGTAAGTCACAACACCATCGGCCTGATGATGGACTGTGACACCACGGGCATCGAGCCCGACCTGGCCCTGGTGAAGTTCAAGAAGCTCGTCGGTGGCGGCTCGATGCAGATCGTCAACCAGACCGTGCCGCAGGCCCTGAAGAATCTCGGCTACCAGCCGGAGCAGATCGAGGCGATTACCGAGTACGTCGCCGAGCACGGTCACGTGGTGGACGCTCCCGGCCTCAAGCTCGCGCACTACGAGGTCTTCGACTGCGCGATGGGGGAGCGGGCGATCAGTCCCATGGGGCACGTCCGGATGATGGCCGCGGTCCAGCCGCACCTCAGCGGCGCGATCAGCAAGACCGTGAACATGCCGGAGAGCGCGACGGTCGAGGACATCGAGACGATCTACTTCGAGGGCTGGAAGCTCGGCCTCAAGGCGCTCGCGATCTACCGCGACAACTGCAAGGTCGGCCAGCCCCTCTCGGTCTCGAAGAACAAGGCGGCGAGCACCGATCAGGAGGAAGCCGCCACCCTAGCGGAGCTGGCCGCGCACCGGCCGGTCCGCCGGAAGCTCCCGCGCCAGCGGCCCGCCACGGTCACCAAGTTCTCCGTGGCCGGCGCGGAAGGCTACATGACCGTCTCGAACTACCCGGACGACGGCGTGGGTGAGGTCTTCCTCAAGCTCGGCAAGCAGGGCTCGACGCTGGCGGGCGTAATGGACGCCTTCTCGATCGCCATCTCCGTCGGCCTGCAATACGGCATCCCGCTCGAGTCCTACGTGGCCAAGTTCACCAACATGCGGTTCGAGCCGGCTGGGCTCACCGACGACCCGGACGTCCGGATCGCCAGCTCGGTCATGGACTACATCTTCCGGCGGCTGGCGCTGGACCACCTGCCCTACGACCAGCGCGCGGAGATGAGCATCCTCTCGGCCGCCGAGCGGAGCGCCCAGCTCGCCGGAGAGGACCCGGGCGCGCTGGCCGAGGAGGTCGACCCCGAGGAACTGGCTCAGTCGGCCCCCGTCGAGCCGCTGCACGAGGAGCGCGAGGAGCGGCACGAGCCGGAGGCCACGCCGCGCCCGGCCGCCCCGGCCGGCCAGGCGTCTCCCACCCCCGGGGCACACAGCTCCGTCGAGCTGCTCGAGTCCCACCAGGGCCGCACCGCGGACGCGCCCCTGTGCCTCACCTGCGGCACGAAGATGCGCCCCGCGGGCAGCTGCTACGTCTGCGAAGGCTGCGGCTCCACCAGCGGCTGCAGCTAGTTCAGGCATCACTAAAAGAGAAGAATTCCTAGCTCAGGAGGGGTGTGGTCAAATGGCTGCGCTCCTCCTGGGCGTTATCCGGGCGTCGTTTGTTGCATTTGATGCAACAAGTGCGCCCCGCTGGCGGCGGGCGGGCCGCCCACTCGCGTCATCCGTGCCGCTACCCGCGGCCGCGGCGCGCGTTATCCGTCGTAGCGGGTCGGCGGGAACGGGGCACGCTCGCCCTCGATCAGCAGCTCGTCCGCGTCTTCCTCGCGCCGGATCTCGGCCCGCTCCTCCTGGTACCGCTCGGTATCCCGGATATCGGTGTCCAGCGGCGGAGTGTCGGTGGCCGGCGGCACGTCGTCGGGATTGAACGGATCGAGACCCACCTCGACGCGTTCGTCCTCCGCCTCGTGGGCCAGCACGTCATCATCGAGGTTCTTCTCCGGCAGGCCACCGTGCACGTGGCGGTCCTTGTGGAATAGGCCGTCGGCCTCGTCTGAACTTCGTGAACCCATGACGCCTCCCGTACCCGGCCGGTGCGGCCATATTCATCCACCTGGCCGCCTCCGGCTTAACGATGTCACACCCGGAAATGACGGGCGGCCGCACCCGCCCGCACCCGCCCGCACCCGCACGTGTCGGCCCGGCGCCGGCCGTCCTTACGCGAGCCGGTCGTTTCCGGCAGAGGACGAAGGGCCCGCCGGCCAGGGTCGTCGGGCACATTCCCTAGGGCGGTGCCGCGCGCGAGGCTGGACACATACCGGAGCGAGCCGCGAAATGGGGGAGGTGACGCCGTGCTGAAGCCGTTCGCCGATGCGCTCAGCACCTATCGGGTCATCGAGCCGGCTCTGCGGGCGCCATCGGTGTACAACACTCAGCCCTGGTCATTCCGGATCGTCGCAGACGACCGCATCGAGCTGCGCGCCAAAGTCGACGACGGCGACGGCCCTGGCTGCGGGCGATGGGACCTGCTGCTCCATTCTCCCGCCCCTGGGCCGTGGCCCCGCGAATACGCGATCAGCTGCGGGGCCGCCCTGATGAATTTGCGGCTGGCTTTCCGGGTGCTCGGCCACGATCCGGTGATCACCCTGGTACCGGACCCGGCGGGCGATCCGGCCCTGCTGGCGTCGGTCGAGATCGTCGTCGGGCGCACGCACAAGCCGAGTTCGCTGGAGCAGGAACACTATGACGTGATCGGGGAGCGGCACACCGACCGCTGGCCGTTCAGCGATACTCCCCTCCGGCCCGGGATCCTGGTGGAGATGGAGCGCGCGGCGGCCCGGGAGCACGGCTGGCTGCGCATCCTGCACGGGACATTCGCGCGTCGTTGGCTCAACCTGGCGGCCCACGCGGACGCCGCCATCGCCGCCGCCCGGGACGGCCGGCACTGCGCCGCGAAGGACGGTTCTGGCCGGGACGGGATGAGCCTCGTCCACGGCGAAGACGCGACCGGTGCGGACGCTACGACCTACGGCGCACTGCTCGGGCAGTTCCGCGACGAGCTGACCCAGTGGACGGGTGACAGCGACTCCGGCTCTGGCATCCCTCGCGCCGCCTTCGGCCCGCGCCCGGCGAAGCCCAATCCTCCGGTCCGCGACTTCACCCTCGGCGGTTCTGAGCCGGCCGGTACCGGCCGGGACGGTCCGGAGTGGCCCGGCGCCGACCAGGGCACGCAGTGGAGCGCAGCACGGGGCGCCCCCCATCCGGGTGACGGTCCGCGCGAGCGTTTTGAGCGCCACCCCCAGCTGATGATGCTGTTCACCAACCGCGACGAGCCGGCTGACTGGCTCCGCGCCGGGCAGGCGCTGCAGCGGGCCCTGCTCACCGCCACCAGCCTCGGCGCGTCCACCTCGTTCCTGACCCAGCCGCTGGAAATCGCCGATCTGGAATTCCGCTACGACCCCCGGTACCGTCGCCCGCCAGGCCTAACGGGTCATCCCGGCCTGTCCGTGCACCGTCACGTCGACGCGTCCCAGCGGAACTCCAGCAGCCCCATGGACCGTCGCGCTTACGCCCGCCGGCACCTGCTGGGGGCCACGCCGTGGCTGGAGGTCCCGCAGATGGTGATCCGAGTCGGCTACCCGACGAACCAGGCCGGGAAAGACCGCCGCACTCCGCGCCAGGAACCCGACATCACCGACGCCCGCTCCGATCCGCCCGTGCGCCTCGCGTGGCCTCCCGCCGGGTTGCCGGCCCCCGCGGGGTCGCCCCCCGCCAGGTCGCCGTTCCCCGCCGGGTAGTCTTCCCCGCCGGTGCGGGGGAGGCTGATCTCGAGACCGTCTGGAAGCAGGCATCACTCCAGCCGAACAACGCTTCACCCGATGCTGGGTCCGCGCCTGACCCTGGCCTGCCCGGGCACGGAACGGCGCCTGATTCCCGGCATAATGGCGAGGTGCATCAGCCGGAGATCCAGGTCAGGCCCGTCGGTGCTGGCGACCGCCCGATGATCGGCTGGCTCATGGTGGAACTCTGGGGCTCCGCGCAGCAGATCGTTCATCGGACCGTCTTCCGGCCCGCCGAATTGCCCGGGCTGATCGCCGAGCGGGCCGGCCTGGTGGGGCTGCTCACCTACCACGCGGACGGCGGGGTGCTGGAGGTCGTGACGCTCAACGCGCTCGAGCGCCGCACCGGCGTGGGCACCGTCCTGATGGAGACCGTGGCCGCCGACGCCCGGCGGCTGCGGTGTCATGAGATCCGGCTGACGACCACCAACGACAACCTGGACGCGATCCGCTTCTACCAGCGGCGCGGCCTGCGCCTGGTGGCCCTGCGCCCGGGCGCCGTCGACCGCGCCCGGCTCGAGAAGCCGGAAATTCCGCGGGCCGGCGCCTACGGAATTCCGCTGCGCGACGAAATCGACCTCGCGCGCCGGGTATGAGAGCGCGTTTCAACCGTCACGCGCCGCAAGCCGTGTGGACGTCGATAAACGAGACGACATTCCGGAAAAACTCTCCCTGCTCACCGCTCGGCGCGCGCGATTCTTACAGACGGCGCCGTAGGTGATACTTGACGTGCCCGCGGCGGCGGGGTCCATCATGGGGAAGCAGCGACGGCCCGCCCCTCCGGATCATGGAAGTACCCCGACATGAACCTCACCCCCCGTGTCCAGCCGTGTGCTGACGTGCACGGCTGGTTATGTGCTACACAGGGGACTAGGTGCGAGGAAGCGAGATGCGGCCAAACGACAGAGTTCAGCCCGCGGCGCCAGCCGTTCCCGGTCGGCTCGCCCGCGTTTTTAACGTTTTCCGGCGGGCTCCGCTTCCGCTGAAGATCGGCCTGATCGTCCTCGCCATCATTCTCTGCGGGCCGGGGATCGGCATCGTCCTCCTCGCGGCCATGGCCTACGCCGTGTACGCGGTGGTCAAGGGACGCCCCACCCGGCTCGCGTCGCTGTCGGTCGCCGTCTGGGGGCTGGTGGCGGCCGGTTTCGCCGGGGCCAGCACATCCTGGCTCTACCTGCTGCTCATCCTGCCGTTCGCCGTCGCGGTGGCCGCCCATGCTGGCCCGCTGGCCCGCTGGCACGTGCCCTGCCGCACCGTGGCCTGGGCTCTGCTCTGGTCGATTCCGGTCGGGGTCGGGGCCCTGCGCGGCTGGCCCGCCGAGCCGTTCATCGGCATTGCCGCCGCCTGGCTGATCGCCTGTATCGTCCTCGTCTGGCGGCTGGCCAAGGGGTCGCAGGAGGCGCACCTCTACGGGGCCGAAGCGGGCCGCGGGACGGGAGCACATGGGCCGCCGGGCAGCGGCGTGGGCGCACCGAACGGCGCGTACGGTGTGCGGGCGCAGGCGGCCGCCGCCCCGCATGACCCGGCCGCCCGCGACCAGGCGACCGTCGAATCGCTGCCGGACATCTCGGTGGCCGAGGCGATGGCCGAGCTCGACAGGATGATCGGGCTTGCCCCGGTGAAAGAGCAGGTCAGATCGATTGCCGCCTCAATCGAGGCCGCCCGGCGCCGCGCCATCGCCGGCGTCGTCACCGAAAAGCCGATGCGCCATTTTGTCTTCCTGGGACCGCCTGGCACGGGTAAGACGACCGTTGCCAGGGTGGTCGCGAAAATCTTCTACGCGTTTGGCCTGCTGGAAAAGCCGACGGTGGTAGAAGCGCATCGCGCTGACCTGGTCGGGGAGTATCTCGGCGCCACCGCGATAAAGACCAATGAGCTGATCGATTCCGCGCTCGGCGGGGTGCTTTTTATCGACGAGGCTTACAGCCTGGTCAATGAGGGTGACGGCCAGAGCGACCGGTTCGGTATCGAGGCCGTCCAGGCCCTGCTCAAGCGGGCCGAAGACGACCGGGAAAACCTGATCATCATCCTGGCGGGCTACGAGAAACAGATGGAAACGTTCCTGGGCTCGAACCCGGGACTGGCCTCCCGCTTCGCCACCAGGATCAAGTTTTCCAGCTACGCGCCCGCCGAACTGCTGGCCCTCGCCGAGTCGCTGCTGGATCGGCGCAGCGAGAACCTCGACGCCGACGCCCGGCCCGCCCTGTGGCGCATGCTGGAAGACGTGGGGCGCCGTCGGCTCACCGACGAGCTGGGCAACGGGCGGTTCATCCGCACGCTGCTGGAGAAGGCGGGACAGGCCCGCGACGTCCGCGTGATGACGACGGGCGCCGAGCCGGGGCCCGAGGAGCTGGTCACGATCCAGGCCGGTGACCTCCAGCGGGCCTTCGCCGAGCTGACCTCCCGGCTGCGCGGCTATACCGACACCCCGACCCTGGAGAGCGCGTTCGCCGAGCTGGACGAGCTGATCGGACTGGAGCCGGTCAAGCAGCAGGTCCGGGCGATCGCGGCCCAGTTGCAGGTCGCGAAGCTGCGCGGCCGGCAGGGCCTGACCAGCCAGCCGCCGACCCGGCATTTCGTCTTCATGGGGCCGCCGGGCACCGGCAAGACCACGGTGGCGCGCATCCTCGGGCGCATCTTTGCGGCCCTCGGCCTGCTCGTCCGCCCCGAGGTGGTCGAGGCCCAGCGCGCCGATCTGGTCGGCGAGCATCTCGGCGCGACCGCGATCAAGACCAGCAAGCTGGTGGATTCCGCCCTCGGCGGGGTGCTCTTCATCGACGAGGCGTATTCGCTGCACAACGAGGGTTACTCCGGCGGCGACGCGTTCGGCGCCGAAGCCGTCCAGACGCTGCTCAAGCGCGCCGAGGACGACCGGGACCGGCTCGTCATCGTGCTGGCCGGCTACCCGGCCGACATGGACCGCTTCCTGCGCAGCAATCCGGGGCTGGCCTCCAGGTTCAGCACCCGCATCGAGTTCCCGAGCTACTCGCCGCAGGACCTGGCCGACATCACCACCCTGCTCGCCGAGCAGGCCGGCGACGCGTTCGACGCCGACGCGGTGCACGTACTGGGCGAGATCTTCCGCCACGCTGGCGGTGTGGAGCGGCGGATCAACGATCTCGGCAACGGCCGGTTCGCCCGCTCCCTGTTCGAGCGCGCGTGCGCCCGCCGCGATGTCCGCGTGGTGCGCCTCGGCGAGGCCGCAACCGCCGAGGATCTCACCACCGTGACCGCCGGCGACCTCCGCGCCGCCTACCGCGAGCTGGCCGGCGAGCAGGCGATCGGCTCCGCCAGCCCGGCGCTGTAGTCCGGGACGGATCAGCCGCCAGACTCGTCCGGCAGGCCGAAGCCGCCCCCGCCGGGAGTTTCGACCACGAAGACGTCCCCGGCCGCGGCCTGGACCGGCACCCCCCCGCCGCTCAGCACACCGCCCCGCCGATCCGTCCAGATCAGCGTTGAGGTCGATCGCCGGCGGCCCGCGGTTCGGGCCCGGGGGCTCCTCAGTCCCCGGACTCCGGGGTGAGATCACGCAGCTTGGCGGCCAGGGCGACGCGGTCGCCGCCGGCCGCCTCGATCACGTCCATCAGGATGTGCAGCACCTCATGGCGGTCCTGGTCCGCGTCGAGCAGCCGCTGCGCGGCCTCCCAGAGAGAGGGCGGGTCGCCGCGCCACAGCCGGTCGGCCAGGTGCAGGTGCTGCTCGAGATGGCGCTCGCCGGTGCCGGTGTCCTCGTGCGCGGCGGCGAGCAGAGCCCGCCGCCCGTCCGGGTCCGCGGGGTCGAGACTGGCCAGGTCGACGCCACCCACCCGGCCGTGCAGTAGCGGGAGCGCGAAGGCCCGCCGGGGCAGCGCCTCCAGGTCGCTGTCCGGGAGCAGGCGCGCGACCAGGGCCGAATCGAGGCCGAACTCCGCCGGGTCGCGGTACGCCCGGCCGAACGGCCCCATCGCATTGAACACCGCGTCGAGGGTGTCGCTGACCGTCTTCTCGTCCAGGCCGCGGCGCCGTCCCGCCCAGCGGACCCAGGCGAGCAGCACGTGCGGCATCGCCTCCTGCTCCTCCGGCAGCAGCATGACCTTGCGCGGCAGCCAGTTCAGCAGGAACGTCTCGACCTTGACCGGGCTCATCCGCAACGGGCGGCCGAAGTCCTGGTCGCAGCCGTGGTCGATGATCCGGTCGGCGCAGTGGCTGGCCGAGCTGCGGTCCGACAGATCCTCGGCCTCGTCCGAGGCGAGGAATTCGGCCGCGAGCATGGCGCGGCGGTCCTTGCGCCACGGCCGGCGCTTGCCGGTACTGCCGCCCGGGCCGACCTGCCCGGCCGGCCCGACGAGCCCGGCGGGCCGGCCGGAGCCCGCGGAGGGGGGCAGCGCCCGGACCCGCGCCCGGATGAACGCGTGGTACGACGGGAACGACTCGCTGACCGGGGGGTTGGCGGCCGCGTCGGTCTCCGCGAGCGCGGCCTCGAGCATGCGCCGCGCCGCCGGCGCGTCCAGCGGCTTGAAGCCGCTGCGGTCGCCCTCGCCGTCCGGCTTGCGGCACAGCTCCAGCAGCTTGGTCACCTGTGACGTGACCCAGCCGTCCCGGATCATCCCGCCGGCGTTGTAGTCCACCACCGTAACCAGCGCGTGCGGTTCGGTGCCGCCGTAGCTGAAGATGCACACCACCTCGTCGGTGTCGCCGTAGGCGTCGCTGTTCACGTAGCAGTCCGACCCGGTGACCGCGCCCAGATGCCGCGCCCAGTTGGGGCTACGGACCCCGCGCTCAATCAGCTCCAGCGCCGCCTGCTCGGCCTTGGACGCCTGCCGCGGCGTGCCCAGGCAGGCGATGCCGGACAGCAGCGCGAGCGCGGCGGGGCTGCTGCGGTGGGCGGCGTAATCGACCAGTCCCTCGCCGACCAGCCGTTCGACGTCCGCCCCCCGCGCGTTCCCGCCGCGCTGCCCCCACCATGTGCCGAGCAGCTCGCTCACCATCAGTTCCGCGTCCAGCGGGCTCCGCACCGCGAGGAGCTCGCGCGCGGCGCGGAGAAGCTCGTCGAAGAGCGCATTCGGGGGCACGGCGGATGCCGCTGACCCATCCTGGCGGCTGCCTCCGCCGGGGGATGGACTGCGTCGTCGGCTCTGCGGACTCACCTTGATAGCCTCTCAGATCTGCATATGTGGACGCTACGCTACGCTGCAAGGCCGGTTGTAGTTTCGGCGAGAATCGGCGTGTTGCGCCTGGCGCCCGGAAGGAGCGGCACACGCGGATGCGTTTTGCCCCTTGCGCCCTGCTCGCGACTTCGCCGTCACTGGCACCAGGTATCGCCACCTGGCCGCAACGGTGCCGGGAATGTGGCACGCTTGTGTGAATAACTGCTGCGAATAGCCGCCGTGCCGGCGGCCGTCCAGGGACGATAGAGGAACGGCCGTGGCACGGGCGCGACTCCGCTCGCTGTGACCGTACCCGGAAGCGCTGACATCGCACTGTTTGGCCCGTAAGGGCGACGAGGGAGCAGGAAGGAGCTGCCGATGGCAGGTCGGTGCATGAGGCACCGGTGCCCGCGGTGAGCACGGATACGTCTGTGCCCCGGCCGCGCATGTCCGAGCTGGACACTGCCGACGCCGCACTGCTTGACACGCTGCTCCGCGAGGCGCCGATCGGGTTCGCCCTGATCGGGCCCGACCTTTGCTTCCGCCGTGTCAACGACACGCTGGCCCGGCTGCACGGCCATGACCCGGAAGATCATATTGGCCAAACGCCGTCGGATGTCTGGCCGGCCTGTTCGCGGTCAAGGCCGAGTCGTCCGCTCGCCGGGTGCTGGCCGAGGACCAGCCCGTGTTCGGGGCCCATCAGTTCGTGCTCCCGGCCGCGCGCGTCCCCGCACAGGCCCCCCCGGCCCAGGCGCAAGCCCAGGTCCAGACCGCCGCCGCCCAGGCCGCCCAGGCCGCCCAGACCCAGGTCCAGGCGACCCCGGCCCCGGCCGGGGCCACCCAGCAGGGCGAGGGCACCCGGGACGGCGAGACGGCCCCGCGCGGCGAGGGCGCCCGCGTACTTGCCCGCCCGGACGAGCACGCCGAGGATGCCCGCCAGACGGCCCACTGGGCCCTGTCCTGGTTCCCCTCACACGACGAGCAGGGGCACATCACGGGCGTCGTGCTGATCGCGGTCGATGTCACGAGCCGGCAGCTGTCCGAGGAAGCCATCCGGCGCAGCGAGGAGCGGTACCGATCCCTCGTCCAGGGCGGCGCGCAGGTCGTCTGGGTCGCGAACGCCGACGGCGAGATCGCCGAGGACTGCCCCGAATGGCGCTGGGTCACCGGGCAGACCGAGCAGGAGTACCGGGGCAACGGCTGGCTGGACGCGATCCACCCCGAGGACCGGGACCGGGTGGAGCGCGACTGGCAGGCCTGCGTCAAGACCGGTAAGACCTTCGATGACCGCTACCGGGCCCGGACCCGGGCCGGCTCCTACCGCCACTACGACGTCCGCGCCGTGCCGGTCGAGCGGGACGGGAAGATCATCGAGTGGGTCGGCGCCAGTACCGACGTCACCGGCCAGCGCGAGGCCGAGGAGATGCGCGGCCGGCTGACCGAGCAGCTGTCGGCGGCCGCCCTGCGCACCGCGCGGCTGCAGCAGGCCACGTCGATGCTGGCCGAGGCGCTGACGGTGGAGCAGGTCGTCGAGGTGATCACCGAGGTGGGCCGCACCGCGATCGGCGCGCAGCGGTCCGCGGTGGCCTTGCTGGACGGCGGCCGGCTGCGGGTGATCAACCCGGGCGGAATGCCCCCCGGGCAGGCCGCCGCGACCCGCGACATCCTGCTGGACAGCCCGGGCGTGATGACCCGCGCGATCGCCACCCGCCGCCCGGTCCTGGCCGAGGACCCCGGCGCGCTGCGCCAGCTGCTGGAAGACGCCCCCATCGAGATCGTCGCGGGGGAAGACGAACGGTCCTGGGTGGGGCTGCCACTGCTGGCGGCCGGGGCGCCGCTGGGCGCGCTGCGGTTCTCCTTCGGCCGCCCGCGCAAGATCACGGAGGAGGAGCGCGTTTTCCTCGAGGCGCTGGCCGGCCAGTGCGCCCTGGCGGTCGAGCGCGCCGCCATGTACGAGCGGGAGCACACGACGGCGGAAACGCTGCAGCGCAGCCTGCTCCCGGACCAGCTTCCGCTGGTGCCCGGCCTGGTCATGGAGGCCCGGTACCTGCCGGTCGCCCGGAACATGGAGATCGGCGGCGACTGGTACGACGCGTTCCGTCTCCCGGACGGGCGGCTGGCCATCGCGGTCGGCGACGTCATGGGCAAGGGGCTGACCGCCGCCGCGGGCATGGGCCGCGTCCGCAACGCGCTCCGCGCGCTCGCGCTGACCGATCCGCGGCCCGCGGCCGTGCTGACCGGCCTGGACCGCCTGTTCAGCGCCACCGAGCTGGAAGAGCAGGTCACCACCGTCGCGTACCTGGTCATCGACCCGGAGACCGGCGACGGGCTGATGGGCAACGCGGGGCACCTGCCGGTGCTTCGGCTCGGCCTGGACGCCGAGCCTTTGCTCGACGAAACCGAGGCCGGAACGCCTCTGGGCTGGCCCAGCCCGCGCCAGCAGCATCCGTTCCGGCTGCCGCCGGGCAGCACCGCGGTGCTTTATTCCGACGGCCTGGTCGAGAACCGGATCCGTGGTCTGGACACGGGCCTGCGTGAGCTGGTGGCCGTAGCGGCCCGCGCCCGCAGCAACGTGGTGGGCCACCCCGAACGGCTCCTCAGTTACCTGGTCGACGCGATGCTGGCCGGTCACGAGCAGGACGACGACGTGACCGTGCTCGTCCTGCACGTTCCCGCACCGGGGATCGGGCCATGACGGCGCCGGGAAATGCGCCGGGGAATAGCGTGCGCCCGGTATGCGTCGCATCTGTACGGCCGCCCGGATACTGGTTCTCGTGCCTTGGCATGTACAAGTCATCCTCGGCTGCCGCCTATGGTGGTGTGAGTGGGGAGGCAGGATGGCTGCTCCCGCGCGCAGCGCGGACGTCAGCCCAGCCGATGGCTGATCCTGTTTCCCGGCTCGGTCCAAGCAAGCATCCGGACCCTCGCGGGAGGACCTGATTCTCGCTATACGCACGCAGGAAAGGCGCCGGTACCGGCGGCCAGCCCGGCATGCTGGCCGCCTCGGGCGGCCACGCACGCTGCTATCCAGCGAAGGAAGGGGTGACCGTGGTGGTGCGCGCTGACTCCGCAGCGCGGAAGCGCTCCGGGCCGTCGTCAGGGCAGGACACGCGGGCTCCCGCGGACCGGCACGGATCGGGGCCGACGGCGGTGAACGGCCGCGGCAACGGTGACGGCGCGCAGGTTCCGGGCGCCGGCCTTCCCGGTGGCGAGGTCGCCGTGGTCGATCCGGACGAGGCGGATGGCCTTTCCGGCGGCCTGGATGAGGGCGTCGACGTGGAAAACCTGGACGAGGGCGTCGATGTGGAAAACTTCGACGAGATGTCCGTGGAAGACGTCGAGATAGACGTCGAGATATCGGCCGTAGAGCTCGACGGGGCCGACGGGACGGACGAGCCCGGTGCCGACGACGACGCCGGGGGGCCCGAGGACGCGGCCGCCGACGAGGCGCAGGACGACGGACCGGATACGGTCGTCGCCGCAGCGGCGTCCGTGGCGGCCGGGCCCGCCGCCCCCGCGGCCAAGCCGGCCGCCGAGGGTGGTGAAGGCGACGACGAGACCTTCGTCTTCGGTGACGACGACGACGATCTCCCGGCCGCGCAGGTCGCGGTGGCCGGTGCCACCGCCGACCCGGTCAAGGACTACCTGAAGCAGATCGGCAAGGTCCCGCTGCTCAACGCCGAGCAAGAGGTCGAGCTGGCCAAGCGGATCGAGGCGGGCCTGTTCGCCGAGGAGAAGCTGGCCGAGGACCTCCGGCTGAGCCCGGACCAGCGCATCGACCTGGAGTGGATCGCCGAGGACGGCCGCCGCGCCAAGAACCACCTGCTCGAGGCGAACCTCCGCCTGGTCGTCTCCCTGGCCAAGCGCTACACCGGCCGCGGCATGCTCTTCCTCGACCTGATCCAGGAAGGCAACCTCGGTCTCATCCGCGCGGTCGAGAAGTTCGACTACACCAAGGGATACAAGTTCTCCACCTACGCGACCTGGTGGATCCGGCAGGCGATCACCCGCGCCATGGCCGACCAGGCCCGGACGATCCGTATCCCCGTGCACATGGTCGAGGTC
Source organism: uncultured Actinomycetes bacterium (assembly GCA_963732345.1). GTDB lineage: Bacteria > Actinomycetota > Actinomycetes > Streptosporangiales > Streptosporangiaceae > Bog-532. The sequence goes on along the minus strand of CAVSZI010000023.1, from coordinate 113,746 downwards.
ATTAACAAGCTCGCCCGGGTGCAACGGCAGATGCTGCAGGACCTGGGCCGGGAGCCGACTCCAGAGGAGCTGGCCGCCGAGCTCGACATGACCCCTGAGAAGGTCATTGAGGTCCAGAAGTACGGCCGGGAGCCGATCTCGCTGCATACGCCGCTCGGTGAGGACGGCGACAGTGAGTTCGGTGATCTGATCGAGGACTCCGAGGCCATCCAGCCGGGCGAAGCGGTGAGCTTCACCCTGCTCCAGGAGCAGCTGCATTCGGTGCTCGACACCCTGTCCGAACGGGAGGCCGGTGTGGTCTCCATGCGCTTCGGGCTCACCGACGGCCAGCCCAAGACCCTGGACGAGATCGGCAAGGTCTACGGGGTGACCCGGGAGCGCATCCGCCAGATCGAGTCGAAGACCATGTCCAAGCTGCGGCACCCGTCGCGGTCCCAGGTCCTGCGCGACTACCTGGACTGACACGCCCGCGGGGGCGCACCCACCGGACGGGGCGCACCTGCCGGGCCCGCACCGGAAACGGCCAGGGCCGGGTTGAGTGAGTCACTCAACCCGGCCCTTGGACTTTTGTCCTTGCTATACCCGCGCGCCCGTTATGGGCCTCCCGGCCCAGGCGGGCATGCGGTCCCGCTGCCCTGGCTCTGGACTCGCCGGGCAGGTGCGGGGTGCTGACGGCTCCGGCAGCAGCCCTTTAGGAGGGATCCGAAAGCCGCTGTGTCTCATCCTGAATTTCGCTGGCCACCTTCGCGAGCGCTTCGGCGTGCTCACGGCTGTGGTGTGCGCAAAACAGCAGCTCCCGCGAACTCGGGAGCATGACGCGGACGTACGCCTGGGCGCCGCAGCGGTCGCACACGTCCGCAGCCGTGAGCGGCTGGGTGGGGGCTAGAGCTCCGGTCAACGTCGCCTTCCTCGCTGTGCCTCGTGCCTCCGGCTTCCGTATCCGGCTGGCTTCGTGATCTGCGCTGTACCTACAGCACAGCACAACACTTACCCACGCGTCAGCCTTCCCCTCCTGGCGTTGCGTACGCCGACAGCGAAAGATCCCGTCCGAAATCAGACTGAAGTTCTCACGCTGGACATGCGGCGTGACGGGGGACAGCATCCAGCGGGCCGGGCTAGGCTGCCAAGGGGCCCGCTAACCCCGTAACCCCCGGCTGGGCCCAGTGAAGGAGATCTGCCGCCCGTGACCCCCCTTGCCGCCGCTGCACCGGCTGATTCACCGGCCGCCGCACCGGCTGCGGCGACCGCCGAATCTGACGCTTATACCGCCCGGCATCTTTCCGTTCTCGAGGGCCTGGACGCGGTCCGCAAACGGCCCGGAATGTACATCGGCTCCACCGATGGCCGTGGGCTGCAGCACTGCCTGTGGGAGATCTTCGACAACTCGGTGGACGAGGCGCTGGCCGGGTACTGCTCCCGGATCGAGGTCATCCTGCGCGCCGACGGGTCCGCCGACGTGCGCGACAACGGCCGCGGCGTTCCGGTCGACGTCGAGCCGAAGACCAAGCTCACCGGCGTCGAGCTGGTCATGACCCGGCTGCACGCGGGCGGCAAGTTCGGCGGCGGCTCCTACACCGCTTCCGGTGGCCTGCACGGCGTCGGGGCGTCGGTGGTCAACGCCCTGGCCTCGCGCCTGGACATCGAGGTGGACCGGGACGGTCACACCTGGGCGGCCAGCTTCCGCCGCGGCGTCACGGGCGAGTTCGCGGACCATGGTGAGCCCGGCCCCGGGGCCAGCTTCACCCGGCGGGCGGGACTGCGCCAGCTCCGCCGCGTCGCGAAGAAGGTCACCGGCACCCGCACCCGCTTCTGGCCCGACCGCCAGGTCTTCGTGCGCGACGCGCGGTTCAGCTTCACCGCGATCACCGAACGCGCCCGGCAGACCGCCTATCTCGTGCCCGGCCTCGCCATCAGCGTCCGTGATGAGCGGCCGGTCGCGCTGGCTGGCGCCGATGATCATCCCGAACGGGCCCTGCCGGGAGCGCCCTTCACCGCGGAGCCCGCCAGCCCCGAAGCCTCCGCCGGCCCCGCCAGTACCGCCGGCCCCACAAGCACCGCCAGGCCCGCGAGCCCCCGTGAGGTGGAATTCCGTTTCGACGGGGGCATCAGCGAGTTCTGCGAGCACCTGGCGGCCGGCGAGCCGGTCACCGACGTGCTGCGCCTGGTCGGGTCGGGGAACTTCACCGAGACCGTGCCGGTCCTCGACGACCGGGGCCACATGACGCCGACGGAGGTCGAGCGTGAGCTCGGGGTCGACGTGGCGGTGCAGTGGACGGGCGGCTACGAGACCGCCACCCGGTCATTCGTCAACGTGATCGCCACGCCGCACGGCGGCACGCACGTGTCCGGCTTCGACCGCGCACTGGTCCGCACGATGAACGAGCAGCTCCGCGCGGCCCGGCTGCTCAAGAACGGCGATGAGCCCGTCGCCAAGGAGGACGTGTTCGAGGGCATGACGGCGATCGTCACCGTCCGGCTGCCCGAGCCCCAGTTCGAGGGGCAGACCAAGGAGGTGCTCGGCACCCCGGCCGCGTCCCGCATCGTGGCCCAGGTGGTGGCGTCAGGCCTGAAGGCCTTCTTCGACGCCCGATCCCGGGCCGGCAAGCAGCAGTCGCGTTCCCTGCTGGAGAAGATCATCTCGGCCGCGAAGGCCCGGGTGGCCGCGCGCGAGCACCGCGAGAACCAGCGCCGCAAGTCCGCGCTGGCCAGCTCGTCGCTGCCGGCCAAGCTGGTTGACTGCCGTACCGCCGACGACCGCAGCGAGCTGTTCATCGTCGAGGGCGATTCGGCGCTCGGCACGGCCAAGCTCGCACGGAACTCCGAGTTCCAGGCGCTGCTGCCGATCCGCGGCAAGATCCTCAACGTGCAGAAGGCGTCGCTCGCCGACATGCTCAAGAACGCCGAGTGCGCGTCGATCATCCAGGTCATCGGGGCCGGCTCGGGGTCGGCGTTCAACCTGGACGCGGCCCGGTACCAGCGGGTCATCTTCATGGCCGACGCGGACGTGGACGGCGCGCACATTCGCTGCCTGCTGCTCACCCTGTTCCATCGCTACCTGCGGCCGCTGCTGGACGCGGGCCGGGTGTTCGCCGCGGTGCCGCCGCTGCATCGCGTCGAGCTGTCCAGCCCCCGCAAGGGGCAGCAGAAGTACTCCTACACGTACTCCGACGCGGAGCTGCGGCGCATGCTGCTGGACCTGGAACGCCGTGGCCAGCGCTGGAAGGAGCCCGTCCAGCGGTACAAGGGCCTGGGCGAGATGGACGCCGGCCAGCTCGCGGAGACCACCATGGACCCGCAGCGCCGCACGCTGCGCCGGATCAGGATCGAGGACGCTGCCGTGGCAGGCGACATGTTCAGCCTGCTCATGGGGTCCGAGGTAGCCCCGCGCCGCGACTTCATCGTAGGCGGCGCCGCCGAGCTGGACCCCTCCCGCATCGACATCTGACTCCTCCGGCCAGATCTGTCCCTCCCGCCAGCCCCGGTACACTCCCCTGTCCCGCCCAGCCCAGTGGCGGCGGGCCAGCCGCATCCCGGGGATCGGCCGTATTCACCGAGAATGCCGCCCGGATCCGAGGGTCGGGTCAGGCGGGGGGAGCGGCCGTGCCGGCGGGCGCGGCCGATGGGGCATCTGGGGTGCCTGGTGCGTCAGGGAGAGCGCCGCCGACGGCCGCCAGCGGCTGCGCGAGCCCGACTCCGGAGCCGTCCCGGCGCCCGAAGGGACCGGGCAGATCCACCGGCCCGCCCGCCTCGGTCGCCCCGAGCGCGGGCGAAGGCCCGGCCCAGGCCAGGATGAGCGCGTCCTCGCCCTGGAGGAACCGGTGGCACCGCACGCCCCCGGTCGCCCGGCCCTTGGACGGGAATTCGGCGTACGGGCTGACCTTTACGCTCCCGGCCGCCGTGCCCGGCAGGGCGCCCGCGCTCCCGGCCACGGTGACAACCACGTGGCCGGCCGGCCTACCAGCACCGCCAGACCTACCAGCACCGCCAGACCCACCAGCCCCAGCCCCAGTCCCAGTCCCACCGGCAGACCCACCCGAACCCCCCGGGTCGACCGCCCCGAACCAGATGACCGAGGCACGCGGCGACAGCCTGATCCCGGCCATCCCCCCGGCGATGCGTCCCTGCGGCCGGACCGCCGAGGCCGGGAAGCGCAGCAGCTGGCCGTCGCTGCTGACGAAGACCAGGTCCTGCGACTCGCTGGACAGCTGAACCGCCCCGACGACCTGATCGCCCTCCTTCAGCGTGATGACCTCGAACTCGTCCCGGGCCTGCGGGTAATCCGGCAGAACGCGCTTGACCACGCCAGAAGCGGTGCCGAGCGCCAGCCCTGCCGCGGCTGTGTCCAGCGACGCCAGCGCCACCACAATCTCGCCGGGCTCCAGGGACACGAACTCCGCGATCGGGGTGCCACCCGACAGCCCGGGGAACTGGGCGCTCGGCGGCAGCGCCGGGAACTCCAGCACGCTGAGCTTGATCATCCGCCCGGCCGACGTCACCACGCCGACCGTTCCGCGGACCGTGGCCGGCGCGGTGGACACGATCACGTCGTGCGCCGCGCGCCCCTCCGGGCCGCCTCCGTCAGAGGTCAAACCGCCGCCGGACCCGGGCGCGGTCCGGGCCAGCAGGCCGGTCGAGGACAGCAGCACCGTGCACGGGTCGTCCGCCACCTCCAACGGAACCGCTGCCGTCAGCGCCGCTCCATTGCCCTCCAGCAGCACGGTGCGCCGCGGCGTGCCGAACCGCTTGGCGATATCGGCCAGCTCCGCGGAGACGACCGAACGCAGCCGGTCCTCGGAAGAGAGGATCTCGGTCAGCCCGGCGATCTCGCGCCGCAGCGTTTCCCGTTCGCGCTCCAGTTCGAGCCGGTCGAAGCGGGTGAGCCGGCGCAGCGGCGTGTCCAGGATGTATTGCGCCTGGATGTCGGACAGGTCGAACACCGCCATCAGCCGCTGCTTGGCCGCCGCGGAATCGTCGCTGGACCGGATGACGCCGATGACCTCGTTGATGTCGAGCAGGGCGATCATCAGACCGTCGACGAGGTGCAGCCGGTCCTCGCGCTTGCGCCGCCGGAACTCGCTGCGCCGCCGGACGACCTCGATCCGGTGATCGACGTAGATACGGAGCAGTTCCCGCAGGCCCAGCACCCGCGGCTGCCCGTCGACCAGTGCGACGTTGTTAATGCCGAACGTCTCTTCCATCGGCGTCAGCCGGTACAGCTCGGCCAGCACCGCCTCGGGGTGGAAACCGCTCCGGATCTCGATGACGAGCTGCAGGCCGCGGTGCCGGTCCGTGAGGTCCTTCACGTCGGTGATCCCGGTGAGCTTCTTGGACTGCACCAGGTCCTTGATCCGCGCGATCACCTTCTCCGGCCCGACGCCGTAGGGCAGCTCGGTGACCACGATCCCGGTCCGTCGCGGGGTGATCTGCTCGACCCGGCAGGTGGCCCGGGTGCGGAAGATGCCGCGGCCGGACTCGTAGGCGTCCCTGACCCCTTCCAGGCCGACGATCTTCCCGCCGGTCGGCAGGTCCGGCCCGGGCACGAACCGCATCAGGGCATCCAGCGGCGCGTCCGGATGCCTGATCAGGTGCCGCGCCGCGGCAATGACCTCACCGAGGTTGTGCGGCGCCATGTTGGTCGCCATCCCGACCGCGATCCCGGACGCGCCGTTGACCAGCAGGTTGGGCAGCGCGGCGGGGAGAACTGAGGGCTCGTTCTCCTGCCCGTCGTAGTTCGGCTGGAAGTCGACGGTGTCCTCGTCGATCGAGCCGGCCATCTCCATCGCCGCGGCGGTCAGCCGGGCCTCGGTGTACCGCATGGCCGCCGGCGGGTCGTCGCCGCCCTGCGAGCCGAAGTTGCCGTGCCCGTCGACCATGGGCAGCCGCATCACCCACGGCTGGGCCAGCCGGACCAGCGCGTCGTAGATGGCGCCGTCACCGTGCGGGTGCAGCCGGCCCATGACCTCGCCGACGACGCGGGCGCACTTGACGTGCCCGCGGTCGGGCCGCAGCCCCATCTCGTTCATCTGGTACAGAATCCGCCGCTGCACCGGCTTGAGCCCGTCCCGGGCGTCCGGGAGGGCACGCTGGTAGATGACCGAGTAGGCGTACTCGAGGTAACTGCCCCGCATCTCCTCGGCGACGTCGATGTCGACGATGTTCTCTTCAAAATCCGGCGGCGGGGGCGGGGATGCTGAACGTCGGGCCATGTCCGCCATTGTGCCGTCCGTCCAGACCGGAAACGCCCACTTCCTGCGACGTTTCGCGGGTGACCGCCCGATCAGGTGGCCGGGAAGCCGCCGCCTGCTTCCGCGGGTTGCTGTTCTCCGGTAGCCCAATAGCATCTCCGGTGCGCCTGCGGCCAGGAATCACGCGTAGCGGAATGAACCTTCGCCGGCGGACAGTGGCAGTTCCCGGTCAGACTGGGCCGCCGTAGAGGTCGAGGGCGTGGGCCATGCCGCCATCGACAGAGATCGTCTCACCGGTTATGAACCTGGCGGCGTCCGAGGAGAGGAACGTGATCACGTCCGCGATGTCGGCGGGCTCAGCCCACCGGCGCAGCGGAGTCAGGTTCTGCACGGCCTCGATGACGCCACCGACCCTCTTGTTGCTGGCCCATAGCGCGGTGTCTACGACGCCTGGGGCTACCGAGTTGACCCTGATCCCCATGGGTCCCAGCTCCATGGCCAGGGAACGGGTGGCGGCGTCGATCGCGCCTTTCGAGGCCGCGTATGCGGCACGGCGCGGGGTGCCGATGAGCCCGGACACCGACGACAGGTTGATGATGGAGCCCCGGCGGCGCTCGGTCATGGCGGGGATGAGGGCCGCGATCAGCAGTAGCGGAGCACGGACGTTGACCGCCAGCATCTCATCGATGATCGCTGCACCGGTGTCGGTCGTGGCGAGGCGTGCCGCCGCTGCCGCATTGTTCACAAGAATGTCCACCGAGCCCAGAGCCCCCAGCGCGCTGGCGGCGGCGTCCGCAGCGGCATCCGGCTCGCCCAAGTCGGCGGGGATGACGACGGGATTCCTCCCGAGACCGGCGGCAACCTCGGCGAGATCCTCACGATGGCGCGCGACGAGCGCGACACGGGCGCCTGCCCGGTCCAGAGCCCTGGCCGTCGCGGCACCGATGCCCCGCGACGCCCCGGTGACCAGCGCCGTACGGTTCTCAAGCGGCAGTTGATCCACCCGGCCGAGCCTATAACCGGGGGTGCCCGCAAGGCCTCGGGCTCCCACGGCCTTGCAGAACCCGAGCATCCATACGTGATCCGCGGCTCAGCCGGTCGCGTCGGAGTGCTACCGCGCGGGCGCGAAGCGCGCCGGAGGTTCCGGGGGTCGCCCTCCCGGGCCAGCACAGCCCCTACAGGACGGGCCGGGCGCCAACCAGGCTCATCGCGTGGGCGGCCAGGCGGCATCCGCCGGCCAGCGCCTCACCGGGTGGTTTCTTGTCCAGCCAGGGCCCGAGGAATCCGCCGCAGAACGCGTCACCCGCGCCCGTTCCGTCGATGATCCGATCGATGGGCGGGGCCGGGACATGCACCGGGGGCCGGCCGTTGGCGTAGAACAGCGCCCCGTCGCCGCCCATTTTCACGACGACCTGCGGGTACCAGGCGGTGAGGACGCGGGCCATCTGCTCGGGGTCGTCCCGGCCGGTGAGCACGTGCCCCTCGGCCTCGTTCACGAACAGCAGCGTGGCTCCGTTGCTCAGCTCGAGGAACGGCTCGGCGCCGATCCGCTCGAGCGGCGAGCGCGAGGCCGCGTCGACGGACACCGTCATGCCGGCGTGCACGCTGTACTGGATGGCGGCCAGCGCGGCCGGCCGGGCGCCCTCGCTGAGCAGCGTGTACCCGGAGACGTGGATATGGTTCCCGGACGCGAACAGGTCACGCGGCAGATCGTCGGGGGAGAGCGCGGCGTTGGCACCGGGGTCCGACAGCATCGTACGCTCACCCTTGTGCGTGATCATGACCACACACGTGCCGGTGGGCCGTTCCGGGTCCATGACCAGCCGGGCGTCGACGCCGTAGCCCATCAGTTCCATGTCGCGGTTCCGGCCGGCGATGTCCGCTCCGCGCCGGCCGACGAACGCGACGTCGATGCCGTCCACGGCCAGCCACGCCGCGATGTTCGCGCCGGACCCGCCACCATGCATGGACACGGTCGCGGCCGTGTCGCTGCCACGGGCCAAGGGGTAATGCGCCTGGGCGACGGCGTCCGTCATAAGATCACCGACGACAACGACGCGCGTCATGGCGTTCTCACCTCGTCCCGGAAGCACATGGCCCCTCTGCCTCCGATTCACCTGTCCGTTGTGGGCAGCGGGCAAGAACTTAACGCATCTCAGCGGCCGCCTTACGGGCTTCCGCCCGCCAGCCGGAGACCCCGCAATTCCCATCTTTTCTTAAAGGTAACTGTCACACCTATAAGGTGCCAGCCACGGCTGCGTCGGGACGCCTGTATCGTTATCGCAGCGTAAGGGGCGCCCTGGTCACAGGCAGAGTCATTCAGCCGCCGGCCGTCATCGCCCGCCCGGCGGCGACGAGCACCAGCTCGTCCGATTCGGCGGCCAGCATCTGATTCAGCCGCCCCAGTTCGTCGCGGAACAACCGCCCGGCGGGCGTCTCCGGGACGACGCCGAGGCCCGTCTCGTCGCTGACCGCGATCATATAGGCGCCCGCCTGCCGCCACACCTCGATGAGCTCGGCGACCCGCTGGCCGAGCCGGGAGGCCGACGCCACCGCGCCATCCCAGGCGCCGCAGTCATCCATCACGGCCGCCAGCCACGCGGTAACGCTGTCCACCAGGACGGCGCCGCGCGCCTGCCGTAGGGCGCCCGGGAGGTCGGTGGTCTCGAGCGTCCGCCACCACGATGGCCGCCGGGACCGGTGCACGGCGATCCTCGCGGCCCATTCCGCGTCCCCGCCCGGGGGAGGTGCCAGGGAAGGCGGCGGCGCGGTCGCGATGTACGTCACCGCCGGCTCGGCCGCGACGCGCATCTCCGCTTCCGCGGACTTCCCGGAACGCGCCCCGCCGAGCACGAGCACCCGGTACGGGACCGGCCGCCCACCCGCCGCCAGCGCCCCACCAGGAGCCGCATCGGGTGCGCGCGCCACCTCAGCCCTCCGCGCCGCAGCAGGTGCCGGGGCGCGGAACGTGTCACCGTCGCGCGGGACCGCCACCCTCCAGATGTGCCCCCGCCGCCGAAGTTCCCGCTCCGAGACCACGCGATGGTCGGCGAACGCCACCGCCACCACCGTTCCGGACGTCACGACGCCCTGCCCGCGGAGCCGGCCGAGGCTAGCCGGGTCTTCGAGCAGGTCCAGGAGGGCCACGTCGTATGGCCGGGCGCCCGGCGGCACGGCCGGGGCGGGCCCCTGCCCGTCGGCGCACACCAGCCGCCCGCCGTCCGGTGCGGTCACGTCCCAGCCGCCGGACAGCCGCCGGATCTGGTACCCGGCAAGTTCCCGTGCGCCGCCCGCCGGGCCTTCAGCCCCGCCGGCAAGCCGGAGGGCGCCGTCGACGATCACGCTGAACGCGGCGCGGCCGGTCCCGCCGGTGCGGGCCCGCTGGCACGAGGCGCACCGGCAGCCGGGCTCGGGCCACCCGCGCACGCCGCCGCTGCCCTGGATATGGACCTGCATCCTTCCCCCTGCCGAACATTTGTCGAGTGGCAACTATGCCGGGGACGTGCTTGAATGGCATTACGTGCCCTTTACCCCTCCAGCCCCCGGTGGAGGCCGACGTGCTTATTGAAGATCTTGCCCGGGATGCCGCCGATTTGCTGAGCGTCGGCAACTCGGGGCAGATGAGGTCGCTGAACCGGCTGGCCGAGCTGGCCGTGCGGGAGGTGGCTGGATGCTGCGGAGCCACGGCCATTCTCTGGCGGGACCGGGAACTGGTCGGGCTGACGTCGACCCATCCGGACCTGGCCGAGCTGGCCGAGTTCCAGCTCAAGGCGGGTCACGGGCCGGCCATCGAGGCGCTGCGCGACCGCCAGCCGGTGACCATCCGGGACACGCTCCGCGACACCCGGTGGCCGGACCACATGGGCGAGGCGCTGTGCCGTGGGGTGCGCTCGATCGCGGTCCTGGTGCACGAATTCCCCCCGCTGACGGTAATCCTCGTGGTGGTCAGCGTGCGTCCCAATGCGATCGACGGTGAGCAGGTCCCGTTCGCCGGGACGCTGGCCGCCTTCGGCGGCGCGGTCCTGGCCAACGCGTCGGCGTACGGCGACGCCCAGCGTGAGGCCGTTCAGCTCAGAAACGCGGTCGAAAGCCGGGCCGTGGTGGACCAGGCGAAGGGGATTCTCATGCACGCTCTGGGCTGCTCAGCCGCCGACGCCCTCGGGCGCATGCGGCGCGTGTCGCAGACCCAGCACGTCAAGGTGACCGACGTGGCCAAGCAGATCGTGGAGAGCCACGGCGCCGTCCCGCGGGCCTGACGACGTCACGCCGCGGGCTGGTCGATGTCCTCGACGACCGCGATGCTGACGGCCGGCCGCCGGGCGTGCTCGTAGGCCGCGACGGTCTCGCGGGCCACGCGGTCCAGGGAGTAGCGCACCCGGGCCCGGTCGGCGCCGGCGATCCCGTAGCCCTCCAGCAGCATCGGGCTGGCGAGCAGGCGCCGGATGCGGCGGGCGAGCGCGGCCGGCTGGCCGGGAGCCACGAGCACACCGGTGGTTCCGTCCACCACGGTGTCGCGGTGGCCGCCGACCGCCGAGGCGATCACCGGCGTGCCGCAGGCCATCGCCTCGAGGCAGGCCATGCCGAACGGCTCGTACCACGAGACGTCCACCATCAGGTCGGCAGAGCGCAGCAGCGCGGGCATGTCGTCCTGGCTGACCTGGCCGGCGAACTTGACCCGGTCGGAGACGCCGAGGCTGCCGGCCAGCCGGGCCAGGTCGCAGCAGGTCTCGTCGCGGCGCAGCATCGGCCGCGCCGGGCCGCCGACGATGAGCAGTTCGGCGCCGGGGATCTCGGCCAGCGCGCGCACGGCCGTCTCCAGGCCGTCCCGCCGCAGGTGCGTGGCCACGGCGATCAGCCGCGGCCGCTCGCCGCGCGGCGCGACCGGGCCGTCCGCGCAGAACCGCTCGGGGTCCACCCCGAACGGCACCGTGCTGACCGAGGTGCGCGGGACGCCCAGGCTGGTCAGGTCGTGCAGCTCGTCCGAACTGGTCGCGATCACGGCGTCCGCGCTGCACGCGACGGCCCGCTCGAGCCGGTTGCGGGAACCGGTCTCGGCCTCGGCGGTGGCGCCGGCGGGCCAGGCGGCCCCGTCGCGGCCGATGTGGTGCCGGCGCTCGGCAATGCGGAGCGAGTGGAACGTCTGCACCACCGGGAAACTCCGGTCGCGCGTCCCGGCCAGCGCGGCCAGGCCGCCGGTCCAGCCGATCGCGTGCACGACGTCGGGCTGGTGCCGCTGCCAGGCCTCGGCCAGGCCGGCCGCGAAGGCCCGGACGTGCGGGAGCACCGCCTCGTCGGACAGTGGCTCGGCCGGGCCGGCCGTCACGTACTCGACCCGCGCGCCGCTGGGCAGTTTGTCCTCATCCGGCAGGTCCGCAGCGTCCTTGCGGGCGTACACGATGACGTCGTGATGCTGGTTGGCAAGTTCCTGGGCCAGGGCGGCGACGCGGGTTTCCTGGCTGGCCGGCTCACTGCCCGTGGGGTGGGAGAGGGCAGAGGCTTCTTCGGCGACTAGAGCGATCTTCATGGGTTCGGCTCCTCGCGGCAGATGTGACTCTGAGCTACGTCCGCAGTCGCAGCGACCCGCAGGAAACGAGAATGACGATGAAGGGGGAGAAGAGAGGAATCGGCGGTGCCGACGCCTGCCCCCTGCACGTCGCACGCAGTGCGAGTGCGCCGGACGGCGCGTGCGTGCCTGCGTCGTAGGCACCGCTGGGTAACAGTGTATCCCGTGTTGCCGTGCGGCAAACAATCAACATGTCAAAGCTCACTAGAGTCGAAGGTCCCGAAGTTCGGGGACCAGAGGCCAGGAACGGGAGATCACCGCGCCGTGCGGTCGGGCGCCGGGCCCCGTAGCGGGCTCAGTTCGCCGGCCCCTGGGTGCGACCGGACGGGCCCCACTGGCCGTACGGCTGCTGACCGTAAGGTTGGTCGTAACCCGGCCCGGCGGGCGGAGGCGGCTGCCGCCGGCGCAGCGACCGGGCGCCCACCCCGTTGAGGAGCGAGCCGATCGCGAAGCCGATCACCAGGTCCACCGCGGCGGTGGCGATCTTCTGGGACAGCGGCGCGGACGTGCTGAACGGGAACAGCACAAACAGCAGCGTGATGAGGCCGACGATCCAGGAGAAGAACGTCAGCGGCCGCGGCGTGGCCACGAGCAGCAGATGCAACAGGCCGGTCGCCAGCAGCGCCGCCGCGGCGGCCACCAGCACTACGGTCGTGGTGTGCGCGTTCCCGTAGGTCCCCTGGCTCTTGGGTGAAAGCAGCGGGATGTTGAACAGCCACCGGCACACCACCACGCCGACCAGCGCGATGAGCGCCGCGACGACAGCGGTCGCGGCCCCGCCCGCCCACAGCTGGCGCGCGTCCACGACCGGACGGCCCCGGGGCGCGCCGTCGTCGGACATCATCGGCCTTGTCATAGGACACCTGCCTAGCTCGCTAGCCGCGCTTGGCTTGATTTGTCGTTACGCCGTTAATGGCTCCGCGACCCGTTCGGTCAATGGTGACCCGGAGCCCCGGTAAGCTGCTTCCTGTCCGTGTTCCCGGCCGGGGCGAACCGGCCTTTGATGCCGATTTCCCTGACCCGGCTGAGCAGTTGTTCCTTTATTTCAGTCCTCGCGCGACGGGCCTTAACGCCTATCGCGCTCATTGCGCGGCGCGAGGCCCCCCGACCCTCAAGCGGTACCCGGGTCTCACCACCCGCAAACGACGGGGGTCTGCCGCTGTGGCAAGGGTTTGCGGGCGGCCGCGGTGTGGTAGATCAGCCGGGCACGCCGCCAGCCCGGACCGTAGGGCCCGGACGGCAGGCACGGCAGCGGGCGCGGACAGCAGGGAGGCAGTACATGGGCACGGTACGCGACGTCATGACGGCGGAGCCGATCGTCCTGCAGCAGGATCAGTCCATCGCCGATGCGGCCCGGGCCATGCGTGACAATGCGGTGGGCTCGGTTCTCGTGGTGGACGGCGACAAGCTTTGCGGTCTGGTCACCGACCGCGACATCGTGGTGCGCGCGCTCGCGGAATCGGCGCCGCCTGGCTCGCCGGTCGGCGCGGTGTGCAGCCCGGATCTGGTCGCGGTGGACGCCGGCGACGACACGGCGGAGGCGCTGCGGGTGATGCAGGCCAACGCCGTCCGGCGGCTGCCGGTCATGGACAACGGTCATATCGTCGGTATGGTGTCGATCGGGGACCTGTCCGTCGAGCAGGACGATGAGTCCGCGCTGGCCGACATAAGCGCGGCGCGCCCCAACCAGTAAGCCGCGCGCGACCGAGGCTGCCGCGCCGGTTCGCTGGCGCGGCAGCCTCCTGCGCCCGCGCTGAGCCTGGGCCGGCGGCCGGGTGGGCCCCCGTCCCCGGTTCCGCGGGGGCCAAGCCGGTCCCCGGTCCCGCGGGCGGCTGGCCCGGTTCCCCCGGACCGGTCACACTGGAAGAGGAACAGCGACGCGGGAAGGAGGACGCGGGATGGCGGATGGCCCGGCGCGCACCCGGTCGTCCGCGCGCCGCAACAACGCGGCCGGCCGGAGCGGACGGGCCACGGCACAGCCGGACAGCCCGCCGGAAAGCTCTGCGCCACCGGATAGCGCTGCGCCATCGGAAAGCTCTGCGCTGCCGGATAGCGCTGCGCCACCGGAAAGTTCTGCGCTGCCGGATAGCGCTGCGCCACCGGAAAGTTCTGTGCCGCCCGAGTCCGGCCTCGCCGAGCTCGCGGCCCGGCGGGACGCCCTGGAGCAGGCGGCCGGCCTGCCCGGCGCCCAGCTCAGGCCCCTCCTGGATGCGGCGTTCGCGGAACTCGACGGAGCGATCGACGCGCTCAGCACGCGGCAGGCCCGCGGCGCGGCCGCCCGGCGCGCCGGGGCACCGGCGGAGCCGGTGCGGGCCGAGCGGCGAATGCTGCGCGCCGTGTTCCAGGAAGCGCCCGTGCCCCTGTTCCTGCTCGAGCGTGATGGCACGGTGCGGCGGGTCAACAACCGCGCCAGCGACCTCATCGGATCACCTCCCGCGTACGCGGCGGGAAAGCCGTTCACGCTGTTCGTGGACCTCCCGTCGCGCGCGGCGGTGCGGACCTACCTGGCCGCCGCGGCGCGGACCGGGCGGGCCCGGCAGGCCGAATGCGCCATGCTGAGCCAGGACGGCGTCGTGGACGTCCGCCTGATGGTCGAGCCGATCAGCCTTCCCGAGGACACCGGCGTGCTGCTGGTAGCGGCCAGCTTCGACGGCGCGGCCGCTCCGCAGGCCGTTGCTCCGGAGGCGGCTGCTCCCGGAGCGGGTCCCCGGTCGGGCGCCGCCCCTCGGCCGGCGCCTGCTTCCCGGGGCGTCGCTCCCGGAAGGGCCGCTCCGCAGGCGCCGAAGCCCGCGCCTTCGCGCGCCGCCACGCCGGTCCCGGTCCTTGCCCCGCCCCGGACCGGGCGTGAGTACGCCCGGACCGGGCGTGAGCACGGGCCCGCGGCTGCTGCGGCCGTGCAGACCATGGCGCGGCGAATGGACCTGCTGACCACGGTGACCCGGCTCCTGCTGGAGAACAGCACGTTCAGCGAATCGCTGACCCTGCAACGCTGCGCGCGCCTGCTGGCCAGTGAGTTCGCCTCCTGGGTCGTCGTCGATGTCGTGCGGGGCCGCCGGCTGCGCCGCCAGTTCGCGGTCGGGCCGGCCGGCGGGGAATCGGCGTCCATCGCGCGGGCGGCCCGCGACGCCGACCCCGAACCGGACTCCCTGCCGTGGCAGGTGCACCGATCCGGTAAGTCCCTGCTGCAGGCCCGTTCCGATGACACCGGGATGCTGGGCACCGCGCCGGACGGTGTGCCGCTGATGATGAAGCTCGGCGCGACATCCGTGCTGAGCGTGCCGATCGCGGACGCCGATCGCGGCTACGGGGTCATGACGCTGTGCCGGCAGGCTCGCGAGGGGCCGTTCCAGATCGCCGACCTCGCCCTGGCCGAGGAGCTGGGGACCCAGGTGGCGGTCGCCATACGCGTCGACCGGCTATTTCGGCGGCGTTCCGAGGTGGCCGAGGCGCTGCAGGCGAGCCTGCTGCCCCGGGTGCTGCCCGACGTCCCCGGGATCGAGCTGGCGGCCGCCTACATGGGCGCCACCGAGGGACTGGACGTCGGCGGCGACTTCTACGACGTCTACCGGATCCCGGGCGGCTGGGGCCTCGCGATCGGCGACGTCGCGGGCAAGGGGCAGGAGGCCGCCGCGCTCACCGCCGCCGCGCGGTACGCGATCCGGGTCATCGCGCACTGGGAACCGGATCCGGTGGCCGTTCTGACCAAGGCCAACGACGTTCTGCTCTCCGAGCAGTCCGGCGGGCGGTTCGTCACCGCGAATACCGCCCACATGGCCTGGCACGGCAGGTCGCTGCACGTTTCGCTGGGCACGGCCGGTCACCCCGGCCCGGCGGTCATCCGGTCCGACGGCCGGGTCGAGATGCTCGGCGGCGGGGGCCTGCCGCTCGGCCTGTTCCCGGTGGCCCGGCCGGGGCTCGAAGAGATCGACCTGGCCCAGGGGGACCTGCTGTTCCTCTATACCGACGGGCTCACGGAGACGCGGAGCCCGGACATGAGGTACTACGAGGAGCGGCTGCCCGACGAGCTGGTCACGCTGGCCGGCCGGTCCGCCGCCGAAGTCGTCGCCGGGGTCCAGGCCCGGGCGGAAGCCTTCTCCGCGGGCGAGATGCGCGAAGACCTCACCGTGCTGGCGCTGCGGGTGACCGACCCGCCGGGATAGCTGACGCGCCGGGCCCGCCGGTCCCGGGACAGCCGGGTGCATCGGGATGGCTGATCAACGTGCCCCCATGCCGAACGGGCCGCACCCGGAGTGGTCCCGGTGCGGCCCGTTCGGCGAAATCCAGCTTTGACCCATTGTCCGGGCGGCCGGCGTGCGGCTACTCCGGCGTTTCCTCGTAGACGTCCTCGATGACCTCGGTGTCACTGGGCACCCGCTCCCTCGTCTCCGGGTCCATGTCGTTGTAGCGGTCCGCGCCGTGGCTGGTGGCCCGCTGCGTGGCCATCTCCTCGTCCGGCGTCCTGGCCGGCTCCTGCCAGCGGGCCACCTCCGGGTCCGGCTCCAGGCTCGGCCGGTCCGGGATGTCGGCCTGGGCGTTGGCCGTGCCCGGGTTGCGCAGCACGTACGGCGGGACCGCTGTCTCCTCCACCCGGCTGACCGGGCCCCGCCGGGTCCGCTTCACGTACACGCGCCGGCCCAGCCACTGGTACCCGCGCTTGGGTGTCACGAGCCCGATGATGCCGATCACCATGATGACGAAGCCGGCCACGTGCAGGTTGAAGACGGACGTATTTGCGGTCACGGCAAAGGTGAGAATGGCCCCGACGGCGATCCAGAACAGGCATATGCCGCTCTTCATGGGTTTCCCCTTCCTGGAGAAGGCGCTGGCCGCACTCGCGCGCTCATGGCGGGCCGCCGCTAGGTGTACCCAGGATGCCGGAAGAGTACCGAAATGCCGGCGGGCATACCGCGCAGAACGCGATGCGGGATGGGGATGCCGCCATCCCGGCCCGGGCACGTGCCCGCGTTCCGGCCCGCGTACGTGCTGCCGTTCCTGGCGCGCCCGGTCTCAGGCAATGTCGCCATCGTCGGTCTCATTCCGGCCCAGCAGCCGGTCGCGGAGGTAACTGAGCGCCCGCGCGAGCAGCCGGGACACGTGCATCTGCGAAATGCCCAGGCGCTCGCCGATCTCGGCCTGCGTCAGGTTGCCGTAGAACCGCATCGTGAGAATGCGCTGTTCACGGGCGGGCAGCTCCTTCCAGTGGGCGCTGACCGCCTCCATGTCGAGCGTCTGCTCCACGCCCTGGTCGTCCTCGCCGAGCAGGTCCGCGAGCTGGACCGGGTCCTGCCGGTCGAACACCGGCGCGTCGAGGGAGTAGGTGTGGAACACCATGTCCGCCCGGCGGGCCTCCTGCAGATCGTCTCCCGTGACGCCGAGGTGGGCGGCGAGTTCCTCGTCGCCGGGGGCCCGGCCCAGCTTGTGGGTGAGTTCCTCGGTGGCCTTCCGCACTTCCAGCAGCAGTTCCTGGGCCGACCGGCGCACGTGCACCTGCCACCGCTTGTCGCGGAAGTGCCGCTTGATTTCGCCGCTCACGCACGGCTGCGCGTACGCGGACAGGCTGGTGCCGAAATCCGGGTTGAAGTTGTTGATGGCCTTGAGCAGGCCGACGTACCCCACCTGCATGAGCTCTTCGGCCGACTCGGGGCTGCCCCGGTACTGGCGCACGCACGAGCGCACCAGCTTCTGGTAGCGGCCGATCAGGGTCTCGCAGGCACTTGCGCGCAAATCGTCATCACGCGGCAGCGCACGCACCATCAGGAGCAGGTCGCGGTCGTCGAGATTGTTGAGCTCCTCGCGTTGCGCAGTCGGCGTGTTCGCCGCAAGAGCCATCGCCATAAGGTCTCCACTAGCTTGAGAAACATGCTGGACAGGGTGGGCATGCCCGTTCTGCAGGCGATAAACATCTGCGGGCGGATATTGCCCGCGGGGGCTGGCGTGCGACCTGGCTCACATCGCGGCCACAGGTGAGTGCGGCCGCGTGGCGGGTAGGCCGGGGGCAAGCCGGGCCCGGTGCGCCTGGTGAGCAACGCCGTACCTGGTAAACCGGACGGGGAAGTCGACATGCGGCCGTAAGCCGTAGCCAGAAAGGCAGGCCAGGATGGCGAAGACGGGGCGGGGGACGCAGCCGGACTGGCTCGAGCCCGAGCTGGCGACCCTCACCCGGGACCGGTTTTCGGACCCCGGGTGGCTGTTCGAGCGCAAGCTGGACGGCGAGCGGTGCCTGTCGTTCCGCAGCGGTTCAGGCGTCCGGCTGATGACGCGCAACCAGAAAGAGGTCGCGAACAACTACCCCGAGATCGCCGCTGCGCTGCTCGCTCGCGGCAGCGGGGACTTCATCGTGGACGGCGAGATCGTAGCCTTCCGCGGCACCCAGACCAGCTTCGGGCTGCTGCAGTCGCGGATCCACGTCACCCACCCCGAGCCGGCGCTCATCCGGCGGGTGCCCGTCTTCTACTACATCTTCGACGTGCTGTACGCCGGGGACCGGGACGTCCGGCCGCTCCCGCTGCGGGAGCGCAAGGACCTGCTCGCCGGCCTGCTGGCGTTCCGTGACCCGCTGCGCTTCACCGACCACCGGGACACCGACGGCGAGGCCTACTACGCCGAGGCCTGCGGCCAGGGGTGGGAGGGGCTCATCGCCAAGCGCGCCGACGCGCCCTACCGTCCCGGCCGGAGCCGGGACTGGCTGAAGTTCAAGTGCGAGACGAATCAGGAGTTCGTCATCGGCGGCTTCACCGACCCGCAGGGATCACGCGTCGGGTTCGGCGCCCTGCTGCTCGGCTACTACGACTCGTCCGGGCGGCTCGCCTACGCCGGCAAGGTGGGGACCGGTTTTGACACGAGGGCCCTGCGCGGCATGCACGGTGAACTGACGGGCATCGAGCAGGACAAGCCGCCGTTCGACCTGGGTGACCTGCCCCGGTCCGGGGTGCACTGGGTCGAGCCCACCCTCGTGGCCCAGGTCGGGTTCTCCGAGTGGACCCGGGACGGGCAGCTTCGCCACCCCCGGTTCCAGGGACTGCGGCGCGACAAGGCGGCCACCGAGGTCGTCCGGGAGATACCGACGTGATCGCCGTCGACCTGAGCGGCGGCCAGGTGCGCGCCTCGGGCGTCACCGTATACCCCCGATCCCTGGGCCGGAATGTTCCGGCGCCGCTGCGACGTCGGTGCCGCCCGCCGCAGGCTGGCTATCATCGGCTCAAGTCCTTAACCCCCGGAAAGCCGCGGCCGCGGCCACGGCCACCGGTCGGCGAGGAGCCGTTGAACCAGCCTTCAGGGTTATCCGCCGCTGTGGGCCGAATTGCCCCTAACGTGGTGTGCGGGGACCCGGGTCGCGGTATCCGTCCCGCCATGGCGGCAAACCTGGGCGGCGACCGCGCGGGTACGTGGTGGCCGGGGGTTTTCCGGGGCCGGAACGGAGGCTGGCTGTGGCGCGCAAGCCCGATATCTGGGCGCGGCGGCGCAGGCTCTTCGTCCGGGTCCGCCTCCTGGTCCGGGCCCAGCGACGCGGGCCGCTCGCCTGGCTGCGGCGCCGCCCACTGGCCCGGGCCCGGCGTCCCGGGTCGTTCGCCTGGGCCCGGCGGGCCGTCCTGGCCGCGGCCCTGCTCGCCGTGGCGTTCGTCCCGTACCCCGCGATCGGCTCGGCATCCGTCCCGTCGGCGGGGGCCTGCCACGGGCCGTGCCGCCACGCCGGTTCGGCGGGAAAGGTGCTCTGGGCCCGTCCGCTACCCGGACAGTGGGCCGCCAGCAGCGGGCTCGCGGGCACGGTGCCGGTCAGCGGGCAGGCCTACGCCGCGATCGGCGATGGGGTGGCCGTCGTGGGTCTCGGGCGGAGCCTGCGCGCCTACGGCTCCCGTACCGGGACGACATGGTGGAACGCCGACCTGACGGGGTTCCCGGCGAACGCGTCGATCGTCTCGGTCCGGGCCTGGCCCGGCGTGGTCACGGCCGGCGTGACCTACGGGCCGGGCGCGGCCTCGCGCGCCGAGGTGGTCTTCGCCAGTTCCACTGGGCGGCAGATCCGCCGGTACAACGCCGCGCCGTTCGGCGGGGCGGTGCGTGCCTCCCGGCAGGACACGGTAATCGTGGGGCCCACCGCCGTCACCGCCTACAGCAACCGGACGGGCGCCGTGCTGTGGAGCAGGCCGACGGGCCCGGCGCCCCAGGCCTGGCAGGTGGACGAGCCGGACCTTTACGTCACCGAGGCGGCCGGCGGCTATCTGGGCTCCGCGCCGGTGACCGCGCTGCGCCGGATCGACCTGAACAACGGGCTGGAAAGCATTGTCCGCCCCTCGGCACCCTCGTTCCCGGGCTCGTTCGGTGGTGTGGTCGACGATGTCCTGCTGTTCTCGGCCGCCTCGGGAGTGACGGCCTACGACGGGCTGACCGGCCTGAAGCTGTGGTCGATCCAGGGCGCCGTCCCCGAGGGGACAGATCCCGCTCAGGAGCACTTCTACCTCACCGAGGGCACCACCCTGATCGGCGTGGCCCCACTGACCGGGAACATCATCGCCCGCGCGTCCGGATCGGCGGTGGCGGGCCCGGCGGGCATGTTCTCGGTACGCGACGGCGTGGCCCTGGGCCTCGACCAGGGACCGAACGGCGAGGCCTGGGGGTACGACGTCCGCCTGCAGCGCGTCACGTGGACGTCGCCCGGCCTGCCGTGGCCGCACTACTTCGTCGACATCGGCGGCATCGGCGGCAGCGCCGAACCGGGCGGTTCCGCGGTCGTCGTGGCGGACTGCGCAAAGCTGGCGCCGCAGACCCAGCCCAGCGCGCCAGGCTCGGCGTCCTCGCCGGGGTCCTCGCCAGCGGGCGGCGCGACCTCCGCATCGCCGGCCGGAACCGCGACCGGCTCGGCAGCACCCAGCGGGCCGGCCAGGACCGGCGCAGCGGCCAGCGCGCCGGCGGCACCGTCGCCATCCGGTCAGCTCTGCCAGGACCCCCAGCTCATCGCCATCGAACGCTGAGCGCCGAAGTCGCGGCAGCGGGGATGGATGCCGCCCGCTTGGGTACGCCCCCGATCACGATGAACCCAGCACAGAAGGCGGTGCAGACCGTCGACCGGTTCCAGTGGCCCCGGCTCTCCCGGCGGGGAGAAAGCGCCAGCGAGCTCACCCGCTGCCGCGCAAACCGAAGCCACCCGGACCGAAGCCACCCGGACCGAACCGGAGAAGTCCACTGTTTCCGCGAAACGGGCGCGGGGAGAGGACCCTCATGACTCAGGCGACGACCGCTAACCGCCAGCCATCCGCCGTCCCGCACGTGATCGTCATCGGCGCCGGTTTCGCCGGCCTTAACGCCGTGAAGGGCCTCGGGAAGGGCCGGTTCCGCATCACGCTGATCGACCGCAACCTCTACAGCACGTTCCAGCCGCTGCTGTACCAGGTGGCGACCGGGGGCCTGAACCCGGGCGACGTCTCCTACGCGACCGGCGGCTACACCCGCAAGCACGGCGCCCGGTACTGCCGCGGCCTGCTCACCGGCATCGACCCCGCGGCCCGGAGCATCACGCTCCATGACGGCCGCGAGATCAGCTACGACTACCTGGTTCTGGCTACCGGTGTCTCCGCGTCGCACTTCGGCATCAAGGGCGCCGAACAATTCACCTACGGCCTCTACACGCGGCGCGACGCGGTGACGCTGCGCGACCGCTTCCTGGCGGACGTCGAGAAGCTCAGCGAGGGGCCGCGGGCGGCCCAGCTCGCCATCACCATGGTCGGTGGCGGCGCCACCGGCGTCGAGCTGGCCGGGACGATAGCCGAACTGCGCGACACGGTGCTGCGCGAGACATTCCCCGACGTCGACTCGTCCCGCATCCACGTCCGGCTCGTCGAGATGCAGTCCGAGCTGCTGACCCCGTTCGACCCGAAACTGCGCGCCTACACCCGTCACCAGCTCGTCAAGCGCGGGGTGGACGTGCAACTGGACACCGCGATCGCCGAGGTGACACCCGATCGCGTGATCCTCAAGGATGGGCGGGACCTGCACAGCGACATCACCGTGTGGACAGCCGGGGTGGCCGCTCCCCCCGAGGCCAGGCAGTGGGGGCTGCCGCAAGGGCACGCGGGCCGGATCGGGACCGGGCCCGACCTTCGCGTCACGGGGCAGGACCGGATCTTCGCCGTCGGCGACATCGGCCTGGTGACCGATCAGCCAACGCCGCAGCTTTCGCAGCCCGCGATCCAGATGGGCCGGTTCGCGGCCGCGCAGATCCGGCGGCTTGAGGCGGGGCAGCCTACCGAGACGTTCCGCTATCACGACAAGGGCCAGGCGGCCACGATCGGCCGCCGGTCCGCGGTCATCGAACTGGCTCATGGCCCGGACTTCACCGGGACGCTGGCCTGGCTCGGCTGGCTGGCCCTGCACCTGATCTACCTGCTCGGCGGGCGCAACCGGGTGTCCGCGATCATCAACCTGGCGTGGCGCTACCTGACGTGGGGACACGGCGGGACGGTCATCGTCGGCGACGAGCCGAGCTCGGCCACGGCTCCCGAGCCGGCCGCGTTCCGCCCCGGTGCGCAACCCGGAAGCCCATCCCGCGCGATCGCCGCCCACCAGGGTCCGGCTGACGGCGAGGCTGAGCGCCGCGATCAGGCCGCCCGTGCGCAAGCCGGGCCCTCTTCATCATCCTGAACGACACAACGTAGTAGCCTTTCCGCATGGTCGCGACGGATCCCTCCGGGAGAAGATCGCGGCTACGTCTGGGTGCCCTGCTCCTCGGCGCCGCGCTCTCGGGCGCTGTCGCGCTGGCGGGCTGTTCCGGCGGCCAGGCCAGCGCCGGTGCCAGCCCGGCCACGTCGCCGGGTTCCAGCGCGGCTGCCGCCAACCCGAACCTGGACCTTGGCACCCCGCTCGGCGGCAAGCCGCTGCCGGACGTCCGGCTGGAGAATCAGTTCGGCCAGCCGATGTCCCTCCGCCAGTTCCGCGGCAAGGTCCTCCTGATCGGCTTCGTCGACTCCGAGTGCACCACGGTCTGCCCGCTCACCACGCTGGCCATGCTCGAGGCCAAGCAGCTGCTCGGCGCGGCCGGTGACCACGTTCAGCTGCTCGGTATCGACGCCAACCCGGACGCGATCACGGTGTCCGACGCGCTGGGGTACTCGCGCGCGCACAACATGGTGAACCGCTGGGACTTCCTCACCGGGTCGCTGCCCCAGCTCGAGGCGAGCTGGAAGGCGTTCAGCATCTACGCCAGGATCGACTCCGGCCAGGTCGACCACACTCCGGCGCTGTACGTCATCGACGCCCAGGGCCGGGAGCAGAAGGTCTACCTGACCACGATGGCCTACTCCAGCATCACCCAGTCCGCCCAGGTCGTGGCGCAGGAGGTGGCCGGGCTGCTGCCGGGCCACCCGGTGCTGGCCCACAGCCAGTCGCTGGCCTACATCACCGGCCAGACCCCCGCGCAGACGCTCCGGCTGCCCGCCGCCGTGCCCGCGTCCGGGCCCGCCGGAGGCCAGGTGACCCTCGGCCCGGGCCAGCCGCACCTGGTCGTGTTCTTCGCGACCTGGCTGTCGGAGATCTTCGATCTGCGCGGTCAGCTGACCGGCCTGAACTCCTACGCCCACGCGGCCAGGGCCAGGCACCTGCCGCCGCTCACGGCCGTGGACGAGGCGGTCACCGAGCCCACCTCAGACGCGGCGCGCGCGTACATCGAGGGTCTGAAACAGCCGATCGCCTACCAGGTCGGCCTGGATACAACCGGCCGCGTCGCGGACGGCTACGGCGTGCAGGACCAGCCGTGGTTCGTGCTCACCTCGTCGTCCGGCAAGATCGTCTGGTCCCACGACGGCTGGCTGTCCTCCTCGGCGCTCGAGGCCGCGGTCGCCAGGCACTCCTGACCGAGCCCCCCTGGCGGCTTCCGATTCCGGCGCGCCGCGTAACTGATCGTAGGTCTACACGTCAGACTCACCGGCGAGCGCGATCACGGAGCAGAGTCGCCGTTCGCAACGGGCACCCGAAGCTGATCCACGCCCCTCTTGCACCATTTCCCGCCCGCAGAGCGGAACTGTTGCGTCCCGGGGCGTGCCCAAGCGCGGACGATGGCCTGCCCGCCCGTGGTCGCCGGTGCCGCCGCAAAATGCCGCTGGCCCTCCTTCGCCCACCCGATGCGGTGAAAGAGGGCCAGCTGGAGGCGGCTGCTTTACCAGCCGGGAGCGCATCCGTTCTTGATGCCCTCGATAAACGAGCGCCATTCGACCGGGGCGAAGGCCAAAGTTGGCCCGCTGGCGTTGTTCTTGCTGTCCCGGATCGCGACGCGGGACTTTAGCGGGGCAACCTCAATGCAGTCACCGTGAGAACACCTTGAGCTTTTCCGCCAGGCAGTGGTGAGCGAGTTTGCGCCAGCTGGGTCGATGGAGCTCATCTTTCCTGGTACCTCTTATCTGAAATCGGGCTAAAAGCGATAAAGGGCTTAGTGTCCGTGCCTCAGCGCTCGGCCTCTACGGATGCTCGCTGCTCAGGATAAGAACAGTAACTGAACTTTCCCTAAAAGGATAACTGAAGGACGCGCCTGGCTGGTGGTTCAGTCAGGCGCGTCGAGCGGCCGAATACTTCGGTCACGGTAGCAGAAACCGGATCGGGTAGCGGGTCATTTCCAGTCACCCCGCCCGCCATCCGGATGGCGAAAACGGAGACTCCGTTCGTAACAGTGCGTAGTGGTTGCAGGTAGCGAAACCTTGGAGGCGGCGGGGTGCCCGTTAGTGTCCGGCCTGAACCCAATTGTCGTATATGCCCGGTATATGGCAATCCCATGGGCTGGGCAGGCGCGATCGCTTACTCCCAGGTGCGCTGCGATTTGGCAATTCTCGCTCTGGAAGTGTGCGGGTCGAGAGAATGTTCCTGAAGCCGCCTGAAGGCCAGCTGATACTGGAACGTGTCTCTTTCTGCTTCGACGTACAGGCTGTTTGTGTAATGCTCGATATATGTAATGTCGTGATATCCGACATCGTGTACCTCGCCAAACTGCAGGAGGTTGAATCCGCCACTAGTGACGGGGTGGGGTGCGTCAAGACAGAGAACTTGCAAACTTATGTTGGTGTACTCCGAGAGCGCAAGAAGCCGCTCGAGTTGCGAGCTCATCACTGCGTTGCTGCCGATCCGCCTCAGCAGGACGGACTCGTCGAGCACGACGTTCAGATCGAGCGCGGGCTCTCGTTTCAGGATCTGCTGGCGTACCGTCCGGGCTTCGACCATGCGTTCGATCTCTCCGGGCGGGATAGTGCCGCCCGCCGGGGAAGCGCGGATTACCTCGCGGGCATAATCCTCGGTCTGCAGGAGTCCCGCGACGACCTCCGGGGCCCACTGGGAGGAAGAAGTGGCCTCAGCCTCGAGCCCGATGTACGCGGTATGCATGTCTGGCAGCGCGTCGGAGTAGGCCTTCCACCATCCCTTACGTTTCGCGTCCTGAGCGAGCGCCACAAGATCTTCTGCGTACGGCCCGTCGATCCCGTACAACAGCAGAAGCTTCTTGATCTCTTCCGGGCTGGGCGTGGTGCGCGCGTTCTCAATCCGCGAAACCTTGGAGGTTGACCAGCCCATATTCTCGGCGACGAAGTCGCCGGTGAGCTCGGCCCGCTCCCGCAACCGGCGAAGTTCAGCAGCTAGTCGCTTACGGCGGACGGTGGGACTGGCGGGCTCAGGCACCGGTGTCACGCTCCCCGGAGGGCCATAAGGCTTATTGTTCCCGTTCTGCTGTCAGGATAATCCTGGCGAACCTGTCATAGATAGCTGCATCGCGGGATTTAAAACAATAACCGCTGTAGCTCTCAATGCAACTTGCACCGAAAGTACTGTACGCCGACACTGAAGCTGTAGGCGAGATCCACAGGGGGTTGAGAAAGCCCATGCACAGTGTCCCGGTTCACCGGAGCATCCTCGCAGTAGACATCGAGAAGTCCACCTCTGCCCTGCGGACGAATCCGATCAAGGAAGAACTGCGTCAAGAGGTCTACAGCGTGCTGGAATCGTCGATGGGAGTCGCCGGTATCCGGTCGGCGCACTGCGACCCGTTCACCGATCGCGGCGACGGCATCCTGGCGCTCGTCCATCCGGTCGACGATGTGCCGAAGACGCTGCTGCTCAACCCTCTTGTCCCGGTGCTGTGGCGGCTGCTCACCGATCACAATCAGAGCCTGCCGGAACGGGAGCGCGGCCGGCGGCAGCTCCGGCTCCGGGTCGTTGTGCACGCCGGCGAGGTCCACTACGACGGCAAGGGCTACTTCGGGGAAGCCCTCGACGTGGCGTTCCGGCTGCTGGACGCTCCCCGCCTGAAGGAGAGCCTGAGCCGCGGGTCCGGCCCGCTGGTCCTGGCCGTCTCCGACGTTATCTACTGGTCCATCGTCAGCCAGGACTACGAGGGCATCCCCAGGGAGTCCTATCAGCCTGTCCTGCGCGTCATGGTGGCCGGGCGCCGCCGTACAGGCTGGCTCCATGTCCCCGGTCCCCGGGCCGTGGAGCGGGCGGAGGCCGAATTCGTGCCTGCGAGGCCAGCCCGCGCGGCGTAACCCCGCACTCTGCACTCTGACGTGCCGAGTCGCTGACCCGGTCCAGGCCGTGAGCAGGCACAATGATGATCACGGGCGTGCAGAACGGGTACATGCCCACGTAAGCCCCGGGGTGCGTTCCGTTCGCAGGAGGTCTGATGGCGCGCGTGATCTGGACTGGTGCACTGGCCTTCGGGCTGGTCAACATCCCGGTCGGCCTGTATGCGGCCACCGAGGACCGGACCGTGCACTTCAATCAGTTCCAGAGGGGCACCAGTGACCGCATCCGGTACAAGCGGGTGAACGAGCGGACTGGGGAGGAGGTCAACTACCGGGACATCGTGAAGGGCCGCGAGGTCGACGACGACACCTATGTGCTGCTCACCGACGACGAACTGGAGTCCGTGGAACCGGGCCGGACCCGCACCATCGACATCACCGACTTCGTTGATCTGGCCGAGGTTGACCCGATCTGCTTCCAGCGCACGTATTACCTGGCCCCGCGGGGGGACGGCGCCGACCGTTCCTACGAACTGCTGCACAAGGCGATGGCCGACACCAACCGGGCCGGTATCGCGACGCTCGTGATGCGCAGCAAGGAGTACCTGGTCGCGGTCCGGCCGCAGGCGGAGATCCTGGCCCTCGAGACCATGTACTTCGCGGACGAGATCCGCGACCCGGTGGAGGCGACGGGCTACGAGCCGTCCGGCCAGCCGGCCCGCCCCCGCGAGGTCACCATCGCGCGTCAGCTCATCGAGTCGATGACCACCGACTGGGATCCGGCCCGGTATGTGGACACCTACCGCGAGCGCGTCGAGGAACTGATCGAGAGCAAGCGGACCGGAGAGACGATCGAGACGGCGGCCCCCGCGCCGCAGCCGTCGAAGGTGGTCGACCTTACCGAGACGCTCCGCCGCAGTGTGGAGGAGGCGCGCGGGCGCACCCGGGAAAGCGCCACCCGGGGCAGTGAATCCCAGGGCAGCGGGCGCGCCCGGGAAAGCGCCGGCCGCGGCGGAGGGCGCCCCCGCACCCAGGCAGACACCGGGCCCGGGGACGAGGACCTGTCCGCGATGAACAAGAGCCAGCTGGCCGCGCTGGCCACGGAGCTGGACATTCCCGGCCGGTCGAAGCTGACCCGCGACGAACTGGAAACGGCCGTCCGCCGGGCCCGCCATCCGCGCCCCAAAGCCGTCTCCTGAGGAAGCCGTAGCAAGCCGGATGAGCTGCGGTGAGACCGAAATGAGCCGGGTACTGGCGGCCCGGGCATGGCGGGGCGTAACCTCCCCGGCATGACCGTAAAACTCGTCGTCCTGTACACCCAGCCCGACGACCCGGACGTCTTCGAGCGCCACTACGCCGAGACGCACATGCCGATGGTCCGCCAAATCCCCGGGCTCCAGCGCGCCGAGGCCGGGCGTTTCATCGCCGAAGCCGACGGCGGCGACCCGACCTTCTACCGGATGGCTTCGCTCTATTTCGCGGACCGGCCGGGCCTGGACAAGGCGCTCGCGTCCACCGAAGCGCAGACCGCGGCGGCCGACTACGCGAAGATCGCCCCACCCGGCTCACGCATGCTCGTCGAAGACGTCGACGCCTAGCGGCCCGCCAGCGAGCGGTTCGGGTCCCGGCGGCGACGTCGGGGGTCACCCAAGGCCGGCGATCAGGTCCGGGGTCAGCTCGGACAGGTCGGGCAGGACGACCCGGGCCAGGGCCAGCGCGTCGGGGTCGGGCGGGTAACGCGGGTGCGGGACGGCCACCACCGGCAGGCCCGCCGCCCCGGCCGAACGCAGCCCGTTACTGGAATCCTCGACCGCCGCGCCCCGGGCCGGCGAGACGCCCAGCCGGTCCGCCACGGTCAGGTACACGTCCGGCGCGGGCTTCCCGCGCGGAACCTCCTCGGTGGACACCGCGGTCACGAACAACGACCGGATGCCCGCGGCCTTCAGCACGGTCTCGATCAGGGCCGGGGGAGAGGAGCTGGCCAGCCCGAGCGGCCAGCGGTCCGCCATCCGGCGCACGGCCCCGACCGCGCCCGGCATGAGCGGGAGGTGGCGCGCGTAACGGTCGGCCATCTCCCGGATGACCTCCGCCGCGACCTCGACCGGGGGGAGCCCGGCCCCGAGGTCCGCACTGAGGTAGCGGGCCCACTCCGGGGTGCTCATGCCCATCAGCCGCCGCTGCGCGTCCGGAGCCCAGTGCCCGCCATGGGACGCCACGAAGTCCCGCCGCACCTCCTCCCACACCGGCTCGGAGTCGATGAGCACCCCATCCAGGTCGAAGACCACAGCCTCGATCACCCGTCCACCCCTTCCTGCGGCTAACCGGCTCAACGGCTGAGCGGCTAAGCTGCCCGCGCGCAAGCCCCTGCGCCGCGACGCCGAACGTGGGAGAAGCCAGTGCCTGAGCTTAACTTTGCCGATATGCCCCAGAGCGCGCTCATGCGGGCCCTGGGCCTGGTGATCGACGGCTATTCCGGCGGCGAGAACGGCGGCTGCACCCGCGTCCGCGGGCACATCGACGCCGGTCCGGAGCACCATCAGCCGATGGGCATCGTGCACGGCGCGCTGTACATGGGGGCGATCGAGACGGCGGCCAGTGTCGGGGCCTTCCTCGCCGTCACCGGCAGCGGCCAGTTCGCCGTCGGCGTGGACAACCTCACCGATTTCGTCCGCCCGGTGAAGGAAGGCCGGCTCGAGGTCGACGCGCGCGCGGCCAGCCAGGGGCGGACGCTCCAGCTGTGGGAGGTCGACATCACCGACGACCAGGGACGGCTGGTGGCCAAGGGCCGGGTGCGCCTGGCCAACCGCCCCAATCCGGACTGACGCGCGCCGTGGTATTCGTTGAACTGGGACCATTCGGGCAACGGAAGGTGCGGCGCGTGAAACTGCGGAAACTGGCCACGGCTCCCATCGGGGCGGCCTGATGCTGGACGGCCGCCCGCTCGTCGACGTTCACCTGCACCCGGCGCGGCGTTCCACGATCAGGGTGGGCTGGCAGGAGTGGGCCCGCGACTTCGGCGGCGCAGACGCGGTCACCCGGCTCTACGACGCCGACGGCACCGTCAGCCCCGCCCGGTTCGGGGCCTACCTGGCCGGAGAGGGGGTCGACATCGCGCTGGTGCTGTCCGAGTACAGTCCCCGCGTCACCGGAATCCAGACCGTGGAGGACATGCTGCCGCTGGCCGCGTACAACCCGGACCGGGTCAAGGTCGTGGCCAACGTCAACCCGAACGTCCACTACCCGGCGGACGAGGAACTGCAGCGCCAGCTCGGCCTCGGGGCCATCGCGCTCAAGGTCCACCCGGTGCACGCGCGCGCCGCCGCGAACGACCGTGCCCTGTACCCGGCCTATGAGATCTGTCAGGCGGCCGGAATCCCGGTGATCGTGCATTGTGGCACGAGCACGTTCCCGGGCGCGTCCAACACCTTCGCCGATCCGGTTCTGCTCGACGACGTGCTGCGTGACTTCCGCCGCCTCAACGTCGTGCTGGCCCACGGCGGGCGTGGCTGGTGGTACGACGCGGCCGCCTTCATGGCGCTGTCGAACGACCGGGTTTGGATCGAGCTGTCCGGCCTGCCGCCGTCGCGGCTGCGTGAGTACTACGCCCGGCACAGCTGGCCGCGGCTGACCCGCCGGATGATCTTCGCGACCGACTGGCCCGGTGTGCCCGGCATCGCCCGGAACGCCCGCGCCGTGGCGGCGCTGTGCCCGGACGAGGAGACCGTGCGGCTCGTACTGGCCGGCAACGCGTGCCACGTTTACAACCTGAAGATCCCCGGCGCGTAGCGCCACCCTCGTCCTTAATATGATCAGTTTCTTCTCTGCGCTAAGAGCTTCTCTTCTTTTCATGAGCTCTCGCCAGCGCCTTCCTGGTGCCGATGTAGTCGACTGTGCTCTCGCACAGCAGTCTCCGTACCGGAAGTGATGGGTTGGATGACTCAGTCCAGTGAGGTGTAGTGGGCTCTGAGCATCGTGTGCAGCACACCGCATGCGGAGTCGCAGATCGTGGCGTAGACACTCCTTGCACGAGCCTATCGGGTTGTAATGGTTGGCCGGTGTCACCTCGAAGACGGCCGGCCTTTCTCGAAGGCCACCTCGTTGTCCCGAGCGTGGCCATAATGGGGGGCACGCTTTTTGCCTCCTTGATCTCCCAGAAGAACGCGAGCCCGTCTAGCCGCCGCTCGGCCGCCTCCTCGATCGCAGATCATCCCACTGATAGGTCCACTGCCGCCCGTTTGGCCCGGCCCCTTTCTCCTGCTCACCGAGCCCGTCGAACTCTGTCCCTATAGGCTTCGTGGGGCCCTTTTTCTGTTGGATTCACCTGGCTCTTCCTCTCTGACCTATCGGAGCATGTCGCGGATGGTCACGTACGGCCCGACGTGCCCTACTGGAGCGCCACTCCATCTCCGCCGCTCTCCACCGCAGCCGGGCATGCGCGGTGTCTACCTGAGTTCCGTTCACGAACTCAGCATCCTGGATTGCTGAGTCTTCACTAGATCTAGCATGCGGGGGATGAGTAATTCGTGGGCCCTGGATTACTACCCGGCCTACTGCTCGATCGGCACCGCGATCGGCACCATCGGTGAGAAGTGGACGTTCCTCGTCCTGCGCGAGGCCTTTAACGGCATCCGCCGCTTTGCCGATATGCAGCGGCGGACCCAGGCGCCCCGCAGGTCCTCTGCGCTGCTGGCCCTCTCGTGCACTGTCTGCTTACCGCCCTCTATCAGGAGGAGGGTCACGGCACAGTACCCACCCCTCCCTGGCCACACCCTGGACGCGCCGCGCGAGATCACCCCGCTTCCCGGCCCGGCGCCCGCCGCCCTTCTCCTCTCTACTTCTTTTCTCCCATCCCCCCTCCGGCCTCACCCCGGCCTCCCCCCTACCCGCCTCCCCGACCTCCACCCTTCCGCTTCCCACGCTTCACTCTCTTGGCCTCCTCCCTCCGCCCACGCGCGTCGGTCGCACGACTACCCCCTCCCCCACCAACGTCCCGCGTGTCACCCGCCCGATCAGCAGGCCGCCGAACATGCTGAGGTTCTTGAGGAAGTGGATGCGCTGCTGCGTGCGCTCCTGCTTGTCGTTGCTCTCCCAGAACCGGTGCCCGGCGTAGGTGGTGGGGACCAGCGTCACCGCGATCGTCACAGCCGACAGCCTCGGCCAGCGGCCCAGAGCCAGCATCGACCCGGCCACCAGCTGGACCGCGCCGTTGAGGCGCACCGCCTGCTCGACCTGGTCCGGCACGGCGGGCACCCGGTCGGCGATCGGCCGCACCACCGGTTCCGCCGCCGGGACCACCCGTTCCGGGTGCAGCAGGGTGTCAAATCCCTGGACGATGAAGATCGAAGCTAGCATGGGACGCGCGACAGCTCTCAGTACGGCCATGACGGGCGGATTCCCCGTCGCCGGGGTTTCTAACCTTCGCGGGAGCTTTCCGGCCCGGCCCTCGGGCCCAGGGCGGGAGCCCGGCCGCCGGGGAGAAGCGGAATTCACCAGGGTACGGAGCCATCCAGCGCAAGGCCCGGGCCTGCATTGATCGCCTTTGGGTAGTGTCAGGGCCAAAGTTTGAGACAAACTGGGTCGATGAACATTGAGGTGACGCGCATCCTCGGGGATGGCAGCATCCGCCGCGCGCGGATCGAGCCCGAGCAGCGACCCGACGCCGCCCGCTGGCGCGAACTGGTCAGCCGGGCCAATCTGAATCTTCCCCCGCCCTACCGGCCCGATCCGGGAAGGCCCGTCTACCAGGTCAGTGACGGAGAGCACTCGATTCAGGTCGCGGAACGGGGCCTGGTGGGCCCACTGCGGGACCTGGTCGCGGCCGTGCTCGCCGAGGGCGCCCAGGCGGACTGAGCCGGCCACGCGCGGAGCCGGTGACATCGGACCCGCGGTATCGGGGACCGGCGACATCGGGGACCGGGGGATGTGGGGGATCGCGCCGGGGAAACGGCGGCCATTCCTGGCGGCCTGAATATGCGCGTTCGGGGATGGGTGTGTTCTGGTGCTGCCGGCCACCTTGGCGTGCGCTTAAAGGGACAGTCTTAGGTGCATTTTCCCGACTTATGCCAGCGCGCGTAAAGTTATCAGGCACGTGCCCGGACTGCCGTTGGCCCGGCGCTGGCCGCGTGTCGCCCGGACGCTAGCGCGGACTCCGGGTGCCCCTGCGCTTACCGAGCCGCATCCCGCCGAAGACCAGGTTCGCCAGGAACAGCACGATCCCGATGATCAGCAGCCAGAACAGGCCCTTGAGCACGACACCCAGGATGCCCAGGGCGATCGCGACGATGATGATAAACAGAAACAGCGCCATGTCTCTATCCTTCCCCGCTGCGCCCTGCCATCACGTTTACCGTCGGGCCAGCAGGCGCTCCGTCTCGCCCGCATCATAGGGCAGCTCATAGTGCCTGAAGATGGCAGGCTCGTCGGGAGCCATCAACTCCCCGTCGGTGTCGATCGACGGCGCGTCGCGGACCAGTTTCTTGGGGAAGGCCACCTTGAGGTGACCGGGGCCGACCTTCGCTCCGGCCGTGGGGACGAAGACCAGACGCGACCGTGACAGCATCCCGATCTTCACGGTCGCGAAAATGTACTCGTCTGTCCGGGTATCGACGTAGAGGGCCTCGAGTTCGCCGATCTTTGACCCTGAGTCATCGACGACGTTGTGGCCACGCCACTGCCGAATATCATCGGCCTCAAACACCGGTGGGCGCCTCCGTCCGGTCCGCGATCATGTGGCGGCGCTAGCCGGGAAGGCTAGCTCACGTGACATTATGCTCGCTGTCCCGGTGTTTCCGCGCGAGCGGCACGGCGACGGCCAGCCCTGGCGTGACCGGGGCATACCCCGCCCGCCGCGTCGGTGGGCAGGCGACCCGGGCCGCGGGATCACCGAGGCGATCGGCTGGATCGCCCGCCACCTTCCCGGGTACGCCGACCTCGACCCCGCCGCGGCGGCCTCCCAGCACCCCGCCCGAACGGGATCCCATTGACGCGCCTGCGGCATTTTCGCCACTCACTCATTAGCGGGCAAACACGACTAATGTACGCTATCAGCCATAGGTTATGAAAATATCAGTTATAAATGGCGAAAATATCAGTTATAAATAGCTCAGCACAATGCGGTGTGCTCGGCGGCAAAGAGCAGCTAATTGGAAAAGGTGTCATAAGGGTATCGGGCATGCTATACAACTTTAGAACCGGTGCTGGCCGCGTTATGCAGGAAGGGGACGTTATGGTGGCGAAGCTGATTTGTTTACGAATCGGTAACTTCGCATTAACGGAAGAATCTACCCCGGTCGAGGCTGTTTCCCCGGCAGGCCGGGTGGCGCCAGGCGCGGAAGTGGTCCGCTTGCCGCATTACCCGCGGCACGCCAGGACGGCCGGGCTGGAGCCGCCCGCCGCGACGTTTCTGCCGATTCGCTCGGCCGAGCGCCGGCGCTGGTCGGCGGAGCTCGCGGGCCCGGCCGCGGCCGGGCTCGTCCTGCACGGCGTCGGCGGGATCGGCAAGTCGGCGCTCGCCGCCCAGATCGCCGAGCGGGTGGGCCGGCTCGAACCAGAATGCGTGACCACGATCGTCAGTGGTGAGGTGACCGCTGACGCTCTTCTCACCGGGCTCGCGGCCGCCCTGCGCCGGTCGCCCGGGGCGGCCGCCCGGGGCGGCAGCGCGGCGGAGGCGGTGGCGGCAGCGAGCCGGACCGAACTGCCCTGGGCTCAGCGCTTCGCCCTGCTGCACCGGCACGTCCTCGATCAGGAGCCTGTGCTCCTCGTGCTCGACAACTTCGACGACAACCTGTCGCTGGAAGCAGGCACGTGCACCATCCGCGACCCGTCGCTCATCGAGCTCCTGACCAGATGGGCCGACCCATCGCATCGCGGCCGGGTCCTGATCACCTGCCGTCACCGGTTCGCCGTACCCGAGACGGCGACGTCCCGGCTGGGGTTCCGTCACCTCGGGCCGCTGTCCCGCTCCGGCGCGATTGAGCTGGCGATGTCCCTGGCCGCCCTGGGGCTGCTCGGCGAAGAGGAACTGGACCGCGCCTGGCGGCTGCTGAGCGGTCATCCCCGGGCCATGGAGTACCTGGACGCGCTGCTCCTGACCGGTGACACCCGCTTCCCGGCGCTGGCCGAGCGCCTCGCCGGGGCGATCGAGGGGCACGCGGATCACCCGGCGGCCCGCCACGGGCTCACCGCGCCGACCGAACGGCCATTGCCAACCGCGGAGACGGCCGCCCTGGCCGTCGCCGACCTGCTGCTGGGCGACCTGTTCGATCAGCTCAGCGCCGCGGCGCAGGGCCTGCTGATCCGCGCCTCCGTCTACCGCGCGCCGATCGGCCGCGACGTCCTGCTGCTCCCCGTCGGTCAGTACGGCCCGGCCGAGATGGCCGGCCGCTCGACGAATGCCGGGCCACCGGCCTGCTGGCGGCCGACCCCGCGGACAACCCGCCCTCGGTATTCGTGCACCGGTGGACCGCTGCCGAGCTGCACCGCCGGCTGGCCGAACGGCAGCGGGGCGGTGAGGTCATCAAGGCTCACCGGCGCGCCGCCGAGTACTGGCGGTGGCGCATCGCCGCCTGGCCGCATGACCACCGCGCCGAGCGCGAGGCCAGCTACCACCTGCTCCAGGTGAGCGACCTGACCCGGCAGATTCCGGCCAAGGGCAGGCACCGGTCGCGGCCCCGGCGGCGGCTGCGCTCGTTCATGCTGGCGGCCGTGGCCGTGGCCGCCTTCCTGGCCGCCGTGGCCGTGGCCGCCTTGCTGGCCGCCGAGGCCAGCGGTGCCCTGTCCGGCGGGGACCAGGTGTCCCGCCCGCAGGCCGCCGCCGACGGGAAAGCGGCCAGCCCAGCCGACGCGATCCGCCATCAGGCGGCGGCCTGGGTGGCCTTCCGGCGCAGGTGACCTCGTCAGCGGCTGACCGCTGACGGTAATGACACGTTTCCGCCCGCTCCCGCCGCCGGGCGCGTGCTCCGTTGTTCTGGCTTGTCACGAGGCCGCAACACGGCCCTTGCCGCGAGGCCGGAATACGCGAGGCCGGAATAAAGGCGTTGTGTGCCGGTTTACGATCGACAGTGGGGTAGAGAAGGCCGGTCCAGACCCAGCCAGCACCGACGCCTCAGGAGATGTCACGCAGGGTGATCCAGACGTGGCGGGCCGAGCACCGTTCCGGGCGAGGCCCGGTGCGATGCTGAGACGCCGCGGCGCCGGCGGGAGACCGCGGGTAGCCTCCCCGCGGCCGCGGCGGGGGCTTTGCCCGGCGCCCGGGACTGATCGTGGTGGCCGTCGCCGTGCCGATGGCGGAGGCCGCCGCGGTGAATGCCGTCACGCCGTCGGCGCGCGTGCTGGCTCCCCAGGTCACCGCTCTGGCCCCGCTCGCGGTGTTTCACGACCTGAGGTGGCTGTTCGGCTTCGGCGGGACCTGGCCGCGCTTCGTCCTGGCTCTGGCCGGTGTGGTGGTGGCCCGCAGTGTTCTCGACGCGGCCCTGGCCTGGCTGGCCTGGCCCCGGGGACAGGCCCGCCCGCGGCCCGCGGTCCTGCTCGGCTCCGGCGCCATCCTCACCCTCTGTGCGGGACTGCTGATGTCCCCGCTGGTCACGCTGACGTTCGGGGTGGCCCTGCTGCCGTTCTCCTGGCCGTTCCTCGGGGCGCTGCCGGCGCTGATCCTGTTCGCCCTGCTGCTGAGCCACGGGGCCACCGCGAGCGGGTGGTGGCGGACCCTCCCGCCGCTCCGTTCGGCTGAGTGGCTCGTCGCCGATTTCCTGGTGCTTTCCCTGGCCGCGGTGGTGATCGGCCGGCTGCCGGCCGGGTGGGCGGTGCCGGTGACCGGGCTGGCCGGGATCGTCAACGCGCGGGCCTGGTACGGCGTCGCCTCGTCGCTCGCGGTGCCCGGCGCGGCGGGCCGCTTCTGGCGGCCGACAGGACGGATCCCGATCGCGCCCGTTGCCGCCGTGCTGTCCGTCGCGCTCGTCATCGGCGTGGTCCGGGCCGGTTTCGTGCTCGCGGCGGGCCCCCAGCACCAGGTGATCCGGGTGGCCGCGGGAGCCCAGGCGGCCCCAGCGTCCCCGCCCGCCCCGGCGCCAGCCCGGACGCCGGAGACCGGGCACGGCCCCAGCCGTACTGGAGATCAAGGGGTTCGGGTCCTCCTGCTGCGCCCACTCGTCCCTCCGCGCCGTCGCCGGAAATGCGGTCGCCGAGCAGTTCTCCTACCGCGGGCTGGACGCTCAGGGGCGGCCGTTGCCGCAGGGCCCAGCCGCCAGCGACCTGCCGCTGTCCGTTCTGGGGGACCGCATCGCCGCTCAGGTGGAGAAACTGCACCAGCAGACCGGCCGGCCGATCGACCTCGTGGGGGAGAGCGAGGGCACCCTCGGTATCTACGCGATGCTGGCCCGGCACCCCGGCGTGCCGGTCGGGTCCATCGTGCTGCTCAGCCCGATCGTCGCGCCCGGCCAGGTCAGCTACCCCGTGGACAGCCAGGGCGGCCGCGGGGACGTGCCCGGTTACGCGCTGCAGGCCGTCGTCTGGTTCATCGGCGGCCTGTCGCCGTTCGGCACGTCCGGAGCCGAAGCGCTGATCAACTCGGTGGACCGCGACGGCGCTCAGTACGCGCAGGAGGCGGCCCGGCAGACCCGCCAGCACCCGCTGCGCTGGATGGCCGTCGTCCCGCTCGCGGACAGCCTCACCCTGCCCGCCTGCCAGTTGCCCCCGCACACGCTCGTGGTCCCCGCTCTGCACGGCGGACTGCTCGGCAACGCGGGCGTTCAGCGGGCGGTGCGCAGCTTCCTCAGTGGCGGCGACGTCCACGGCCAGCCGCCCATGCAGGACGCGGCCGAGATCGTCGCCCAGGCGGCCGCGGCGTGGCGGATGCCGGCACTCGTCACTTCGTCACCGCCCTGCCCCGCCTACCTGCCCTGAAGCCACCCGGGCGCTAGTGCGCGTGGATGACCGCCAGCGGGCACGCGGCGTGCCAGAGCAGCGCCTGGGTCACCGAACCGAGCGGCATATCCTTCACGCCCCCGCGGCCGCGGCAGCCCACCACGAGCATCTGCGCGTCCTGGGCCGCGGTGAGCAGGGCGGTCCGCGGCGACTCGATCGTGATCTGGCGGTGAACGTCTACGCCGGGGTGGGCCTTCTCCCACAGGATGATCGACCGCTCGACGTCTTGCTCGATGCGGTGGGCCATGCCCACGCTGCCCGCAGTATCCGACAGTGCGCAGACCACCATCAGCGGAACGCCCCGCAGCGCGGCCTCCGCCCCGCCGAACGCCAGCGCGCCCTCGGTCGCCGCCGATCCGTCCGCCCCGACCACGATGGGACCCGGCACGTATTCACCGACCGGGCGCCAGTGCCCGCGGACCACCACGACCGGCCTGGCCGCGTACGCGGCCACCTGGAGGCTGACCGACCCGAGCATCAGCCCGGACAGGCCGCCCAGGCCGCGGCAGCCCACGACCACCATGTCGGCGGCGGCGCTGTGCTCGCACAGCATGCGAGCCGCCGGTCCTTCCACCAGCAACTGGCGGACCTCCGGCGCGAAGACGCTCCGCATCCCGGTCGCGAGAATGCGTTCCGCGCTTTCCCGGGCCAGGTCTTCCGGTTCTCCAGCCAGCGGCGGGCCTGCGGATCCCGGTGCCCAGGTGTAGCACAGGGTAAGGGGCACGCCGCGCGCCCGGGCCTCACCTGCGGCCCAGCTCAGAGCCTGATGGCTGCTCGATGATCCATCGTAGCCGACGAGGATCCCGTAATCGCTGCTAGCCATGGCTACCTCTCATGTGCTTCTATCCCCAGTGTCGCTCACCTGAGCGGTTGAGGCAGGGGCGGGCGGCCCGCCGGAGGGGGACGTTGGGCCCGCCGCCGGATTCGGGACCTTTGACCGTGCACGCAACGTGCTCGGGTCCCTATGACGGCGCTTCCCGCGGCGGCATGCTGCCCGTAGGGCCGCCCGAGTGCCCCGGGGCCGGTGACGTCACCGGCGATGGCGCGGGCTGGCGGGCGGTCGTGCCGGAAGGAGGCAGGGCGATGGTGACCAGGCCGATTGTGGTGGGCGCCGATGGCTCCGAGGAGTCCTTGCGCGCCGTGGAGTGGGCGGCGACCGAAGCCGCGCGCCGGGCGGTCCCGCTGCGGATCGTCGCGGTGACACCGGCCCTGGCCCGGGCCCCCGCCGAGCAGGGCTCCCCGGCGAACGTCGACGACGCCCTGCGGGAGGTGTGCCAGCAGACGCTGACCACGACGGCCGAGCTCGCGGCCAGCAGGGCCCCCGGGGCCGCCATCGAGACGGAACTGCTGTCCGGGGCGCCCGGACGGGTACTGGTCCGCGACGCGTCGGGAGCCATGATGCTCGTCGTGGGCGCCTTCGGCTTCGGCGGCTACGGACAGATGAGCGCGGGTCCGGTCAGCCGG
Organism: uncultured Actinomycetes bacterium; assembly: GCA_963732345.1. Classification (GTDB taxonomy): domain Bacteria; phylum Actinomycetota; class Actinomycetes; order Streptosporangiales; family Streptosporangiaceae; genus Bog-532. Next base: position 75,128 of record CAVSZI010000023.1, on the reverse strand, counting down.
TACGTGGCGGCCTGGGCGACCTGCCCCGTTGTGGTGGTCCGCGATCAGGGCCGGACCGTGCACGGGGAGGTCGTCGTCGCGGTGCGGGATCCGGACGAGGCCGCCCCGGCGCTCCGCTTCGCGTTCGAAGAGGCTGCGCTGCGCCGTGCCCGCGTACTGGCGGTGCACGCCTGGCAGTGGCTGCCCCCGTCCTCGCTGTTGTCGCCCGGAACTCAAGACGGCACGGATGCTCAGGGCGGACGGAGCCTGGCCCGGCTGCTGACCGCGCCGCGGCACCGGCCCGACACCCGGGCCCACTCCTCGCAGGCCGCCGCGCGGCTCGCCGAGGCGCTGGGCGACTGGCAGGAGCAATTCCCGCGGGTCCCGGCGAGCCCGAAGGTCATCCACGGCCACCCAGGCCGGGTCCTGGCGGCGCTCTCCGGCCTGGCCGACCTGACCGTGATCGGCCGCCGGGACGGGCACGAAGGCCTCCGGATGAGCAACGGCCCGATCCTGCAGACGGTGCTCGACCACGCGCAGGGACCCGTGGCGGTCATTCCGCCGCCCGATCACGCCTGAGCCGGCCATCCCATCCGCGGATCCGTGTCTTTTCCGCAGTATGCGCGGAAAGTCGCCACGGATCAGTCAGCCGGCGCGTACCCAGGCTGCGTCCCGGAGTTTGGGCGGGGACTCTGGGGTCTGAGTGGCTCCCGTAGTCTGCGTGAGATCTCCTCGTCCGTCCCCGCCGACCGGGATCAGCGTTGGGAGCGGAAGGGACCTGGGGTCAGGTCCGGTGGTCCGTCCATTGCGGGCCGGTGGCACGCCATTCCGCGTCCCAGGCGCTGGACCGCCGGTGGTCGAGACTGCGGACGGCGAGCGCCTCCGCGCCGAGCAGCAGCAGGATCAGCGTGATGCCGGTGACCATGACGGTCACCGCGACCTCGGCCATGATGTCCCGGTGGCCCACGGGCGGATCGGTGATCGCGCCGGCGGCGTTGATCCAGACGCGCGCCGTGGCGCCCTTGGGGGCGCCGGCCGCGACCAGGACCTGCCCGGAATGGGCCGTTCCGTTGGGCGCCACCCACCGGGCCTTCGCCCACGTGGTCTGGACGGACGAATACGGTTCCACGGTCCCGACCGTCGGCGCGGGCTGCGTCAGAACGGCCGTGACCTGGTGGTCCGACGATCGCTGGGCGCGGGCCTGCTGCAGGAACACCTGGTCGGAGATGCGGCCGGCCACGAACAGCCCGGCCGGGACCCCGGCCAGCAGCAGGATCAGCACCGTGAGCCGGACGAAAGTCTCCACCCGGTCCACCGTGCGGCGCAGCGGGTTCCGGTCCAGCCCGAGACGGCGGGCCCACCGCGCCCGGAAGGTTCCCATCGTGGGAGCGCCGGCGTTGCTCATCTTGGTCACCTCCGGCGGTCAGAAGCGTGCGTGCCGCGGGGACGACCGCCGCGCGCTGCTGCCAGAGTGCCGGGTGCGGGTCACTCCGGCGCAGGGCGTACCGGCCCTGTCCCGCCGGGACCTTGGTCTCCTTCTGGCCCGCCCCGCCAGGGCTTTGGTCACTTGACGCCATGACCTGTAGCACTGCCCGATTCTGGGCCGTTGGCCCAGGCTGGCAACGGTGCGGAGAGCGCTGCACGCCGCGCGGCGGACGCGCGTCATCTACGAGGACCGGCACCTGAGCGAGGTCAATGAGGCCATCGATGAGGTCCAGCAGGGCCGGGCCACGGCTCGTCTGGTGCTGCGCCCGTAGACCCGCACACCCGTAAGGAGCAATGCATCATGCCTGACCACATCGCCGGGAGCGTAGATGAGCTCAGTGAGGACGAATGCCGCATACTCATCTCGCCCGGCGGCGTTGGCCGGATCGCGTACTCGGGCCGGTTCGGCCTGACCGTGCTCCCGGTTAATTACCAGGTATTCGAGGACACGATCGTCTTCCGGACCGCGCCGGACAGCCCGATGGGTGAGGACCTGCGTTCCGGGATCGCGAACGCCGAATACAAGGTCGCCTTCGAGATCGACGAGCTGGATGATTCCGAACGGACCGGATGGAGCGTTCTCCTTCAGGGGGCGGCTCACCACGTCGACACCGATACCGAGCGCGGGTCGGTCCGCGCGTCCGGGGTCGAGCCCTGGGCCGGCGGAACGAAGGAGCACTACATCCGCATTGTCCCCAGCCGGATCACCGGCCGGAGAATCCGCCAGGTCAGCTGATCATCCGCTGTCTCCCGTCATCGTCAGCACCTCCAATCTCACTGCGGGTACCCAGGCCATGACTGGGACGAAAGACCCGGACCCGCGTGCCCAACGCCCGTGGGACGCCGCGTCCAGACGCGCGACGGTAGGGAGCGGACCAGGAGGTGCTCAGGAAAGGAGATGCCGTCATGGAAAGCGGACAAGGCGTTTCCCGGGTCACGGCGACGGCGCTGGCCACGCATCACTTTCTGCGCGGCATGCCGCGTGAACTGATCGCCGAGCTGGTGCCGGCCGCGACCCTCGTCTCGATACCTGCCCACCGGCGCATCTTCGAAGACGGCGGGATCGCCCAGGGCTTCTGGCTCATCCGCTCCGGCTCGGTGGCCCTGGATCTGCACGTACCCGGTGAGGGTCAGATCGTCGTCGAGACCCTCGGGATGGGCGAGGTGCTCGGCTGGTCGTGGCAGCTGCCACGGTACCGGTGGGCCCTCGGCGCGGTGGCGATCCAGCCCACCGAGGCCTTCCAGTTCGACGGGCCGGCGGTGCGCGCGCTCTGCGACGCCAATCCGCGGCTCGGCTACGAGCTGACCCGGCGGTTCCTCGACGTCGCGTCCAACCGGCTGAAGGCCACCAGGGACCGCCTGCTCGAGCGGTACGTTCCCGCCCGCCCCTGGCCATGACGGGAGGAAGCCATGAGGGCACTTGCGATTGATGTCATCGGCGACCCGTCGTCGTGCATCTTCGACTCCGGGCTGACCCAGGCCGCGGGCTCGCTCGTCAAGATTTTCGGCTGGTACGACAACGAATGGGGTTACATGTGCCGCCTGGCTGACCTGACCGCCTTCGTCGGTGGCCAGCTCTGACCCGGTTAAGGCCACCCAGTCAAGGAGGACGGTCATGGCAAGCATGCCGATCGTGGTAGGCGCGGACGGCTCGGAGCAGTCATCGCGCGCAGTGGAGTGGGCCGCACGTGAGGCCGTACGGCGCAAGGCCCCGCTGCGCATCGTTTCGGTGTCGGTGATGCCGTCCCGGATGCGCCCGCGCAACGCGAACCCGGCCACCGTCGCCGACATCCTGCACAAGATCTCGGCCCGGGATCTCGCGGCGGCGCTCACCCGTGCCCGGGAGGTCGCGCCCGGGCTGCTCATCGACACCGACCTGGTGGCGGGGGCGCCTGCGCAGACGCTCACTGCCTGCGGCTCCGGGGCAGCGATGCTGGTCGTCGGGGCCCGCGGGGCGGGCGGCTTCACCGCGATGGTGCTCGGCTCGGTGAGCCGGTACGTTGCCATGCATGCGCCCTGCCCGGTCGTGGTCGCTCACGAGGACAGCGTGGCCGTGCACCGTGAGGTCGTGGCCGGAGTCGGCGACCCGGCCGAATCCGCCGCCAGCCTCGGGTTCGCGTTCGAGGAGGCGTCCATGCGCGGGGCCCGGCTGCTGGCCGTGCATGCCCTGGCCCGGTACCCGGCCTCCTCGGCGTGGGACGACGAGGACCTGAAGCTGGCCGGGTGGCTGCACACCGCGCCGGGCCTGGACGCCGACGGCGAGGCGGGCGAACCACCCGACGAGACGGCCGCCGCGGCCGAGCTGGCCCAGGTTCTGGCCGGCTGGCAGGAGAAGTACCCGGAAGTGCGCGTCGGCCTGGATCTCGTCCGCGGTCACGCCGGCCGCGTGCTGGCCAGCTACTCCGCGCGCGCCGATCTCGTGGTGATCGGCCGGCACGGTGACCGCGAGAGCATCGCCGGCGTCGGCTCGATCCAGCACCCCGTACTGAACCACGCGCACGGTCCCATCGCGATCGTCCCGTCCACCCACTGAACGCCCCGGCTGGGCGCCCTCACCGGGCGCCCAGCCGGGGCAGCCAGCAGGTTCAGCGGGCCGGCGCGTGGCCGACCGGGCCCGCGGTGAAGGCGAGCGCGGCGCCCCAGGACTGGGCGCGCTGGGCTTCGCCCTGCAGCAGCGCGTTCTGCTTGGTCACCAGGAAGCTCTTCGCCGGGACGACCAGATCGTAGCCGTGCTGGCGGAGCCGGTGAGCGATGCCCTGGCTGGCCCGCCCGGTGAGGAGCGCGACCCCCTCGAACCGGGTGTCGAACGCGGCGGCGGGAAGGGCGTTGGCCGGCCCGATGCCGTGCAGCCACTCGCGCAGGCCCGGGCCGGCGGCGTCCGGCTCCAGGTCGAGCCCGCTGCCCGGCTTGCCGGCCGCCTCGGCGCCCATCCGGCGTGACGAGCCGCTCGTCATGCCGTGCATGTGGGTCGGGCCGCCCACGATGAGGAGATCGGTGTCGCGGGCCATCTCGGCGGTGGCCCGGGTCACCGGCACGATGCGCACGTTACACGCCTTGTCCCGCAGGCCCTCGGCAATACTGTTCGCGATGATATGAGTGTTTCCGTACAGCGACTCGTAGACGATCAGCGCTCGCATGATCGCGCCTCCTTCGGCATCGCCCGGTGTTTACCTCCATGGCATCCGGGGTCGCAGCCGCCGTGTAGGTGCCAATGGCCCGTCCTTACCGGGACCATTGCCTGCCGCGGGCGCGGGCGCGGGCCCGGGCGCTTCGCGCCCGGCGGTCAGCCACAGCGCCAGCTTCGGGCACAGCCGGGCGGCCTCTGCGGCCTCGCTGCCCAGGGACGCCGGCACGTCCCCGTGGATGATCGGGAAACCCCAGTCATCGAGCGTGATCAGTTCCGGCAGCAGTTCGGCGCACACACCCCGGCCGTCACAGGCGATCGGATCCACCCTGAGCTCAGCGCGGGTGGTCACGGCCGCACTGGGCCCGGCGCGGGCAGCACGTGCGCCGTGCTGGTGGCCCGGCACCAGCCATGCGCGTGCCCAGCCGTCTCGGCCGTGAACACGTCCAGGGCGCTGGCGACCATACGGACCGCGCCGTCGGGATGATGGCAGCCGCCGCGCCCGGTCACCTGGCCGAGCCAGCGCCGGATCGTGCCCAGCTCAGCGGACTGCCCGTTGGCGAGCCGGGTGAGCTGGCCCGCGATCGCGTCCAGGCCGAAGACGCAGGGACCGCATTGCCCGGCCGACTCGCCGGCCAGGTACCGGGCAAGCCGGGCGGTCTCGGCGAGGCCGCAGCGGTTATCCGGCAGGGCGGCGATCAGCCCGGCGCCGGGGCTGGCCCCGAGCCCGGCGAGGCCTGCCGCCGAGAACGGCCGGTCCATCGCCGCGGCGGCGCTCACCCACGTGCCGAAATAGCCGCCGATAAGGAATGCGCTCAGCGGCACACGGGCGCCGCCCGCCCGGTCGATCAATTCGCGGACCGGAGTTCCGATCGCGATCTCGTAGACCCCCGGCTGCCGGACCGCCCCGGCCATGGTGACCAGCATGGAGCCGGGCTCCCCCGGCGTCCCGGCCGAGCGGAACCACCCCGCGCCGTGCCGGGCGATGAGCGCGAGGTGCGCCAGTGTCTCGACGTTCTGGACGAGTACCGGCCTTCCGGTCCGGCGGCCGCGCCCAGCTTCCCCGGGCCGGGCGGCCCCGCCGGAGCGGGGCGGCCGGCCGGTGGGACGTGCGTCGCCCCGCTCGACCCAGCTCACGACCGCGCTGGCCTCGCCGGCGACGAAACCCGGGGTCGCCTCCACCACCCTGACCCGGACGTGATCACCGCTCGCGGCCCGGCCCGTGCCCCGGTCCGCGCCCCGGCCCGTGCCCCCGCCCGATTTCCGGCCCCGGGCCGCACCCCGTCCCCAACCCGCGTTCTGGCCCGCGTCCTGGCGCTCAGCCGCGGCGTGGGTGACGGCCCCGAGGACGTCGGAATGCACGACGACCACGGCCTCCGGGGCGCCGATGAGCCCGGCGGCGTAGACGGCCCCGTCCAGGACCAGGTGCGGAGCCGAGGCGAGCAGCGCCCTGTCCTTGCCGCTGGCTGGCTCACCCTCGGTGCCGTTCGCGATGACCAGCGGCGTGCGCCCGGCCGCCAGGGTCCGCAGCTTGGCCGCGGTAGGGAACCCCGCCCCGCCCCGTCCGGTCAGCCCGGCCCGCTCCACCTCGCCGATCAGTTCCTGCCGGTCCGCATCGGCGCAGGCTGGCAGGGCGCCAAAGCGCGCCAGATGTTCGGCCAGGCAGGCGGGCCGCCCAGGAGAACCATCGGCCGGGCGGCCGGGAGAACTGCCCGGGGACCGGTCGGCGGAACCACCGGCCAGCAGTCGGGGCAGGCCGGACGCGCCAGGCCGGTTCCCCGCTGAGGCCGGCCCGGCACCGTGTTGCACAGCCACGGCACCCTCAGCGGGTGACATCGGCGTACCCCCGCCCGGTGCCGGGTACCGCCGGCGGCCGGTCCCGGTCCTTGTCCCGGCGGTGGCGCCACCCGCCCAGCAGGCGCGCGAGCACGGCTGTCGCCACCGCGGCCGCTGACACCCACTCGATCACCGCCACCCACGCGATGCGTAGATCGTTACCGGCGCTGAGCGAGTGCAGGAACGCCGCGGGCCAGGCCAGGTAGGCGAGCCAGTGAACGGCCCGCCACGTCCGGAACCCGAGCCGCCTTCGTAGAACGCTTGTCAGCAGGACAGCGCCGCCGCAGTCGACCGCGACCGTGCCGAGGCCGATGGCCAGCGTCCGGTACGGCGACAGGAACGGTGCGACCGTCGCCGCCCAGCCAATCGGGACGTACGGGTCGAGGATCGCGGTCACTACATGCAGCCCGAGCACGGCGACCGTGAATAGGGACAGCGTCCGGTGCAGCTCGGCGACGGCGAACCGCGGCCAGCGCGGCGGCGAAGCGCCCGTCCGTGTGGCCACGCCCATGACCATGACGACCGTGAAGAGGACCAGCAGCACGAGCCCACTGCCCCGGGAGACGAACCAGAGCCCTTGTGAGCCTGCCACGGCCGCGGCGCTACGCACGCGGGTCCTCCCGGCCGGTCTGTCCGGGATGCTCGCCGGGCGGGGCGGCGAACTCGCCCGTCGGGCCGGAACGCGCGCCGATCAGGTCGGAAAGCCGCGGGGGAGCGGGCAGCAGGCCGCCTTCAGCCGCCGGCCAGCCGCACACCCGGCGGACCGCGCCGCCATGAGTGACCAGCCGGGCGGGCAGCCCCCGGGCGAACAGCCACGCTTCGGCGCTTCCGCCCGCCACGATGGCCGCCGTGGCCGCGGCGTTCGCCTGGGCGCAACTGGCCGCGGCGACGCTCACCGTCCGCCAGGGCCCGCCTGCCGGGCGCCCAGTCCGCGGATCCACGATGTGATGCACGACCCGCCCCTGCTGCCGCCACCGCCGGCTGGTCACCGAGGACGTGGCCACGGCTCCCGCCGCCAGCCGGACGAGCTGGCACGCTGCCCCGCCCGCTCCGGGCCCTGCGCCAGCCCCGGTTTCGGTCCCGGCCGGGGGGACGGAGGAATCGGCCACCATGATCGGCCAGCCGCCGCCCGGCGGCTCACCCGCGACGGCGATGTCGCCCCCCAGGCTGACCAGGACGCCACCGCCACCGGCCGCACGCCACGCCGCAGCGGCGGCGCGATCCGAGCCGAGCCCCTTCGCGGTCGCCCCCAGATCGAGCCGGACCCCGGCCGGCACGGTCAGCCGGGTGCCCTCCAGGCTCACCGACTCCCACCCGGGAACCGGCTCCCGCTCCGGGGCCGGGCTCGACCCCGCACCGCCGGATGCCGCGCGGACGGCCGCGAAGTCACGATCGTAGCCCAGCCCGATGATCGCCGCGCCGACGGTGGGGTCGACTAGGCCGCCGGTCCAGCGCGCGGCCGCCAGCGCCACCCCAACCGCCTCCGCGAGGCCCGGGCTGACCGGGTGGCTCCTCCCGTCGGCCTGGTGCACTCGGGAGATCTCCGAGTCGGCGCGGAACCGGCTGGCCGCGCGGTCGAGCCGGTCCAGTTCCGCGTCGACCGCGCCCAGTACCGCCGCCAGATGGTGGGCCGGCCAGACGGCCACCCGCACGTTCGTGCCGAGGGCATCGCGCTCGGCGACGGCCGCGGTGTCCGTCCCGATGCCGACGGGGGTCCACCCGCGGCTGACGGCGACGTGGGACACGCCCGTGCCCAGGCGGGGGAGGCCGGCGATCGATTCGGGCGGGGCCGGGGTCCGCATCAGTTGTCCCCGCCGTTCGACGGCCCGGTCACGTAGACGACGGCCGGGCCGGAGCCGACCGCGCCAGAGCGGCACGTCGTGACCGGTGCCTGCCTGGTGACACCCGAACCGCCGGAGGTGGCGACCGGCACGGTGATGCATGCCTTGTGGCTCCCAGACGCCGTGGCGCTGCCCGCGTTGGCGGCGCTCGCGGCGCTGGCCCGCGCCGCCGCGGACGGCGCGCCAGTCGTCACGCTGCCGCGGGCCAGGTACCCGGTGGTCACCGCTGTCGCGGCGATCAGCCCCGCGGCGGTCCAGTTGGACATGTGGCGGACCCGCCGCAAGCCGTCCCGGCGCCCTTCCGTGGACCATTCGGTCCTGGGTGGCTTGCCTGGCCCGGACAGCTTTCGCCGCCCCGCCGGGTCCTGCGGATCCTGAGGCTCTTGATTCATCGGTGTGCTCCTGGCCAGAAAGGGTGACAGTCCCAGGATGCGTGCGCGCCGGTGAGGTGGCCGTGAGAGAACCATGAGAGGCGTTCTCATCTTTCCGGGACCCGTGGCCCGGCCGGGACCGAAACTCTCATCGTTTTCTCATCAGGACTTACATAACCTGCGGGTATGCGGGTGCTCGTGGTGGAGGACGAAATCCGGATGGCCCGCCTGCTGAAGCGCGGGCTGGAGGAAGAGGGCTACGCGGTCGACATCGCCCAGGACGGCCCGGAAGGCCTGTGGCTGGCGACCGAGAACCCGTACGGGGCGATCGTCCTCGACGTCATGCTCCCCGGCTACGACGGATTCGAGCTGTGCCGGAGGCTCAGGGCAGCCGGGAAATGGATGCCGGTAATGATGCTGACGGCCCGCGACAGCGTGGGGGACCGGGTCCGCGGGCTCGACGCGGGCGCCGACGACTACCTGGTCAAACCGTTCAGCCTGCTGGAACTCGCGGCGCGGTTGCGTGCGCTGTCCCGCCGCGACGACCGCTCACGGCCCGTCGTCCTGGCGGAGGGAGACCTGAAGCTGGATCCGGCGGCCAAGCGGGCGTGGCGGGACGGTACCGAACTGCACCTGTCCCCGAAGGAGTTCTCGCTGCTGGAGCTGTTCCTGCGGCACCCGGGGCAGGTGCTCACCCGCTCGCAGGTCATTGCGGACGTCTGGGACTTCGCCTACGACGGGGGATCCAACGTCGTCGACCAGTACGTGAACTACCTCCGGCGCAAGATCGACACACCGTTCGGCCGGCACGACATCGAGACGGTCCGGGGCATGGGCTACCGCCTCCGGCTGGCCGGGTAAGGGCACTGACGTGCCCATCCGGCTGCGTCTCGCGCTCGCCTTCGCGGCGGCCACAGCGATCACGTTCGCCCTCGGGAGCTGGCTGTTCATCAGCGCCCTGTCGTCAGCGCAGCTGCGAACGATCGACTCCCAGCTCGGGGTGCAGCTCGCGCAGGCGGCCCAGTATCTCCCCGCTGGCCAGCAGAACACGTCGCCGGCCGCGGTCAGCCCGGCCCCGGGCGAGTACGTCGTCCAGGTCGTCGACGGCGCGAATCACGTCCGCGGCGCGAGCCCAGACGCGGGGACCACGCCCCTGCTGACCGCCGCCGAAGTGGGCCAGGCGCGGCGCGGCCGGATCACCGTGACCCGGATGCTCGACGGGGAAAACGAGCGGATTACCGCCGCACCGCTGACCGGTCATCCGGGCTCGGTCGCCGTGGCGGGCGTTTCCCTGGAAGCGTTCGACGTCACGCAGGGCCAGGCGGCCCGCGAACTGGCCATCGGGGGCGCGGTCGCCGTCGCGGTGGCGGGGCTCGGCGCCTACTGGCTGGCAGGCATGGCCCTTTCGCCGGTCGAGCGTCTCCGCCGGCAGGTGGCCGCACTGTCGGAGCAGGACCAGGGAGCGGGCGTTGAGATCCCGCGGACACGGGACGAGATCGCCGCCCTGGCCGGGACGATGAACGACCTGCTTACCCGGCTGCAGCGGGCACTGGCGCGGCAGCGCGGGTTGGTCGCCGACGCCAGCCACGAACTGCGGACGCCTTTCGCAGTGCTGCGCGGAGAACTAGAGCTGGCCGGACGGCCGGGCAGGACCCGGGAGGAACTAGCCGCCGCCGTGCACAGTGCGGCCGAAGAGGCCGCCCGGCTGGCGCGTATCACCGACGATCTGCTGATGCTCGCGCGCAGCGACGAGGACCGGCTCACCGTCCGGCTCGAGCCGTCGGATATCGGATCGCTGGTGACGCGCAGCGGGGAACGAGTCGGTTCCCGCCTCACGGCGGCCGGCCTCACCTGCCGTGTCGACGTCCCGGCCGGCCTGCGTGCGGACGTTGACCCGGACCGGATCCGCCAGGCCGTTGACAACCTTCTCGACAACGCCTCACGGTTTGCGCCGGCCGGTTCCGTCATCGTGGTGACGGCCCGGGCCGAGGGCCCCGTTCTCGAGATCGAAGTGGCCGACGCCGGGCCCGGTTTCCCCGCCGATTTCCTGCCGCACGCGTTCGAGCGGTTCCGCCGCCCTGACGGCGGCCGGGTCCGCAGCGACGGCGGCGCGGGCCTCGGTCTCGCCATCGTGCAGGCCATCGCCGCCGCGCACGGCGGATCGGCCACGGCCTGCAACCGCCCGGACGGCGGGGCGACCGTGCGGCTGCACCTTCCGCACGCGCTCAGTCCGGTAGCGCCGACACGGACACCACCGGCCCCGGTCTAGCGCTGCCGCCTGGTACCGGCTGCGCCCCGGCAGGCGCTGGGCGCTCGGAAATACCAGCGGGCTACCCGTCAGGCGGGTATTTCGGAGGCCTGGCTACTTGTCGCCTGCGGTCCCAGCGGGATGCCGTTCGGGCGCCACCGGCCCTCCGGGCTCCTGGGGGCCCTCGGGCCGGGCGTTCCACTGCCGCCAGACCAGCCGGTGCAGCGGGATGTAGCGCGGGATGTCACGCAGGCCCGGGATGAACGGCACCAGCAGGAGCAGAATCGTGGCCGCTCCGGTCAGGTAGATCGCGATGAGGTCCACGTTGGCCGAGTTGTCGAAGCCGGGCACGTGGTACCAGAGCTGGAACAGCCACAGCCACGGCTGGCCGGGGTAACTGCCGGTCTCGTTCATCACGCCCCACTGGTCACCGGTCAGGTGCTGGGCCGTGGCCTGGTTGGCGTAGTAGGCCCCGTCATTCAGGAACAGCAGCGGCTCGGTGAAGTTGGTCCCGTAGAACGGCTGCGCGCCGGACAGGTCGGCGTCGATGGCCCCGCTGCGCGCCAGCGTGAGCTCGGTGGCCAGCATCAGCGGAACGGGGCCGTCGTTGGCCCTGGGCACCACCGGGTTGCCGTTCACGAACTTGACCTTGGTCACCGCGTTGCCGTAGGCGGTCGCCCATTTCACCTGCTGGGCAGGGGAAGCCGCGTTGTAGATCCTGAGCGCGGCCGCCAGGGCCGGGTCGGTCGGTGCGTTCTTCGCCAGCGGGCTCAGCACGAAGGTCTGGGCGGCGTCGATGGGCTGCCGCACCCCGAGTATGTTCGCCGGGGCGAACAGGAGCGACTGCGGCGTGCCGTTGTTGTTGTAGGGCGGCCCGTAGGTCGCGGTCAGGCTGGTGCCGTCCAGTTCGGTCGCGGCGGTGGCCAGGAAGTCGTCCGGGGCGACCTGGACCCAGCTGCGGACTGTGACCGGGGGCACGTTAGGCGAGGACAGCAGCCCGGCCAGGCCGAAGGTCAGGGCGAGCACCACGACGGAGGCGATCGTGCCCTCCTTCAGAATGTCGTACCGCCGGGTCGGCCCGCGCCACGCGGCCTGGTCGGCGGCCCGGGCGGCGCGGCGGGCGGCCAGCCCGCGCGGCCGGCTGACCGGGAGCGGATGGCTCACGCCGCGCACCCGGACCAGCAGCACATGCGCGCCGATGATGGCGACCAGGATGATGGGGAGAAGGACGATGTGCCACATCAGCATCTGGCCGAAGTTCATCAGGTTGAAGAACGACCCGACGCCGACCGCGTTGAAGGCGTCCTTGCCGTTCGTGGCGATCCACTGGGAGTCGAAGTTCTGCTGCGACAGGTAGCCGGTGAAGCACTCCACCACCGAGGCCACGAACGCCACCACGCCGGTGATCCAGGTCATCGCGCGCCGCCCCCGCCAGGCGGCCATCCAGAACTTGCCCCACAGGTGGATGACCAGGAACGCCATGAACAGCTCGACGCTCCACAGGTGCAGGCTGTTGAGGAAGTGGCCGACCGGGTTGTAGTGCCACCAGTCCGGCCCGCCCAGCGCGATCGCGCACCCGCTGGCGATCACGACGCCCAGCGCGGCCAGCGAGGCCACGCCGAAGATGTAGATCCAGGACCGCACATAGGCGGGCTGGCGGTCCGGCAGCAATTTGCCCGGCGGCAGGACCCGCAGCGCCCAGTTGCGCACCCGGGCCGTCCACATGTCGTCGTCTGGCCCCGGTGTCCGCGCGGGCTCGGCGGCTGCGGCCCCGTCTCCAGTGTCGTCGGCGAGGTCCGCGTCGTACTCGCCGCCGGCTCCGGCGCTGGCCGCGGCCTCCTCCGTGTCCTTTTTCCCATGCGGGAAGGGGATCAGCAGGGCCGCGCCGAAGATGACGACCATGACGGCGACCAGGACAAGGTTCGCCACTGACACATCAAAGATCGACCAGTGCAGGTATGTCCCGGGCTGATTCAAATCGATCGCGGCGGGCGTGGAGCCCGCAAACGCTATGGCTGCCATCAGATGCTCCGGCTGGAAGGCGGGACGGGCCCGCGCGAAACAGTGTGGCCCCCAACTTCCTCCCAGGTGGGAGGGCTCATCCAGGGAGGTGAGTCACTAGCCTTCCGGGACCTTCGTCCCCTTGTGTTGCGCCTGGGGCAAACTGGGGTGCTCTGAACTTGGAACGGGGACTTAGGGCCCGGCAGATTTCGGCCGTTCTTCCTGTGACGTACCGAACAGGCCGTGCTGTGCTAACCGGTGAGGGCGTTCCGCCCCGGTGGCCTGCTCCCGCGGACCTGCGCCGGACACCCGTCGCGGGGCGGGAAAGCAGGCTGCGTGACATCTGGGTGGTGGGATCAATGGCTCGGCAGATCGATCCGTGGGTCGGCGTACCGCAGACAGTGGTGCTGGAGGAGAACCTGCTGGCCGTGCAGCTTCGCCTGCAGGGGCTCGACGTTAAGCTCCGCGAAGTGGAGGCGCGGCTCGAGCGGGTGGCCCTGGTAGCCGACGAGGCCAAATTGGACGTGGACCAGGTAGGCGGACAGACCCTGCAGCTCGAAGCGCAGCTGGCCGGTGTCGCCGCCGCCCTCCTCATGCTGGCCGACCAGCTTTCCACCGCAGGTCCTGCCCGGTCCGTCCCGGCCGGCGGACCAGCCCCCGCGGACGTGTCCGCCCCCGCGGACGTGTCCGGCGCCGTCGCCCGCAAGGTCACGGAGATCCTGGCGGAGATGCTCGCCTGACGCGCCGGCGCTGGCTCTTCCGCCGTTTTGCGGCGACTTTTCCGCAGCATAGGGGGTGTGCAGCAGCCAGCAGGCCGGCCCGGACATCAGCGGCCGGCCACGATCTCATCGAGCCGGTTCAGCAGTTCCCTGAGCGACAGGGCCCGGGGCACCGCAGCGATGTGATCGCGGCGAGGGCTTCAGCCAGCACTCGCTTCCGTCACGTGGACCACATGCGCCCCCGCCAAGGTCAGCCGCCGGAAAGGTCAGCCCGCCGCGGGAACCGGGGCACCCTTTGTGACCGGGACCTTGCGGTGGGATTCCTTCTCGGTGTTCTTCAGGCCGATGCTCACCGTCAGGATGCCGTTGTGGCAGCCGGCCGTGACGTCTTCGTCGTCGGCGTCCGCCGGCAGCATGACCGTGCGGGTGAAGCTGCCGTAGCGGAACTCGGAATGGTGCTTGCCCTCGGACTCATCGGCCCGCTCGGCCTTGATGGTGAGGAAGCCGGGCCCGACGGTCACTTCGACGTCCTTCTCCGGGTCGAAGCCCGGCAGCTCAGCGCGCACCACGTAGCGGCCGTCGGCCACGTAGTCCTCGACCCTGATCGGCTGCGCCAGGTAGGGCCGGAGCGTCATGAACGGGGACTCCAGCCACTCGAGCAGCTCGGGGACCGCGTTCCTGGGGTCCCGGTGCAGCAGCGTGCTCATCGGTCTCACCTTCTCCTATTGCTGCGTCGTACGTCTCATCAGAGGGCGGCGGTCAGCGGGCCGGTAGGGACCAAGGCCCGTGGTGTGGCCTCCCATGCTCGTTCTGCTAGGACGCAATGCGCGGACACCGGCGTTTATCCGTGTCGTGACCATGATCACGGGCAAAACGGCAGCTCACGTAGGGACGCGGGCCCTCGGCGGTGAGGACCAAGGTCCCGTGGCGGGATTTCAGCGGCGGACGATGCGCCGTCCGCTTATCCGGTGCGGGGCGATCCGGATGTAGGCGTCGTGCTCGCCGCCGGGCCACGGCTGCAGCACCGCGCACCGCTGCAGGTGGGCCAGTTCGGTACGCTGCAGGACGCGGTGGGCCTGGCCCTGCACGAGCACGCTCCACGCCTGCTCCAGCGCCTCGTCGATGTGGTCGACTTCGAAGGAAACGTCACCGTCGCCGTGTGCGGCGATGACGGAGCCCGACCCGGCCCGGATCACAATGGTGTTCGCGGCGATGGCGTAGTTGACGGGCAGGATCATCGTCCCGGACGCGGTCGGGAATCCGATCCGCCCGATCCCGCCGGAGGCGATCAGCTGGCGGCATTCGGCCGGTGCCAGCCGCTCCGTCGTGACCTGGGGGTTCAGCGGCCGGCCGCCCGGCAGCGTCTCCACGCCCGCGCCCAGCAGGGCGGCCGGGCTGGTCTGCAGGGCGGCGGCAAGCTGGCGCAGCACCGCGCCGGTGGGCATGCCCGGGTAGTTCTCCAGGTATTCCAGATACCGCAGGCTCACGTTGGCGCGCGCCGCGACCTGCTGGCGGGTCAGCTTGAGCTCTTGCCGCCGCTGGGTGACTCTGCGGCTCAGGTCGCCCGGGTAGGGCGGGGACGGCCACGAGAATCCGCTGTCCGGCTGCGCTAGGCGGTCTGCTGTTTCCTGACTGGCGGTCATGCTGCCCCACCTCTGTTCTGTGCGCCGCACGTGTCCTGTATGCCGCGCGCCGGTGCTGGCCTGAGCCAGGCCGTCTGCTGAGTACGGGCCCAGGGGACGGGCCGCCTTTCCCTCGATGCTCACCTGATGAACAATTGCGGCTCGTCGGCGCGATGGCGAGGGCCGTCGGCAACGACAGGCCGGGACTTTGGTCCGTACCCAACCTTGACAACGCGGGAAACAGGTGCCCGCGGCCGCCGGGCCTGGCCATCGGCGCCACCGCCCGGGCTGACCGCCGTCCGGATCACCGCCAGCCGGGCGGTATCGTCCCGCTCAGGTCCGTTCGGCATTGGCCACGCCCTTGGTGATCATGGGTTCTGGCTCTCTGTCCGGCGGGTGGTTACGCTGAGCTGTGCGGTCCGGCGTCCTGTATGAGCGTGAGCGTACGTATCTGAGAGGGTTGGCTGATGGAATCTCGTTCCGGTGGCCGTCCCGCGGTGCTCCCGCACCTGCAACTGGACGAGCTGCTCGCTGAGCTGCAGTCGAGGCTGCAGGTCGTCCTGGCGACCCGTGACCGGATGCACGGCCTCCTCGAGGCGGTCGTCGCCGTCGGCTCGGGCCTGGACCTCGAGAGCACGCTCAAGCGCATCGTGGAGGCGGCGGTCGAGCTCGTGGACGCCAGGTACGGCGCACTCGCGGTGATCGGCGAAGGCCGGCGGCTGGCCGAGTTCATCCCGGTGGGCCTGGACAACGAGGCCATCAGCAAGGTCGACCACTGGCCGGAAGGCCTGGGCCTGCTCGGTCTGCTCATCCGCGACCCGAAGCCGCTGCGCCTCGCCGACATCGCGGCTCATCCCGATTCGTCCGGGTTTCCCGAGGGTCATCCCCCCATGCAGAGTTTTCTCGGCGTTCCGGTCCGCGTCCGCAACGAAGTATTCGGCAACCTGTATCTGACCGAGAAGCAGGGGGGCGGCGAGTTCACCGAGGACGACGAGGCGGTCCTGGTCGCGCTGGGCTCGGCGGCCGGCGTCGCGATCGAGAACGCCCGGCTGTACGAGGCGGCGCGGCGGCAGCAACGGTGGATGCAGGCCAACGCCGAGGTCGCGACCAGCCTCCTGTCCGGGGCCGATCCCGACACGGTGCTGGCCGGGCTGACCAGGCAGGTCCGCGAGCTGTCGCACGCGGATCTGGTCGTGCTGGCGCTGCCGGAGCTGGACACCAGGCGGCTGACGATCAGGTTCGCGGAGGGGGAAGGCGCCGATGACACGCGCGGCCTGGTCCTGTCGGCCGAACAGTCGCTGTCCGGGCACGTGCTGAATACCGGGGAGTCGCTCGCGGTCGACGATTTCGCCACGGACGAGCGGACGGCCGGGGTGGTGCGGGAACCGATGGGCCACATCGGCCCGGCCGTCTTGTTCCCGCTCGGGGCGGCGGGCGACGTGCGCGGCGTGCTCACCATCGGCCGGCGGCGGGGCGGGATACCGTTCCCCGAGCCCACCGCGGCGGTCGTCGCGTCCTTCGCCGTGCAGGCGGGCATCGCGCTGGAACTGGCCGACCGGCGCAACGACGCGGAGCGCCTGTCGCTGTTCGAAGACCGCGACCGGATCGCCCGGGACCTGCACGACCTGGTGATCCAGCGGCTGTACGCGACCGGGATGTCGCTGGAGGGCACGGTGCCCATGATCACCAGGCCCGAGACGGCCGCCCGGGTCAAGCGGGCCGTGGACGCGATGGACGAGACCATCAAGGACATCCGCCTGACGATCTTCGCCCTGCAGTCCCGCGGGCAGGACTCCCAGCCCAACCTGCGCGAGGCGATCGTGGCGGTCGTGGAGGAGATGACGCCGCTGGCCGGCTTCGCGCCGTCCCTGCGGCTGGGCGCGAAGCTCAACGACCGGGTGCGGACGGAGGTCGCCGAGGACATGCTCACCGCGCTGCGCGAGGCGCTGTCCAATGCCGCCCGGCACGCGCAGGCGGATCGGATCGACGTGAGCGTGGACGTCGACGCCGAGGGTTTCCTGATCGTGCGGGTCACCGACGACGGGGTCGGTATCCCCCCCAATGGCCGGCGCAGCGGGCTGCGTAATCTCCGGCTGCGCGCCGAGAAGCTCGGCGGGGAGCTGCGGCTGGGCCGGCCGGCGCGGACGGGGCGGGCACCGAACTGGTGTGGCGGGTGCCGTCCGGGGCATCCCCCGGCCCTACCTAGCGTCCAGCATTTCCTGGCCGGTCACGATGCCCGGCATGATGCGGAAGAAGTACCCGTCGCCGGCCGAGGCCCAGGACTGCAGCCCGCTGGCCCGGAGCTTGCTGATCTCGCGGGGATTGACCACCTCGTGGGCGTTGCCCACGATCGTGACACTCCAGCCGCATTGGTGCTCACAGTCCATGTAATCGGCCTCGAACGCCACCACGGTATGGTGCAGAGCCGTAGCGAGCGCGCAGCCGGGATCAATCCGGATCACGATGTGCTGCCCGTCGAGGGCGAATTTCACCGGCTCGACGGCGGGAAGCGCATTCTTGGTATAAGCGATGCGTCCGACCGGGACCGACCTCAGCCGCCGCAGGCATTCGCCAGCCGGGAGCAGCCGTAGCGTGGGTGCATCTGCGTTCATGGCTAAGGGATATTCGCCCCGTGACGCCGGGCACAGGGACGAAGGTCCGGCCTGGCTAAGCAGGAAGGTCCTTTCCCTGGTGGCCGTCTACGCCTCCGGCGGCCCCGCCGCCCGCGCCGCGCTGCTCGCCGAAGACGCGCGCGGCGTACGCGGCGGCCTGGGTGCGCCGTTCCATGCCGAGCTTCTGGAACAGGGCCGACACGTAGTTCTTGACCGTCTTCTCGGCCAGGAATAGCCGCTCGCCGATCTGCCGGTTGGTCAGGCCCTCGCCGATCAGCTCCAGGATGCGGCGCTCCTGCCCGGTCAGCCCCTCCAGCGGGTCCCGCTTCTGCGACGCGTCCCGCAGCCGGGCCATCAGCTGGCTGGCCGCCTTCGGGTCCAGCATCGACTGGCCGGACGCCACCGTACGCACCGCGCCCACCAGGTCGGTACCGCGGATCTGCTTGAGCACGTAGCCCGCCGCCCCGGCCATCACCGCATCGAACAGTGCCTCGTCGTCGCCGAAGGAGGTCAGCATCAGGCAGGCGACCTCGGGCATCCGGGAGCGGATCTCGCGGCAGACGCTCACCCCGTCGCCGTCGGGCAGCCGTACGTCCAGCACGGCCACGTCGGGTTTCAGCGCCGGGATCCGGGCCAGCGCGGAGGCCGCCGTCCCCGCCTCCCCGATCACCTTGATGTCCGGCTGGCCCTCGAGGAGATCACGGACCCCGAGCCGGACGATCTCGTGATCGTCGAGCAGGAAGACCCGGATCGGTCCTTCCGCGGAATTGTTGTCGCTCACAAACCAAACTTAGCTTCCCCGGAGCGCAGCGGGAACCACATCCATGCGGGCACTCACGCCGCGCCGGCGCCGGTACGCCCCGCGTCAGCGGAGCTTCCGCAGGAAGAGGTCCCGCCGCGCGCCGCGCTGGTACGCTCCGCGTCAGCGGAGCTTCCGCAGGAAGAGGTCCCGCGGCTTGGCCGGAGTGAGCCGGATCCGGACGTCGACGGCGAACACCCCGTCCTGGCGGGCGATGACCGGGTTGAGGTCCAGTTCCGCGATCTCGGGAAGGTCGTCGGCCAGCCGGGAGATCCGCAGCAGCGTTTCCTGCAGCGCCGCGAGATCGGCGGCCGGGCTGCCCCGGTGCCCGAGCAGCAGCGGTGCCGACCGGATGGAGTGGATGAGCTCGTACGCGTCGGTGTCGGTGAGCGGCGCGAGCCGGGCCGTGTGGTCGGCCAGCACGTCCGTGGCGACGCCGCCGAGGCCGAAGATGATCAGCGGCCCGAAGGTGGGCTCCTGCGCGACGCCGATGATGACCTCGGTGCCGCCGCTGATCATGGGCTGGAGCAGCACCTGGCGCAGCCGGGGCCCGAACTTGCTGGTCAGCAGGCGCCAGGCGCGCCGGATCTCCAGTTCGGTGCGCAGGTCGAGCTGGACCGCTCCCGCGTCGGTCTTGTGCAGCAGGCCGGGGACGTCGGCCTTGAGCACGACCGGGCCGCCGACGCCGGCCGCGACCCGGACCGCCTCATCGGCGCTGGAGACCGGGGTCAGCTCGGTCAGCCGGATTCCGTAGCGCGCGAGCAGCGCGGCCGCCTTGTCCGGCGGCAGCCACCCTCCGTTGGGGGAGCGGTGCAGGTAGGTCTGGATAAGCGCCCGGGCCTCGTCCGTCTCCACGTCGCTGAAGTCGTGAATGTGCCCCGGCGGCCGCGCCCGCCACGCGCCGTACCCGGCCGCGAGGGCCATGGCCTGAGCCGCCATCTCGGGATCGGCGTAGGACGGGACGGACGCGGCTGGGTGCGCGGCCGTTGCCCCGCCCTCGCCCGTGTTCTCGCCCGCGCCGGCCCCGGCCTGCCCGGCGTCCCAGGGGGCCCGGGGCAGCAGCCTGACCGCCTCGGCCTGATCGAGCACGACGGCCGCGAGCGGGACGCTGACGTCCGCGGAACTGATCGCCGAGACCAGATCGCCGGTGGCCGCGGTCGACAGGACCAGGGCGATGACCGCGTCCACGCCCCGGTCCGCGGCCACGATCTCCAGGCAGCGGCGGAAGGAATCCTCGGACACGGTGGCGGTGGTGTCCACCGGGCCGGTGACCGCGCCGCCGGCCGGCACCAGCGCGTGCAGCCGCCGCCGGGTTTCACCACTCAGCCGGTGCACGACCAGGCCGTGCTCCGTGCACGAGTCGGCGGTCAGCACCCCGGCCCCGCCGACGTTGGACACGATCGCGACGTGCGAACCCGCCGGGACGGGCTGGGTGGCCAGCAGCGCCGCGACGTCGAGCAGTTCACCGAGGCTTTCGGTCGCGATGATGCCGGCCTGCTGGAAGAGGGCCTCCCTGGTCACCAGCGGCGAGGCGACCGCCGCCGTGTGCGACGCGGCGGCCTGCTGGCCGGCCGCTGACCGGCTCGCGAGGACGGTGAGCACCGGGATGGTCCGGCCGACGTGCCGCGCGGTGCGGGCGAACTTACGCGGGTTACCGAACGATTCGATGTAGAGCACCGCGAGCTTGGTCTTGCCGTCCTGCTGCCACCACATCAGCATGTCGTTGCTGGAGATGTCGTACTTATTGCCGATCGAGGCGAAGGACGAGACCCCGAGGCCCAGCCGGGACAGCCGGTCAGCCAGCGCGAAGCCCAGCCCGCCGGACTGCATGACCAGGCCTGCCGTCCCGGGTTCGGGATGACGGGCGGCGAAGGTCGCGTCCAGCCCGATGCTGGGCACGGCGATGCCGAAGCAGTTCGGGCCGACCAGCCGCATGCCGTAGCGGCGGCAGATGGCCAGCAGATCGGCGCCCTGTGGTGTGTCGAGTCCCGCGGTGATGACGACCAGCGCCTTGACGCCGCGCCGCCCGCATTCGTCGGCGACCGCCGACACGGCCACCGCGGGCACGGCGATGACCGCGAGGTCGACCGGCTCGGGGAGCGCGCTGACCGATGCCACGCACCTGACCGCTTCCATGTGGGCCGCGTGCGGATTAACCGCGTAGATCCGGCCCTGGTAACCAGCGGTGACGATGTTGTGCAGGATGGCGCGGCCGACCGTCCCCATCCGGCGGCTGGCGCCGACCACGGCCACCGAACCGGGCTGGAACACGTGCCGCAGGCTCGCCACGTCGGCGCTGCGCTCCCGGTCCGCCGCCGCGTCCAGGAACGGGTCCCAGCGCGGATCGGCGTCATCGCCCGGCAGGTCGCAGGTGAACTCGATGACGCCTCCGTCCAGCTGGCGCCGGGCGCTCAGCCCGGCGTCCCTGAAGACCCGCTGCATCTCGGCGTTCTGCGTCAGGACGGAGGCGGTGAAGGTGGTGATGCCCCGGAGGCCCGCGTCCGAGACGAGGTGCTCGAGAAGCAGGGCTCCGATGCCCCGGTTGTGCATGTTGTCGGGCACCGCGATGGCGATCTCCGCCGCGGGCCCGTGGTCGTTGACCTCATAGCTGGCGATGCCGACGACCTGGTCGCTGCACAGCGCCAGCAGCGCGGCGTGGTCGGCCCCGGACGGCCGGCAGACGCGTGCGGCCTCCTGCTCCGCGGAGAGCTGGCTGAAGTTGAAGAAACGCAGGTAGGAGTTATCGGCGGACATTCCCTCATGCATCGCCTTCATCGCAGGCAGATCATCGGTCCGGGCGGGCCGGATCTCGACCGTTGTCCCGTCGGTCAGCAGCGCGTAGACGCTGGCCCTCGCGGTGACGGGCGTTATGCTCATCCCTGCCTCCAAGCAACGGTCCGGCGCGGTCGGTCAGAACAGCGATCCGGATAGCGGGACGTACTCGGCTCGTGCGGGATAGCTGAGCCGGTCGCGCACGGCCACCACGCCCTCGAGGTGCCGGACCGCGGCGACGATGTCGTGTCCCAGCTGAGCGGTCTCCGGGCGGCCCGCCAGGGTGACGATGCCGTCCTTCACGGTGACCGTGAAGGACGCGGGGTCGGCGAGGAACCGCTGGAGCAGGACGTCCTGGGTGATCTCCTGGCGGATGTCCCGCTCGGACCGGCTGAAGACGCTCAGCGCGTCGGTTCGGCTGATGATCCCGACCAGCCTGCCGTCCGCGTCGACCACGGGCAGCCGCTTGACCCGCCGGTCGTACATCAGGTGCGCGGCGTGGCTGACGAGGTCATCCGGGCGCACCGTGACCGGTGGCCGGCTCATCAGCTCGCCCGCGGTCGCGCCCCGGGCCTTCTCCAGGTCGCGCCGGTGCAGCAGCCCGGACAGCGGTCCGGGATGGGTCTCGTAGCCGGCTTCGAGGGCTTCCTTGGCGATCAGGTCGGCCTCCGACACCACCCCGATCACGGTGCCGGCGTCGTCCAGCACGGGGAACGCGCTCACCCGCCGGTCGCGGAGCGTGGCGGCGATTTCCCTGAACGACGCGTTGGTGTGTACCGCCACCACTTTGCTCGTCATGACGTCCATCACCTTGGCGCTCATAGCGCTCGCCTTCTTCCGTCAACCGTTCCTTGTCCCAGTTCAGGGGACTCCGGACCGGGGGAGTAGCGGTAAATGGCCGCACTACGGCGGGGCCTCCGCCCTCCACCCCCTGGGTCGAAGGTCCCGCGGGCCGAAAGTCCCGCCCCGGGTGACACTGGCCCCTGCCGTCGCGGCGGCGGGGTGACGGAGCCTGGAACGGTGAGCACGAACTCCAATGGCTCCCGCGTTCCGCGCTACCGCCTGGTGCTGCTGCGCCACGGTGAGAGCGCGTGGAACGCGCTGGACGTGTTCACCGGCTGGGTGAACGTCGGCCTCTCCGCGCACGGCGAGGAGCAGGCGGCCCGCGCCGGGGACCTGCTCGCCGCGGACGGCCTGCGGCCGGACGTCGTGCACACCTCGGTGCAGCGGCGCGCGATCCACACGGCCGAGGTGGCGCTGGCCCGCTGCGACCGGGACTGGATCCCGGTGCGCCGGTCCTGGCGGCTCAACTCGAACCACTACGGCGCGCTGCAGGGCCGCCGCAAGGCGGAGGTGCGCGCCGCCTTTGGCGAGGAGCAGTACATGGCCTGGCGCCGCGGCTACGACGTCCGGCCGCCGCTGCTCAAGCCCGGCGCCGAGCATTCGCAGTTCGCCGATCCCCGCTACGCGGCGCTGCCGCCGGAGGCCCGGCCGCGCGGAGAGTCGCTGCGGGACCTCACCGCCCGCCTGCTGCCGTACTGGTACGACGCGATCGTGCCGGACCTTCGGCCGGCTCGCTGGTCCTCGTGGTGTCGCACGGCAACACGCTGCGCGCGCTGATCAAGCACCTGGAGGGGGTCAGCGACGAGGCCAGCGCCCGGCTTAACGTGCCCAACGCCGTCCCGCTCCGGTACGAACTGGACGCCGACCTGAAGCACCGCCCTCAGCAGCAGCACCAGCTTCCGTCACACGGACCACACGGGCCCCTCTGAGCGCGCGCTGGAGGCGGTCAAATGGATTCGGGCCGCGTCCTCAGCTCTATGCGCTGAGAACGCGGCCCGAATCCGCCCCCGCCACGCCGACGGGCGTGGAAACGGGCGGCATCCGGCGGGGAGCGCCTCCCGTTCGTGTACGGCCGATTCCCGCGGAGGGATCAGACGTACGCCTGGTGGTCCGGGTCGCTCTCGCCGAAGATGTGCGCGGCGTACGCGGCGGCCTGCGTGCGGCGTTCCATGCCGAGCTTCTGGAACAGGGCCGACACGTAGTTCTTGACCGTCTTCTCGGCCAGGAACATCCGCTCCCCGATCTGCCGGTTGGTCAGGCCCTCGCCGATCAGCTCGAGAATGCGGCGCTCCTGCCCGGTCAGCCCGGCCAGCGGGTCCCGCTTCTGCGAGGTGTCCCGCAGCCGGGCCATCAGCTTGCTGGCCGCCCGGGGATCGAGCATCGACTGGCCGGACGCCACCGTCCGCACCGCTCCCACCAGGTCCGTTCCGTGAATCTGCTTGAGCACGTAACCGGCGGCCCCGGCCATCACCGCGTCGAACAGTGCCTGGTCATCCTCGAAAGAGGTCAGCATCAGGCAGGCGACCTCGGGCATCCGGGAGCGGATCTCGCGGCAGACGCTGATCCCGTCACCGTCGGGCAGCCGCACGTCCAGGATGGCCACGTCCGGCCGCAGCGCCGGGATCCGGGCCATGGCCGACGCGGCCGTGCCGGCCTCGCCGATTACCCGGATATCCGGCTGAGACTCCAGCAGGTCCCGCACTCCGATGCGAACGAGCTCGTGGTCGTCCAGGAGGAACACGCGGATCGCCGGGTCTCCCGACCTGTTCTCGGTCATAAGCCAGTCACGCCTTCTTTGAGCAAATCCGCCCGGACGTACCGGACGGCCTAGTGTCTTCTGTCACGGTATGCGCATTAGCCCCCAATGAGCAGGGACGAAGGTCCTCAGTGCGGGGGAAACTAGGTCCCCGCCGGATAGGAAAGGGGTCCACCGGCCTGGTGAATTGCGCCTCTGAACGGGCCGCCGGATGGGCTCTGGCGTCAGCAGGGCCAGATAAGTCGGCCCAGCAGATCGGGCCCAGCAGATCACCGCCCATAAGTGACAAAGCACCCATAGCAGACAAAAATGTCCGGGATAATCGTCGGAATCGACGGCTCCGGTCATTCACAGGTCGCTCTGGAATGGGCTATGCGAGAGGCCGTTATCCGTCGCGTGCCGCTCACCGGTTTGCCGCTGCTACATGTTGCGCATACGGACGAATCGCCGGATGTCCTCCTTGCCCATGAAGAGGGCCGCGCAGACGGCGGCGGCACCCAGTGCCGCCAGGATGGTGAGTTTCATGGTTGGCCCTTTCGTGGTCCGTTGGGTTGGCTGGGCGGCCCGTCCGGTCCGTTTGACACGGGACCCCGCCCAGAGTCTGGGCGCGTGCCGCCTGAGGCATTGGGGGCACATTCGCCAGCTTTGAGGGTTATCCTCTCCCGCGTTGCCGGGTAGGGTCAGAGGTCGGTCGCGCGGAAGGGCCTATGACCCCGCCCATTCCGCTGCGCTCGCGACGGGCCCGGGACGTCCGGTAGGCACGCCTGGGTGCCCGTCACGCCCACGACACCCGGGCGCGCCCACGTCCCAGGCGAGAACGTGCGTGCGCATAGCGGAACTTCGCACGCGAGGACGAGGCCGCCTGCACCAGCAGGGACCTTGGTCTCTAGTTGCCCTCGCGCGGACTGCATGGAATGAGAAATGCGCCGACCCGAGGAGGTGGTACAAGATGATTGCGTCAGATACGGTCCACGCTCATCAGGCGCGCTGCGCCCCGCACATGGCCCGATTGTGGATGCTGGCCGGCGGCCCGGGTGGGGCGCCGCTGCGCCCGTGTGCCGTTCAGCAGGTCATCGAGGCCACCGACGCCATCCTGGCCGAGGTAAGGGCGGCTGGCAGCGACATGCTCCCGGCCACTGACCGCGGTGCGGCGGGCAGCGTGCCGCCGCCCCGCGGTGCACCGGGCAGCGTGCCGCCTCGCCGCGGTGCGCCGGGCAGGCTACCGCTGCTGGCCACGCGGCTGACCCGGCTGGAGAACGCCGCGCTCCAGATGATCGACTCGGCGCGCAGCGGAGACGCCGCGGCACTGCGTGAGCAGATCGCCCGCTTTGACGTCCTGACTTCGGCGATGTGGACCATACAGCTCTCGGAGTGCGCGGCGGCCGGTACGCGGCAGCCGGCACACGACGGTGGTCCCATGGAACGATGGGCCCATAGATAGGGACGGGCAGCGGCCCTCAGCCGACGGCGGCTCCGGCCAGAGCGGCGATCACTCGCGGGGCGGCATGTCCACCCCCCAGTATCAGTGGAAGGCCAGCCGGACGTCCCAGGCACCCACCAGGTGGATCGTCAGCAACGCAATCACGAGGCCGCCGGCCAGGGACGCGCCCACCAGCAGCCACCGCATACCGCCGCCCGGAACCACCCTCCGTGCCGCCCCGGTCCCGGCGCGCCCCCCGGAGCCGGGACCCCCGGGACCGGCGGGGCCCGCGCGCCCGCCGGGCTTACCGGGCGCGCCCAGCAGAATGCGCGGCAGCCGCCACACGTAGGTCAGCACGTGCAGCGCCATGCACCCGAACCACAGCACGAACGACGCCTTGTGCAAGAAGAGCCAGGGCCCGCTGCCGGGTCCGGCGATGCCCAGCATCACCCCGGAGCCGAGCACGCTCAGCGACGTCAGGATCACGAACGGCCCGAGCAGGCGCATCAGCGGTGCGGGCGGCCCCTTGCGCACGTAGGGCGCCGCGCCGGTGTAGTAGCGGGCGAACCGGTAAACCGTCGAGCCGATCTTCAGCAGCACCGGCCCGATCAGCAGCATGCCGAGGAAGAAGTGCAGGGTCAGCAGCCCGTGCAGCGCGAGGAGCGTCATGCCCTCGATCGCAAAACCGATCAGCAGCACGACGCCGGTGAGCCCGGTCAGGCGCTCGTTACCCACGACGCCGTCCGTGGCGTCCGGCTCGCGGCGATGACGCCGCCTATCGGTTACGGTCACGATGCCCGGAACTCCCTTCACGCTGGTTCTCCTGGGTTCGCTGCAGCCGAAGAGCCAGCACGGGACAGGCCCGGACGGCCCGCCGCGCGTGCGCGGCCAGGCTGAGCGGCACCTCCGGCTGGATGATCGGGAAGCCCCACTCGTCGAGCTCGATGCGCTCGGGCAGCAGGTCGGCGCAGACTCCATGCCCGGTACAGGCCGTGGGGTCGATCCGGATCCGCAGGCTCATCGCCAGCCGCCCTCCGTCCCGGGCCGGGGGATCGGCAGCCCGGGCGCGGGCCGTCCGCGGCGGAACGGCGCACACGGGTGCCCGGTGGCATGCGCGCGGACGTCGGCGGCGAAGGCGGTGAGGGCGGACGCGGCCAGCCGGACCGCTCCGTCGGGATGCCGGCATGCGCCCCGGCCGGGGATCATGCCGAGACGACGGTCCAGCCGGTCCAGCAGCGCGCCCTGGGGCCTGCCCGTGGCGAGCAGGGCGAAGTCGTCGGCGATGGCCGGCAGCCCGAACCGGCACGGGCCGCATTGCTGGGCGCCCTGCCGCGCCATGTAGCCGAGAATCCGCGCGGTCTCCGCGAGGCCGCAGTGGCCGGCCGGGAGGGCGAGGATCACGCCGGCCCCGGCGACGCGCCGGCTGGGCGCAGCCCGGCGGCGGTGAGCGGGAGGTGCGCGACGTCACGCATGGGGTGCCAGGTGCCCCCGTAGCCGCCGAGCAGGACGTGGCCGTCGTCGGCCGCGCCGCTCATCTCCAGTATGTCGCCGGCCAGGGTGCCGCCCTCGACCTCGTAAACCCCGGGTCCGGCGACGGCCCCGGCCGCCGTGACCAGGAAGGTCCCGGGTGCGTGGGATTTTCCGGCCGAACGGAACCACGCGGGACCGTACCGGGCGATGAGCGCCACGTGGGCCAATGTCTCCACATTGTCCACCAGCGTGGGGCGCCGTTCGACACCGCGGTCGGAAGGCCGCGGCGGTGTGGTGACCGGCCGGGCGTCGCCGCCGTTCAGCCAGCGGACCAGGGAGGTCTCCTCGCTGGAAACGTAGTTCCCGGGCAGTCCGTGCACCATGATCCGTACCGGGTCCTGGCGGCCCCGCCGGCGTTCGCTGACGGCCCGCTTCAAGCCGGTGATCTGCTGGTCCCGCATCCGGTCCAGGCACACGTGCACGATGTCGGCGCCGACCGCGCGGGCGGCCAGGATGGCGCCGTCCAGCACCAGGTGCGGGGCCCGGGCCAGCAGCGCCTGGTCCTTTTCGCTGGCCGGCTCGCTCTCCACGCCGTTGGCCACGACCACGGTCCCGCCCCGGCGGTCCGCCACGGCGCGCATCTTCACCCCGGTCGGGAAGCCGGCCCCGCCGCGGCCGGTCAGCCCGGCCTCGGCCACCGCCTCGGCCAGCTCCCGCCCGGCGTCCGGCAGCGGACCGTACCGGGCGTGGTGCTCGCGCAGGCTAGCGCCCCGGGCGGCCTGATGCCAGCCGGCGGTGAGCCGGCGGGCGGGCAACCGCCGGACCGTCCCGTCCCGGTCATCCCGGTGGCGGCCCTTCTGGCCCATGGCTGTGCCCTGTCCCATGGCCGCCCCGTCGCTCACGGCTGCCCCGGTGCCGGCCAGCTCAGCTGGCCGGAGGCCCGGTTGCCGCTGATGTTCAGCAGCACCGCCGCCGACCGCGCCGGCCCGGCCGGGCTGTGCAGGACCGCGGCCAGGTGATCACCGTTCAGCGCGGTGACGGGGCCCTGATAGGCGGCCTCCTGGCCCGAGCCGCTGAGCTGGACGCTGCCGGCGGACATGGCGATGCCCGCGCCGTCGGGCGCCCCGCGCAGGACGATGGTCACCATGCGGGCGGGGGTCCCGCTGGTGGAGCCGCGCACCGTGATGGTGACCTGGCCGGCGCCCGGTCCCGGTGCGCGGCTGACCGGCCCGGCGAACGCCGCCGCACCCGCGGCCGGGAGCGCGGCGGAGGGCACGCCCGGTGATGCGGTCGCGGTGCTGGCTGGGGTGCTCACCGAGCCGAGCAGCGCGGTCGGTGTGCCGGCCCGCCGGGCCCAGCCCGGCGCAAGCGGGCCCGCGGCCACGAAGGTGACCGTGGCCAGCGGCAGCAGCGCCGCGCCCGCGATGGCGGCCGAGCGCGCGTTTCCCGGCGGGACCCGGGCCAGCCGCCAGGTCGCCGCGGCCGCCACGCTGGCCAGGCATACCGCGTCGACCGCCAGCAGCCAGGGCAGCCGGCTGTCGGTTCCGGTGCCCAGGCCGTGCCACAGCGCCACCGGCCAGCACGCATACGCCAGCCAGTGCACGGCCCGCCAGGTGCGGTAGGACAGACGGTCGCGGACCAGGCTGGTCAGCGCGAGCGCGAGCAGCAAGTCGAAGGCGACCGCTCCCAGGCTCAGCCAGAGAGGCCGGTACGCCGAGCTGAACGGCACGACCGCGGACACCAGCCCGATCGGCGTGTAGCTGTCCAGCACGGCGGTCAGCACGTGCGCCACGACGAAGGCGAGCACCAGGAGCGAGACGTTCCGGTGCAGCCCGCCGGTCACGACGCGGGGCAGCCCCGGCGCGGCGAGTCCCGCCTGCGCGGCGATGCCCATGATCACGGTCGCGGTGAGCAGGAGGAGCGCGACCACCCCGGTCGCCCGCGTCGCGTACCAGAGCGGGCTGACGCCGGTGCTCCCCGTACTGAGCGAAACCGTGCCCAGCGGAACAGCGTCCAGCGCGGCAGCGGTCATCGCGCCGTTCCGGCCGGGCAGGCCACCCTCGATGCGTCGCTGGTCATGGGTCAGGAACCACCCGAGGAGACCACCGGCGGTGCGGGCGGCGGGCTGGTGGGCGGCTGTGCCGGGGAGCCCAGGCCCTGGCTAGGGCGGGCGGCGCCCTGGCCGGCCTGGGCGGTCCCCGGGGCCTGGCTGCCGGGCGCCTGTGCCGAGCCCGTGGTGGGCGTCCTCGGCGCGCCTGCCCCCGGGGCCTGCGACGAGCCCCCTCCCGGCGTCTGGGCCGGCGTGGCCGTCTGTGCACCGGGCGGTCGGGCGTGCCCGGGGATGGTCCCCGCGAACGCGATGCCGAGCACTGCCGAGGCGCCCGTCGCGCTCGCGGCCACCCCGAGCGTGATCGCCCGGGTCCGCCCGATCACGCGCCTGCGATGCTCGGCCGCCCGGGACGGCAGCGACGTCCCGTAGACCGCTCCACGTGGCCGCGGCTCCGCGTCATCCATCCGATCGTGCGACCATCGCATGCCCTGATCAGCCCTCCCACCTCGACGGCACGTTGCCGGGCGGGGCGCGCCGGCCGGGCGCGACCCGCGCCAACCAGCCTGCCGGGTGGGGGGCGCGAGACCGGTTCAGGACTCCTTCAGAACTGGTTAAGGTCGCCCGGGAAAGACGCGGGCGTCCCGGACGGCGCGGGCGTCCCGGACGGCGCGGGCGTCCCGGACGGCGCGGGCGTCCCGGACGGCAGGGGGCTCCCGGAGGCGAAGGCGCCCGGCTTGCGGGCGCCGGAAGGCTGGCACGGGAGCGGGAACTCGATCGTCACGGTGAGACCGCCGCCCGGCGTGTCCGACAGCCGCGCCGAGCCGCCGCTGGCGACGGCCAGCCGGTTGACGATGGCCAGCCCGAGCCCGGTGCCGCCCGCCGTACCGGAGGCGAACCGGCGGAACGCGGCCCGCTGCTGCGTTTCGCTCATCCCGCGGCCGTCGTCGCTGACCTCGATCCGGGTCACCTCACCGGCCGGCTGCACCGTGACGCTGACCGTTCCGCCGGCCGTCAGCGCATCCAGGGCGTTGGCCAGGAGGTTGTCGAGAATCTGCTCCAGATGGCCCTCGCCCAGCTGGGCGCCGGCGCGCTGAGGCGCCGCCACGGTGAGCGTAACTCCGCGCTCCTCGGCCGCCGGCCGCCACGCCGCGACCCGGTCCCGCGCCATGGCGGCCACGTCGACCCGGGCCGGCGGCGCCGTGGCGTTCTCGGCCCGGGCCACGGCCAGCAGGCCGTTCGTCAGCCGGGCCAGCCGGGCGATCTCTTCCTGGGCCCCGGCCAGTTCGGCCGCGGTCACCTCGTCCGCGTCCTGGCTGAGCAGGTCGAGGCGCAGCCGGAGCGCGGCTAGCGGCGTGCGGACCTGGTGGGAGACGTCGGCCATAAGCGTCTGGTGACCCTGGACCAGCGATTCGATCCGCGCCGCCATCGTGTTGAACGCCCTGGCCAGGCGCTGCGCCTCCGGCGGCCCGGAGCCGACCTCGGCCCGCGTGCCCAGGGCCCCATCACCCAGATCCCGCGCGGCCCCGGCCAAGGCCGTGATGGGCCGGCTCAGCCAGCGGGCCAGGCCGATGGCGACGATGCCCGCCGCGACCAGGCCCGCCGCCGACACCCCGCCGATCAGCATCCACAAGATCAGCACCCGGTGGTCCAGCGGCTCAGTGGAGCGGGACAGCTCGATCGTGCCGATGGAGCCGTTACCCGAATCCGGCACGATGGGTGTCGTCGCGACCAGCCAGTCACCCGACCAGTAGCTGCCGGGCGTGGAGACGGGCGGGTGGAGCCTGATGTGGGCGGCGGAAACCGGCGGGATGTGGGTGCCCGCTACCCATCGGCCCGCCGCGTTGTAGACGGCCACGCGGTCGCCCTGGCGTGCCCAGTACTCGACGGACCGGCTCAGCGCGACGCCCCGGCCGTCATCGATGCGTTCCTCGGCCACATTGGCGAGCGTCGTGGCCTCAGCGCCCGCTTCGACCCGGAAATCCCGGCGGTCCTGCGCCGCCGTCAGCAGGCCCAGCGGGATGGCCACGACGGCCAGCAGCCCCGTGATCAGCGCCAGGACCGCGAGTGCAATCCGGCGGGCCATCAGACGTCGCCGAGCCGGAATCCGTGCCCGTACACGGTCTCGATCAGGCCGGGCACGCCCAGCTTGCGCCGCAGCGCGGCGATGTGGACGTCCAGAACCTTGGTCGGCCCGTACCAGTTGGCGTCCCACGCCGTTTCCAGGATGTCCTGCCGGCTCTGCACCCGTCCTGGATCGGTGGCCAGGCACTCGAGGATGTCGAATTCCTTCGGGGTCAGCGGCACCTCATCAGCAGCCACCGTCACCTTGCGCGTCCGGAAGTCCATGGTCAGCGGTCCGTGCCGGATGACGTCGCCCTCAGGCTTCACGCGGCGCAGCACGGCCCGGATCCGGGCCAGCAGCTCGCTGACGCCGAACGGCTTGACCAGGTAGTCATCGGCGCCGGCGTCCAGCGCGGTCACGCGGTCGGACTCCTCCCCGAATGCGGTTACCACGATGATCGCGACGTCCGAGCGCTGCCGCAGCTGACGGCAGACGTGCACGCCGTCGGTGTCGGGCAGGCCGAGGTCGAGGAGCACCACGTCCGGATGTCCGCGGCGGCCCAGCGCGCCGGCGCCGGTCGCGACATGGTCGACCAGATAGCCGCCCCGGGTCAGGGCACGGACCAGCTGGGCGGCAACGCCCGGGTCGTCCTCCACCAGCAGCACGCTCGTGGTGCCCGGGCCCGTGGCAGAGCTGGTCAGGTCGGCGGGCGCAGTCATGCCGCCAGCCTAGGCGGCGCGGCCGCAGGTCGTCGCCGAAGCCCCGTGCCGTGTGGTCGCGGCCCGCGCCACGTCTGACCCTCCGCGCCGGGCGCCCCGGCGCCGGCTGGCGAGCCGCGGCCCTGGTCCCGGTAGGTCCTAGCCGGCCAGGCCCCATTCGCCGTAGCCCGCGTCGCGGGCCGTGCTGTGCTACTGCGTCGGATAGCCGCCGAACGCACCGGGCGGCAGCGGTTTGCTGGGGGCCTCCGTCACCGTTGACTTTGGGCGGTCACGGTGTACCCCGCGCGAGTGATCTTCGCTCCGGCTGCTCCAGCATCGGGCCGGCTGCCCTTCCCCACCTCCGCGGAGATTTCGGCGACAAAATGGTGGCCGGCCCGTCTACCCACCCTTGTGCCTGCTCAAACCGCGTGTTAGCAACGTGTTTACGTGCCCGCCCAATGCTGACTGATGAGGACAATGTGACCTTGCTCCAGAACGTACCCATTCCGTCGCGCCCGCCCGCCGCGCTCCAGGCGGTCATCGGTCCGGCACGGTATACGGACCTTGTGGACGGCGCGGCCCGGTTCCGTGATCAGCTGGACGGGCGGACGATCTGGAACGTCAACTCGACAGCGGTCGGGGGCGGGGTGGCCGAGATGCTGGCCGCCCTGCTCGTCTACCTCAAAGACCTCGGTATCGCGGCCCAGTGGCTGGTGCTCGGCGGCGACCCGGACTTCTTCGCCATCACCAAACGGCTGCATAACGAGCTGCACGGGGTGCGCGGCCCGGGAGAACTCGGCGGCGCCGAGGCCCGCCACTACGCGGAGGTCCAGGCCGCGAACGTGGCGGAGCTGCTGAGCCTGGCGCACCCGGGTGACATCGCGCTGCTGCACGACCCGCAGACCGCCGGCCTGGCGGGGCCGCTGGCTGGGGCCGGCCTGCACGTTGTGTGGCGCTGCCACGTGGGAGTCGACTGGGAGAACGACGCGACCCGGGCGGGGTGGGCGTTCCTGCGGCCCCACCTCGGCGCGGCGAGCGGGCTGGTGTTCAGCCGTCGTGCCTACGTGCCGTCGTGGGTGCCCGCGGACCGGGCCTGGATCATCCCGCCCTCGATCGACCCGTTCTCGGCCAAGAACCAGGAGCTCAAACCCGGTGCCGTCGGCAGCATCCTGGCCACCATCGGCGTGCTCGACCCGGCCGCCGCCCCGGCGGACCCGCCGTCCCCCGGCCACTTCGTCCGGGCCGACGGGACCACCGGCGAGGTGATCCGCTCCGCCCAGGTGGTCGGCGACGGCCGGCCCGGCCCGGATGATGCGCTGGTCGTCCAGGTTTCCCGGTGGGACCACCTCAAGGACATGGCCGGCGTGATGCGCGGGTTCGCCGAGCACGTGGCGCCGGGCGGCCCCGGCTTCCTCGCCCTGGTCGGCCCCTCCGTCGCCAATGTGGCCGACGACCCCGAAGGCGCCGTCGTCTACGCGGAGTGCGTGCGGCAGTGGCGGGCCCTGCCCGCCGCCACCCGGGCCCGGGTGCTGCTGGTCACCCTGCCGCTCGACGACGTTGACGAGAACGCGGCCATGGTCAACGCCATCCAGCGGCACGCCACCGTCATCGTGCAGAAGAGCCTGGCCGAGGGGTTCGGCCTGACCGTCGCGGAGGGCATGTGGAAGGGCCGCCCCGTGGTCGGCTCGGCCGTCGGCGGAATCCGGGACCAGATCGCCCCCGGTACGGGCGTCCTGCTGCCGGATGCCCGCGACCTGGCCTCGTTCGGCCTGGAAATCCGCGCGCTGCTCGACCAGCCGGAGCTGGCGGACCGGATGGGCGCGGCCGCGCACGCCTACATCCGCGAGAACTATCTCGGCGATATCCACCTGCTCCGCTACGCCCAGCTGTTCGGCGCGCTGCTCGGCGCGGCCCGGACCTAGCCGCTGGCGGAGTGGGAGGTCAGCCGGCTGCCAGGCGCAGGAGTTCGGCGATGTGCAGCGCTCGGACGGCTGATTTCCGGCGGCGCAGTCCTTGGTGGAGCTGGCGCAGGCAGCCGGGATTGACGGCCACCACGTAATCGATTCCGGCTGCTTCGATCTCATCGATCTTGGGATCGAGGACCCGGCGGGAGTCGAGGGGCCGTACCAGCGCGTAGGTGCCGGCCGCGCCGCAGCACCGGGCAGCGCCGGGCAGCTCGACGTACTCGGCCACTGTACTGAGTAGCGCCCGCGGTTCGCGCCACACGTCAAGGCCGTTGCGCAGATGACAGGAATCCTGCAGGGCGACCCGGGCCAGCCGGCCCCCGATCCGCACCTGGCCAGTCACTCTGTTCTGCAGGTATTCCGACAGCTCAACGACCCGCTCCCGGCCGATCACCGTGGACAGGAATGCGGCGCAGCCGCCGGCGGTGCTGACGATCTGGCCGGGCAACTGGGCGCCGAGCTGCCTGGCCAGCTGTCTGCCTCGCTCAGGTTCACCGTTATGGGCGTGCAGCGCGCCGCAACAGCCCTGCCTGCTGGGGACGGCGAGTTCGGGCGCCAGCGCCCGCGCTGATCTGCTCACCCGGGGGAACAAGCTCCGTTCGAAGCAACCGAGCATCAGCGAGTGCTGCGAGGCGGCCGCCGGCGTGTGCGCGGCGCCGCGCAGGAGGCCGGCGATCCGGTGCGTCGAGGCGCGCTCGGCCGCGAAGATCAGGAACCGGGCGGCCAGCGGCCGGCGGTGCCCGGTCCACTGGAAACCCCGCCATTGCTCGAGCAGCTCGCCGTACTGAACTCCCGCCGGACACACCGGCTCGCACGCCCGGCAGCCCAGACAGAAGGAGGCCTGCTCGGCAAGCGTCGGGTCGTCGGGCGGCAGCATGCCGGACTCAAGCGCCCGCATCAGGGTGATCCTGCCCCGCGGCGAGGACGTCTCATCGCCGGTGAGCGCGTACGTCGGGCAGGCCGGCAGGCAGAAGCCGCAGGAGATGCACCGGCTCAGCAGCTCCGGGTCGAAGATCGAGCCGGCCTGCGGCACCGAGCCAGTGTGCGGCACCGTGTCGTCACCGGTCATCAGGATCCGAGCTTTCCCGGATTGAGGATGCCAGCGGGGTCGAAGGCCGTCTTGATCCGCCGGATCAGGTCCACCTGCGCCTTTCCGAGGCGTTCTTCCAGGTACGGCAGCTTGGCGGCCCCGACTCCGTGCTCGCCGGTGATCGTGCCGCCGAGCTCGATCGCGGTGCGGAAGACCTCGGCGAAGGCACGCTCGGCCCGGGCGATTCCTTCGGTGTCCTCGGCGGATTCCAGCACGCAGGTCGGATGCAGGTTGCCGTCGCCGGCGTGACCGAACGTCGCCATGGTGACCCGGTGCCGCGCGGCTATCGTGTCGATGCGCGTGACCATCTCGGCCAGCCGCGGCCTGGGCACGCTGGCGTCCTCGAGAATCGTCAGCGAGCCCAGCCGGGACAGCGCCGGAAGGGTGCAGCGCCGGGCGGTCAGCAGCGCCTCGGACTCGGTGACATCACCGGCGGTCTGGACACCGATAGCCCCGGCGCGCTCGCAGACAGCTGTGATTCGCTCGAAGCTGCGCGCCACGGCCGCCTCATCGCCGTCGTCGCCGAACAGCAGCAGGGCGCCGGCGTCGGGATGCAGGCCCAGATGCGCGTACTGCTCGACCGCGTCCATGCAGCTGCGGTCGAGGAACTCCAGCGTCGACGGGATCACCCCCGCGGCGAGGATGCCGGAAACGGCACGGCCGGCCTGGGTCAGCGAGTCGAAGTAGGCCAGGCCGGTGCGACTGGTGGACGGGTTAGGCAGCAGCGCCACCGTCACCTCGGTGATCACGCCGAGGGTGCCCTCCGATCCGGTGATCAGCCGGGTCAGGTCGTAGCCGGCGACATCCTTCCAGAGCCGGCCCCGGTCCGCGCGATCTCGCCGGTCGGCAGC
Organism: uncultured Actinomycetes bacterium; assembly: GCA_963732345.1. Taxonomy (GTDB): domain Bacteria; phylum Actinomycetota; class Actinomycetes; order Streptosporangiales; family Streptosporangiaceae; genus Bog-532. The sequence continues at coordinate 39,515 of CAVSZI010000023.1, read as the reverse complement.
ACCACCGTCAGCCCCAGCACGTAGTTGCGGGTGACGCCGTACTTCAGCCCACGCAGGCCGCCGGCGCATGTCGCGACGTTGCCGCCGATCGTGGCGACGGTACGGCTGCCCGGATCCGGCGGGTAGAACAGGCCATGCGCCGCCGCCGCATCGCCCAGCGCCATCGTGGATACCCCCGTCTCGGCTCGTGCCAGCATCTCCTCGGGCGCTACCTCCAGAATGCGGTTCATCCGCACGGTGGACAGCACGATGCCGCCGGTGAGCGGCACGGTCCCAGCGCACAGGTTCGAGCCGGCGCCGCGCGGGACGACCGGGATGCCATGATCGGTCGCCAGCCGCAGGATCCGTGCGACCTGGTTTGCGTCCGCCGGCGCGATGACAGCATCCGGCATCCCACGGAACAACGGCGTCGCGTCGCGCGCGTACACGGCAAGCTGGCCGTCTGCCAGCCGGAGATTCTCCGAGCCGGCGATAGCGCGCAACTCGGCCAGCACGGGCCGAGGAATCCGGGTTTCACCAGGCACTGTCAGACAAGCAAACATGCCCGACAGGACGGTGTCCATACCGCCACGGTTTCCATCACCGACCGGTGCACGATCGGGACTTTCGGCGGGATCAGGTTCAGGACCTATGGCGCTTTCTAGGCGGGGAGCTGCGGGCACATGCTTTGCGCATCCTGACCGGATCTGTGAGGAGGATCACATGGCATCCATCGACCATGAGCCTGTGACAGCCAGGCCACCTGCGGCCCCGGCTGCGACAGCCAGCGTGGGGTGGGGGAACTCGGCGCCGCTGGCCCTTGCCGCCTTCGCGGTGACCACGTTCATGCTCAGCCTGATCAACGCCAATGTGGTTCCCGTGGGGACTACACCGGTGGTCTTCGGCGTAGCGTTCATGTTCGGGGGACTGACCCAGCTCATCGCCGGGGTCATCTGCCTGCGCAACGGGAACGTCTTCGCCGGCATGCTGTTCGGCGGCTTCGGCGCGTTCTGGCTGTCCTTTTACGCCATCGCCGAGTTCTTCCTGAAGTCCGTGCCCCTGCTTCAGGTGGGTCACGCGCTCGGCCTGTTCCTGTACGCCTTCGGCATCTTCGCCACCGTGATGTTCGTCGCATCCTTCCGTACCAGCATCGGCACCGTCCTGGCGCTCGCGCTCCTTGTCGCCACCTTGTTCATCCTGGGCGCCGGCAACTACACGGCGACCTCCGGGCTGATCAAGACCGGCGGGTGGACGGGCATAATCCTGGCGGGAGTCGCCTTCTACCTGGCCCTCGCGGAGGTGTGCCAGGTGGAATACGGCCGGGAGATTCTTCCGGTCGGCCACCTCGCCAAGGTGCCGGGTGAATCCCTCGGGGAATAGCGCAGAGGTGACACAGTGCGGATCGCCTTGTTCGTGACCTGCCTGGCCGACACGCTGTTCCCGGCCGTCGGCCAGTCCACCGTGCGGTTGCTCGAGCGGCTCGGCCATCGCGTCGAGTTCCCGCAGGCGCAGACCTGCTGCGGCCAGATGCACGTCAACACTGGCTACGCTCGCGACGCGCTTCCACTTGTCCGCCATTACGTCGAGGTGTTCGAGCCCTATGAAGTGATCGTCGCTCCGTCCGGCTCCTGCGTCGGCTCGGTCCGGCACCAGTACGCGATGGTGGCCCGCCGATGCGGAGATGAGAAGCTCGCCCAGCGAGCAGAGCGCGTAGCGGCCCGGACATATGAGCTATCGCAGCTGCTGGTCGACGTGCTCGGGACGGAGGATGTCGGCGCCTATTACCCGCACCGGGTCACCTACCACCCGACTTGTCACTCCCTGCGACTTCTGCGGGTGGGGGAGCGCCCGCTGCGGCTGCTGCGGAACGTAGCGGGCATCGACCTGGTGGAGCTGCCCGACGCGGAGGTCTGCTGCGGTTTCGGTGGCACGTTCGCGCTGAAGAACGCGGACGTGTCGACGGCGATGCTGGCCGACAAGATGCGTAACGTCGTGGATACCCGGGCGCAGGTGTGCACAGCTGGTGACAGCTCCTGCTTGATGCATATCGGCGGTGGGCTCTCCAGGCTGCGCGCGGGCGTGAAGACCGTCCACCTGGCGGAGATACTCGCATCGACCAGGGAGGCCGGATGACAACGTTCCTCGGCATGCCAACGGCCCCGCGCGGCGTGGGGCATCTCCGCCAAGGCGAGCCGTTCCCCGTAGCGGCGCGCCGCGGGCTCGCCAACACCCAGATGCGGCGCAACCTGACCAAGGCGACCGCAATAATCCGCGCCAAGCGGGCAGCGATCGTCGGCGAAGTCCCGGACTGGGAGCAACTGCGCGAGGCGGGGCGGGCGATCAAAGCCGAAACCATGGCGCACTTGGACCACTACCTGGAGGAGCTGGAGACCAATGTCACGGCGCACGGCGGCGTCGTGCACTGGGCCCGGGATGCCAACGAGGCCAATCGCATCATCGTGGACCTGGTCCGCGGCACAGGCGCCGCCGAGGCCGTCAAGGTCAAGTCCATGGTCACCGACGAGATCGGGTTGAACGAGGCGCTGGCGCAGGCGGGGGTCCAAGCGTACGAGACCGACCTCGCCGAGCTCATCGTGCAACTCGGCCATGACAGGCCCTCCCACATCCTGGTGCCGGCGATCCACCGCAACCGCGCGGAGATCCGCGAGATCTTCCTCAGGGAGATGGGCGACGCCGACCCGGGTCTCAGCGATGATCCTGCCGCGCTCGCCGAGGCCTCCCGCGCCCATCTGCGGCGGCTGTTCCTGTCCGCCCGAGTCGGGATCAGCGGCGCCAACTTCGCCGTCGCCGATACCGGCGGGCTGGGCGTGGTGGAATCCGAGGGCAACGGCCGCATGTGCCTGACGCTGCCAGAAACGCTGATCACCGTGATGGGGATCGAGAAGGTGGTGCCATCCTGGCGCGACCTGGGGGTGTTCATGCAACTGCTGCCGCGTTCGTCCACCGGCGAGCGGATGAACCCCTACACCTCGATCTGGACCGGGGTGACACCGGGGGACGGCCCGCAGCAGTTCCACCTTGTCCTGCTCGACAACGGAAGAACCGCCGTCCTGGCCGACGAGACCGGTCGGCAGACTCTGCATTGCATCCGCTGCTCGGCATGCCTGAACGTGTGCCCGGTCTACGAGCGGGCCGGCGGGCACGCCTACGGTTCGGTTTACCCAGGCCCGATCGGCGCCATCTTGTCGCCGCAGTTGACCGGCATCGAGGACAACGCTTCGCTGCCGTATGCGTCGTCGTTGTGCGGCGCCTGTTACGACGTGTGCCCGGTGAAGATCGACATCCCGTCGGTGCTGGTTCATCTGCGCGCCCGTCACGTGGAGACGGCGCGAGAGGGCCGCCGGCTGCCCCGCGGTGAGGCCGTCACCATGGCCGCGGCGTCGTGGGTGATGGCCAGCCGCGGACGCTTCGCGGCGGCGCAGCGCGCCGCAAAGCTCGGGCGCGCGGTGGGCCGTCGCGGTCAGATCCGCAGGCTGCCGCCGCCGTTCGCGGGCTGGACCGAGGCCCGTGACATGCCGGTGCCCGCGGCCATGACGTTTCGTGAGTGGTGGCGGCACGAGCACAACCGCGAGGACGGAGCGCGCGGGTGAGCGCGCGCGACGAGGTGCTGTCGCGGATCCGCGCCGCACTCGGGAACGCACCCGGGCAGGGCGGTGAGGAAGGCGCGTCCACCCGGGCTGGCGCGGCGCCTCATGGCTACAGGCTCCGGCGCGACGCCGATCCGGGTGAGCTGCTCGACCTGCTCGCCGGCCGGCTAACCGACTACAAGGCGACCGTGCGGCGCACCACATCTAGCCAGCTCGCAGCCACGATCGGCGAGGCCCTGACGGAGCGCGGGGCGCGGCGCGTGGTGGTGCCGGCTGGCCTTGACCTGCCCGCGCTGCCCGCCGGGGTCGAGGCCGTCGCCGACGCCCAGTTCACCCCGGCCGAACTGGACACCTTCGACGGTACTATTACCGCGGCCGCGGTGGCCATCGCGGAAACCGGGACCATCATCCTCGACGGCTCGCCAGATCAGGGCAGACGGGCCATCTCGCTCGTCCCCGACTATCTCTTGTGCATCGTGCGCGCGAGCCAGGTCGTCGCCCTGCTGCCGGAAGCGATCACGCGGTTGCGCCCCGACCGGCCGCAGACCTGGATCAGCGGACCGTCCGCGACCGTCGACATCGAGTTTGAACGCGTGGAAGGCGTTCACGGGCCCCGCACTCTTGAAGTCATCATCGTCGAACCATCCTGAGATACGGCGCCCGCCGTGGCAGCCCGGATGGTGACGCCGGGACGCGATCCGGGAAACGCGCCGCGACCACAATGAGGTCTCTTCCGACGACGCCTGGCGGGATTTCGGTGGGCAGGTCTGGCGGGATGCGAGCCACTGCGCGGGTCCCCCGGCTGGCCGGCGGGGCAGGACCTTCGGCGGCCGCTGAACGGGACCTTTGCCGCTTTGTCGCCGTAAGAAGCGCGCTCACACTTCCCCATAGTCTCTGAGGCTGCCCGTCTGGCCCTGGCCAGCCACTGACCTGCGCCGTACCGTAGCCATTGCGACGATAAGGAGCACCCGACATGGGCCGTTACGCAGAAGAGTTCCACCGCAGCATCGCCGATCCGGAGTCGTTCTGGGGTGATGCGGCCCGGGCCATCGACTGGTACCGGGAACCGTCGGTGATCCTGGACTCCTCGAACCCGCCGTTCTACCGCTGGTTCAGTGACGGGGAACTGAACACCTGTTACAACGCCCTGGACCGGCACGTGCGCGACGGCCGTGGCGACCAGGCGGCACTGATCTACGACAGTCCGGTGACCGGCACCTCCCGCCGGTACACCTACCGGGAACTGCTGGACCAGGTGGCCCGGTTCGCGGGCGTGCTGCAGGGCCTCGGGGTGACCAAGGGCGACCGTGTGGTCATCTACCTGCCGATGATCCCCGAGGCCGCCATCAGCATGCTGGCGTGCGCGCGGATCGGCGCGGCCCACTCGGTCGTGTTCGGCGGGTTCGCGGCGCCGGAGCTCGCGGCGCGCATCGACGATGCGGCGCCCAAGGTGGTGGTCTCGGCCTCGTGCGGCATCGAGGGCACCCGGATCGTGGAGTACAAGCCGATGCTGGATAACGCGATCGAGCTGGCCACCAGCAAGCCGGACCGGTGCGTGATCCTGCAGCGCCCGCAGGCCGAGGCGCCGATGGTCGAGGGCCGCGACATCGACTGGGCCCAGGCCGTCGAGGGAGCCAAGCCGGCCGACTGCGTTCCGGTCAAGGCCACCGACCCGCTGTACATCCTGTACACCTCGGGCACCACGGCCAGGCCCAAGGGCGTAGTCCGGGATAACGGCGGGCACGCGGTCGCGCTCCGCTGGACCATGGACAACCTGTACGACATCCGGCCCGGTGAGGTGTTCTGGGCCGCCTCCGACGTCGGATGGGTCGTCGGCCACTCCTACATCGTGTACGCCCCGCTGCTGGCCGGGTGCACGACCATCCTGTACGAGGGCAAGCCGATCGGCACCCCGGACGCCGGCGCCTTCTGGCGGGTGATCTCGGAGTACGGCGTGAAGGCGCTGTTCACCGCGCCAACCGCGTTCCGCGTGATCAAGAAGGAGGACCCGGACGGCGAGCTGGCCCGCAAGTACGACCTTTCCGGCATGAAATACCTCTTCCTGGCGGGGGAGCGGCTGGACCCGGAGACGTACCGGTGGGCCAAGGAACTGCTCGGCATTCCCGTCATCGACCACTGGTGGCAGACCGAGACCGGCTGGGCGATCGCGGGCGATCCCATGGGCCTCGAAGCCCTGCCGACCAAGCCCGGATCCCCCACCGTCCCGATGCCGGGCTACGACGTGCACATCCTGGACGCCGACAGCAACGAGGTCGAGTCCGGGGTCACGGGCGAGATCGTGATGCGGCTGCCGCTGCCGCCCGGGTGCCTGCCGTCCCTGTGGCACGACGACGACCGCTTCATCGACTCCTACCTGCTGCGCCACGCCGGCGCCTACGTCACCGGCGACGGCGGCTACCGTGACCAGGACGGCTATCTGTACGTGATGGGCCGTATCGACGACGTCATCAACGTGGCCGGCCACCGCCTGTCGACCGGGGAGATGGAGGAGGTGCTGGCGAGCCATCCCGCCGTCGCCGAATGTGCTGTGATCGGGGTCCACGACCCGGTCAAGGGCGAGGTCCCGCGCGGCTTCGTCACGCTCAAGGCGGGCATCGACAGGGATCCGGCGCTCCTGTCGGCCGAGATGGTCAAGCTCGTCCGCGACCGGATCGGCCCGGTGGCCGCGCTCCGCCGCGTCGATATCGTCGAGGCCCTGCCGAAGACCCGGTCCGGGAAGATCCTGCGCAAGACGATGCGCGGCATCGCCAACGGGCAGGACGAGCCCGTTCCGTCCACCATCGACAACCCGGCCGCCCTCAACGCGATGCGGCCGGTGCTGATCCGGGCCGATTAGCGCGGGGGCCACCCCATCACCGTCACCCGGGCGGGCAGCCCGTAGAGGGCCCGCCCGGGTTAGGCATTGCTAGCCGCAATAGCCGGCGTCAGACGCGGCGAGCCTGGTACGGCACCGCGCACGCCAGAAACAGCTGAACCACCTTGAGCATCTCACCGAGGACGTCCGCGTCCGCGAGGTCGGGCTCGGCGCCGGGTACCTGATGACCGGCCGGGTGCCATCCCGGCCGGCCCGGTCACGCGGCCGGCCGGACGCCCGCTGAAGACTCCGCAGCCTCGGCCGAGGTCGCCGCCGCCCCGCCGCTGAGGAAGTCGGCAATGACCGGCACAACCTGATCCGGGCTGTCCACCAGCGCGAGGTGGCCGCCGCCCTTCACCGTGTACAGGCGCGCGTCGCGCATCATCAACGTCATCAGCGTGTGGTTGATGTGCGGGGTGATCGGGTCGTCGTCGCCGCTGATGATCAGCGTCGGCTGGCGGATCGTCCACAGCCACGGCAGGCTGGTCCAGCCGAATAGCGGAGCCATCCGGTACATGAGTGCCTGGATGCCGCGCGGGCGGCGGATCTGCATGGAGCGCATGAGTTCGGGCTCGGTCCGCAGGCGGCCGCCGAATATGGTGCCCGCGACCTGCTCCAGCCGCGGTTGCTCGAAGGTGCCCGGCTGCATGAAGAGCCAGTACGCCAGTGGGTTACCGGGCCAGGAGACGCCGCCGAAGGACGTGGAGACCAGCACCAGGCGGCGCACCCGGCGCGGGTAGCTGACGGCCATCTGCTGGGCGACGGCTCCCCCGAACGAGGTGCCGAGCACGTGCGCGGACTCGATGCCGAGCTCGTCCAGGACCCCGGCGCCCACCGACGCCAGCCCCGCCATGGTCGGCGGGAGGGCCGGCATTTCCGAGCGGCCGACCCCGGGCGGATCGAACGCGATGACCTGGTACCCGGACAGGTACGGCAGCAGGGGCCGCCACAATGCGGCCTCGGCCCACAGGCCGGAATGCAGCAGGAGGGGCTCACCCTCCCCGTAGATCTCGGCGTGGACGCGCAGGCCGCGGATGCGCAACTGGCGGTGCGTGATGCTGCCCGCGGGCGGGCGCCCGATCTCCTCGGCGGCCGCGCGGGCCGTGCCGTCGGCCAGCGTTCGCACGCTGGCCTCGGCTGAGGTGGCAGGCATCATGGAGATCCCCTCCGTCATCGGTGCCGTTCTCCCACATGGCACCGACGCGCCAGTTGAAGATCACCCATACGAGATGTACCCGCGCGTAACTTGCTTTACACGCGCGAAACGTAACTCTGCCCGTGTGCCGGCCGTCACACCAGAGGACTATAGGCCGTCACACTAGAGGTCTCTGGACCGTTACAACGGGGGACTTTGGTCCCGTCCAGCCCTCCGGCGGTCCCCGTGCCGCTCCGCGTCAAGACCCTTGATCTGCCGAACGGACCTTGGTGAGACGATTCTGCAGCATGCTGAGCACATCCGCGCGGGCGGCGTGGCGCTCCTCGTAGTCGTGCAGGGCCACCAGGTCGTCCTCGCTCAGGCGGCGCAGCCGGGCCCTGATCGAACCGAGGGTCAGCTCGTCCCACCCCGGCACCGGTGGATCCCCGGCGGGGGCCCGTTCGGAAACATCCGGCCCGGCTGCGGTTACCGCCCAGAGCAGGGGGCCGGCTGCGGGTGCTTCCGGCTCAGCCTCGGGCTCGACCGAATTCAGCTTCGGCCCGGGCGTGACCGCTTCGACCGCAGCCTCGGGCTCGACCGACTCCAGCTTCGGCCCGGGCGTGACCGAATTGAGCCGCGGGCCGCGCTTGACCGCCTCGAGCTCAGGCTTGAGCTCCACCGCGGCCAGCTCCCGGTGCGGTTCGGCCGCTTCCCAGGGCGGCACCGGCACCGGCACGACGGAGGGCACGGGTGCGGCCACCGGGGTGGTGACGGTCTCCGCGGCCGGGACTGGCACGCAGGCCGGGCGTGCAACTGGCGCGCTGGCCGCCGGTCCTGAAACGGTCCGGCTGGCGGCGCCGAGGACGGACGAGAGGGAGGCGTCGACCACGACCTCCGTCATGCGCATCGCGCACGCCGCCGCCTCAAGCTGCCGTTCAGCCCACCAGAGAGGATTGGCCCACTGCCAGGTCACCCGCCGGAACTTTGCTGTGGTCATGGTTACCGACCTCATCTCGTCGATCAGAGCGGCACCCGGCGCGCCCCGCGCACCCGGTGGGCCGGTGTGCCCGGGGCGCGCCGGGGCGCCCGCAGCCGCCTACTTGGCGTTCTTGAGGCCCTCGGTGGCCGCGCTGGCGGTGGCCACCAGCTGCTTGGCGAAATCACGCTGAGCGTTCAGCAACATGGTGGCGAAATCGAAGACCTGGTCGATCACCTGCCCCGGGTCGACCGCCCCGGCGCCCGGCAGCTGGCCGAGGCCCTGCTGGAAGGCCTTCGTCCAGGCGTCGAACGCGGAGATCATGGTGTCCTGGGTCTGCTTGAACGTGTCGGTGTACTGCTGCGGCGATGTCATGGTGTCCTCCGTGTCACGTATCGGATGCTTGTGACGCTACGCGCATCTGCAAACTATGTCAAGCAAGGCGCGTGGCATACCAAGCATATAGGCTCCGGTCGGGGGAACCCTTACCAGAAGCCGGGATGCGGAAACCGAATTTTCCGGCGCCCGCATGTTTCAAGGCGGATAGCCGGGAAGCATACATACCACGGGCTGTTCCATCACTGCCCCGTACCCCCTACCCGGGATCAGCGCGGTCGCGACGCGGCACCGCGTCCGCGCGTGTGGCGAAGGTCGCGACCGGCACCGGTTTCCCTGAAGGAGCCAGCCTTGCCGGCACCGCCGCCCTCTGCATCGCAGCGAATCGATCAACTGTCGGACGTCCCTTCGTTCCCGCCGCCCGAGGAGTTCGTCAAGCACGCGAAGGTGACCGACCCCGCCATCTACGACCGCGCCGGCGCCGACGCTCCCGCCTGGTGGGCCGAGCAGGCGCGCACCCGGCTGGACTGGCAGACCCCGTTCAGCCAGGTCCTCGACGACAGCAACGCGCCGTTCTGCACCTGGTTCGCCGACGGCACGCTCAACGCCTCGTACAACTGCCTCGACCGGCACGTGAACGCGGGCCGCGGGGACCGGGTCGCCTTCCGCTGGCACGGCGAGGAAGGCGAGGAACGGTCCCTGACCTACGCCGGGCTCCTGGCGGACGTGCAGCGCCTGGCCAACGCGCTGAAGTCACGCGGCGTGCGCAAGGGTGACGTCGTGGGCATCTTCCTGCCGATGATCCCCGAGGTCGTGGTGGCCATGCTGGCCTGCGCCCGGATCGGCGCGCCGCACAACGTGGTGTTCGGCGGCTTCTCGCCCTCCGCCGTGCGGGAGCGGATGGAGGTGTCGCGGGCCAAGGCGCTCATCACCACCGACGGCGCGCGGCGGCGCGGCAAGACCGCCCCGATCAAGCAGGGTGTGGACGGCGAGATCGGCGACCTGGACACCCTGGAGACGGTGATCGTCGTCCGCTCCACCGGCGTGCCCTGCTCGATGCGGGATGGCCGTGACTACTGGTACGACCAGTTGCTCGCCGAGGCCGAGCCGGAGTGCCCGGCCGAGCCGATGGAGGCCGAGCACCCGCTGTTCCTGCTCTACTCCTCCGGTTCCACGGCCAAGCCCAAGGGCATCGTCCACAGCACCGGCGGCTACCTCACCGGCGTGGCCACCACGATGGCGATGGTGTTCGACCTCGACGCCGAACGGGACGTGTTCTGGTGCACCGCCGACGTCGGGTGGATCACCGGTCACTCCTACATCGTCTACGGCCCGATGGCCAACGGCGCCACCTCGGTGATGTACGAGGGCGCGCCGGACTATCCGGGCAAGGACGCCTGGTGGAACCTGGTCGAGAAGGAACAGGTCTCGATTTTCTACACCGCCCCCACCGCGATCCGCACCGCCATGAAGTGGGGCGAGGAGTACCCCTCGCGGCACGACCTGTCCTCGCTCCGGCTGCTCGGCACGGTCGGCGAGCCCATCAACCCGAAGGCCTGGCTGTGGTACCACGCGGTCGTCGGCGGCGAGCGGTGCCCGGTGGTCGACACCTGGTGGCAGACCGAGACCGGGGCCATCATGATCGCGCCGCTGCCGGCCCTGACCGTGACCAAGCCCGGTTCGGCCACCCTCCCGCTGCCGGGCGTCTCCGCCGCCCTGTACGACGAGAAGGGCGATGAGATCACCGAGGGCGACGGACTGCTGGTGCTGACCCAGCCGTGGCCCAGCATGCTGCGGACCCTGTTCAACGACCCGGATCGCTACGTCCAGACCTACTTCTCCCGGTTCGGCCCCCGGACATACCTCGTCGGGGACGGCGCCCGCCGGGATGAGGACGGCTACTTCTGGATCACCGGCCGCGTCGACGACGTGATCAACGTCTCCGGTCACCGGCTGTCCACGGCGGAGATCGAGTCGGCCCTGGTGGCCCACGCGGTCGTCGCGGAGGCCGCGGTCATCGCGGTCACCGACGAGATGAGCGGCCAGGCCGTCATCGCCTACGTGACCGTTGTCGGCGCGGCGGAGCCCGGGCCGGACCTGGCCACCGAACTGCGCGACTACGTCGGGACGCGGATCGGCAAGCTCGCCCGGCCGAGGCGCATCATCTGGAGCCCCGAACTGCCCAAGACCCGATCAGGAAAAATCATGCGCCGGCTGCTGCGCGACATCGCGGAGGGGCGCGATCTCGGTGACGTCACCACCCTGGCTGACCCGTCGGTCGTGTCGGCCCTGCAGCAGGCGGCCGGAGGAGGGAGTAAGCCATGACGGAAGCCCCCGGGACACAAGACGACACGCAGATGCGCGCACCCGACCACAGCGACCACAGCGACGACGGCATAGTCGCGCACCGGGTCGCCCTGGTGACCGGCGGCACCCGTGGCATCGGCGCCGCGGTCAGCCGGGCCCTGGCCCAGGAGGGCGCGTCCGTCGCGGCCGGCTACTGGCACAACCAGGAGGCCGCCGAGAAGTTCGCCGCCAGCATGCGGGCCGACTATCCCCGGCAGAAGTTCACCACGCACGAGGGCAACATCGGTGTCGCCGATGACTGCCGCCGCGTGGTCAACGAGGTCATCGAGCAGCACGGGCGGCTCGACATCCTGGTCAACAACGCCGGGATCACGATCGACAAGGTCGCAGCCAAGATGAGCGACGAGGACTGGCACAGGGTCCTCGACGTCAACCTGTCCGGCGCCTTCTTCATCTCCCAGGCCGCCCTCGATCACATGATGGAGCGCGGCACCGGCCGGATCGTCAACGTCTCCTCGGTGATCGGCGAGATGGGCAACATCGGCCAGGTCAACTACGCGGCGTCCAAATCGGGCCTGTTCGGCCTGACCAAGTCGCTGGCCCGCGAGGCGATCTTCCACCTGGGCAAGGCCGGGCGGCCGCCGGGCGAGGGCGCGAGCGTCACCGTCAACGCCGTCACGCCCGGTTTCATCGAGACCGACATGGTGGCCGGGATGCCGGAGAAGGCCCTGGACCGGGTGCGGGCCCAGATCCCGATGGGGCGGCTGGGCCAGCCCGAGGAGGTCGCCCGCGTGGTGGCCTTCCTGGCCGCGGACGACTCCGCCTACATCACCGGGCAGACATGGGCCGTCAACGGCGGACTGGACATGTGACCGAAGACGACTGAACGTGTGACCGCAGAGGACCGGACCGAGCAGATGACGAACACTGATCTTCCGGCCTCGGCGTTACCCGGGGAACCCCCGGTGGGGTAGGAACGGTCCTGTCCGGACACGTAGGGTAGCGTTAGCACTACCGACCGAAATCACTGCGCCGGCCGGCAGCCCGTTCCCAGCAGCCGGAGGTCCCGCCATGCTCCCCACCGAGTCCCAGCCGAGCCAGGGCCTGCCGGAACTGCGCCCGGCGACCACCACCGACGTTCGCGACCGGCCGGCCGGAGGCACCCGCGACCTCCCGGCCGTCATCGGGGCTGCTCATCGTGCAGTCCTCAACGAGCTGGCCGGCACGACGGCGGAGTCCGGGTACCTGGCCATCGCGCGGCTCAGCGGGCACCTGGCCGCGGTGCGGCGGGCCGTGTGTACCCCGCTCCGCAAGCGGCCCGGATCACCGCAGGCGCTCATCTCCCGCCTCTGCGCGCGGGGCCGCGCGGCCGAGTGGTCACTGTGGCTTCTGCAGGGCCGGATCGCCGGGGACATGCTGGCCAGTTCCGTGAGCCTGGACAGCGTGTACGCGCTTCTGGAGCAGCAGTTCACCGATTACATGGCGGGGGAGCTGGCCCTGCTGGCCTGGATCGAGATGGAGCTGCCCGCGGCCGACCGCGAGCGCCTCGCCGCGGGCTATCTTCGCTGTCTCGCCCACGGCCCGAGCCGCCCGCATCCACGGGGCCCGCGTACCGGCTCCGGCTTCCGCATGGCGTTCGCTTTTCACAGCCTCTGGGACCGGGTGATGGACGGGGTGGACGGCCGCCCGCGGCTCGCCCTCCTGAGCGCCTGGCTTCCCGCCGGGCCGCCCTGACTTCGGGCCGTCGCGTCCGGAGAGCCTAGCTCAGGGGGGCTGGGCTCGGACGTCAACCATGCTCGAGGTTCTACGCTCGCCTGAGTGAGCACAGCGTGGCCTGGACGGTGGCGGGCGGCGGGATGGGCCTGGCCTACGCGCCCCTGTCGGTGACCGCGCTCGATCGCGCGCCGGAGGGCGAAGAAACATGTTCGTCTTCTTCAACGCGACGTTCCTGCCGCTGTTCGCGGTGGGATGGCCGGGCAGCCACGCCGGGTGTACACCTACGCGCGCAACCTGAGCATCAGCCACGAGTAGCTATCCGTGTATCATCCATAACGCAAGGTAGTTAATTTCGAAAGGGTACAGCGCCGCGTGTCGAGGATTCTGGTGGTCGATGACGAACCGGACCAGCGGTTTCTGCTCCGGAGGATCTTCGAGCGGGCCGGGCATGAAGTGAGCGATGCCGGGAATGGCGCCGCTGCGCTGCAGGCCGTGCGGGACCCGGAACCGGATCTGGTGGTGACCGACGTGATGATGCCGGTCATGGACGGCGTGGAGCTTATCCGCTGCCTGCGGGATGACCCGTCGACGGCGCACATCCCGGTTCTGGCCGCGAGCGGGGATACCCATCTTGCAGGCGCCGCGGACGCGGTCGTGCCCAAACCGTATGACTGGCGCCATCTCCTCGCGGTCGCGGATGCCCTGCTAAAAGAGGGACGTGTTCGGAGTTGAAGCGGACAACTACCGGAGTCGCCGGGCTGGACCTGTTGCTCAACGGCGGGCTGCAGCCGGGGGCGGTAGTGGTCATGGCGGGCACACCAGGCACCGGCAAGACGATCCTTGCCCAGCAGATGTGCTTCGCCAACGCCACCGCCGAGCACAAGTGCGTCTACTACACGACGGTGTCCGAGCCGCACACCAAGCTGGTCAGGCACCTGGAGCAGTTCACCTTCTTCGACCCGCAGGCTCTGGGGACACGAGTCGAGCACATTCACCTGGGTGACTTCCTGCAGCCGGCCCACCGGGACGGGCTGGCGCCGCTGGTGTCGGAGATCGTCCGGAAAACGCTGGACGAGGAGCCTGCCATCGTGGTGGTCGACAGCACGAAGATGCTGCGCGATTTCGCCGACGAACGCGAGTTGCGCGGCTCGCTGTACAACCTGACCGGCCGCATCTCGCAAACCGCCACCGTGCTGCTGCTGGTCGGCGAGTACACGCCGGAGGAGCTGCGCAGCGGCATCGAATTCTCCCTGGCTGATGGCATCATCCAGCTCGAGTACGAGGCTCGCGAGCCGGTCGACCGGCGGTGGCTGCGGATAGCGAAGATGCGCGGCGGAAGCCATCGGTCGGGCAAGCACACGTTCCGGATCGGCTCTGACGGAATCGAGGTGTTCCCGCGCATAGAGACACTGATCCCGGACGTGGCTACGGCGGTGTCCGGCCAGGTCCCCAGCGGGATCCCCGGCCTCGATGAGCTGATGAGCGGCGGGGCGAAGCAGGGTGAATCCACCCTGGTCACCGGACCCTCGGGCGTCGGCAAGACGACCTTCGGGCTGCGCTGGGTCACCCATGGGGTGGATCTGGGGCAGCGCTGCCTGTACGCCACGTTCCAGGACACCGCCGATCAGCTCGTCGGCGTGGCGGCCGCGTTCGGCTGGGATCTCACGTCAGCCGGCGCTTCCGGGAGCGTCTCGATCTCCTACGTCCCGCTGGGCGATCTGGACCTCGACGTCCTGGCCGGTACCGTGCGCTCCGAACTCCGTGCGCATGCGCCCGGCCGGATTGTCATCGACAGCCTGTCCGAACTGGCTTTCGCCGCACGTGAAGAGCAGCGTTTCCCGGCCTACATGCGCAGTCTGGTCGGGCTTGTCCGGGCGGCAGGCAGTTCATTGCTGATCACGAGCGAAACCGACCTGCAGGGGGCTCCCGCCAGCGGGCTGGACAGGCTCCTGTTCTTGTTCGACAACGTCATCGAACTGCAGTACATCGAAGATGGATCCCGGGTCGGCCGGGCCGTGCACGTCGCCAAGACGCGCACTAGCTGGCACGAGATGACGTTGAACAGCGCCAGCATCACTGATCGCGGCCTCGTGGTCGGGAACGAACTCAAAGGCGTGACCGGGCGCCTTGGCTGGAGCGCACTGCGAACAACGGCCGGCTGGAATCCGGCCCGCCCGTCGCCAAGCGCTCGGCCGGACCTTCCTGATCCCGGGCTCCCCGGCGGGGATCTTGACTTTTTAATGGCAGCAGCGCCCGGACGCCGGTCAGTCTCAGCCGCGTGGGCCCCAAGGCACTGGACGACTGCACAGCGGTCCTGCGGCAGCTGCTGGATTCAGCCAGCACCGACGGGACCAGCCCGCACTAACCGGGAAGGCTCTGAGAGGCCATCTGATCTGATTTTCAGATAGACTCTTTCCGTGAAGACGATGACCGCTACCGAGGCGTCGCGGCACTTCTCGGACCTGCTTGATGCCGTGGAGCGCGGTGAGACGATCACAATCGTCCGTGGCAGTCATCCGGTCGCGGAGATTGGCCCTGCTCATCGCCGTACCGGTGCCGACCTGCGCGCGGCGCTCGCGGATGTGCCGCCGCCGGACGCGGAATTCAGCCGCCACATCGCCGAAGCCGTCGCCCTGCTTCGATCAGAGGTGGTTGATCCATGGGCCGACGCCTGATCCTCGACACGAACGTCTTGATCGCTTATGAGCGCGGAACCATAGACCGCTTGGCCCTGGATGACGACGAGCTGGCTATCGCTGCCGTCTCGGTCGCCGAGTACCGCGTCGGAATTGAGATGGCTGATACTGCCGAGCGGGCGGCTGAGCGGGCCAGGGCGCTCGCCGCTATCACGTCCGCCGTCGAGGTCCTTGACTACACGCCGGCGACGGCAGCCCATCATGGCCGCCTGCTTGGGCACGTGCGCCGGTCCGGCGCTCCACGCGGCGCGCACGACCTGATCATCGCCGCGCACGCGGCGGAGACGGGACGGATCATTGTCAGCCGGGATGCGAAGGCCCGCTTCGGCGAACTGCCCGGAGTAAGCGCACTGGATGCCTGACGAAGCCTGGGCTGGGATTTTCGGTGAGCGCGCCCGGCAGGACTCGAGCCTGCGACCGCAGCTGATGCGCGTTTACGTGCCTTGGGCGGCGTTCAGTTCGGCGCCCCAGCCGCCGGGCGGGCTAAACGAGCCGTGAGCATGTGCCGAACTGTCCGGCAGGGAGTATTCGCGGTACGGCGGCGCTGCCCACGCCTCCCGCGGCGGCGGTTAAGCCCCACGTGGCCGCCCGGCGGAACGCTTCTCGCACCGCAATTCGATCATATTCACCACACCGATGATCGAAACGCCAAGGCATATGAGGTTGGTCAAGAAGAACAGCAAGATTATTGCGTGTGGGGGATCGCCCTCGGAATTTGCAGGCCAGGGCGGGAGGAACGTGAACGCCCATACGCCTGCACAAAGCGCGGTCGCTGCCATGATCACCGGCCCGGGGCGCAGAACTGGCTGGTCGCCCTGGGCCCGGGCGGCCCTGGGCGGCTGGGCTGCGGTGGGCTCGGCGGGGAGGTCAGCGGTGACTGCGGCCAGCTCCGCATAGGTCCGCGACGCGAACGCCTGGCCTACTCGCCGGTCGAATTCGTCCTTGGCCAGCATGCCCTGCACGAACGCGGCCTTGAGAGTGTCGATCACCTGCTCGCGGTCAGCGTCCGACGCCCGCAGGCGCCCGCGGCCCGCCGCGGCCGCTGCCAGCTCATCTCCCGGCCCTGCTGCCATCGCCGCCCCCAACCAGAACAATCCAGGGGAAGCGTAGCGCGGTGCCCGTCCTGGCGTCATCCTCGCAGGTGCCATGACCGGGGAGAGCGGGCGGATGTCACAGACCCATTCCCCGAACGGCTCCTCTCGCTGACGCCACTACGAACGATCATGAACTGCTAAACGGTTCTTGCCGAAGCCCTGCCTACATCCCCTGGCCGCAAACAGCGCCGACCCGGGGACAACTACCTGAACCGGCACTCTACGAGTAATGCTCGGCCGGCTGGACCTGCCCGGAGAACAGCTGCTGGTAGAAGCCTCCGCGCGCGAGCAGCTCATGGTGGGTTCCCTGGTCGACGACCCTTCCGCCGTCCATGACTACGATCGTCTCGGCACGGGTGACCGTGCTCAGCCGGTGGGCGATCACGATGGAGGTGCAGCCGAGGGAGGCCAGATTCCGGTAGACCGCTGCCTCAGTCGCGGCATCAAGGGCACTCGTGGCCTCATCGAGGAGGAGAATCGACGGACGGTGGGCGAGTGCCCGGGCCAGGACCAGCCGCGGTTGTCCGTTAGTGCCCGTTCAGGACTTCGCCAGCCTCGCCGATTCAAGTGTGCGGTGAAAGGCCCTGCAAATGCCCAGACAGGTGATGGGAAACACCACTGCGTAGCCGAAGATTCCTATCTCCCGCAATCCGATGTGATCGAAGATGGGTCCGATGATCCCTAGCAGTGAGAGTGCTCCCGCGACAAGCAGCCAGTTACTCAAAATGCGATGTCCGCATGCTCTGAAGACTGGAGCGGCGAAGATAAGAGCGAAGCCGAAGAAAATGTCCCACGCCACTACGTCGATCGCATAGAGAAGAGATGGCCAGTGAAAGTTGAACAGATATTGATAGCCGTGGATCGCGGCCGGGCTGATCCGCCGGACTACGGTCAGCTCCACGAGGTGTACGGTCATCGTGAAGCCTGCCGTTAGCAGCATCCAGCCCAGAGCGTTGATGCTGAAGATCCGGCTGCGCTCTGGTGCGCAGATATGGACGACCGCCATCAACGTCACCATGGTGGGCGCCATAAGCACGATAAGGGCTTCAGCGATGGCGAGATAGGGGTCCTGAAGGGGCTTGCTGAAGCTCCCCATCGCGGAAAATCCCGCCACCATTACGACGGCGTAGGCAACACCGATGCCAAACAGCGCTCGCGCTGACCACATCGCAATCTGCCACTCTGCAGCGGTGCCTTCCCATTACGGAACCCGTCGCTGATCCGGGCTGCGGTCATCTTGGGTGGCGCCGTCCAGCGTCGTTACCATAACTGCTCCCTTCAACAGTAAGGCGCCAGGATCCGGTGAGTTTCGTCGTGCTAGCGCAGAGGTTCATCACCGGCGTACTCGTGCCAAAATCCAGGTCTGGTGTTTTGGACTTGCCGTACCATGCATCCGCCAGGCGAGGGCAAACGTAACCACTCCGACCGCGGCGAAGACCACTTCTAGTGGCTGGAATCCGAGCCAGGCCAGTTCGGCCGTCTCGAATGCGATGAGCCCCGCTCCTGCGAATAGCGACAGCTCGCGGGTATGCCGGTAATCTCGCCAGGTCCACCACCCGGCCAATACGAAGCCGCCGCCGACCAGTGCCGCCAGGAGCACGCCGGGCACACGCCAGTCACTGAAGGGAGTGCCCACCAGGGCGTCCCGGTCCGCGCGCAACAGCGATCCGTCCGGGCGGACCGTCAGCAGTACCCCGCCAGCCAGCCCAGTCACGCCTGTAAACAGCTCAATGGCGGCGAGGCTGCTGCGTCGAACGGTCCGCGCCTGCTGCGGCGCATCGGCCGGGATCTTTCTGGTTCGGTGCCTAGTCCTGGCCAAGCCGTTCATACGGCGAAGCTAGGCAGCCCGCGAGCGAGCCAGCCACGGCCAAACGTCCTGTCGTGTCCGCCGATGGGACCTGCGCGAGCCGGACCCGGTGCCGCTGCCCGGCGGTCAGGAGGTGATGGCATGAGTGAGGTGATGGGCGCCTTCGGCAGCATGTCGGTGCGCGCCGGGCCGGATGCGTGGGTGCGGTGCGGGCGCGGCATGGCGTGCTCGCGGGCATCCTCAATGACAGCGACATTCCAGGGGAATCCACGCGGTCGGGCGGCGACACGATGCCGGACCCGCTGGAAGAGTTCTATGCAGACCGGAGAGGGCGCAGGGCCGACGCTCCCGGGGAGTGGGGAGTGCAGCGTCTGGGGGCGCGCGACGGACAGACGGCCGTTGCCCGCCGGAAAGGTTTTTGGACGACTATGCGCAGTTCGCGCAGACCCGCCAGGGACTCGGCCAGCGGTGTCGCAGATGGGTGCGGCCCCAAATCCCCGGGCTCTCACCGGGCGGTCTGGGGCCTCATCGCACGGCCTCCGGTTTCCCCTGCGGGCTTTCCTCCGGTTTCCCGGTTGCCCGCCGGGTTCTTCCCCTTCGTCCGCCTTCCTCTGGTTTCCCTTCGTCCGGCGTTCTCCGGTTCGTTCCCTTCGGCCGTTGCCCGGTTCCGGTTCCCCCTCGGTTTCCCTCCGGGTTCCCTTTCCCTTGGGCAATCTTCACGTTAGCGCTGCCGCGGGGCGGTTCCGCAGGCGTAGGTCCCAGGCGGCCGGGACCAAGGTCACCAGCTCTGCCGCGACCACCTCGCCTGGATCGCGCGATCCGCCCGCACTCCAGATAGGCAGCCGCTGGGCACGATGGGATGCCGCCACAGAATCGCCTGTTACGAGCGGCCGCCGAGCGCAGGACATCCACGGATGCGAACCCGCGCCGTGCTGGCGGCTCAGAAAGGCGCCGTAGCCCTGATCGGCCGTGGGCTGGTCCGCTAGCCGGAACACGACCGCGAGTTGCGGGCGCGGATCTTGTTCGCGGCCGAGCCAGACACCCAAGCCCAGGTCCGGCAGCTCATTGACCTGGCCTTGTCCGGGCAGCTGAAGTTCCCGGACGGCCTCACCACCCGTGGCGGCTGCGTGCAAGCCGGCAGGCCGAGGTCTCAGCAGAAAAGACAGAGCTTGCCCCGCGCCTTATCCGCAGCTGAGTACTACCTGCGACAAATCCGGACGATCCCTGGGTGAAGAGCGCCGCTACACAAACGCCTCCGCTGGCCCCCGATCCAATCAGGAATCGAGAAGCGCCAGGGTGTCGCCGGGCATAGCCTTTCCCCAGATCCCCGGCATCATGCCGAGTCTTGAACGTCGAAGGGAGCCCGAGAATGTCCGCAAAGAATTCCAATACCGAGTCCGACGGCTTCACCGCTGAGGAACGTGCCGCGATGAAGGCGCGCGCCGCCGAGCTGCGCGCCGAGGGCAAGAAGGGCGCCAAGAAGGCCGATGGACTGCAGGCGGTCCTCGACAGCATTGCTGAGATGGCGCCGGAGGATCGTGCGCTCGCCGAGCGCGTGCATATGACGGTGACTGCTACCGCCCCGGATCTGTCGCCAAAGACATGGTACGGAATGCCCGCCTACGCGAACGCGGACGGCAAGGTCGTCGTCTTCTTCCAGCAGTCGGGCAAGTTCAGCTACCGGTACTCCACCCTGGGCTTCCAGGACGCGGCCAACCTCGACGCCGGCGACGTGTGGCCGGTGTCGTACGCGCTTAAGAAGTGGAGCCCCATGGTGGAGAAGAAGGTCGCCGAGCTGGTGAAGGCTGCGGTCTCCTGACCGTTGCCGCGGCCGCCGCGCGCTGCGCTGCCGGGTTAGCGGCGCATACGGCTCCGCCTCAGCACCCGCAGTCACGACCCTCCGTGCCACATCTCTGAGCGCTTTCCCGCATGGTTGATATGCCTGTGATCGTGAGGCACCAGGATCGAGGCGCACTGCGCCTCGATCACAGGCATGATCAGGCATTATGCCGCCGGAGGGCAGTGATCTGATCTTTGATCACCGGCATAATGCAGTGATGCGTGAATGACGGGTACCGACAGCGGCATGACCGGATGTTTTGTGCGTCGCGCTGGGGCGCTATATAGCGTGCACGCTTATGTCATCTGCCTGATGGCCGGGTCAGGTCAGCGAACTTCGGTGTACTGGCTGCGGTCCAGCTGCACGACATTGGTGTAGTCACTGCCCTCTGGCTCTGCGACGCCGGTGTACTGGCTGCCGTCCAGTTGCACGACACGGACGCTGCGCCCGGAGAGCAGTTTGCGCAGGTGCCGCATCCCGCTCACGCCCGCGAGCGCGACAGCCATGGCGGCGGCGAGGATCGAGCCGCCGAACAGCGCGAGCCCGCCGGCGACGTGTCCCAGCATCATCATGACCACTCCGGCCAGCAGGGCCACCGGCACGGCCGCCACCAGCAGTAGCGCCAGCAGCGTCACGGCGATCACGGCCCTGGCTGACCTGTCCGGCATCCGCTCCGCGTACCACCCGGTCATCACGCTCACCTCTCAAGGCCCGGCGCTCTTCAAGGGCCCGAGCCTGCCAAACTAACACGATATGTCGTGTCTCTATGTCAACGCCCCTCTCGATCAGAATCATCCCGTGACCGCCCGGGGCGCTGATCGTGGGTGGACAGCCTGTCTCCGGAGTATCCCAGCGCGGTCGGGCTCCCGTGCTTCATCGCGGACGCGGTCACGCTGGGCGGTACAGGCGCCAGAACGGTCAGGTGTTCCGGGCGGTTCACCCTTGCAAGACCTCTGGGCCGTAGGGGCAGCCACGGGCCGGTCAGCTTCGGCGATGCGGTCGCGCTGGGCGGGGTCGGGCCAGTGCATGGAGCATCGCAGGCCCCGTTAACTGAACATAGTCCGGCGTTTGGGCAGGTCACGGCGTGTTTTGAGTGCCAGGTGGCTAGCTTGGCGGCGTGATCGAATCGGGGGAAGAAAAGGGACGGGACCTGTCGCGGCTCGTGGTGTCGCGGGCGGGCCGTGTCGTGACCACGGGCGATGCCCATGAGCCGTATCGCATCGTGGGTCCCGGCGGCGGGATCGTGGATCCGGTGTCGGCTTTCCTGCGGGACCTGCTGGCGTCGGGGAAGTCGGCGGCGACGCTGAGGTCGTACTCGGTCGACCTGGTGCGGTGGTGGCGGTTCCTGGACGCGGTTGGCATCGAGTGGGACCGGGCGTCGCGGGTCGAGGCGAGGGATTTCAGCTGCTGGATCCAGCTGACGGCCAAGCAGCGGCTGCAGACATCACGGCCGCGGGCGGCCCGCCTGTCCTCGCGGGCGGCGGGAGCGCCGAACCAGGTGACCGGCAAGCCAGCATCCGGAGACGGGTATGCGCCGTCCACGGTGGCGCATAGCGAGACGGTGCTGCGCCGGTTCTACGACTTCCACCGCGACTGCGGGACAGGCCCGGTGCTGAACCCGTTCCCGCTGGATGCCTCCCGCCGCCGTCGTGGCCGCCCGCACGCGCATCACAATCCGATGGACGAGTGGATGCCTGAGCGGACGGGACGCTACCGGCCGGCGGTGCCGAAGCGGATCCCGCGGGCGATCCCCGACGAGTGGTTCAACAAGCTGTTCGCGTCGCTGCCATCGGACCGGGACCGGGCCCTGGTCGCGTTCTGGATCTCCACCGGGGCCAGGGCCGCGGAGCTGCTGGGCATGCGCCAGTGCGACTTCAGGCCCGGCGAGCAGCTGATCAGCGTGGTCCGCAAGGGCACGCGGGCCGTGCAGGAGCTCCCGGCGTCGTCGGACGCGTTCGTGTGGCACCGGCTCTACCAGCAGGAACTGCTGAAAATGGGAGTGCCACGGGGCCGGCGGCAGCCGGCCTGGTGGACGCTGCGGCGGCCTTACCGGCCGCTGAGCTATCACGGGGCGCACCGGATGTTCGAGCGGGTCAACGCCTCGCTCGGAGCGGACTGGACCTTGCACGATCTAAGGCACAGTGCAGCGTCCAGAATGGCCCGCGATGACCAGCTCAGCCTGACTGACGTGCAATGGGTGATGGGCCACGCTCACCTGACCACGACGGAAATTTACCTGACGCCCACCCGGGACGAGGTGATCGAGGGCGTGCTCGCCCACCATGCCCGCCAGTCCCGGGTGCAGAAGGCTCCGCCGCCGCAGCCGGCGCCGGGCTATGACCCTCAGTCCCTGTCGGTGCTGTTCGGGCGGCCGTCATGACGGCCGTCGTGAAGCACATGGCCCGCAACAAGCCGGGAACGGCGGGCACCGCGACTCCGGCGCAGCCGCGCAACAGCCAGCTGCGCAGGCAGTTCCCGCCCAGACCCGCCCAGGCATGGTGGCCGGCCACGGCCCAGGCCGAGGACGAGGTGCTGCGACGGCTGACCTCGCCGCCGTTCCTCCCGGAGACGAAGGCGACCCAGGCCGGTCGGCGGCGCGGGACGGCCAAGCTGCTGCGCTGGTTGTCCTCCTTCCCCGGGGGCACCTGGCAGCAGCGGTGGGAGGCATCGCAGGCCGAGGACCACCCGGGCAGTTCGTGGGCGCGGCTGCCGGCCCGATGGCTGCAGGACAACGGCACCGGATCATCCTGCGACGGTAACGACCTGTCGTCCGGGCTGCTGATGCTCATCTGCGGAGACGTGATCCGGCCGGGACTGGCGTGGATGCTGACCAGGACCCACAGGTACCTGGCCCTCGTCATGGCCGAGACGCGCGACCCCGCCGGGTTCGCCCGGCTGCGCGAGCTGGCGGAATCCGGGCCGCCGTCGGCCCTGGACGACGCCCGGTACGCGGCTACCAGGGTCGCGACGCTGATGGCCTGCAAAGGCGGCATCGTCAGCGACATCACCGTCGGGGACTGCGTGGAACTGGCCGACACCCAGCGGCGGGTCCATGCCCGCGGAGGCCAGAGGAAAGTCGACTTCTACCTGCGGCTGCGCGCCCTCGGGATCTTCCCCGCCGACGCCCCGGCCACGATCCGCGCGTTCGGCATGGCCCAGGGGCAGCTGACCGTCGAGGAGCTCGTCGACCGCTACCGGCTGCAGTGCAAGCCAGTGCGCGACCTGCTCGTGGACTACCTGCGGGAACGGCAGCCCGCACTCGACTACGCCAGCCTGGACTCGATCTCATCTTCCCTGGCCGGCCTGTTCTGGGCCAGGATCGAGGCCCTGTCCCCGGGCATCACCACGCTGCGGCTGCCGCCGGACGTCGCCCGCGCCTGGAAGGAAGACCTGCAGACGATCAAGCGCAGCGTCACCGGCCCCGACGGGCAGAAGACCGTCGTCACCCGGCCGCGGTTGAACGCCAAGGACGAGCTCATACGCGTCCGGGCGCTCTATCTCGACATCGCCCAGTGGGCCATGGAGGAGCCCGGACGCTGGGCGCAGTGGGCAGTCCCGAGCCCGGTCAGCGACGCCGAGATCAACTGGGCCAAGGAACGCCGGCGGCGCAAGGCCCGGATGGACCAGCGGACCCGCGAGCGGCTGCCCGTCCTGCCCGTCCTAACCCGCGCCGCCGCCGAGCGCAGGAACGCGACCGCCCGCCACCTCCAGGCCGCCATCGCGACACCGCCCGGCGAGATCATCGAAGGCACCGGCGGGACACTGCGCAGGGCTGTCGCGCCCAAGGCCAACGGGCGGCACGTGTGGGCCGAGGACACCGCCACCGGCAAGCGCCGCAACCTGTCCTACGAGGAAGAAGAAGCGTTCTGGGGCTTCGCCACGATCGAGGTCCTAAGGCTGACCGGCATCCGCTGCGAGGAGCTCCTGGAGCTCACCCACCACGGCATCACCGAGTACCGGCTGCCCACGACCGGCGAGCTCGTCCCGCTGTTGCAGATCGCCCCGAGCAAGACCGATACGGAGAGGCTTCTCCTGGTCAGCCCTGAGCTCGCCGATGTCCTGTCCGCGATCATCAGCCGACTCCGGGGGCCCGGCGGCGACGTCCCGCTGACCGTCTCCTACGACGTCCGGGAGCGGGTCTGGAACCCTCCCATGCCGCTGCTGTTCCAGCGGTCCATCGGCAGCGAGAGCCGGGCGTTCACCCCCAGCGCGATCCGCAAGCTGCTCATCAACGCGCTCGCCGCGACCGGCCTCACCGACGCCGCCGACGACCCGCTCATGTTCTCCCCGCACGATTTCCGCAGGATCTTCGTGACCGACGCCATCATGAGCGGCCTGCCGCCCCACATCGCCCAGGTCATCTGCGGGCACAAGACGATCGACACCACCATCGGCTACAAGGCCGTCTACCCCGCCGAGGCGATCGAGGCCCACCGGGCATTCATCGCCCGCCGGCGCGCGACCCGGCCCAGCGAGGAATACCGTACTCCCACCGACGAGGAATGGGACGCCTTCCTCGCCCATTTCGAGAAGCGGAAAGTATCCGTGGGCACCTGCGCCCGCGCATTCGCGTCACCCTGCGTCCATGAACACGCCTGTGTCAGGTGCTCGCTCCTGAGACCAGACCCCGCCCAGCGCGGCCGGCTCGAGGAAATCCGGGCCAACCTGCACGACCGCATCGCCGAGGCCGAACGCGAAGGCTGGCTCGGCGAGATCGAGGGCCTCAAGGTCAGCCTCGCCGGCACCGAGCACAAGCTCGCCCAGGTCGACACGTCCCTGCAACGCCGGGAACAGGCCGTCCACCTCGGCATGCCCGCGTTCCCCGACATCGCCGGCCGCTCCGTCCCGCCCGAACCCGAAGGAACCCGGTGACCACGCTAAACCCCCGCCAACTCGGCGACGCGCTGCGCGCCTGCGCCCGCGGCATCCATCCCCTCGAAGCCGGCACCGGCCTGCTCATCGACTGCGGCAGCTGGCTGCACCGCGACGACTTCACCAGCCGCTTCATCACCACTGGCACCAGCATCAGCGACGACGTCACCCTGCTCGCCAGCACCGACTGGGAAGCCGCCGTCGCCGCCCTGCACGCCGGCGAGCTCCCTGCCAGCGGAGGGGAACGACGGACGCTCCTTCTGGCCGCCAGCATCGCCGGCGGAACCCCGGTCAACCTCTGCGACACCGTGCCTGGCATCGACCGTCGCAACGCGAGCCTCGTCGTCGGCGCTGTCGCGCATGCCGCCGGACTCACAGATCCAGAAACGGACAAACGACAACGAAACGGTTAGTTCAGAGAAGCAGCTCGGCTCGTGGATGCAGGGAGTGCCGAACGCGCGGCCGCAGGTGCCAGTGGCGACTTTGCGGCGTTCGAAGTTTCTCTGCACTTTGTCAAGCAGAGCCTGCGGGACCGGTACGGCCCGAGCCACGGGTCGATCACCGGTGTGAGCACGGCCAGGATGGGTCCAGGCCGGCGCCCGCGGTGAGGATGTCCGCCGTGGTGAGGCTGCTGCCTGCCGGGGCCATTCCGCCGACCGTCGCAGCCCGCAGCGGGCTCTTGCGGCCCGGCCGCGCCGATGCGCCAGCGCCGGAAGATTTGGTGAAGGTCATGCCAAACTCCCTCTGTCCAGGGGAGCTACAGAGACTTCCAAGCAGGAAAGCTATGTCTGTAGCACCGAGATGCTTGACCACAGCACCCCGGCCCCCGGCACAGCAGGTGGGCATCCGTGCAGTTGAGGTACGGATTGAGCGCGCCCGGCAGGACTCGAACCTGCGACCCGCTGCTTAGAAGATCGTTTCCGTTCGTCCCCCGACCAGGATTCCTCCAGTTCGGGCCAGATTTGCGGTCCCCGCAGGTGACCGTGAACCCCCGCCGCCATCCGCTCGTTCTGGCACGCACGTGGCACGGCGAGAACACAGGCCCAGGGCTATCAGCTTGGGAAGTCTGCGGCGCTGTATCGCTGCCACCAGCTGACTCTGTGACCTGCGGGGATGTTAATGGTCTGTCCGTGAGCGGCCGTGACTATCCGCGGGCACCCTGCCCGTCGGGCACGTAGCGGGCACGAGTGCATCGGCTAGCCACCGCACGGCGCAGACTTGACGGTGACCGTGCCGATGGCTGACCAGCAAGTGAATGATGGAGTCTTCGCGCCGGAGCCCATCATGCTGGCGAGCGATAGCGTTCACCCGATTGACATCACAGATCGACCATGCCAGCTTCTGTTGGCATGGTGCCTGGCGTGTACGACGCCTACCTTGCCGCGATGGCCACCGCTGCTGCGGCACTAATCGGCCTGTTGTTTGTGGCTGTCTCGGTCCGAGACGACACGATCTTCGGGCCGAATGCCATGCCGGGCGGCGAAGCGCTGGGGATCACCGCTTTCACCGGCCTAGTGAACTCGTTCGTGGTCTCTCTGCTCGGGCTCATCCCGAAGATCAACATCGGCGAGCCCGCCGTGGTCATGGCCGTGATCAGCATCGTCGCGATCGTCAGGCTCCAGCGTCGGCTGCACACTGGCAGAAACCTGATTGTGCTGGCCATCACGTTGCTTGCCTACGCGGCTCAGTTCGGACTCGGTGTGCTGCTGCTAGTTGATTCACATGACAGCGATCAGCTGATCAACCTGTCCATCATCATTTTCGTCACGCTGATTGCGTCGCTGCAGCGCGCGTGGTCGTTGCTCGAGGGGAAGCACGTGGCTAGCGCACGCGGTACCGCGATGACCGGGGATCACGACCCGCCGCACGGGCCCGACCCGGGAAGCTTTCGGCTGCACCCTTGGCTGCAAAAGCGGCGTGGCCGTGTTAGGTGAGTATCTTGGCCGCGACCGCGTCCACGGCGCCGGAGCGAGGCATAGCAGGCTCATACCCGCGCTTGTCGCGGTTGAGATCCCGCCGTCGACCAACTGCCGCGGTATGGGCATACCGAAATGACGGCGTCTGGGCGTAGCGTGGATTGGGCGTTTCCTTGCCATATGCGGCGTGCGGTGCGGGCATCGGGGTACCGCGGCAACGCCGAAGGGGTGATAACCGTGCTCGTCGTCGACGTTATCCTCGGAGTCGCGGTCCTGGTCTTCCTGATCTACCGGCAGCTGTCGGTCCGCCCCGTGAACGCCTCTGCCCTGCGGCTCATTGCAGTCCTGCTGGTCATTGGCCTGTTTCAGACCTACCGGTTCCTGAGCCAGAATCATGCTCACCTGTTGACCTTCGCCGCCCTGGGCGGCAGCCTGGCGCTCGCGGCTATCTTCGGCGCGCTACGCGCCCGCACCGTCCGGGTCTGGCTGGACGACGGGCAGGCGTGGTCCCAGGGCAACTGGCTGACCGCGGTCTTGTGGATCGCCTCCCTGGCCGCGCACCTGGGTTACGACATCCTGGTCGGACACGGGAACGGCAGCCGTGGCCTTGGAGTCGCCACCATCGTTCTGTACCTGGCCATCAGCCTGGGCTTCCAGCGGGTCTTGGTGATGCAGCGTGCCCACACGCTGCAGCTCGCCGGACCTGCTGCAGTGGCCGAGCCTGGCGGTACCGGCTAAACAAAAGGACATTGCGCACCGGTGCCTGGCCTCGGGTGGGCGACGGCGGGCCCGCTGGCTACTGGCCAGATGCGCCAGGCGGTTGCTAGGTGAGGCAGGGCGTGCGGTCTGCCATCCCTGCTACCTGCGTCGTCGGCGCCCGGCGCTGGCTCGCCAGGCAAGATCATCCCGCATGTATCCCGAGTTCGGGCTGCCGCGGCTAGTCGGCAGCGAGCTACGCATTACGAGGGTGTCACGGTGCGTTGCTCATGGGTTCGATTCCCGCGCTAGCTTCATGTTCGCAGGTCACTGCCAATGGTGGTCGTTGGCTGGTGACGGTGGTTCGGGGACATCTCGGGGACACGCGTCTGATGTGCGTTGGTCTCTACGAGCGGCCCCAGCGCTGTTGCGCTGCCTGCCGGGTGACGCCGAGCCGGGCCGCGATCTCGGCCCAGGAATAACCGGTCTCGCGCAGGCCGATCACGGCTCGGCCGATGGCCTCGTCCAGTTCGGTCGCGAGCCCGGTCATGTCGGCCAGGCGTCAACGTCGCCTCCTGCAACTCGCCTCGCGTACGCCCGCACAACGCGTCGAACGAACCGGGCGTATTCGTCGTTCTCGACCGGTCGCCGCCGCCGGTTTGGTGTCAACCTGGCCTTGACACTCGATCGCCCGCCGGGCTCGACTCCACCAGATGCCTGGTCTGCCATGAGAGCTGCCACCGCCTGCTCCTTCCGCCCCGGCCGGGGGAGGGGGGAACGGCCTGGGGCCTTCACCCGATAGATCCCATGTCACTGTCGTGACGCCCGCGGATGGATGAAACTTGGGGTGCGCTGCCCGTTGACGTCGTGGCACCTTGGTGCTACGTGCCTGCCCGATAGATGGACGCTGGAGCCTGCCCGGTGAGAACCCCGGATTGCTGCTACGAGCGCGTGTTACAGGATTCCGATCTTGTTGCGGGCTCCCGGGCGGCGCGCCTGGTTCCGGTGTTCTCGGGGGGCAGGGAGGTGGCGATGGACATCGTCCCTCCGCGCGTCGCTGGTATCGACGTGCACAAGAAGGTCATCTGGGTCGCGGTCCGGCTGCCGGGCGCCGGGCGGGGCGAGCGGGAGGTGATGGTCCGGAGCTTCCGGACGTTCTGGCGGTCGTTGCAGAAGATGGCGGCCTGGCTGGCCGAACTGGGTGTGACTGATGCGGCGATGGAGTCGACCGGGGTGTACTGGTGGCCGGTTTACCATGCCCTGGGTGGCACCGGGACGATTGAGGTGTGCGTGTGCAACGCGGCGCACATGCGCAATGTCCCGGGCCGCAAGAAGATATCAGGGACTGCCAGTGGATCGCTGAGCTGCATGAGCACGGGCTGCTGCGGCCCAGCTTCATCCCGGGACAGCAGGTTGCGGCGCTGCGGGCGCGCACGCGCTACCGCAAGAAGCTGATCGAGCACCGGACCTCGGAGGGGCAGCGGCTGTCGAAAGTCCTCGAGGATGCCGGGATCAAGATCGACTCGGTGGCATCGGAACTGCTCGGCGTGTCCGGCCGGCAGATGATCGAGGCGCTGATCGCCGGCGAGCGTGACCCGCAGCAGCTGGCGAGCCTGGCGAAGGGACGGCTGCGCGCCAAGCTCGATGACCTGCAGATGGCCTGCGACGGCCGGTTCACCGCCGGGCATGCCCAGATGTGCCGCCTGCACCTGGACGGCTACGACCATCTCACGGCGCAGATCGCCACGCTGGACGAGCTGGTCGCGATGGCCGTGGCACCGTTTGAGGCGGTCATTGCCCGGCTGGTCACCATCCCCGGGACCGGGCGGCGCATCGCCGAGGTGATAGTGGCCGAGACGGGCGGTGACATGGCGCGCTTTGCCAGCCCTGCGCGGCTGGCCGCCTGGGCGGGGCTGGCGCCCGGCGACAATGAGTCCGCGGGCAAGCGCAAGAAGGCAGCGGCGCGCAAGGGCAATCCGCATCTCAGGTCCGCGATGGTCGAGGCAGCGTGGGCCGTATCCAGGACCGCCACCCGGCCCGGTGCCCGGTTCCGGCGGCTCGCCCGCCGCTTCGGCAGGCTCAGCATCAATAAGGCCGCTGTCGCTGTCGCGCATACTCTCTTGTGCATCGCCTGGGCGGTCATGAAGCACGACGCCGACTATGCCGAGGCCGGCGCCGACTACTACGACCAGCGCGACCAGCGCAATCTCGAATACCTAGCCCGCCACCATCAGCAGGCCCTCGCCCGGCTCGGCTACCAGGCAGCGCTCCTGCCGCCCGCCGACGTGAGCCCACCGCCCGGCACAGGCACCACCTCCCCACAGCACCCCGCTGCCTGATCGTTTCGGCACCTCACCGGCGGACAGCCCACAGCCGGCTCCGCCGGCGCTGCCGCCTGCCTGGCTGGGACCCCAAGTTTCGTTACAGGTGCCGAGGTTGCGGAGACAGGAGTGGAGGTCAAGTTGCGGCTGCTTGATGCTTTGGACTGGCAGAGACTCCGCGCGAGCGGGCTGTGCTCGGGTGGACGGGGCGGGCCAAAGGATCATGCGTTCAGCCGCTGCTTGACCGGAGCGGACGGCGTAATACGATCTCAGTCCGGGTGAAGCCCGGTTTCGATTTGGTGTAATGCACGGCTTACTGATTGACCGGTACTGACGCGTTCTAGGCGGCCTTCGCATCGTTATTCGAGCTGATTCGGCGTAATCCTCTTCTGGCTGTAGTGCGTCACATAGAAACAACACATGGAAATCTCACGCCCGGAGAGCTTGATGCGTTTGTTGACAATGGTCGGTGTGGCCTTAACTGCCACAATGTTCCTGGCGTCCTGTTCGGGTTCCTCCGTTACCCCCGTGGCGTCTTCGAGTCCTCCTTCTCAGGTTCCCTCCGCGCCTACTACACCTGCCGCTGTGGCTCCAACGCCAACCACCCCCGCCGCTGTGGCTCCCGCGCCAACCACCCCCGCCGCTGTGGCTCCCGCGCCGACGACACCGGCGGGCTGCTACCCAAAAAGCGATGAGGGGACTTGCTACGAGCCGGGCGAGTACTGCCGGGATGCTGACCATGGAACATCCGGAGTAGCCGGTGACAGCGAGGCGATCACATGCGAGGACAATAACGGCTGGCGATGGGAGCCAGCGTGACACATTGATGAGTTGAGCCGGGTAAGAGCGCGTCGAAATGGTGGCCCGGCGCGCCGCGCCGGGTCGGCGCCGTAGGTGCCGCACGCCCGGCGCGAAGCGCGGCCGGGCCCGGCGCCGCGCAGCGGCGCCGCTTGTTACTCAATGCGGCTCAATTCGGCAGTGCCTTGCGTAAGTCGGTTCCAGCTCCGTCTACGAGGCGGTCGCGCCGGGTGATGGCGACGCCGATGAGGACGATGAGCATGCCGCCGACGATCTGAATAGTGATCTTGTCGGACAGGACAGCCGCGCCGAGGATGACGGCGACGATGGGCAGGAGGTAGGTGACTACCGAGGCCGTGGTGCCTTCGTCGGTGATGAGGCGGTAGTTGAGGATGTAGGCGATGCCGGTGCCGAAGATGCCGAGAACGGCCAGGGCGGCGATCGCGTCCCATCGCAGATGGACCGGCTGGAGTCCGGCGAAGGGAAGGACGACGGCCAGGAGCATTGTGGCGGCGGTGAGCTGGCCTGCGGACAGGACGAGGGGCGGGATGCCCCGGCGGGCTAGGAAGCTGTCCATGTACACGTAGCTGACGCCGTAGCTGGCTGAGGCACCAAGGCAGACCATGCCGCCAACGCTGGCGATCTGGGAGCCGCTCTGCCAGGGAGAGAAGATCACAAGCGTCCCGACCAGGCCGACAATAAACCCCGCCGTCTTGGCCGCCGAGATCCGCCGTTCGTGACCGGTTGCGAATGAGATGACCAGGGTCCAGAGCGGGGTGGTGGCGTTGAGGACGCCTGCGACGCTGGAGCTGACGTGCTGCTCGCCGATCGCGAAAAGGGTGTAGGGGATCGCGTTGGCGAATAGGGCGGCGACCGTCAGGTGCAGCCAGACGAGTCGGTTCGTGGGCAGGCGGAGGCCGCGTGCGTAGACGATGATCACCAGGACGACCGCGCCGAGGGCGAGCCGGATCAGGACGATCTGGACGGGGGAGAAGCCGCGGAGCGCGATGGCAATCCACAGGAAGCTGGATCCCCACAGCAGGGCAAGTAGGGCCAGGCGGGCGAGGCTGCCGCGTCCGATTGCCATCCGGTTACTCGATGGGTGCGTCGTAGGCGAGGCCGGTCAGGTCGGCGCGCATGACGAAGCGGGTCAGCTCGTAGGGCTTGCCGTTCTGGTCGATGCTGGTGTGCAGGACGTCGAGGACCGGGACGCCGGGCGACAGATGCAGGAGCTCCGTCTCGGCCGTGCTGGGCATACGGGCGCTGACTTCCTCGCGGAGCCGAGCCATGGTGTGCCCGCGTTCTTCGAGGATGCCGTGGATGCCGTACGGGTGACCGACTTCGGGGTTGAGGAGGCCGGTGCCTTCGGCGATCGGCCAGGGGATGTAGGTGGTGACGCGGTGCACAGGGTCGGCGTCGGCGTAGAAGACGTTCTCACGGCGCAGGACTGACTCACTGTCGGCCAGGACGTCCAGGCGAGCCGCCACATCATCGGAAGGCTGGATGCGCTCGACACCGAGGACCTCGAATCGCCCGGTCTTGCCCTGCTTGGCGCACTCCAGCAGGAACGGGGACATGCCTGACTGGCGGTACTTGGGGGAGTAGCGGTCGTTGCCCAGCCGGATCAAGGGAGCGCTGCGGCGGACGAACGCGCCTCGGCCCTGCTCGACGATGACCAGGCCGGAGTCGGCCAGGAGGCGGATCGCTTCGCGGGCTGTGTTCCGCGCGGTGCCATAGGTGGGGGCGAGCTGGCGTTCGGATGGGAGCTGAGCTCCGGGCGCGAGCTCGCCCGACTCGATCGAGCGGCGCAGCTCGTCGGCTATGCGGCGGCTCGCAGGACGCCGGTCTTCGGCTGCTTCGTCGTTCATCTCATGTCTCCTCACCTGCTGGCTTCACGTGGCACTACCGAACTGGCTCAAGCCACATATCTATAAGGCTTGAGCCAGTATGCCCCTATGTGGTCTACTAGACAATGCCGTCACTGGCTTGAGCCACTTGACACGGCGGCTCAAGCCGTTTCATTGCGGAGGCTGCTGGATGATCAGGTCGTTTGGGCCCGCCCGGCCGCAGCGGCGTCTCGCGCCGGGTAAGAAAAGGCGGGCGTCGTGAGAGACAGCGGCGGCGAGTTCCTCCAGTACCGGCTGGTGATCGAGCCTCGGGCTGCCCGACGTGCACGGCACGTCGTCGGGTCGGTGCTGGAAGGCTGGCGGCTCGGCGGGCTGGCCGATGACGTGGTGAGCTGCGTTTCCGAGCTGGTGGCCAACGTCTACGAACACGCTGCTAAGTCGGCAACCGCCGAACTGTTCGTCTCCTGGGTGCCGGGCTACTCGCTGACCGTGGAAGTCCGGGATCAGGACTCGCGGCTCCCGCGCCGCCGCAAGACCGCCGAGCTCGGGGTGCTGCCTTTCGCATTAATCGACACCGACGCAGACGACTGGCGGATCATGCAGCTCGCTGAGGCAGGGCGCGGGCTGGCCCTGGTGGACGCGCTGGGCGACCGCCTCACCTGGCAGCCGAACACCGGCGGCGGCAAAGTGGTCCGCTGCCACTGGCGGCTCAAGGCCGCCACCGACACCGCTCATAGCAACCCACACCCCTCGGACCACATAGAGGGCTGACCCCTCGTACCTCCCCTGGGCCGCCTCAGCGCTGGCAGCTCGAACGGCCCGGCCGTGAGCTGGAACTAGCCGAGGCGATCTCACCAGGGCGACCGGTGCTCACTTGCACCGGAACGGCCCCTATTCCCCCCTATTCCTGCTTCCCGGCTATCACCCGCCGGGCACCTGCCGTCGCCGCTTCTTTAGCCATTGGGTGACCTCTCGCGCTGCTCCCCAGGCTCTCGATGCGATTGGTGACCAGGATGAGCCGTTGCATGTGGCCCGGTTTGGGGAGCGATTCGACGCCCAGGGTGTGCTGGCCGGGTCCAAGGACGCGGCCCGGTGCATCGGGTACCTGACCAAGTACCTCACCAAGCAGGTGGCCGACTGCCACCAGGCCACCAGCGGCGCCGAGCGGGCGCATGTTGAACGGCTGGCTGAGGCGCTGAGCTTCGAGCCGTGCTCGCCGGGGTGCGCGAACTGGCTCCGCTACGGCGTCCAGCCCAAGAACGCCCGGCCCGGCCTGGTCCCGGGTGCCTGCAAGGGCAAGGCCCATCGCCGTGAGTATCTCGGCTATGCCGGGCGCCGCGTGCTGGTCTCGCGGAAGTGGTCGGGCAAGACGCTGGCCGACCACCGTTCCGACCGGAAGAACTGGCTGCTGTCCACGCTCGGCGTCCAGGCCGCCAACCCGGCCTGCTACGCATGGGAACCGGCCATGCCCGGCGACCCGGACCACATGGAGCACGCCCGGCGACTGCTGCACGTCATCGCCGACCGCAAACACTGGCAGGCCGCAGTCGCAGAAGCCAGACGCCGGGCAGGTGTCGAACCGCCCTCAGATCTTTCGGCAACGGGGAGGGCGGCATGACGACAGAGGGTAGAAGCGCGGCGCCCGAACGGCTCCTCACTCTGTCGGAGGTCGCCGCGATCCTCAGTACCAGCGAGCGCTTCCCGCGTCGCCTGATTGAGGAGCGCCGCATTCGCTTCGTGCGCATCGGCCGTCACGTCCGTATCCCGGATGCCGCGCTCGCCGAGTTCATCGCGGCCGGGGTCGTGGAGCCCATCATCACCACGAGTAAGAGAAGGGCAGCGTTATGGGCAACAGTAAAGGCCGGCGTCGGCGCTTCGGTGCTGTCCGAGAACTCAAATCCGGCCAGTGGCAGGCGCGTTATCGCGGCCCGGATGGTCTGATGCGCCCGGCCGACCGGACCTTCCCCAGCAAGACCGACGCCGAGGTCTGGCTGACGCGCAAAGAGGCGGAGATCCTCAACGGTGAGTGGATCAATCCGGAAGCGGGCCGCATCCCCTTTCCGGAGTACGCGGCGGCCTGGATCGAGGAGCGGCCGAACCTCCGGCCAAAGACGATCCGCCTCTACCGCTACCTGCTGCGCAGCCACCTGCGGCCGGGCTTCGAATCCAGGACCGTCGCCGAGATCAAGGAGGCCCACGTGCGGCGGTGGCGAAAGGGCCTGCTGGACGGCGGGGTCAGCGCGGTCACCACGGCCAAGGCGTACCGGCTGGTCAAGGCGATCATGAACACCGCCGTCGACGACGGGCTGATCCGCCGCAACCCGTGCCGGATCAAGGGCGCCGGTCAGGAGAGGTCGCCGGAGCGGCCGACGCTGACCATCCCGCAGGTCTACGCGCTCGCCGAGGCGATCGACCAGCGTTACCGCGTGCTTGTCCTGCTCGGGACGTTCGGCAGCCTGCGGTGGGGCGAGCTGGCCGCGCTGCGCCGGGGTGATATCGACCTCACGGCCTACACAGTCAGCGTCGACCGGCAGCTCACCGAGACGATCGCGGGCAAGCCAGGGTTTGGGCTGCCCAAGTCGGAGGCGGGCATCCGGGGCGTGGCGTTCCCCGACGTGATCGCGGCCGACCTGCGCTGGCATCTCAAGTGCTTCGTCCCGGACCGGGCCCACGCGCTCGTGTTCACCAGCCCGGCCGGGCTGCCGCTGCGGCACAGCAACTTCTACCGCCGCGTCTGGACCAAGGCCGTGCAGGCGGCTGGCCTGCCTGACCTGCACTTCCACGATCTCCGCCATACCGGGAACACGCTGACGGAAATGAGCGGAGTTGCATTTGATGCATCATTCGGCAGTTCGCGTGAACGCCGCGGACCTGGCCTTCGAGGTCAGCGGGTTGCGGGCGGGGATGGTGTGCGGGCTGGACGCCACGCGGCCTGACCTGGCCTTGAGTGGCGGGAGTTGCGGTTGGTGCCAGTATGAGGCATCTGATCCGGTTGCGGTGAATGCCGGTTTCGTTGCATCTGATCCGGGTGCCGTGGAGGTGCCCGTTGTCGCAGGCGCGCAGGGTCGCGGGGTCGGCTGCGCTGGTGCTGGTGGATGGCGTGACGCCGCTGCGGCCGGAGCCGGCGCTGTTCGAGGCGATGCTGGAGGGCTGGGGCCGCCAGCAGCGCAGCCGCCGGCTGAGCGGGCCGCTGGTCCAGAGCAGGGAGCGGCTGGTCCGCCGGTTCCAGGCGTTCACGATGGCGTGGCCGTGGGCGTGGACGCCGGAGCAGGTGGAGACGTGGAGCGGCTCGGGCGGGTGGGCGCATTCGACGATCCGGTCGTATCAGGGTGCGCTGGCGGTGTTCCTGGATTATGTGTGCGATGCCCGGTACGGCTGGCTGGCCGAGTGCGAGCAGCGGGTGGGTGCCCGGCCGGTGCAGGTCTGCCATGAGTGGAACACCGCGACACATGTCGCCGACTATGAGGGCCGGCCGGAGCGGCGGCCGCTGACGCGGGTGGAGTTGCAGGCGTTCTTCGACGCTGCCGACGACCGGGCGGAAAGTGCCGCGTCGTCGGGGCGGAAGGGCTGGCTGGCGGCGTTCCGGGACGCGACGCTGTTCAAGGCGGTTTACGGGTGGGGGCTGCGGCGGCGGGAGGCGGTCATGCTGGATGTCTGTGATTTCACCGCGAACCCTGCCGCTCCGGAGCTGGGCGCGTTCGGGGCCTGCCAGGTGCGGTTCGGCAAGGCGATGCGGGGCAGCCCGCCCAAGCGCCGGGTGGTGGCGACGGTGATGCCGTGGGCGGCGCAGGCGGTGCAGCAGTACGTGGCCGAGGTGCGGCCGCGGTATGGCTGCGATGCCCATCCGGCGGTGTGGCTGACCGAGCGGGCCGCGAGGATCTCGGCCCGTCAGGTCGATGACCGGTTCGCGCAGTTCAGGGTGCTGGCGGGCTTGCCGGCGGAGCTGTCGGTGCACTGCTTGCGGCATTCGTATGTGTCGCACCTGATCGAGGACGGGGCCGACCCGCTGTTCGTGCAGCAGCAGGTCGGGCATTCCTGGGCGTCGACCACCGCGACCTACACCACGGTGGGCGCTGACGCCCGCAACCGGATGCTGCGCTCGGCGTTGTCGCGGGCCTTTGAGGCGGATGGCGGCGGAGGGGACGGCAGGCGATGACACGCACGATCGGATATGTGTGGCACCTGCGCCGGCTGATGGCCGAGCACGGCATGTTCGCCACCACCGACCTGGTGCCGCTGCTGGCGATGCGCGGGGTGGCGTTGTCGCGCGAGCAGGTCTACCGGCTCGTCACCGGGACCCCCGAACGGCTCAGCCTGACCACTCTGGCCGCGTTGTGCGACATTCTGGGCTGCGAGCCGGGTGATCTGGTCGAGCCCGTCACATCGGGGGCAGCCGGCCGGCCTGGTCGTGAGCCGGGTGCCGGGCCGGCGGGCCCGGTCCGGCCGCGGCGGGCCCGGGTCCTGCCTGGTCCGGGTACGGACGCGTGACGGTGAGCGCGCCGGGGGCCTGCCCGGCTGGCCACGAGCCCGGTCCGCGCAAGACTGGCGTTGCCTGTTCCCGCTGCCGCCGGGACGCGGTTGTGGCCCGGTCGCCGCGGCTGACCAGTCGCTGGCCCCCGGTCAGGTCGCCGCGGCCGTCGACGCGGTCGCCGGGAACGGGCAGGCGCTGCGGATCCTGGCGGCGGCGCTGGCCGGGCGGCCGGCCCGGGACGTGCTCGCGGACGGGGCGCCGCCTGCAGTCGGCCGGCTGGCCGCCGAGCTGATCTCCCGCGGCTCTGCCGTGGTCACGGCGCCGGCCTGCAAGTCCTGCGGGGCGACGGGGCGGCCACTGACCCGCTCAAGCGGGGGCGGGGTCTGTTCCCGCTGCCGGAACCGGCTGCTCGCGACCGCCTGCGCCCGCTGCGGCACGGTCAAGCCCGTCGCCGGCCGCACCGGCGGCGGCGAGCCGGTCTGCGAGCGGTGCCGCCGTCACGAGCGCGGCCACCGGCGTTGCGGGACGTGCGGCAAGACCGCCCCGATCGCGGTCCGGGGCCGTGACGGGCACGCAGACGTGTGCGTGAACTGTTACCGGATGCCGCAGTCCGTCTGCACGGCCTGCGGCCGCCGGCGGCCGTGCAACTTCGCTGACGGCCGCCATCCGGTCTGCAAGACGTGCGCGCCCCGGGCTACGAGCGTCTGCGCGCGATGCGGCCTGGACCGGCCGCCAGCGGCGCACTGGCCGGAGGGCGCGGTCTGCGACACCTGCTACACCAGCGCGCTGCGCCGCCGCGGCGCCTGCGCGGCCTGCGGTCAGGAGCGGCGGCTGATCGCGCCGCCCGGCCCGGGCGCGATCATGTGCGCGGACTGCGCCGGGCTGCCGCTCACCCATCTGTGCGCGCTGTGCGGCGTCGAGGACAAGCTGTTCGAGAAAGGCCGGTGCGCCCGCTGCAGCCTGCGCGGGCGGGCCTCGGACCTGCTGGCCGGGCCCGGGGCCGAACCGATCGCCGGGCTCACCGGCCTCATCGAGGCCATCACGGCGGCCCGGAACCCCTACTCGGCTCTCAACTGGCTGCGGACCGGCGCCGCCGCAGTGATCCTCGCCGAGGTCGCGACCGGCCGCACCGCACTCACCCACCAGGCGCTGGACCTCCACCCGAACCAGCGCGCCGCGGACTACCTGCGGCACATGCTGGCCGCCAGCGGAGCGCTGCCCGCCCGGGACGAGGCCCTGGCCCGCGTCGAACGGTGGAGCCGCGAGGTGCTCGGCGCCATCGGCGAACCTGCCGACCGGCGGCTGGTCCAGGCCTACCTGACCTGGCGGGTTCTGCGGCGCCTGCGCCGCCGGTCCGAGACTAGCCCTGGCCGGCGCACCGTCACCAACGACGCCCGGCACCGGGTCATCGCCGTGGTCACCTTCCTGGCCTGGCTCCGCCAGCATGACCTCACCCTGGTCTCCTGCGGCCAGGGCCACCTGGAGACCTGGCTGGCCACCGGCCCGGCCGCCTACGACGTCCGGGACTTCCTGGCCTGGGCCGCCGACCGCAAGCACTGCGCGGCCCTGGAGATCCCCGGGCCGCAACGCAAAGCCGGCACCGCGGCCAGCCCCGAACAGCGGTGGGAGCTCATCCACCGCCTGCTCGATGACGAGACCCTCGACCTCACCGACCGGGCCGCCGGCTGCCTGCTGCTCCTGTTCGGCCAGCACCTGTCACGGATCGCCGTAATGACCACCAGCCAGATCATCACTAGAGACGACCAGGTGCTTGCCCGGTTTGGCCAGCACGAAGTCCCCGTCCCCGACAGCCTCGGCCGGATCCTCACCGGCCTGATCCGGACCGGCCGCTCCCACACTGGCACCGGCTCACCGATCACCAGCCCGTGGCTGTTTCCGGGCGGCATGCCCGGACGGCCCATCACCCCGTCCCGGCTCGGCGAACGCCTGCGAGCCCTCGGCGTCCGCGCGATGCCCGGACGCCGGGCTGCCCTCATCGACCTCGCCGCCCAGCTGCCCGCCGCAGTCCTCGCCGACTCCCTGAACCTCAGCCCCGGCACCGCCGTCCGCTGGATGCACCAAGCAGGAGCCGACTGGAACCGCTACGCCGCCGACATCGCCCGATCCAACGATCACCAACCCTGACGAATACCCGGACTCAGCCAGCTCCAGGCTCAGGCATTCGACATGGTTGGAACATTGCTCTCTACCGGTTCGGAAGCGGG
>CAVSZI010000022.1:0-192905 GCA_963732345.1 uncultured Actinomycetes bacterium | reverse complement strand
CAAGTCCGCATCGCGGGTAACGTCATCGGCAAGCTGAGCCACGCTGCGTGGCAAAGGCCTCCCCTGCGCATCAAACCAGAACCGCCGCTCCTCCAACCGGTCAAGCAGCCAGTCCCGCACCGCCCGCTCCTGCCGCTTCTCCCAAGGCTCCTGAGACCACCGGCGCTTATACTCAGGCTTCTCCAGCAAACGGATCGAGGGGTTAGACGCGATGAGATCAAGCCGCCGCTGGACGAGATCTCGGTAAGAAGTCGGCCAGTGCATTGGAATCTCGACGATTGGGGTATATCCGTGGTGCGTGAACCAGGCCGTGGTCTGCTGTCCGCCTTGGATGGCGCGCGCGAGCGAGATCTCGAACGCGCGTTGCCCAGGTGCTAGAACGGGAAGGTCGACCCCGGAGTAGGTAACGTTCTCTTCAAGCAGACCGTAAAGCCGGTATACCTCCCAGTCTAGTTCCTCCTGTACTGCTACCATACGTGCCCGGATGTCGTCTGATGCTTTCCGCGCCGCCTCCAACGAATCGGCAGAAGGCACTCTCCTACATACGTTGCTGAGGGCTCCTGCGCTGCAAGTTCATGCGCGAGCTCGTCGAGATAGCGACCATGCTGCAGCGGCAGGACCGACGTCAGCGGGTAGTACTCCAATGTGGTGCCTGTGAACTCATAGAATGAGTACCAGGGTTCGGGACTCCATCGATTCCCGCCTCCGCTGGTATTGTCCGCCCCTGTCTTCGCTTGACTTTTCTGTTTAAGCCAGAAGCAGGCAGTTGATGAATTCAGCACGCCGAGCAGCGCAAGGTGCTCAGCTTCCGAGGTCCCTTCAGGGAGCTTGATCACCGGCGCAGACCGGTTGAAGATCTTCCCACCTCGGTCCAGCGCGAAGTGGTTGTGCGTAGCGACGCAGGCGAACGCGATCGACAGCGGCGCCCGCAGCTTGGCCTTCGCTAGCAGGCCGTATTCAAGCCATTCCAGGCCACGCTGCGCGCGTGTCTTGCCGAACATAAGGTACCCGGAAACTAGACGACGAAATGGCCATATCGATTTGGAGGCTCTGGCTGCATCGGTGACCCCGGTATTCGCTGTCGTATGGCCAGAATCTAGGTGTCCATTCCAAAACGAAATCGCGAATACCCTCGCCGAGAACCATTGGGATAGTAGACTCCGATGATCCTCGACGGAGCTCAAAGGCGTCATCCTCCCCAATCACCGCCATGATGCCTATCTCGGCGGCAACGGCACCGAGCCGATGAGACGCGGCCATGCGCAATGCCTCCAAGAGCGCTACTGCACCTCCGCCCGAAAGGCTCCACGGGTGTGTAGCGAGCCGTTGCCTATCGAGATCGGCAACGGTAATCCAACTATCGTCCCACCCGGAATCATCTACATGACCAGTTATCGATGTCCAGACGGTACCCCTGGCTGGGTCATCCGGCTGGCCAGGCTCGCCTCGCACCCCCAGCACCGCGCGTACGGTCGGGCCAACTGGTTCTTGGTTACGGCCGACAATGATTACGGTCGGCGTACCATGACCGGGGATATAGGCGCCGGAGGTATCCACCACCATACGCAGGTCTTGATGGACGAGGAAGTCTTCGATGAGCTTGGTGCCGAATTCGCGTTTCATGAACGAGTTGCTGGTGATCTGGCCGACCCATCCAGCTCGCTCGCCGCGTTTGGCCAAGGCGAAGAACAGCGCCATAAACGGCACGGTGAGGGCGTACTTGCCCTTACAGACATAAGCGTATTTCGATCGATAGATCTGGTTGAGTGCCTTGTCCCTGGCTTGAATGTAGGGCGGGTTGCCGACAACTACGTCGTAGCGGCCCTCTTCCAGCAGAGTCAGCAGCAGTGGCCCATCCTCGGTTGCGTACGTGAACGACATGAAGGCGCTTCGGTCGCTCATGCCTGGGAGGACATCGGAATCGGGGCCGTGGATGAGGGAGTCGCCTACTGCAAGGTGGAAGGTGAATGCTGGGGCGGCTTCCAGGGAGTTGAGGCCAGAGGCTTGCAGCGCAGCGACGGTGAGGCGGAAACGGGCAATGGCGACGGCGAAGGGGTTGAGGTCGACGCCGTGGATCGCGTCGAGCGCGGCCTGCACGCGCGCCTGGGTTTCCAGGCCCGGGGCGTGCCGGTTCCACCGGTCGAGGAGGCGGTCGAAGGCGCCGAGCAAGAAGTGACCGGAACCGCAGGTGGGGTCGATGAGCCTGAAGCCTTCGAGGGGGCGTTCTTTCAGCGCTGGTTCGAGGGTGCGGTCGAGGATGAACTCCTCGACGAAGACCGGGGTTTGCAGCAGGGCGTAGGTGTCCTTGGCGTGCTGGGACAGGTCTTGGTACAGATCACCAAGGAACCGGGTGGACAACGAACTATCCGCCAGGTCGTGTACGAGCGCGCCGTCCTCGCTCCGGCGTCGCCAGAAGTCCAGCAGCGCCGTGACCGCGTTACCGGACGGCGACACAAGGTGCAGCGCGGAATGCGAATCGACGAGTGCCTTCGTCGCAGGCAGCCCCGCGAGGTGGTCAATCGCCGCATGAAGCCATTCGCGGTCGGTGTCTTCTGGGTGCGCGCGGAAGAACGCGAGCTGGGCGTCGAGTGCTTCCTGCCGACGGCTTTCCGGCCCGGCGATCCAGACCGGCGCCACCAGCGCATTGTCCTCACAGAACCGGATGAACACGCTAGTAAGCACCCACGCGACCGCTGTCTGGGTAACCCGGTCGTCCCTCCATGCGACCCAAGACGCCGCGGTGCGCTCCTTATCCAGGGCCCGCTGGTGTTCCTGCTTCCAGCGTCCTTCCAGGTCAGCGTCAGCTGCGGCCCTGGCACGCAGGTCGTCCTCCAGGAGCAGGACCTGCCGCTGGAGGTCCGTAGTGAGGGCGGATGTCGCGGTCATGATGTTCCTTCGGCGGCGGAGAGGGTGGTGCGGGAATCAATCCACTCGGCGTCGAGGCGGAAGAACTGCCCGGGAGCGGCGAGCGGCAGGGGCCGTTTGTCGATGATGGCGCCCCGGCTGCCGGACAGTTGCGGGACGAGCACCCAGATCGCCTGCGGCCGCCGGGCCGCGAGGTCTGTCCAGCGGCTCAGCGTGGCCAGGTGGCCATACCGGGCGAGCGGCCCGATTTCGGTGAGCAGGACGGGCCGTTTCCCCTCGGGCGCGTCCGAAGTGGCCGCGTCGATCGCTGCCTCGACGGCGGAGAGGCTGCGCTGGACAAGAGCGGCTAGCCCGGCCGCGTCCCGGCTGCCCGGCGCGGCGGCGTCCGCAGCCTGGACCATGTCCCATGGCAGGCCGACCGCCGCGGCCTGGGTCCGCATGGCCTCGATGAGCACCTGGGTCACGTCGACCACCGCGGCACCGCACCGGCCGGTCAGTGCGTCGACGGCGCGGTCGGTGCGGTCGGCGTCCACGCCGAGGGCGAGGAATGACCGGGTGGCGGCGCTTTCCGCCAGGCGGTGCCCGGATCGTCCGCCCGTTATCAGTTGCGGGCCTTCGGCCGCGGTGACGGTGGCCTGTCGTGAGGCCAGGCCCTTGGTGTCAGCGGCGCGGGTCGGCGAACGGTAGCCGTGTTCCGCGTCGTCGTAGACCAGGCCGAGCCCGGCATCATTGAGGAGCTGGTCGAGCCGGGGCCGTTCGGGCAGTGGTGGCAGTGCGGGGAATCTGGCCCGCACTCGGTCCCGGACCTCGTGCGCCGTCATGGGCTGGGACCCGCCAACCCCCTTGAGCGCGAGCGCGAGCGCGTCGGTGACCGGGATGTCCCGGTGGTATAGCTCATTCGACCCGGACAGGACAGCTTCCTGGGCCAGCGCCGCCGCAAGTCGCAGCAGCCGTCCGTCTCCGAGCGCGACCGGTGACGGCACCTGGCCTGCGGCGGCACGAACCCAGCCATCCTGCAACCGCTGCGCTGCACGGGCGGCAGGCACCAGCGGCTCACCGGCGGTCCGGGCCTGCGCGACGAGCTGGTCGGCCGTGCGGCCGAGCGCTTCCGCCGGGTCGATGAGGGCGGGATCGGTGGCGAGCAGGGCGATCCTGCCGTCCCGGCGGCGAGCGGCGATCTGCTCCTCGCCCGCGTCGGCCCGGTTCAGCGCCTGGGCCCGGTCAAGGGCCAGGCGCAGCAATCCCGCGGCGATCCGGGCCGGCGGCACCGAGTCCGGGGAGCCAGCCGACGGTCGTAGCGCGGCGAGGACGGCCCCGGCTAGTTCGTCGACGGTGGCCACGCCGCCCATGTCGGCGAGTGACTGCCTGGCTCTCTCCGCGATGGCGTCGAGCACGTCGCGGCACCCTGCGTGGGTTGCCCACCCGTCCTGCAGGGCGCTCACCTGCTGGGCCACTCGCGCCCTGGTCACGGTGAGCAGCCCGGCTAGTTCGTTCTGGCTGGCGAAGGGGTCGAGCCCAGGGTCCAGCCCGAGGAGCAGGCGGGCGGTGGCGCGGCGCGACGCCGCGCGGGCCGTCCCGGCGTGTGCCAGGAGGAGCTCCGCCGCCGCAACGGGATCGGGCAGCGCCGCACTAGCTGGCGGCATGGCCGTTTGGTGATCTTGTCCGCGGCCGGTGACGGCGAGGCCGAACTTGTCCCGCCACTGCCTGGCCCGGGCCTTGACCTCCCGGCGGGTTGCCTCCGCCACCCCGGACAGGCGGTTCAGCCGGACCGGGTCGACAGCGACCAGATCGCCGACGCTGGCCACGCCGTAGGGTTCCAGCGCGGACAGCGCACGGGCGGACATTCCGGCATCGGCCAGCGGGGTCGGCGGCTCCGCAGCGGCGGCGCGTTCGCCGGCGTCGTCGGGGATGGTCTTGGGAACCGGGGCGAACACCGACCGCCAGGCGGCCAGCATGTCCACGGCCGTGTCGTGCCGTTCTTTGGCGTTGCGGGCCAGCGC
The DNA here is from genome assembly GCA_963732345.1 of uncultured Actinomycetes bacterium. Taxonomy (GTDB): domain Bacteria; phylum Actinomycetota; class Actinomycetes; order Streptosporangiales; family Streptosporangiaceae; genus Bog-532. The sequence goes on along the minus strand of CAVSZI010000022.1, from coordinate 188,040 downwards.
GGTGCGGAAGAACGCGACGAGCGTTTCGGCAACCGCCGGGTCGAACATGCGGGCCTCGACGGTCGCTTCGTCGCGGACCGACGCGGGATCGGAGTAGCCGTCGCCGAACCGCGGGGCCGCTCCGGTCGCCATCTCGAAGAGCACGACCGCGGCCGAATATCTCTCCGCGGCCGAGTCGTGTCGTCCGCGTTCTGGAGCGTCAAGGAACGGGTCGAGGTAGGGATGCGTGCCCGCCGTCACGGCGGTCGCTCCGGCGCGGGACAGGGAGAAGTCGAAGAGCACGAGATGTTTGGCCCGGTCGCCGCGGCCCTCCCGGACGCCGAGATTGGCGGGCTTGATGTCGCGGTGATCGACTCCAGCCCGGTCCAGGGCAACCAGCGCCTCCAGCAGGTCGGTGCCCCACCGCTCCAGCAGGTCCAGGGACAGCCGCTCGCGGCCGCGCAGCATCTCGCCCAGCGTCTCCTCGCCGGCGCTCTCCAGCACCAGGGCCTGCCGGCCGCCGACGTCGAGCGGGCCTTCGACCAGCCGCACCAGCCGCGGGCCGGTCAGTCCGGCGAGCACCCCGGCCTCGTCGGCGATCCGCGCGGCCGCGGCGTCGTCGACCGCGACCTTGAGCACACGGGTGGCGTCCGGGCCCGAGTCGGCGATGGTCAGGTCCGTGACCAGCAAGCCGACGGCGGTTGACCCGGCGCCGAGGCGGCGTTCGAGCCGGAACCGGCCGTCGATGACCGAGCCGGGGGCTGCCTCCAGCGGGTCGACGACCTCCTCGGCTGGGCCTGCCACGGACCGCTCCGCGTCGGCCAGGCGCTCTAGGAAGGACCGAACGTCGGGCAGTCGCTCGCTCACCGCAGGCCGGGTCGCCTCAAGCACCAGCGCCCGGACTGCGGACGGCACCTGCGGCAGGTCAGCCGCCAGGTCCAGGCCGCCGTCCCGGTGCAACCGCTCGCGAAGGGCCGCACGGTCAGAGGCAGCCGGGTGACCGGCTAGCACGTAGTAGGCCAGGGCGCCCAGGGCGAAGACGTCCAGGCGAATCCGGTCCGCGTCGCGGTTCCACACGCCCTCGGGTGCCTGGAAAGCCTCGGCCAACCGCCGGTCCACGTCCACAGCACCAGGGCGCATCACCGCGCTCGGCTGGTCAGCCGCCGGGCTGGCGCCATCAGCGGCACCCATCAGACCGGTGACCCCGCTGCCGGACAACCCGGTCAGCGCAGGTCCGCCCACCGTGCCCGCGCTCTGCCAGTCCCCGACCAGGACACGCACCCCGCCCTCGGGCAGGGGGCGGACCGAGACGGCATGCGGCGTCAGCCCGCGGTGGACGACCCGGTTCCCGTGCGCATACGCGACCGCCTCGGCGACCTGGCGCAGGAGTGAAAGCTGCTCGGCAGCCGACAAGCTGCCCGCATGGTCGGCCAGCCACAGGTCGAGCCGCTGGAACCGGTCGTCGAGCGGGTACACCAGGCCGACGCCGAGTTCGCTGTCCACCATGTCCCGCGGGCGCAGCAGCCGCTCGTTCGCCAGCCGCGACATGATCCGATATTCATGCTCGGCGACCTGCCGGATCTTGGCCCGCGTCGTGGCCGTCGCACCCGGCGGAGTAACCAGGAAGCGGATCCGGCCCCGGTCGGTGGTGGCCACCCGGTGGAACGCCGGCCAGTCCTGCCAGCCGTCGCCTTCCCCTAGTGGATCCTCATCGATCACCCAGGAGCCGGCCTCACGCTGCCGGCGCTGGACGATGCCGATCCGCTTCATCAGCGCGGCGATGATCTCGTCGCGGTTCGCGCCGACCGACTGCTGGGGCGTGGCCGGCTCCAGCAACCGCTGGGAGATGCCGGGCAGGCCGGTACTGCTCTCGCTGCCGTCCAGGCCGAACATGTCTATTCGGGAGGCGGGCGCCAGCAGGCACCTGATGCCGGGGTGGTGCAGGAAGACGGACTCCTGGACGAACGGCACGACCGTGCGGGCCTCAGGGACGGTGGCGCCGGTCTCCTGCGCCCAGCGGATCAGCTCATCCTGCAGCTTGCTCGCCAACCGCTGCGCCTTGCGCCGGGTGAGCTTGAGCGGGGAGTCCTCGGCGCGGTGACCGTCGCGCCGCCAGGTCAGGTCGTCACCGCGCAAGGTGCCGGAGTAGTACTTCAGCTCCACCAAGTGCAGCCGACGCCGACCCAGCACCAGCAGGTCCACCTCGTGCCATTTGCCATGGCCGTCGCGGAACTCGAAGTTCGACCATGCCCGGAAAGGCGCGTTGGCTGGCAGCAGGGACTGGATGAGGTTGAGCCCCTCGACCTCATGGGTGAACTGCGAGGGGGTCACCTCACTCCAGCGCTGTACCGGCTGCGCCACCGTGCCGTCTCCTCCAGATGCCCGCAGGGGATATCCGCCGGACGACGGTCCCGAAAGTCCATCTTGCCAGCAGCTGCCTGCAATCGGAGAACAGATGATCGGCGCTCGCAGCAGAACCCCAGACTTGGCCCACACTGGCTTGCGCTAATTTTCCCCGGTTTGCGTCATAAGATCGGCTGCCTCTTCTCGCTCAACAACTGCCATAACGGCAGCTCACAGGCAGAAACAGTAGCCCACCGGCTGCCCGCCAATCGGCTGCGCACCGGCATCGGGTAAAGGATACCGAAGTACCGGTGTCGCGCTAGAGTTTGCCGCCGCGCGTGAGATAATCACCTGCCTTCCGGGCGACCCACCAGCGTCCACTGCGGGTCACTTCAGCCCTGTGACGTAGCCCCACAAAGGGGCCGCGTCCAGGTCGATCTTCGGTTCGCGTATCCGGGTTCCGAGTGTTGACCGCCAGCGGATATCCGCAGGCGAGGAAATCCTCGCTCCAGGCGGCTGGATCAGTGGCCAGTGTCAGGACGGGATCGATGGTGTAGCCGATTCGGGCAAGGGCGAGGTCGCGCCTGCGCGCATCCTGCTACGCTCACCCAATTCGAAAGCCTGATCATAGTTTTAGCTACCCATCCCCGCCGAGCGCATTGTGACGCAGTAAACCTCGTCCTCTGCGAGCGGGCCACAAACGTGCCTTCACCGAAAGTGAAGCCGGAGCCGGTGGCAGCCATCGGGCTGGTATTCACCTTGCGGGAGGCGGCGAAACCTGACGACGGGAAATACGTGGCCAGCAAAAAAGGCTTCTCGTAACTCAGCGGTCACACGCTTGATTATCCAGCAAACCAGCCAGAACCGATCGCAAGGAGATCTGCGATCGTCTGCGCGCATCCCATTCGGAGACGTCGCGCACTGATGGCCTTGATCAACCCGACCATTTGATTTTGCGACCAGCGTTTGGATCTGCTCTAGGACGTCCGCAGTGTCCGAAGCCTGCCGGTCTGGGCTGACCTGATGGCGTAGTTCGTCCAGCCGCTTTAGCCCTGTAGCTCGGTTCGCTCGCAGACGATCCCGTCCCCTAGGACAGGCTGAGACGTCAAGATGGTCTTCCGTGCGCCCCCTGAGAGGATCGTGACCGTCAGTCAGCCCTTGCGCGGGTCCTGGTAGTGGTCCACCCGGCAGCCTCGAAGTCCTTGGGCAGGTCCTCGTCCGGGTTGCGGTACCGCCAGCCCCCGGCGACCCAGATCTCCTTGCACCGCAACTGCTCGCGCAGTGCCCGGAACGTGGCCACCTCGTAGGCCATCCGCACTGTGCGCTACTTGCCGCAGTGGTCGGTGCAGTACACCAGCCGCGGGGCGACCTCGCCGAGCGGATAGTAGGTTGAGCTCCCTGATTTCGCGTGCCGCTTGATCACCTCCACAGCGGCCAGCAGCGGGTGGTCACAGCGGGTGGAGCGGAACTCCAGCACGTCGAGCAGGTCGATCATGCCCTTGCGGTAATGACCGGTGTAGGACGCCTTGAGCGTCGTCTGCACGGTACGCCGGTAGACCGCGCCCTTCGTCTTGTACTCATAGACCAGCTCCCTCAGCGTCTGCTCCCCGCCGCGCACCGCCGGGAACACCACCCGGCTCACGGTGCCATCCGGCTCCGAGAGCGCCGCCTCGGCGATCTGGAACAGCAGGTTCTCCTTGCCGTCCACCCGCTTGAACGCGTTGACCAGCTCGTCGGTGACCTTCTTGTGCGCCCGCGCATCGATCCGGTGCACGGTCGCGATCAACAGCTCCGTCAGATCGTCGGTGATCTCCCGCCGCCGCTCATGCACCAGCGCCGCCAGCAGTGACCGCCGAGTCCGCCGAACGGCGGCGCAGATGCGAGGGCGACTCGACCGCGCAACGCGCCCGCCACCCAGCCAGCACCTTCGGGGCGACATCGGCGAACAGCCACGCCGGTAGGCCGATCCCGCGCCGCCCGCAGCTTGCGGATCTCGGTGAGCATCGACTCCAGGCTCACGTTCCCCGGCATCGACTTGATCAACGCGAGGACCGATTCGGGGATCCTGTACCGATCACGCTCGGACCCGTTCTTGACCGGGATGACGGCCTGGATCCCACGGCGGCGCAGGTAGGTGCGGTTCGCCGACGAGTAGGCCTTGTCGCCCATGGCGCGCCCAGGCCGGGTACGGGGGTGGCCGACACCACGGCAGGCGATGCGGATCTGGTCCATCAGCGGGATGAATTGCGGCAGTCGCCGTGCTGGCCGGGCTGAGGATCCGGGTGATGGACCGGCAACGCCGGTCGGCGAGCAGGTGAATCTTTGTCGCTCACGCTGCATCGCCGTTGTCGTCGCCGTCGGACAGTGCCCGCAGCCGTGCCGGGACGACCGTGGGCAGCAGCGCCCGCTGTTCCGGCGTCAGCCGCAAGTCGTCGAACAGGCCGTCAAGCATCTGCGCGATCTTGCCGCCGGTCTCCCTCGCCAAGTGCGCCCAATGGTCCTGTACGCCCATCAAGTGAGCGCGCTCCGCGTACCGGACGACGCGGTCGCGCTCGGCCGCTTCCAGCGCGGCCAGCGGGCCGAGGAGGCCGCCACCGTCGGCCGCGGCCTCGCCCTGGCCTTGCTCAGCGAGGAATTCGCCGAGCAGCCGGGCACGGCGCCAGGCGAGGCCGAGTTCGCCGCTTACCGCAGCCATCGGCGTGATCCCCCGGTCATCAGGCACTGCCGCCCACGCTGTCAGCGCGCCGCGCCGCGCCTCCTCGACGGTCATGCCGACGTGGAACCGGCACGAGGCTGTGCCCTTGATCGCGGGCCCGTGGCACTGGCCTTGTGCGCGGCTGCGCTGGTGCACGCACTCCAGGCGGCCGTGCCGCGGGCACCAGCGGGCATCACCGGCCGGCCTCATGTGACGTCCTCGCCCGGGGGGTTCCATGGAGTTCGGCGAAGTGTTTCCAGGTCCAGTAGCACGGGTCGGTTTCGGGTACGCCGGGGATGATCGTGGCGGCGCGGTCGATGCCGAGGATGGGCTCGATCAGGTCGGCGAGGTCGTCGAATGCGACGCAGGTCCGCTCGGCGGCGAACCGCTCGGCGGCGGCCCTTACGGCCGGGTCGGCGACTGCGGCGGCCGTGCCCTCGTCGAGGCGGCGGGCCTGGGCGGCCTGGGCGCGGGTGATTCTGCCCGCGGCGCGGCTGATCTCGCCGGCGAAGCTGCTGACCTCGGTGTCGCCGGGCATGGCCTCGGCAAGCTCGGTGACAGCGAGGGCCAGGTCGTCGACCGCGCAGGCTGCGCGGTCGATATCGTCGCCGTCCATGGCAAGTTCCTCTCTACTTGACCGCCTGTCCGGTGCGGGCCGCTGCCCTGGGCTCCACCGCATTGCATGTCCGGTCGGCCCGCGCTGGCCTGCGGCGATGCGGGGCAGTTCCTCGTTGTCGGCACCGTCGGCCTGCCCGTTAGGACCGATGCCGAGGAAGGCCCACACGGTGCTGGTGATCACCCTGTACTGCGCGCCGAGCTTCACGACCTTGATGCCGAGCTCGTCCAGCTCCCCGTTGCGGGCATGCGCCCGGATCACCGGCTCGGAGACACCCAGGATCTGGCCGAGGACAGGCAGGCCATGCGTCGGCGGCAGCGCGAGGATCTCGGCCCGGGCCAGCGGCTTGACCACTCCGCCGAGCGCGCCCAGCGTCATGCCGCGCCGCCCACGTAGCGGCTTTCCTCCCAGGCGATCACGTCGGCGAGCTTGTAGCGGACGTGCCGGCCGATCTTCATGAACGGCGGCCCGCTCCGGTCTCGGTTCCAGCTGTAGACCGTCTGGAGCGGCACGCCTTCACGCTCGGCGAGGTCTTCCGGGCTGAGGTGCTTGTCCTGATTGGCCGTCATAGCTTATGGATACTTACTAACTTGGGTACCTTTCAAGTGGACAGGTACCTAAGTTGGTGGAACTTGGTTAGGGAGTGGCGCGTAATGGAGCGGATCGGCGACACGTCGGGCTTGCCCGGCCGGTTCAGGTCGACTTACACCATCGCGGACCATATCCAGCTTGAGCTGGTGATCACCGTCGCCGGGGGCGTGCCCCGCTGCACCGAAGTCCGGGTGTTCTCCACCCGCGATGACGTGGAGGTCGAGGCCCGCCACCTGCGCGATTGCAAGTGGGAGAACCTCATCGAGCACGCCTGCGCCAACGCCGCGCTGAGCGTGACAGCAGAGGACACCGCTTTCGTGACCTACGAGCCCGTCGATACCGAGAGCGAGGCCCGCCTGGCCCTGACCGAGATCCGCAAGGCACGCCACGCCGGCCGCCGGGCGGCGCGCGGCCACGGTTATCCCGACGAGCTGCTGCGCCGGGTCGCCGAGGTCTACGAGCACGGCGGACGCCATCCGACCAGGGCTGTCCAGAATGCCGAAGGGATCGCCCAGTCCACTGCCCAGCTCTACGTGAAGAAGGCACGCGAGCGGGGCTTCATCACCAGGCCGGCCCGGGACGGCGGGAGCCGCCCTCACCGCAGATCGAACCCGAAGGAGAGAAACCCACATGAAACCGTATCGATCATGCTCATGCCGCGACCCGGTGAAAGGCCGTCCCTACCGCCGCGGCAAATGCCCGCGCCTGGCCCAGAAGGGCCACGGCGGCTGGTACGTGCGATTCGAGGCGCCGCCCGGCCCCGACGGGAAGCGCCGGCAGCCGCGGCTCGGGCCCTACCGCACCGAGAAGGAATGCAAGGACGCCGTCGTGGAAGCGCTCGGCGACGTGAAGGCGGGCACCTACGCCGACGACCGGCAGACGACGCTCCGCGTCTACCTCCTGCGCTGGCTGGAAGGGCAGCAGCTCGCCCGCAAGCAGCGGACCTATGAGAGCTACGCGGGAGCATGCCACCTGTACTGGATTCCCGCGCTCGGGCATGTGCGGCTGACCGCCCTGCGGGAGCAGCACGTCCGCGACGCGCACAAGGCGATGCGGAAGCTCAACCGGCCGGCCGAGGACGGGGACAAGTCCGAGATGCTCCGCCGGCTCGCCGCCGCCCGCGCCGTGGTGCCGCATCTGCCAGGCAAGCGGGTCCGCACCGCGCCGCTGAGCGAGACCACCATCCAGCGCGTCACCGCGGTGCTCCGCGCGGCGCTGAACGACTGTAAGGCGCTAAAGGTGAACCCGGCGACCGGAATCGAGCTGCGCGTGCCGAAGCGCAAGCCGATCGTGTGGACCCCCGAGCGTGTCACCCGCTGGCGCGAGAGCGGCGGCAAGTGGAAGCCGGGGCCGGTGATGGTGTGGACCCCGCAGCAGACCGGCGAGTTCCTCGACGCCATCGAGGGCGACCGGCTCTATCCGCTGTACTCTCTGGCCGCGTTCGCAGGGCTGCGCCGCGCCGAGGTGGCCGGCCTGCCCTGGTCCGAAACCGACCTCGACCGCGGCCTGATCACGGTCAGGGAGACCCGGCCAGATGATGACGCGGACCCGGACGACCCGAAGTCGGAGGCCGGTTCCCGGACGGTCGCGCTGTCCGCTGCCACCGCCGCCCTGCTGACGGCGTGGCGGAAGCGGCAGCTCAAGGAGCGGATGGCGTGGGGCGGCGCGTGGACTGACAGCGGCCTGGTGTTCAGCCGCGAGGATGGTGCACCGCTGCGGCCCGGCCACATCAGCGAGCACTTCGCGGTGCTCGTCCGCAAGGCCGGGCTGCCGCCCATCAGGTTCCACGACCTGCGCCACGGAAGCGCCACGCTCAGCCTCGCGGCCGGGGTGGACATCAAGGTCGTGCAGGAGATGCTCGGGCATGCGACGAGCGCCTTCACCCGCGACGTGTACGCGTCCGTCGTGCCCGAGATCGCGGCGGCCGCGGCCGAGGCCGTCGCCGCGATCGTGCCGCGCCGTGCCAACAGTGTGCCAACAGGGGGCTGAACGATCATGGAAATGGTGTCCAGGGCCATAGCCCCAGACCACTCCGCAGCGGCGTTTGCGCAGGTGGCGGAGGCGGACGGGAATCGAACCCGCCAGCGCCGCAGCGCAGCGCTCACCGGTTTTGAAGACCGGGGGGGCCACCAGGCACCCGGACGCCTCCGCGGTGACCATACCCTTGCAGGGCGCAGGCCCGTCCGTCAGGGCGGGGTTAGCCCGACGCCTCCTGGGCGGAGCTGCGGCGGCAGCTGGAGTACAAGGCGGACTGGTACCGGCGGACCCTGATCGCAGTCGACCGGTTCTACCCGAGCAGCAGGACGTGCTCGGCGTGCGGGGTGATCACCGCGACGATGCCGCTGACCATCCGGGAGTGGGTCTGCGCCGGGTGCGGTGTGCGGCACGACCGGGACGTGAACGCGGCGAAGGTCATACGTGCGGAGGGGCTCTCCGTTCAAGCCTGCGGAGATGGTGTCAGACCGTCCCGCGCGTAGCGAGGGAAGGCGACCGTCAGTGAAACAGGAACCTCGGCCCGCGAGGGCCGAGAATCCCCGCCCTTCAGCTGCAGGGCAGGGAGAAGTCAATCTACTGGGTAACGGCCCGCCGCCGGCCGCCACCACCCACCCGGCCAGCGGCGCCGGCGTCCGCGTCGCGGGTCCGCGCCGTCTTACGGGCACAATGGGAGACGGCCCGCACCGGGAAGATCCGCAACGAGGAGGCGATGTCCGCCGTGAGCCCCAATCATCCGTGGTGGCAGGAGGCGGTTGTCTACGAGGTGTACCCGCGAAGCTTCGCGGATTCGGACGGCGACGGCATCGGGGATCTCGCCGGGGTGCGCTCGCGCCTGCCGTATCTGTCGGAGCTCGGGGTGGACGCCATCTGGATGACGCCGTTCTACCCGTCCCCGCTGGCGGACGGCGGCTACGACGTCAGCGATTACCGCGACGTGGACCCGCGGCTCGGGACGCTGGCCGGTTTCGACGAACTGGTCGCCGCGGCGGCTGGGTACGGCATCCGGGTGATCGTGGATCTCGTGCCGAACCACTGCTCGGCCGAGCATCCCGCCTTCCAATCGGCGCTGGCCGCCCCGGCCGGCAGCCCCGAGCGCGAGATGTTCATTTTCCGGGACGGGCGCGGCGCGAGCGGCGACGAGCCGCCCAACAACTGGCAGTCGGTCTTCCACGGCGCGGCGTGGACGCGGGTCACCGAACCGGACGGCCGGCCCGGCCAGTGGTACCTGCACCTGTTCGACCAGGGCCAGCCCGACTGGAACTGGCGCAACCCGGCGGTCAACAGCTACTTCGAGGAGGTCATCCGGTTCTGGCTCGACCGCCGCGCCGCCGGGCTGCGCATCGACGTGGCGCACGGGCTGTTCAAGGACCCGGCCCTGGCCGACCTCACCGCGACGCCCGCGCCGCACGCCCCGTCCCCCTACTATCACCGGCCCGAACTGCAGGAGCTGTATCACCTGTGGCGGGTCGTGCTCGACTCCTACGTGCCCGGGGAGTTTCCCGGCCCGCGCACCGCGGTCGGGGAGGTCTGGTACGACACCCCGGAAACGCTGCGGCCCTACCTGGCCGGGAACGGGCTCCCCCAGGTCTTCAACTTCCAGCTCGTCATGGCCCGGTGGGACGCGGCCGAGATGCGGACCGCGATCGACGCGATCGAGGACATGGCGGGCGGCGACCGCGCGCCGTGGGTGATCGGCAACCACGACGTGCCCCGCCCGGTCAGCCGGTACGCGGCCGGCGGGGCGGGAGGCCCGAACGAGTCCGCCGGGCTCCCCCGGGTGGGCGACCCCGAACTGCGGGAGGGTGTGCGGCGGGCGCGGGCGGCGGCGCTGCTGATGCTCGCGCTGCCCGGGTCCGCCTACATCTACCAGGGCGAGGAACTGGGCCTGCCGGAAGTGGTCGAGCTGCCCGACGAGGCGCGCCAGGATCCCACGTTCCGGCGGTCCGGCGGCACGGTCCCCGGCCGGGATGGCTGCCGGGTGCCCCTGCCGTGGACATCCACCGGCTCCTCGTTCGGGTTCTCCGCCGGCGGCCGTGGCGGCGAGCACGCGGCGCCCTGGCTGCCCCAGCCGGGCTACTGGGGCCAGTACAGCGTCGCGGGGCAGATCGGCGACCCAGGGTCGTTCCTGAACCTGTACGGCGCGGCGCTCAAGCTGCGCCGCACCCATCCGGCCCTCGGGCTCGGCACGGCCGAGGCGGGCGCCCCGCTCATGCGATGGCTGGACTCGCCACCGGGCACGCTGGCCTTTACCCGCGATCCCGGTTTCGTCTTCGCCGCCAACCTGGGGGAGGCCCCGGTGCCGATGCCGCCGCACGCCCGCATTCTGCTGGCCAGCGAGCCGGTCAGCGACGGCAAGCTGCCGCCGGGCACGGCGGTGTGGCTGACCAAATCCTTACAGGGCGCAAGCCCCGTCCTTCAGTTCAGGACGGGGAGAAGTCAATTCCTGAACGCGGGCCGGCAGCGGATCCTGGTCATCCGGCGCTCCGCCGGTGATCCGGCGCCCCGCCGGTGATCCGGCGCCCCGCCGGTGATCCGGCGCCCCGGCTGGCGGGTCTGGTACCGAGGGGATTTCGCTCACCGGGGGCGCAGGCGGCGGCGGTCGTCGGGCAGGCGCTCGGTGATCCGGGCCCGGTCGAGAAACTCCAGCAGCGGGATGGCCACCCGCCGGGTCGTGCCCAGCGCCTTCCTCGCCTCGGCCGTGGTGAACGGCTGCGGCAGCCCGGCCAGCACCGCGGCCGCGTCCGCGTCAGCGCCGGGCGCCAGGACGACCTGCTCGCTGACCCGGAGCAGCAGCCCGGCGCGCGCCGCCGCGGCGATCGCCCGCGCGTCCAGTCCGAGCTCACGGAGCCGGTCCGCCTCCGGTGCCCGGAACGGGTCGCCGGCCAGATCCGACCGCAGAGCCCGGACCGCCCGCGCCAGCCGCTCCGGGACCTGGGCCGCAGACGGGCCCGGGACCTGGCCCGGGGCCGCCCGGGCGGGCTCAGCGGCGGCAGCCGGCCGCCCCGGCCGCAGGTAGCCCTCGGTCATAGTGATGCCGGGGGCGCCGGCGGCCAGAGCTTCGGCCAGGCGGCGGTCGGGCAGGCTGAGCGCGGCCCGGGCCGCCTCGATGGGCACGCCGAGCGACAGCGGGTCGCGGGCCGCGTGCTCCGCCACCAGGGCGGCCAGCCGGCCGCGAGCTTCGGCCCAGAACGCCTCGTCCGCTAGCCAGCCGGCCGCGACCGGCTCGGGGGCGCCGGTGACGCCCATCGCGGCCAGCGCTACGGTGCGCAGCAGCCCATGCCGGCGCAGCAGGTCACGCGCTCCGGGCGGATCGGGCCAGCGGGCGATGTCCTGCGCGGCCGCCGCGGCCGCTCCCCGGCGGCGCAGCGGCGGCGGCGCAACGTCCAGCACGGTGGCGCCGAGGATGAACAGGCCCGCCGCGCCGGGATCGCGCAGCAGCACCCGGTCTCCGGCGTGCAAGGGCAGCGGATCGCGCAGGGCCAGCCGGGCAATCAGCGGAGCGCCGGAGACTGGCCCCTGGCCGGGGAGAGCGGCCGCCTCATCCGGGGCCAGCACCGCGTCGCCTGGGTCCGCGTCCGGCCCGGCTCCGCCGCCCAGGACGCGGACCCGCGCCGGGGTGCGCGCCGACCCCGTGTGCACGATCAGCTCGCGCGGCAGCCGGGGCGCCCCGGCCCACGGCACCAATCGGACATCGATGGTGCCGGTCAGCGTCCACCGGCCAGGCTGGACGAGCGCCATCCCGCGGGCCGGGATGTCCCGGGCCACCCCGCGCAGGTTCAGCGCGACCCGGGCGACCCCGCGGACCTGGCCGGCGGGCTGGTCCATCGACTCGATCGCGCGCACGCGCACCGGCCGCAGGGACGGCGTGAGCAGCAGCTCATCGCCGGTCCGAACGGTCCCGGCCGGGAGCGTGCCGGTGACCACCGTGCCGCTGCCCCTGATGCTGAAGGCCCGGTCGACCCACAGCCGGACCGGGGCGCCGGGATCGGGGACCGGCAGTCCCCCGGCCAGCCGGGCGAGCGCGCCGCGCAACTCTGGCAGCCCGGCGCCGGTAACGGCACTGACCGCGACGGCCTGCACCGCACCCAGGCTCGTGGCGGCGATCTCGGCGGCGGCGCGGCGCTCCGCGGGACTAGGATCGGCCAGGTCGGCCCGGGTGACGACGAGCAGCCCGCGGGAGATGCCGAGCGCGTCGATGGCGGCCAGGTGCTCGGCCGACTGGGGCATCCAGCCGCCGTCCGCCGCCACCACCATCATGACGGCCGGCACCGGCCCCAGCCCGGCCAGCATGTTCGGGACGAACCGCTCGTGCCCGGGGACGTCGACGAAGGCGAGCCGCTGGCCGCCGGGCAGATCCATCCAGGCGAAGCCCAGGTCGATGGTGAGGCCGCGGCGGCGTTCCTCCGCCCAGCGGTCGGGCTCCATCCCGGTGAGCGCGCGCACCAGGGTGGACTTCCCGTGATCGACGTGCCCGGCGGTCGCGATGACCTGCATCGCGGTCACGGGCGGGCGGGCGCTGGGGTCGCCAGGCGCGAGGGACCAGTCCCGGGACCGGCCGCGGCGAGCACGGCCCGGGTCAGCGGCTCGTCGTCGGGCGGTAGGACGGCCCGCAGATCGAGCAGCAGCCGGCCCTCCTCCAGCCGCCCGGCGACGGCCGGAACCTCTCCGCGCCGCACCGGATCTCCGGCGCGCAGGACGGCGGCCAGGTTCTCCGGCACGCTGACGGCGGCGCTGGGCAGCGGCACACCGGGGGCGCCTCCGCCGCCGACCGCGGCCTCGGTCGCCACCGGCTGGGCGTCGATTCCGTGGGTCCGCAGGTTCGCCGCGATCTGTTCGGCCCGCTGGGCGACGGCTGCGGGGTCGGCGGCCAGCGCCTGCGCGACCGGCGTCGGCGGGCCCGCCAGGGTGGCCTCCAGCGCGGCCAGGGTCAGCTTGTCCACCCGCAGCGCGCGGGCCAGCGGGTGCCGCGCGAGCGCCCGGACCAGGGCCGCCCGGCCGAGCAGTAGGCCGGCCTGGGGGCCGCCGAGCAGCTTGTCGCCGCTCGCGGTGACGAGCGACGCCCCGTCCCGCAGGGCCGTCTGCGCGTCGGGCTCGTCCGGCAGCCCTGCATGCGGCGCCAGCAGTCCCGAGCCGATGTCGGCGATGACCGGGATGGCCGGGCCCAGGGCCCGGGCGAGGTCACGCACGCTGGCCTGCGCGGTGAACCCCTCGATGCGGAAGTTCGACGGGTGGACCTTGAGCGCGAACGCGGTGGCGGGCCCGGCTGCGGCCTGGTAATCGGCGACCGTCGTCCGGTTGGTCGTGCCGACCTCGCACAGCCGCGCGCCGGTCGACTGCAGCAGGTCGGGCAGCCGGAACCCGTCGCCGATCTCGACCATCTCGCCCCGGCTGATCAGGATCTCGCGCCCGGCGGCGAGCGCGGTAGCGGCCAGGACCAGCGCGGCGGCGTTGTTGTTGACCACGTGCACGCTCTCGGCGGCCGGCACCGCGGCCGCCAGGGCAGCGAGCGTGCCCCGGCCCCGGCGCCCACGGGTACCGCTGGCCAGGTCGAACTCCACGTCGGTGCCGCCGGCCGCGGCGAGCAGTGCGTCGGTGGCGGCCCCGGACAGCGGGGCCCGGCCAAGGTTGGTGTGCAGCAGCACCCCGGTCGCGTTGATCACCGGGGTCAGGGTGGCAGCGCTGGCCGGCAGCGCGGCGACCGCGGCGTCGGCGACGCTGTCCGGGGTGATCGTCCCGGCCCGCGCCTGATCCTGCGCGCGGGCGACGGCGGCCTTGACGAGGGCCCGGCCGAGTTTCCGCTCGGCTTCGGCCAGCCTGGGGTCGGCGAGCAGGACGTCGGTGCGCGGGACAAAACGCCGGGTGTCCACGGACGCGACCTTACCCGCCACGATCGCGACCTCACCCGCACCCGCCACGACGACCCGCGTCTCCTGGGCACGGCCGGCCGATGCCGTTACCGAACGTGACGGTAATGAGACTAAGCGACAAGGCATATGAGACCGCGCGCCGGGAATCCCGCTGGCACAGTTTCACCAGCCCCATTTTTTTTCTCGCGGGAGGAGTGATCTTCATCTCGGTCATCCCGTACACGCCGAGAATGGCCAGCCCGAGGCTGGCGAACAACGTGATGGCGTCGGACTTCTTGTACGCCCGGCCGGGCGCAGCGCACAAGCCTGTTCGCCCGGCCCGTTCACCGGGCAGCCGCCGCGGGAACCGATATCATCGGCCCAGGCCTGCGCACGGCGCCGCTTAACCGGCGAACCGCCGGCGCTCCGAGGCGCCCGGCACACTTACGGCGCCGTCCAGCGAAGGGATCCCGGTGACACAGGCAGGGCACGCAGTTGCCCCCGGGCAGGCAGGGACGCCCGATTCGTCCCGTCGTGCCGGGCGATGGCTGGTGGCCGCCGGTATCGCCTCGCTCCTCGTGGTGCTGACCCTGTACGTCGCCGACCTGGTAAACCACCTGGCCGGGATGACCCAGATGCGGGACCTGGCCGTCTACCGGGCCGGCGGCCTGATCACCCGGCAGGTTACGCCGCCGTACAACCCGCGCGCCTACGCGGCGCTGTACACCTGGCACGGGCCCAACGCCGTCTCCTTCACCTACTCGCCGTTCGCGGCGGTCGTGTTCGCGGTCGGGTCGCTGCTGCCGTGGACCGCGCTGCGCTGGGCCATGACCCTGGCCAGCCTCGGTGCCCTCGCGCTGTCGGTGTGGCTGACCTTCGGCGCGCTGGGCTATTCCCATCGGCGGGTCCGGGCGGGCGCGACCCTGCTGGTCACCGCGGCGGCCCTGCTGACCGAACCGGTGCAGGAAAACCTGGCCCTCGGCCAGATCAACATCCTGCTGATGCTGCTCATCGTGGTCGATCTGCTGCTGCCCAGGCGGCACTGGTGGAACGGCATCGGGATCGGCGTCGCGGCGGGCATCAAGCTGGTACCGCTGATCTTCATCCCCTACCTGCTGCTCACCGGCCGCTTCCGGCAGGCCGCCACGGCCGCGGGCACCTTTGCGGCCACCATCGCGCTGGGCTACCTGATCCTGCCGCACGATTCGCAAAAGTACTGGCGCGACGGGCTGTTCCTGAAGGCGAACCGGATTGTCTTCCTCGGCACCCGGGGCAATCAGTCGCTGCGCGGCATCGTCACCCGGCTCGCCGGCACCGTGGCCAGCGGAAGCGCCCCGTGGCTGGCCCTGGCGGCCGTGGTGGTGATCGTCGGCCTGCTGACCGCCGCCGCCCTCTGCCGGGCCGGCCATCCGGTGCCCGGGATGCTGGCGTGCGCGCTGACCGGGCTGCTGGTGTCCCCGCTGAGCTGGGATCATCACTGGGTCTGGGTCGCGCTGGGCATCGCGCTGGTCGCTCACCTGGCCGTCCGCGCGCACGGGTGGGCCCGCGCGGCGTGGTGGGCGGTGGCAGCGCTGCTGCTGTTCGCGTTCGGCGCCTGGCCGCAGTTCTGGGATCGCACGCAGGGCCTCACCCCCGCCGGCTGGGTCTGGTACGGCCCCACGCAGTACTTCGCCTACGGCGACAACCCGGCGTACCAGGAGTACCACTGGAACGGGCTGCAGACGGTGGCCGGGAACTCGTTCGTGCTGGCCGGGCTGCTCGCCCTGGCCGGCCTGACGATCGCCGCGATCCGGCTGCGCGAGCCAGCCGTCCGGAGTCTCGCCCGCGCCCCGCAGCGGGTCAGGGAGGCCCTGCACCGGCCGTGACCGATGCGGAGCTGGAATCATTGCGGGACCGCATGGTCACTCAGGTGACCAACAGCGGCCGGCCGGTCAGCGCGGCGGTCGTCCAGGCGATGCGCGTGGTCCCGCGGCACCTGTTCCTGCCGGACCTGGAGCCCGGGCAGGCCTATCGTAACGAGGCCATCGTCACCCGGCGCAGCGCCGAGGGCCAGCCCACCAGTTCCTCGTCCCAGCCGACGATCATGGCCTTCATGCTCGATCAGCTCGGGGTCGCCCCCGGCCAGCGGGTGCTGGAGATCGGCGCGGGCACCGGGTACAACGCGGCGCTGCTCCAGCACCTCGTGGGCGCCAAGGGGACCGTCGTCACGGTGGATCTCGACGAGGACGTCGCGCGGCAGGCCGCGGCGCACCTGACCGAGGCCGGCTATCCGGACGTAACCGTCGTCCCCGCAGACGGGGCCGCGGGATACCCGCCCGGGGCCCCATACGACCGGGTGATCGCGACGGTCGGGGTCAGCGACCTCGCCCCCGCCTGGCTGGACCAGCTCGCCCCCGGCGGACGGATCGTCGTCCCGCTCGACCTGCGGGGATCCCAGCGCTCCGTGGCGTTCGAATGGGACGGCGAGTCCTGGCAGAGCCGTTCGGTGGTGCCGTGCGGGTTCATGCGCATGCGGGGGGCGCTCGCCGGTCCCGAACGAACCCGGGTGACCCATGATGCCCAGGAACTGGCTCTCACCCTCCCGGACGGCCGGGACGCCGACATCACCGCCGTCGCCCGCGAGCTGGCTGAGCTCGACGACCCGGCCGCCGAGCGCGCCACCCGGGTTACCGCCGGACCGGCGCAGCTGTTCGATGGGCTGGGGTTCTGGCTGGCCCTGAACGAGCCGCGCTGGGGGCTGCTCAGCGAATCGGCGCAGGCCCCCGGCGGACTGGCCCGGGCGGTCGCGTTCATGGCGGACCGGCGCATCACTGCGGGGATCTTCGCCGACGGTGGATTCGCCGTCCTGGCCCGGCCTGATGCGCGGCCTTTCCCTGGGGGGCAGGGCGGCCCCGGAGGGCAGGCTGACCCTGGCGGGGGGCGGCCCGATCCTGGGCGGCGGCCCGATCCAGGGCGGCGGCCCGATCCAAGGCGGCGCCGGCCTGCGGCCGCCTCGGTCTTCCAGCTCAGCGTGCTCGGATACGGCCCAGCCGGCGCGGACCTGGCCGCAGAGCTGGCCGGTGCGGTCCAGGCCTGGGCGATGGCGGGACGGCCGGAGGCCGAAGACTTCCGCATCAGCGCCTATCCCCGTGCCGGGGGTGAGCCGCTCCTTCCGGGGGGAGCCGTCATCCAGCGGCCGCACACCACGTTCCTCGTGCGGCCCGCCTGATTTACCCGGTGCCGTCGCCTATTTCCCGGCGCCCTCGCCTAGGTTGGAGCCATGGACACCGGACCGACGAGTCATCTGGAAACCGAGCAGAAGTACGATGCGGATCCGGGCTTCACGATGCCCGACTTCGGCGCGCTGCCAGGGTGCTCCGTCGCGGGACCGGAGCGGTACGAGCTGTCCGCCACCTACTTCGACACCGGGGATCTCCGGCTGGCCGCCAGCCGCGTCACGCTCCGGCGGCGCACCGGCGGGACCGACCAGGCCTGGCATCTCAAGCTGCCGGTACGCCCCGGGACCAGGCGCGAGCTGCACCTGCCGCTGAGCGAGGGCACCGATACGGTGCCGCCCCAGATGCAGGCCATGGTGGCCGACATCACCGGCGGTGCCGCGCTGCGCCCCATCGCGCTTCTGGAAACCAGCCGAACGGTCCGCCGGCTGACCACTACGGACGGTGCCGTACTCGCCGAGGTGGCCGACGACGAGGTGACCGCGTCCCGGCTGCGCCCTGGGCAGCGGGCCGGCGGCCCGATGAGGTGGCACGAGATCGAGGTCGAGCTCGTTTCCGGGCCGCCCGCGATACTGGAGGCGGCGGGAAACCTGCTCCGGGAGGCCGGGGCGCGCCCGTCCGCGTCCGCCTCCAAGCTGGGCCGTCTTCTTGCCGCAGACTGACGCGCGGGCACCGGGCTGGCTGACCCCTGGGTGAGAGCCGGCAAGAGGCGGCGGGGGGTGGCCCCCAGCGAGGGCCCTGACCGGGTGGCGGTTGAGGCGGCTCAGAGCTGACGTCCAGTAACCGGTCAGCCCCCGGCGATTCAATGGATGTCTTGACCACAGGAAGCAGGGACGGCCATGGCTGTGGATGATCACGGCACGGCGTCCGCGGGCTGGACAGCGCTCGGGTGCTGGGTACAGCTCGTGGTGACCGACCCCAACGTGCTCGGGGCGGCCCGCTCGATGCTCGAGGCCGACCTGGCGGACCTGGATGCGGCGTGCAGCCGCTTCCGGGCCGATTCCGAGCTCGTCGCGCTCGACCACGCGGACGGCCTGGCTGCCGGCTCAGCCCGCTGCTCGCCAGCGCCGTGGCCGTGGCCCTGCGCGCGGCCGAGCTGACCGACGGCGACGTCGACCCGACGGTCGGGGAAGCCATCGTGGCGGCCGGTTACGACCGCGACTTCAGCCTCGTCCCACCGGACGGCCCGGCCCTCAATCTCGTCGTCAGGGCAGTACCCGGATGGCGGCAGGTGCGCCTGGATCCGGCCACGCGCACGCTGGCCATGCCGCCCGGAACGCGCCTGGACCTCGGCGCGACCGCCAAAGCGTGGGCCGCCGACCGCGCCGCGGCCCGCGTCGCCGCCGATCTCGGCTGTGGCGTGCTCGTCGGGCTGGGCGGTGACATCGCCGTCGCCGGGCCGGCCCCTGACACCGGGTGGCGGATCCGCGTCCAGGACGTCACCGGGCGGCCAGAGGAGGTTCCCGACGGGCCGTCCACGGTCGTGGCGATCACCAGCGGAGGTCTGGCGACCTCAAGCACCACCGCCCGGCGCTGGCGGCGCGGCGGCAGCGTCCTGCACCACATCCTGGATCCGCGCACCGGCCTGCCGCCGGCCCCCGTCTGGCGGACGATTTCGGTGACCGCCGCGAACTGCGCGGACGCCAACGCGGCCAGTACCGCAGCCATCGTCCGCGGCGACCAGGCGGCGGGCTGGCTGGCGGGGATCGGGCTGCCGGCCCGCCTGGTCGACGTCAGCGGCGGGGTGGTAACCGTGGCCGGCTGGCCCGCCGAGGCCAGGTCCCGCTGAGGGGCCGTCAGCATCGCCCTGGAAGCATCCACCCAGACCTACGGACGGTGCCCCGGCTCCGCTGGGGATATCGAGCCCCAACTCAGAGGAATTTCATAAGGGGCGCTGAAGTTGCCCGGCACCCCGTCAGGCATTCTTAAACGAAGAGAGACCCTGCGCCGCCGGCGCGCGGGCCGGTCTCCCCCCTGGCGGCATACTGAATCTAGCCGAGCAAGCGCAATCTGGATGGCCATGAATACTCCGCAGACCCCGTCCGCCGCCAAGGTGCAGGCCGGTGCACGGCGGCCTGACGGCAGCGCGATCCGTGTGCTCGTCGTGGACGACGAGCCAAGCCTCGCCGAGCTGCTGGGCAGCGTGCTGCGCTACGAGGGCTGGGAGACCCGCACCGCCGGGACCGGGACGGACGCGGTCAACGTCGCGCGGGAGTTCCAGCCGGATGCCGTCATCCTCGACATCATGCTGCCAGACTTCGACGGGCTCGAGGTCCTCCGCAGGCTCCGGGCGGAGATACCGGACATCTGCGTGCTGTTCCTGACCGCCCGGGACGCCGTCGAAGACCGTATCGCCGGGATCACCGCCGGCGGCGACGATTACGTGACCAAGCCCTTCAGCCTGGAGGAGGTGCTGGCCCGGCTCCGGGGACTGCTGCGGCGAGCCGATCTCACCCGCACCCACAGCGAGGGCGCACTGGCCGTCGCCGACCTGACCATGGACGAGGACGCGCGTGAAGTCCGCCGGTCCGGTGAGCTCATCGAGCTCACCGCCACCGAGTTCGAGCTGCTCCGGTTCCTCATGCGCAACCCGCGCCGGGTGCTGTCCAAGGCGCAGATCCTGGACCGGGTCTGGAACTACGACTTCGGCGGCCAGGCGCACGTCGTGGAGCTGTACATCAGCTACTTGCGCAAGAAGATCGACGCCGGACGGGCGCCGTTGATCCACACCGTCCGCGGCGTCGGCTACGTGCTGAAGCCGGGCACCTGATGGACTCGGGCGCGGGCACCGGCGCAGCCGCCCCGGTTCCGCAGCGGCCCGGCACGGCCACCGGGGGGCCTGGCGAGCCGCGCGGCCGGCCCGGCCGGCTGACCGGCTGGGCCGCCCGGCCGTGGCGCTCCCTGATCCGCGGCAGCCTCACCGCGCGGCTCATCGCCAGCCTCGTGGCGCTGGTCATCGTGACCTGCGCCGTTGTCGGCGCCGCGACCTACACCGTGCTCCGCAACTCGCTGATGACCAGCTTCAGCCAGTCGCTGCAGGCCGCGACGCAGCGGCAGTACGACGCGTGCCTGGAAAACAACGGCTCCGAGCAGCCCGGACAGAACCGCACGTCCGCCTATATCGACGATTCCCCCGGCTCGTGCCTGGGGTTCGGCGGCATCCAGGGGCAGGCGGCCGGCACCTTCGGCGCATGGAACCAGAACGGGACCATCACCGAGGCGACGATCGTCAGCGGGCATTGCGACATGACGCGGGAGGACCAGGCCACGCTCAGGACCATTCCGGTGTCCGCGCCACCCCCCCGCCCGGGGCCGGGTGGCAATAATCCGCCGTCCCCGCCCGTGCCGGCGTACACGAGGTATCTCCCGTCGCTCGGCGGCGACTATGAGCTGACCGCGGTCCGGCAGGACGGCGACGGCCCGGTCCTCTACACCGGCCTTCCGCTGAGGACCGTGGAGGACACCCTGCGCAACGTGGAGATCGCCGAAGCGGCCGTGTTCGCCATCGCGGTCCTGCTGGTAGCGGGCTCCGGCGTCGGGCTGGTGCGGCTGTCGCTGCGGCCGCTCCGGCGGGTGGCGGCCACCGCGACCATGGTCACCGAGCTTCCGCTGGATACCGACATCAGCCTGCCCGCCCGTGTTCCCGACGAGGACCCGCGAACCGAGGTCGGCCAGGTCGGCGCCGCGTTCAACCGGATGCTCCAGCACGTGGAGTCCGCTCTGGCGCGCCGGGCCGCGAGCGAGACCCGGCTGCGCCGGTTCGCCGCCGACGCCAGCCACGAACTGCGGACGCCGCTGGCTGCCATCCGCGGGTACGCCGAACTGGCCCTGCGGCACCGCGGCCCGGTTCCCGAGGACGTGACACACGCGCTTAAGCGGGTGGAATCCGAATCGGCCCGGATGAGCGTCCTGGTGGACGAGCTTCTGCTGCTGGCCCGCCTGGACGCGGGGCGCCCGCTGGAGCAGGAACCGGTCGACCTGACCCGGCTGACCATCGAGGCCACCAGCGACGCACAGGTCGCGAGCCGGTCCCACCGGTGGCAGCTTGAGCTTCCCGACGAGCCGCTGATGGTGCGCGGCGACGAGCACCGGCTGCGCCAGGTCCTGAGCAACCTGCTCAGCAACGCCGCCAAGCACACGCCACCCGACTCCACCATCACCGTGGCCGTGGCCGCTACCGACGGCTCACCGGAGCTCGCGTTCTCCCCCGACACCAGTCCAGTCGCCCTGGCGAATCCCGCCGCTGGGGCTCGGCCGGGCGTTACGGCGGGGCCGGCCGCTCCGGCGGGGCCGGCGCGGAACTCGCAGCCGTCCAACGGCTCGGGTCCCGGGGCTCCGCTCCCGGCGGTCCGGCTGAGCGTTACCGACAACGGCCAGGGAATCCCGCCCGACCTGGTCCCGGAACTGTTCGAGCGCTTCGCGCGCGGCGACTCCTCCCGGTCGCGCACGGCCGGCAGCACCGGGCTCGGCCTGGCCATCGTCAGGGCCGTGGTCGTCGCGCACCACGGCACCGTCAGCGTCCAGAGCCGCCCGGGCCAGACGACGTTCACGATCGTCCTCCCCCGTCTGCCGGAGTCCGCCGAGACCTGGGACGACCAGAGCGATACGCCCGGTGTGCACGCCCCCTCCCCGTAGCAGCGACCTCCTGGGGACGTGCCCTGCCTGTCGGCGTGGATACGCCGGCTGGCACGCACCCAGAACCGGCACGCGGTGGCTGTGCCCACATCTGCCGCACGCCGGTCACGCCGGCCGCTCAGGCCCGCTGCCTTTCGGTGTGGGTGTAGACCTCAAGGTCGGTGGCCTTGACGCTGAGCCACACCTCGCTGCCGGGGTCCAGCGACAGGTCTGCGACCGCTGCGGGTGTGACGTCCACCAGGGCGGCTGGCTGCCCGTCCAGGCCGAGCCGGACGCGGTCGGCCAGCAGCGTGAGGCCGGCCACCCGGGCAGGCCAGGTGTTGCGGGCACTGCTGCCCACGGGCCGCTGACTGCTGACGACTATGGCGGATGGGCGGACCGCGACGAGCACGTCGCCGTGGTGGCCCCGGCCGGGGATGATGAAGGCCCCGCCTCCGTTGAGCATCACCTCGGAGCCGTCGGCATGACCGGTGTACAGGTTCAAGCCGACGAGCTTGGCGATGTACTCGGTGGCGGGCCGGCGGGCAATGTGCGCGGGTGTGCCTTCCTGCACGATGCGCCCGCCTTCGAGCACGACGAGCTGGTCAGCGAGGACGAGCGCTTCCAGCGGGTCGTGGGTGACCAGCAGGCACGGCCCGGCGAAGTCGGCCAGGTGCCGCTTGAGCTCGGCCTGCACGTCCAGCCGGGTCCCGGCGTCCAGAGCTGAGAGGGGCTCATCCAGTAGCAGCAGGGCGGGCCGCCTGGCTAGCGCGCGGGCCAGTGCCACCCTTTGCGCCTGCCCGCCTGACAGCTGGTCGGGCTTGCGGTCGGCCAGATCAGCAAGCCGGAGCCGGTCGAGCCAGTAATGGGCAGCCGACCTGGCCGCCTGCCTCCCCAGACCGAGGGCACGCGGCGAGAACGCCACGTTCTGGGCCACGGTCAGGTGCGGGAAGAGCCGGTAGTTCTGGAACACGAAACCGACCGGCCGTTCCGAGGCCTCGGCAAAAGCTCCCGCGTCCGCGTCGTCCATGACCTGCCCGGCGAGCGTGATGCGCCCGGAGGCGACGGGGGTCAGGCCAGCGACCGCGCTGAGCAGGGTGGACTTCCCCGCCCCGTTCGGCCCCAGCACACCGAGGACCTGCCCGGGCGCCGCGGTGAGGCTGGCCGCGAGCACAAAACTGCCGCGCCTGATCTCGGCATCAACCACGAGGCCATCACTGTCCCTGGACGTCATGGGACCGGGCCGCGCCGGACCCAGCGGTCACGCAGGGACACCAGCACCGCGACGGAAACCACTAGCAGCACCAGGCTGAGGGCGATCGCCGCGTCCGGGTCAGTTTCCAGCGCGTAGTAGACCGCGATGGGCATCGTCTCGGTCTGGCCGGGGAAGCTGCCGGCGAAGGTAATGGTCGCCCCGAATTCACCCAGGGCCCGCGCCCAGCACAACACCGCGCCCGCCCCCAGGGAGGGGGCGACGAGCGGCACCGTGACCCGGCGGAACACCGTCATCCGCTTCGCGCCCAATGTGGCCGCCGCTTCCTCAAAGCCCTGGTCTGCGGATCGCAGCGCCCCCTCCACCGTAATGATCAGGAAGGGCATGGCCACGAAGGTCTCGGCCATCACCACGGCAATAGGGGTGAACGGGATCGTCAGCCCGAACCACGAGTCCAGATACCGGCCCAGGACACCGGTTCGCCCGAACGCCAGCAGCAACGCGACTCCGCCGACCACCGGCGGGAGCACCAGCGGCAGGGTGACCAGGGCACGCAGAAGCCGCTGTCCCGGGAAGCTGCTCCGGGCCAGCACCCAAGCCAGCGGCACCCCGATAACCAGGGAAATAGCGGTGCTCGCGGATGCGGTCCACAGGGAAAGAATGAGGGCCTGGGTTGCGTCGGCGCCGCTGAGTGCCGCTGCGAGATGGCTCCAGGGGGCACGGATCAGCAGCCCGGCCAGGGGCAGTACCAGGAAACCGACCGCGACCAGGGCCGGCACCAGCAACGGTACCGGCACTGACCGCGAAGGACCGCCGCGCGCGGCCCGCCTGGCTCGTTCCCGGGCTGTCAGGCGCGACGGCGGAGTGAAAAACACCGCGGCAGCTCCGAATAGTAGGTCAGGGCTGCCGGAATCCCGCGGCCGCGAGCACCTGCTGGCCCGTGGGGGACAGCACGTAGCTGACAAAGCTCTGGGCTTCAGACTTGTGCCCGCTACTGCTGATGGTAGCGATCGGGTAGAGCGTGGAGGCGTTCTCGTTGGCCGGGATCGTCACGCCCTTGACCTTGGCGCCGGCCGCCTTCACGTCGGTCACGTAAACGATGCCCGCATCGACGCTGCCCAGCTCGACCTGGGTCAGCACCGACTTCACGTCCGGCTGAAGGGTGACCGGCTTGACAGTGATCCCGGCGTTCTTGAATACCTCTGCCGCCACGACCCCGCATGGCACCTGCGGCTGGCACAGCGCCACCTTGACTGACGAGTTCGCCAGCTCGGTGACGGATGCCACGTTCGCAGGGTTCATGGGGGGCACGGCGACTTCCGCGATGTTCCTGGCGAAATCCTGCGGGCTGGATGCGTCGCCGGCCTTGACCACCGTGTCCATGTTCGCTGGCGCAGCCGAGGCGAATACGTCAGCCGGCGCACCGCTGGTGATCTCGGTGGCCAGGCCTGAACTCGGCCCGAAGCTGAACCTCACCGTATCGCCCGGATGGGCTGCCTCGAATTGCTTCCCCAGCTCGGTGAAGGTCCCCTGCAACGAGGCCGCGGCGAGTACGGTTATCGTCCCTGCGGTCGCGGCGGACGCGGACGCGGATCGGGAGCTACTCGCAGATGAGCTTCCCGAACTACTGCTGGAGCAGCCAGCGACGGCGATGGCCGCCAGCCCAGCTCCGATAACGGCAAATCGGCGCATTGTCATCCCCATTGGTTGAATCCTGGTGAGCCGAGATCAGCTGATCTTTGGGATCTCCACGGAGACGTTGGTGGCCTTAACAGCGGCAACCGCGAGCATCCCTGGCTCCAAGCCGAGTTCGTCTGCCGCCTCGCGGCTGAGCAGCGACACGAACCTGTGCGGCCCGGCCTGGATCTCCACCTGAGCCATCACGGTGTCGCGGGTAACCCGGCTGATCAGGCCACTGAACCTATTCCGCGCCGAATGAGCCACCACGATCTTGCCCTCCGCATGGGCAGCCGAGGCAGCCAGCTCCTGCGCAAACCTGGCGAGCGCAACCCCCTCAACGGCGAGCCGCCCGGAGGCGTCGGTGGTCGTTTCGATCCGTCCCCCCTCCGCCCAGCGGCGCAAGGTGTCAGCGCTGACCCCGAGAAGGTTCGCGGCTTCCTTGATCCGGAACGTCGGCATCCTGCGACTCTAACGCAGAAACGGCCCAAGGCTTCATTAACAGGCGCGTTTGCGCCTTCTACGCCGTATCGGGGGCGCATCTGAGGCGTCAATGGCTGGAAGTCCCAACCTGGTCGCCGAGGTCCACGGCCCGCACGTCAGCCCGGCGGCACGTCTGAGCATTCGGACTCAGGCGGGGACGGAGGGGCCTGCCTGGGGCTGTAGACGGGGGTGCCAGGTTGTGCCTCGGCCTGCCGGTACAGCAGACCCGTTCGCCGCGGTCATGCGGACGAGCCCGCTCGGCCGTCACCTGAGCGCCAATAAGCAAAACTCGGTCAAGCCCCAGCCGACCC
This sequence comes from uncultured Actinomycetes bacterium, assembly GCA_963732345.1. Taxonomy (GTDB): domain Bacteria; phylum Actinomycetota; class Actinomycetes; order Streptosporangiales; family Streptosporangiaceae; genus Bog-532. Next base: position 162,462 of record CAVSZI010000022.1, on the reverse strand, counting down.
CCCCGAAGCCCCCCACCGTCCGCGGAAATATTCAAGGATCTTCTAGCTTGCTCGTGGCTAACCTCGACAAGCTCCTCACCAAGATCTCCCCGTTCCCATTCAACGATGGACGGAGTAAACTTCCAGCTGAAATCCCTGCGCAATCCTTCGTCGGTGAATCCGCCACTCCGTCTGCAGGCGCCGCACGAGCCCGTACGGGTTATCGACCGTCCGATTTCCGCCGACTACTGCATAGAAAGTAATTTTATCTGGCATCAGAAGCCTTCCTTTTTATAGTCCGAAATTTGCATGACACCGCACGGGATTCGAATCCAGGATGAGACTTCCCTCTGGAAAGTACTCAGTTCAGATCTCGCTCACTGCTGGATGTCGCCGGGTTACGTATCCGCTCGTAGGCCTGGTGAGTGACCTCGTGCTTCGCGTGGAAGCTCTCCCGAGTATGGAACTGAACTTCGAACCTCTGCCCATCGGTGTTACCCAACGAGTATTAAGGCCTTTATATTCGGGCTCTGCCCATGAATTTTTCGAATAGTACATCTTATAACCACACGCCTCCAGGCGTTCCTTGATATCCTGGCAACCTGCCGTGTATTCGTTAGAACGCAAGCAGAAAGTGTAGCGAATCGCATCTGGAATTTGCTGAATGATTTCGCGTCCGGATGGCATCCGGGCTACTGGTTTCAAGGGACGCAGTAACCTTTTCCACGAGACGGCCTCGCCCTTTAGGCGGAATCTCAAATCCTTCAAGCCAGCCACGATGCGTGTTATTTTTCTCTATATCCTTGATATTGTCACTTACTTTTGGCTCTGTTTGACAGATCTCTCTTAATGATTCCGCGGCCTCTGCTTGGTGGCGGGGGTCCATTGGCTGGTCGACCTTCTGGTCCTGGCTCCCGGGCCATTGTTCTACGTGCCTCTGCCAGGTCGTGAAGAAGCGGGGGACTTCGGTCCAGTAGGTTCGGGGGGCTTCTGGGTCGCGTTCGGGGTTGTCGATGGGGGGTGCGGGTTTGCCGGTGGATTCGGTTAATGACGCTGAGGACTCGGCGGACTTATCCCGTTCTTCCCGGGCCATGCGCTCGCGGAAGGGAGCGTCCTGGGCCTGCGCCTTGGCGTACAGGGATTCGTAGGCGGCGGCGCGGGTCAGGGTCGGAAGGCCGGGACGTTCGGCCGGCGGAGTTTCTGTTTCGCGCGGGGGCCTCGGCCGGTCGGCGGCCGCATCAGGACGGTCCGGGCGATCGGGTTCGTCCGAATGGACGTGGCGGTCGAAGGACCCCACTATGCGCTCCTTGCCCGCACCGACGGTCACGATGCCGCCATGGTAGGCAACCGCTCGTGAAGCACAAAGGATTTACCGCTCTCGGGGCGCTACGGATCCCTTACGGACGGAGCGCCGGGGAGCCGGGCGGACGCCTGGCCCAGCCACGCCGGGAGAGGGCCCGCCACGCCCGGGAGAGGGCCCGCCACGCCCGGGAGAGGGCCCGCCACGCCCGGGAGAGGGCCCGCCACGCCCGGGGAAACTGGGAGCCCGTCAGCGGGCGGCCTGGCTGTAGGCGCCGGGGGTGACGCCGTAGACGCGCCGGGACCGTCGCGTCCGGTTCCACACGACGCGGACGCAGCCGAACGTGCGGTTGAGCACGCTGGCCTGCTCCGGTGCGGGGTACGCCCGGCATTTGTGCGCGGTCCTCACGGACATTAAGCTTTCCGATCGCACCGTTTCGGATAAGCGCGACACGCGGAAGGGGGGAGTGGCGTTTCCTCCCCGGCCCGAAGTCGGGGGTTTCCACGCCGCAACCTTGATGAGCTTTGAGCTGCGGCCCGCGCTGTCCCACCCGGAACTGCTGGCCAAGCCGGTCGCCGTCGCGCTCGCCGAGTGGGCCGCCGGGGACGCCGGGCAGGTCGAGGTCGCCGAGATCGACCCGGAACTGGCCGACACGGCGGCGTTTTGCGAGCATTACGACATTCCGCTGGAGAAGTCCGCGAACTGCGTCGTCATCGCGGCCAAGCGCCGCGGCGACACCACGTTCGCCGCGTGCCTGGTCACGGCGGTCACCCGCGCCGACGTGAACGGCGCCGTCCGGCAGCGGCTGGGAGCGCGCAAGGCGTCGTTCGCCCCCGTCGAGGACGCACTGGCCGCCACGGGCATGGAGTACGGCGGGATCACGCCGATCGGCCTGCCGGCGAGCTGGCCGATCCTGATCGACTCGGCGGTGATCCAGCAGCCCTACGTCGTCATCGGTTCCGGGATCCGCGGCTCCAAGCTGCTGCTCCCGGGCCCGCTCCTGGCCCGCCTGCCGGCCGCCGAGGTCATCTCGGGCCTCGCGACGCTAACCGGCGCCGGCTGAAACCCGGAAGCGTCCCTCAGTGCTTCGCGCGGTTGACGACGCGCCAGACCATGCGCAGTCCGGACCAGTCCGCGTCGATGGCCGCGACCGTCACGTCGACCAGTCCCATGGCCAGTGCGTGCTCACGGACCACGTTCTCGGTGATGTCGCTGGTGTGGCCGCCCGCCCGGCGCGGCCAGGCAGCCCACACCGCCCCGTCAGGGAAGATCCGGCCCGCCAGCGCCGGGAGCCGCACGCCGATTTCTTCGGCAACTTCCGGATCAAATACTGAGCCACCCGCTCCTTCATCAGCTCACCGCCGTGACCACCGGCGCGTGGGTCGCGACGAGAAGAGCCGGCACATCGGCGTGGTCGCCCAGCGCCGCTACCAGTCGTCGTCCCTCAGCTGCATGCGGACCCCCGGTAAAGCGCGATCAGGGTGTACCGACCCTGCGGAGAGCGGCGCGGCTCTGTCATGCGTGCGTTTCACGTCGAGCTCGCCGGCCCGGTACCGGGCGCGCAGCACCTTCTTGTCGAACTTGCCGACGGTGGTCTTGGGCACCTCTTCGATGAACGCCCAGTTCTCCGGGACCTGCCAGTGGGCCACCTTGCCGTCCAGGAACTCGGCGAGCGTCACCGGGTCGGTGTCCTGGCTGACGACGACACAGGCCAGGGGCCGTTCGGTCCATTTTTCGTCGGGGATGCCGATGACGGCCGCCTCCACCACGTTCGGGCTTCCGACCAGCAGGTTCTCCAGCTCGACGGAGGAGATCCACTCCCCGCCGGACTTGATGACGTCCTTGAGGCGGTCGGAGATCTGGAAATAGCCCTGGTCGTCCATGGTGGCGATGTCGCCGGTGCGGAGCCAGCCGTCCCGGAACTTTTCCGGCTGCGAGTTCCCGAAGTAGCTCCCGGTGATCCATGGGCCGCGTACCTCGATCTCCCCGGTCGACTCGCCGTCCCGCGGCAGCTCGTTCCCGTCGGGGTCCACAATGCGCATCTGGACGCCGGCCAGCAGGCGCCCGGACTTCATCCGGTAGTCCATCTCCTCGACGGTCCCGGGCTCGACGTCGGCCGGCGGCAGGGCGAGCCCGCCGACCGGGGAGGTTTCGGTCATCCCCCAGCCCTGGATGATCCGCACGCCGTACTGCTTGCCGAACGCCTCCATCAGCGACCGCGGCATGGCCGCGCCGCCGGAGGTGCCCATCCGCAGCGACGACAGGTTGATTTCGCGCTGTGCGCCCACCTGGAGGATCCCGGCCCAGATGGTGGGGACAGCCGAGGCCAGCGTCGAGTGCTCGGCCTCGATGAAGTCGGCCAGCGCGCTCGGGGTCATGTACTTGCCGGGCATGTGCATGGTGGTCCCGGACATGAACGCCGCGAACGGGATGCCCCAGGCGTTGACGTGGAACATCGGCACGATCGTGAGCTGCCGGTCGGCCTGGCTCGCTCCCGTGCACGCGTTCTGCAGCGTGGCCAGGGCGTGCAGGTACGTCGAGCGGTGCGAGTACACCACGCCCCGGGGGTCGCCGGTGGTCCCGCTCGTGTAGCACATCGCCGCGGCCGAACGCTCGTCCAGCTCGGGCCACCCGTAGGAGGGCTCTTCGGCGGCGAGCAGCTCGGCGTAGGAGTAGACGAGCCGGTCGCCGAGCAGGGACGTGTCGCCCTCCCCGACCACGATGTAGGCCTCGACCGTGGTGAAACTGTCGATGGCTGGAGCGAGCGCAGGCAGCAGGCTCCCGTCCACGATGATGATCTTGTCCTGGGCGTCGTTGACGATGTGCGCCAGGTGCTGGACGGACAGCCGGATGTTCAGCGTGTGCACGACCGCGCCCATGCAGGGGACCGCGTAGTAGGCCTCGAGGTGCTCCTGGCTGTTCCAGCAGAACGTGGCGACCGGGTCCCCGTCGCCCACGCCCAGCTTGGTCAGCGCGCTGGCCAGGCGGCGCGCGTTCTCCTCGATCTGCCGGTAGCTGGTGTGCCGGGCCCCGTCGCCCTGCCACGTGACACATTCGCTGCGGCCGAAGACCTGGGATCCATGCATCAGGATCGAGGTGATGGTGAGCGGGAAGTCGTCCTGCATCGTGCTGGTGATCCGGGCGCCCACCATACCTAACCTCCGTAATTCCGACGCGACACTCGAAAGGTAACGCACCGGGCCAACCCCGGCTGATCACCGGGCGAAACGGACCGGCCGTTCGCTCGGATCCTCTCCCGAAAGTACGCGATTACGCCTTCTGGGCGGGGACCCGCCACCCACCGAACGCTGACATGAGCCGTCCCTCCGCGCGGGCTTGGGCCTTCCCCTCCCGCTGATCGGCGGAGATGATGCTGACCAGGACCCGGCTTCGGTCAAGCCAACCGGGCGAGCGGGACCGCGGGGACGAAGGGGGACCAGTCATGCCCGAACAGAACCCATTCTTCGAAGGCTCGTTCGCGCCGGTCCGGGAGGAGATCACCGCGTTCGACCTTCCGGTGACCGGTACCTTGCCGCCGGAACTGAACGGCTGCTACCTGCGCAACGGGCCCAACCCGATGGGACTGGAAGACCCGGGCGCCCGCTGGGGTGACAGTCACTGGTTCCTCGGCTCCGGCATGGTGCACGGTGTCCGGCTGCGCGACGGCCGGGCCGAGTGGTACCGCAACCGCTGGGTCCGGTCCCGGCAGGTCGCGAGCGCGCTGGGCGAGAAATGGCCCGGCGGCCCCGTGCACGACGACGCGGACTTCGCCGCCAACACGCACATCATCCGGCACGCCGGGCGCGTACTGGCCACCGTGGAGGCCGGCCCGCTCCCCTACCAGCTCACCGGCGAGCTGGAGACCGTGGGGCCGTACGACTTCGAGGGGAAACTGCCGGGCGGCTACGCCGCGCACACCAAGCTGGACCGGCGCACCGGGGAACTGCACGCCATCGCCTACTACTGGGCCTGGGATCACGTTCAGCACATCGTCGTCGACGCGGCCGGCCAGGTCATCCGCACCACGAACATCCCCGCCCCGGACGGCCCGATGATGCACGACTTCGCGCTGACCGACCGTTACGTCGTCCTGTTCGACCTGCCCGTGACGTTCAGCATGGACGCCGTGGCCGCCGGGCGGAAGCTGCCCTACGCCTGGAACGGGGCGCACCAGGCCCGGGTCGGGCTGCTGCCCCGCGCGGGCCAGAACGCGGGCCAGAACGCGGGCCAGCAGGCGGACCAGCCGGGCGGCGTCCGCTGGTTCGATGTGGAGCCGTGCTGGGTCTTCCACACCCTCAACGCCCACGACGACGGCGGGCGGGTCGTCGTCGACCTGGTCCGGTACGGGGCCCCGTACGACGTGTCGGCCCTGGAGGGAAAGGGGCCGCTCACGCTGGAGCGGTGGTCCATCGATCCGGCGGCCGGAACGGTCCGGCCGCAGGGCCTCGACGACCGGGCGCAGGAGTTCCCGCGCGTGGACGACCGGATCGTCAGCCAGCCGCACCGCTACGGGTACAGCGCGGTCATCGGCGAGGTCAGCCGGGAAACGGTCTCGCTCAGCGGCGACTTCGCGGACGGCGCCTTCGCCAACGCGCTGCTCAAGCACGACCTCGCGGCGGGCACCAACCAGGCGCACGAATTCGGGAAGGACGCCACCGCGGGTGAGGCGGTCTTCGCGCCGGCCGCACCGGATGCCGGTGAGGACGACGGCTACGTGCTGGCCTTCATCCACAACCCGGAGCGGGGAGCCGCCGATCTGGTCGTCCTGGCCGCCCAGGACTTCACCGGGGAACCGGTGGCCCGCGTCCACCTGCCGGCCCGGATCCCGCTCGGCTTCCACGGAAGCTGGATCGCCGACCAGTAGGGTGGCCAGTAACTCGGCCGCCGGCCGGTAAACGGGCCAGTAACTGGGCCGCCGCCACAAAGCCGGCCGGAAAGCCGGTCTACGACCGGTAAACCGAGCCGCAGTTTGTCATATCCGCGCATGCGGGCCGAGTTATTCTCCCGCGACCTGGGCTTTTGCGTTGGCCAGCACGTCAGAGGACTGCCTGTACCTGAACGTCTACACCCCGGCCGGCGCGCAACCGCAGAACGGCACGGGCGGGCGGAACCTGCCCGTGATGGTCTGGATCCACGGCGGCGCGCTGGTGGTCGGCGAGAGCGACGACCGCAACCCCGCCGCCCTCGTCCGGCACGGCGTCATCGTGGTCACCATCACCCACCGGCTCGGCCTGTTCGGCTTCCTGGCCGACTCCGCGCTGGCCAGCCAGCAGCGGGACGACACCGACGTGACGGGCGCGCCCTGGGCGGTCCCGTTCGGCCGGACCGGCCTTCCCGGCGGCGGGTATGCCTACCACGGCTTTTACGGCACCCCGGCGCCCGATCTCTACCTGCGCTGGGCCTGGTTCGGCGCGCTGTCGCCGCTGAACCGATACCACGGCACCACCAGCCGGCTGCCCTGGGACCAGGGCCCGGAGGTGTACGCGGCCACCCGGGACATCGTGGCGACGCGATACCGGCTGCTGCCCTACCTGTACTCCAGCGCGATCGAAGCGGTCCAGCAGGGCCGCACGCTGATCCGGCCGATGATCGCGGCGTACCCGGCCGACCGGGCCACCCGCGATGCCGACGGGCAGTACCTGCTCGGCCGGGATCTGCTCGTCGCGCCGGTCACCGCCGCCGACGGGGAGCAGGACATCTACCTGCCCGACGGGGACTGGATCGATTACGCCACGCGGGCCGTGCGGACCGGCGGCCGGTGGCACCGGCTGCGGCGGCCACCGGAGCAGGCGCCGTTTTTCGTCCGGTTCGGCACCCCTGCTGCCGGTCGATCCCGGGCCGGTCACCAGCGCGGCGGCGGACCCGGAGTCTCTGGCCGTGGAGGTCTGGGGCGCCGAAGCCGCCCGCGTGCTCGTGCACGGGCAGCGCGGGACGACCGAGGTCACGCTGGCTCGCTCCGGTGATACCGCCGAACTGACAGCATCCGGCCCGGGGCAGCTCGGCCAGCTGGAATGGCCGATGATCCCCCGCCCGGGCTGGCCGCGCCGGGTGATCGTCAACGGGCAGCCGTGGCGGCTGGACGGGCGCGGCCCGGGCCGTCTGGTGGCCCGGCCAGACTGAACCGGGGCCGCCGGGCCGGCGGGCGGGAGAGCCGAGCTGGGCCGACCGAAGTCGCTCAGCCGCCCGCCATCGCCCCGACGATCAGGTACGGCTCCGTCCCGGCGGCGACCGCGTCCGGCAGCGGCTGGTCCGGCGGCTCGTGCGACAGGTCCTGCTGGCAGGCGAAGAACCGGACGAACGCCCGGCGCTTCCCGCTGCGCTGGTCCCGGATCGTTCCGCACAGCATCGGGAACCGGGCCTCCAGCGCGTCGAGCACCGCGCGCTGGGTGACCGGCCCGGCGACGGGCAGCTCGACCTCGCCGGGCACGCGCGCGAGCGTCCGCAGGTGCGCGGGCAGCACGACCCTGATCATGACAGCGTTTGGACCTCGACGGACAGCACGGCGGGCAGATCCCGGACGATCGGCGCCCAGCTATCCCCCGCATCGGCCGAGGCGTACACCTGGCCGCCCGTGGTGCCGAAGTAGATCCCGCAATCATCGAGAGAGTCGACGGCCATCGCGTCGCGCAGCACGTTGACGTAGCAGTGCTCCTGCGGCAGGCCCCGGGTGAGCGGCTCCCATTCGTCCCCGCCGGTCCGGCTGCGGTAGACGCGCAGCTTGCCGTCCGGCGGGAAGTGGTACGAGTCGCTGGTGATGGGGACCACGTAGACGGTGTCCGGCTCGTGCGCGTGCACGTCGATCGGGAAGCCGAAATCGGTGGGCAGGTTCCCGCTCACCTCACGCCAGGACTCCCCCGCGTCGTCGCTGCGCATGACGTCCCAGTGCTTCTGCATGTACAGCACGCCGGGGCGGCTGGGGTGCATCGCCAGCCGGTGCACGCAGTGGCCCACCTCGGCCTCCGGGTCGGGGATGCCGTCGGAGCGCAGGCCGCGGTTGACCGGCCGCCACGTCTCGCCCTCATCGTCGGACCGGAACGCGCCCGCGGCGGAGATCGCGGTGAACATCCGCCCGGGCTGGTGCGGGTCCAGGATGATCGTGTGCAGGCACATCCCCCCGGCGCCGGGCTGCCAGGACGGCCCCGAGCGGTGGCAGCGCAGCCCGGGCAGTTCCTGCCACTGCCGGCCGCCGTCGCGGGACCGGAACAGCCCCGCGTCCTCCACGCCGGCGTAGACCGTATCCGGGTCGTTCAGCGACGGCTCAAGGTGCCAGACGCGGGCGAACTCCCAGGGGTGCGGAGTGCCGTCGTACCACTGATGCGTGCCGGGATCGCCGTCGTAGCTGAACTGGTTGCCGACCGCCTCCCAGGTCTGGCCGCCGTCGCCGGAGCGCTGGACCACCTGGCCGAACCAGCCGCTGGTCTGCGACGCGTACAGCCGGTCCGGGTCCGCCGGTGACCCCTTGACGTGGTAGATCTCCCAGCCGGCGAAATGCGGGCCGCGGACGTCCCACGTTTCGCGCTTGCCGTCGGAGGTGAGGATGAACGCGCCCTTGCGCGTGCCGACGAGCACCCGTACACCGCTCATGTTCGCTCCTTCCTTCGCTTCTCCTCACTGCCTGACTGCCGCCGCACCGTAAATTCATCGGCGCTGCGCCGTGTCATTTGACATCCTCCCTCGCCGGATGACGGGGATTTCAGCTACTACGCCGATTGGAGCAGCAGTTGAGGTTCGCGGTTCACGGGCCGGGCTGTCCCGTCGCCTCCCGCCAGTGAAGGGGGAGGTGGGTGCCCCGCCGCGATGTTCCTGGCCACGTTACCGGCGAAGTTGCAGGCCGTGCACGCAAAGCGCGCTTGGCTCTCGCGCGACTGCGGGTCCCCGGTCGGCCGGGTCTACTACTCCTTCTCCACGTTCCTGTGCGTCCCGAACGCGCTGTCCCAGGAGGGTGCGGCGGGTCAGAAGATGCCGAACCGGATGATGCTGATCAGGCCGGCCGCGATGCAGTAGATCGCGAACGGGGTCAGGGTCCTGGTCCGGAAGTACCGGGATAGGAACACCACCGCGAACAGGGACGTGGCCGCGGCGGCGATGCTGCCCGCGATGACCTCGCCGCGGACGCCCTGGCCGAGCGGTCCGGTCAGGTCGGAGAGCTTGAGCACGCCGGCGGCGAAGATGACCGGCGTGGACAGCAGGAACGAGAAGCGCAGCGCGTCCTCGTGGCTGAGCCCGCGCACCAGACCGCCAGCCATGGTGACGCCCTCGCGGCTGATGCCCGCGAACAGGGCCAGGATCTGGGAGGCACCGATCCACAGCGCGGATTTGACCCCCACACCCGCCAGCCGCTCCTCGGCGTCCTGATCGAGCATCGCGTCGCGCTCGTCGCGCTCACCGCGGAGGCGGGACGGCTGCACGCCCGCCGCGTGCGCACCCCCGCCCGCGGACCGGGCCGGCTGGGCGACGCCGACAGGCTGGATGACCGGCTCGCGCCGGCGCACGCCTGCGGCCATCGCGGCCTTCTCACGGCGGCGCAGAATCTCGGCGCCGCCCAGGATGACGCCGTTGATGGTGAGGAAGATCGCCGCGGCCAGGGGCTTGGCGAACAGCACCCGGAACGGGTGCTCCAGGACCAGTCCCGCGACGCCCACGGGGACGGTGGCGATGACCAGCAGCCAAGCCAGCTTCTGGTCGGCAGACTCGATCCGGCGGCTCGCGATGCTCGTGAAGAAGCCGCGGATGATCCGCCCCCAGGTCTTGGCGTAGTAGCCCAGTAGAACCACGGCCGTGGCCAGATGCAGGCCGACGATGAACGCCAGGTACGGGCTTTCGGTGCGGCTCTCCTGGCTGACCAGGGTGGCCCACGTGCCGCCGAGCCAGGAGGGAATGAGAACGGTATGACCGAGGCTGGAGATCGGGAACAGCTCAGTGAGTCCCTGGATCAGCCCGATGACCACGGCCTGGAAATAGGTCATGTGATAGATCGCGTTCATGCTCACTTCCTCCTGGTGGCGACTATCCACCCTGCGGGCTTGGGAAGATAACTACGATCAATGTTGTCGTACTACACTGATGGTAGTAGATGGGAGGTGCCGTGACATCCAGATCACGCGGGAGACCGCGCGGCGCCCTGGAGCGGGAGGTGCTGGCCTGCCTCGCGTCGGCGGGGCGCCCGCTGACTCCCGGCGAGGTACGGACCCAGTTCGGCGACGACCTCGCTTACACCACGATTATGACGACGCTCTCCCGGCTGCACACCAAGGGTGCCGTTGACCGGCGGCCCTCCGGGCGCGGATTCGCCTACGAGATGTCCGGCGGCCAGGCCGATGTGGAGTCGTCGATGACGGCGCACCGGATGCTCCAGTTGCTTCAGGGCGGCCGGGACCGCGCCGGCGTCCTGTCCCGGTTCGTGGCCGACCTTAGCCCCGAGGACGAGGAACTGCTCGCCAACCTGCTCGCCGACGACCCGCGGACCGGCCCGGACGGTCAGCCTGACCCGGGACCTGAGTAGTTGACCTGGGCGATCAGAAACCCGACCTGGGCCATCAGAAGCCCGAAGACGCTCAAGGAGCACCATAGGATGCCATCCCCCGTCATGGACCGTGCCATGGAACTGGCCCGCGTCGACTTGTCCCCCCGCCACCGTGGCCCCCGCCCCGTCGCCGTCGTCATCGCCACTGTAGCCAGCCTGGTCCTGTGCCTGCTCGCCGACTGGCTGCTGGCCAAGGCGGCCGTGGCCGTCTTCCCGGCCACCAAGGGCTACGTCCACTTCAAGTTCTCCGACTACGCGAAGCTGACCAGCATCGGCGTCCTCATCGCGTGCATCGGCTGGCCGATCGTGGCCCGGGTGACGTCCGAGCCGCGGTGGGTCTTCTTCCGGCTGGCCATCCTGGTCACCATCGTCCTGCTGCTGCCCGACCTGTACATCTGGATGAAGGGCCAGCCCGGCCAGGCGGTGCTGTTCCTGGCGCTGATGCACCTGGCCATCGCGGTGATCACCTACAACCTGCTGGTCCGCGTGGCCCCCGTCCGGAGGCCCGCCGGTCACGGCCGCACGGACCCTGACCACAGCGAATACGGGGGCCGGCACCGCTGAGCCCGCTAGCCCGGGAATCCCCGCCCTTCACGGCGGGGAGTAGTCAATCGGGCATGAACTGGTAGGAGCCGGCGATTGCCGCGTCCGCCGCAGCGGGCCCCTCGACGCATCGGTCCTGGATTCCGGCTTGGAACCCGGTCACGGCCCGTTTCCCGACCTCGGCCAGGTAATGCGGCAGCAGCGTTTGCCAGCCGACGCGATTCCGCTCGCGCCATTCCCCGGCCGCGCTACCTAGCCGCTCCCAGCCACGGTGCTCGATCTCGATGCGGGCAGCGGCGGCGCCCTGGGCGACAACCCGGATCTCCACCTCGGTGGCGTCCGCCCGGTCGCGCCGCAGGTGCCACAGGTAGACCAGCGCAGACTGACCACTTTTGCCCGGATCCTCCCGGACCCCCCGGGCCCGGGAACCCGGCCGGCGGGTATCCTGCCCGAGAGTTCATGGTGGCGCTCCGGCACCGCCGCTGCCGCATGGTAAGGGAGTCCCGCACGGAGTCTGAACTGGCCGAACGCGTCGGGCCCAGCGGGCCCGTAGGCCCGGTTCACGCCCTGTTCCAGCAGCGCGTGTCCGGGGACGACGCCTTGCTGCGGCTGGCCCGGCTCCGGTTCGCCCAGATGGGCGTATCCGCCGAGGTGTACGCGGACACCCCGGGCCAGCTCGAGCACGTGCTGCGGTTCGCCCCCGCCCAGCCGCGCCTGCCGGTCGTGCACCTGAATCGCGGCGTCAGCCTGCTGGAAGCGCAGGGCCGGGCTGTGGTCAGGAACTTCGCCGGGCATTTCACCGGGCGGATCACGGGGCTGGTCGCCCACGATCGCCGCGCCATGGGGGAACCGGCCGGGGAGTGGCTGGCGGCCATGCGGGAGCTGGATGCCTTCCTGGGCCAGGAGGCGCCCGACGTCACGCTGTTCGTCGAGTACGCGGCGGGCCTGGAACCGGGCCGTTTCACCGAGATGGCGGAGCGTCTCCAGGACGCGGCGCACGTGAGTGTCTGCATCGACGTGGGTCACGTCGGCATCCGGCAGGCAGGCGCCCGGTTCACCGAACGCCATCCCGGCCTGTCCATCGGCGATCTCGGCGCGACGGACGCCCGGCTGCCCGGCCTGGTGGCGGACGTCCAGGACGCCGTCGGCGCCGCCGTGGGCGACGTGTGCGAGGTCATCCGCTCGGTGGGGAGGCTGGGCAAGCCTATCCATTTCCACCTGCACGACGGGCATCCGCTGGTCCCGGGCCTGGCCGACCATTTCAGCTTCCTCACGCGGCTGCCGATCCCGTTCGGCTACGAGGGCCGCCGGTCGCTGAGCACGCTGTACGGGCCGGGCGGGCTGGCCGACATCGTGTCGACCGCGATCAGGGCCTGCCGGCCGGGCGGCGTCTCGTTCACGATAGAGGTCCATCAGGCCGAGGGCCGGCTGCCCCTCGGCGACGCCGCCCCGCTCTTCTCCCACTGGAAGGACACCACGAACGCCGAGCGGATGAACTACTGGCTGAACGTGCTGTCCGAGAACGCCATGCTCATCTCCCGGAGCCTGGCCGACCTGCCCGAGCTCATCCGGGCCCGGCTCCCGGCGGAGTAGGGCTCGCTCCGGACTAAGACGCCCAGCGGGGCCCGTTCGGGAGAATTGATCTGGCCGGTTCAGTGACCGGTCCCGGCCGGAATGCGGAAGATGTGGATCGACTGGTCCTTGGCCCGGCACCGGTGGGGCTGTTCGGGCTTGGCCTTGTCGGAGACCATCACGAACTGGTCCGGGGCGATCCACGAGACACCCTCGGCCGTGCCGTAGACGATCTCGCCGGCGGCGTTCCTCGGCAGTGCGTACGTCGTGCCCGCGCCCGTGACCTCCCAGCCCGACGGGGCCAGCCGGCCGATCCACAGCGCCGAGGTGACCTGCGATATGACCGCAACCCGATCACCGCTGATCGAGATGCCGCTGTAGTCCTCGAACAGGACGGTCTCCGGCAGTTTGATGGTACTGAGCCGTTCCCACTGGTGCGGTCCCCGCCGGAAGACGTGCACCCGCCCGCCGCCGGGAATGCGGCCTTCCGCTCCTCCCCGGCACCGGTTGCCCTCACACAGCCCGAGCAGGTAGGTCTGCCCCTGGCGGCGGACGCAGGCCAGTCCCTCGATGCCCTTGTTCGGCCGGTCGAGCGGGAAGTCCAGCCAGGCCTGGCCGGTGTAGCCGAACCCGGCGTCGTACTCCTGCACCTTGGCCATGTACCTCGACCGGCCTCGCGGCAGCGATTCGATCAGGACGTAGTAGCGGCCGTTCCACGGGTCGTGGGTGATGTCCTCGAAACCGGAACGATGGCCCTGGTCCTGCCAGACGATGTGGTTGGCCTGCGCCGAGGCAGATATCTCGGCGCCGATCCGCGCGATGTGCGGCAGGTTGTCGAAGATGACGTAGAACATCCCGTCCTTGGCCAGCACGCCGCTGGCTTCAAGCCGGGGATTGAGCACCCCGTCGAGGATGTCGAAGACCTTCGCCTCCCTGACGAGCTCAAGCTGCTGCATCGTGGTGTGCGTGGCCACCATCGCCGGCCTCCTGGTGGTGTCGTTCCGTCGGCGTTCCGCCCGCGCGGCCGTCAGGGCGTGCGGGGCAGGGGTTCCATGATGGCGGGAAAGCCCGCGGCGTTCCCGCGCGGTGTGGCGGCCCTCAGCCGCTCAAGCTGCTGGCGTGCGCTGTCGTACCGCATCCGGACGTAGTTGATGATGCCGTCGGCCTTCTCCTGCCCGTGCCGGAGCTCGTTCTGCAGGCAGCCGGCCCGGTAGACCTCGTCGTTGGTGAACTGCCGGCCGGTGAACGGCGGCCCGTACGGCGTGGCGGATTCCAGGTAGGCGGCCTGGCGCACGCGGCCCCACAGCCCGGCTCCGGAATCGGCCGCGATCAGGCCCGCGAAGGCACCGGAGTTGAACTGGGTGTCGAGCAGGTACTCCAGATAGTCGAGGTAGTACTGGCGGTAGTGACCGTTCCGCAGCAGGTTCTGCACCAGCGGGATGCGCGACCGGGCGTGCTGCCGCCAGTAGGCCTCGGTGTTGCTGGGCCAATCGAGGATGTCGGTGTACTGCCACCTGGTCCCGAAGTAGTCGATGCCCAGGCAGTTGTCGTAGTCCCACGGGATGAACGTGAAATAGGGCGCGTGCATGAAGTCGTCTTCCGCGCCAAGCCGCCCGGAGTTGTAGAGGTAGTAGTTGGACGGCGTGGCGTAATAGTTGTCCCAGCTGCCGAGCAGCAGGTTCACCGCGGCCCAGCGGAGGAAGGCGGGCGCGTTCATGATGGCGTCGACCGACTCGCGGAACGCGTCGGTGCCGAACTTTTTGTCGCCTCCGGGCAGGGCCACGCCGTTGATCGCCCGGATGAACTGGGCTAGGTCGTCATACGCGCCATGGTCACCCTGGCCGGTCTTGAGGCGGTAGGTGCGCTCGTCCGGGGGCGCCGTGAAGTACTGCCGTCCGCTGTCGTCGCCGTCGGGCCCGGTCCGGTGCTCCAGCGTCGCGCATCCGACGTCCCCGCAGTAGGCCTTGTACAGGTGACCGCGGTCGTTGTCACCGAAGCGCTCCTTCAGGAAGCGCTTGTCGACCTGCTCGATGACGGAGAACAGGCCGTAGTACGTGGCGTCGAAGGCGACCTTGGCGTACGTGTGCCGGGCTGCGGGCACGCCCGCGGCGCGGAAAAGGCGCCACGCGAGCGCCTCGCGCATCTGCGACGGGTCGTTGTACATGGATTTGAGGTTGATCCGGGCCATTCCGGCCAGGTGAGTGCCCGGCCCGGCACCGTGCCCCGGCC
The DNA here is from genome assembly GCA_963732345.1 of uncultured Actinomycetes bacterium. Lineage (GTDB taxonomy): Bacteria > Actinomycetota > Actinomycetes > Streptosporangiales > Streptosporangiaceae > Bog-532. The sequence continues at coordinate 147,316 of CAVSZI010000022.1, read as the reverse complement.
CGTCACCGTGCCCCGGCCCGTCACCGTGCCCCGGCCCGTCACCGTGGCCCGGGCCGAGGGTGACCTTCCACGACCGTTTCGGGGCGTGCAGCGTCCGGTTGCCGCTGTTGGCCAGGGAGAAGCGCGGCGCGCTGAGCACCAGTCGCTCCGGGCCCGGCCCGGGAATGTGCTGCTCACTGGCCGGGTCCGTGGGCCACACGTCCAGCCGCGCGCCCGCCGGCGCGCTCACCTGGCCCGGGAGCACGCCGGGCTGCTGCGGGAAGCCAGTGATGTGGAACAGGTACATCCGCGCGGCGAAGAACTCGTCCTTGGCCTGCGCTGAGCCCGCCGTCCATACCGCGTCCGCGGTCCGTGCTGCGTCCGCGGTCCGTGCTGCGTCCGCGGTCCGTGCTGACGTTGCCGTGCCCATGCGTCCTCCCGGTGCGCTACTGCTCTTAGGGATAAGGAGCCGCGCACGGGCGGCCTGATACACCGCCCGGACGTCCGATCGAGGGCCGGGGCCTGTGGCGGCCCGGAGCCGGTGCAGGGTGCCGCGCATGGCCCAGGTCCTGACCAGGGAACTGCGGCAGTTCTGGTCCTTGATGGCGACCGGAATGCGGCTACCGTCTAGTGGCATGAGCCGCTAACGTGCGCTGCAGATCATTACCGAACGGATTCTGCCGGGACGTTCCGGCGAGATACGTGCCCCCCTCCCCCGCGAGCTGGCGGCCACGCTGGTGCTCGAGATGCCGATCGGCGAATGGTCGATGAAGGTGTCCGCCGGGTGGCCTGAAGACCCCGCCGAGGACGTCGCCGGCGATGCATGGGCCGGAGTCATCCCGTTGCCCCCGCCGCGCGCGGGCGCGCCGCAACCGGTCCCCGACCTGCGGGCGGGGATCGCGGTGCCACGTTCCGTGCGGGTATGGACGGGATCTTGTTTATAACCGCTCCTTGGTCAGCTCCGAGAGCTCCGGTTGAGCAGCTGCCGCGGCGGCGCTGCCCTCCAGCTGCAGGTGGGGTACGACCGGGTCGAGCCAGCCGGGCATCCACCAGGCCCGCGCGTCCAGCAGCGTCATGACCGACGGCACCAGGATCATCCGGATCAGGGATGCGTCGATGAGCACGGCAAAGGCCATTCCGATGGCGAGCATCTTCACCGTGGGGTCGGGGTCCAGCACGAAGCTCGCGAACACCACGACCATGATGGCGGCCGCGGTCGTGATGACCCTGGCCGTGCCCCCGATGCCGATCGCGACGCTGCGCTTGGCGTCCCTGATGAGCATCCAGCTCTCGTGGACCCTCGACAGGAGGAAGACCTCGTAGTCCATCGACAGGCCGAAGACGATGGCGAACACGAGCATCGGCACGTAGGCCGGGATCGGCAGCGTGGTGTGCACGCCGATCAGGCTTGCCCCCCAGCCCCATTCGAAAATGGCAACGATCACCCCGTACGCGGCGCCAATGGACAGCAGGTTGAGTATGGCCGCCTTCGTCGCGATCACTACGGACCGGAAGGCCATGATCAGCAGGACGAACGCGATCGCCACGACGACGAGAATCAGCCACAGCATCCGCGAGCTGATCCGCTTGGTGAAGTCGACCGCGCCGGCCGTGGCTCCCGTGACATAGGTAGTCGCGTGTTCCTTGGGCAATACGTTGTCGCGCAGATCCGTGACCAGGTTCGCGGTGGCGCTGCTTTGTGGCCGTGTCGTCGGGATGACATTGAACACCGCCGTGGTCCCGGCCGAGTTCACCGACGACGGGGTGACCGACGCGACGCCCGCCGTCTTTGCGACGTCATTCTGCATCGTGGTCAGCAGCGACTGGTTGTCCGAGCTCGACTGCTTCGGTAGCTTCACCACAACGGCCAGCGGCCCGTTCACACCGACCCCGAAACCCGTGGTGATCAGGTCATAGGCGCGGCGGCTGCTGTCTGAGGTGGGATTCGTGCCCGCGTCAGGCTGACCAAGAGTAATCGAGAACAGCGGGATAGCCAGCACGACAAGCACCACCACGCTAACCACCGCCCATGGCCAGGGCCGTTCGCTGACCTTCCGCCCCCAGCGGGCGAACACGCTGCGCTCGTGCTGCTCGTGGGTGGCCGCGGCGGTCTGCTTCGCCTGCTGCTGCGCCGACACACCCGCCTTCCTGGCGTTCCGCCGCGCGGACAGCGCCCGGATGCTCTCCCCAGCCGTGCCCATGAACGCCGGAACCAGGGTCAGGGCCGCGGCCATCGTGACCACGACGACGATCGCGGCGGCAAGCCCGAGCGACCCCACGAACGCCACGCCGGACACGTAGAGGCCGAGGACCGCGACCGCGACCGTGCTGCCCGCGACGACGACCGCCGCCCCCGCTGTTCCCTCGGCGTGTGCCGCTGAGGTCACGACATCCATGCCCCCGTCCACTTGCTCCCGGTGCCGGGCCACGAGGAACAGCCCATAGTCCACCGCGACGCCGAGACCGAGCAGCGTGGCGATGGTGGGCGCGGTCGTCGGGAAGGTAATCACGGACGCGAGCAGACCCACCAGGGCCAGGCCCGCACCCACGCTGAAGATCGCCGACACCAGCGGGATGGCGGCGGCGATCACCGAGCCGAACATCAACAGGAGCAGTATCAGCGCGCAGACCAGGCCGATGATCTCGGACTTCAGGTCGTGGGTGACGTGGCCGATCTGCCCGGCGCCGCCGCCGTACTCGACCTGCAGGCCGGCCGACCGGGCGGGCGCCACCGCGTTGTCCAGCTTGCTCAGGTAGGACGTGTCCAGCGAGTTTGGGTTCACGTTCCACGAGACGCTGGAGTAGGCGATCGTGCCGTCCTTCGATACCATCCCCGAGTTCGCCGAGGCGAACGGGCTGACGGCCGTGAGCACGTTTGGCAGCTTGGACACGTTGCTGGTCGCCTGGTTCACGGCCGACTGCTGGGCGCTGACCGTGCCGGTGCGCGCGTGAAAGACGATCTGGCCCGGATAGCCGCCTTGCTGCGGATACGTGCTGTGCAGCACGTCCAGCCCCGTCGCGGAGTCGCTGCCTGAGACCGTGTAGTTATTGACGAATTCGCCGCCAAACGCCTGCCGCAGGCCGAACAGCCCGCCGAGAATTACCAGCCAGGCGATAATGATGATCCAGTGCCGCCGGGCCGCGAAACCGCCGAGTCGCTCCAGTAGTCCGTTCACGGCGCCCTTCTCCCCGATAGGCCTGTGGTTTTACCGGCAGGGGATGGCAAACCACAGGCTCCCGATTCGACGTTGCACGCCATCGCGCACCTCGTCGTCACCCTGGACGGGTGATGGCAGATGCGCCGCGACCAGCTAGACATGCTGGCCGTTCGGCGGTTGTCGTGCGCAGCGCGTCCAGCGCCACCTCCATCGCGATCTCGGAGGCGAACAGCTTGGCCATGCCCGCTTCCATATCGCAGCGCTGCCCGGAATCGAAGCGCTCGGCGGCGTGCAGGATCAGCTGCCGGGCCGCGGTGATCTTGGTGGCCATGTCGGCCAGGGAGTTGCCGATCGACTGGTGCTCACCACAGCCGGCGACCCGCGATCGCGAACGCGAACGCGGTCATCAGCAGGCCGGCCCACATCACCTGACCGCCATTGGCGGTGCGCCACCGCCGCCGCCAGCGGCATCCCCACGACCAGCAGGCACACCACCCAGCCGCTGGCCGCGATGGCAATGACCAGGGCCGTGCCCCGCAGCGATCCCGGGAGCGCCTGCCAGTCGGCAGCCGCGCTTGATCCGCTTACGAGGATGAAATTGTCCAGCAGGAGATACAGGCCGACGGTCAGGACGGCCCACGCGGCGACCGCCGCGGCCACCATGGCGCCCCGGGCGGGAACGCGCGGCGCGATCGAATCGGCGCGCCGTTGCCAGGCGTCGGCCCAGTGCCCGATCCATACCGGGAAAGGCGCGAAGATCAGCACCACGAGGCCGGTCCACACCGCCAGGGCGCCAAAGGCGGCCAGGCTCGGATGATCCGGCAACAGCACCGAGTCGATCGCTGCCGACAGAGCCAGGACCGGGCCGACCGCCAGGCCGAGCCCCAGGCCCAGCCCGGCGGCCCATCCCGTCACCGCGTCCGCGCCCCCCGCCAGCAGCCGCCGTCGCCACACGACCACCGCCAGCGCGGGTCCCGCCAAGGCTGCGAAGATGATGGCAGGAACGAGCGCCCAGACGCCGGCGGTCGTGCTCAGGCGGATCACGATCTCATACGTGGCGCTCGCGCCCAGGGCTGTGACCAGCCCTATCGCCAGCCCATCCCCGAACCCGAACCGGTACAGCGGCGCCGGGTCCAGCAGTGCCGCCGCGCGTTCCTGGCCGGATGGATGCCTCCAGCCCAAAGCCCGGGCCCGGCGCCCGGTGCGGGCCGGCAGGCCCGCGAGCACCGCACCCAGCGCGGTCTCGGGATGCAGTTGCCGCACCCGCGCGTCCGCGTCGAATTCCCGTGCCCGCAAGATCGCGTTGCGGAGCGCGTAAACGATCAATGCCATCACGGCCACACGCCAGATCTGCTGCTGCGGCTCGCCCCGGAACCCGTTGAGGATCAACAGAACGGCCAGGGGCAGCAGCGCCGCCACGACGAAGGCCCGCCAGATCGCCAGGGCCAGGTAGGTCTGGTCGATATCGCGGTTCTTGATGTGGGCCAGTTCGTGCAAGACGTCCCACCCACCGCGCGCGAGATCACCACCCAGAAGGGGCCAGATTTCGCGACCACAGCCATCCAGAAGGGGCCATTTCAGGTGACCACACTCAAGCAGCAATACACACCACATGCGGCCATAAGGGTAACGGCAGCTTTATAGTCCGAGACGTGACAGCCGTTCAATAAGATCACTGACATGGCCGAGATGCTCGGATCGCCTGCCGGAAGGCGCCTGACGGTCGATGAGTAGGCAGAAAGCGCGGATCCAGCTCTGCCGGGTTTCCTTGCCCGTCCGCCGGGGCGCGGCGGTGGGAAAAGCAGGGCGATACAGCAGGGGACGTCAACGGCCCTGGCCAGCAGCTTCGCGCGGCTCCGTACCTCAACAACCCCTGAACCATCATGGCGTCAGATGAGCGCGTTTCCGCGGAAGCGGCTTGTGAAATCAGGCGCTCCCGCGGAAACATCATGGACATGGCTCTCAGTCCGCCCGCCGCGGTTGGCGCCTGCAACGAATGAGTGCCGGGACGACCCGTTTCAGGCGGTCCGCTGACCTTATCTGGTGCTGATGCTGCTGGCTCTTCCTCCTGTGGGGGGTTACGATTCCGGCTTGGGAGAGAAGATGGGCAGCAGGAAGCGTCGGCTCGACCCTGTGGGGCCGTTTGGCAATCCGGACGGGTCACGAGCCGATATCGAGGACGTGATCAGCGAGTTCGTCGACTTTGGCGGCGATCCGGCGTTTGGCCACCTCGCGACGCGTGCGAACGACTCCATGGTGCGGGTCATCGTGGGGAAGCTCGGGTCTGGCAAGACCGTTTACCTGCGGCGTCTTCAGGATTTCCAGGCACATCAAGACTCCGTCTACGCCGGCGTGCCGCAGCAGAGCTTGCCGAAGACCGAAGTTGTGGTGAAGGCATGCCATTGGTTCTCGGACGGTGTGCTGGTCGAGAAGTGGATGCAGATCTGGGAGCGCGCGATCATGCGGTCGCTGGCCTCGCACCTGCTGTGCCGTCCCGAGTTGCGTCAGCAGTTGCGCGATGAGCAGGCCGACGAGATCGAGCAGTCGTACGGGCGGCTGCTCGGCGAATTCCGCCGGCCCCGGTCCATCTACAGCGAAGTGCGCGACATCATTAACCAGCAGCAGACCGCCCACCAGCTATCTAGGTACCTCGACGATCCGCTCTGGGACGACCTCGAGGATCTGCTGGGCGAGGTTGTGGGCCAGTGCAAGCCGATTTATTTCTACCTTGACGCGCTGGACGAGGAGTTCGGCCATGCACCGATGTACTGGCTGAAGTGCCAGGAGGGGTTGTTCTATCAGGTCATGCGGATGCTCCGCGACCACAGGCTGGGTGGCCGCCTGCATATCGTCATTTGCATCCGCGACATCGTCATGTCGTCGGTGTACCGGTCAGAACATGCGCCACGGTACTACAACGAACCGCACATTCGCGTCCTGACCTGGGACCGAGGCTCGCTGCTCTATCTGCTTCAGAAAAAACTGCAGCGGCTGCCGCCGTCACTGCTGATGCGACGCGCCAGCAGCGGCCCCCCCACGATCGGCGACTGGCTCGGGGTCAATGGTCACTGGCCGGGACCCGATGGCGACGAAACGATCGAGGACTACCTGCTCAACCACACGAGGCTGATCCCGCGCGACATCATCTCGCTCGGCAATGACCTGAACGAGGAGGTCCTGCGGCAGAAGCAGGCTGGCCACCAGGGCCTGCCGCCGGCGGCTCTCCAGGGGGTGGCGCAACGCTGCGCCAAGCGGTTCGGCGACTCCCAGCTCGCCCAGTGCGCCAACCAGATCTCGTCGGACCTGATGCCGAAGAACGCCGCCCTGCATGACTATTCCGAACTGTTCACCAGCACCCAGGCCTACATCAGCGGCGTGCAGGAGGACGTTCGCTCCTTCGTCCGGCTGATCGGAGTCGACCGATTCTCGCGTGCGGATCTGGAGGCACTGCAGGAAGTGGCGGATCTGCACTTCGAGAAGGCGACGGATCTCGCCTCCGTCCTGTGGCAGAACGGCCTGCTCGGGTATATCGACGAGTCCGGGCGGCGCCGGTTCTACTCCATGGGCGACGTCGAGGAGTTCCACTTCCCGCCGGACGTAGGCACGTACGTGCTGCATCCGTGCCTGGTGCACACCGTCGGGGGAATCCAGCATGTGGGGGCGGACTCCCCCAGAGCCGGAGATGCGCGCCGCACCAGCCCGCTCACAATTCCTGAACGCAACGATCCGCCCGACGCATCGGCGGCCCCTGCACCGCCCTCAGGCGGCAGCCGAGCGTTCCCGGCACCTGACCCGGCGGAGGTGCGATCCTCGGTCGGGGCCAAGGCTGCTGACTACGCTGTCGGCGACGTCCTTGAGGGCCGCTTCGAGATTTTGGACGTACTCGGGCAGGGCGGCTTTTCGAAGGTCTATCGCGTGCGCGATGACGTCGAGGGTGAGGAGCGAGCGCTCAAGCTCTTCGACAGCGCCGCCGGCGATGAGGCGGTGCGCCGCGAGATCGGCGCCCTGCGGAAGATCCATCATCCCAACGTGGTGGAGGTCTTCTGGGCCGACAAGACCAGCGTCGGCGAGTGGTATCTCATCACTGAGTTCATCGACGGGGAGTCACTCGATGAGTTCGTCACCGGATCCAGGCGCCTTCGCGACCGGGAGGCGGTAGATGTCGCACTCGATCTGCTCGACGCGCTCGTCGCTTTTCATCCTGATTCGGCGCGCCTCACGCAGCTGGATGCTAAACGTCGCGAAGACGGCCTGCAGGAAGCCGAGTCGCGCGAGTGGACGGAACTGAAGGATAAAGGGCTGGTTCACCGCGATATCAAGCCACTCAACGTGATGCTCACTCGGACGGGAGCGAAACTGCTTGACTTCAACATCGCCTCCCGGGTCGGCGACCCCGTGCGCACGCAGTCAGGCACACCGCCGTACCGGCCACCCAACGCCGGCCTCACTCGCTGGGACGTCTCCACCGACCTGTTTGCCGTCGGCGTACTGCTCTATCGGCTCCTCTGCAACGGCCACCACCCGTTCCCGAATGCGCAGCCCATGGCCGACGTACCGGTGACCGACCCGAGAACGATTCGCCATGACCTCAACCCTGACCTTGCCGGGTTTCTCATCAAGGCATGCGCCCCAGCCGACGGTGATCGCTTCTCCACCGCTGCTGACATGCGGGTCGCCTTGCGTATTGTCCGCGCTGACCTGTGACCAGCCCATCCGGGGGTGTTCTCTCATGGCGGGGTGCGCGCACACCCCCAGTGATCGCACGTTCTGATCAGGGACACTGTGGGGCTAAGGCAGCGGCGCTTACCTGGCGCCATTGCATTGCGTCCGGACCGTTCAGCGCGCGAACGCGCTTCCTTCCCTCTGGCACAGCGCAAGACGGCGCAGCTCGGCCGCAGCTCTAGGGCATTGGCTGGGCGCACAAGCACACTGCTCAGTTGGAACACATGCCTTGCCGTGCTGAGGCGCTGGCAGTTGGCGGCGTGCCCGTTCGGAGGCGCGGCCAGCCTCACCAGCGGACCGAACCATGGTGACCGATCCGCGGCATGTGATTGAGTGCGGAGAGCAGTTCAATCCTGCCCAGCGGGGTGGGTTTCGAGGCGAAGCATGAGTCTGGGCGCCGTCCTTTCCGCAGCAGTTGCCTTGGCCAGTCACCCCGGCTCGTCAATATCGGCGGACTGTTCCAGCGCGCCAGCATCATCACCGGCTTCACCTGGCTCACCGCCCTGTCCGCACAAGCACTTCGGCATGCGTCCCCCGCCACAGCGCCAAACCAGTGGCCAGCACCGCACCGGCATTCCCCTGGACCAGCACACGCACGTGACACGGCAGAAGAGTAAGAAAACCTAGATTATCGGACATAGCCGGTAGCGGCTATCAAAAAATCCAGAGGGCGTGCTCGGCCTTTGGCATCTTACGCAGAGTCAGGTTCCCGGCCTGAGTCGTGGCCGCCTTTTTGTCCGGGATAGCGCTGTCTGTTGGCACCAAAACGGCGAGTGACACTTCGCCGCCGTCGACACCGAGCGGAGCCGCTGGTGCCTCGTTGTCGTCGAACGCTTCTGTCAGCACTGACATGACCATGTCCGGATCGTTGGCCTGCAGCCGCTGCCACTGTTCATCAAGGGCTGCTTGAGCCTGGACTGTTTCGCTCTGTGCCTGCTGTGTCGGTGCAGCGAGCTCCGTTGCGGCCGCTTCTGCAGCGTCCTGCTTGGCCGCGGCGCGGTCGGCCCGCTTGAACAGGCCGATCCCTTTGACTGCCGCGTGCTCATGCTGCGCCCGTATCTTCTTCTCATCCGGAAGCACCGGCGGTGGCGCGATGGGCCGCTGAACAGGCGGGAATTCCTGCCGGTGAACGTTGAGGATGTCGCGGATGGCCGCCGCAAGACGCTTAGCCTCCTGGGCTTTCTGCGCGGCGGCTGCCTGCCGCTGCAACTGCGCGACCGATGGACTCCGGCCACGCGACGCGGTTGTCCGGCGGCGAGTCTTACCGGCGGCGGTGTAGAAGCCGACCGGTCCCACACCTGTTGAGAAACCAGTCCGGCCCGCCCCCACATGCACCCGGGCCGCCCGCGGCCCGATGCTGGTCCGCACACCACGGCGCGATCTTTACTGAGAAACCCATTCCCACCCCTTCGCTCTTGATCACACCGCCAGGCATGAGACGCGGCGCAAGCGCCCGTGGATGACCCGTCGGGAATCTAGAATGACTAGTGTCAGCACAGGGTTACGCTGGCCGCATCAGCGAACAGGAGCGAGCAGCGACCGGGTTCATGCGGCAGGGCTGAGCGCAGATGACCCCCGGCACTCCCACCCAGCCGGTCCAATAGCTGATCTTGCTGGCAGTAACGCAAGTTGGACCGTACCCGCTTCGGTGGACACTCGTTTAGCTGCCCGATTCGTCGGGAGAGCGAGAAATGGGTTCGACACGCCGCGCATTTACGCCGGAGTACAAGGCTCAGTCGGTAGCTTTCGTCATTGACGGCGGCCGTTCGGTTGCTGAGGTCGCCCGTAACATCGGCGTCCATGAGATGACTCTTGGCAAGTGGGTGAAGGTGGCACGAGATGCCGCGGAGTCCGGGAAGAATCCGGATGCGCCGCTGGGTGAGTCGGAGCGGGCCGAGCTGGCCCGGCTGCGGGCTGAGTCCAGGGATGATAAGTCCACGATCGCCGAGCTGCGGATGCAGGTGGAGTTCGCAAAAAAAGTGGCGACCTGGTTCGCGAAAGGCAGTCAGTAAGATTCGCTGCTATCGCGGGCTGGGCTGATTCGGATGCTTACCCGGTGTCATTCATGTGTGCCTGGCTGGAAGTTTCCCGTTCCGGCTATTACGCCTGGCGGGGCGCGGAGCCGTCCCAGCGGTGGCGGGACGACGGGGCGCTCATCGCGGTGATGAAGAAGGTTTATGAGGAGGCGCGGGGCAATCCTGGGGTGCGCCGGATGCGCGCGGGCCTGGCGGCGCTGGGCCACCTGGTGTCGCACAAGCGTGTCCACCGGCTGATGCAGGCCGCTGGCCTGCGCGGGCGGCATCCGAGGGCGTGGAAGCGGACCACCATCGGCGGGGACCGGCCGGTCCCGGCCCCGGACCTGATCGGCCGGGATTTCACCGCCGCCGCGCCCGATGCGAAGTGGTGCGGCGACGTCACCTACATAAAAACATGGGATGGGTGGGCTTATCTCGCGACCGTCATTGACCTTTATTCACGCAAGGTAATTGGCTGGGCTGTCGCCGCGCACATGCGGGCCAGCCTGGTCACCGCCGCGCTCGATATGGCTATCGCCGCCCGGAAGCCGTCAGCCGGTGTGATATTTCATTCTGACCGCGGCTGCCAGTATACGTCCTCGGTGTTCGATGCTTACTGCACGGAGAACAATATAAGGCGGTCCCTGGGACGGACGGGAATCTGCTATGATAATGCTGTATCGGAATCGTTCTTCGCGACGTACAAGAAAGAGCTGATCCACACCCGCCCATGGCCGACGCTGGCGAACCTGGAAAAGGAGACGTCCGACTGGATCGGCAACTATTATAATCTGGTCCGGAGGCATTCGACGCTCGGGTACTTGACACCCGGGGAATACGAACTAGGGTATAGGCAACTCAGTCAGCTGGCAGCCTAATTCGGTGTCCATAAAAGCGGGAACACTCCAAGTGCTGTCCGCTCCGCCTGCGTTTCTCCATAAGGTCGCATGCTTGCTGGGGCACAATGAGGACGGATCTGCACCCCGTCGAGCGTGGTTGGAGGTGGGCTATGAGCGTAGACCGGTTCGAAACGTTGCTGTATGGCATAGGAGAAGCGGCTGGCTACCTTTCGATCCCGCCATCGACTCTGACGACTTGGGCGTACGGGTATGAGCGACCGAAGGCGGGCGCTCGCCTCCTGACAGCCGAACCCATCATCACAGCAGTCCGTCCGCAGCATGCCGGGGATGCCGCGGTGCCCTTCATCGGTCTCGCCGAGGCATACGCGCTCTCGGCGTTCCGCAGCGCTGGTGTGCCGATGCAGCGTATACGCCCAGCCATCGGAGTGCTCGCCACGGAGCTGGGGCTTGAGCATGCGCTGGCCAGCAGGCGGCTGTATACCGACGGCGCCGAGGTTCTTTTCGACTACGCCACACACGCTGGCGATACCCCAGAAGGTGACTCCGCCCGTGAACTGGTCGTTGTACGCAACAACCAGCGGGTGTTCAGCGAGGTTGTCCAAGCCTATCTCCAGCGAGTCGACTTCGCCGTAGACGGTTACGCACAGCTAATCCGCCTCCCGCAGTACCGGGTCGCGAACGTCACCATCGACCCGGACCATGGATTCGGCCGACCACGATTCTCCCGTGGTGGAGCGAGCGTTGAGGACGTGATCGATCTGTTCCGCGCAGGTGAGCCGGTCGATGCGGTGGCCGATGAGTATGGACTATCGCGCGACGACGTCGAGGACGCTATCCGTGTTGCGACTCGGGCAGTTGCCTAAATTCTTCCTTGATCGCAGCCTCGGTAGGAAAGCAGTCCCCGAGGCGCTCCGGGCAGCCGGATGGAATGTCGTGACGTTGGCCGAACACTACGGAATTCCTGCGGACGAACAGTTCGCCGACACCGAGTGGATCGAGGAGGCCGCAAGGCGCGGCTGGCCTATTCTCATGAAGGACAAGCGCATTCGGCATCGGCGGGCCGAGATAAATGCGGTCGTTAGCCATCAGGCTCGCTGCTTCGTAATCACGAGGGGCGATCTAACGTCAGCCGAGATGGCGAGGCGCATCATCGCCAACCTGGCAGCCATCCTCACCACGGGGTAGAACCAGGACCGTACATCTACTCGGTCCAGATGAACCGGCTATCGCGACTCTACCCGCCATCGTGAGGAGATCGCCAGATTTAGTGTGGTCATCGCCCTGGCTCTGTCCAGTCCATGTGCGAGCAGCTGCAGCAGGTACGAAGGAGCCTTCGCGTTCGATCTGGTCTGGTGGGCGCAACTGGGTTCGAACCAGTGACCCCTCGCTTGTAAGGCGCAACCTTACAGTCGCAGGATGGTCGCTTGCCGTCGCCTGAAGCGTCAGCTAGCTGGACTGATTGTCGCCAGACGTCGCTGTGCGTCGTCCGGCGTCTGCCTCCGTTGGCTTGGAGTGTTCCCGCTTTTATGGACACCGAATTAGGCTGCCAGCTGACTGAGTTGCCTATACCCTAGTTCGTATTCCCCGGGTGTCAAGTACCCGAGCGTCGAATGCCTCCGGACCAGATTATAATAGTTGCCGATCCAGTCGGACGTCTCCTTTTCCAGGTTCGCCAGCGTCGGCCATGGGCGGGTGTGGATCAGCTCTTTCTTGTACGTCGCGAAGAACGATTCCGATACAGCATTATCATAGCAGATTCCCGTCCGTCCCAGGGACCGCCTTATATTGTTCTCCGTGCAGTAAGCATCGAACACCGAGGACGTATACTGGCAGCCGCGGTCAGAATGAAATATCACACCGGCTGACGGCTTCCGGGCGGCGATAGCCATATCGAGCGCGGCGGTGACCAGGCTGGCCCGCATGTGCGCGGCGACAGCCCAGCCAATTACCTTGCGTGAATAAAGGTCAATGACGGTCGCGAGATAAGCCCACCCATCCCATGTTTTTATGTAGGTGACGTCGCCGCACCACTTCGCATCGGGCGCGGCGGCGGTGAAATCCCGGCCGATCAGGTCCGGGGCCGGGACCGGCCGGTCCCCGCCGATGGTGGTCCGCTTCCACGCCCTCGGATGCCGCCCGCGCAGGCCAGCGGCCTGCATCAGCCGGTGGACACGCTTGTGCGACACCAGGTGGCCCAGCGCCGCCAGGCCCGCGCGCATCCGGCGCACCCCAGGATTGCCCCGCGCCTCCTCATAAACCTTCTTCATCACCGCGATGAGCGCCCCGTCGTCCCGCCACCGCTGGGACGGCTCCGCGCCCCGCCAGGCGTAATAGCCGGAACGGGAAACTTCCAGCCAGGCACACATGAATGACACCGGGTAAGCATCCGAATCAGCCCAGCCCGCGATAGCAGCGAATCTTACTGACTGCCTTTCGCGAACCAGGTCGCCACTTTTTTTGCGAACTCCACCTGCATCCGCAGCTCGGCGATCGTGGACTTATCATCCCTGGACTCAGCCCGCAGCCGGGCCAGCTCGGCCCGCTCCGACTCACCCAGCGGCGCATCCGGATTCTTCCCGGACTCCGCGGCATCTCGTGCCACCTTCACCCACTTGCCAAGAGTCATCTCATGGACGCCGATGTTACGGGCGACCTCAGCAACCGAACGGCCGCCGTCAATGACGAAAGCTACCGACTGAGCCTTGTACTCCGGCGTAAATGCGCGGCGTGTCGAACCCATTTCTCGCTCTCCCGACGAATCGGGCAGCTAAACGAGTGTCCACCGAAGCGGGTACGGTCCAGCTCCCCATTTGGCTCCCCGAACTTCCGTTAGCCTTGCTAATCAGTTCACCCGTCACACGAGGCAGGCCCGAGGTTGAAGCGGCTGGACAGGTGCAGTCGGGATGGCCCGGACCGTACCTGTGGCGTCTGCGTCCAGGCCCGCGCGGCAGGCAGGCTTCGCATGGCGGGCAGGCGTAGGCTGAGTCCCGTGACGGCACAGCCGACGGAAGATCCCGCCGATCCGCTGGTGATCCTGAGAGATCTCCCCGAACAAGAGCATGAGGAGTTCCTCCGCCAGTACCACCAAGCGGTCGATTCCGCGCACAATCCCGCCGGTTACCAGCAATTGCGGCGCCTTCTCCACGTGTGGAGCCTGGCCGCGATCGCCGCCGTACACCCGGGGTACTACGAGGAACTCGCAGCCGCCCGTGCCGGAACGGCTGCGACGGTGCCGGTCACCGATGCGATCCCGGACTGGGCTGAACGAGTCGCGGCCAGGAACCGTCAGTGACCTACCGCGCCGAACTGAGCGGCCGGGCACTGAAACAGTTGCACGGGCTCCCGGAGCAGGCATTCGACAGCCTCATCCAAGTCATGTCCGATGTCATCGACTACCCCGACGACCCGCTCCGGACCTTCCCGACGAGCGACCCCTACGTCAGGCGCGCAGATTTCGGCGAAGCGGGCTTGATCACCTACTTAATAAACGACGGCACCAGTAAAGTCATCATCCTCGACATCACCTGGGCTGGCTAGCAGGTCCTGCACTCACTATCTGCACGTCAGCGGCATCCTCCGACCGAGTGGGCGCCACTGGTTCGAACTAGCTAGTACTACAACAGCGTGCCGTGATCGGCGTGGCTGCGTGATCTGACGGTGCTGGCCGGCGAGGCTTGCGGGCATGCTGGCTGTCGTGGATGACGTGCGGGTGCGGGCCGGGGACGGGCATGCTGCGTGGTCAGAGTCGTTCAATGAGATGTTCGCGCAGGCCGCCGGGGTTTTCGCCAACGCGGCGGTGCGCAGGCACGGGCGGGCGTACCTGCTGGGGCTGCTGTCGCATCAGGAGCGGAAGAACTCCTGGTCGCTGGCGGAGTTCGCGGGCGACGTGTCGCCGGATGGGATGCAGCGGCTGCTGAACTTCTCGCCGTGGGATGAGGACGCCTGCCGGGACGCGGTGCGCCGGTACGTGACGCGGAACCTAGGTGATGCGGGCGCGGTGCTGGCGGTTGATGAGACGGGGTTCCTCAAGAAGGGCAGGATGTCGGCGGGGGTGGCCCGCATGTATACCGGGACAGCGGGGCGGGTGGAGAACTGCCAGGTGGGGGTGTTCCTGGCGTACGCCGCGCCGGACGGGAGCAGGGCGCTGATCGACCGGGAGCTGTACCTGCCGAAGAAATGGGCCGAGGACCGGGATCGGTGCAGGGCTGCCGGGATCGGCGATGACGTGGCGTTCGCGACGAAACCGCAGCTGGCCCGGCAGATGATCGAGCGTGCCGTGCACGCCGGGGTGCCGTTTTCCTGGGTGGCCGGGGATGAGGTCTACGGCGGCAACCCCGGGCTACGCGAATGGCTGGAGAAGGAGGAGATCAGCTACGTGCTGGCCGTGGCCTGCGATGAGATGATCGCCGTCCCGGCCGGCCTGCGGCGCGCGGACGCGCTGGCGGCCCTGGTGCCCTCGGCCGGGTGGCAGCGGCTGAGCTGCGCCGACGGGTCCAAGGGACCGCGGCTGTATGACTGGGCGCTCATCGGGACTGCCAGCGCGGATCTGTGGCTGCTGGCCCGCCGGTCGCTGCACCCGGGCGAGAAAGGCGACCTTGAGCTGGCGTATTTCCTGTGCCACTCACCCCGGCCGGTGACGCTGCCCGAGCTGGTGGCCGTCGCGGGCGCCAGGTGGGCAGTGGAAGACTGCTTCGCTGAGGCGAAGAACGAGACCGGCCTGGACCACTACCAGGTCCGCAGGTACCGCGCCTGGTACCGGCACATCACCTTGTCCATGCTGGCGCACGCGTTCCTCGCCGTCACCGCCCGCGCCCGCCGCCCCGGACACGGCCCGCCCGAACCGTTCCCTGCCTGAGGGAACGCCAGCGGCGACCCGGTTAAAAAGGGGTCCTGATACCTGTGGACAACTTTTCGCGCCGCCGAGGACATACAGCCCTCCGCCGGTCATAACAGATGAAACCCGGCGTGCGATGATCCCGCTGACCGCCGCCGAGACCCGCCGCCTGTTCAATCTGCACACCAGGGTCATCCGCGCTGAGGAGTTCCACGAGCATTGGTCAGCCTGGCGACGCCGCCGCCAGGCCAGCGCCCGGAAGTCGCATTACGCCCGCCGGACCGGACATCTCAAAGCGCTGTTGTAGTACTAGTGGGCGCAACTGGGTTCGAACCAGTGACCCCTCGCTTGTAAGGCAATATTGATAAGCCGATGGCCAGTACGTTTCTGGCTTCCTGCCAGGATGATCAGGTGCGCTGGCGTCCGTCGTAGTTCGCGATTGTTCAGCGCGATTGTCAATCGCGGTAGGGACCGCCCTTGCAGGCGGCCCCCCGCACAGATCCCAGCGAGCACTGCTAGCGCACTGGGCTCCTACCTTGGGTACGGGCGTCGAATCGGATGTTCGGCCAGGGATGCGTGATGCGGGCGGGAGGGAGCCACCGTGCTTCGAGTCGGCTCATCCGCTCCCAGGTCACCCGGTGGCGCTGGCTGCGGCGCCGCAGCGCCCGGCCCCAGTGCCGCGTGACCTGTTTTCGGAATGCCGACACGGCATGGATGTTGCCGGGAACCGCGTAGTACGCGATGTACCCGCGCACCACGCTGCCCAGCCACTGTCCCTGCTCCGGGATGGGCCAGTGACGGCGTTGCATGAGCAAGGCGTTCACCTCGCGCAGCTTGGCCGCCATTCTCTTCGCGATCGTCTTGCGCCGCAGCGCGAACCGTCCCGCCCGGGTCTTCCCGCACATGTGCGTGAAGCCGAGGAATGAGAACGTCTCGGGCCGGCCGAGGCCGCGCCGCCTGCGGTTCTCGGCGGCGAACCGCCCGAACTCGACCAGGCGGGTCTTCTCGGCGTTGAGCTCCAGGCAGAACCTGGCGAAACGTTCCACCAGGTCCGCATGGAACCGCTCGGCGTCAGAACGATGCTGAAAACCGGCAACAATGTCGTCGGCGAAACGCACGATGATCACATCACCATGAGCTTGCCGATTCCGCCAGTGCCGGGCCCACAGATCAAAGACGTAGTGCAGGTAGACGTTGGCGAGCAGGGGGGATGCGCTGGCCCCGATATTCGTCGTCGTCGCGCAGGTAGGCGTTGAGCTGGCTGGACAGCCAGTGCTCGGCGTTGTGGGCGAGCAGCCGGAGCACCATCTGCAGGCCCCGCCGTCCCGCGCGCGGACCGCGATCCGGGCCTCGGGGTCGATCTGGTCTGCCGGCAGTTTCGCGGGAACCTGGTCCCGGGCGGCGGTCGCTGCCTGCAGTTTCTTCCGCGCGGCGGTGATCGCGTGGTTCGCGTCCGGGATCGCCTTGCTTGGCTGCGGCGGTGGTGCCGGGGTCGGCGAGCAGCGCGGCCAGAGCGCGCTCGGCGGCGGCCAGGTTCTTCTCCGCGTCGCGCACGGCGGCGTTCGCGGCCTTGCGTGCCGGGTTCGCGGTTATCTTGGTGTTCACCGTGATCTCGGCGGCGTAATCGCAGATCTTGTCGATGCCGTAGTTCACCGCCGCGTACTTGAGGAAGTTCTCCTCCCGCCACCGTGACTTCAGCAAGCACAGGATGTCCGCCGGGCACGATCGAAGTCGGAGGTCAGGATCTGCAGCACGACCTTGCCGTGTTCGAACAGGGTGAGCTGACGGGCCTCGCCGTAGTCCTTGAGCTGGGCTTTCTCCTCGGCCCAGGCGACCTGCCGCTTCTTGCCGCCGATGGTCACCGGGGTGATGACCGGCAGCGCGGCGGGGACCGCGAGCAGCGCGGGCGGTAGGTGACCCAGTGCACGTCCTGCTCGCGGCAGTGCGTGAAGACCTGCGGGTAGGCGCCGCCGCGGTCTAACCCGACCATGATCGTCGCGCCGCGGGCGGCGGCTTTCTTCAGCTCGGACAGCGCCTTCGGCAAAGTGACGGTGAGCCCGGACGGTTCCCCGGACACGAGAGACCGCCCGCCCGTCGTGGGCGGTGACGTGGGTGTCCGCGAGGCCCCTTTCCGCCCGGCCCCGCTTGTTGTTCCACCCCTTCGGCGGGGCTTGGCGCCGGTGTAGGGGACGAAGTGGTCATCGAAGTAATACACCCCGGACAGGACCGAGTTGGCGGCCAGCATCGCCGAGGCGAACATCCGCTGCACCTGCAGCGGATCGGTGCGATCCGCGATCGCGGCCAGCCGCGGGCACAGCGTCCGCAGGACTGGGAGCCGGGACAGCCCGGCCAGCGGCCCGGCCTCGGCGCCGGGCAGGTGCTTGAACTGCTCGGCCTTAGCCGCACACAGCGCGAAGCACAAGTTCACCACCGACAGCAGCGCCACGTCACCGGGCCGGGCGTCCTCGCCCGCGGCGGCCTGCAGAATCTCCCCGGCCCCAGCCCGCGTCCCGAACGCGTGCAGCAGCATCGCCCCTGCGTACCGGGACGAGAACGTACCGGCCCCGCGAGCCGCTCCGCGTCCGCCGCTGGCTGCGGCGGCACGGACCCTCCGGGACCGGGCTGCTCCTCCGGCTCCGGCTCCGCGGCCTGCGTGTGAGCGGCCTCCGGTTCCGGTCGCGGCGCCTGCGGCAGCGTGTCCTGCACGTGCGCACAGCCCACCTTGCGGGGCTCCCTCCTCGCTTGCCGACCACGACCCGTCCTCGACCACTCCCGCGTTCAGCCATTTCTGGATGAGCCGCAGGACCCGTTTATCCGCGATCCGATGCTCGACGAACCTGCGGAGCCACTCGTGGTCGATGGCGTCGTAGAAGCCACGGATGTCCGCGTCGAGTATCCAGTTCACCTTCCTCTTTTCGATCCCGACCGCCAGCGCATCGAGTGCGTCGTGGGGCTTGCGCCCCGGCCGGAACCCGTATGAGAAGCCGAGGAAGTCCTCCTCGTAAATGGCATTCAGCACCTCGACCACCGCCCGTTGGACGATCTTGTCCTCCAAGGTGGCTATGCCGAGCGGTCGTTGCCGCCCGTCTGGCTTCGGTATGTACACCCTGCGAGAGGGGCTCGCCCGGTAGGCACCGCTGTGGACCCGGCGGAGCAGGTCTTCGAGGTTCCCCCGGAGATTCTGCCCGTAGGCGGCCCACGTCACCTGATCCACCCCCGGAGCGGCCTTCGGGCTGATCGCCGCGTAGGCCGCCCATAGGCGGGAGAGGTCGACGTGATGCAGCAGCGCCGTGAATCGCGCTCCCTTGTCCTTCCGTGCAACTCGGCGCACACGCTCCAGCGCACTTGACGCGTCAATATCACGGCCCTGAGTCCGCAACGCGTTTTGCTGGCCCGTGTTCCCCTTGGTCAGCCGCCTTTCCTCCACCAGCTCCGCCACCGGCTGCCCGGTCTTGTTCGCCAGCTTCGCAGGTACTACGCGGCTGTCAGACTTCCCGCGGTCGTTCATCTCGGGCTTACCGCCTTAGCATTCCCCGAGCGGCCCGCCCTGCCATCACAGCCAGACGGGCAACCGCGGGATCTCCCGGTTCTCGCACCTGAAGACTCAACGCATGCGCAGGCTCTTTGACCGCGCGGGGTCCGCTGGCAGCTCGCGATAGCGCGGCCAGCGATGTTGCCTTCCGGCCACTGGGACGGCGTCGGCACCCCGGACTGATGATTTCGCGGCTCAATAACCCAGCCTACGTTTCCCTCTGTCAACGCTTCGCCTGCGTCCTCACGGACACCGGCGCATGACTCGAGGTCACCGTGGATCGCTACTCCTTCGATGCAGGACGTTCTCATGTCCCTTCTCCAGGCCGGTTTATCCCGGCGCTCCCCAGTTAGTCACCCACCCAGATATGCGGGTGCGGGTGCTGCGTATTTTTAGGTTTGACGCTTAATTGTCAGGTGAGTGTGGAACACATTGACGGGTAAGTGTCAAGTCATTTTAAGGCTTTGCAAGCCTCCCCCGGGAGGGGAGGTACCTGGACGCCGTTCGTCGATTTTGCTGTCAACGATTCATTGACAGTAACTATGTGTGACGAACCGTTCCACGATCCCTCGTTTGTGGCGACCGTGTCACCGTCGTTTGTGGATGGCTGGTTGGGAATGCTCAACGGAGACACCAGTAAGGTCAGCCTTGGAGTCCTCCCAACGCTCTGGACGCTAACCGGGCCTCTTTACATCCTCGGTGGCCTGCTGTTTGGCATCGCGACGTTCCGCTCTCGCATCTGCCGCGTGGGGCTGGCATACTGCTGGCTGCGGGGACCGCATTGGCCCCCGTGGCCGGACTGCTTTCCCTTGGGTGGCAGCCGAAAATAGCGATACCGACGGGGGCTAGCTCTGGCCTGGTTGGGGTATGCGCTCTGGTCTGAGCGGCCCACGCAGACCTCACAACCCAACAACCGAACGAGGGAGACCGTATGAGCAATTCCATTGTGTCTTCGCACAGAAGAGTCTCGCTAACGGCAGGTATCCTCTACTTGCTCACCTTCGTGTCGCTACCAACGCTCGCTCTGTACAACTCGGTTAAAGGCGCGAACTATGTCGTCGGCTCTGGTCCGGACACTGCCGCCATCGTGGGTGGCCTTCTGGAGATCATTGTGGCCCTCGCCGGCATCGGCACCGCCGTCGTTCTGTTCTCCGTGCTCAAGAAACAAAACGAAGAACTCGCGCTGGGCCTGGTCGCCTGCCGAACCCTGGAGGCCGCCACCATCTTCGTCGGTGTGGCATTCATCTTGTCGATCGTGACCTTGCGGAAGGACGGAGTTGGATCAGGTGGGCTGATCACCAGCCATGCGCTTGTCGCCCTGTATAACCGCATCTTCCTCCTCGGGCAAAGTTTCATGCCGGCCATAGATGACGCGTTGCTGGGCTTCATGCTGTATCAGTCGCGTCTGGTACCTCGAGCCCTCTCCCGGATCGGGCTCATTGGATCGCCCATCCTCATCATCGGCTACCTCCTCGTGCTCTTTGGTGCCATTGGGCAACGCAGCTCCTTGGCGGCATTGTGCGCACTTCCGGTTGCCCTCTTTGAGTTCTCGCTAGGTGTCTGGCTCGTGGTCAAAGGATTCAATCCGGAGGCTGTTGCCGCGCTTGAGTCCAAGAACTGACCGTCCTCAACCGCAACTCTAAAGCCGCCACTCGCAACTCTGCGGGTGGCGGCTCTTTCTGGCGAACAGACAGCGAGCGACCTCTTAGAACGAAGAAGCCCCAATGTGGTCGGCCGGGCAGCCGAGGGGCGACCCCAGGACGTCCGGGCCGGGATTCGCGGTCACGGCGCGGACGCTCACGCCCGCGCAGCTAGGCCGGGGCCCGCGACCAGTTCGCCGCCCTGCTGCCCATACCCGCGAGCGAGTCCAGGGCCCCGAGCACTCGGGCACCCTGGCCATCCGCCACGAATTCGCCTACTGGACCAGGCAAGCGGGTAATGGCTTAATCCGGCAGCCAGCAGGGACAGCCGGGACGAAAGGCGAATGGTTCACGAGCAGGCGACCGACCACTCATGTTCTGAACAGGTCCGACATGACTCTATGGGCTGGTCTGGGCGCGTATCGGGCATGCTCAAGCACTCGGAACCAATCTGAACTTCTCTTTACCATCTAGGGGCAGAGTAGTCGATAAGGGTCGTTGACGCAGGTCAGAGGTCTGTAGCGGTCATTTAGGGTCGTTGTCGTGCGGTGCGGTTGCTGCACTTTGCTGCTGCACCGGCCTTCATGGAGTCCAGCCCACGACTCCTTAGCACCCAGGCATCTTCTGGGCGAAATTACCAGCGAAACTTTTCGGCTGACCTGCGCTCGAACCGGACCGACGATGATGCGGTCGCCGCTGCCGCGGTTATGCTTCCGCTATCAACGCTGCTTTCATGCGGTCGAACTCCTCGCGGGTCAGCAGGCCGCCTTCCAGCATTACGGCAAGCTTGCCAAGCTGGTCGACCACCGATGCCGCCGGTCTGTCATCAGTGCGGGCAGTGATCTCGGCTCGGGCCTGGCGGATGGCACCGAGGGCCCGTGACAGCTCGATACGCAGGGCCTCCCGTTCCGCGTAGGTGCAGAGCAGGAAAAGCTCACATTCCGTTGCCTGGACGCGAATGACCGTCTTGATCTTCGTCTGCGTGGTTAGCGCATTCAGGACAGCCGCGATGGCCATACCTTCGACTGCGCCTGCAACGCCGAAGCCTCCACCGGCAAAACCGCCACCGGACTTGACGAGACCGGGCCCGCCGATGTCGACTACTTCAACATCGCGGTACGGAAGCTGCACGAGGGCATTTGTGCGCTGGCACGGGAAGACGGCGAGGCGGTCCGCAAGGAACCGCAGATCATAGTTCCCGCGAACGGTCATTTCTGATTCCGGCGCATGCCCGCCGAGGAAGACTATCTCAGGGAGGTAGCTGATCGTGGCTGCCTCAAGTTCAGCGAGATCAGAGCTAGCCCGCGCCCGCGATGCTTGTTCGGCGAGCATCGCTTGAGCCCTCTCCGCGGCGGCGGCATCGATCCTTACCAGGGCTTGCCAGGTTTGGCGCCATCCGTCCTCGGTCAGCGGGAACCGTTCGATGACCTTCAGGTCGTCGAACACGGTGCACCGAATGACGACAAACACGCCATCGCCTTTCCTGTCCCGCAGCTCCCAGCCGATAAGGTGTTTGCCTCCGGCCGGCGCGATAATGCGCGGTCCGGTGTGGCGCGAGTTCGGCTCGCCACGCGGGATGTAGGGCATGGCCGGAACCTCAGCCGGGTCAGCGTACACATGCTGGCCTCTATGGTCTCCCATGCCTGGCTCCTCCGAGGTCGCTCCGGTCTTCCCGTGCATGGACGCCGTAGTTATCCGTCCGGTTTACACAAGTCCCGCCTCGCATGTGCAGGGCGGGACCTGAGAGCCGAGGAAGCGCTCAGTGACCTCCTCGGTGTGAACGAGTTGCGCCTGGGCCGATAAAGGTCGTTGGTGCAGTTCAGAAGCTTGTGTGGGTCGCATGGGTCAATGCTGGACGTTTGGGTTGCTGTACGTCTCCGCTGTACGGTGCCCGGCCGTTCTTGACGCTCAAGCGTCAGTCTTTCGATCGGGGTCGGCCTGGTGCTGCACCACATCGCCGCCGGACCGGACCGTGTTCCCTTGACCCCCAGGCATCCTTACAGACGAAATCACCAGCGAAAATTTACCGTCTACCTGCACTAGCGGGCCAGCCTGATGCCCAGCAGGCGCCTTCGCGTCAGCCCCCGCGCCGTCAAGCGCGCCATGTCCAAGTACAACGCCAAAGGCAAGGTCGACCGCACCACCCGTAAGGCCGCCATCGCCATCGCCATCGCCATCCTCGCCGCCCCCTTGACAGCCGGCGACGAACCTTAACTAACCGGCCTTGCCGCTAATGGCCCGGCGGCGACGGCTGTCTCTTCCTGGTGGAGGCTGCCCGATGACGGCGTGCACCGTGCAGGGGATGGCCCGCGTCCGGTCCGGGCAGGCTTGCCCCTGCCCCGTGGTTTCTGGCCGGAGTGTCCGTAGAGACTCCGGGGTCAAGCGTGACTTCGCGTGTACGTGCACCCGGCACTATTCACCTGTGCTCGTTGTCCCGCGGTCACAGTCACGCTTGAGGCTGGAGGGGCGGACACGGACACTCAGCGGGCCATCCCCGGATCTGAGCCCAGCCAGGCCTGGCCCACGGGTTCACAGTTCCGTTCCAGCGGGTCTGCGGCGGGACCGCCGTTCGGCGACCTGGGGCGCGATGGCAAGCAGCAGCCAGCAGTATTTAGCGGCTCCGGTGTTCACCCAGGCAATGCCGATCGACAAGACGATGACGAATACGCTTGCCGCCGCGCGCATCTGTGCGGCCTGCGTTTCTCGCGCGGTTTCGGCGATCAGCAGATCCCTGCGGCGGCCGTAGACGACTGTCAGCTGAGTCGCCAGGCTGGCAGCCAGCAGGTTAACCGCGAAGATGTCGACGGCAAGCGGATTAGCGGAGTACTTGCCCAGCAGATCACTGGTAAAGGGCATGACGGTGATGGTGAACAGAAACACGAAGTTCCACCAGGCCAGGCCTTCCCGCTGCCCGGCGATCCGGCGGAAGACCCGGTGGTGAACGAGCCAGAACTGGGCGATGACGTAGAACGAAATCACGTAGCTGATCAGCTGGTCCGCACCCTTGCCGAGCTGGGTGGCGAGTTCGGAGGCCGAGGTGGGGTCGGCGAGCTTCGCCGGGGGCGGCACGTTAAGTTGCAGGACCAGCAGGGTGATGGCGATGGCCACCACGCCATCAGACAAGGCGAGCAGGCGCTCCACGCCGGGCAGGTTGTCGCGGGGACCAGTGGAGGCGGGATCGGTGGACATAGGCATCTAGCCTCCCAGATCACAGCCAGCCGATCAGTGGCCCCTCCCAAGACCCACCATGCGGCACGACGGAGATCCGCACGGCGGCCGAATAACGTGGGCTGGCGCACGACCCGCTGCACAGGTCGGTTCGCATAGCGGGTCAGCCTGCCTGTACGCAGGTGAGCCGGTGTATCGGGCTGTCCGGGAGTGATCGTTGGCTGTTGATGACCGTTCGGGGGCACCACGGGGGCACGGCTTGGCTGGCCAGTCGCTACTGCCGCTGGCCCCATCGCTGCTGTGCTGCCTGGCGCGAGACGCCTAGCCGGGCCGCGATCTCGGCCCATGAGTACCCGGCCTCCCGTAGCCCGATGACGGCTTGGGCGATGGCCTCGTCCAGCTCGGTGGCGAGCCCGGTCATGGCGGCCAGGGCGTCAACATCACCGGCCGCTACTCGCCGTGCGTGGGCGCGTATGACGCGCCGGATGAAGGAGGCGTACTCGTCGTTCTCGACCCGCCGCCGCCGCCGGTTTGATGTCAACCCAGCCTTGACACTGGAACGCCTGCCAGGGTCGCCTGCACCTGCCGCATGGTCTGCCATGAGAGGAGTCATCCGCCTCCTCCTTCCGCCTTGGCCGCAAGAGGGGGAACGGCCTGGGGCCTTCACCCGATACAGGTGCCGAGGTTGTGGAGCCGGGAGTGGAGGTCAAGTTGCGGCTGCTTGATGCTTTGGACGGGTAGAGGCTCCGCGCGAGCGGGTTGTGCTCGTGTGGAGGGGGCGCGCCAAAGGATCATGCGTTTAGTCGCTGCTTGACCGGAGCGGACGGCGTAATACGATGACGGTCCGGGTGAAGCCCCGTAACAGCGCTTACGTGATCAGATAGCGGATTAGCGCTTGAGGCTGCGGCTGCGAGCACGGACACTCAGCGTGGCCATCTCCAGACCTTGGCCTGCTCCGGCGTGTAGCATGAGCGCATGGGCTCCTACTGGCACGTCGTGCTGCCCCCTCTGTGCGCCTGATCGGGCGCACCTGTTGATGGCATAAGCCTCTCGCCCGGCTGTCTTGAGGCAGTCTGGGCTGATGAATCGTGCGCCCGTCTCGAATCCATATTCCAGCGAATTCGATGATGGAAGTTACGACAGTGCCAAACGATGTAGTCTCTGCTGCCCCCTCAGTTCCTGCCTGTTCAGCTCTCGACAGGCAACCTACCCGCCGTGCTGGCCTGATCAGCGGGCCTGTTCCCATCTTGACCGCCGCCGTGCTCTGGGGGACTACCGGCACCGCCAGCTCGCTGGCTCCAGCCGGTGCCCCGCCAGCAGCGATCGGCTCCGCCGAGCTGTTCCTGGGCGGCTTGACGCTGTTTCTATCCACCCGCAATGCCCGCTCTCTTATCGCCAGATGCACGGCCCGCGAGCGGTGGCTGCTCGTACTGGGCGCGGTGGCCGTGGCCGGATACCCGGTCAGCTTCTACCCGGCCGTGGCGCGCTCAGGAGTGGCCGTGGCCACGGTGATCGCCCTGGGCAGCGCGCCTGCTTTCGCCGGTCTGCTCGCGTGGCTCACCCGTCAAGCGCGGCCGACCGCCCAGTGGGCCTGCGCTACCGTGGCGGCCGTCATCGGCTGCGCCGTCCTGGTCCTAGGACCTGAGGTCACTGGCGGCGCCGCACCCGTTAATGCCATGGGCATGGTTCTGGCGGTCCTCGCTGGGCTGTCTTACGCCGCATACTCACTGATCGGCGGGAAACTCATTTCGCGGGGACACTCGTCCGCCGCCGTTATGGGTGCGATGTTCGGCGGTGGAGCTGTCCTGGTCATGCCTGTCCTGTTGACCAGCAGCATGCAATGGCTGACGCTTCCACGCGGTATGGCGGTGGTCGTGCACCTGGCCGTGATCACCACATTCCTGGCCTACCGGCTGTTCGGGTACGGCCTGCGCCATACCGCTGCACAGACCGCGACCACGCTGACGCTGGCCGAGCCCGCCGTCGCGACTCTGCTAGGGGTGGTGGTGCTCGGCGAGCGGCTTCCGGCATTGTCCTGGTGCGGACTGGGGGTGCTCGCCATCGGCTTGGCGCTTCTCACGCTCCCCGTCAGCTTCCTCCGCCGACGCGCTGACGTTCGCAAGGACGCCTTAGCCGTGTAAACCACTTTGATCGACGCACCCAGGGTCGCCGAGGCCCGGCGTGCGCCCCGGGCGGGCCTCCCAAGGCCGAGCCCGGGGCGCTGACGCCGGGCCAGCGGCGCCGCGTCGCGGCGCCGCCTTGATCAAATACGGCTCAATTCGGCAACGCAATGCGGCGTGGACGTGCGGCGTGGACGCCGTGTCGAGATGCGGGCGGGACGAAAGGAGTCCCGTGAACAGGCCGGGCGCTCGGTGGGCGTGCGCTGGGTCATCGTCTGCTGCGCGCTGGCCGGTTTGTAGTTCGGCCCAGATCGCGGCCAGCGCGGGAGCGAGGTACGGTCGAAGCCGTGACTAGGGGCGATGTCCAGAGCGGTGCGACGAGGCCGGGCAGCATGCTGGAGGCTGACGTGTCGTTTCCGCTGCGCATCCCGTCCCCGGTGCAGGAGTTGCATGATGAACGCCTAGCCGCCGTTGGGGTCCGGCTGTTGCTTAAGCGAGATGACCTGATCAATCCGGATGTCCCCGGAAACAAGTGGCGGAAGCTCAAATACAACCTGGCTGAGGCGGGACGCCTGGGGCATCGCACGCTGCTGACCTTCGGTGGTGCTTACTCGAATCACATCCGTGCCACCGCGGCGGCGGGTGAGCGGTGCGGGTTTGCCACGGTCGGCGTGATCCGGGGTGAGGAGCACTTGCCGTTGAACGACTCGCTGGCCTACGCGGTGCGTCATGGCATGCGGCTGACTTACCTGGACCGCATGACCTACCGGCAAAAGCGTGACCCGGCCGTCGTCGCCCGGCTCCGGCATGTCTTCGGTGACTTCTACCTGGTGCCGGAAGGCGGCAGTAACGGCTTGGCGGTTCGTGGCTGCGCCGAGATTCCCGCGGAGATACCCGGCGATTTCAATTTGATCTGCTGCCCGTGCGGCACCGGTGGGACCCTTGCCGGTATCGCGCTGGGTCTGCGGCCCGGGCAACAGGCGCTTGGGTTCTCCGTGCTGAAGAATGGCGACTTTCTCGCTGATGAGGTTATCGGGCTGCAGCGGGAGGCGGCTGGCCGCGATGTCGGCTGCTGGAGTATCGACCTGGACTATCATTTCGGCGGCTTTGCCAAGACTGGGCCGGAGCTGACGGCGTTCATTGAGGACTTCCAGCGGCGGCACGGGCTTCTCCTGGACTGGGTGTATGTCGCGAAGATGATGTACGGGATCATGGACCTTTCCCGCAAAGGTGTTTTTGCCCGCGGGTCCACCGTGATCGCGGTCATTACCGGGTGACGAAGCGCTGGGAAATTAGAGCTTGAGGTGATAGCGCTGCTGTGTCCGCTTGGACGTTGACTCTTCTACTCGGGAAAGCGTCCACGGGCCGCTGTTGACTTTGAAGTCCTTGCTGAATCCCACCCACTTGCCGGTCATGGTGCGGCCCATTGGGTCCACGACGAGCTGGATCGTCCCGTGGTAGGTGGCGCCCTGGTAGTAGCCGGGCGGGGCTGTGCGTTCGGTCCACGTGCCGGTGGCGACCGCTCGTTCCAGCGACAGGTGCAGCTCCAGCTCCGAGCCCTGCTTGGTGGGGAGGCTGTGCCCGGTCAGTCCGCCGCTGCTGTGCCGGAGCACCACGAAGTGCTGGTCGGTGAACTCCTGGCTTCGGCTGGTGTTGGGATAGGTGTAGGTGCTGTGCCAGATCCCGGCCAGGTCGTGTGCTGAGGCGGACGCGGACTCCTGCTCCGGCAAGAGCGTCGCGAGGACCGGATTTGCCGCTGCGAGGGAAAGTCCTGCGCTCAGCTTGAGCAGAACGGACCGGCGTGTTTCATCGGGCATGATTTCATTAGACCAGGATGCGGCCATGCGCACTAGGTTATGCACGTCAGCCTGCTCCACAAATTGCACGAGCTGATTGAGTTCGCTGTCGTCCGTGCTGTTGGCGCTTTCAATATCCTTTTCTTTGAGGCGGCCGGGCTCGTCTGAGAATACTGCGGGTATCAGCCCGCCGTATTGACCGGTGCGGTATGCGTCGTCGCGGGACCGGAAGTCGCCGCAGTCCGCAAGGAGGTCGGCGACGGCGCACTGATAAAGCTCGGCAAGCCGGGTCAGCACGTCAAGAGAAGGCTCGTAGCCGCTCTCGCTCGGCCACTGCTCCCAGTAAGAGAAATTCTTAAATGTCTTCGGGTCGTCCGGCCATTGTTTCGTCCACTCGTCCGCGGCCTGTTGCTGCGTCCAGCCATGAGCCAGCCGCAACGCCGTCCGGGCATTTACATCAAAGCGCTCGCGGAACATCGCGGCGACTTCGGGCCAGGACTTCCCGGCACTGCGGAGCGACCGCGCGAGCTGAAGCTGCTCCTGGCGGACACTGCGGACCTTCGTAGCCATAGCTGCCTCCCACCATCGCCCGGACCGAGGGCCTTGACCCGCCCGGCTATCACACCCGGAGCACCCGGCCTATCCAGTGTATGACGGAATTTCCCCGTGCGGCAGGGAGAAATTGTTCCTGAAGCTCACAGATTCGCTGGGTGGGCTGAGAGCACTTCACCCCCGAGGCTGGAGGCACGGTGAAGCAGCCAACCGACAGGAGGACATGATGGCGTTTCAAGGTGCGATCCGGGTGGAGTTCGGGGCGGTGTTCCCGGACGGCGCGTATGCGGCCGGGAAGTTCGAGATGGTGCGGGATTTCGACCGGTCCAGCGGGGACCGGGTGGTCCAGCAGATCGACAAGGTCACCGGGCTGCCGCTGTGGGTGGTCGAGGTGATCGACGCGGACGAGGCGGCACGGCAGCGGACGGTGAAGGTGAAGGTCGCCGCGACCGTCCAGCCGGTGTTGCCGTCCCCGGCGCCCGGCTCGCCGTTCATCGCGATCGAGTTTGAGGGCCTGATGGCCACCCCGTATGTGGATTCCTCCCGGTGTCAGGGCAACGGCAAGGGCAAGGACAAGTGCGGCGCCCGGCTGGCCTACTCGTTCAAGGCCACCGGGGTCCGCGCCCCCTCCCGCGGGCTGGGCCGCCCGGCGCCCGAACCGCGGAAGGACGCGGCCTGATGGCGCGGCGGAACCCGGCGGCGCATCTGTGCCTGCGGGTCGGCGCCCGGTATGAGGTGGCGTTCGTGCCGTTCCCGCGCCGCGCGCCGATGTTCGTCATCGGTACCGGGTCCACGCTGATCAGCGCGACGCTGCCGGAGCAGCTGGACGCCGGGCACGTGGACTTCGCCCGGCAGCTCGCGGCGCAGGCGTGGGCGTACGCGGTGGCGGTCGAGCGCCGGTACCGGGGCCTGCCGCCGCTGCCGGACACTCCGGTCCCCTACCGGCTGACGCCCGGAGCCGAGGCCCTGCTGGGGCCGGGCCGGAGCGGGCGGGCCTGGTGCCGCTGCCCGGCGTTCAGGAGGTGACGGCATGAGTGAGGTGATGGGCACCTTCGGCAGCATGTCGGTGCACGCGGGGCCGGATGCGTGGGCGCGGTGCGGGACCTACACCAATGGCTCGCTGCCGAACCTGTCGGTCGCTGGTGGCGGCGTGAATATGACCCTGTACCTGGCCGGGGAGGTGATTGACGCCGGGCATGTGCGGTTCGCCCGCGATCTGGTCACCGAGGTTCAGCGGTTCGCTGCGGAATGTGAACGGCTGCACGCCGCGCAGGCCGGGCTGGCCGACGGGGCGGCGTGATCGCGATGAGGTGTGGGCGGGGCGGCTGGAGCTGCAACCTCCGGCCGCCCCTTGGGTTCTCTCCCGTGGCATCCACCGAAGAGGTGACCAGCGTATGCGCAAGATCGTGACCGGTGAGCAGATCGCCCAGCTCACCAACCCCGACCCGTTCGCGGTGCCGACCTGGCGGGCCCCGGTCTACCGCACCCCCGGCTGGATCATCACCCTCGTCCAGTTGGTCCGGCTGCTGGTGTGGCTGGCCCGGCTGATTGCCCGGCACCCGCTGGCCGCCACCGTCGTGGCCGTGCTGGTGCTGGCCTGGCTGAACATCGGCTGGATCGGCCTGGTCCTCCTGGTCGCCTGGGCCGGGGCGGTCCTGGGCACCTGGCGGTGCTTCTGGCCGTCCTCGTTCACCCGGTGGATCGCTGGCCCGGCGCGGGGCAAGTGGCGGGGCTGGTGGTGCTACCGGCGCCGCTGGGCCGGGGTGATGGCCATCTCCGGGGTGGCGCCCTGGCATCAGGGCCG
This sequence comes from uncultured Actinomycetes bacterium, assembly GCA_963732345.1. GTDB lineage: Bacteria > Actinomycetota > Actinomycetes > Streptosporangiales > Streptosporangiaceae > Bog-532. The sequence continues at coordinate 117,136 of CAVSZI010000022.1, read as the reverse complement.
GAACCTGTTCCCGGACCGGATCGCGATGCGGCTGGATGAGCCCGAGCAGGTGGACATGGTGCTCGGCGACGGCGCACGGGATCGCGGCGCGGCCTGTGAGCTGATCTCCACCGACCCCGCGATCGGCGCCGGGGTGGCGTTCGTCCGGCTGGAAACAGACCCCGACCCGGTACGCGTCCGCGCCGGATGGGTCTCCGACGCCGACATCTGGGTCATGGCGGCTCAGGTGCAGACGCCGGTGCTGGAAAAGGTGCCCGCATGAGCGCGGCAACGGCGTGGCGGACCGATGAACCGTGCCCGGTGTGCGGCACCGGCCTGTTCGTCCTGGACGACGGCCAGGCCATGACCGCCGAGTGCCGCCTGTGCGGCTACTTCGACGGCACCTGGACCGGTGACGAAGACGGAGGTGACGAGTGACCGAGGACAGCACGACCCGGACGACGCGGGCGCAGCGGCTAGCCATGCCGCTGGCCCGTGAGGTCGTCCAGGACCTGGCCGTCGAGCACGGCGCGTGTATCCGGCCGGTGCAGCTGCGCCGCACCGACCTCGACACCGGCGAGATCGAGCAGGTGCTGGTGCCCTGCGGGCATACCCTCGCCAGCGTGTGCCCGTCGTGCGCGGAGCGGGCGAGGGCGCTGCGGGCGGCGCAATGCCGGGAAGGCTGGCACCTCGAGGACGAGCCGGTCACCGATCCCGACCCGGCCACCGAGGATCAGCGGTGGTGGATCCAGACCCGCGCCGACGCCCAGGCGCTCCGCGACCAGGCCGCCCGCGACGGGCAGGACACCGGCGACCTGGACGAGCTCGTCACCGAACTGGACGCCGAAATCACCAACGCGGGCATGCGCGGCAACGTGCTCCCGGCCCGGCCGGCGCGGCGGCACCGCTCCACCCGCCGCCGTCAGGACGCCCCGGACCTGCCCCGCCGCAAGATCAGCGCCCGGACGGTCGGGAAGACCTACACCGCGCCAGATGGGAAGACGTTCCGGCCGTCGATGTTCGTCACCCTGACCTGCCCGAGCTATGGGCGGGTCCGGGAGGATGGCACCCCCGCCGACCCCGGCTCCTACGACTACGCCCGGGCGGCCCGGGATGCGCTGCATTTCGCGGCGCTGTTCGACCGGTTCATGCAGAACCTGCGCCGGTTCCTCGGCTACGACGTGCAGCACTTCGCCGCCGTCGAACCGCAGCGGCGGCTCGCCCCGCATATCCACATCGCGATCCGCGGCACCGTGTCCCGCGCCGAGCTGCGCCGGGTGCTGGCGGCGACCTATCACCAGGTGTGGTGGCCCGACACCTCGGCCGTGAAGTTCGACGGGGACGAGCGGCCGGTATGGGACGAGCACGGGTGTACGTATGTCGATCCGTACACCGGGGAAGTCCTGCCCACCTGGGACCAGGCCCTCGACGCCATCGGGGACCAGGACGAGCCGGTGCACGTGGCCCGGTTCGGGGACCGGTTCGACGCCCAGGGCGTCCTATCCGGTTCCAAGGACGCGGCCCGGTGCATCGGCTACCTGACCAAGTACCTGACCAAACAGGTGGCCGACTGCCACGACGCCGACACTGACGCCGAACGGGCGCACGCGGCCCAGCTCGCCGACGCGTTGCGGTTCGAGCCGTGCTCGCCGCGGTGCGCCAACTGGCTCCGGTACGGCATCCAGCCCAAGAACGCCCGGCCCGGCCTGGTCCCCGGCGGCTGCAAGGGCAAGGCCCACCGCCGCGAATATCTCGGCTATGGCGGGCGGCGGGTCCTGACCTCGCGTAAGTGGTCGGGCAAGACGCTGGCCGACCACCGGGCCGACCGGAAGAACTGGCTACTGTCCACGCTCGGTGTTCCGGCAACCGACCCGGCCCGGTACACCTGGGAACCGGTCACCCCCGGCGACCCAGATCACATGGAACAGGCCCGGCGACTTCTGCATGTGGTCGCTGACCGGGTCCGCTGGCAAGCCGCACTGACTGAGGCCAGACGCAGAGCGGCCATACAAGCGAGCAGTGAGGGTTTCGGCAACCGGGAGGGCAGCATGACGGCCGAGCGCAGGGATGAGGTGGCGCCGGTGCTCCTGGACGTGGAGGAAGCAGCCCGGCGTCTCGGTACCAAGCCGCGGTTCGTCCGCCGTCTGATCGCGGAACGGCGCATTGAGTTCCACAAGGTTGGCCGTCACGTTCGCATCAGTGAGGATGCGCTGGCTGACTTCATCGAATCGGGCCGGATGCCGGTCATCGGGGCGTCCGAGGCCTGGCGGAGCGCAAGGCGGAGCGCCTGATGCCCAATAAGGCGGGTCATCGGCGGTTCGGCAGCATTCGCAAGTTGCCCTCGGGCCGGTACCAGGTTCGGTATCCCGGTCCGGATGGCCGCGTCCGCAGTCATCCCGAGACGTTTGCCCGTAAGGGTGACGCTAGCCGCATTCTCGCGGTGCTCGAAGGCCAGCTCGCCCACGGGGCGTGGACCGATCCTGACCGCGGCAAGGTCACCTTGAGTGATTATGCTGTGGCTTGGATTGTGCAGCGTCCTGGCCTGCGGCCCCGGACGGTGGAGTTGTATCGGGGATCACTCAAACGCCACATCGCGCCCTACCTGGGCGGTGTTCCGCTGGGCAAGATCGATAGCGCGATGATCCGTGAGTGGCGTGCGCAGTTGCTCGGTGTCGGGACATCGGCATCGGAGGCTGCTAAGGCCTACCGGTTTTTGCGGGCCGTGCTGATGACGGCGACTGACGATCAGATCATCCCGCGTAACCCGTGCCGCATCCGGGGCGGTGGGACAGAGCGCCCCGATGAGCGCCCCGTCCTGACTGCGCGCCAGGTGCTCGACCTGGCCGGCCGGATGCCTGATGACGGGTTCCGCGTTATGGTGCTTCTGGCCGCGTTCGCGAGTCTGCGCTGGGGCGAGCTGACCGCGCTGCGGCGTTGTGATGTTGATCCGATGGCGGCCACGGTGTCGGTGCGCCGCCAGTTCGTGGAGCTGGACACTGGCCAGCTCATCGTCAGTCCGCCCAAGTCGGCCGCTGGCGTGCGGATCGTCGCGATCCCGCCCGCCATACTTGGCACGGTCCGCACGTTTCTGGCGGCCGGTGATGATCAGCCGGACGATGCGCTGCTCTTTACCGGCGCCCGTGGCGGGGCTCTCCGCCGCAGCAACTTCCGCCGCGCTGTCGGCTGGTCCGCGGCGGTGACCGCGATCGGCGCCCCAGGGCTGCACTTTCACGATTTGCGCCATACCGGCAACATGTTCGCCGCTGCTGGCGGCGCGAGCCTGCGGGACCTGATGGATCGGATGGGTCACGACAGTGTTCGCGCGGCGATGATCTATCAGCACGCGACTACCGAGGCCAGCCGCCTGATCGCTGACTCGATCAGCGGCATGATCGAGCGCGCCCAGGGCGCCGGCGACGACAACTCAGCGCGGGGCTAATGGCATGCTAATGGCACGACGGGCCAGCCTGATGATCGCTGAGAAGGTGTTTGTGCTGGTGGGCGCAACTGGGTTCGAACCAGTGACCCCTCGCTTGTAAGGCGAGTGCTCTACCGCTGAGCTATGCGCCCCCGCGCCGCGCGCACGCTGCCGGCGGCGGCGGGATCGCAGCTAGAGTACCGGTTCCGCCGCCCCGGCGGCACCGGGAGGGCTCCCTCAGGCGGCATGTCCCGGCGAGCATCTCGGTGCTAGGACGCTTGACTTAGCGCTTGAAAAGCGACCTAGCTCCCCGCGCTGGAGGGAGCCATCCATGTCCACTCGTACCGCCTACTCGGCCCGTCCTGGCCGTGGCCCGCTGCGCAGCCCGCTCGCGGCGGCGCCGCATTCCCCTTTGCCGGAACACCGTCCTGGAGCCAGCCCTGACCGGCCCGCGGCACATGCCGCGGTACCGGATCCGCGGTCGGTCACTCTGGACGAGTTCGACGAGTACCTGCGCACCGTCAACAACAGGGACGGCCGCCCGTACGAAGAAGCGACCATCCACGCCTACGTCTATCCCGCCAAGGCACTGGACGCGTGGATGACCGCCAACGGCCTCGACGGCGACTTCACCACCGTCGACACCGCGATGCTCAACCGGTATTTCCGCGAGTACTACCAGACACGCGGCCAGGGCGGCACCCACACCCAGCAGCGCAACCTCATCCAACTGTTCAACTACCTCCGGCGCGAATACGGCCACCCCAGCCCGTACGCAGCCGGGCTCAACCGCTACGCCGAAGTCAGGGGACGACCCAAAACCCTCTCCCCCAGCTTCGTCGGCGACCTGCTCGAGGTCACCGGCGGCGGCAAGGCCCGCGACTTCGAGACCGCCCGCGACCACGCCATCATCCGCATCTTGCGCAGCGAAGGCATCCGCCGCCAGGAACTGCTCGGCATGGTCATGCACACCCTCCCTGCCGATCTGCTCCGAACCCCCGTCTTCCGTCTCGTCCCGCTCAAGGGCGCCCGGAACGCCGGGGAAGGACGACTGGTGAGCCTCGCGCCAGCCACCGCCCGGGCGCTGGCTGTTTATCTCCGTGCGCGCCGCTCGCACAAGCTCGCCGGCTCCGAATGGGTGTGGCTGGGAACCCGGAACCGCATGCGCCTGGGGAACACCGGGATCCGCAAGATGCTCGTCCGGCGCGCCGCCGAAGCTGGGTATGACCAGGTGACCCCGCACCAGTTCCGACACACCTTCAGCGATGGCTGGCAAAGGCGCGGAGTTGCATCGGATGCAACTCCGCCGTTTGGGTGAGGAAGGCCCGGTAAGGGTTGCGGCGTTGCCGGCTGTCCGCTGATCTCGGGTCGGGGTGCGGGACACGCCGTATTTTCCGGGGTTTCCGGCCGCCTGTTGCGCCAGGTGACAGGATGTGGCAGCCAGATCGGTTGCGCTGAGTGACCGCATGATGCGTGTGGCGTATGCGGGGAGGGGGCCGGATGTTGGCTGGCCGGGGGGCGCTCGCGCTGGTCAGCGCGGACGGCGCGGTGCCGGTTTCGCTGGGCGCGGCGTTGCTGGAGGAGATGCTGGCCGGGTGGCGGAATCAGCAGCAGGCGCGCCGGCTGACGGTCAAGCTGATCAGCGAGCGGGAACGGGTGGTGCGGCAGTTCGGCGAGTTCACGGGCTGCTGGCCGTGGCAGTGGTCGGCGGAGCAGGCCGATACATGGGTCGCGTCCGGGGGGTGGGCGCACTCGACGGTCCGGTCCTACCAGGGGGCGCTGGCGCTGTTCCTGGACTACGTGTGCGATCCGCGGTATGGCTGGGTCAGCGAGTGCGAGCAGCGCGCCGGGGCGGTCCCGGTCCAGGTGCTCGGCGAGCGGAACACCGCGGTGCACGTGTCCGAGCACGAGGGCAGGGCCGGGCGCCGCCCGCTGACCCGTGACGAGCTGCAGGCGTTCTTCGACGCTTCCGACGATCACGTGGAGCGGGCTGCGGGGTCGCGGCGCAAGGGGTGGCTGGCGTCGTTCCGGGACGCGGCGCTGTTCAAGGTGATCTACGGGTGGGGGCTGCGCCGCCGGGAGGCGGCGATGCTGGACGTGGCGGACTTCGCGCCGAACCCGGCGGCCCTGGAACTGGGGAGGCTGGGCGTGTGCCATGTCCGGTTCGGGAAGGCGATGCGGGGCAGCCCGCCGCGGCGGCGCGCGGTCGCAACGGTGATGCCGTGGGCGGCCGAGGCGCTGGCGCAGTACATCGACGATGTGCGGCCCCGGCACGGGAGCCGGTCTCATCCGGCGTTGTGGCTGACCGAGCGCGGGGAGCGGATCTCGCCCCGGTCGGTCGATGAGCGGTTCGCGGCGTGGCGGTCGGCCGCCGGGCTGCCGGGCGAGCTGTCGGTCCACTGTCTGCGCCATTCGTATGTCTCGCACCTGATCGAGGACGGCGCGGACCCGCTGTTCGTGCAGCAGCAGGCCGGTCACTCCTGGGCATCGACGACGGCGGCGTATACGACGGTCGGGCAGGATGCGCGGAACCGGATGCTGCGCTCGGCGCTGGCCCGCGCGTTCGAGGCAGACGGAAGGGACGGACGGTGACGGCGCGCAAGGCCGGCTACCGGTGGCACCTGCGGCGGCTGATGGCCGACAACGACATGTATGCCACGACGCAGCTGCGGCCGCTGCTAGCCGAGCGCGGCGTCACGCTGTCCCGTGAGCAGGTCTACCGGCTGGTGACCGGCACCCCGGAGCGGCTCAGCCTGGCCACCCTCGCCGCGCTGTGCGACATCCTCGGCTGCGGTCCGGGGGATCTCGTCGAACCGGTCACCGTCACCGTCGCGCCCGCCAGGCCAGCTACGGTGCCGCCCCCCTCACCGGCCGCGCCGCGCCCGGTCCGGGCCCGGGTCACGGGCCGTCAGTAGCCGTGGCCCGCTGCCCGGCCGGGCACCAGGCTGCCTCGCCCCGGACGCGGGGATGCCCGTGCTGCCGCCGCGATCAGGTGGTGGAGATAGCCGCGGCGGCAGACAGCTCGCTGCCCCGGCCGGTGATCGAGGCGGCCGTCGATGCGGTCGCACCCGGCGGGCAGGCGCTGCGGCAGCTGGCGCTCGCGCTGTCGGCTGATCCCGGCGCCCTGGCTACCGGAGCGCCGCCGGTCGCGGGGAAGCTGGCCGCCGCGCTGATCGCGCGCGGCTCGGCTGCGCTGACCGTCCCGGCTTGCACGGTCTGCGGCCGGGCCGGCAAGCCGTTGTTCCGCGGCGACGCCGGCAGCGCGGTCTGCCAGCGGTGCCGTTCCTGGCAGCTGGCCGTCGCCTGCGCCAGCTGCGGGAAGGTCCGTCCCCGCGCCGGGCGGGACGACGCCGGCCAGCCGGCCTGCGAAGTCTGCTATCGCAGGGACGACCCGCGGCGCCACCGCCAGTGCGGGGCATGCGGGAAAACCGCGCCGGTCGCGGCCCGCCTGGCACGGGACTTCCTGATCTGGGCCGGCGCCCGCGGCCACTGCACGCCGCTGACGATACCCGCGCCAGCACGCGCGACCGGGCCCGCCATCAGCCAGGACCAGCGGTGGACCCACGTCGCCCGGCTGCTCGACGACGCGGCACTCGACCCCACCGACCGGGTCGCCGGATCCCTGCTCCTGCTCTACGGGCAGCCCCTGTCCCGGATCGCCGCCATAACCACCAGCCAGATCACCCGCCGCGACGACACCACGTTCATCCTGCTCGGCCGCCACGACGCGCCCGTCCCCGCACCGCTCGCCGGCGCGATCGCCCAGCTCACCCGTGACGGCCGCAGCCACCGCGGTATCGGATCCCCGACAGCCACCACCTGGCTGTTCCCCGGGCACCTGCCTGGTCGCCCCATCACTCCGTCCCGGCTCGGCGAACGCCTCCGGGACATCGGCATCTACGCCCAGACCGGGCGCCGGGCCGCGCTACTCGACCTCGCCGCCCAGCTTCCCGCAGCCGTCCTCGCCGACCTGCTCGGCCTGCACGAGAACACCGCAGCCAAATGGATCAGCCAGGCCGGAGGCGACTGGACCCGCTACGCCGCCGAACTAGCCCGCAACCATCCCCACCAGCACTGACAAATATCTCTCCTCCTCCACGCACCAGCAGGAGCTATTCACCACGGTCGGTAATCCGCTCCCTACCAGTTCCGAGATCGGCCTGCCGGTCCACGTCCTGCAGCGCTATGCCGGGCACGCCACCGCGACGATGACCCTGCACTATATCGCCCAGCGGGAAGAACACGCCGAGCAGGCGTTCCTGGCCACCGTCAAGCTGAAAGCCGACGGCACCCGCGTCGTTTTCTCCCGTGAGGACCACGACGCCATGCACCTGCTCGGCCGGGCGGACCGGATCTTGCCCAACGGCTGGTGCATGCTCCCGCCGCTGCAAAGCTGCGGCAAGGGAAACGCGTGCTTGACCTGCTCGGTCTTCGTCACCGACCAGACCCATCAGCAGGCCCTCGAACGGCACCTCGCCGGCACCGCCGCCCTGATCGAGCGGGCAACCGCCGACTTCCAGCAGCGGCATGGGCGGCCCATGCCCGCCGATAACGTCTGGCTCGCGCAGCGCCAGGCCGAGCACACTGCGCTCACCCAGGTACTGGCAGCCATGCAAGCCGCGCCCGGACGCGCCGTGCAAGGCGCCGGATGCGGCGCCCGCACGCCCGCCGGGCCGGTCCCGCTCACCCTCGGCACCACCAGCCACCGGCAAGACCGCCCATGAGCGACATCCGCGCCCGCCGCACCGCCGTGCTCGCCGCGGCGGCCAAGGCCAAATCAGAAGCGAAAGCCCAGGCCGCCGACCAGGCGATCCGCCGCCTCGTCAAGCGAGGCGAGCTCATCACCTTCCAAGCCGTCCAGCGCGAAGCCGACGTCTCCCACGCCTTCCTCTACGGAAACCCCGACCTGCGGGCCAGGATCGAGCGCCTGCGTGCCCAGGCCCGCCCGCAGCCGGTCCCGCCAATCGACGGCAGCACTGACAACACGATCCTCCAAGCCCTGACCAGTCAGATCAGCCACCTCAAGAAACAAACGACCGGGAAGGACCGGCAAGAGGTGCCGCGCAAGCGGTGGCTGGCCGTGGACGTCCTGGGACTGGTCGTCACCGGTCTTCTGACGGCCCACTAGAACACCGCTGGGACGCCTTTGGACGAGTCGCCACGCAGGGAGATTCGCAAGGCGCTGCTGGACCAGAGCTTCAGAGCCGGTCGTGTCACGGGCCGCCGTGGGCATCGACGTGCAGGTCGTGAAACAATCCGGCCGACCGGGGCTTCGTCCCCACCGAAACGCTGGGTGCTGGAGCAGAGTCGGATTTGTCCTTCCACCGCACCTAGTCTCGATTACTAGCACCGGCTCTCCAGTTCGGCGTCGCGCGTGTACTGGGCGATGACGACGTGATGGCCCAGCGACTGACCAGCATCCACGCCATCCTGGCGGATCACGTGACCGCGGCGGACCCGGGCAGGTTCGGACACCGTGACGAAACCCAGGCCCTGCGCGCCGCGCTTGAGCAAGCTCACGGCGAGAACCTGCAACTCCGGCGCGAGCTCACCCGCCTCGGCTGGAACGGCCAGCTCGCAGCGACGTAACCACGTTCCATCAATCGCAACATCGAAATGACCTGCAAGAACGCAGCAATCACGAGCCTGAACCGTTGATAACGGCCGGGACCGGTAAGACGCACACCATCGCCAACCTGATCAGTCACCTGGTCGGCCACGGCAAGCGGGTCCTGGTCACCAGCCAGAAAGAGCAGGCCCTTGCAGTCCTCCGCGACAAGATCCCGGAAACGATCCGGGATCTGTCGGTTGCCGTGCTCGGCAGTTCCGCCGCCTCGATAGCCCAGCTTGATAGATCCGTACAGGCGATCTACGAGCATGCCGTCGCACTCGACCGGGCCCCGGCGCGCAACCGGATTACCGGGCTGGATGCTCACCTCAGCGAGCTTCACCGCGACATCGGCACGCTTCGGAGCCGCATCAGCGCCTCGATTGCCCGCGAAAGAGATAATTATCTCCTCGGCGGCGCGACCCATACCCCCTCCACGCTCGGTCAGTGGCTGGCCGCCAATGCCGCCGACCTCGGCTACATCCCTGATGAGATCGGCCCGTCTGTTTCCTGCCCGCTGGCCGGGCCGAGATCGCGAACTTGTACAGGCTGGCAAGAGTGCTTGATCCTGGTCGTGATCTCACCGGACGGGCCGGGCTCCTCAGGCACGAGCCCCAAGCATGCTCAACCTGCACTAAAGGTTCAAACACCGGGGAACGTCGGCGTGTCGCTCAGACCCCGTGAATGGACACGTTCTCAGGCCAGCGTCATGAATACGCCACGCAACTGAGCGGGGTCGAGCAGTTCGTAGTCGGGTTGACGCACTCACAGGCGCGTACCTTGCGGGAGCCATAGATAAGTGACGCGGGCGGTGGAAAGGATGCGATCTGAGCGTCCCGGCCAGCCGGTGACGTCGGCAGCGTATTCGAGTGCGCTGCTGGATTGTCCGGGCTGGAAGCGGGCTGTCCAGTGACGTAGACGCCCGAGTCCGGCCAAGCTCGCGGCATACCATTCTTCGGTCTACCTTCACTGGATGGCGCAGGCGGTCCGAACAGCGGGGGTTGAGCCGCAGCTTCTAGAGCTGACCCTGTTCCAGCCACCGGGGAAATGAATGAGGAAAGTGATGCGGCAGATTGACCGACTGCCATGAATAAGCTGGTCTGAAGTGCGCCCTACCCGAATTTGCCCGCTGGTCCGGACTTTCGGCGGCAAGAGTTCCGCCAATCTAGTGGACGAGTACCAGTGGGCGTGAGGTCGCAGGCGCTAACCGAGCTGCAAAGCCGGGTCCCCGAGGCCGTTCTGCGCGGCTGGCGCGAGGTCGATGCGCAGTGCCGGGAATACTCCTGGTACAACGTTCTCGGGGTCTTCGCCGCCGCCCGCGCCAAGCAGTTGGGCATTCGCCCCAGGGAGCCCCGCCTTGTGGTGTGCTCCTGCTGCTCCGCGAATTCCTCGAGTCTCACCTGGCGTACCGCTTCGTCGTCCGCCGCCCTGGCATCCTTCCCCCGTGCGACCCGGTTGGCGCGGCTCAGATGCTCCGCCGTCCCGGTCTGCGCGGGACCCCGTCGAGTCGTCACCGTCATATCCGCTCCCTCCGGGCCGCAGCGGGGCTATGCTCGCTGGCTGGTACGCACCGCAGATGGCTCCCCTGGGTGCTCGTACCAGAAAAGCACGCCACGCAGGCGTCGGCGTCCCCCCAACGGGGGTGAACCACGGCAGCCGCGTGGCGGGACTGCGGGGGTCGTTGCCGTGCTTCGCTGCTGTGTGCAGGAGCGGGCACAGTCCCAGCTTGGAAGGCTGCGACTAGACCCCGCGAGGCAGCTTCACCAGCACGACAGCGACGCCAGCAGTCATCGGGTCTTTCGTTTCCAGGATGGTCGCCCCTGTGTCGCTAGCTGACGGGTGGTGATGCGGGAACGTCGGGTGGCGGGCTGGTTTCGGCGTCGGTTCGGCCTGGTCCCTCGAGGTGATCGGTGGCCTGGCCGGCGGTGGTCCATTCGGCGCTGGTCTCCTGGCGGAAGGCGGCGACGGCGGATTCCAGGGTGGGGTAGAAGTGGCGGGGGTCGATCGTGCGGGTCAGGCCGTAGCGTTCTATCTTGTCCCGTACGGGGTCTTTGAGTTCGGCGAATACCAGGCTGATGCCCTGGGCGTTCAGCGCCTCGTCCAGGTCCTCCAGGACATCGGATGCGGTGGTGTCCACGTCGGTCACCGGCTCGGCCGCGATCACGATCCAGGTGGGCTTGGGCTCAGAGTTGGCCAGTCGCCTTACCTCGTCGCGGAAGGTCTTGGCGTTGGCGAAGAACAGCGGGGCGTCGAACCGGTAGATCACCAGGCCGGGCAGCTGCTGCGCCTCCGGATGGGTGCGCAGGTCCTGGTAGCCTTCCAGCCCTTCGGCCCGTCCGAGCTCGGTGTCGTAGGGCCGCCACGCCCGCCGGAAGACGTTGAGGATGGACAGCGCCACGGCGATTGCGATCCCGGGCAGCACGCCGAGCAGGGCGACCCCGCCGAATGCCGTGATCGACAGCCCGAACTCCGCTTTGCGTTGCCGCCACAGCCGCATCGTGCCTGGGATGTCGGCCAGGGACAGCGACGCGGTGATCACCACGGCGGCCAGCGCGGGCTGGGGCAGGTTGCGGAACAGGCCCGGGATCAGCACGATCATCAAGATGATCAGGGCAGCGCCGGTGACCCCGGTGAGCTGGGTCTTGGCGCCGGAGCGTTCGGCCACCGCGGTCCGTGACCCGCTGGTGCTGACCGGGAAGCCCTGGAAGAGCCCGGCGGCCAGGTTTGCTGCGCCGATCCCGATCATCTCGCCGTTGCCGCGGACCTCCTGCCCGGTGCGGGCGGCGAACGCCGAGGCGGTGGAAATCGTGTCGGCGAGCGAGACCAGCGCGATGCCCAGCGCCCCGGCGAACAGCGGCCCGAGGTCGGCCAGCCGGACGTGCGGGACGGTGAGCGGGGGGAACCCCTTGGGGAGCACCCCGACCAGGCTGACACCGTGATCGGCCAGGCTGAACACCGTCGTCGCCGCGATCGCGAGCACGACCATGATCAGCACGGCCGGGACTTTCGGCAGCCACCGCTGCAGTACCAGGATCAGCACGATCCCGGCTATCCCGACTACGGCGGCGGCGGCGACCGCCTCGCCGTGGGCCAGTCCCTTGACGAAGCCGGTGATCTCGTGGATCAGGCCCTCGGCGCTGATCTTGAACCCGAATAGTTTCGGCAGCTGGCCGACCAGGATGGTCAGCGCCAGGCCGTTCATGTAGCCGATCATCGTCGGCTTGGAGATCAGGTCGGCGATGAAGCCGAGCTTCGCCACGGCCCCCAGGATCATGATCGCCGCGACCATGAGCGCGAGCAGCGACGCCAGCGCGATGGCCCGTTCGGGATCGCCGTCGGCGCCGGCCAGCGGCAGGATCGTCGCGGCGATCATCGGCCCCAGCGACGAATCCGGGCCCAGCACGAGGATCCGCGACGGGCCGAACACGGCATAGCCGAGCAGGCACAAAATCGACGTGTACAGGCCGGTGATCGGCGGCAGGCCCGCTAGCTCGGCGTACGCCATGCCCTGCGGAACCAGCAACGTCGTTAGTACAACCCCCGCGATGATGTCCTTGGCCAGCCACTCCCCCCGGTAGGACCTAACCGCCTCCAGGCCGGGCAACCATCTGAACACATGCACCATATTCCCCCGCCGTGATCGATCATTGCAGGGTGAGGAGGTGGGATTGCCACGGTCCCAGGTCGACGAACAGCCCGGAGCTGGCCAGCTCGCCGCCGTCCCGCTTGAACACGTTCTGGCTGAGGATGTCGGTGAGCTGCCAGCTGCGGCCGGGCAGGTCGGGCCAGTCCAGCGGGATGCGTGCCTGGGATGGCTGGCCGGATAGGTTGACCACGACCAGGTGCCGGTCACCGTTGTGTTCCCCGGCCCAGGACCAGGCGATCAGGTTGCGGCAGGACTGGTTGTCGGGCCAGCCGCTGGCCTCGAGCGACCGCCACGCGCCTGTCCGCACCTGGTGGGTGTCGACCGCGGTCAGCAGGCGCCGGTACCAGCCGGCGAGTTCTACGTCCGGCGGTTCGTCCGGACGGCGGGAGAGGAACACGGGTGGCCGCACGCGCCGGCCCTCGAACTGTCCTTCGTGCCACAAGGTCGCGCCGGGCAGCGTGGCGATAGCGACGGCCGCGGCCCGTTCGGCGTCCCGGGGAAGGCAGCTGGCGATGCGGGGCTCGTCATGGTTTTCCAGGAAGCGCACGAGCTTGGCTTGGTAGCCCGGGTCCCCGCGCAGATGGTCGCGGACGCCGCTCACGTCCTGGGCGATGATCCGGTCATAGAGCCGCTTGTCATAGCAGAAGCCGAAGCCCTGCTGCTGCAGCTCCCATTCCATGTCCCAGTAAGCTTCTGCGATCATCACCGTGTCCGGGTGCCGGGCACGCAGCTCCGCCAGGACGGCTGGCCAGAACTCCGGGGCCGGCTCGGGCCCGGCCCGGTCGCCCCAGGTCGTGCCGAAGATGCGGTTGATCATCAGCATCGCCATGTCGCAGCGGATCCCATCGCACTGGCTGGCGATGTCGGCGAGCGTGCCGGCCGTCGCGGCGCGCATGGCAGGGGAGAATGCGTCCAGCTGCACGACATCGGGCCACGGCGGAAAGTACGGGTCGCGGCCATGGGCCAGCACCTGCCCGGCCACGGCGATCCAGCCCGCCGGGTCGGCCCTGATGTCGTCCTCGTCGCCGCGGACGAACAGCTCCGGGCGGCTGGTCACCCACGGGTGATCCGGCGCGACGTGGTTGGGCACGTAGTCCAGGATCAGCCGCGCGCCGCGCGCCGCCAGGGCGGCCCGCGCCACCGCCAGCCCGTCGGGGCCGCCGAAGCCCGCATCGACGACGTACCGGCGCACGCAGTACGGCGACCCGATCACATCGGTGCGCCGCACGTCCGGCAGCGCGTCCGCGAACGAGGCCTGCAGCTCGGCATTGGCGTTCGCCAGCGCCAGCCCGGCCGGGCTTCGCGTCCACACTCCCATCAGCCACACCGCGTCCACCCCGTCCGGGACGGCCGCATCCCAGTCCGCGGCGGCCACATCGGCCAGGGTGACCGGCCGCCCGGACGCCCGGGCCAGCTCGTCCAGCCACACCGCGGTGTTGATCTCGTAGATCACCGGCTGGCCCGGCCACCCCGTCATCGCGCCGCCCCCGTTCGCCGGCCCGCTGCCGCGCTCTTGATGGCGCCGCGGCCGCCAGTACGCAGTGCCTCGGCGCTGACGCCGCGGAAGAGCAGCGGAAGCAGCGCCACGGTGCCGGTCCAGCCGGTTTGGTGACTCGCGCCGATGCCGGCTCCGTTATCGCCGTGGAAGTACTCATAGAACAGCACCAGGTCGCGCCAGTGCGGGTCGGACTGCAAGATCGGCTGCCCGCCATGCACCGGACGGCGGCCGCCGGCGTCCTTCAGGAACGTGCCGGTGAGCCGGTCGCTGATCTCCCGGGCCACCTGGTACAGGTTCAGCTGTTGTCCCGAGCCGGTCGGGCACTCGACCGTGAAACCGTCGCCGAAGAAGACATGCAGGTTCAGCAGCGCCCGGATCAGCATCACGTTGATCGGGAACCATACCGGGCCCCGCCAGTTGGAGTTCCCGCCGAACATGCCGGTGTCGGATTCCGCGGGGGCGTAGCCGACCCGGTATTCCTGGCCAGCGACCTTGATGGCATAGGGGTGCTCGGCGTGCCACCGTGACACCGAGCGGATGCCGTGCGGCCCGAGGAACTCTTCCTCATCCAGCATCCGGGCCAGGATCCGGCGCAGCCGTTCCTCGTCGAACAGCGCGAACAGTACTGGACCGGTTGCCTCAGCCTGCCGCCCGTGGCCCCACAAAGCAGTGGTGACCGCGGGGTGGCGGGCCAGGAACCCGGCGGCACCCTGAACGAACTGGGGAAACTCGGTGCGCACCGCCGGGCCGATGACGGTCGCCGCGGCCAGCGGCATCAGCCCGACGAGGGAACGTACCTTCAGCGGGACCGAGCTTCCGTCGGGGCGGCGCAGGACGTCGTAGAAGAAGCCGTCCTGCTCGTCCCACAAGCTGATCCCGTCCGGCCCGACGTGGCTGGTCGCGGCGGCGATCCAGGCCAAGTTCTCCAGCAGCGCCTGTGCCTGCTCCAGGTAGACCGGGTTTTCCGGCGCGAGCTCCAGGGCGATCTGCATCATGTTCTGGCAGTACAGCGCCATCCATGCGGTGCCGTCCGCCTGGTCGATCCAGCCGCCGCCCGGCAGCGGCGCGCTGCGGTCGAACACGCCGATGTTGTCCAGGCCGAGGAACCCGCCCTGGAAGATGTTCCGGTTGTCGGCGTCCTTGCGGTTGAGCCACCAGCCGAAGTTTCTCATCAGTTTCTGGAAGGCGTCCTCGAGGAACGCCCGGTCCGCCTTACCTGTCGTAGCCTCCTCGATCTGGTAGACGAACAGCGTCGCCCAGGCGTGCACCGGCGGGTTGACGTCGCTGAAGTTCCACTCATACGCCGGCAGCTGCCCGTTGGGGTGCAGGTATCTGCGGTTCAGCAGCAAGCCGAGCTGCCGCTTGGCGAATGCCACGTCGGCCACTGCGAGCGCGACCGCGTGGAAGGCAAGGTCCCAGGCCGCAAACCACGGGTACTCCCACGTGTCCGGCATGGAGATGATGTCCTCAGCGATCAGGTGCCGCCAGTCATGGTTGCGCAGCCAGCCGCCGCCCAGCGGGTCGGCGCCGTGCTCGGCCAGCCACCGCTCCACGTCCAGCGCGGGGTACTGCCTGGACCACAGCATGCCCGCCAGTGCCTGGCGGACCACGAGACGCTCATCGTCGGTCAGGTCGCCGGCTAGCAGGGCGGCCCAGAACTCGTCGGCCTCGCCGCGCCGGGTACGCATCAGCTCGTCGAAACCAGCGAACGGGCCTGCCGCGGGGCCGTTTCGGCCCGGCTGGACGGCCTCGGCGCCGGTCAGCCGTAGCCGCACTGCCGCGCTGCCCCCCGCCCGGACCATCAGCTTGAATTGCAGGGCCGCCTTGGTCCCGGCGCCACCCGGGTCGATCGCCGCGGCGTCGCCACGTACGACGGCCCGGTCGATACCGTCCTTGACGTAGGGCGTTTCGTTGGCTGAACCGAACACCCTCTCGTTGTTGGTCTCATTCCCCGTCACCAGGACCGGCACCGCCTGGTCTGCGTAGAGCCACCGGTCGCCCAGCGCGCTGTGCTCGGCACGCACCGCGCTGATCCGGCGGAGGTCCCGGACCACATGGAGCGAGGGCCGCTCCGCGCCGCCTGCCCACGACCACGTATGCCGGAACCACAGCGCCGGCAGCACATGCAGCTCGGCGTCCTCCGGCCCCCGGTTATGCACGGTGACTTGCATGAGCAGGTCCTCCGGCGCGGCCTTCGCGTACTCGATTACGACATCGAAATACCGGTTCTGGTCGAAGATCCCGGTATCGAGCAGCTCGTATTCGGGATCTGACTTTCCCCGCGCCGCGTTGACCGCGATAAGGTCCGCGTAGGGGAACTCGGCCTGCGGATACTTGTAGAGCATTTTCAGGTACGACGAGGTGGGCGTCGCGTCGAGGTAGAAGTAGCATTCCTTGACGTCTTCGCCGTGGTTGCCTTCGGCGTTGGTGAGGCCGAACAACCGCTCTTTCAGGATCGGATCGCGCCCGTTCCACAACCCCAGCGCCAGGCACAGCTGCTGCCTGTCGTCGCTGACACCGGCCAGCCCGTCTTCTCCCCAGCGGTAGGCACGGGAGCGGGCCTGGTCATGGGGAAAGTACGACCACGTGTTGTCGCCGCCGCCGTAGTCCTCGCGTACCGTGCCCCACTGCCGCTCACTGAGATAGGGGCCCCAGCGCTGCCAGGGAACACCGCCCGTGTCCGCCGCGTCCAGTCGCAGCCGTTCCGCGCTGACCATGGTGTTCCGCCCTTCCGCTGCCGGATCGACGGCGCCCGTTCGTGACACTGCTGTCCCGAGATCGCTCGCCCGGCTGTCAGCCTCTTTCCTCGGGTGCCTGCCGCTCATCACCCTGGCTGGGGTGAAAATACGCCGCCGAGCACGCGCTGGGCAGTCTGGGCTGGCCGACTGGTAGGGTGACGCCCGCCTGGCCGACGATGGTGATCTCATACGTTTGGGGTCGCATGGGATTGCGCCTCGAGCCCTGTAGTTCACTTGCCGCTAGCGTGTATCAGCATCCTCGGCGGCTGAGTTCCCGGCATCACCCCCGGAGGGGTGGCACCGGATTATTGCTCCGCCAGCGAGACTTTGTTCTCTTCCTCCGGACGTCCGTGCCTGATCTAATAGGCGCTGCGTATAAGCCGGATGTCCGGAGGACGGCGTGAAGCAGGGCGCGGCTACCAGTCACGACGCCGTGCAGGGCCTGCGGTTCGCGCGGGCGAAGTTCCGGCCGACAGCGTTGCCCGCCACGCTGGTCATAAGATCTGCGCTGCATGACCGGCTTGCGGCAGGGGCTGGCCAGCGTTTGACGGTGGTGGTGGGGTCGGCTGGCGCGGGTAAGAGCGTGCTGCTGTCAAGCTGGGCGGCGGCACGACCACCAGGCGCTACTTCCTGGTTGTCCTGCGACAAAGCGGACGCTGACCCGGTCCGCTTCTGGACCGGTTTCATCGAGGCAACCCAGGCGGTGGCGCCGGGGTTCGGCGCCGATGCCGTCGGCCTGCTCACCATGGACGGCGGCATGTCGGCCGATGTCACTGCGTCGATCGCCAACGATGCCGCGCAGCTGCCCGCAGGGTCGGCGGTCGTGGTCGACGACTTCCATGCCACGGCGGCCGGGGTTTCCGGGACCATGACCGATCTGGTCGAGCGCTGGCCTGCCGAGGTCGCCCAGCTGGTGCTAGCCAGCCGGGTGGACCCTCCGCTGCGGCTGCACCGGCTGCGGATTTCCGGTGAGCTGTGCGAGCTTCGTGACCATGACCTGCATTTCTCCCTGGCCGAGAGCGGCAGCCTGCTGGCCAACTTCGGCGTCGAGATCGGTGCTGCCGAGCTTGCGCTGCTTCATCACCGCAGCGAGGGATGGGCCGCGGCGCTGCAGATGGCGGCGCTTTCGCTGCGCGGCACCACCGACCCGGTGAGGGCCGCGCGGGCACTGGAGGTCCGCAGCCACACGATCGTCGAGTATTTCGTCTCCGAAGTTCTTGATCAGCAGCCGCCCGAGATCGTCTGGTTCATGCTCGACACGTCCGTCTTGGGGGAGCTGACCGCGGACGCGTGCGCCGCCGTCACCGCGAGGCGGGACGTGGCGGTGCTGCTGCACAGCATTGACGCGGCCAACCTGTTCCTGGTGGCGCTCGACGACGAGCGGAGCAGCTTCCGGTACCACCACCTGGTGCGCCGGATGCTGCGCGCTGAGCTGAGGGCCAGGGACCGGGACCGGGAGCTGGCGCTCCAGCTGCGGGCAGCGGAATGGTTCGAGGCCGCCGGCGACACATGGCGCGCGGCTCGGCATTTCCTGGCCGCGCGGCACGCCGACCGGGCACTGGACCTCATGCAGGACCGGGTCGTGCCCGGCTTCTTGCACGACCCGGCGCTCCCGGCCGCGCTGGATCTCAGCACGGTCGACCCTGCGCTGCTCGCTGATGCGCCCGACCGGCTGCTGGGCCTGGCCGCCGACCTGCTGCTGTGGGGTGACCCGGATCGCGGCGGCAAGTACCTGGACCTGCTGGACCGCGCCCGGCCATCGATCCCGCCTGAGTCGAGGCTGGCGGCGCGGTTCGCGGTGATGCGCTCATTCCACTACGGGATAACCGGCCAGCTTGACGAGGCCGTGCGTGCAGGCCTTGGCGCGCGGGCCATCCAGGAGCGGACGCAGCTGCAGGACGGATGGAGCGCCGCTGTCCCGTTGATACTCCTGCGTGTCTACCCGTGCCTGGAAGACTATGAGGCGGTGGAACGGGAGGCAGCGGCGGCTCTTGCCCTTCCCGAGCTCGCCGAACCGGCCAGGCTGGTTCTGGTGCCCAGTGCGCGGGCGCTGGCCTGGTTCGAGGCCGGCCGCCTGGCCGAGGCCGCCGATGCCGCCCGCGCCGCTCATGCGGATGCCCGGCGGCTAGGGTTTGACCAGCATTTTTTCGCGGTGGACAGCCTGCGCGTACTCGCCGGCATAGCGCTGGAGGGCCGGGACCTTGACACCGCGGAGCAGCTCACCGAGCAGGCGCTGTCGATAACGGAACAGCGGCGGCCCATCTTCGAGTTCCTGGCGTTGCTGGACCGGGCCGGGATCTGGGCCGCCCGCGGGCAGGCCCGCGAAGCGCTGGCCACTGTCGAGGCAGCGCGACTGCTCCTGGGCGGGAGCGGGTCGGTGCTGCTGGCGCGGGCCGATGAGCTCGAAGCATCGCTGCGCCTGACTCTCGGGGACCTGCGCTCTCCCGCCGACCTGGCCAGCAAGCTGCCCGCCGCCCGCCGCGGCCTGCTGCTGGCCCGGATCGCGCTCGCCGCTGGCGATCACCACGCCGCCCAAAAACACCTGCAGTTCCCGGCGCTGGGCGACCTCACCCCGCGGCGCGCGCTGATGCGCCAGGTGCTCCTGGCCGCCGCCGCGATCGAGCGCGGTGACCCGATGGCCGCAAGCATCCTGGGCCGTGCCCTCCAGACAGCGCGCCGCACCGGGTTCCTCAACACGGTCGTCACGGCCGCGCCCCAGGTGACCAGCTACCTGATTGCGGATTCCGCGCAGGCGCGGGCGGACCAGTTCACCGAGCAGCTGCTCGCCGCGGCCCTAGAGGCACACGCCGCGCACCCGGCCGCCTCCCGGTCCCACCGCCCGCTCGCCGAACCCTTGACCGCTGCCGAGCTGCGCGTCCTCAAGCTCCTGCCGACCAGCAGCTATTCGCAGATCGCCGCCACTCTTTACGTTTCCCGCAACACGGTGAAGACCCATCTCCGGTCCATCTACCAGAAGCTCGGGGTAGCGACCCGCTCGCAGGCCCTCGAACGGGCCGCCGACCTCCGCCTGCTCTGAGGCCCATCACCAGTACCAGCCGCGATGGAGGCGCACAGCGGGCAGCGCTGCCGGGACCGCCGGAAGGTGCCGGTAACGAGCCGGGGATCACCCCAGGCAGGGTGACGAATCTCCAGAAACCGCTCAGACAGGCTAGCAGAGTCGAACGTCGCACGACTCTGACCCGGAGGTACACCATGACGTCGGCACCAACCACGCCAGCCCGGGGCACGGGCGGGCGCCGCGCAGAAGGCTTCGGGCTGATGGTCTTCGCGTCGGTCCTGCTGCTCGTCATCGGTTGCTTCAATCTCATCGACGGCATCGCCGCGGTAGCCAACTCACACGTATTCATCGCCAACGCCCACTACGTGGTCGGCGACTTGCGCGCCTGGGGCTGGGTCGCCCTCATCGCGGGCGCGCTGCAACTGTTGGCCGCGGCCGGGATCCTGGCGGGCAACCAGCTGGCGCGCTGGTTCGCGGTAGCCGTGGTCGGGCTCAATGCCATTGGCCAGATGTTCTTCATCCCGGCCTACCCGTTCTGGTCCCTGACGATCATCGCTATCGACGTGGTCGCGCTATGGGGGCTATGCGTTTACGGCAGCCGCGAGAACCTGGCGGCTTAGCGTGGCGATGGGTGACGGGCCGCGACTGGCCGGGATCGTCACGGCCGCAGTCCTCACGTCGATGATCAACGACCCCGGTCCGGGCGGCGCCACCATGTTGGTGCACCTCCCGGAGCCGTCCCCTGATGGTCGCCGGGCTCGCCGCAGCCGGGCCGGCCAACGCCGCGGTGCTCCTGGTCCGGGTGGTGACGTTCTGGCTGTCTGTGCCGGCGTCAGCCGCGCGCTAAATCGCATGAATTCACCCCGGGGAGGGTGAGGAATCCCCGGGTGCGCCGACCGCAGGATCAAGACCGTGTCGCACGCCTAACGGCACCGGGACCAAGCGTCGGGCAGCTCTCAGGGCGGATCGCAAGAGGATCAGGAATGAACCGGCTGACGGTGAGGCTGGGCCAGGCGCTGATAAGAACAACACGGGAGAAAGGGGAATGCCATGGCTGATCTGATCGCCATCGGATATCCGGATGAGGCGACCGCGGAGGCCGCCGCTGATGAGGCGCGCCGGCTGGCCCACGATCTGATCATCCAGCCGGACGCGATCGCGGTGATCGTGCGGGACAAGGACGGCAGCTACCACGTCCACACCAGCCACCACATGGTCGGCGCCGGGGCGACCTGGGGCATGTTCTGGGGGTTCCTGTTCGGCCTGCTGTTCTTCATCCCGGTCTTCGGGATGGCCATCGGCGCCGGAATGGGCGCGCTGATGGGCAAACTGGGCAAGACCAGCATCGACAAGCAGTTCCAGGACCAGGTCCGCGACATGCTCCAGCCGGGCACCTCGGCGCTGTTCTTGATGCTCGAGAAGGTCACCCCGGACAAGGCCGTCGAGGCGATGAGCAAGTACGGCGGCACGGTCCTGAAGACCTCGCTGTCCAACGAAGACCAAAGAGAACTCCAGGACGCCCTGCACGGGAGCCAGACGGCCGCGCAGTAGGAGGGATTAAATGTCCGAATAGGCCCTGAAGACTGATCAACACTTCGGTCGTATCTCCCGGGTTGGTGGGTGCCAGGCCAAGGCAGCAGGCCGAATGCCGGGAAGCTAGCCGGTGGCTTTGGCACTGGTCACCAGTGGGGTCGTGCTAGTCATCGGCATCGCTACCGAAAATGCGGATGCGGATGAGGGGCGGCGATGACTGACAGGAGCGGGCCTAAGGCGGGCGCCGAGGCTGCCCGGGCGATGATTCTGCCGCTGGCGCTGGCGCAGTTCATCGCCAGTTACGCGGCCACGAACATGAACGTGGCGATTACCCCGATCGCGTCGGACCTGGGCACGACGGTGGCCGGGGTGCAGACGGCGATCACGTTGTTCACGCTGACGATGGCGGCGCTGATGATTCCGGGCAGCAAGCTGACCGACATCTGGGGCCGCAAACGGTGCTTCGTGATCGGCTTGGGCGTCTACGCGGTGGGTGGCCTGCTGGCGGCGCTGTCGCAGGGACTCCCGCAGCTGATCATCGGGTACTCGCTGCTGGAGGGCGCGGGCTCGGCGCTGATGATCCCGCCCATTTACATCCTGGTCACGGTGACCTTCCCGGACGTCAAGTCACGGGCCAAGTACTTCGGCGTGGTCAGCGGCGCGGGCGGCCTGGGTGCCGCCGCCGGGCCGCTGATCGGCGGGCTGGTGACTAGCGCGATCAGCTGGCGCGCCTCGTTCGGCCTGCAGGTCCTGGTCGTGGCCTGGATCATCTGGCTGGCCCGCAAGATCACCGACCCGGCCCTGTCCGGGCCCAAGCCGCGGTTCGACCTGACCGGGGCGGTGCTGTCCGCGGCGGGGCTGTTCTTCGTGGTGCTCGGGCTGCTGCAGTCGCGGACCTACGGCTTCGGCAAGTCGCGGCAGGACTTCACCATCGGCGGCACGGTGGTGATCGCGAAGGGCTCGATTTCCCCGGTGTGGCTGTTCGTGGCGATCGGCGCGCTGTTCCTGCTGTGGTTCTTCCTGCATGTCCGGTCCAGTGAGAAAAAGGGCAAGGACGTGCTGCTGCCGCTGCGGCTGTTCGGGAACAAGGTCGCGAATCTGGGGCTGGGCACCCAGACGATCCAGTGGCTGATCCTGCAGGGGTCCTTCTTCGCGGTCTCGGTGTACCTGCAGGAGGTCAACCATTACAGCCCGATCCAGACTGGGCTGATGCTCACCCCGGCCACCATCGGGATCCTGGCCGCCTCGGCCGGCGCGGGCCGGTTCGCCCGGCGGCACCCGCAGCGGTGGCTGATCATCGCCGGGTTCCTGACCACCGCGGTCGGCATGATCTTGCTGCTGGTCCTGGTCCGGGCGCACGCGGGCATCTGGCGGTGGATACCCGGGCTGCTGCTGTTCGGCGCCGGGGTCGGGACCATGCTGACCTCCTCGGTCAACGTGGTCCAGTCCAGCTTCCCCGACCAAGACCAGGGCGAGATCTCCGGCCTGTCCCGCAGCGTCTCCAACCTGGGATCATCGCTGGGCACCGCCCTGGTCGGCTCGGTCCTGGTCGCCGTGAAACTGCCGGAAGGAAGACCCTTCGCCGTCGCTCTCATCATCATGCTCGTGGTCGCCCTTATCGGCCTGGTCCTCGCTGTCCTCATCCCCCACAAGCCAATCGACGCCACGGCAACACCAAGTCCAGGCGCGGCACCTGCGGCCTCGCACCCGGCACCGTGATGCCGTACCGCGGCAGACCGCGCGTTGTCCGCGATGACCGCCCAGGCCAGGATCTCGGCCTTCTCGCGCTCGAACTACTCACCCGTGATGACCCCGGTCGCGCCACCAGTCACCGCCTGGGATGGCGGGACAGCTGTGGTATTTGACCTTGTCCTGATCGGCTTGGCGATAGCGCTTGACCCGCTGCCGTTGACGGCATTCCTGATCGTGCTGCCCTCAAAGCGCGGCGTGAGAAAAGGCGCGGCATTCGTGTTCGGCTGGCTGGCATCCCTTGCAATCGTGGTCACGGTCACAGTGCTCGCCACTGGCGACAATCCCCCCAAGCCGAACACGGCACCCTCACTCGCAGATCTGGCGGTGAAGATCGCCATCGGGGTCAGTCTGGTCGCGATTGCGGTCCGGCAGCGCCGCAGGATGGAGCGGCCGAAGAAGCCGAAGAAGCCACCGAAGTGGCAGGAGCACGTGGACAGGATGTCCCCGTGGTTCGCCATGGCCCTCGGGGCCGCACTCCAGCCATGGGTTCTGATCAGCGCCGGAGCTGCCACGGTCGTGGAGGCCAAGCTGTCCAGTTGGGAGAGCTACCTCTCGCTGTTCCTATTCTGCGTCCTGGCCTCAGCGTCCTACCTCGCCATGGAGATCTACGCCGGTTTGAAGCCCGGCACGAGCCAGGCGTTCCTGACCAGGCTCAGGACCTGGATAGACACCCACACCGATCAGGTGATCATCTGGGGGAGCTTGATCCTCGGTTTCTGGCTCATTGCATACAGCATCTCCCTGATCGTCACCTGAGACTGCCTTGGATCGGCGGTGATGGCGCGGCTTGGATGACACCTGCCTGATCCGTGCGGTCATACGCCGCCGCGCGGCCGTGATGTGGATCGACGCCGGCCGGGCGCGAGGGCCCCCTGGCTGTCTGTGGCTGGCATGAATACTCTGCCTAGTGTCTCGAAGGCCGCCGGCCGCCGGGCGTGCAGGAAGCCCGCGGCGATGGCCCCCAGGCCGAGCCACCCGAACGCCGCGAAGGGCAGCAGGTCCGCCACTGTGCGGGCATGGGGATGAAGGATCCCCCACAAGGGAAACAGGAACAGGACGGCGGCCGTGGCCGGGACGAGCAGATGCCGCCAGATCCGGAACTGGTCGCGGAACTCGGTGCGGAACGCGCGGATGGCCGCGATGTTCACGGCGAGGTAGATGAGCACAATCGACAGCCCACCCGCTCCGGCCAGATAGCCGAACGCGCGCACGCCGCCGTCAGCGTAGGTCAATGGCAGCCCAAGCACGAGCGCGAGCACAGCGACGCAGCCGATCGCGACGGCCGGGGTCTGGCGGCGGGACAGGCGGGCCAGTGAGGCCGGGAGGGCCTGCTCGCGTCCCATCGCGAACAGCACCCGGATGGCCGCGTTGACCACGGCGATGGCGAAGCCCAGGCCGGTGAGCATGACCACCAGGTCGATGGCCCACAGCGCCGAGGGCGACCAGTACCGGCTGGTCAGATAACCGAGCGGGCTGGGCTGCCGGGCGAAGCCGGGGATTCCTCGCCGACCCACGCCGAACGTCTCGGCGCAGACGACGAGCAGATAGAAGGTGCCCGCCACGATCACGACACCGATGGTGCTGGCGGGGATGGAGCGGCGCGTGTTCCTCGCTTCCTCACCGAGCGCGGCGGCGGTCTCGAAGCCGGCGAATGCGGCGATGGCGTAGATCATGGCATCGGTGATGTCGGTGAGCTGGCCGTTCGGCGACGATGCCGGTGACAGAACGGCGACCGAGTAATGCGCCGGCCCGATCTTAACCAGGATCGTGATGGCCAGCGCCGCGATGACGGCCACTTCCGCCGCGACAAGGAGCAGATCGACCGAGGATGAGGTCCGGATGCCCAGGTAGGCGACCAGGACCACGGTACCCAGGATCACCAGGAACAGCACCCACCCGCCGATGGTCACGCGCAGCGTGGCGGCAGCAAGTTGCGAGGCGTACGCGCTGGTCAGCGAGATGCCGGCGGGCACGTACAGCGCGTACGCGAAGACCATCATCCAGCCGGTCAGGAAACCCCCGGTCCGGCCCAGCCCGCAGCTGTTGTAGGTGTACAGCGAGCCGGCCGACGGCAGCCGCCGAGCGAACTCCGCGATGCTGCTCGCGCAGCACACCGAGGCGACGAACGCGATCAGGACGACCAGCGGAGACGCGAACCCGGCGTACGACACCGCGATGACCAGCCCGCCTACCGCCGCACCAGCCGGGGCCACGTTGCTCGCACCAAACGCGATCACCCGCGCCGACCCGACAACCCCGCGCGCCAGCCCGCGGGACTCATCACCGCTAGCATCCATGCGCGGGCCTTCCTTGCCGCAGGGCGCGCCCGGGGTAGCTGTCCTTGAGCCCGGCCGCGACCTCAGTCATCCGGTGGCGGCGCTACCAGGTGCATGTCGATCACCCTAAGCCCGAGGCCGGTGATCCGCAGTACGAGCCCGGACAGGGCTGCCTGGTCGGGCAGCTCGGCGCGAAGGGTTGTTATGCCCGGGCCTACGGTGACCTCGCAATCATCGAATTCCGCACGCAGTGTGGAGCCCGCTTGACCGGTGAACGTGATCTCATATGTCTGTAGTAGCACCAGCGTTACGCCTCGTAGTCAGATGGTTTAGCCTGCCGCCAGCGTGGCTGCCGGACTGAGGCCGCGTCATCACCCACCCAGGGGTGACCCGGGACCCGCCGGCGTGGCACAGGGCGCGACTGGGCGCGCCTCGCCGGGTGCGCGGTTCGCGTTGGCCCGGACGGGCGGTAGCACCCAGGCACAACTCACTGCCTGCATCAACCCACCGCCTGCATCAACCCATAGACTTCCCGGCCGGCGGCCGCCGCAGGCAGGCATCGGCACGGAGAATAAGTAAAGGCCACGTTTCCTGCATTTCACGAGCACGCCACCTGCCGTTTGACGCGTCGTCACCCCCGGCTGGGTGAGGTGCTAGAGCCGCCAGCATGCGACGATCCCGGAATGGACAAAACCCCGGTCTCCGCCGGATTGTTCTACCCGGACGACCCGAAGGCAGCCCCGAAGTGGGCACAGGGCGATGGACGTGTTTACGTTGGGCATGTTCTGTGCGGGCATCCCGTCAGGTCGCCTCGACGTGTGCGCCGGCGGCTGCCGTGACGCCGGAGCCGAGCCCTGAGGGCACGCGCTCCCAGCGCTGGCTGGCGCGTCTGAGTTTCCTGCTCGCGGGCGTCGCGATCGTGATCCTGGTAGTTTTCGCCGGGCTGAAAAGCGTGACGATGCTGGCCGTGGGCGTGGCCGCCGCGGCGGTCAGCCTGGCCGCCGCGTTCTTGTTCCTTTCCCATCGCGGCATCCGGCGCTGGTTGTCGCTCGCGGTCTTCGTCCTTGCGCCGATTGCCGTGATCGTCGTTTACGCGTTCAGGGACCTGCTGTGGGTGGCGGTGGCGTCGGCCGCGGCCTGGCTGCTCGCCACCGTGACCGCGCGCTGGGCGCTGGCCGGGAACCCAGCGGACTGGCGGATGCCAGAGCAGCCGGCGGAGCCGCCTGCCCGGCACCCGTACCTGATCATGAATCCGAAGTCCGGCGGCGGGAAAGTCGGGAAGTTCGACCTGAAACGCAAGGCCGAAGACCTCGGCGCGGAGGTGTTCCTCATCGGCGGGCCCGGGCCCGTCGACGTCGCCCAGATAGCTCGTGAGGCCGTGGCCCAGGGCGCCGATCTGCTGGGCGTCGCCGGAGGCGATGGCACCCAGGCGCTGGTGGCAGGCGTCGCCGCCGAGCATGGCCTCCCGTTCGTGGTGATCACCGCGGGCACGCGAAATCATTTCGCCCTTGATCTCGGGCTGGACCGTGCGGACCCGCCGGCCTGCCTGGCCGCCCTGTCCGACGGTGTCGAGCTGCGGGTCGACCTTGGGCTGATCAACGGCCAGGTCTTCGTCAACAACGCGTCGTTCGGCGCGTACGCCGAGGTCGTCGAGACCCCGGCCTACCGGGCCGACAAGCTGAAGACGACGCTGGACCTGCTCCCGGACCTGCTGCAGGGCCACCGCGGCGCATGGCTGTCCGCGCAGGCGAACGGGACGGAGATCAGGTCGCCGCAGGCCCTACTGCTGGCCAACAATCCGTACGGAACCGGCGACATCGCCGGCCTGAGCCGCCGCGCCCGGCTGGATCGCGGCATGCTCGGCGTGGTCGGCGTCAGGGTGCGCAGCGCCAGGCAGGCCGCCCACCTGGTCCGCGGCCGGCATGCCGCCGGACTAAGCGTGCTGACCGCAAAGGAAGTCCAGATCAGCGCCGACGCAGCCCAGATCCCGGCCGGCATCGACGGCGAAGCGGTATCGATGTCGACGCCGGTCACCTGCACGATCTCCCCATCCGCGCTCCGAGTCTGGGTGCCGCGGGACCGGCCGGGCGTCCCCGCCCCGAAGCCCCAGGTGAACTGGGCCCGGCTATGGCACCTCGCGGGTATCCGCCGTGAGCGTGCTGAGATTGCGGCGTGAGAGCCGTTCTTGAGCACGCGACGGGGCTGGGTGACGTGGTACACCGTGCCAGGGAACTGTCAGCGCAAACCCTGATCTTTGACATAGAGCCGCTGGTGGCTTACTGGGATGGCGGCCGGGAGGCACTTGACCAGGGGATTGCGCGAGTGTCAGCGAGGTTTCCGCGTTGCCGGCCTTGCAAGTGCTGTGCTTTGCCACCAACTCGGCGCGTCGCCCGACGGTTGTGCCCAGCAGAAGCGGTATGCAGGTGGTGTACCTGGCGTCGCCGGGCAAGCCGCTGCGGACCTCGGCGTACCGGCGTTTCCCACGGCCCGGCGTGGTGATCGGAGATCAGGTCGCCACGGACGGGATCCTGGCGCGGCGGCTGGACTATACCTTCATCCTGCTCGACCCGCAGCTGACGGGAATTCCCGCTGGACCACAGCTGATGGCCGCCTGGGGCCGGCTGGTACGGCCGCTGCTGTACACGCGAGGTGACTGAGCACCGCTGGGTTGTCTCACGAGCGCCCAGCAGACCGTATCGTCGCCTGGGCAGAAGTTCCAAGCAGTGGACGGTCACGCCTTCAGCGCGCCCGTGATAGGACGGTCACGCCTTCCTGGTGCCGTGGTCAAGCTGGTGGTCCAGGTTGATCGCGGCGCTGATGAGCGCCAGGTGGCTGAAGGCCTGGGGGAAGTTGCCGAGCTGCTCACCGGTGCTGCCGATCTCCTCGGAGTACAGGCCGAGATGGTTGGCGTAGGTGTGCATCTTCTCGAACGTCAGCCTGGCCTCCTCCAGACGCCCGGCGCGGGCCAGGGCTTCCACGTACCAGAAGGTGCACAAGGAGAAGGTGCCTTCGTCGCCGGCCAGCCCGTCGGGTGAGGCGGCCGGGTTGTAGCGGTAGACGAGGCTGTCGGAGACAAGCTCGCGGTCCATGGCCTCCAGGGTCGAGATCCACATCGGGTCGCGGGGCGCCACGAAGCCCTGCAACGGCATCATCAGCAGCGAGGAGTCGAGCACCTCGCTGCTGTAATCCTGGGTGAATGCGCGTGTCCTGGGGTTCCAGCCGCGTTCCATGATCTGGTTGTAGACGCGGTCGCGCTCGGTGGTCCATCGCTGCACGTTGGCCGGGCGGCCGCGGCGTGCTGCCATCCGGGTGGCGCGGTCCAGCGCGACCCAGGTCTGGAACCGTCCGTAGGTGAAATCCTTGCGCCCGCCGCGTGTTTCCCAGATGCCCTCGTCCGGCTGGTCCCAGTTCTCGCACACCCAGTCGATCATGCGGGCGATGTGCAGCCAGCCCTGGTGGGCGGCCTGCACACCCTGGGTGTCGGCGAGGTACATGGCGTCCATCGCCTCGCCGTAGATGTCGAGCTGCAGCTGGCCTGCGGCGCCGTTGCCGATCCGCACGGGACGCGATCCGCGCCAGCCCTCGAAATGGCCGAGGGTCTCCTCGACCAGATCGGAACTGCCGTCGACGCGGTACATGATTTGCAGGGGGCGGCCGCTGTCGCCCGCCCACTGGCCGGCGCGGTCCCGCAGCCAGCCGCCGAACGCGGCTGCCTCGTCCATGAAGCCGAGACCGACCAGCGCGTACATAGAGAACGAGCCGTCCCTGATCCAGGTGTACCGGTAGTCCCAGTTGCGCTCGCCGCCGACCTGCTCGGGCAGCCCAGCGGTGGGAGCGGCGACGACCGCGCCGGTCGGCGCGTAGGTCATCAGCTTGAGCGTCATCGCCGAGCGCGCCACCATCTCCCGCCAGCGGCCGGTGTAGGACGAACGGTCCAGCCAGCCGCGCCAGAAACCAGCGGTCTCGTCGGCGAGACGCTGGACCTCCTCCGGCGGCAGCCGGCGGGGCTGGCCGCCCATCGTTTCGAGCACGACGCCGCCGGTCTGCTGGTTGCTGCCCTCCATGCGGTGGTCGTTTCCGGTCAGGGCCATCGGGCACCCTGCTCACCAGCGCCGCGTCCCTGCTGGGTCCGAACTGGCCGGCGGCGAGCACGTCGGGCACGAAGACGCCGGCGCGCCCGGCCATCAGGGTGAGGTAGGCCTCGTGTTCAACCTGCTGCAGGCGGTCCAGGATCAGGGTGGGGCCCGAATCCCGGTACATGCAGAACCGCCACAGTTTCGCCAGCACCCGGGCGTCGGATGCGTCACGGCCGTAGACCGATAGCTCGACCGGCTCGCCTGCTGGGTCACGGCCGGTGAACTGCTCCACCCCCCAGACTTGACGGGGCGCCCTGGCTACGTTCGCGACCGCGACGCGCAGGTCCGCGATCCACTCGGTGACCTCCGCCGCCGACGGCAAGCCCAGCGGTGAGCCCACGGCCAGGTGCAGGCCCGCGGCGACGCCCCATCCCAGCGCGATGCTGGAGATGGCGTTCACCGGAAGCGCTTCCCCGCCGCAGACCGCGGCCAGCACAGCCACGGCGACCAGGAACCACACCAGCCGGCGCACCGGACGGCTCAGATAGGGAAGCACGGTGGCCGCCACGGTGATCGCGACCGCGAGCTGCGTGACCGGGTAACCAGCGTTCAGCCCGGCAAGCTCGCTGACCGGCGGCCGCCCGGCCGTCGGCCCGAGAACAGCGCCGAGCAAGATGCACACGCCCCAGGCCAGCGCGGCAGCCACCGCAGTCCACCGGACCGCGGTCAACCGCGGCACCAACAGCCCGCCGGCCGGCGTTTACGGTGCCGACCAGAACCTGGTTACGCAGCACCATGTTGCGATTCAAGCGGTGGCGTCCACGTCAAAGGTCGGGCCCAGATTCATGATCCCGGTCAGGCACATGATTCCGCCGCTGGCTAGCCTGCCGGCGGCGGAGCCGCCGACCGTGCCGAGCCCGGTGCACTCGATGACGACATCGACGTCAACGTCGATGTCGGCGGCGTCACCGGAATGGTACCGGGCGCCGAGGTCCTCCACGAGATCGCGTTTCGGGCCGGCGTGCGCGAGGTCGACGACGTGCATCTCGTAGCCGCGCTGTGCGCCGAGCAGGCATGCCATCAGCCCGATCGGCCCGGCGCCGGTGACCAGCGCCCGGCCGCGCATGAAGAATGCGCGCCGCGAGATCTGGTCCACCTGGTCCCACGCCTTGGCCAGCACCGACGCCGGCTCCAGCAGGACGCCGAGCTCACCCAGCCTCGGGAGGATGGGCACGGCGAAGTCCGGCTCCACCCGCCAATGTTCGCTTCCGTACCCGTGCAGGCGGACGATGCCACGCTCGCCGAAGCTGTCGGTCCGGCACATGTCCCACTCTCCGGCGGCACACGCGGGGCAGGGCATCGGATCGGGCCGGCGTACGATTCCGACGACCAGATCGCCGGGCGCGAAGCCCGATCCCGTCGGCGCCTCGAGCACCTCGCCGAGACCCTCGTGGCCGATGACCAGTCTGGCTTCATTAGGTGGTGGCGCGCCATAGGCGCCCTCCGCGATCTCCCGGTCGGTCCCGCAGATACCGACCGCCATGCCCCGCACCAGCAGGGCGCCGACCTGCATACCCGGGTCCGGGGCCTCCTCGATACTGGCGGTCCCCTTCTGGCCCGGCACGACTGTCATCGCGCGCATATGCTCATCGTCGCACCCGGCTGTCGCGGCCGCCTCACCCCGGCAGGGGTGATGACGGGCCGAAGCGGGGATCCGGATGATCGAGTCATGGTCTCATCACCGCGTCAGCTGTTCGATGTCGTGGTCGTCGGCGCAGGACCCGCGGGGGTCGTCGCGGCGCTCCGCGCGGCCGGCCTTGGCGCCAGCACGGCGCTGATCACCGGCGATCAGTTCGGGGGAATGGCCGCGAACGACGGGCCCGTGCCGGTGCGCACGCTGGCCCAGGCAGCGCGGCTGATCCGCGAGGCCAGGCAGCTCCCGCTCTACGGGATCGCGGGCTGTGAACCCTCGCTCGATTATCCCCGGCTGCTGGCGCGTGTCCGCGAGGTGACCGAGGACGCACGCCGGCACGCGCTGCTGCGCCACGATCTGGACCGGGCCGGGGTGACCATCTACGAGCAGGTCGGGCCGGCCCGGTTCCTGGACGCCCACACCATCGAAAGCCCCGACGCACCGTGCCTTGAAGCAGGCAAGGTCATCCTCTGCACCGGAGGAGCCTCCCGGCCACTGCCCGTTCCCGGCTTCGATTTGACCGCGACGCACAGCGACGCGTGGCACCTTTCCTCGGTGCCGCCGTCGCTGCTCGTGATCGGCGCTGGCGCGACCGGCGTGCAGGTGGCTTCGATCTTCAACGCGTTCGGCTCACGCGTCCACCTCATCGAGATCGCGCCCCGCATTCTGATGACCGAGGATGAGGAGGTCTCCAAAGCCGTCCGTGCCGCGCTAGCCGCGTCCGGCGTCCGGGTCACCGAGGACGCCGGGACGATCGACCGCTTCGAGAGCTGTGCGACCGGCGTTCGGCTCACCCATTCGGCAGGCGACGGGCAGCACAGCATGGAGGCCACGCTCGCGGTGGTCGCGGCCGGATGGGTCGCGGCCACCGCCGGGGTGGACCTCGACCGGGCCGGCGTGCAGACCGACCGGCGCGGGTACGTCCAGGTGGACACGCACCTGCGCACGACCGCGCCGCACGTCTTCGCGGCCGGTGATGTCACCGGGCACGCGCTGGTCGTACACGAGGCAGTCCGCGAGGGACTGGTGGCCGCGACCAACGCCGTCCTCGGACCTACCGTGGTTCTATCTTCCCAGGTCAACCCGATCGGTAGCTTCACCGACCCCGAGTACGCCTCGGCCGGGCTGACCGAAGCGGCTGCCCGGGAGACCCGCGAAGTAGCTGTGGCGACGGTCCGGTTCGACTCGCTGCCGCGACCGATCATCGATGGCCGCCAGACAGGGTTCTGCAAGCTGGTCGTCGACCGGGAACTCCATACGATTCTGGGCTGCCACGTCGTGGGGGAGCGCGCGGTCGAGCTCGTGCAACTGGCGGCGACGGCGATGGCCGCCAAGATGCCCGTTGAGCAGTTCGGGCTGATCCCGTTCTCGTTTCCCACGTACGCCAACGCCTTGCGCCGGGCGGCGATCCTCGCCGCGATGGAATTCGATCACACCGGAATGTGGGCGGTTGATCATCTCGAAACGGTAGTGGAGACCGGCGTTGCCTGAGCTCGCTGCAGGCGCACGCGAGGTCAGAGCCATGCCCTCACCGATAGGAGAGCATCATGGCCACCCCTTCAGCAGGAACGCCCCGGCCGGGCGTCCGCGTCGGCTCGACGAGCGAGTTCAGCTTGTTCTTCCGCGTCAGGCCGGGCCATTAGCATGACATACGCGAAGCGGTGCAGGCTCTGCAGGAAGTGACCGCAGTCCGCAGTGCACGTCGCGGGCCCCGCGTGACGATAATGAGGGGTCCGCCAGTGCTGTGTTCAGGCGCTGGCGGCTGGCGCCAGGGCTGGGCTGGTGGCGCGGTGAGGCGGATGCTGACAGCTGCCGCAGCACGGGGCCGCGGGCTGGCCCGCGCCGCCGCATCAGCCGCCCTCACCCACGCGATCCACGAAGGGGCGCGGGGTTGTCTCAGTTGATCTTGCCCGGCATCCGCCCGGACGAGGTGGCTGGCAAGCGCACAGGTCTAGAGGCACGGTTATCGCCGTACTGACCCGGCGGGTTCAGCGCATCCGCATCATGCCGGTTCCCCTCGCGCCAGCGGGAACCCGGCGGCCCAGCGTCGACCAGGTACGATGCGTGGTTTTCGGCAGCCGCCGTAGCCCAGGCGGCCGCCGGCACCTGCGAGGGCCAGTCGACTGCCATCGTCGCCGCACGCTAAGGAGCCCACATGCCCGCCGTCCGGCCCGTCTGCTGTCTTTGTCACTAGGGTTGGCCCGTTCCTGAACCCTGCGACGGGTGGGCGGACAGTGACGGGTGCTGCTAGCGCGCCGGGGCGAGACCGCCGACTCCTACCTGCGCCGCCTCGCCGCGGCCAACCACCTGCCCTTCAGCTAACTCCGCCGCTACCTCGCCAGGCCCGAGGGCAGCTACGGCCCCATCGACCCCGGCCGGCTCGCCGCTCTCGCCGGCCGCGAGCTCCCCGCGATCCTGCGCACCCTGGCCGGCCTGGCCCCCGCACCCAGGCCGCCCGCACGGCGCTACACGGCAGACGACATCAAGCCCAGCCGCGAAGCCAAGCATGAGAAGTACGCCGCGATCCGCCGCGACGACGGCAACGGCATGTCCGGGCGGGCGATCCAGCGCAAGCACCACGTCGGCCGCCGCACCATCATCAAGGCGCTCGCCTCTGCCGAGCCGCCCGAACGGAAGAAGATCCACCGCGAGCCCGCTGCCCTGAACGGCATGCACGGCCACATCGACGCGATGATCGAGACAGACCCCAATGTCGCCACCGCAGCGATCTGGCACCGCCTCGCCGACCACCACAGCACCACCGTCGCCTACTACCCTCCGCGCCTACGTCGCCAGCCGCCGCGGCGCCGCCAGGTCCTGGCAAGCCACCAGCCGACGGGCCGGAATCAATGACAAAACCAGTCCCGGAAACCCCACCGGGCCAACTTCGATGACAAACGGCAGACTCGCCTTCTGACGACACTAAAAAAGCCCGCCCAGCTCAGAGCCACCGCACCGGGCCAAGAAGCCTGTCACCGGACAGCGAACAAGTGCGGTCGTAACCCGCGACCAAAACCACCGGGATCCGGCCACACACGCGCTCCGGCTTGCGGCTGAACTCGCGATTTGCGAAGAGTCAGGAGCAATGGTGGCCACAGTCACAACGGATATCCCGCGGGCACCAATAACTGCGCCGAACGGGAAATTCTGCGCGGCTATAGTGGTACGAACCAGTCGGCGGCGGCAACACAAAATTGGCGTTCTGCACGGGCCCAGGCATCGCTGTCACTTTCCCCTTTGGTTACTAAATGTAGGGAAATCGGGCAGTGCGGATGACCTCTTTAGAGCCGCTCGCGCCCGTGGCTGACTGGCGGCGTGGTCCCGCAAACGGACCGTCGCGGACCGCCGGAACCGCTGACGGACCACTTGGTTCGCCGGACCGGGGCTGGTGCACGACGGCCGTTAAGATGGCAGCTAAGGTTTACTTCACGATTGACGGATGAACTCAGGTTGGTCATCTCGCTGCGAGCCCTAACAGGATCTGGTGGTTGCCGTGACCGAGGAGTCGCCTTCGCAGGGAGGGCTGCTGGCGGACCGGCTTGACTATCTGTTCCGGACCGTCCACCCGAAGGACCGCGGACCGTATACGCCCGCCGAGGTCGCCCAAGCCATCAACGTGACCGCCGGCGAGCGCGTCATCTCTTCCACGTACGTCTGGCAGCTGCGCACGGGAAGACGCGATAACCCCACCCAGAAGCACCTGTCCGCGCTGGCCGCCTTCTTCGGCGTCTCCCCCATGTACTTCTTCCAGCAAGCTGACGCCGACCGCGATGCCGTCCCGCCGGAACTGGCCGCTGCGCTGAGGAACGACGACGTCCGTGACATGGCTTTGCGGACCGTTGGTTTGTCGGACCGGGCGCTACGGGCCATCAAGGACATGATCGAAAACGCCAGGGCTGTCGAAGGCCTGGCCGCGGAGGATCCTCGAAGCTAACGCGCCGTGTCCCTTCGTCAGCTCATGGCGAAGCGTGACGCACGCCGGGGCCCAGCAGGTGGGCCGTTGACAAGCGTCATTAACTTGAGTTTAGATTGCAAGCAATGAATTAACTCTGGCTAATCTCCTGGGCGCCGCTCCCCTGCCCCTAAGCAAGGGAGGTTCCCCATGCCTGACAACACGACCTTGTTCTGATGCTGCTCGACTGCTCTCGCCTCAGCTATTGCAGGACGCCAGGTCGGATACGGCCCGCGGGTGGGCTGCCCGGGCGCTGTGCGCGGGTGTCGATCCCGAGGTGTTCTTCCCGCCCAGCGACGACCCCGCCGCGGAAGCTCGGGACATCTGCATAGCATGTCCCGTACGTGGCCAGTGCCTGGCCTATGCGATCACCGCTGACGAGCGGTTCGGCATCTGGGGCGGCCTTGATCCCCGACAGCGGCGCACCCTGCGCAGACGACTGGAGCGGCCTGAATCGTCCGTATCGTCAAAAACCGGGACCGCCGCGTGACCCCGGAACAGCGACGGTTGCGCGCCAGGATCGCGGCTAACGCCCGGTGGTCACGGCCGATGGCCCGCGCCGACCAGGCCGACGCCGCACGCACCGCGATGACCACACGACTTGAGCGCGAGGTAGATCCCGCTGGGCAACTGCAGCCCGATCAGCGGGCCGCGTTGGCCCGCGCCGCCGCACGGCGCCTCAGGCCCGCCTCGCCCCGGGGAATCCGGCGGAGCACCGGCCGACGGCGCGTCGCGTACCTGCAGCACCGGGCCCCGCGGGGAGATTCATCATGAACACAGTCGATGAACAGTCCGGCGCGGCTGAGCACCAGGGCGCCGCTGAGGTCACTCCAGAGTTCTACGTCGCTCTTGAGCTGATCGGTGACGGGGAATGCTGCCGTCCCGGCCTGCTGTATGCGCCGCTGACCGAGGGCACCGTCCGGGTGACGGCTACCGGCACCGCGCTGGCGGCGATCACGCCGCCACGTCCCTACGGGACCTTCATCGGGGTGACCGCGGCCGCCGATAACCGCACGTTCGTGCTGGCCGCGCAAAAACTGGCGCGGCTCCCGCTGCTCGCGGCCCCGGCGACCCGGTTCTTCCTGCTGCTGATCAACCCGGCCAGCCGCGTACCGGCGGAACGGGCGCGGCTGACGCCCCTGCCCATCCCGGAACAGCCACCGGGCATGGCGGTATCCGGCCTGGCCCTGTCCCCCGATGCCACCATGCTCGCGGTCACCGCCGGGCCGTTCATGGCGCCGGCCCTGCATACCTTCACCCTGGCTACTGGAACCGGCCGGGTATGGAACGGGCCCAGAGTCGGTCCCAGCTTCGGCCCCGGCGCCGTGCACGGCTCCCTATCGTGGGCCGCGGACGGGCACACCCTGGCTCTCATCAGCTCCGGGGTCCGGCTGCTGAACATCGCCGCGCCCGGCAGCGACCTGCTCGCCAGCAGCCGGCTCGTCCTGCCCACCCCCACCGGCCCCGTTAACCGCTCCGGTAACTACTGGCGGCAGGTCATGATCAGCCCCAACGGCCAGACCATCATCGCCGTCCTGCAGATCGACGGGCACGACGCCCCCGGACACATGACGGGCGTCGCCCAGCAGATCGTCACCTTCTCGGCCCGGACCGGCGAACTTCTGCACACCCTCAACTCGATCCCCGTCCACGGCGGCTACCAGCAGATCCTGTGGGCCAGCCCCTCCGGACAGCTCCTGATCATCAGCGGCACCGAACCCGGCCCCACCATCGGCCACTTCAACCTTGGGCACAATGCCGGTACCTACAGCCACGGCCGCTTCGCACCGATCCCCTGGTCCAACCGAACCTTCGCAGCCGCCTGGTAGGACAAACCCGCTGAAGCCCAGCGGCAGAACACCAGCGGGACGTCACCGTGCGCACCACCGCCGGCGCCTGCCAGCGCGCGCACGAACTGCCCGGGTGGTATCCGGCCCTCGCCGCCATCACGCCCCCGTCGGCCTGGACCACCGGGGACGACCGGGCCGGCTTCGACCGGGCATGCCGGGAACTGGGCCCCGGCGCCCAGGCCTGCAACGTTGGCCTAACTCCGGTGACCGACCCGGGCCGCGAGACCCTCACCCGGTGCGGGCTCTCCCACGTCAGCCAGATCTACCTGCGCGCCGAGACGCACGCCGCGGCCGACGCCCGGCTGATCGAAGCTCCCGTTGCGAGGCGGCCTTCTTCTGCCTGGCCCTGGCCTCGATCGAGTTCTTCGAGGGAGGCACCGGGCTATTCGTGGAATCCCTGCCCGCCGTCGCCTTCAGCCCGGGGAATGCCGGGGCTGGCTGCTGCCGCCTTTCATGGATGTGGCACGTGGCCGACCACGGTGAGGCGGTGGGGCGGGGGCTGCGGGTGGACTGCACCGCCGTTGCCACCATGCGCGCATACAGCGCCGCTCCTGGCGGGCGGGGATGCACACCATCGTCCCAGAGCAGGCCGGTGCGATGCTCGATGGTCGCGAACCAGTTGGCAAGCACGACATTGTCATGCTTTCGGGCGGCGGCGGCGAGCACCCGGTTATCCCCGTTCTGCCACGGCCGCGGAACGAACGTGTTGACGAGCACCAGCGTGTGGTGCGGTCCTATGGTGGCGAGCAGCTGGCGGATCTGGCCCGTGGTGACGGTCCCGTTGGTGCCAAGACCCAAGACGACCACAGATCGGAGCAGGCCGGTGTCGGCGAGCCCTTGCACGACGGCGAGGCCGGCGCTCATCTGCCGGCTGATTGCCGCATCTATGTAGATCCCTTTGAGGGCAGCCTGCAGCCGCAGGGCGGCCGCGAGCATGACAGAGTCCCCGATGGCGGTGACCTTCGAACCGGGAATCTTCGCCTGGTATGCGTGAGCGCCGCCGCACGATGCGCTGGCCGGGGTGGGCGGTGGCGTCTGTGCAGAAACCCGGGCTGCCGCCACTGGGGTGACCTTGTGCGTACGGGAGTCTGCGCTGATCTTCGCTCCCTGGGTGATCTGCTGCTCCAGGCCCGGCGACGTGGGCGCGCGCAGCACCCCGTACCCGGCGGCGCCGGCGACCATGACAGCTGCGGCCAGGGCGACGGCGGGAAAGGCACGGGCGGGTCCCCGGTCTTGGGCGGCCAGCGATTCGGTCAGGGCGCGGTACCTGGCGTGGACAGTGGCCCGGAGGCCGTTGCGCAGGATTGGCTCTTCTATCCATGTCCAGGAGGCAGCGGCCAGCGTGATCGCGGTGGCGGCCTCGGCGGCCCCAAGCCAGGGGGCCCCGGGCCGCGGCCCGGTGATCGCGGCTGCGATCGCGATGACCGGCCAGTGCCATAGGTAGATGCCGTATGATCGCACGCCGGCCCAGCGCAGCGGCGCCCAGCTGAGCAACCCGGCGATGACACCGGGGCTGGCGGCTGCCACGACCAGGCCGCCCGCCCCCAGCGCTGCGATGAGCAGCCCCGCCGGGTACAGGGCCCCGTCCCCGCCCGAGTAGCGGCTCATCGCCCAGGCGAGCACGGCGATCCCGGCCAGGCCCGCCGCATCGGCGCGCCGGGCTTGCTGGCGTGGCCCGGCCCGCAGCTGCCGCAGTGGCCAGGCGAAGGCGAGCGCCGCCCCGATGAACAGCGCGGACGCGTGGGTGTCCGTGCCGTAGTAGACCCGCGAGGAATCCCCGCCCGGCACGTAGATGGCGGCCATGGCCACCGCGGACAGGGCCGCCCCCGCCAGCGCGACAGCGGCCCGGAGCCAGCGGCGCTGGCAGGTCCGCAGCGTCACGATCACGATCAGTGGCCACACCAGGTAGAACTGCTCCTCGATGGCCAGCGACCACAGATGGCGCAACGGCGGCGGCGGGCCGAACCCGGCGAAATACGACTGATGCGCCAGCGCCTGCCACCAGTTACTCGAATAGCTGACCGCCGCAAGCAGCGCCGGCCGCAGCGCCCCGAGCTGTCCTGGTTCGATCACGGCGACCGCCGCTGTCACGGTGACCAGCACCACCGCCAGGGCGGGCAGCAGCCGCCGCGCGCGCCGGATCCAGAACCCGCGCAGGTCCAGCTGCCCGTGCCGGGCCCATTGAGCGGCGAGCAGGTCGGTGATCAGGTAACCGCTCAGCACAAAAAAAGCATCAACCCCGAGAAATCCGCCGTGAAACGCCGCGAATTGCTCATGAAAGGCTATAACCGCAAGCACCGCCAGCGCCCGGACACCATCGAGACCGGGCGCCCGCGCTCCGCCGCCCACGGCCGTCCTGCCCCGTTTTTCGACTGCGGTCCATGTTCGCACTCTGCTGCCCCCCGGCTCCAGCAATGTTCTGTTCTTTGCCACTTCGGGGCGACAGGAAACCCATGGCGGATAATGGGAGGGAAAGATAACAGTAACGCACTCCGGCAGCTAATTGAATCACGTGGGAGCCGTTGCGCCGGACTGGGTGGACCTGGGACGGCCCTCGGACGGCGGTCACGCGGCGGCAGCGGTCAAAGGCGGAAGGCCGGCGGCCGCCGGGACCCGGTGGTAAACAGTTGGCGCTGTGCGCCGAGTTGCTCGCCGATGCCCCATTTGGCGGCGGCGGCGGATAGGCAGAACTCACGACGGCGAACTCGGCCAGCCCGCCAGGAGGCCCCTGGGACCGCCAGATCCGCGTTGCTGGACATACGACATGGTGCGCAATTGGGTGACTAAGGACTAGGTGTGATGATCGACTCAAATATCCCGGCTGGCGAATATTCCCGGCCGCTCCGCCCTTCCGTCACAGATGACCCAGGCGCTCGCTAACGCGCGGCAGGCGTCGGCCGAGCCGGATCGGGATTTCGCTGCCTGGGCGCAGGACGAGAATTTCCAGGGGCGCGACCGATGACACCTCTGACTCCAAATACCGGGCTGCGACCGGCCCAGACAACCGGGCAACCACCTACAAGAAGGCCGTCGTCGGGCTCTGGAACCCCGTCGCCGCTAAGTATGGGCTGACTACCTATCAATGGAGCCAACTACAACCCCGTCGGCTCATAGGCAGGTTAGCCCATGTACTTCCAGACGATGCCAGACAACCCATCGGTCGTGTCAATGCCATATTGTTCGGTTGGGTTCCCAGTGGTGAGCACGGCCATCAGGTAGTCCCTGTGCAGGCCTGAGATCCATCCGATGCTGTTGATTTGCCAGTCCGTCTCTGCCTGGTCAAGTGGCAGCCAGCCATTCTTGAGCGCCACCGTTGCTTGCGGTGGGACACCGCCAGAGACTCCCCAGCGCTGGGACAGCGTCACGCTCTCCATGAGCTGCAGCGCGTAGCTGCGCTCGGCGTCAGTGAGAAGCGGGCTGGGCTCGGCGACATCACGCAGCAGGGCAATTTGGTCGGTCGGGATTGTCATTGTCAGGCCCAGCCGGGCCATGGAAACCCCGGGCATAGCACACAGCGGGACGGCGAGGTGTCCGCCAAGCCGACGGCTGCATTGAACGAGCGGATCCCGTTGGCGCCACCGACGGTATTCCAGAGGTCCGTGGCATCGGTGTTGTCACTGTCTTCGATCATGCCGCGCGCGAGCGACCGGTCCTGCTCCGATAGCCCGCCATCGTGACGGCGCTGCGCGAAGAGTGTCTCAAGGATATCTAGCTTGACGATGCTCGCTTCCGCCTGCGGGTTCCCTGCCCGACGGTCCAGGCCTGCCGCGTGTCAAGATCATAGACTGCAGCCAAAACAATGCTCGTCCGGGTCGTGAGATACGACGCCGCAGCCACACCGAACGGATCCGGCTGCGGTCGGTGCCGCGGTGGGGGAGACGGTTTCGCGGGCGTTGTGGCAGGCGGCGCGGACGCGGGCAGCCGGTAAGGCTTCCACCCATCCCCGTCGCCACCGGCCAGCCCGCCCAAGGGCCTGTCACCAGCCCAGCGAGATCCCCGGTGACGGGAGCCTGCCACACCGGGAGCTGGGGGGAGCCCACAGATTCCCCCGGGCCACCCGGCGCCCATTAGGCGATTGGTTGCCGATTGTCTGGTTATTGTTACGTTGGGTGACGTACGACTCTGCTCTCCCGGTCATTTTGGCCCGGTCATTCGGACCTGATCTCCCGGTCATCCTGACCTGAACAACGTGGGTGCGCCGCACGGATGTACGCCCTCCACCCCGGCGATATCGTCCTGGTCGACGAGGCCGGGATGGCCGCGGCGACGCCTGGCGCGTGGTCAACCGTCACCGCGACGGATCGCTGCGCGCCGAGCACCTCACCCACCACGGGCACGTCAGGCTGCCCGCGGACTACGTCGCCGCCCACGTCCAGCTGCTGTACGCGACGACCGCGCACCGCGCCCAGGGCACCACCGTCGACACCGCGCACGCTCTGATCACCCCGGAGATGACCCGGGAAAGCTTTTACGTCACCGCCTCCCGGGCCCGGCACGCGACCACCTTCTACACCGCCACCCACGACCTGCTGCCCCTCGACGAAGACGACCGCCTCGACCAATCGCGCACCGACCCGCGCAGCTACGCCGCCCGCGAAGTCCTCCAGAACGTCCTGGCCCGCGAAGGCGCCGAACTGTCCGCCACCGAGTCCATCCGGACCATCCAGGAGGAAGCCGGATCGCTATTCACCCTCGTCCCCCGGTACCGGCATGCTGCTCAGCTTCTCGCCGACGCCCACTACCAGGCCGCGAACCAGGTTCTCGCGCACGACGAGGCACAGGTACTGGTGTCGGACCCGGC
This sequence comes from uncultured Actinomycetes bacterium, assembly GCA_963732345.1. Classification (GTDB taxonomy): domain Bacteria; phylum Actinomycetota; class Actinomycetes; order Streptosporangiales; family Streptosporangiaceae; genus Bog-532. The sequence continues at coordinate 75,297 of CAVSZI010000022.1, read as the reverse complement.
GTGGGGAGTCGTCGTGCGCGCCCTGCACGGCGCAGAAGCCGGCGGATGGCAGCCCGCGCAACTGCTGGCCGCCGTTGTGCGGGCACGCGAGCTGCACAGTGCCCGTAGCGCGGCCGAAGTCATCGCCTGGCGCATAGACGGCTACACTACCGACCGTCCCGCTCCCTCACGTCTCGACCAGCCAACCGAGGCGGATGCCTGGCGTTACGCGGCCCTGCTGGGAGCCATGCCCGCCTTCACCAGAACCAAGCTGGATCCCGCCGTGGCCTAGGACCGTACCCTGAGCCCGGTCATGCTGGGCATGATGCCTACTGGCATGCCGCCGCATCCGTCTTCATCGCGCGAGCCCTCGCTGGACTGGAATCTGAAGCACCTCATCACCCCGTGTCGGCACAGGTTGCCTCGGACGTCTACTTCAGCCTTCCGGATCAAGAACGCCGGGCGGCCAACCAGGCTGTCGTGCAGAGGCTTGGGGTGCTCTGGTTCGGCGCGCACGGCGAGGTCGATGATCTTGCTGTTTCTCAACCGATCTACGCGAATCAGCTTGCTGTTGTCCTGAAAGTACGCGGGCATCTCGTCGATGCGGGGCCTCAGACGGACAACTGGAAAATGAGCACCGAGCTGAAGCGACCCCTTGAGTCCAGACTCATCGAGCAGCGGGCCAAACGGCGAGCTGAAGCACCAACTAAGCCCCGACGCGCACTTCCTCCACCGACCGACAGGGGGCAGGTAACTCTGAACCGTCCTAACCACGTCTGGAGTGCTGGACATCGAGGCCAGCGTGCACGGGGCAGCCAGGAGTGACGCCGCCGCCTGCTACCGGCTGTTCCGCGAGATGGGCATCTTCGGCCCGGCCGCGCCGGCCCGGCTGCGGGAACTGCGCACCGCAGGCCAGCGCACACCCGCCGAGATGGTCGACCGCCACCACCTCACCTGCCAGCCCATCCGCGACCTGCTGGTCGACTACCTGAAAGAACGCCAGCCCGCGATGGACTACGGCAGCCTGGAGCAGCTGGCCCGCCGGCTGGGCATGTTCTGGGCCGACCTGGAAGCCCACCACCCCGGCATCGACAGCCTGCACCTGAGCGCCGAGGTCGCCGATGCGTGGAAACAGCGCATGCGGACCAAGCAGATCACCATCACCACCGGGGTCGGCATACCCACCACCAGCCGCAAGCCCTGAACAGCAACACGCCCGCTTTGGTCACCCGAACCCGATTTGTCCAAGTTCAGAGAATGCCGATGACAGCGCGTTTGCAAACTGGCGCTTCTAGCGCCATAATGGCGCCATGCCTAGCGTGCAGATCAAAGATGTGCCCGAGCAGACTCATGCTGTCCTGCGGCAACGCGCAGCTGCCGCGCACCAGTCCCTCCAGGAGTACTTGAGGGCCCGGCTCATCGAGGAAGCCAGCGAACCGACCCTTGAGGAGGTCCTTGATCGGGCGGGCGGCCGCTCGGGAGGTTCGGTTCCGGTGAAGACGGCGGTAGCGACGCTGCGCGCCGATCGTGATCGTGGTTGACGCCAGCGTCCTGGCCACCGCCCTTGGCGATGACGGCCCGGACGGCGACCGCGCCCGGGCCCGCCTGCGCGGGGAACGGCTGAGCGCGCCAGAACTGGTGGACCTCGAGGTCGCCTCGGTGCTGCGCCGGCAGGTGCAAGGCGGCGAGGTTGATATCCGCCGCGCGGCCCTTGCTCTGGCCGACCTGGCCGCCTTGCCGCTCCAGCGGGCACCGCACAGGCCCCTGCTGGCCCGCTGCTGGGAGCTTCGCGACAATCTCACCGTCTACGACGCGTCGTACGTCGCCCTCGCTGAAGCGCTAGACGTCACGCTGCTCACCGGCGACGGGCGGCTGGCACGCGCAACCGGCCCGCGGTGTCGCGTCGAAATGCTTTGCCCGGCCTCCTTATCCGCCGCTTCTCCAAGCTTCCTGTCATGCCGCCGACGGCGTGCGCGTCCATCGACTCCGAAGGGTGCTCGCATCGGCGAAGATGCGCTCCGACCTCGCACTCCCCATGGACTCCCTGGGTGGTGCGCGGTGTCTCATGACAGCACTTAGGCAGCAAAGCAGCCTGGACAACGCGCTTGACCCCGTTCAGCGCTCCATCGACGACGGCTCCACGTTCGCCTGCGCTGATGAGTTCTGCCTCATCGATCTCGTTCATGACACGCTATGACCCACCCCGGCCTGCTAGCGCACTTGTCGTCGTACTTCGCCCGCTCTGAGGAGGACCTGGCCACAGAGTCTTTGACCTTTCTCCTGCGGACTTGTCCAGCCGCGAGTGCTGGTCTGCGGGGGTACGTGAAGGCGCTCGGAGTGGAGTTGCCCGACGACTTGGTGTTCCACAGCCAGGTTGGGGATCCGGAGACAGGTCGGCCCGATCTGGTGGCCACAGATAACCTCGGCGGCGAGCGGCTAATCGTAGAGGCGAAGTTCTGGGCTGGTCTGACCGGGAACCAGCCGCATGCTTACCTGACCCGGCTGGCAGCAGATCAGCCTGGCCTGCTCCTCGTGATCGCACCGCATGTGCGCCTGACAACGCTGTGGACAGACCTGCTGGCCAACTTGAGGGCCGAGTGGGCAGCTTCGGCGATTAGTAGCGTGCCTATGGTTGCTCGGGCGCCGTCTGATCGTCCTCCGGCGTCGGGTCAGTACAGCATCCAGTTGCCGACGGGGCACCTGCTGGCGCTGGCGAGTTGGCGTGCCGTACTGGATGCGGTAGATGGTCGACTGCATGCCGACGGCGAGACCGCGCGTGCTGCGGATCTTGCCCAGTTGCGCGCTCTGACCGAGCGGATGGACCAGCGTGCCTTCATCCCGCTTCGCGCTGAGGACCTCGATACTCGCACTGGCCGTCAGGTGCATCAGGTTGCGCTGCTCGTTGACCGGCTTCGCGGTGGGCTCAGGGACGATGACCCTGTAGAGAAGGAGGGACCGAATTCCTCGCATGGCCGGGTGTTCTATGGCTGGCGGCTACGCCCCCGGAAATGCCAAAAACGCATGTGGGTTGGGTTCTTTCCCCGGGCTTGGGCGGAGCATGGCTGCTCGCCCCTGTGGATGCAAATCATGGCCCATCCAGATTCAGGCTGGGGCGTGCCGCTCCTGCGCCAGGCTCTGCGTTCCTTGGCTTTGCCCGGAGGCCCAGGGGTGTGGGAGCAAGGAGACAACTTCCTGGTCCCGCTCACTCTGAAGCGCTCTGCGGGAGAAACGGACGTGATAGCTGACCTCCGAACTCAGCTGTTTGCGATCGCTAAGCTTCTGGATGAGGCTGCTCCTGCCAGCGCATCCAGTCCGCCGGCCAGCGAGCCGGACGTTACCCCCCAGTTTGATCTCCTCGATGAGGATTCCGAAATTGCTCCGGATCTATAACCCCGAAACGTGCTCGCAATGAGTTGGCGTTGTCTCATACTTACGATTGGGACATCATCAATGATATAATGGTGCGGGCAGGTATGAAGACGGACGGCTTTGTATGGCGTCTGGGATCCGGTACTCCGGGCGTGGAACTCCGTTGGCATAAGCTGGGCCATGTCAGCTGGCGTGAGGGCTCTGCGAGCTTTCCCCTGGGTCCTGATGTGCCGGGCGTATACATGGTCAGACTGGCCGCACGCGGCAAGTACCGGATCTACATAGGCGAGGCGGCAAATCTCAGGAAGCGACTGCGCAGATACGGCGGTCGCGGAGCCGAACATCCCAATGAGCGAGGCAGGACCACCAGCAACATGCGAGGCCGTGTCAGGCGGGTGCTACGCGAGAACGACGGCCGCGTCGAGGTTTATCTCTTGGAGTTGCCCATTGGGTCAGGGCAGGGCTTGTGCGAAAACTATCCGGCTTGTAAGGACTGCAGGATCATGCTCGAGAGAGTGGCCTTGTCCGCGGCATACCTCCGGAATGAGCCGCTAATCAACGAGCACGGCTTCCCGAAAGCCACGCAAGGTGATCCCCTTCTCTAGAATGAATGGAGCCGTAGCCAGAGACTTCTCGACATTACCGGGAAACGTCCTCAGCGCAGCTGATTAGCACTCGTCTCGCCCCTCGCAGATTCAGTTATGGCTTCCGTATCGCACTCTCATGCCGCGATCAGCAGGATTGATTGGTAGCGCGCAGGGAGAGCTCTCTCCATCCGGTGCCGAAAGTTCTGGCAGCAGACCTAAATGAGGAAGCCTGGAGTGTGACAGATGGCGTATGGCCTAATAAGATCATCCGACAGTGGCCGATCTCCGGTTCGCAGCCGAAGCGTGGAGCGTGGCTTGGGCGGTTTTATCTCACGGAGATTCGAGTAGGAACAAATCGTCCGTGACGTCTCGTCATTGATCGCGATGTCATCGATGGTTGCCCAGTAAATGACCCCTGAGTCACGATCGGCAGCAGAGAACAAGATCGGCATGCGTGGAGCATGCGTGCGCCGGATCCTTCTGCTTCGGCCCAAAGCTGAAGGCCGGTCCTCCAAGCTTTGCCTTCGGTCAGCGAAGGCTGTCCATGGGGACAGCTTTCCACTTCGCCGACTGGACCGCATCCGCTTCTGCCGCGGACAGTTCGGTTGCTCCCGGGGCGGTGTGGCGCTTGATTTGCGTGGCTCAGCCAGTCACGCGCAGTTGTCGCAAACCCCGGTCAAAACATCGTCTGATTGCAGGTCGGACACAGGCCGCCGGTCCTGCCGTCGTTCCCGTCGTGGCGGCTACCGCCATGTGGTCCGCGACGGGTCTCGATACAGGTCTTGCAGGCACGCAGGGTCTGCATCTGTTCTTCGGTGGCTAGCTCAGGGGTGCCCAGAACGGTGCCGTCTCCCCATTCGAAGTGGCTGCAATCCGGGTCATGCCGCAGCCTCGGCATGGCTCCTGTAGGTGTGCCGTCGAGGTGGACCGGATAGACCACGTACCTGATGTCTGGATGTTCCACCGCTCCCGCCATAGAAACACCCTACGAGCCATCACGCTGCAGAGGTGCGGGCTCAGCAGCAGCTGGCTTGCGGAACATCCTCATCTGCCGCCGTGAGCGTGCTGTCGGGGAGCTGCGGGCCGTTCCAGTATGACGCGTCCCCCAGCGTTGGGGCCAGGGCCGCCAGCCGTCGGGGTTCCGCCGGGATAAGGAATAATCGCAGAAACGGGGGTCGCGGCCGGCGGCGGTGCCGGTGGCCACCACCGCGTCGGTCCTGGAGGAGGCCACGATGGACGAACAGTTCGTCTGGATGACGACACGCCGGATCCAGCCAGGCACGCTGACTGACTTCGAGAGGGCGTGGCGGCCGGACACGCATCCCGAGGGCATGCTGCGCGCGTACGCGTACTGGTCTGAGGATGAGCAGCAAATCATCGGGGTGTCGTTTGGGGCCTCAAAGGAGTCGCGCGAAGCGTGGCGGGCCTCCGAATCGGAGGCCCGCCGACGTGAGGCGATGGCTCCCCACATCGTTGATGAACAGGAAGCGTTCTACCGGGGCCGCGAGCTGATCGTGCCAGCTCGCTCGCAGCGGCGTCCGGAGTCCAGCAGCTGGCCCGCCCGGTGACCAGGTAGTCACTGAATTTCCAGTTGTATAGCCTTCGTCTGCCACCACTATCGGATCGTGCGCTTCACGCTCATGCCGCGGGTCGGGTGCGTTGTCGGCGGGGCGGGTTCCAAAGCAGGCCGTAGCACCTGGTTCGATCGGGATCGGGGTAACGGCGCAGGCGTCCGGCAAGGTCCCAGGTCAGGCGAGGAGGCTTCTCGACATGAAGGTGTGCGTGCCAATCACCGCTGATGGCCAGGTTGATCCGCGCTGGGGACGAGCCGACCGGGTCGCGCTCGCTGAGGTGGCCGACGGCGAGATCCGCGACTGGCAGGAGTTCATGGTCGGCTGGGGAACGCTGCACGACCAGGGGACCGAGGGTGCCCATCACGCCCGGGTGGCGCGGTTCCTCCAGGACAACCAGGTTCGGGTGATCGCTGTCCACCACATTGGTCCGGGCATGCAGCGCATGCTGGGCTCGATGGCGATAGCGGTCGTCACCGGTCTGGGCGGGGACGCCCGCAGCGCGGCGCGCGCGGCCGGGTGACCAAAGACATGGTCAGCCCTCAGCGCAATGCGGACCCAGGATGCCAACGTTGGAGACACCCGCACATGCCGCTCCGAGTGCAATGACCGACCGCACAGTTCTTACCGCGCGAGTCTCGGCCCAGGGTGTCATGTCTGCATGGCGGGCCCGACGGGTCACCTGCTCGCGCGGACGGGCTTCGCCGGGAGCCCGGAAACGAACTCGAGCCCCCGCTCCACCCAGCTGGCAAGCGCGTCATCAGCCGCATAGCCTTCCGGCTCGATGCATATGGATGCAGGAGATCCGCCGGTTCAAGCCCTCCACCGTCTCCCGGCGGTTCTCCGTCGTGGCCGGGTTCTGCCGGACCTGCGTTCTTGATGGCATCCTGGACTACTCACCTGCTGAGCACGTCCGCACCAAGCTGGTCCCCTTGGGGGGTAATCTACAATTAGTAGATGTCTGCAGGAAGACATCCTCATCTGCCGCATATGGTGTGGTCGCACTCGTACCGCCTGGATAACACGACTTTCGGCAGGATCGGGTCGGTGGCTTGCCCGCCGGGGTCCAGTGCCCGTCACCTTATGCAGATGTTCGTCTCGGCTGGGCGCTGACCAGCACATTTCCGGGCAAGGGCAGCCGCTCTCGGCACGGCGCGGGATAGCCTCGGGATGTGCTCATCCGCGAGACCGGTTCGGTCACCGCCAGCGGTGCGTTGTTCACGCTTGCTGGACTGCATGCGGTGTGGGGCCTGGGGCGCGCTTGGCCGTTGCGGGACCGGCATGCCCTGGCTGATGCGGTAATCGGAGCCAGGGACATGCCTGGCCCGGCGGCCTGCTTCACGGTGAGCGCGGCCCTGGCTGCTGCAGGCGCCCTGGTCGCTGGCTGGCCGGCCGGGCGGCCAGCAGTGCGCCGGCTGGGCGTCGCTGGTACCGCCGGGGTGCTGGCCGGGCGGGGCGCCCTGGGACTGGCTGGCCGGACTCGGCTGGTGTCACCTTCGTCGGTCTCGGCGACGTTCTCGCGGCTCGATCGCCGCGTGTACTCCCCCCTTTGCCTGACGCTTGCTGGCCTTGCTGCAATGTCGGCGTGGCCAGTGAAAAAAGCCAAGCCAGGTGCACCCTGAGACGGGTATGGCCACGCGCGCTCATGCCGCGGACAGGGCGAGGCCGTCACACGGGCGTTTCCGCGGAAACCATCCGCAGATGCGGTCGAGAGCCGACGTTCCGGAACCCGGGTTTGACGTGGAGTAGGAGGGTCCTGGCTGCGGGGACCACCGGATGCGCTCAGCCGCTGATCGTCTTGGCTGCCTCGGCCGCCGTGGCCAGGGCAGCCAGGTGGTCATCGACGGTCTTCAGGCCGACGCCCATGGTGTTGACCGACAGGTGCGTGGCGCCCGCATCCCGCCATTGCCGTATCGCTGCCGTGAACTTGTCCCGGTATTCCTGCCAGCGGAGGCGCCCTTCCATCCCGAGGCTGGCCGGGTCGCGGCCTACCCGAGGCAGGTCAGGTCAATCGCGTTCGCCATGGCCCCGGGGTCGTCGGGTCCGCCGCCAACTCTGGCGAAGCCGGTCACCGCCGGACGCGCCGGGCACGGCACCGTGCGGCGCTGCTGAATCCAGGTCTAGGCGCCGGACGGCGCGCCCCCGGGTGGGAGGAAGATGGCGGCATGGAGCGCTTCACAAACGCGGCGTTCAGCTTTGATGTCACCGACACCGCCGCGGCCGGCGGCGACGGGACGGAAGGCGTCGCCATCCTCTTGCACGGGTTTCCGCAGGACCGCCGCTGCTGGGACCGGGTGGCGTCCGCGCTTGCCGGGGGCGGCTGCCGGGTCCTGGCGCCCAGCCTGCGCGGCTATTCTCCCGGGGCCCGGCCGACCGCCCGGTCCGCGTACCGGAACTCCCAGCTGGCGGCGGACGTGCTCGCCCTGGCTGATGCGGCCGGGGCGGAACGGTTCCACCTGGCCGGGCACGACTGGGGCGCCGCCCTGGCCTGGTACGTGGCCGGCCGCCATCCGGGGCGGGTGACCTCGCTGGCCGCGTTGTCCGTGCCGCACCCGCAGGCGTTCGCCCGGGCCCTGATCACCGGCAGCCAGGCGGCCCGCTCGTGGTACATGGCCGCCTGCCAGCTGCCCTGGCTGCCCGAGCGTGCGCTCGGCCGCCGTGGCGGCCAGGCCTTCCGCGACATCCTGGTGCGCACCGGGCTTGATCCGGCCAGCGCCGACCGCTACGCCGCCCGGGTCGGGGACCCGGCTGTGCTGCGCGGTCCGCTCAACTGGTACCGGGCCATGCCGTTCAGCCTGCGCGAGCCGGCCGGGCCGGTCCGGGTGCCGACGATGTTCGCCTGGGGTAACCGCGATCGGTTCGTCTCGCGGGCCGCGGCAGAGCTGTGCGGGCGCTACGTCACCGGGCCCTATCGCTTCACCGAACTCGACGGCGCCTCGCACTGGCTGCCCGAGCAGGCCGCCGACCAGGTGGCGGCGCTGCTCGCGGAGCACTTCGCGGCGACGCCCTGATAGCTGGGAATGCCGGCCGATCCCGACCGGGAATTCCGGAATCCGCTGACGCGATTACCTGTCGTTATTACCGGTCGCGACATTCATCTTCCCGCCTGCATCCATCGTCGGCCCGGCCGAAGTAAATAAGCACTGGTATTTCTGATGTCCATTGCCCAGCAGTTAATGCCGCGTACACCACCAGATCGACCCCAGCATCGGTGGTCATCCGCGCACTATCGATACCCATCTTGAGCAACTGATACTGCACCAGCAGCTCCCCGGCGGCCCCGATGTTCTGAGTGCTCATGTCAGGAGGCTAACGCCGAATGCTGCGGCTATTCCCGCGCCGCGTTCATGAGCCGAGGGGGCGTCGCACTGTCATGCCGCGTCACGTGCGTGTGCTGGTCCAGGGGAATGCCGGTGCGGTGCTGGCCACTGGTTTGGCGCTGTGGCGGGGGACGCATGCCGAAGTGCTTGTGCGGACAGGGCGGTGAGCCAGGTGAAGCCGGTGATGATGCTGGCGCGCTGGAACAGTCCGCCGATATTGATGAGCCGGGGTGACTGGCCGAGGTCCCGGGCGATTGCAGTCAGCGCCTGGCCCGGTCCTGACCGGCGGGATTACCGAATCGGTCAGCGTCGCGGCGTTCGCCCAGGCCTCGCCGGTGACACCGCCGGCTCACTCGCCGGGTCAGCCGTGCACCGGGGCGCGCGTCTGGTTGGCGATGTAATCGGCGATGGCCAGCGACGATGTCGCCGCGGGTGAGGGGGCGTTGCGGACGCTGACCACGGCACCGGTGACGCTGATCCGGAAGTCGTCCACCAGTGACCCGTCCCGGTCGACCGCCTGGGCCCGCACCCCGGCCGGTGCCGGGACAACGTCGGCCGCCGACAGGGCGGGCAGGTACTCCCGGGCCCCCGCGACGAACCGCCGCTTCGACACCGACGTCCGCGCCTCGGCCAGGCCGGCCCGCCAGTGCACCCGGGCCAGCCGCCGGAAACCCGGCCAGCCGACCACGTCCCGCAGATCGGCCAGATTCACGTCGCGGCGCCGGTACCCCTCCCGCGCGGTGGCCAGCACCGCGTTGGGACCGATGTCCACGGTGCCGTCCACCCGGGGCGTGAAGTGCACGCCGAGGAACGGGTATGCCGGGTCCGGCACCGGGTAGACCAGCCCGCTAATCAGATAGGCGCGGTCCGGCACCAGCCGGTAGTACTCGCCGCGGAACGGCACGATGGCGGGCGCCGCGCCGTCGCCGGCCAGCGCGGCGACCCGGTCGGACTGCAGCCCGGCGCAGATGACCAGCCGGTCGACGGTGACCGCGCCCGCCGCGGTCCGCACGACGGCACGGTCACCCTGGCGGCCGATGCCCGTGACCCGCTGGCCGAGCCGCAGGCGGCCCCCGGCCGCCTCCAGGTCACCAGCCAGGGCCCGGGCAATGGCCCGGTAGTCGGTGATAGCGGTGCTCGGCGAGTGCAGCGCGGCGACCCCCCGGACGTGCGGCTCGATCCCGGCCAGCTCGGCCGGGCTCAGCCAGCGCAGCCCGGGGACCCCGTTGGCGGTGGCCCGGGCCTCGATGTCCCGCAGGCGCGGCACCTCGGCCGCCGACCGGGCGACGACCACCTTGCCGATCTCGCGGTAGGGCAGGTCCCGGGCGGCGCAGAACTCCTTCAGCCGGCGCGTCCCCTCCCGGCACAGCCGGGCCTTCAGGGAACCGGGCGGGTAGTAGACGCCGGCGTGCACGACGCCGGAGTTGTGCCCGGTCTGGTGCACCGCGACGTCAGACTCCTGCTCGAAGACGGTGACGTCGTAGCCTTCCTGCTGAGCCAGCCGGCGGGCCACGGCCAGGCCGATGATTCCGGCGCCGATGACGCCGACACGATAGGTCATGCTGTTTCTGCCTCAGGCTTCGTAGCGGATGACGGCTGTCTTCAGCCCCCGTGCAGAAACCTAGCCCCTCCAGTTCACCCCGACCCGCCCGGCGTCACCGGGCCGCGCGTGGAATAGAACCCCGATTGACGAGCTCGGTGCTGAACGGATCCTTGACGTCCCGGTAGTAGTCCAGGCAGCCGTAGAGGCCCTCGACGTGCTCGGCCGGCACCAGGTTCAGGAAGTTCTCGTCGAAGTACGTGCACACGATGTGCCCGCCCCTCGCCGTGAAGCCGGCGTGGTGGAGCTGTTCGAGAAACGGCGTGAGTTCCGGGGGAACGATGGTGTTGAACACCACTTCAGCCCCCGTCGACATAATGTCCTCGACGGTTCGCTCATAATTGGTGTGATCGAGCGGGAAGTACTCCTCGCCGACGATCGAACCACGGGGACGCCCTCAGCGCCCGGCGGCGTCGACCACGTTGTGTTTCACGGCCCAGCGGGTCGCGGCGGCGCGACCGGAGACACCGATCTTCGTGTACACGTGCTGGATGTGGTGTTCGGCCGTTCGCGACGAGATGAAAAGCTGCGCCGCGACCTCCCGTGCGGTTCGACCGTCGGCGACGAGGCGCAGTACCTCGATCTCCCGGCGGCTCAGGCCCCCGGGTCGCTCCTGGCGGGGAATCGGGCTCCGGCGGGCGAGATCGATCTGCCGCTGCGAGAGACGATCCTCGCTTGAACGGATGGGGCGAGCCGCCGCCGGGGCGGTCGGTTGGCGTCTCCGCTTCGGCGCCGGCAGGCAGCGGTTCTGCGATCATGAACCAATGCCGTCACGATGTATGGAGTGGACGGTGGCCGGCGCGCTGGCCGGCTGGGCGGCTGCCCGGCTCGCGGGCGCTGATCGTCTCCGGTTCGCCGAAGCGTGGGCCGTGCCATTGCTGTCGTTCACCCCGCAGGTAACCGCGGGAGCGTGGGCCAGCGCGCTGCTGCTGCGCGGCGCGGGCCCGGCTGCCGCGACCGTGGTGGCCGGTACTGCCCTGACCGCCGCGGTGGGCCCTCGCGCGGTACCGTCCCGCCAGCCGCCGGTGGCGGGGCCCGTGCTGCGGATCCTGACGGCGAATCTGCTCGCCGGCCGGGCCGGGGCCGAGGTGGTTGCCGAGCTGGTCTGCGGTAAGCACGCGGACGTGCTGTTCGTGCAGGAACTCACCGACGAGGCGGCAGCCAGGCTCCAGCGAGCCGGGCTGGGTGATCTGCTCCCGTACCGGGTGACGCAGCCGGTGCCGCACGGCACGCGAGGCAGCATCTACGCGCGCTACCCGCTGCGCGGCGGCCCGCTCGCTGCGCCGGTGTCTGCCGCCCGGTGCACCGCCCGGCTTGACCTTCCGTCCGGGCAGTTCGTGCAACTGGCCTGCATACACGCGGCGCCGCCGAAGCCTCCCTGGTCCCCGGGCGCCACGGCCCGGTGGCGCGGTCAGCTGTCCGCGCTGCCCGCGCCCGGTGAGGGTCCGCGGATCCTCGCCGGAGACTTCAACGCCACCCTCGATCACGCGCAGTTCCGCCGGCTTCTGCGCCGCGGCTACGTCGACGCCGCCAGCCAGGCCGGCCACGGGCTGTCCCTTACCTGGGGACCACGACCCGGCCGGCGCCCGACCCTGCTCGCAATCGACCATGTCCTCATCGACCGGCGCTGCGCGGTAGTGACCACATCGGCCCACTGGCTGACCGGCAGCGACCACCGCGCACTCTACGCCGAGCTCCGGCTCCCCGCGCCGCTGGCCGGTGGGACCGGGCATCGCTGACCACAACGGACGACGAGCGCGACTTGCTGGGGGGCAGATCCAGCCCGGATCGTGACCGTGGGCCGGGAAGGTGCTGTGCTAGGAACATGACAAGTCAATCCACTTCTGCGTTCAATGCGCTGCCGGAGGACTGGGCGTCCGATCCGGTCCTCATGGCGGGGCTGACCGTTGACGACGACGACGAACACGATGACCCAGTCTTGCGCTGGCCGGACGGCCGGGTGGTCGACACGTGGCACGAGGACTACCCGTACGCCCAGAAGATGACGCGGGAGGAGTATGAGCACCTCAAGCGCCCGCTGCAGATCGAGCTGGTCAAACTGCAGAACTGGGTCAAGTCCACGGGCGAGCACATCGTGATCGTGTTCGAGGGCCGCGATGCGGCCGGCAAGGGCGGCACGATCAAGCGGTTCACCGAGCACCTGAACCCTCGCGGCGCCACGGTGGTCGCGCTGGCCAGGCCGAGCGAACGGGAACAGACCCAGTGGTATTTCCAGCGTTACGTGCCGCATCTGCCCGCGGCGGGCGAGATCGTCATGTTCGACCGCTCCTGGTACAACCGGGCGGGCGTGGAGCGGGTGATGGGCTTCTGTACGGACGCGGAATACAGCGAGTTCATGCGGGAGGCGCCGGAGTTCGAGCGCATGCTGGTCCGCTCCGGGCTGCACCTGACGAAGTTCTGGTTCTCGGTGACGCGCTCGGAGCAGCGCACGCGGTTCATCATCCGCCGGGTCGACCCGGTCCGGCAGTGGAAGCTGAGCCCAATGGACATCGAGTCGCTCGACAAGTGGGACGCCTACACCGATGCCAAGGAGGCGATGTTCCACTACACCGACAGCGATCACGCGCCGTGGACGGTGATCAAGAGCAACGATAAGAAGCGGGCCAGGCTCGAGGCGATCAAGCACGTGCTCAGGAAGTATGACTACGAGGGCAAGACCGAGGAAGTCATCGGGGAACCGGACAAGAGCCTCATCGGGCCGTCGTTGGTGCTGTCCGAGCACAACCCCGGCCGCTTCTTCCCCGACCTGTGAACCAGCGGTGGGGAGCCCGCAGCCCACGAACAGTGAACGCGTCCGACCGGGGCCACGACAGGCCGTCAATGCAGGCGCAAGCGATAATGCCTGGGTGACCACGACAGCTGCGGACGCGGTGCGCCGGATCGGGATCAGGCTTGGCGCCCTTGCGCAGGACGGGCTGACGTAGGCGGGCACATGGCCCGTGACCATCGCAGGTATCGTCACAGGTCCACGCCGCAGACGGTCACGGCCACGGCCACGGCCACGGCCACGGCCACGGATGGAGTGTTCGGCACGGACACTCTGCGCTGGAGCATGCTGGCCATCGACGGTCATGGTCACCGTGTCACCTGTCGCCGGCGGGCTGAGTGGTCGTGACTCGCTTCCAGGTTTGGTGTTACCTGGCGCGGACCGCCGACAGGAACGACGCGTAACTCCAGGACAGGTTGCTGACGCTCTTCTCGTAGCCGGACGTGGCATCGAACTGCTCGCTGAGCTCGAGGTGATCGCTGTGGAAGATGACCGCCTGCAGCATCTGGTCCCCGGCGCTCTGCAGCGCCGCCGCGGCCACGGCCGGAGTGGTCGACGAGCCCACTCCGACCTGGCTGAAGAAGGTGGCGGAGTTGGCGTCGAGGGGAATCGCTCCGGCGGCGGTGATCGCGCCCGCCAGGCGGTAGTACAGCTCCGCGAAGTTGCACGCGGACACCGCCCAGGGGTGATCGTCCGCCGGCGCATCGCTGTTGCCGTCGTAGGTGTCGCCCGGATAGCGGCCAAGCAGCGGCCCGATGCCGCGTTGCTGATCGGCCCCGTTGATCGGGTAGAAGTAGGCCGAGGCCGGGTCGGCCCACTGGCTGCGCAGGAGCGCGGCGGTCGCCAGCAGCTTGGTGTCCGTCACCGCCACGGCGCCGTAGATCGCGGCCATGACGATGTTGATGTTGGGGTCGTACGGGGTTTTGTCGGCCGGGACGGGGAGCAGCGACTGGTAGTACTGGCCGTTCCAGTGCTCCTGGAGGGCATTCTGCAGCCACGGTATGGCGGTGCTGAGCCACCCCGGGACCGGGATCCCGAGGGTGTTGCCGGTGATTGCCTGGAAGCACTCCAGTTGCACGGAGCGCGCGAAGAATGAGGCGCCGGTCTCCTCCTCCCACAGATTGACCGTCTCGCCCTGATAGGCGCCCTGCAGGAAGTTCAGGTTCGCCGCGATGACGGCGTTCGCCAGGGTCTGCGTCGGCGCGTCCAGCTGGGAGAACAGCTGCAGGATCGCCAGCGTCTGCAGGGCCGGGCCGTCGGTCTGGTCGGTCCACTGCTGCCGCGGCGTGCCGTCGATGAAGAACGACGCGCGATCGAAGTGACCGAAGGCGCTGGCTGAGTTCTGGCACGCCTGCGCGAACTGCACGTAGTCGATCAGCGGCTGGTTCGTGGGGATCGTTCCCGCCGCCAGCTCGATCGCGACGGTCGCCGCGTCGCGCGTCCAGTTGTAGACGTAGTCCTGGTTCACGTGCGCGGTGTTCTCCCACGACGGTGAGGCGAGTACGCACCCGGGTTGGGAGAGAGCATGCGTGTTCTGCGGGTCTTCGAACACGAATCCGCCCGATGCGACGTTGCGGAACATCAGCCAGAACATGTACGGGGCGATTGTCGTCAGGTTCGACTGCGCTACGCCAACCTGCACCTTGCTGTATTGCAATTCGCCCATCGAAACCCCTAATGCCGCATGATACGACGAGGACCGTTTACCCTGCCGCTGCCCGCACTGCCACGGGCCGAAGGGCAATCAGGGGACTTCGTCCGGCTAATCCGGGACCAGCGCCGCCACGGCGGGAAACACTTCCCCGTGACGGCGCCGCACACACCCGTGCGCGCGCAACCCGGGACAGCATACGCTCTTACCGCTTTCCCATCGCGCCGGAGGCAGCGGGCGCATGAGCCGCAGCGCCGACGGAGGTTAGCCACCCGGCGACTCCGGTCTCCGGCAGCGCACCGCGTCGGCATAGCCGGCCGCGTACGTTGTACCGTCGGCGACCGTGATCCGCACCTGGCCGCTGGTGATCCGCACGCCAGTGATCGGCTCCCACCGATCGCTCCCCTGGGTGTCATGGCCCAGATACATCTCCCAGCCGGCACGATCCAGGAGCTTGCGGCCATAGCAATACGAACCAGGTTCGGAACTCATCGGCGCCTTCCCCCCGTCTAGCGCCAAGCCTCCTACCTGGGAAAATTCTATATCGCCAGCCCCAGTTCTGGGCGAACAGGGCTGCGCCGGCATGCGAACGCAGCATGCGCTCGCATTCACTTAAAGAAGTGAGTGCGGGGCCCTGGCCGCCGCCGGCCATCCACATCGATGTCGACCTTCTCGTTGTAGAAGGCGATCAGCCCGGCGATGGGCGCCAACTGTCGGGTCGGGAAATCGTAGGCCCAGGCCAGATCCTGGTGGCCGTCCCGCACGGTGCCATCGATCCGCACCGACCAGTAACCGCTCGTCACGCCCTTGTACGGGCAGGCGGTCTGTGTGCTGGTGGGTACCAGATGCTCAAATGCGATGTCCGTGCGATCAATGTAGTAGCGGGTCGGCAGGCCGGTTTCGAAGACCAGCACGGGCGCCGTCGTATCGGCCAGGGTGACCCCGTTGAGGGAAACCCGCACATGCCGATGCGAGCGCAGCGCGTCGACGCGGGCATAGGGATTGCGGGGGTGGACGAAGACCTGCTCGTCCTCCTCGTACCAGGCATCCAGCGCGCTCCAGTCGAAGCGAGCCGTGCCGGCCACCCCGGTGATCGCGTCCTCGCCGAAGACCCGGACGGCACCAGGGTGCTCCATGCCGCCCGCGCGCAGGCTGTGCCGGTGCGCCGTCCCCTGCCTCGTGCTCTGCGCATGCCCCTCGTCGATCACAAAGCGCATGTCGACGTCCTCGAGCGGGATGTAGTACTGCGGGTAGTACGGCACCTCCCACACATACCGCGCGCTGGTCGTGTCGAAAATCTGTTCGCCGCCCAGCGTCGCGCGGACCCGCCGCGGCGCAGGCTCGACGTGATTGATCGCGGCGATCATCTGCGGATAGTCACGATCAGTCGCGGCAGGTGCTGTGTTCATCACGCCTCACCCTCCCCCGACACGCAGCCTAATCCTGGCGGCCGGCAACCGCACCATCGCCGGGACGGCCCAACCGCTGTGAGCGCCGAGGAGGGAACGTGCTGAACTGATCCTGTCGCTGGAACACCATAGGCGTGATGAATGAAGGCAGGTGGCACCCGTGCCGCATCGAGGAAGGGCACGATCGTGAGCGCAGACACGGACGCAGGCACAGGCGCGGGCACCGTCAACGCGCCGGACGGCACCATGCCCGCCGCGTTCATCGGGCACGGCAACCCGATGAACGCCATCGAGGTCAACCGCTACACCACGGCCTGGAAGGCCTTCGGCGCAGCGGTGCCGCGGCCCCGGGCCATCCTCGTGGTCAGCGCGCACTGGTACGTCAACGCCACCGCCGTCACCGCCATGTCCAGGCCGCGGACCATCCACGACTTCTACGGATTCCCTTCAGCGCTGTTCGATGTGGAGTACCCCGCACCTGGCCTGCCCGAGCTGGCCGCCGAAGTCAGCGACGTGGTTCACCCGATCTGGATAGGCGCGGATATCGACAGCTGGGGCATCGACCACGGCACCTGGTCGGTGCTCGTCCATGCCTTCCCCGATGCCTCCATTCCGGTCGTCCAGCTCAGTATCAACGCCGACAAGCCCCTGGACTATCACCTCGAGCTCGGCGCCAAGCTCGCGCCGCTGCGGGAGCGAGGTGTGCTCATCGTCGCGAGCGGCAACGTCGTGCATAACCTGCGCGGAATGAACTGGCGGCTCACCGACGACGGCTACGACTGGGCGCAGCGCTTCGATGAAGATGCCAAGGACCGTATGCTGACCGACCCGACCGAATTCACGACCCTCGACGCCCACCCGGACTTCCAGCGCGCGGTGCCGACGCCTGACCACTTCATTCCCGCCCTGTATCTCGCCGGCCTGGCCGGAGCGTCCGGCGAACCGGACACCGAAGTCCTCGTGGACGGGTACGCCTACGGCTCACTGTCGATGACGGCCTACACACTCGGCCTGTCGCGCCCCGGCTCCGCCGGTGGCGGCGGATCCCCGCAGCCGCCCGCCGATCTGCCGCCTGACGCGTCCAACATCTGACCAAGCCGGGCCCGCCGAACAGAACAAGATGATCGGTCGCGCGGCGACCTACGTCGTCGCCTTCTCCCGCGACGGCCATGACTACGCGATCTATCCCGGCGCTTCCCCTAGGCGAGGGCGCCGACCGCCGCCGGGTTGTGAGCGGGCAGCGCCGCGAGGGCGGCCAGCAGCCGGTCGATGTGCTCGCTGGTGGTGCCCACGCCGATGCTGACCCTGATCGCGGAGGGCGAGGTAGCCACGCCGCATCCGGCCGCCTCTTCGGGACGGCCGAGCAGGCGGCCCACCAGGAGGTGCGCGCAGAACTGGCCGTCCCGGACCCCGATGCCATGGTCCCGGGACAGTGTTTCGGCCACCTCCCGGGCGTCCCGCCCGTCCACGGTGAACGCGACGATCCCCACCCGGGGGTGCTCCCTCCCCCACAGGCTGAGCTCGCAGACGCCCGGCAGCGCGGCCAGCCCGCCGCGAAGTCGGCGCAGCAGCCGTTCCTCCTCCGCGACGAGCGGTTCCCAATCGCTGAGGGTGTCGCATGCGGCCGCGATGGCGATGGCCCCGAGAACGTTCGGGGTGCCGGCCTCGTGCCGCTGTTCCGGGTCCTCGGCCCAGATAACCCCGTCCGGCGCGACCACCGCGGTGGAGGCGCCGCCGAGCAGGTAGGGCTCGGCGGCGCCGAGCCAGTCCGGGTGGCCGGCCAGGCAGCCCGCGCCGAACGGTGCGTACAGCTTGTGCCCGGAAAACGCCGCGTAGTCGACGTCCAGCTCGGTCAGGTCCACCGGCCGGTGCGGCGCGTACTGGGCGAGATCCACCGCGATCCGGGCGCCGTGCGCGTGCGCCGCCCGGGCCAGGTCGGCAACCGGCCAGATCTCACCCGTGACGTTGGAGGCGGCGGTGACGACCAGCAGCCGCGGCCCGGCGGGAGCCGCGGCGAAGGCAGCCTCGACGGCGGGGACCGCCGCGGACGGGGATGGCGGGACCGGCAGCCGGATCGTGCGGTGGCGGCGGCCCCTTCCCGGGAGCACAGACGCTTGGCACGGCAGACCTCCAACGGCGTACCGGTGCCCCGTGGGGGGCCCGCGCTTGCCCGGCGCGGTTTACGCCGGGCCTGGTCATCACCCGGGGCACCCCGCCACGGGACGGAGGGTTGCCGGCCAGCGAGCCGGGGCTTGGCGCTGGCGCTCATTACCTGGCCACCAGTGTATAGACGGGTAAGGCCCCGCAAATGGTTTTCATAGGCCAGCGCGGGATTCCGACGTGTTATCCGGCCGAGACCGGCGGGTTATCCGGACGCGTCCGCCGTCGTTGTCGAGTACCCAAACGTTATAAAGACACCGCCCGCCCCACTGGTGGCCCCCGGGCCGGGCGGAGCAAACGATCCAGGAAATGGGCGCGACCGCCGGGCGATCGAGGCCACGCGCGCGGACGCCGCGGCGTGCGCCACACGCGCGCAATGCCGCGGCGACCGCGGCGGCCCAGATGGGCGAGTCGAAGGAGCCCCTGGGCCGGCCGAAATGACCGTCGCTACGAGCGGTGGTGGTGCCTGATGATGGTGACGGGGCACTGCGCGTGCCCAGCCACCTGGGTACTGACCGAGCCGAGCAGGAGCCGGGCGAAACCCCCGCTGCCCCGGGAACCAACTACGAGAAGGTCGGCGGCCTTGGACGCCTCGATAAGCAGCGGGGCCGGCTGGCCGATCAGGGCCTGCACGGTTATCTCCGGCGGCGCGGCATCGCCGAGCTGGGCCGTGGTCTGGTCCACGGCCTCCTGGACGGCCTTCCTCGCCTCCTCACGCATTATCTCGTCGGCGGGGAACTCCAACGAGCCGCCCCAGCCGCTGGCGGCGACTTCGTGAACGGTGATGACGGTCAACGGTACGTGGCGGATTCCGGCCTCTCGCATCGCCCAGTCCAGCGCCGTCTGCGAATGGGTGGAACCATCGACGCCTACGAAGATTCCCGACATTTTTTTTCTCTCCTCAGGGAGGGATGTTTATTGATCAATACTGACGCTACAGACCTCCCAGGGCGAGTATCAGGGACATATTTCTCCGGGCCAACCGACCTTTGGCCGCTGGCCACGGGACCTTTATCCCGAGGTCAGGTCGGCGGTCAGATAGCGCTGGATGGTGGGGCCGATCGCGGCGATCAGATCAGCCGGGCTCGCGGACGTGACGGGCCCGAGTTTCAGCACGTACCGGGTGAACCCCAGGCCGACGATCTGGCTGGCGGCCAGCGACGCCCGGTACCGACGCTGAACCGGATCCGGCTCGCCGCCGTCCGGGCCGACAGCCTGGGACAGGGCGGCCAGGATCGTGCTGGTGACAAACTCACGCAACGTCCGGGCCGCCTGCTCATTCGTGGACGCCGAGCGCAGCATCCCGAGAAAGCTGGCCCGCGCGTCCTCCATCTCCCAGACCGTGAGCACCGTCCGCACGACGATCTCACCGAGATGGCCGGCGAACTCGTCACCGAGACGGCGGTGCTCGGCGGCGAGCACGGAGGTCAGCAGCTCGCTGGGCACGACCGGTAGCTCCATGGCCGCAGCGAACAGCCGCTCCTTGGTGCCGTGGAAATGGTGCACCAGTGCGGGATCCACGCCGGCGTCGGCGGCGATCCCGCGGATCGTCGCCCCGTCGTATCCGTTGTCGGCGAACCGGCGTCTCGCCGCGGCGAGGATCGCCTCCCGCGTACCGCTGTCGCCGGCCCGCCGCCCGCTCATGACGGCGCGGCGGCCAGTTCGAAGAAGCGTTCTTCCAGGGTGGCCGCCTCCTCGTGCACACGGGCGAGGACGCGGGCCGGGACGGCGGCCAGGGCCTGCTCGACCGTGGCCGGCGCGGCGCCGGGTACCCGCAGGCTGGTCCCGGCCAGGACGGCCCGCAGGCCGGCCGCTTCGATCCGCCGGAGCGCTTCCGCCCAGTCCGCGCCGTCCACGACCACCGTCCGCCGCTCTCCGACGATGCTGGCCGAGGTGCCCTCGGCGACGATCCGCCCGGCGGCCATCACCACCAGCCGGGTACACTCCTCCGCCTCCTCCATGTAATGCGTGGTGACGATCACCCCGGCACCGGCCTCGGCCGCATCCTGGATCGTCTCCCAGAGCCGGGCCCGCGCCAGCGGATCTACCCCCGACGTGGGCTCGTCGAGGATCAGCAGGTCCGGACGGTGCGCGAGCGCCTCCGTGAAGGCGACCCGGCGGGAGACGCCGAGCGGCAATTCACCCACCGTCGCCTGCGCGAACGGGCGGAGCGAGTCGGGCAGCCCGCCCCGGGCGGACTCGGGGACGCCGGAGGCAGCCGCACCCGGGTCGGGGGCACCGTACACGGCGCGGGCGAACTCCAGGTTCTGCGCGACGGTGAGATCGTCGTACAGGCCCAGGCCCTGCGGCAGGTAGCCGATGCGCCGCCGGGTCAGCCGGGACGGCGGCTGCCCGAACAGCCAGACGTCCCCCGCCGACACGCGCAGCAGCCCGAGCAGCATCCGGATGAGAGTCGTCTTCCCGGCCCCGTTGGCGCCGAGCAGGCCCACCACCTCACCCGGGCTGACCCGCAGGTCAACGTGATTGACGGCCACGACCGGCCCGAACGTGCGGGTCACGGACGCGCATTCGGCCAGCGGCGAAGTCATGGGCCCGCGCCTCCGGTCCTTCTTCCGCCCGCGCCAGGCGCTTGGGCCTGCTCGCGGGCCAGGGCCGCGACGACGACGGCGTCCTGCAGGTCCGGGGGCAGCACCCGGGCCGTCCCGGGCGCGCCGAGCGGGTCCCAGGCGCGCCACTGACCGGCCCGGCGCCAGGCCAGCCGCCGCGATCCGGCGGGCCGGGCGGCCAGCGGGCGGATCACCCCCGGCATCGCGGCGACGATCTCGGCGGACGTTCCGGACGCCAGCGGCCGGCCGGCGTCCAGCACCAGCACGTGCGCGGCGCGCTGGGCCTCGTCCAGGTAGGTCGTGGAGAACAGGACCGCCGCACCCCCCGCCGCCGCCTGCGCGATGAGCCACCACAGGTCCGCGCGGCTGACCGGGTCGACTCCGGTGGTCGGCTCGTCGAGCACCAGCAGCGCCGGGCCGGGCAGCATGGCCGCGATGACCCCGAGCTTCTTCCGCATGCCGCCGGACAGGTTCCCGGCCAGCCGCGCATGCGCCGCGGCCAGCCCGGTCCGGTCGAGGTGTTCGGCCACCCGTTCCCGCGCCTGGGCCGCCCGCAGGCCGAACACCGCGGCGCGGAAGCTCAGGTTTTCCTCGACGGTCAGGTCGGGGTAGATCCCGCCACTCGGGGACAGATAGCCGATCTCGCGGATTCCGGGGGTGCGCACCTGGCCGCTGCTGGGCGGGAGCGCCCCCGCCGCGCAGCGGAGCAGCGTGGTCTTGCCCGCGCC
This sequence comes from uncultured Actinomycetes bacterium, assembly GCA_963732345.1. GTDB lineage: Bacteria > Actinomycetota > Actinomycetes > Streptosporangiales > Streptosporangiaceae > Bog-532. The sequence goes on along the minus strand of CAVSZI010000022.1, from coordinate 53,568 downwards.
GTCGCCGCCGACCACGGCCGCGATCCGGCCCGGCGCGGCGCGGAGGGTGACGCCGTCCAGGGCCAGGTGGTGGCCGTAGCGCACGGAGACGCCGGACAGGCCCCAGTCCTTCATGACGGCTCCCGGGTCCCGGCCAGGACCGGCCCGGTGGCGGCCTCCGGCGCGGCGGTGGCCCGCGGCGCCGGGGCCAGGAACGCGCGGAACCGCAGCGTCGCCAGTGTCACGACCACGGCGCCGATCAGGGCCAGATAGCAGAACGGCTGCCACAGCGCGGTCAGCGGCTCAGCGCGGAGCATGACGCCGCGGGCGATCTCGTTGAAGTAGGTCAGCGGCAGCAGATAGGCGATCCAGCGAACGCCGACCACGATCGACGACAGCGGGAAGATCAGGCCGGACAGCAGCACCTGAGGCAGCAGCGTCATGATGGCCAGCTGAATGGCCTGGCCCTGGTTCTGCGACACGCTGGAGATCAGCACCCCGATGCCAAGCGTGACGAAGACGAACAGCAGCGCGCCAAGGGCGAACACCGCCGGCGAGCCGCGGAACGGGACGCCGAACACGGCCACGCCGACGGCGAGCACGATGGCCAGGTCGACCGCGGCGACCGCGAAATACGGCGTGATCTTGCCCAGGAACACGTCCCGGGGCCGCAGCGGCATCACCGCCAGCTGCTCCAGTGTGCCGGACTGCCGCTCGCGGACCACCCCGAGACTGGTGATCACCGTGCCAACGAACACCAGGATCACCCCTGCGATGCCGGGGATCATGATGTCGGAGGTCTTCAGCCCGGGGTTGTACAGCACCCGGACCGTCCCCGTGACCGGCGTCGGGCCATGGCCGGTGCTGGCGCGGGTGGCCAGCGCCTGCTCGGCGGCGCGGGCCGTGAACAGCTGGGTGCCGTCGATGAGAACGATCGGCCGGGCGCCGCCGGTGACGATGGCCACGGCCGCGTGGCCGTCCCGCAACTGCGTCTGCGCCTGCGCGGCCGGGACGGTGCCGACGACCTCGAACGGCCTGGGCAGGACGGAGGCGACCTGGCGGGCGGACGGGCCGGCCACCACGGTGGGAATCCGGGAGACGTCGAAGCTGGCCGCGTACCCGAGGATAACGAGCAGGATGACCGGCATCACGATCATCATGGCCAGCGTCCGGCGATCCCGCCGGAGCTGGCGGAACTCCTTGATGATCATCGCCTTCATCGGGTCCTCCTCCGCTGCCGCGCGGGACCTCGGATGTCATCGCACGTTGAATTCTACGCACGTTGAATTCAGCGGGGCAATGGCGGGCAGCGCCCGGGGGGAGGGTGAATTCAGCGGGCAGTGACGGACGGCGCGCCCGGGGGGAGCTCGGCTAGCAGGCGTTCCGACGCCACGGCGACCGCCTCGCGGACCGGGGGCGAGAGACTGGCCCCGGTGGCGAAGCAACCGCCCTCGATGCCGTAGCTGACCAGCCGGCGCGGAAGCCGGCCGAGGGCCCGGGCCAGCTCGATGGTGTCGGCGACCCCGAGCGCGTGGGTGCCGCGGGGGCGCAGCCGGGCCGCCAGCGGTTCGGCGGTGACGTCGAACCGGTATACGTTGCCCGGCTCGCCGTCGGAGGACACCGCGTCAACCACGTACACCTCGCGGGCCTGGTCCCACGCCTCCAGCAGCGAGATCGGCTCGCCCTCGTGGCGCACCACGGTGACGTCCGGCGGGGCGGCGGCGCGGATCCACTCCGCCACGGCGAGGCCGGCGGCGTCGTCGCCCCGGTAGGTGTTGCCGACGCCGATCACGAGCACGCGGCGGGCGGCGGCCTCCGGTGCGGTCACGAGCGTACGACCGTCAGGTTGAGAAAGTGCGTGGCGCAGGAGATGCACGGGTCGTAGTTGCGCACGGCCTGCTCGCATTCCCAGGTGAGACGGTCGTGCGGCAGGTCCAGCCGGTCTTCGACGAACGCGCGCATGTCGGACTCGATGACGCGCTGGTTCTGCGACGTGGGCGGGATGATGGTCGCGGCCGCGACGGTGCCGTCCGCGTTGATCTGGTAGCGGTGGTAGAGCACCCCGCGGGGCGCCTCGGTGGCCCCGTACCCGATCCCGTCGCGCGGCGTGACCTCGACCCAGGCGGGCTCGGGCGGCTCGTACGCGTCGATCAGCCGGATCGCCTCCTCGCACGCGTACAGGGTCTCGATGGCGCGGACGATGATGCTGCGGAACGGGTTCGTGCAGGTGGCGCCCAGCCCCGCCGCGCCCGCCGCGGCCATCACCGTGGCGGGCAACTGGCCGGAGTTCAGGCTGTACCGGGCCATGGGCCCGACCAGGTAGGTGCCGTCGCTGTGCAACAGCGAGTGCAGCGCCGTCGAGTGCGGGACCTGCACCTCGGTGAAGTGCTGGCCGTATTCGCGGACGTCGATGTCGAGACCCCGGTTGGACACCACGCGGCCGATGGTGATCGGGTAGTCGGTCGGGTGGCGCAGCGAGACGAACTGGTAATCGTGATCGAAGTCCGGGAACGGGAAGCCTGCCACCCAGACGACGGTCTCCAGCGCGAGTTGGCGGGCCCGGTCCAGCCCGGCGCGCAGGCCGTCGAGGTCGCGCCGGTCCGGCGCGCGGTAGAAGCCGCCGACGCGGACGTTGACCGGGTGCACGGCGCGGCCCCCGACGACCTCCATCAGCCGGTTCCCGGCCTTCTTCAGCTGCAGGCCCCGCTGCAGCAGGTCCGGGCGGTCCTGGGCCATGTGCAGGCCGCTTTCGTAGCCGAGGAAATCCGGCGCGTGCAGCAGGTAGATGTGCAGGGCGTGGCTCTCGATCCACTCGCCGCAGTAGATGAGCCGGCGCAGGTCCAGGATCGGCGCGGGGATGACGGTACCGCAGGCGTCCTCGATGGCCTGGCACCCGCTCATCTCGTAGGCGATCGGGCAGATCCCGCAGATCCGCGAGGTGATGTCCGGCACCTCGGTGTGCCGGCGCCCGCGCAGCAGCGCCTCGAAGAACCGCGGCGGCTCGTAGATGTCGAGCCGGGCGTCGGTGACCTTGCCGTCGCGGACGACGACCTCCAGGCCCCCCTCGCCCTCCACCCGGGCCAGCGCCCGGACGTGGATCGAAGGGTCCCGGTCGCCGTTATGGTCCTTCATTGGTCTCCGCCTCCTCGCGGAACGGACCTGAGTTCGCGTTGAACGTGCGGAACGCGCGGGTCAGATCGGGGCGGGAAACACCGAGCTCGCGCCACCAGGCGGACAGGGCCGCGGTGTTCGGGGTCTCCGCGGGGCCGAAACAGCCGTAGCAGCCGCGCGTGCAGGATGGGCAGATCGCCCCGCAGCCGGCCTGCGTCACCGGGCCGAGGCACGGCGTGCCGTGGGCCACCATCACGCAGGTGATCCCAGCCCGCTTGCATTCGAGGCAGACGCTGTGCCCGGGGATGCCCGGCTTACGGCCGTGCAGGAACGCGTTGATCACCTCCAGCAGCTGGCGACGGTCGATCGGGCAGCCGCGCAGCTCGAAGTCGACCAGGACGTGGTCCGCGATCGGGGTCGAGGTCCGCAGGGTGTCGATGTAGTCCGGGCGCGCGTACACGATGGAGAGGAAATCGTCGACGTCGCGGAAGTTCCGCAGCGCCTGGATCCCGCCGGAGGTGGCGCAGGCGCCGATGGTGACCAGGAACCGCGAGGCTTCGCGGACGTGGCGGATCCGCTCGGCGTCGCCGGGGGTGGTGATGGACCCCTCGACCAGCGACAGGTCGTAGGGCCCGGCGATCACCTCCCGCGAGGCCTCCGGGAAGTTCGCGACCTGTACCGACGCGGCGACCTCGGCCAGCTCGTCCTCGCAGTTCAGCAGGGTGAGCTGGCAGCCGTCGCAGGAGGCGAACTTCCACACCGCGAGCGTCGGGCGCGCCGGGCGAACCCCTGTCCCATCAGTGCCTGGCATCATGCCTCCCGTCGCCGGAGCCAGGGGCCCAGCGCCCGGTAGCTGAACACGGGCCCGTCGCGGCACACGAAGAACGGGCCGATCTGGCAGTGCCCGCACATGGCCGCCGCGCAATGCATGTTCCGCTCGGCCGACAGGAAGATCCGATCGTCCGGCACGCCAGCCCGCGTCAGCGCCCGGATCGTGAACCGCATCATGACCTCGGGCCCGACCATGAACGCGGTCGCGGCCGCCGGGTCGAACGGCGCCGAGCCGATGAGGTCGGGCACCACCCCGACGCCGCCGCGCCAGTCACCGGCGGCCGTGTCCACGGTGACCTGGACGTCCAGGTCGAACCGGCCGCGCCAGGAGGCCAGCTCTTCCGGGTACAGCAGGTCAGCCGGGGTGCGCGCGCCGTAGAGCAGCACGATCCGCCGGTAGCGGTCCCGGTGCGCGATCAGGTGGTAGAAGGCGGACCGCATCGGCGGCATCCCGACGCCGCCCGCCACGACCACCACGTCGCCGCCCTCGGCCTCGGCCACCGGCCAGTGCGTCCCGTAGGGCCCGCGCACGCCGACCTCCTGGCCCGGCTGCCGCGCGCACAGGGCGTGCGTGACCGCGCCCATGTCGCGGATCGTGTGCCGGACCGGGCCGGGCGCTTCGGGATCGCCGCTGACCGAGATCGGCACCTCGCCGACCCCGAAGGCGTACAGCATGTTGAACTGGCCCGGCTGGAAGGAGAACGTGCGGCCGGCCGGCGGCTCAAGCTCCAGCGTGACCGTGTCGTGCGATTCCCGCCGCGTGGCGGTCACCTTCCACGGCTCCCGGTCAAGCCACGGTTGCTGGGCCGGAGCGGCCTCAGTGCGGGGTTGCATGAGCGGTCCCGTATACGTCGAGGAGCCGGAGCCTGGTGGACTGGAGCCGGCCGGTCGCCAGGTGGGCGAAGCGGCGCATGAGCTCGAACCCGAGCCGCGGGTCGTCCTCGCATTTGGCGCGCACGGCGTCGCCGTCCAGGGCGACGGCCCGGACCGGCTCGATGGCCCGCCCGTCGAACTGCCACTCGTGCGGTTCCAGCAGCCAGGAGAAGCCGGCCACCTCCCCGGCGCCCAGGGTCTGGACGATAATGTGCCCCCGGGCCATCGTCGCGATCTCCAGCGCCACCTTGCCCTCGCGCAGCAGGAAGCACCGGTCGGCGCGCGCTCCCTCGCGGAACAGGAACGCGCCCGCCGCGAACTCCACATTCCTGGCGAGGCCGGCCAGCAGGGTCAGGTACGCGGGCTCCAGGTCGCCGACGAACGGGTGGCAGCGCAGCTCATGCTCAATGGTTTCCACCGATGCCTCCGCCCGTGTCACCGTCGCTGGCCCGGATGGCGGCGGCCTCCTCGGTGATGTCGATGCCGACCGGGCACCAGGTGATGCACCGGCCGCAGCCGACGCAGCCCGAGGTGCCGAACTGGTCGATCCAGGTGGCCAGCTTGTGCGTCATCCACTGCCGGTACCGGGAGCGGCCGGACACCCGCACCGGGCCGCCGTGCAGGTTGGAGTGACCCACAGTAAAGCAGGAATCCCAGGACCGCTGCTCCTCCGCCTGCGTCCCGGCCAGGTCGGTGACTTCCGTGATGCTGAAGCAGAAGCACGTCGGGCAGACCATGGTGCAGTTCCCGCAGGTCAGGCAGCGTGACGCCACGTCGTCCCAGCGCGGGTGCTCGAAGTTGCCGTACAGCAGGTCCTTGATCCCGCCGGTGTCCAGTTCCCGCCCCATGGACGCGGCGGTCCGCTCGGTGACCAGGTCGGCGGCCTGGGTGTCCGGTCGGCCCGCGGGCCGGCTGGTGACCTCGCTCAGCACGTCCGCGCCGCGGCCGGTGCCGGCTTCCACCAGGAACTCGTGCCGGCCGCCGTCCATCAGTTCGGTCAGGGCCAGGTCGAAACCGGATTCCGCCTTGGGGCCGGCGTCCATCGAGACGCAGAAGCACGTCCCGCCGGCCGTCCCGCAGTTGACGGCGACCAGGAACGCGCTCTCACGCCGGCCCGCGTAGACCGGATCGACGTACTGGCCGCCCAGGAACACCCGATCCTGGATCGCGATCGCGCGCAGCTCGCACGAGCGCACACCGATAAACGCCATCGGCGGCCCGGCTTCGGCTTCGGCTTCGGCGGCGGCGCGGTCCTGGCCGCTCCGCCACACCACGCTGGTGGGCGGGAACAGGTACCGTTTCCAGGACTGCGGGCCGACGGCGTACCCGAACAGCGCCTCGTCGTCCCGGCGGTGCAGGCGGTAGCGACCGCCGTCCTGCTCGTCGGTCCACCCGGCCGGCAGGTCGGCCGATGTCCATATGTCGTCGTAGACGATGGCGCCGTCGCGCACGGTCGGCCCGATGAGCCGGAACCCCCGCCGCGCGATCGCCGCCAATAGGTGGTCAAGGTCCGCGCGGGCGATCACCCGCTGGCTCCCGTGATGTGTGGCTGGCTCCATTGCCCTATCCTCACCGTCGAGTCGTCATCGTGAGCCAGGCGCGCCGGACGCGCTAGGGAATAAAGTCCCTTGACATCTGGCCGGGTGCTCCGGACCAAGGTCACCGCCCGGTGGGCCGTTCGGATCTAGGCGGCCTCACGGGGCCCGGGTGAGGTGAGGACTGGCGGGAAGAATCAAGAGCAGACGCGGGGTAACGGTCCCGGTGAAAGGCCGCGCACCGCGCAATCAGGATCCGCGAGAAGCGGGCGAAGATTCTTCCCGTCCTTTATCTTTTGTCTTTCTGGCCCGGTGGGCCGGATGGACGGCTCTCCCGCGCGGAGCACCGAGGACGGCCCTCCCCGTGCGGCGACGGTGGTGATCCGGTACACGACGGTGCGCGCCTCGCGGTTCCCGCGGTACGGGCAGCGGCCGCCGTACGCCGGCAGCGTGGGTCGTGCTCCCGCCACGCCCGTGAGACCATGAGCCCGTACGGCCGTTGGGGACCTTTGGCGGGAGAACTTCGGCCCTTAGGGCGGGACCTTTGGCCTTTGACCGCATGAACTACGTCTCTGGGAGCGCTTCGCCCCGGAGACCATCATGAGGACATGAAGCCACGATTTCCCCACCACAGCGAGGCCCTGGCGGTCGTGCCGGATAGCGCTGCCGCAGCCGCGGCCGAGCGGATGCCGCCCTCTTCGCCGGAGTTCCACGCCTGTTGCTGCCCCGGGCGACCCGTGGTGCGGGTGATCATGCCCGCCTCGGTGACCCGGCCTCGCCCCGTCGATCTGCTGCTCTGCGGCCACCACTACCGGGTGTCGCAGGAGGCCATCACGGCGGCCCACGGCACCGTCCAGGTGCTGCCCGAGCGGTCGGCCGACGCGGCCGCCGCGCTGCTCATCAAGCCCGCCGTACGGCCGACCTGACGTCGCCGACGGCCACCGCTCTCGCGGCTGGAGGTGATCGCGATGAGCGCGGCCGGAACCAGCCCCGCCCGCCCGACGCGGTACGCCCGGTGGCTCGGACTGGACCATAACCCGTTGCGCCGCCGCGCCGACCGGCTCGAGGTCACCCTGCGGCTCCTTATTCTGATCCTGATCCTGGCCGGGGTGCCACTCGCCTCGGCCAGTGTCGGCCTGGCGGTCGATCACACGGTCATCCGCCAGAGCCAGGCCGAGCGGGCGGCCGATCACCAGGTCCGGGCCGCGCTCACCCAGGCGCCCCCCGCGCATGGCAGCCCCGATCCCTATTCGGGTGTTCAGACCGCGTGGGTCCCGGCCCGGTGGGTGGCGGCCAACGGAACGGTCCACGTCGGTCAGGTGCTGGCCCGGGCCGGTTCGGCCAAGGGCAGCACCGTGTCCATCTGGATCACCGCGGCCGGCACGGTCACGGACCCGCCCACAACCCGCGGCGACCTCGTCAGCGATGTGTTCGTCGCGTCCACGTCCACCGGACTGCTGCTCATCGTCGCGCTCGTGGGTCTTCAGGTGCTCGGCCGATACGCCCTGGACCGGCGGCGGATGAGGGCCTGGGACGCCGAATGGCGCACCACCGGCCCGCGATGGACCGGGCACTACAGCACCTGACCCCGGCTGGCCCAGCCTGACCGGCTGGCCCAGCCTGACCGGCGCTGGCCCACAGGAAAAGCCCCGCAGGAGGTGCGCCGCTGCTTCCTGCGGGGCCGTTATGGGCGGCGACGGGCCGGTCGCCGCCCTTACTGCGGGCTGTCCCCCCGGTCAGCGGCCGCGGTGGCGTGCTGCGGGCCCGGGGCCTGGTTGACCCGGCTGATGACGTCGACGACCCCGTCGACGTCCCAGATCAGCCGCATCGCGACGGGGATCAGTTCCTCCTCCTCGGCCCCGCTGGTGGTGCCGGTGAGGATGACCCGGCCGTTCCGCACCACGGCCTGGACCATGGCCGGGTCGGCGCGCAGGACGTCATCCAGCAATTGGGAGGCGTCGGCGGCGATCTCGTCGTCCGGCCGCAGGAACACGCTCAGCAGGTCCCGGCGGGTGACGATCCCGATCAGCTTGCCGTCGGGGTCGACCACCGGCAGCCGCCGGATCCGGTGGGTGGTCATGAGCCGGGCCGCGCTGGGTATCGGCGCGTCCGGGTGGATGGTGACCACGGGTGCCGTCATCATCACTTCGGCCGTCAGGTCCCCGTGCGGGGGACGGCGGCCAAACAGGTGCGGCCGCCCGGCGCCGGCGCCGCGGGCCTGGCGGGCGTGCTGCTCCTCGACGGCGAGCAGGTCCGCCTCGGAAACGACCCCGGCCACGTGACGGCCCATGGTCAGGACCGGGACGCCGCTGATCCGGTGTTCGGCCAGCACCCGGGTGATCTCCTTGTACGGAGTGACCCGGTCGATGGTCACCACCGAGGTGGTCATCACGTCCTGAACCCGCCTCTTCCAGCGGCCTGGCTGGTGGCGGGCCCTACGGTGGCCGGGCCGCTGCGCCTGGCGTGTCTGGGCCGTCCCGGTCGCGTGACGCGCGCCCTTGTCGGTGAGATGATCTTCGACCGTGTCCAGCGCCCGGGCGACATCAGTGCGAGATGCCCTGCCTTGCAGGGAGTCGTAATAGGCCGCGCCCAGATGCCGGAGCATGGCGTCAAGGTGAATGTCGGTCCGTGTCATCATGCTCACCCCTTAGCCAATGGGCTGACGATTTAAGGATTTCTCTGCGGCGCGCCTGGCACCACGGCTTAATGTCCCCGCGTGAGCGGACCTTGGTCCGCTCACGGACGCCGGCCACCGGCGCGTTCACCAGAGCGTGTCCCCGGGATGGTTTTCTCAGGGCGTGACGGAAGTCCTTTCCGCCCGGTGCTTTGATCCCGGGAGGCAGGGACGTTACGCCATGACGGTGCCGGGGCCGGCGGGGCGATCGTGAAAGTACCGGATTCAAGCAACCGGCACCGGGTCCCCCACCCGGGGACACCGGGCCCGCTTGCCCCGGCACCCTGGGCGAAGGTCTGCGGAGGGCGGGACGAATTTCTCTATCTAGGGGCAGGGCAGGGCGGCATTGTCGATAGGCAAAGCTCGCCCGGTAGGGGGGCATTTCGATGAAGCACCGCACGGTGGCGGACGTAATGACCACTGACGTCGTTACGGTGACCACAGAAACGCCGTTTAAGGACCTGGCCGCCCTGTTCGTGGAGGAGAAGATCAGCGCGCTGCCTGTGTTCGGCCGCAACGGCACGGTCACCGGCATCGTCCGCGACACCGACCTGCTGAAGAAGGAAGAACTGCAGCACGACCTGAGCACGGGGCTGGGCACCGTCCGCCCGCTGCGGTGGCGGCGGGGCCTGCACGCCGTCGCGGCCGGCAGCGTCGCCGGGGAAGTGATGACGACCCGCGTCGTGACCGTGACCCCCGACGTGCCCGTGGCGGAAGCGGCCCGGCTGATGGACAAGCACCACGCCACGTGCCTGCCCGTCGTGGCCTGCGACGGAACGCTGGCCGGCGTCGTGACCCCCCGCGACCTGCTCCGGGTCTTCCTCCGCCCGGACGCCGACATCCGGGACGAGATCTTCCGTGACGTTCTGGACAACTACCTGGGGACCAACCCGGTGCTGCTGGACGTCGACGTCCGCCACGGCGTAGTGGCCGTGACCGGAGAGGTCGAGCGCAAGAGCATGATCGGGCTCGTGCTGCCGCTGGTCCGGGCCGTGGACGGGGTGGTCGACGCGACCGCCGACCTCAGCTACGCCGTGGACGATTCGCACCTGCCGACCGCCGCTGCCAAGACCCCCTCCTGGCCCATCGGCGCGTAGCTGGGCCTGATTACGCTGTTACCAGCGGAATCGCCCCTGCCCCTGAACGTCTCTGGAAATACCCCACTAGGGTATTGGGTTCGACCGTGCCGCGAGGATGGCCGCCTTCATCCTGGTCACCTTCTACGCGGCCATGGCCACCGCCGGGTACGTGGTCGAGCTGGTCTTCGGCGGCCTGGGGCTGATCCCGAGCCGGGCCAGCGCGAAGATCCCGGACCAGCGCCCATAGCCCGCGCCCGCTGCTACCTGGCTGCAACCGGCGTGCACCCCGCTCGGCCACTGACGGCAGAACATGGTCGGGACATGCGAAACACATCGAACACCGGCCCCGGCAAGATTCTCGTGGTCGAGCGTGATCCTGCGGTTGCGCTGTTCGCCGAGACCATCCTGGGCGTCTGGGAAGGATTCGAGGTCACGTCCGTGGCCAGTGGCAACGCGGCGGCGGCCCTGGTCATGGGTGAGCCTTGGGACCTGGTCCTGGCCGACTTCGAACTGCCCGACGCCGAAGCCCTCCGGCTGCTGGCGGCGGTCCGGCACCAAGCCCCCGGGCTGGCTTTCGCGATGATCACCGCGTTCCCGGTGCTGCAGCCGACCGTGACGGCGATGGCAGGCGCCGACGGCTACGTCACCAAGCCGATGAAGCCGGCCCACCTGATCGGGCTGGCGACCGGCCTGATCGAGCGGTCGCGGCGGTCCGGTGAGCAGTCCGCCGACGGCAACCCGGCCACCGGCATCTTCTAAGCCCCTGGTATCCCTGGTATCCCTGGTATCCCTGGTATCCCTGGCCGGACGCCGTGATGGTCGGAATATTCGGATCAGGCAGCGGCGCCGCGCCTGGCCCGCTAGCCGGCCACAGAACCGGCTAGGGGGCCGCGACGATCTTGGCCGTCTTGCCCAGCACCTTGGCCAGGGCCCGCTCGACCTCCGCGGCCAGTTCCGGATCCGGTGCGGACGGCAGGCGGGCCTCCCGGTGCGCCGGTGCCACCCTGGGACCGCAGACGTGATCCGCGCCCGGCTCGCCCTCGGCACCGGTCAGACGGATGAGGCCGCAGTCACGGCACTCCACCTCGTCCAGCCGGCGGACCAGGTGGGCGCTGGCGCAGCGGCCGCACCGGTCCAGTTCCGCGGTCCAGTCGCGCAGGGGCTGGCACCGAGGGCAAACAAGTATCTGATGATCGCGCAGCACTCCCCGGGTCCAGGGGCTCTCGCCCCGGTCCGGGTCCACCTGCCGCGTCCCGCAGTGGTAGCAGGGCATCCCCGCCATCTACTCCAATCGTGGGCCCGTGTGCCCCGTCCGGCCGCGCTGTGATCTTCCGCGAGGTCAGCACGGCGCGGCCGGATCAAGGAAATTCAGTGCAGCTCGGCCAGCGCCTTCTGGTAGTCGCTGATGTCGCGCGCCTGCGGGATCGGGTTCACGACCTTCCACCGCACCACGCCCGCCTTGTCGATGACGAAGGTCCCGCGAGTGGCCAGGCCCCTGGCATCGTCGAAGACACCATAGGTCTTCGCTACCTCACCGTGCGGCCAAAAGTCCGACAGCAGGCCGAAATTGAAATGTTCGGTGTCCGCCCAGGCCCGGTGGGTGAACATGGAGTCGACCGAGACGGTGAGCAACTCGACGTCCTCCCGCGAGACCTCGGGGAACTCGTCGCGCATGGCGTACAGCTCGCTGCTGCACACCGGGCTGAACGCCAGCGGGTAGAAGATGAGCACAACGTTCTTCGAGCCGCGGAAGTCCGACAGCCGCACCGTAGCGCCATGCTGGTCAGTAAGCTCGAAGTCGGGGGCCTGCTCGCCGATCTCTACCGCCATGCCGGGGTCCTTTCCGTAGGACGCTGGGCGCGCCCGTTCCCGCGCCGAGCCCAGTGCTACCGCCAGCACTGTGCCACGCGGCACGGCGCCAGGGAAGCACAGGGTCATAGCGCGTGGCGGGCACGCGAGACTGTGTTCCGCCGCCAAGTCTGCCATCCCGCCGGGCGGTCAGGCCCGCCGGCAGCCTGGGACAGGCGCCGGGCGGAACGGGACGGGCTCCGCGGTCAGCGCCGCGCGCGCGGCGCCACCAGCCGGGACCCGGACCAGTCACGGGCCGCACTGATGCTGGACGTCTGCGACAGGCCCGCGGTCGGGGCCGCCTCGCCGATGTCACTCGGCTCGACATGGCCCGCCCGGCCCGCCTTGGGCGTCAGCAGCCAGATGTACCCCCCGTCGGTCAGCGGGGTCAGCGCGTCGACCAGGGCGTCGACGAGATCTCCGTCCTCGTCCCGCCACCACAGCAGGACAACGTCGACCACGTCGTCATAGTCCTCGCCGACAAGCTCCACGCCGTCCACATCGCCGATCGCGTCGCGCAGATCCTCGTCGCAATCGTCGTCATAGCCGATCTCCTGCACCACCTGGCCCTGCTTGATGCCGAGCCGTTCGGCCTGGCCGCGTTGATCCTGGGCCTGGCCCGCGGTCGCGCTCACTGACGTCCTCCTGCACCCTCCCCGCGCCATCGCTCCCTCCGGGCCAGGCCCGTGCCCACGGGTCCTTACCGTGGGCCTGGTACCTGGCGGCGATGACCGCGTCCGCACTTCTTGTTGGGACAGTTCACACTGGCCCGGCGCGACGCGCAAGTGGCAATCGCCGCAACCGTGCAAAACTGCTGACACAATTTCGTTTCCGCAGGGCCGGGAACCCCCTGCCGGGACGGCCCGTAAACCCGGCACAGGTTACGGCGAGTCGACCGTTACCGGCCCAGCGAGTCCGGGCCTCCAGGCCCGGCGAGCGGCCGGTGTGCCGGCGAAGTACCGCCGCGGGGCGCGGAGCGCAGCGGGGGGATCCGGGGGGTCGTCCCCCCGGGCCAGCCCAGCGAGTCCGGGCCTCCAGGCCCGGCGAGCGGCCGGTGTGCCGGCGAAGTACCGCCGCGGGGCGCGGAGCGCAGCGGGGGGATCCGGGGGGTCGTCCCCCCGGGCCAGCCCAGCGAGTCCGGGCCTCCAGGCCCGGCGAACGGCCCGTGTTACCGCAGGTACCGCAGCGGGCAGCGGGGGGTCCAGGGGGGTCGTCCCCCCGGACAGTGTCTGCGCGCGGTTACCTTGTAGTAGAGATGCATTTCCCGGCCAAACGCAGGACGATTGATCCGGACATCATCGAAGAAACCGCGGCGTACAGCCGCCCTGAACTAGCGGAAGGCGAGGCTACCCCGTGGCTTCCGGACGCCAGCGCTTCTCGATCATCAATGACGGGCTCCCGACCCAGCTGCCCGACATCGATCCGGACGAGACCCGAGAGTGGGTCGACTCATTCGACACGGTCGTGGATACCCGCGGCCGCGCCCGGGCGCGTTACCTGATGCTCCGCCTGCTGGAGCGGGCGCGCGGGCAGCAGGTCGGCGTGCCGGGGCTGCGCAGCACCGATTACATCAACTCGATCCCGCCCGAGCAGGAACCGTGGTTCCCGGGTGACGAGTACATCGAGCGGCGCATCCGCGCCTACATCCGCTGGAACGCGGCCGTCATGGTCTCCCGCGCGAACCGGCCCGGCCTGGGGGTGGGCGGGCACATCGCCACCTACGCGTCGGCCGCGAGCCTGTACGAGGTGGGCTTCAACCACTTCTTCCGCGGCAAGGAGAACGGCGAGTCCGGCGACCAGGTCTTCTTCCAGGGCCACGCCGCGCCGGGCATCTACGCCCGCGCGTTCCTCGAGGGCCGGCTGGACGAGAACCGGCTGGACGGCTTCCGGCAGGAACTTTCCCACCCGGGCGGTGGCCTCCCGTCCTACCCGCACCCGCGGCTGATGCCGGGCTTCTGGGAGTTCCCCACCGTCTCGATGGGCCTCGGCCCGCTGAACGCGATCTACCAGGCGCGCTTCAACCGGTACCTGCTCGCCCGCGAACTGCACGACACCAGCCGCTCGCACGTGTGGTCATTCCTGGGCGACGGGGAGATGGACGAGCCCGAAGCTCTGGGCGCGATCGGCCTCGCCGCGCGGGAGGAGCTCGACAACCTGACGTTCGTCATCAACTGCAACCTGCAGCGGCTGGACGGGCCGGTACGCGGCAACGGCAAGATCATCCAGGAGCTCGAGGCCTACTTCCGCGGCGCGGGCTGGAATGTGATCAAAGTCATCTGGGGCCGCGACTGGGACCCGCTGCTGGCCCAGGACACCGACGGCGTGCTCGTCAACAAGATGAACACCACGCCGGACGGGCAGTTCCAGACCTATTCGGTGGAGGCCGGCGGCTACATCCGGGAGAACTTCTTCGGCGGTGACCCGCGGCTGCGGGCGATGGTCCAGCACCTGTCCGACGACGACCTGCGGAACCTCTCCCGCGGCGGGCACGACTACCGGAAGGTCTACGCCGCCTTCAAGTCCGCCCGCGAGCATGTCGGCCAGCCGACCGTGATCCTGACGCACACGATCAAGGGCTGGACCCTCGGGCCCGACTTCGAGGCGCGCAACGCGACGCACCAGATGAAGAAGCTCACCCACGCCGAGCTGAAGGATTTCCGCGACCGGCTCTACCTGCCGATCTCGGACGCCGCCCTGGAGGCGGACCTGCCGCCGTATTACCACCCGGGCCACGACTCCGACGAGATCCAGTACATGAAGGAGCGGCGCGCGGCCCTCAACGGCTACCTGCCCAAGCGCGCCGTCCGGGCCAAGCCGCTGCCCCCGGTGCCGGACAAGACCTACGACGAGCTGAAGAAGGGCTCGGGCAAGCAGCCGGTCGCCACCACGATGGCGTTCGTGCGGCTGCTCAAGGAGCTGATGAAGGACAAGAAGATCGGCGCGCGGTTCGTGCCGATCATCCCCGACGAGGCGCGCACGTTCGGGATGGACTCGCTGTTCCCGACGGCGAAGATCTACTCCCCGCACGGCCAGACGTACGAGGCCGTCGACCGCAACTTGCTGCTGTCCTACAAGGAGTCCGAGAAGGGCCAGATCCTGCACGAGGGGATCACCGAAGACGGCGCGATGGGCTCGATGATCGCGGCCGGGACCGCGTACGCCACGCACAGCACGAACATGATCCCGGTCTACATCTTCTACTCGATGTTCGGCTGGCAGCGGACCGGCGACCAGATGTGGGCGCTCGGCGACCAGCTCGGCCGCGGCTTCCTGCTCGGCGCGACCGCCGGCCGGACCACGCTGACTGGCGAGGGCCTGCAGCATAACGACGGTCACTCAGTGCTGCTGGCCTCGGTCAGCGAGGCGTGCGTCTGCTACGACGCCGGGTGGGCGTTCGAGATGGCCTACATCATGCGGGACGCGCTGCGGCGGATGTACTCCTCGACCCCGGATCACCCCGAGGGCGAGAACATCTTCTACTACCTAACCGTCTACAACGAGCCGTACCCCCAGCCCGCCGAGCCCGCCGAGTTCCCGGGCGGGAAGGCCGCTCTGGAGCAGGGCATCCTGCGCGGGCTGTACGAATACGCACCGGCCGCCGGTCACGAGCCGCTCGGGACGGGCGCGGCCCGGATGGGTGAGCGGCCAGATGAGGACGCCGGTCATTCCGAACGGGCCGATCCTCGCGTCCATCCCGATGGCGGGGAGAACCCGGCGGACGGGGCGGGGCCGGCCAGCACGGCGCCGAACGCGCAGATCCTCGCGTCCGGCGTGGCCATCCGGGCGGCCCTGCAGGCGCAGAAGCTGCTCGCCGACGACTGGGGCGTGGCCGCATCGGTGTGGTCCGCGACTTCCTGGACGGAGCTGCGCCGCGACGCGATGGCGTGCGAGGAATGGAACATGCTGCACCCGGAAGAGCGACCGCGCGTCCCGTACGTCACCCAGGTCCTGGACGGCCGGCCGGGCCCGGTGGTCACGGTCAGCGACTGGATCCGGGCCGTCCCGGACCAGATCGCCCGCTGGGTACCGGCGCCGTACGCGTCGCTCGGCACCGACGGGTACGGCTTCTCCGACACCCGTGCGGCGGCCCGGCGGTTCTTCCACGTGGACGCCGAGTCAGTCACCGTCGCCGTGCTGGGCCAGCTGGCCAAGCGCGGCGAGGTCAAGCCGGACGTGCTCACCCAGGCGATCGAGAAGTACCGCCTCGACCTTCCGGTCAGCGAGGCCCTGGGCGACCCGCGGGCCGTGAGCCAGGCCGCCGCCCCCGGCCGCCCCGAAGCCGAAACCCAGCCCGAAGTCCGCGCCTAGCCGCTCCGCCCGGCCCCGGTCCGCGCTCGCCTCTGGGGCCGTCGGCTCATTTGGCGCGCCAGTCACACAGGGCCCACCCGTGGACGCTCTCCCGCGCTGGCCAGGCGGATAGACCGATGTGGTCAGCGTTCTCAGGCTCGCCCGAACGCGCAGCGCGCGCCAGGGCTGCCGTTTGACTTCATTTAGTCACGTCGCGGCGACAGAAAGACAGAACGAGGCAACTTCTGCTGGCCAGCCTGCGTCCTTATGACTGACACAGTGCGACGAATTGATGACAGTGAGCTACCAGTCTCCCTGGCAGCAGTGGTGGCACACGACATGCGGGGCTCTGGAGAGCGGGACGCGCGTCGGGTGGCACACCTACTACCCGCGTACTGGAACCCACGGACTATTTCGAGATCGTCCGACCAGCAGGAAGGTATTGATGAACAGGACCCGGAGCACGCGATGGCTCGCGGCTATCACAGGGGGAGCAACGCTCGCCCTGCTCCCCGCGCTTCCTATGCTCAGCGCTACATCCGCCGTCGCTTCCACCTCAGCGTGCGTGAACGCACCGTCTGGCACCTGCGGCTACGAGGAAAACGTCTACCGCAACGACTGGGACGTCTACCAGCAGTACGCACGGGTCAACCAGCCAGTGACCGTCTACCCGCACGAGGCTCGCGACCCGGCGACGGATTTTAACGCTGTCCAGACGACGCACAACGTCAACGAGCGCCGTTTCGAGTACGCGCCCCACGGCAATCGGTCCGGCCTGTGCCTGTCCGACCCCGATGGAGGGTACGCCGGCAACCCAGGCGGACCCCACGGGCTCGTGCTCCGTACCTGCAACAACAGCGCCTTTCAGCAGTGGAAGACCCCTCCGGGAGTCAACTCCCAGAACACCGCAGGCACGCAATGGATCAACGTGGCGACGAGAAGAACGGTGCAGCCGCAGGGCACCGGGAGCCAGATGATCACCGTGAGAACGCCGGACCACGACAGCAACGTCCGGGGCTCTTACTTCGGCTGGAACTCTCCCGGAGTTGTCCCGTAGATGTCGGGGGACTAGGACTGGCCGCGCCGGGGGCGATTGCCGGTTGCGGCCGTCCGGGACGCGGGGCGAGGGTGGCGGCCTGCGGCAGCCGGCCCCGTACGGTCAGCCGAGAAAGGAAAGCCGGACCTGGCGCGTGTGGTTGTCGACGTTCAGGTCGACGAGGGCGATGGACTGCCAGGTGCCCAGGGCCAGGTTCCCGCCGATGACCGGGACCGTGGCGTAGGGCGGCACGAAGGCCGGCAGCACGTGCGACCGGCCGTGCCCGCGCGAACCGTGCGCGTGCCGCCAGCGGTCATCGGCGGGCAGGAGGTCCGCCAGCACCGCGAGCAGGTCACGGTCGCTGGAGGAGCCCAGCTCGATCAGCGCGAGGCCGGCCGTGGCGTGCGGGACGAACACGTGCAGCAGCCCGTCGCCGCCGCCGGACGCGCCGGACGCGAACTCCGCGCACGGGCCGGTGATGTCGAACAGGCCTTCGCGGCTGCCCGTACGGACCTGAATGATCTCTGTCTCCATAAACGTGACACTCTAGGCGCATGTCCACCAGCGAGCAGACCGGCCGTCCGCGGGGCGCCCGGAAAGCCAGGGCACCCCGTGGCGCCCGGCCCGGGGAGGGAAGCCGGGTCGACCAGGAGACCGTGGCGCGCATCGAGCGGTCGATGGGCAGTCTCGGCACGGCCGCCATCGCGTCGATGGACAAGCGGCTGCCGTGGTTCCGGGCCATGTCGGCGGAAAACCGGTCGTGGCTCGGGCTGGTCGCGCAGGCCGGGATCGCCGCGTTCGTGGACTGGATCCGCCATCCCGAACGGGACCGCCCCGCGGTCGCGGGCGAGGTGTTCGGCACGGCGCCGCGCGAGCTGGCCCGGGCGGTCAGCCTGCAGCAGGCCGTGGAGATGGTGCGCGTCATCATCGACGTGGTGGAGGCGCAGGTCAACGAGCTGGCGGCGCCCGGCGGCGAGGCGGAGCTGCGCGAAGCGGTGCTCCGGTACACCCGGGAGGTCGCCTTCGGCGCGGCGCAGGTCTACGCGCGGACCGCGGAGGCGCGGGGAGCGTGGGACGCCCGGCTCGAGGCCCTCGTGGTGGATTCCCTGGTGCGGGGGGAGAGCGAGGAATCGCTGCATTCGTGGGCGTCCGCGCTGAACTGGTCCTCCTCCCCCGTCGCGGTCATCGCCGGCCTGGTCGAGGGTGAGGACACCGCCGCCGCGCTGATCGATGACCTGCGCACGGACGCCAAGCGCGGCCGCCTGGACGTGCTGGCCGGCGTGCAGGGCAGCCGCCTGGTGGTCCTGCTCGGCGGCACGGACGATCCGCTCAGCGCCGCGGAGCGCTTCGCCGGGCGGTTCGGTGCCGGCCCGCTCGTGGTCGGGCCAGTCGTTCCCGACCTGCGGTCCGCGGCCACCTCGGCGCGTGCCGCGCTGGCCGGGCTGCGCGCGGCGGGCGCGTGGCCGGACGCCCCCCGGCCCGTGAGCGCGGACGAACTGCTGCCCGAACGGGCCCTGGACGGGGACACCGACGCGCGCGCCGAGCTGGTCACGCACGTGTACGAGCCGCTGCTGGCCGGCGGGTCGGCCCTGGTGGACACGCTCAGCACCTACCTGGAACAGGGGTCCTCCCTGGAGGCGACGGCGCGCATGCTGTTTGTGCACCCCAACACGGTCCGCTACCGGCTCCGCCGGGTGACCGAGCTGACCGGCTACACCCCGTCCGACGGCCGCGACGCGTTCGCGCTGTGGACCGCGATCATCCTCGGCCGCCTGGCCGCCGAGCCCGCTTGAGCCGGGCGGGCGGCCGCTAGCCGGGGAGCTGGCCGACGCGGTGGCCGGTGACCTTGGTGGGGGTGATGCGCATGAACAGGTCGCGGTCGCCGGCCACCCAGGACTCCACGCTGGCCTGGGAGGCCACCGCGAGCTCGTCGTCGGATTCCATGGGGTGGACGTCGCCCTGGACCAGGACGCTCCAGCCGGCGTGCGCGGTGTCGTCGAAGTGGTCGATCTCGAACGCCACCTTGTAGTCGGCGTGCGCGATGCCGGTGCGCAGGTCCTCTTCCATGGTGGAGTGCCGCGCGGTGCGGAAATAGATCACGTTGCCCTGCACCATGAAGTTGACCGGGAGGATGGTCGGGCCGTACCGGCCGGAGTACCCGATCCGGCCGACGCCGCCCGCCGAGATCAGCTTCCAGCTCTCGGCTTGGCCGAATGGCTCCAGGGGCGATTGCGGCTGGGGGTCGCCGGCCTGCGCGGCCGGCTGCGCGTCGTCGCTCATGCGTTCAGCCATCAGTAATCCCGTTCCTGATAGGGGCGAGACGTTCCGGGCCTGTGCCGGACACGTCCGACGCTATACCTCCCCCGGGAAGACGGCGGCATGAGTCCCGGCGTCCTGGCATCGCCGGCGTGCAGCGGTTCGCAACGGGACGGTGACGCGCGGGTTAACGCTATTTGGCGGAAGGGTACAAAGTTTCCCCCGGAAACTTCGTCATGTCTGGTGTAGGAGTAGCGGACTTCTACAGTGCAGGCTGTAAACGTGCTCGTTATCACCGCTCCCGGCCAGGGGGCTCAGGCCCCCGGCTTCCTGTCGCCCTGGCTCGATGTGCCCGGCGTCGCGACGCGTCTGGGTGCCTGGTCTGAGCTCGCGGGCGTCGACCTCATCCGGTCCGGCACCACGGCCGGCGCCGAGGAGATCAAGGATACCGCCGTCGCCCAGCCGCTGCTGGTCGCGGCGGCGCTCGCGGCCGCCGAAGCGCTCCTCGCCGAAACGCCCGTCGACAGCGCCCTCCCGGCCACCGGCGCCGGGCTGGCCACGGCCGGCCACAGCGTGGGCGAGCTGGCCGCGGGGGCCATCGCCGGCGTGCTGAGCCCTGCCGACGCGCTCCGGCTCGTCGCGGTGCGGGGGCAGGCGATGGCCGCGGCCGCGGCCGCCCGCCCCACCGGGATGACCGCGGTCCTGGGCGGGGACGAGGCCACCGTGCTGGCGGCCATCGAGGCGCACGGCCTGACCCCGGCGAACGTGAACGGCGCGGGGCAGATCGTGGCGGCCGGGACGCAGGAGCAGCTTGCCGCGTTCGCGGCGGATCCGCCGGCCGGGGCGCGGCTGCGGCCGCTGTCCGTCGCGGGCGCCTTCCACACGGTGCACATGGCACCGGCCGTGGCCGCCCTGCGTGCGGCGGCCGGTGCCGTGACCGTCAGCGATCCCCGCATCGCCCTGCTGTCCAACCAGGACGGCGCCGTCGTCGCCACCGGGGCGGACTGGCTGGACCGCATCGTCGGGCAGGTCGCCACGCCGGTCCGCTGGGACGCGTGCATGCGCACGATGGCGGACCACGGGGTCACCGCGCTGATCGAGCTGCCGCCGGCCGGCACGCTCGCCGGCCTGGCCCGCCGGTCGCTGCCCGGCGTGACCGTGCACGCCCTGAAGACCCCGGATGACCTGGAGGCGGCGCGCAAGCTGCTCGCCGAGGTGACATCCTCACCCGCACCGCGGAGGCTCGCATGACGCTCGCACCTGACCTGGCCCTCGTCACCGAGGCCGGCGTCCCCGTGGACGAGAACACGGACGACGACGCGGAGGACTACGCCGACGTCGGCGCCAGCTGGATGGGTGACCTGCCCGAGTGGCGGCTGCTGGTCGCCCCGCTGGGCGGTACCTTCCGCTCGGCCCCGCATGTCGCGGTCGCCGACGGCACCAGCACCGAGGTTGGCCACGTCGAGGCGCGCAATGACCGGCGCGCGATCATCCCGCAGTGGCGCGGCGCGATCATCGAGTGGCTCGTGCAGGACGGGGACCCGGTCAGCGCGGGACAGCCGCTGGCCCGGCTGCTGCCCGAGGGCGCCGGATAGCCCCCGCGGGGCCCGTTCCGCCAGAAAAAAGGCACTGAAAGGTCACCGTGATCGAGACGATCGTGACCAG
Source organism: uncultured Actinomycetes bacterium (assembly GCA_963732345.1). Classification (GTDB taxonomy): domain Bacteria; phylum Actinomycetota; class Actinomycetes; order Streptosporangiales; family Streptosporangiaceae; genus Bog-532. The sequence continues at coordinate 32,394 of CAVSZI010000022.1, read as the reverse complement.
GACGACCCCGTGACCGAAACGACACAGAGAGGCGGCGCGATGCAACTCCCGCCGGCCCCTGGTGCCCGCATCCTTGCGTTCGGCGGCTACCAGCCCGGCAACGTGGTGACCAACGATGATCTCGCGGCCGCCATGGACACCAGCGACGAGTGGATTCGCAGCCGGGTCGGCATCGCGAGCCGGAGGATCGCCGGCCCGGACGAGACCGTCGCCGACATGGCGGTGGCCGCGGCGGGCAAGGCGATCGCCGGCAGCGGCGTCAGCGTGTCCGACATTGACCTGGTCATCGTGGCGACCTGCAGCACCGAGGCACCGATCCCCAACGTGTCCGCCACGGTCGCGTCCCGGCTCGGCATCATCGCCCCGGGCGCCTACGACCTCAACGCCGCCTGCGCCGGTTTCTGCTACGGGCTGGCCAACGCCAGCGACACGGTACGGGCCGGGAGCGCCCGGCACGTCCTGGTGATCGGATCGGAGAAGATGTCGGCCTGGGTGGACCCGGCGGACCGGTCGACCCGGATCATCTTCGCCGACGGCGCCGGGGCGGCCGTGGTCGGCCCGGTCGAGGACCCGGCCGAAAAGCCGGGGATCGGCCCGGTCGTGTGGGGCAGCAACGGCCATCTGGCCGAGAAGATCTACATCAAGGACCGCGCGTCGTTCCTGTTCCAGGAGGGACAGTCGGTGTTCCGGTGGGCGACCACCGAACTGCACCCGATGGCGCTGGAAGCCTGCCAGCGCGCGGGCGTCCTGCCGGAGGACCTGGCCGCGTTCGTCCCGCACCAGGCCAACCTGCGGATCATCGAAGCCCTGGCCCGCAAGGTCGGGGTGCCGCGGGAACGGCTCGCGGACGACATCATCCACGCCGGGAACACGTCCTCGGCGTCCATCCCGCTGGCCCTGGCGCGGATGACCGAACGCGGCGAGCTGCACTCGGGCATGCCCGTGCTGCTACTGGGCTTCGGCGCCGGGATGTGCTACGCCGCGCAGGTGGTCACGGTACCCTAGCCGGGCTTGGGGCCACGCGCGGGGCAGTGACCAGGCAACATAACGAGAACTTCGGATGGAAGACAAGGAGTCAGCAGACAGATGGCACTAACCGAGCAGGAGATCCTGACGGGTCTGACGGAGATCATCGACGAGATCGCGGGCGTCCCGGCCGACGAGGTGACCCCGGACAAGAACTTCGTCGACGACCTCGACATCGACTCGCTGTCCATGGTCGAGATCGCCGTAGCCGCGCAGGACAAGTTCGGCGTGGAGATCCCCGACGACCAGCTGAAGGATCTCAAGACCGTTCAGGACGTTATCAACTACGTGCACAAGAACGCGAGCTAGCCGCCCGGGGCCTGCTCGCTGGCGCTGGCGCTGGCGGGCAGCCTTCCCGGCGCGGCGGACAGCACCACAGGGCGCGCGGCCACCCAGGATGCGGGTCCCGTGTCACGAGATTGAGGAGCCGATCACAGTGAGCGCAGACGACAACAGCGTCGTCGTCACGGGCCTGGGCGCGATCACGCCTCTCGGCGGCGACGTCGCATCAACCTGGTCAGCGATGCTCGCCGGCCGCAGCGGCGTGAAGGCCCTGACCGACGACTGGGCCAAGGATCTCCCGGTCCGGATCGCGGGCACCGCCGCGGCCGACCCCGCCGAGGCGGTGGGCCGCGTGCAAGCCCGCCGGATGGACCGCTGCGAGCAGTTCGCCCTGGCCGCCGCGCGGGAGGCCTGGGCCGACGCCGGGCAGCCCGAGGTCAGCCCGGAACGGCTCGGCGTCTCGGTGACCAGCGGCATCGGCGGGATCGGGTCCACCCTGGCCGCCTACGACATTCTCAAGGAAAAGGGCTGGCAGCGGATCTCCCCGTTCACGGTGCCGATGCTGATGCCGAACGGTTCCGCGGGATGGATCAGCATCGAGCTGGGCGCTCGGGCCGGGGCGCATTCGACGGTCAGCGCGTGTGCGTCCGGCGCCGAGGCGGTCGGCTACGGCATCGACATGATCAGGTCCGGCCGGGCCGACGTGGTGGTCGCGGGCGGCACCGAGGCAGCGATCATGGCCCTGAACATGGCCGCGTTCGCGGTGATGCGCGCGCTGTCCGCGCGCAACGATGAGCCGGAGCGGGCGTCGCGCCCGTTCGACAAGGGCCGGGACGGGTTCGTACTCGGCGAGGGCGCCGGCATGCTGGTGCTGGAATCCGCGGCGCACGCCGCCGCGCGCGGCGCGCGGGTGTACGCGGTCGCAGCCGGGGCCGGGTACTCCTCGGACGGCTACCACATCGCCCACCCGCATCCCGAGGGCGCGGGCGTGATCTTGGCCATGCAGCGCGCGCTGGCCGACGCCCGCGTCTCGCCCGACCAGATCGTGCACGTCAACGCGCACGCCACGTCCACGCCGGAAGGCGACGTGGCCGAGGCACAGGCCATCGTGACGGCCCTGGGCCCGGCGGCGGAACAGGTCGTGGTCTCCTCCACCAAGTCGATGACCGGGCACCTGCTCGGCGGCGCGGGCGCGGTCGAGTCGGTCGCGGCGATCCTCGCCCTGCACGAGAAGACCGCGCCGCCCACGATCAACCTCGAAGATCCCGACGATGGCGTCAAGGTCGACGTCGCGACCGAGCCGCGGCCCCTGCGGGCCGGGTCCCGGGAGCCGATGGCGGTGCTGAACAACGCCTTCGGGTTCGGCGGCCATAACGTCTCGCTTGTCTTCACCGCCCCCTGACCGGCCCAGCGAGTCCGGGTTCCGGCCCGGCGCGCGGCCGGTGTACGGCCCGCACCACCGCGGGCATCCGGGGATTCCGGGGGTCGTCCCCCGGACCAGCACGGCCCGCCCCCATCGTGCCTTCACGTGCGCAAGGAGAACTCGGATGACCGCCACGGACAACGACCGCGCCGCGTCATCGCCCGCCACCCCGAACGCGGCCAGCCCAGGCCCAGCGTCCCCGGCGCCGCCGGACGCGGGCTACACGCTGCCGCGCGACCCGCTGATCCGCCTGGAGGCCCTGTTCGACACCGGGACCCTCGAGCTGATCGCGCCGGACAGCGGGACCGGCGCCATCGCCGGCGCGGGGCTGATCGACGGCACCGGAGCGGTCGCCTTCGCCTCCGACCCGCGGGTCCAGGGCGGGGCCTCGGGCGAGGCCGGGTGCGCGGCGATCGTGGCCGCGTACGAGGAGGCCATCCGGCGCGGCGTGCCCATCATCGGCCTGTGGCATTCGGGCGGGGCGCGGCTGGCAGAGGGCGTGGCCAGCCTGCACGCGGTCGGCACGATCTTCGCGGCCATGACCCACGCGTCCGGCGTGGTGCCGCAGATCTCGGTGGTCCTCGGTCCCGCCGCCGGCGGCGCCGCGTACGGGCCGGCCCTCACCGACATCGTCATCCTCTCCAGGCTGGGCCGGATCTTCGTCACCGGCCCGGACGTGGTGCGCAGCGTGACCGGCGAGGACGTGGACATGGCCCGGCTGGGCGGGCACGAGCCGCATTCGCGCCGGTCGGGCGTGGCGAGCATCGTGACCGACACGGACGCCGAGGCCATCACCCAGGCGCGGCGGCTGGCCTCGCTGCTCGGGGATCACGGCAAGGTCGCGGACGACACCCCCGGCGCCGATTTTGCCAGCCTGCTGCCCGACTCACCGCGCCGGGCCTACGATATGCACCCGGTCATCGACCGCGTGCTGGACGCGCCCGGGGTCGAACTGTTCCCCAAGTGGGCGCCGAACGTGGTGACCACGCTGGGCCGGCTCGGCGGCGGCACGGTCGGCGTGATCGCGAACAACCCGCTGCGCCTGGGCGGCTGCCTGGACGCCGCCTCGGCCGAGAAGGCCGCGCGCTTCGTGCGGATGTGCGACGCGTTCGGGATTCCGCTCATGGTGCTCGTCGATACCCCCGGCTACCTTCCCGGGGTCGGCCAGGAATGGGATGGGGTCGTCCGCCGCGGCGCGAAGCTGCTGCACGCGTTCGCCGAATGCGTGGTCCCGCGGGTCACGCTCGTGACCCGCAAGGCGTACGGCGGGGCCTACATCGCGATGAACTCCCGCTCGCTGGGCGCCACCCGCGTGCTGGCCTGGCCGGGCGCGGAAGTGGCCGTCATGGGAGCGGTGGCCGCGATCCGGATCCTGCACCGCCGCACGCTGGCCGCCACCGAGCCGGAGAAGCTGCACGAAACCGAGACCGCGCTGGCGGCCGAGCACGAGCGGACCGTCGGCGGCCTGCAGCGCGCCCTCGATCTGGGGGTCATCGACGAGATTATCGACCCCGCGCAGACCCGCCAGGCAATCGCCCGCGCGATCGCCGAGGCCCCCCAAGCCCGCGGCGCCCACCGCAACATCCCGCTGTAGGACGGTTACCGCATCGGAGGGCTTCGCTGCGATGTGTCGCGCAGTGGGTAGACCTTGACCGAAGCAGAGCGGCTTGAGGTCGCGACGGCCTTGGCGCCTGACTTGCCGCCATTGCCATTCGATATTTTGTTCGATATACTGCTATGTAAAGTTATTAATGGATCATGGTGGAGGTCATGGCCGCCGAATCGGTTCCCGCAGACGGGGCGCGCGAGGAGAGCACGCTTCGTACTGGGGACGGTGCGCGTCCGGTCCGATCCGGGTTTGCCTCCGGTGAGGTGTTTCATACCTGCCTGCCCGGCCCTGTCCTGGCCGGGGCCGCCGATAAAGCCGCCGGGGCCGCCCGCGACTTTGCGGGCCTGGATGATGACGAGCTGATTGGCACCGTGCGGGCCTTCGACAAGATGGAGGCCTGGGCCGGGGCGGGGAAAGCGGCGGCGTCGGCGGAGCTGATCCGCCGCCGCCCCGCTACCGGCCGCAGCCACGCGGCCCGGGCCGGGAAGCCGGCGCCGTGGGACAGCTACTGCGCGGATGAGCTTGCCGCCGCCCTCGCGATCTCCCGTAACGCCGCCGACCGGGCGCTGGCCCTGGCGCACGATCTGGCGGTCCGGCTGCCGCAGACCAGCCGCGCCCTGGGCGAGGGCGTGCTCAGCTGGTACAAGGCACAGGTGATCGCCGAGTCCACCCGGGTGCTGAACGATGCCGGCGCGGCCGCCGCCGAAGCGCTGGTGGTCCCGGATCTCGCGGGGAAGGCCCCGGCGCAGATCCGCGCCGCGATCGGCCGCGCCGTCCTGACAGCCGATCCAGGGGCGGCCCGGAAACGGCGTGAAGAGGCACTGAAGGACGCCCGGGTGGAGCTGTGGCGCGAAGATGCCGGCACCGCCGCGCTGTGCGGTTTCCACCTGCCCCCCGATGAGGCCCTGGCCGCCGACCAGGCCATCACCGCCCTCGCCCTGGACCTGAAGACGGCCGGCTGCCCCGGTGCAATGGACCAGCTAAGGGTCCGCGCCTACCTGGACATCCTGCTGGGCAAAGACACCCGCCAATCGCTGCAACAGCAGCCAGCCGCACCCAGCCCCGCTCATCCGCATACCGGTACCCGTGCCGGGCAAGACGACCGCGGCAGCGGCACCGCCCCGGCCAGCCCCGGGCAAGACGACCGCGGCAGCGGCACCGCCCCGGCCAGCGCTCCAGCCCGGCCTGCCGGACCGGCCGGACCGGCCGGCCCGGCCGCGAAGCTCAACCTGACCATTCCCCTGGCCACCCTGCTCGGCCTGGTCGACCATCCCGGGGAAGTCGCCGGGTTCGGCCCGATCGACGTCGGCCTGGCACGCGACCTGGCAGTTCAGGCTGCCGCCAGCCCCGGCACCAGCTGGTGCGTCACCGTAACCGGCCAAGACGGCCGCCCCACCGCCCACGGCTGCGCCAAACCCGGACGCCGCCGGAAAGCCAGCCGGGAGAAAGCCCCAGGCGGCCCGCCGGGCACCACCGCCCCGCCGGGCACCACCGCCCCGCCGGGCACCACGGCTCCTGCTCCTCCAGGAGCGGGACTTCGTCCTGCGCGATCTTCCAGACAACCGCCCAGTCAACGGCGAAGTACTTATGCACCGCGAGGTTACGGAAGGCCCGGATCTGCCGCCAGGCCACGTCCGGATAGCGGTCTCGCAGGGCGTCCGGAAGAGCGCTGGCGATCTCTCCCAGCAGGAGCAGCCGGTACAGGACCGCGTCCCGCCGCAGCCGGTCCTGGTCCCACTGCCCGCGGCTTATGCCGTCCAGATACTCCCGGACAGCCTGTGTATTGTCTACAAGATCGGCGACGTACAGTTCGTCACGCCGCATATAGGACCTGCGCGTCGGCGAGGACCTGATCCCGGATGACCCGATGCAGGCCATCCTTCGGGACAAGGTCAACAGGCCGACCGAAGAGCTTCTCCAGGTCCTCCTGCAACGCGAAATACGACATACCCAGGTCATTGCCGGGAACGCGCACGTAGAGCAAGTCCACATCACTGTCCGCCCGCGCATCGCCGCGCGCAACCGACCCGAAGACGGATAGCTCCGCTATGCCGTACTTCCCGCACAGTTCGGCAAGCCGCAGTCCCATCGCCCTGATCTCGTCCAAGGTCACGCGTCACACTCCTCCCTCGGCCTACACAGGAGTTTACGGCGCGGCCGCATCGAGCCCAGGAAACCGGACGCAGAAACCATAGTCTGCCGTCCGTCACTACAGCCGGGGCTGCCTGCTGGGGCCATATGCCCGATGCGGAGCTGTCCTGCACGCGCGGACCCGCCTCTCCGCGTCCGACCGCAGTCTGCCGGAGCCACGCTGGACGCAAGCCCCACGGCGCTGCCGCACTCGCCGGCAAGCGGGAAAACCCTCGACTGAGCCAGCAGGCATCCGCTGTTTTCCCAGGTCAACGGCTATATCTGCGTATGCAGCCATACTCCATCTGGGTTGCGATGACGACACACGTTGTCCGGACGGCTCCAGGATGACGGCCGGGCCCCTGGCGTTCAGGGGCCCGGCCGACTGGTGGTGGCGCTGACGTTCTCCGGGGCCCGGCCGCTCTAGGCCTTGGACAGCCGCGACCGGATCTGCTCCGCCGGGTGCTCGGGAGGCAGGGCGGTAAGAACGCCCACCTCGACGCCGCCGTCTCGGGTGATGGTCGGGCAGTGCTCCGCCATGGACACCGCGGCCTGAAGATCGTCAGCGGTAACGATCGCGTAGCCGCCGAGCTGGGTGGACTGCCCGGCCTCGCCGAGCACTGCGGCAGGCTCGAAGACCGGCCAGCCCGGGTCCACGACGCTGGGCGCGATGACCTCGTTGAGGAACGCACCCCACGCCGCCAGGCCATCGGGGTCAACGGCGGCGTCATAATCCTTCGCGGAGCGGTAGCTGAAGATGAACTGTGGCATTGGCCGGGTCCTTTCTGTTCGTGCCGACATGACGCCGGCGTTAATGTCCGTCACCCATGCAGACACCGGCGGGTGGGCGGAGGGGGCGGCCGGCCCGCGAAGCTTGCGGCACAATGGCGGCGTGACTGCCGATCTCCTGGCCCGGGCGCAGGGCGGGGATGCTGACGCGTTCGGTGAGCTTGTCGGATCGCACCGGCGTGAGCTTGAGGTGCACTGCTACCGGATCCTCGGCTCCGCCAGCGACGCCGAGGACGTTCTCCAGGAAGTCTTGCTGGCGGCCTGGCAGGGTCTGGGCAGCTTCGAGGGACGGGCCTCGGTCCGGACGTGGCTGTACCGGATAGCCACGACCCGCAGCCTGAACGCGCTGCGCTCGGCACGGCGACGCCCGCAGACCGGCTGGCCGCCACCCGGTACCGGCGCGCCCGAGCCGACCCGGCTAGGCGAGACACCGTGGCTGGAGCCCTACCCCGACATCCTCCTGGAGGGACTCGCGGACGCCGCACCTGGCCCGGAGCTCCGCTATGAGGCCAGCGAGGCGATCTCGCTGGCTTTCATCACCGCCTTGCAGCGGCTGCCGCCGCGGCAGCGCGCGGTCCTGATCTTGCGCGACGTCCTTGACTTCCCGGCCCGCGAGGTGGCGCACATGCTCGGCACCACGGAAGAGTCGGTCAAGAGCGCGCTCAAGCGGGCCCGCGCGACCCTGCAGCGCCAGCTCCCGCCATCAGGCATACGGGAACCGCCGCCGCCGCACGGCTCGACAGCAGAGCAGGATCTCGTGGACCGGCTCACCAGGGCCTACGCGAACAGCGACGTAGACGGACTGGTCGCTCTCCTGACCGACGACGTGCTCATGACCATGCCGCCGATACCACTGGAGTACCTGGGCCGGGAACTCGTCGCCCGGTTCCTCCGCGCGGCCATCTTCCGGCCTGGCATCACCCACCGGCCGGTCCCGACCCGGGCCAACGGCCAGCCCGCGCTTGTCATGTATCTCCGGGACCAGCAGTCCAGCACCGCCCGCGCCACCGGCATACTGGTCTTTACCCTCTCCGGCAACCGCGTCAGCGCAATAACCCGCTTCGATGACACCGTGCTGCCCCGCTTCGGCGTCCCCGCGACCCTGCCGCGCTAACCGCGACCCGCTCACCGCCGAAGCGCCGCGCGTAGTCACTCCAGCGCAACGGCAGTCTGCGAGTCTCCATGACCCAATTTTTGCCTGCTCGGACACCGCAGGAAGCAGGCACGCCGAGGTCCGCCGACAGCACCTCAACTGGCCTGCCGGCCGGAGACGCAACCTGCGAATGCAGCCATACTCCACCGAGGTTGCGATAATGACACAGGTTGTCCAGGCGGCTCCTCCAAGGAGCCGACATGGACGAGGACAACGACGGCAGGTTCCCTGACGGCAGCGCGGTGGAGGTTCGCTACCCGCGAGACAAGCGGGAGGAGCAGGGCGATCGGTCCGCGTGGCCGTGGCTACCGGGCTCGATTCTAAGCCAGTGCGGGCCGGACGAGTGGTACGTGTGCGTGGAGGCACGCGAGCTGGCCATGCTGGGCGACGGTAGCCCGGCGCCAGTCGGCACGGCGGACGAAGACCTGTTCTACCTGTGCTGTTTCCGGGAGGGCAGCGAGATTCGGCGCGTCACCGGCGGGGAGGAGCGGTGATCCGCAGCCGATAATCTCGATCCGGCCCACAGGCCACGACCCTAGTCGCCGAGGTCTGGATGCGAGGATGACACGAATGGGGTCTCGATCACCCACCATGCAGATCAGGCAGTACGGCGTAGCTCGTGTTCAACGGCCAGGCGGATCCAGGACGACAGTGAACGGTCGTCGGCATCGGCTGCTTGCCGCACCCGTTCCAGGAGTTCGGGCGTGAAGCGTACCGGCACCGGAGCACTCAGCCGTCCGGCACTCCGTCGACGTGCTGGTCCCTGGGGCTCTTGATTCTCCGGCTCTGCGTAAAGGGCGTATTCCTCTTCGGGTGTCATCCGCGTCGTCATCGGCTGTCCTTTCTGTACTGGATAGCAAGCGCCTGGGATGCCTCATAGCAGCCGATGGGCCGGCACCGGTGCGGGTCCCCGCTGCGTGCAGGGGCCAGCGGCACCATCAGCACCCGCCCGCCGACCTCCGCGCACATGAGCCAGTGAGCGGGTGGCTTGGCTGGGTAGAACAATGGGCTGCTGGCCCAGACATCATCGATGTCGTCGATCCCGAGATGCGGATGCTTGAACAAATGGGCTGCCTGATCGTCGATCTCGAACGGGTCTTCCTCGTTCAGCCGGTCCGGGTTGAACCGCTCACCGTCCACAGGGCCATCGTATTACAAACGACTACCAGCAGTTCGCGCTGAGCTAGCGCGTCCACCCGTTCCCCGGCGCGACTCAAGGCACTACGCCGGCAGTCGCGCGAGTGTCCCGCTGATGATGACGCAGACCGCTTCCCGCAGGGCCGGGGCGAAGTCCAGGCGCATGGCGGCCAGCGCGGGATCGGCATCGTAGGCGGCGAGCATGCTGGCGGACGGGCGGGTGGCTGGCCATAGCGCGCTCGCGAGCACCGAGGCCATGCCGATGACCCGGAACGAGCCGTCTTCTCCGAGTTCGGGCAGGTGGCGGCGGACAAGCGCAGCCAGCGCCGCGATATTGCCGAGCGAGGCGCGCTTGTACCGCGCCGCGATCTCGGCGGAAACGTTGTGCTCAAGGACGCTGGCCTGGGCGCTGAGCAGATCGCACAGCACACGGCGGGAGGCCAGCGAGCCAGCCATGATCGCGGCGAACTGGTCACCGCGGTCGCGTGCATCGCCGTCCGGGTCGATCCCGGCGCTGAGCTGCTCGTCGAGTTCGGCCAGCCACTGCTTCCCGGCTCGGTCGAGCAACTCGAGCAGGATCGCCTCGCGGGACTCGAAGTAGCGCAGCACGTTGGACTTGGCCAGCCCGACACGGCGGCTCAGTTCGTTGAGGCTGACTTCGCTGACCGGCATCTCGTCGAGCATCGCGACGGCCGTGTCCAGGATCGTCTGGCGTCGCGCCTCTCGCTGTTCCGCACTGCGCGCACGCTGGAATGCCATCATGCCATCATCTTACAGACCGACGGTCTATTGACAGCAGACCAGCGGTCTCTTAAAGTAGGTTTCACTACACGAGACCAACGGTCTTTAATCTCTCGCAACATGGCGCGGGGTGCGGAGGGCGGATGACCATGGCGGACAGGTGGACGGCGGACGATATACCCCAGCAGGACGGCAGGGTCGCGGTCGTCACGGGCGCAAACACGGGGCTGGGTTTCGAGACGGCTCGGCTGCTCGCCGCGCACGGCGCGACGGTGGTGCTGGCAGTTCGGAACGTGGACAAGGGGAAGGATGCGGCCGCGCGTATCGAGGCGGCCGTGACTGGAGGCCGGGGCACTGCGCACGGCGCGCCGCAGGTGTCCGTGCAGCACCTCGACCTGACGTCGATGGACTCGATCCGGGCCGCCGCGGCCGAGCTGCGCGCCGCCCACCCGAGGATCGACCTGCTCGTCAACAACGCGGGCGTGATGTACACGCCGAAGCAGGTGACCCGGGACGGTTTCGAGATGCAATTCGGCACGAACCATCTCGGGCACTTCGCGCTCACCGGCCTCCTGCTCGACGTGCTGCTGCCGGTGCCGGGCTCGCGTGTCGTGACGGTAAGCAGTATGGGGCACCGGATCCGCGCGCGGATCCATTTCGACGACCTGCAGTGGGAGCGGTCCTACAGCCGGGTCGGCGCGTACGGCCAGTCGAAGCTCGCGAACCTGATGTTCACCTACGAACTGCAACGGCGCCTGGCCGCCGTCAGCGCCGGAACGGGGGCCGGGTCAGGGACGATCGCGGCCGCCGCGCACCCCGGCGGGTCGGACACCGAGCTGATGCGCAACATGCCGCCGGCGCTGCGTGCCCTGGCGGCGATCGTCACGCCCCTGATCGCGCAGAGCGCGGAGATGGGGGCGCTCCCCACGCTGCGCGCGGCAACCGATCCGGACGTGCGCGGCGGCCAGTACTACGGCCCGGACGGCTTCCGCGAGACGCGCGGCTACCCGAAGCTCGTCAGGTCCAGCGCGGCATCGCACGACATGAAGACACAGCAGCGCCTATGGACGGTTTCGGAAGAGCTGACCGGAGTCACGTTCCCCGTCTGAGCGCCCGGCGACCACAAGCCCGGGAGCCCTTTTTAGGACAGCTGCCAACCACGATCTGACCTGGCCGGATGGCGAGGTTGTAGCCGTGAGCCTAATAACGAAGCCGGCGACCTCTTCGAGCCGCCGGACGCGGCTCAGTGCTCCGAGCACGGCTGGCCTGCCGTCAAAATGGAGCATGGCAACGAGGCCAGTGACACAAGGTCGTCTTCGCAGCTCAGCGCTTCATGTGTGACTGCGACCATGCTCCGTCGTGCCTGTCATAACCACACATTTCGTTTCGGCTACGTCAGGTTCTGTGAGTCATTTGTCCTGGACGGAGAAGATGTCCTCCAGGAGGAGCCTGAGCCGTGCTGGTGGTTCCTCTTCGGGGAAGATCTCGCGCGCCAGGGCTAGGACATCATCGGCAGTGTGCAGGCCGAGCGACTGCACAAGTTGCCGGATGTCCTCCGCGTCGCGAGGCCTGGCTGCGAGTGCCTTCATGGCCAGGAGATGTTCGGGCGAGGCCGCGAAGACACGAAGGCCCGGGTGATCGAACACCCGGGAGGCCGCCCTGCGCGCGCGCCCGGCGTATCGAACGGGAACCAGAAGCGCCGCAGCCCGCGAGATGCCGACCACCCAGGCGCATCCTCGCCATCTCGTATGGCAAGGTGTTCGGCAAGCCCTGCAAAGAGCACGTCCCACCGCTCATCGCCGGTCGCTCCCGGCGCATCTGCGAGCAGCCGGTGACGCGTCTGTGTCGGCTCCCGGTGATATTCCTTCAGGAACTCGACCACCAGCCGCCATCGCGTGTCGAAGTCCGGCTCGACCGTGGCCAAGCGGGCAAGCTCAGCGAGGCTTATCGGCTGGTAGTTCACAAACACAGGGTAGCGAACGGTGCCCATCTCACACTCCGTCCCAAGGACGTGCCCTCTGAAAGAGCACGCAACAGGCGATGAGGCGGCAATGTCTGCGCCGCAGGCTACAGCCGTCTTCTGTTAACCCATCTCAATGGCCAGCGACTGTCCGCTGCTGCTCGGATGACACGATATTCAGCTATGAGGTACAAGCGCGCTGTCGAGAAGCTCCGGATCCTCGCCGAGACGTGCGAGCGCGTGAAGATGTTCTGGTTCGACACCGAGCCGTTCCTTAAGGCCGTCTATGCCTTCGGCGAGGTGCTGGGCGGGGCCGATCCGCTGGACGCTGTTCAGGTCGCGGTGGCGATCAACCTGCCCCCTGAGGAAGTCCCGTGGGAGTCCAACCCCGAGGGCACCGACTGGCTGGCGAACGAGCTGAGGCTCAGCAAGGGCGGCTTCATGTACTTCTGGCGGTCGTACCTGGACCCGATAGGGAATCACTACATCCGAGGCCCGGTGCGCATCTGGTCTGTCGATGGCGGCCCCGACGAGCAGGCGCTCGCCGCGCTAGAAGCGAGAGATTTCGGCTCGCTCAAACGGCTGGTCCCGGAACCGGCCGATGAGCGGCTCCAGCTCCGGGACGACCTGGATGCGGCGCTGGCTCATCTGCGCGAGATCCGCGACAAGTACTGGGATCATGACTGGCGGCGCGAGCACCGTGGCTATGGCCGCTGCCCGGAGAACGAACTGTGGGATGCGGTCGAAGGCTATCTCGACCTGCTTGATGCCTCCCGACGCCAGCGATCGGACGCCTGAGTCTCGGTGACAGACGATCTTCCTCGTGGCGGAGACAAAGCCGCTGAGCCGCAACAGGCACTTGGCTCTACCGAAGTGCGGCGTTCCAGCCCCCAAAGGCTGGTCCGGGCGATCTCCTGACAGGCGCCGCCGGCATCCGTGGTACACGCCGCTGGGGAGCTGCCCGGGTGGCTACTAGGGTTGAGCGGTGCGCACCTGCTACGAGATCGAGGAAACCGATACCTACCTTGGTGCCCGTGACCTGCTGCTCAGGCGGGTTGAGGCCTGGGCCGGGGCGAACGGCCTGGTAATGTCGCTCCCGCTGGCCGGAGCCCTGCTGGATTCGCGGCACTTCAGCTCGGACGGGCGGCTGGGCTTCTGGACCCCGGCGCAGGTGCGCCGGGCGCTGCTGGAGTGGATCCCGGAAAAGGTCACCGCACCTGAGGGAGACCTGCTGGACGCGCCGGAGACGCTGCGGTCCCTGCTGCGTTACCTCGACGCTCACGGGCTGCGCGATCCGCGGGGCGCCGCCGCCGAGGAGAACGAGTCCGCCATCGACGCCGCCGCGAGGGAGTTCGCCGACGCGATCGGCGACCAGCAACGGTACGGGATGGCGAAAACGGTGGCGATGGCCGCCCAGGCCCAGGGTGTGGACATCGGTGATCCCGTGGCGCTGGCCGGCTTCCTGAACGATGTCCAGGCAGGCCGGGTAGTGCTTGACGAGGGACTGCTGGGGGTTGTGCTGGAGCGGCAGTTCGGCCGTCCGTCACCGGCCCAGGAGCGGAAATTCGCTCAGCTGCCGGTGAAGCTCCCGCCCCCGGAGGAGCTCACCGCGGCGGCCGGATGCAGTAAGGTGCTCGGCCAGTTGCGTGCTTTCGCTGATTGGCTGGGGCCGAAGGGCCGCACGCTCACAGCGGCCGGGAACATCAGGCCCGCGGACGCCAGGGAGCTGATATCGCTGCTCGGAACCGGGGATGAAGGCCTGGCCTTCCGCAGCGCCCCCGATCTCCCGGGCCTGGACCTGATCGTGAACTGGGCGAAGAAGGCACGTCTGGTCCGCCGGCAGGGCCTGCGTCTGGTGCCAGTGGCAAAGGCGCGGCCGGTGCTCGCCGACGCGGATGCCCTCTGGCAGCGCGCGTTCGAGGCGGCGTTTGATCTCGGCGACGCCGTTTGCCGTCCACTTTGGACGGATGAGCCGCCCTCGCCGCTACGGCTTCTCTACGACGTGATAGTGCCCGACGTGCTGGCCACGATCTACAGCATGGAAGAGCCGGTTCCGGTAGCCCGGCTCGCGGAGTCGGTCTGGGACTCGGTCCGGGCTCACTTCGAGGTGGACTCCCTCAGCCCGATCGCGCAGATTGGTCTGCGGGGGCGCGTTGATAACGACCTGGAGTATATCTTCGACGCATTCGAAGCTCTCGGCGCGATGGCCTCGGTTCATGACCTGGCCAGCGGGGTGTTCTCTGAAGACCTGGACGAGGGTGTCACGATGCCACCCGGCGCCGTAGTGCCGTTCACCGGTGAGCGGGCCGCCGCCCTGCGGGAGCAGTTGGCGGCACCGGGGCGCCTGGTGAGCCTTACACCGCTCGGCGCCCGCGCGATGCGGCAGCGCATGCTGGCGGAAGGCAGGGAGGCGGGGCTCGTGGGTGAACTCGCGAGCGCCTCGCCAGCCGAGTTGCTCGGCACGGTGGCCGAGCATTACACGCCGGCGACCGCAGCGGAGGAGATCTCAATCTGGCGGGCCGCCCGCGGCAGCTCGCTGGATCCGCTCGTCCGGGCGATCCGCGACTGCCCGTTCCTCTGCCGGAAGGCCGCGATGCTGAACGTCCTCGCCGGCGGTATACCGGAGGGAGACGAACTGCTGGTCAGCCTGCTGCGCGACCCGGAACTGGGCCCGGTTGCCCTGCTCGTGCAGAAACGGGATCGCGACCCCGATGAGGTAAGCGCGGAGGAAGCCGCGTGGCTGATGGCCGGGAGTATCCTGGAACCACTGGAGATCGGGGGTCCGGATGCGGTGCGGGCACAGCTCGAAGAGTTGCCACGCCCCCAGCGGGTGGATGTGGTCCGCGCCGTGTGCGACTCCGGCTATCCGGCACGCGGAACGCTAGAAGACTTCCGGGTCCTGGTCGCCGAGCCGATCCTCAGCGCGCCGCCCAGGCTGCGCGCCGCCCGGAACGCCTCCGCGCGGGATCCCCGGCGGCCGAAACGCCGTGTTCGCTGATGCCACGGATCTGGCTCTGTGGAATCGTCAGCCGCCAAGAGCGATAACACGCAGGGGCGTCAGGCGGCAAGGAGCGGGTGGGCCTTGGCCTGCTCATAGAGCGGCTCGGGAGCCAAGTCGATGCCGCCAGGCCAGACAATGGTTCCAGCTTCGGGGTCGACTGTGACCTCGGAGAAGTAGGCGGGGTCGTTCAGCGGCGAAAGAACTCCCGTCCACCGTTCAGCGGAGAAGTCGACATCCCCAGCCGTACCGTCGCTGAAGAGAAGGCGCAGCACGCGGTCACCGACCACGGCGACACCCACGACAACCGGCAGGTAGTTCTCCTCCACGATCTTCATGCTACGCCAGCGGGTCGATGCCGAGCAGGGGCTCGTTCCGCCGGGCGCGCTCCCAGTTCGCCAGGATCTCACCACGCCGGAGGACAGCCCATTCCCGGACGAACTGGAGAGCCCTGGGCTCCAGGCTGCCGGCCAGCACCTCCCCGTCCGCCGAGACTGAGGCACGGCGGCCTGCATGATAGGCGTGGAAATGGGCTACCGGGTGATCACGCTCGTTCCAGTACATGTAGATCACCACCCCGTAGAACGCGCTGACACGCGGCATGGCCCGACAATAGCCGCGCCAGTCGCCACTCACAGGAAGAATCGTTAGCCACTGACTGTTTTCCCAGCTCAACAGCCGTATCTGCAAATGCCATCAAGGTCCGCAGTGCAAGAGATAATCACACAGGTTGTCCGCTCGGCTCCGGAAGTGGAGCCAGGTCAAGCACGACGAGGACAACGACGGCAGGTTCCCCGACGAGAGCCCGGTCGAGGTCCGCTACCCCCGCTCGAAGCGGGAAGAGCAGGGCGACCGCGAGCAGTGGCCATGGCTGCCAGGGACAATCGTAGAACAGTGCGGGCCTGACGAATGGTACGTGTGCGTCGAGGTGCGCGAGCTGGCCGTCCTTCGCGACGGCAGGCCCGCACCGCGTGGGACCGCCGACCGTAACCTCTATTATTATTATCCCTGCTGCTTCCGGGACAGCTCGGAAATTCGGCCGCGCTCCATGTCAAGCGCGGCGTCCGTGCCTGGCGGGGCACAAGCCGGTGAACGGGGACCGGATGATCCGCTTCACGACAGCGGCCGTGGTCTGCGCCGTGGCCGCCGTCGCGGCGGTGGTCAGCTACTCCCACATCTACGGTCTGGGCCGGGCACACGGCCAGGACGGCACGGCGGCCCGGCTGCTCCCGCTCAGCGTGGACGGGCTGATCCTGGCCGCCTCGCTCGTGCTGCTGCACGAGGCCGCAACGACCGCGATGCGCCACGGCTGGCCCGGCTGATGCTGTGGCTGGGCATCGCCGCCACGATTGGCGCGAACATCGCCTTCGGCGCGCGGTATGGGCTGCTCGGCGCGCTGATCTCGGCCTGGCCCGCGGTGGCGTTCATTGGCTCGGTGGAGATCGCCATGCAGCAGGTGAGACGCGCCCGCGTACTACGCGCGGCCACCCTCGGGCCAGCCGTGCCAGAGGTGCCAGGCGATGTAGAGCAGGCGGTCCGGGCGGCCTACGCGGCGTCGGTCGCGGCCGGGCAGCCGCTGAGCCAGCGGGCCATAGCCGAGCGGTTCGGGCTGTTCCGCCGCAAGGTAAGCCAGCTCGTCGCCCAGGTCATCGCGTCCGGCAATGGCCACCTGCCCGCGAGCGAGGCAGCATGAGCATGAAGCCTTATGACGAACTGCCGTGGTGGTGTCAGCCCCTGTGGCCCTGGTTCGGGCCACCGTGATATGAGCAGGTCGAAGACCTCGATGGGTACCTGGCCGCGTTTAGGCCGAAGTTGCTGTAGCTCTCTGTAGGTATTGCACCCTGAACTGCTGTTTCGGTGAGATCCGGCCATGGAGTGTAGTCAGAAAGTTCGGCGTGTCACGCCGGGATCTTTCCAGGTGTGACGTTATGATCTGGCTATGGCGCGAACTACCGGGAAAGTCCACGTAGTCAGAGTCAGCAAGACTGGCTACGTGGACAAGCAGGGCCGCCGCAAGGACTACTCCTCGGCCTATCTGCGCCGCACCTACCGCGAGGGCGGCACGGTCAAGAACGAGACCGTGGCCAACCTGTCCGCGTTGCCAGATCACGTCATCGACCTGATCGACGCCGGGCTGAAGGGCCAGCAGCTGGTCGCCGCCGCCGGGGCGGTCACCATCACCCGCTCGGTGCCGCACGGGCACGTCGCCGCCGTGCACGCCATGGCCGCCAAGCTAGGACTGCCCGCCCTGCTGGGCCCGGCGGGCCGCCAGCGGGACCTGGCCCTGGCGCTGATCATCTCCCGGGTCGTGCGGCCGGGCTCCAAGCTGTCCACCCTGACCTGGTGGGCCGACACCACCCTGGGCGCCGACCTCGGCGTGGCCGGCGCGTCCACCGATGACATCTACGCCGCGATGGACTGGCTGGGCGGCCGCCAGGACCCGATCGAGGCGGAGCTGGCCCGCCGCCACCTGGCCCCGGAGCCCAACCCGTCGAAGATGGCGCTGTTCGACCTGTCCAGCTCCTGGCTGGAAGGCTCGCAGTGCCCGCTGGCCGCCCGCGGCTACTCCCGGGACGGCAAGAAGGGAAACCTGCAGATCGAGTACGGGCTGCTCACCGACCCGGCCGGCCGCCCGGTCGCGGTCCGGGTCTTCCCCGGCAGCACCGGCGACCCCGCCGCGTTCACCGCCATCGTGGACGTGGTCCGGAAGAAGTTCGGGCTGGCCCAGATGGTCATGGTCGGCGACCGGGGGATGATCACCAGCGCCCGGATCCAGGCCATGAACCAGGCCGGGGACGGGACCCAGCGGCCGGACGGCTACCGGTGGATCACCGCGCTGCGCGCCCCGGCCATCCGCAAGCTGATGGCCGACGACGGACCGCTCCAGCTCAGCCTCTTCGATCAGCAGGACCTGGCCGAGATCACCTCCCCGGCCTTCCCCGGCGAGCGGCTGATCGCCTGCCGCAACCCGGTCCTGGCCGCCGACCGCGCCCGCACCCGCGACGAACTCCTGGCCGCCACCGAGAAACTGCTCGCCCCCATCATCGCCCGGGTCCAGGCCTGGCTCGACCGGCGCCGGGCCGATCGGCGTCGAGGTCGGCAAGGTGATCAGCAGGTACAAGACCGGCAAGCACTTCGCCGTCACCATCACCGATACCACCCTGGAAGTCACGCGCAAGCAGGACCAGATCGACGCCGAGGCCGCCCTGGACGGGTTCTACGTGCTGCGCACTCCCGTCCCCGCCGGGCAGCTCGACGGGGCCGCCGTGGTGTCTGCCTACAAGAACCTCAAATATGTCGAGCGGGACTTCCGGCACATCAAATCCGACGACCTGGACCTGCGGCCGGTCTTCCACCGGCTCGAAGAACGCGTCCGGGCCCACGTGCTGATCTGCATGCTCGCCTGCTACCTCACCTGGCACCTGCGCCAAGCCTGGGCCCCGCTGACCTTCACCGACGAGAACCCGCCCACCCCGGACAACCCCGTCGCCCCCGCCCGGCGCTCCGCGGCCGCCCAGGCCAAGGCCTCATACCAGCACGACCCGGCCGGGCAGCCCTACCGCAGCTTCCGTGGCCTGCTGGAGCACCTGGCCACCCTGACCCGCAACCAGGTCCGGTTCACCGGGACCCACGCCACCGTGCCGATGCTCACCGAGCCGACCAGCACCCAACGGCAGGCCTTCCACCTCCTCAGCACCGCGGTCCCGCTCACCTTGAAGTAGCCAGAACACCACCAAGCCAATCCGGAAAAACACCAGGTCAGACCCGGAATCGCCTGCCGAACTGGCCGTAACTTCGGTTTAGGCTCGCATTGACCATGCGGGCCGGTGAGCTAGCCGAGGAACTTTCCGGCGACGACCAGCCGGGCGAGGAATACCTGGCCGAGGCGAGACGGCTGACCGCAGCCCGCCACCAGGCCGACGAGATCATCAGCGACGAATACGGCCCGCTCGCACCCGAGGACGAAGACGACGGCGACGAGGACGACGAGCCCGTCCCAGATGGGGGACGGCCGGTGGTTGTGTCGCAACCACCCGTCGTGGGCGGAGGTGGACGCTGAGCAGCAAGAGCGCATCCACGGTTCTGCGACGGACTAATCCTGGGCTCTGTCAGAGCAGGCCGACGCCCCACCGAACCTACCCCGTCGGCGGGGCGTCGGCATATTGCAGGCGCTCGGACGCCTCCTCAGATTCTGCTGATTGTCGAGACGGCGCCTACACGGTGCCCATTTCGGATCCGCTCGAACCAATCCGGCGGAGACGTATCCATCTGCAACAACCCCAACGACGAACCTTCGCCAGGATCGGCGACGCATGTAAGGACGACTAATTACCGATTGTCCCATACATCAGCGGCCAGCGAGGTGCCTGGATC
This sequence comes from uncultured Actinomycetes bacterium, assembly GCA_963732345.1. Classification (GTDB taxonomy): domain Bacteria; phylum Actinomycetota; class Actinomycetes; order Streptosporangiales; family Streptosporangiaceae; genus Bog-532. The sequence goes on along the minus strand of CAVSZI010000022.1, from coordinate 12,772 downwards.
AGGCCCGGATCTGGTGATGAAAGGGCGCAATGCGTGTGAGGACATAGGCAACCACCGCCACCTCAATGGCGTGGCAGGGAAACCTGGCGCAGTAGAGGGATCTTCTGTTGCTGGTGTCCCCAATGAGCACCGCGCGGGTACCGACCCTGGCACACATCTCGGTCAGCACCGCTGTGATGTAGGTAGCCACGACGAGCGCATAGCGACTGCCATGCCTCCTCGTCAACCTCGCGGAAGTTTCTACCCCTCGCTTGGCAGATCTTCCCCCAGCCTTCGCTACTCACGAGGTCATCTTCGTCGATGGAGTCACTGTTGATCGCGCGCACGATGTCTCGATCTGACGCCGAATCTACATCCACTGGCCCGTATCCCTCATGGTTCTAACGCTCAAGTATCCTTTTGCTGTCTCGATTAACCATGTAGGTTTTAGACTAGCGTAAGCGATTTGCGGATAGAAGCTAATTGAGGTAGGGAATCGAGCGAAGCCGCAGACCTGAGACCCTTCATTGTCGGGTAAAGCGCCTATCCAGAAGTCCTACGTAACCTGCTGTGAGACCGGTGAGTGAAGGACATTGACATCAGTCTCGCTGGACACTGCCGAAGTCACCATCCGACTCAGATTCTGCTTGATCCAAGCTGTCGCACTGCGGCGGCTTCCGCGATGGAGGATGCACCAGCGAGGGGCTGACCTGCGTGTCGGAGATCTCTGTAGTGATCAACGCGGTCTCGGGTCATAGCCGGTCAAGGGCCGATCGCACGCGGCGCAGGATCTCCGGGTCGACCGGTATCCAGCTCCTCACACTTACCGCATCCGGCCGCGGCCTGCACGGCAATGCTGCGGCGGCACTGGCTAGGACGGGCGTCAGCTCGTCGGCGCCCTGCTGTCCCGATGGCTCCTGCCATCAGGGCTCCTGACATAGCGGCTTGGTTACGGGGTGTCGCGGGCTGTTGATCTGGTCTTTTGTCCCTTTTCGTGTGTCCCGGGGCTTGTTCTCGCGTCTCCTTTCCGCAATAATAGATGAAAGGTTTACTGTCGCTGAGTGAGGCGGGATGATGGCCCGGATGCTGACCCAGGTGCCGTTGCCGCTTCTTCCGCGGGACGCGGCGGAGATCGCGCCGGGGGTGGGCATGGTCGCCGGCCCGGACGGCAGCGGGGTGGTGTGGGTGCACGGGCTGGCCACGTTCGCGTGGGACGCGGGAGATGAGGCAGCGCGGCGGCTGGCGGCGGTCCAGCTGGTGCAGCTGAAGGCCGCGACCCAGGTGCAGGTGGCGCAGGCGTTCGGGGTGATCCCGGTGAGCGTGTGGCGGTGGGCGAAGGCGCTGGCCGGCGGCGGGGTCGCGGGCCTGGTCCCTGCCATCAAGGGGCCGCAGCGGGCCTCGAAGCTGACCCCGCAGGTGATCGGGCGGATCCGGGAGCTGGACCGGCAGGGCGCCGGCAAGGCCGCGATCGCCGCCGCGGCGGGGGTGTCGGAATCCTCGGTCCGCAGCGTGCTGCGCCCGGCCCGGCCGGCCGCAGGCAGCGCTGACGGCGTCCCCGCAGGCCAGGGCCCCGCGGACGCGGGCAGCGCGGACACGGATCTCGCTGACGCGGGCGCGAGCTTCGCGGACACGGACAGCGCGGGCGCGGGCTTCGCGGAGCCGGAGGCGCTGCCGGTGCTGCCAGACCCGGTGCCCAGGAACGCCGAGCGGGCGCTGGCCCGGTTCGGGCTGCTGGGCGAGGGCGCCGCGCCGGTATTCACGCCGGGCGCGCGCTACCCGCTGGCCGGGCTGCTGCTCGCGCTGCCGCCGCTGGCGGGCACCGGCCTGCTGGACTGCGCCCGCCAGGTATACGGGCGGCTGCGGAACGGGTTCTACTCCCTTGAGGTCATGCTGATCGTGCTGGTGTTCATGGCGCTGCTGCGCGAGGCCCGCGCCGAGGGCGCCACCCGGATCCCCCCGGCCGCGCTGGGCCGGGTGCTGGGCCTGGACCGGGCCCCGGAAGTCAAGACGATCCGCCGCAAGCTCGCCGGGCTCGCCGCCGCGGGCAAGGCCGCCCAGCTGCAGCTGGCGCTGGCCCGCCACCACGCCGCGGCCAGCCCGGACACTCTGGGGTTCCTCTACATCGACGGGCACACCCGGGCGTACTTCGGCCAGCGGGACATCCAGAAGATGCACGTGACCAGGCTGAAGTTCCCCGGCCCGGCGACGGAGGAGACCTGGGTCACCGGCAGCGCCTGGGACCCGCTGCTGGTCGTGATGGCGAAGCCGTCGTCCTCCCTGGCCGCCCAGATCCGCGACCTGCTCCCCGCGCTGGGCGACATCGCCGGGCCCGGCGCGAAACCGGCCTTGTGCTTCGACCGCGGCGGCTGGTCCCCGGCCCTGTTCGCGGACATCACCGACGCAGGCTTTGACCTGCTGACCTACCGCAAGAACGACACCGGCAAAGACATCCCCGACCTGCCCGGCGAGGCGTTCACCGCCGTCGCCTGGGCCGGCGACGACGGCCGCCCCCTCAGCTACGACCTCGCCGACACCACCATCAGACTGACTGTCAGCGAAGGCGAGCACAAAGGCCGCGTACTCGAGCTGCGGCAGGTCACCCGCCGCAAGCCGGGCGGCACCCGCCAGGTGCACATCCTGACCACCCGCCCCGCCGCGGCCCTGCCCGCCGCCGCAGTCATCTACCGGATGACCTCCCGGTGGCGGGAGGAGAACTACTTCCGCTACGGTCGCGCCCACTTCGCCCTCGACGCCCTCGACACCTACGCCGTCACCCCCGAAGACCCCGGCCGGATGGTGCCGAACCCGGCGAAGAAAACCGCAGCCGCCGCCGTCAGCACCGCGAAGAAAGACCTCGCCCAGGCCGAGGCGGCCCGGCAGCGCAAACTGGACGCACTGCGCCAGCCCGCCCCCGGCACCGCCGTCGTGATCACCAACCAGGCCCTGGCTAGGCTCGACGCCCCCGTCGACGCCGCCCGCCGCGACCTGGCCGCCGCCCAGGCAGCCGCCAGGGCCGTCCCCGCGAAAATCCCGCTCGCCGAGCACAACCCGGACATGGTCAAGCTGGACACCGAGACCAAGCTGATCACCCACGCCATCCGGATGGCCGCCTGCAACGCCGAGACCATCCTGGCCCGCGCCCTGAACAGCTGCTACGCCCGCGCCGGCGACGAAGCCTACGCCCTCATCCGCGAAGCCCTGCACACCAGCGGCGACATCACCATCCACGGCAGCACCCTGCACATCCGCCTGGACCCCCTGTCCGCACCCCGCCGCACCCGCGCCCTGGCCGCCCTCTGCAAACAGCTCAGCACCACCACAACCCGCCACCCCGGAACCCACCTCGTGCTGCACTACGAAGTCAAAGAACACCCCGGCACTACATGAACTATTGCGCTATGTCAGGAGCCCTGGCCATGCGGCACCGCTGTAGGGAGGAGGGCTGGTCGTCACGCGCGATTTTCCTTCCATGCGCTCTTCGTGCCGCGGTCCTCCATCCCTGCGGACGTTTAAGCCTGTAGGTCGCACCAGACCACCTTGCCGCCGTTTTGCTGCGGCAGGAAGTACCAGTCCCACCGCGTACTGAGGGTTTCCACCAGTAGCAGGCCACGGCCGTTCTCGTCGTCCTGGCTGGTACTCATGCGCACCGGAGGTAGCGGGCTGGAGTCCCACACCAGGATCAGGAGCCGCGTCCTGTTGGCCAGCATCCACAGTCGTACCGGTGTAGTTTGCGTGTCCGCGCATGATATCTGTACCGCGTTCGTTACCAGCTCCGAAATAAGCAATTCAGCGCTGTCGCTCAGGTCGGTAAGCTGCCATTCCCACAGCATTTGCCGGGCATGCAGACGAGCGCATGGGACGGCACCCGGAAAGGCGCCTAGCTCCAAGAAGCTCTGCAGCGGCCACTGGCGAGCCCGGCTATTATCCTGCGATGCCACGAATGGCGGAATCCGCACCGGGGTGCTGGGTTGACCAGTGTGGGGATCGCCGCGGACTAGCGGCGCCGCTCGCTGCGTTGCTTCGACATGACGGGCGTATCCGGCCGCGCTGTCCTGCCTGGCAGCACTCGTCTTGCCATGCATGGAAGTCTCCCATAGTGGTCAACTAGTCGCGGACGCGAAGAAGCTCACGAGCTGATCACGGATGAACGCCGCAGATTGTTCCGGGTGTCGCTTATTGCAGTCCACGCGCAGTACGTCGAAACCGGTCTGGATCAGCCTTTCGGTTGCCTGCCGGTAGAAATGAGCCTCGGCGTGGCTGCTGCCGGGCGTGAGCTGGAAGCGATTATGCGGACCGCGCGCGGCTAGCCTTTCCGCCATGGTGTCCGGGTCAGCTTCCAGGATTACGGCGAGGTCAGGGCGGTCGGCTTCGGAATTGAGATGCCACAGGAAGGATGGGTCGATACCGTCGAACCGCTGCATGACAAGGCCGGACGGGATATACCGATCGCTGATGACGGTCTCTCCGCTTTCCGTGTGCGGGCGGATTTCCGTTTTCACATGGTGGTAGCGGTCGGCTGCATACAGGCAGGCAAGGGCGTGGCCGGTAACCGATTCAGTCAGCTCTCGGCACAACACGCCGATCGGCCCGTTTGACGGCTCGGCAGTTATATGCACGTTCTCGCCGGCCGCTACCAGCATTTGCGCCAGGTGGCGGACTATTGTGGATTTCCCTGCACCGCTGGGGCCGTCGATGCTGATGAACATGCCTCGGTCCCGGCTAGAAAAGGGACGCAGCCTCATCTGTGCCTCCGGGTTTCTGGTCTCCTGTCTGCCCGCGAAGTTCGTCGAGCGAGACCGGGCTTCCGTCGTGGCGGGTGGCGAGCCGGGCGAACAAGCGGGCCGTGACTAGCACGTCATAGGCGGCGCGGTGAGGTTCGAGGCCGGGGGGCATCCCATTATCCAGTGACAGCGCCTTGACCAGCGCGCCGAGTTTGTAACTGGGCTGGCCCGGGAGCAGTCGCTTGGCAAGCTTGAGCGTGTCGAATACCTCGGGGGCCTCCCAGCGGTCCAGCTCGCGGCGCAGGACGGCTACGTCTACATGCGCGTTGTGGGCGATGAGCACCCTGTCCGCCAGCGCCCGGCGCACCTCGTGCTCGATGTCGGCGAAGGCGGGGGCGCTGGCGACATCCTTACCGGATATCCCGTGAATGCTGGTGGCGAAGTACGTGATCGGCCGCGGTGGCTTGACCAGCCAGCTCACCGGCTCACCGATGACACCGTCCGTGATCGGCAGGACTGCCAGTTCTACCAGGTCGGGGGGCTGCTGGCCGTTGCCTTCCACGTCGGCAACGGCATAGCGCAGGCTTGTCCAGTCAGTCATCGTGAGGCGTGTCCCATCCGGTATCCGCGCGGCCGTGACGGTGGACGTGGTGCGGGTGCCGCACGTCGTGCATCTGGAAGCCGAGCGTGTGTTGCAGGTAGTAGCGCGGCTGCTCATCGTCCAGCCCGGACACGACGGCGGCCCGCTCGCTGATGTCTACTACCTGTATGCCCTCCGCTTCCGGCAACGCGCGGGCCATCTGGTAAATCTGGTCCGCAGAAGGTACCCGGTGCGCGCTGCGGCACCGGCCGACCTGGCCAGCCGGGCAGATATCGCACAGTTCCCGGATGCCGTAATGACCGTTGTAATCGGGCAGGCCGTGCGCGTAGGAGACAGCGCACGAGGTCTTCCGGAACAGCGAGGCTGAACCCGCGAAGGCTGCTAGTACCCGCTGTTCGAGTGTTTCGGGCACGATCTTCCGGCGCGCGGTGGCGTTGTAGGGTTCGGGCAGCCCGTTGGCCCGGTAGTACCGCGCGATCTGATCCCGGTAGAACAAGCCGGTAAAGACTGTGGCGTCGGCCAGTCGGCTCAGCGCGTACGCTCGCGCAAGATGCTCATCGCTATCGTTCAGGCCAGGCACCAGCGGACGCCAGTACAAGATGGTCCGGTACCGGCGGCGGCCTGGGGAGCTCATGAGCGTCAGTGAGTCGGCCGCGACCTGGGACGGATAGGGCTCGATGCGCTTGTCATCGATGCCGGAATGGGTGAACAGCAGAGTCACCTTGAGGTTCACGAGCTGGTTCAGCCGGTCGGCGTCGCTGGTCTTCATCTGGTGCCGCGTGATGACAAGCACGTGGTTACGCAGGCCACGGCCGTCGAGATCGGCTAGCACCGCCAGCGTGTGCGGCCGGACAGAAGGCAGGAACGGGTCCGTCGCACGGTTGAGAACTTGAACCGGGGTGATGTGCGCCTGGAAGTAACGATGGCTGACCAGCCGCTCCACCGCTTCGGCGTCGGGCATCAAGGCGCGCGGCTGGCGCTGATCCCATAGGCCGTAGGTATGGCGGATGCAGTAAGCGCAGTCCAGCGGGCAGCCCTGAATGTGGTTCAGGCTCAGCCCGCTCTTTCGGTACTCGACCACCTCGCGGGCACCCGTCGGCAGGCGCTGTACCTGTTCGGTGTCCAGCAGCGGGACGAACGTACTCACTGCGGCCTCCCGGTCGCCCGGTATGCACGGGCGCTTCATTGGGAGAGTAGGGCAGAAGGGCGCGAATGGACAGAAAGTTTCTCATGATTTCTAGAAATAATGTCTCACGAGACGGGGCGGGAAATTACGAGCCATCCTCAGGGTCCTCTGGTGCAAGGTCGTCGACGGCACGGGTTACGATCGCACGCGCCGCCCGGCCATAACTGGCCACGGCCGCCATCTGGTCGAAGATGCCGCCGTACAGCTCGATCTCCTGCGGCTGGGCGAGGTTCAATTCCGCCGAGAACGTCTCGACCATCACCCTGTCATCGTCCAGCAGCCAGAACCCATGCGCCGGCGCGACTACGTACGCGGTATCGAAGCCGACGATGCCGAGCCGCACGTTGGGCAGTGCCGCGAATGAGATCAGCCGGTCCAGCTGCCCGAGCATCACCTCGGGCGCGCACAGCCGGTACCGCAGCGCGGCCTCGGTCAGCACGAAATGGAAGCGCTTGTCCGGCCGGTACAGCATCTCCTGACGCCGCACACGGGCCCGTACCGCCTCATCAATGTCATTGGGCACCTTGAACACGGTGATGCTCTGCGCGAAACGGGCACGGGCGTATTCCGCCGTCTGCAATAGCCCCGGAATGAACGTGGGCTCGAACGCGCGGAATAGCCGCGTTTTCGCGTCCAGGCCGGCGATCTCGTCCTGGTGGGAGCGCAGCCCGGTCTTGAGCTGGCGTTGCCACTCGGCGTGCTGGACCTCCAGGGTGTGCAGCGAGGCGAGCAGCGATTCAGTCTCAGCCCCGGCGTGGGTGACGCTGGCCCAGCCGCGGACATCGTCGTCGGTCGGTGTCTGCCGGCCGTTCTCCAGCTTGGAGACCTTCGAGGCAGGCCAGGACAGCGAGTCCGCGACCTGCCGGCCGGTCAGCCCGGCCTGCTGGCGAAGCTCGCGGAGCCGCTGTCCCAGCGCGTGGCGCGCCTCATGAACGTTGAGAACGCCAGTAGTTCTACTCGGAGGCAAAGTCGTCCCGTCGAACCGCGCGGTGCCAGGCAGCATCGCGCCAGTACCCGTGTCGCACGATCACGGCCGGGTCCTTGATCACCTCGCCGCCGAGGAAGTGCTCGTCCTCATCGAAGTGCATCTTGACCAGCAGCCGCGAATCGAACAGCCAGTAATCGTAGTCCGGCAGGTCACGGGCTTGATCGCGGGTCAGGTAACGAATTTCCTCGCCCGCCGCGTTCGTGTACTGGGAGCAGAACACGCCAAAGCGGCTGTAATCGGTCAGCGGTACGCTGACCACGCGGACGCGCGAAAACCGGCGTCCCTCCGCGGTTGCCGCGCGGATCATCGACAGCCAGTTCTGGAACCAGCCCATGTCAACCGGCTCTCCCGCGACGAACTGGGCCAAGGCTTTCGTCTCGTTGGGCGAGTAGTAGTAATCTCGCGCCTCCAGCCGGAAGGCTGTGTGCTCGAACGTGCGGAAGAGCCGGGAGAACTCCTCGCCGATGAGCAGGCTCAGCGCTCCTCCTCCGCGAAGCGCAGGACATCGGCGGGAATCTCGATGACAGCCTCACCGGGCGGGATGTCGCCCAGCTCCGCCAGTGCCACGGGATCGGTTACGATCCACCCCTGGGCGATGTAGGTCTTGCGGTCTGCCCGGTCGGTCGCGAACAGGGTAGGCGACTGTCCCTCCTGCGAGTCGGGGTCCGTGCCGAGGAAGCGGACGTGCATGAGAGGTACTCCTTGCTCGAACGACAGAGAAACATTCTCAAGTATCGTCACCCCCGAACACCTAGCCAGTCAAGCGCATAACAGAGAGCATCCTCGTGCGCGATGCACCCTTGCCTGGTGAGGGCAGTCCTCCTACGACGCACTGCGGACTACGTAGGCGGCGGCGAGGGCCTATCTCCATCGCGAGTCCGTCGAGCGCCACCAAGCACCGCTCGTCCCCGTTGAGCCCTTCGGACGCTAGGCTCACCTAAGCCGACTGTGCAGATTGCGACGCTGGAGCTCGTGCTACTTGCCTCCTGAAAGGATGGCTGAGATAGGCGTGTGCGCGAGGTCTGCAGATGCACTATGGATCCGGAGGAACTACAGGACGCGAGCGTGAGCATGCAGCCTGACAGAGGAGCGGTGTTCGAGCGAGGCCAGCGGGTACGGGTCCACGCTCCTGGGGTGCCAGAGTTCGCGACGATCCGCTTCGCGATCCCTGGCGACGAGCCTGGGACGTGGGACCTCATTCTGGTCGATGACGACGAGCATCGGCACGAGGTGAATCTCCCAGCAGGCGACTCGTTCAAGGTCCGTCCGCTGGTCAGCGATGGGCAAGGCAACTCGGCCAAAGTATTGGCCGCGATGTGGACCCTCTGGATGGACGCGGCGGCAACCAATGCTGAATCCAGCGCGATGGCGTCTACACCGTTGAGGCCGTACGCGCACCAGACGACGGCCGTCTATGGGGCGATGCTGCCCCAGCCGCGATTGCGGTTCCTGCTGGCTGATGAGCCAGGCACCGGTAAGACAATTATGGCTGGCCTTTACATCCGGGAAATGCAACGGCAGGGCCTAGTCAAACGCGCCATCATTGTGTGCCCAGCCAACCTAGCAACCAAGTGGATTGGACCGTACCCGCTTCGGTGGACACTCGTTTAGCTGCCCGATTCGTCGGGAGAGCGAGAAATGGGTTCGACACGCCGCGCATTTACGCCGGAGTACAAGGCTCAGTCGGTAGCTTTCGTCATTGACGGCGGCCGTTCGGTTGCTGAGGTCGCCCGTAACATCGGCGTCCATGAGATGACTCTTGGCAAGTGGGTGAAGGTGGCACGAGATGCCGCGGAGTCCGGGAAGAATCCGGATGCGCCGCTGGGTGAGTCGGAGCGGGCCGAGCTGGCCCGGCTGCGGGCTGAGTCCAGGGATGATAAGTCCACGATCGCCGAGCTGCGGATGCAGGTGGAGTTCGCAAAAAAAGTGGCGACCTGGTTCGCGAAAGGCAGTCAGTAAGATTCGCTGCTATCGCGGGCTGGGCTGATTCGGATGCTTACCCGGTGTCATTCATGTGTGCCTGGCTGGAAGTTTCCCGTTCCGGCTATTACGCCTGGCGGGGCGCGGAGCCGTCCCAGCGGTCGCGGGACGACGGGGCGCTCATCGCGGTGATGAAGAAGGTTTATGAGGAGGCGCGGGGCAATCCTGGGGTGCGCCGGATGCGCGCGGGCCTGGCGGCGCTGGGCCACCTGGTGTCGCACAAGCGTGTCCACCGGCTGATGCAGGCCGCTGGCCTGCGCGGGCGGCATCCGAGGGCGTGGAAGCGGACCACCATCGGCGGGGACCGGCCGGTCCCGGCCCCGGACCTGATCGGCCGGGATTTCACCGCCGCCGCGCCCGATGCGAAGTGGTGCGGCGACGTCACCTACATAAAAACATGGGATGGGTGGGCTTATCTCGCGACCGTCATTGACCTTTATTCACGCAAGGTAATTGGCTGGGCTGTCGCCGCGCACATGCGGGCCAGCCTGGTCACCGCCGCGCTCGATATGGCTATCGCCGCCCGGAAGCCGTCAGCCGGTGTGATATTTCATTCTGACCGCGGCTGCCAGTATACGTCCTCGGTGTTCGATGCTTACTGCACGGAGAACAATATAAGGCGGTCCCTGGGACGGACGGGAATCTGCTATGATAATGCTGTATCGGAATCGTTCTTCGCGACGTACAAGAAAGAGCTGATCCACACCCGCCCATGGCCGACGCTGGCGAACCTGGAAAAGGAGACGTCCGACTGGATCGGCAACTATTATAATCTGGTCCGGAGGCATTCGACGCTCGGGTACTTGACACCCGGGGAATACGAACTAGGGTATAGGCAACTCAGTCAGCTGGCAGCCTAATTCGGTGTCCATAAAAGCGGGAACACTCCAGAAGGTCCGCGCGATGTCGTCGGCGAACTTGTTGAGCATCGGCTCCACGACCTCGGCCTCGGTGATGCTCCGGGCAAGAGCGAGCTGTGCCTCGGTAAACCAGGCATCATCCGGTGCCTGCACCCCGCAGTACGGGCAGAAGTATCCGCCATCGGGCATGCCCGCCGCATCGTCATCCTCAGAAGCAGGCAGCCACTTGAATTCCCGCTCACAAGTCGGGCATTCCCGGCGGAGGAACCCGTCCGAGTCGACCGGGATCGTCATGGTCAGAGTAACGCGATCTGTCACGGCCTCTCCAGAGCTCGCGCTCACAGGGTATCGCTCTCCAGTCTCCACCATCCGGGCTCCTGCCATTGACGACGAACCGTCGGATCGATCCCAGCGGCCGCCTGCTCCGCGGCAGCGTTCCGCAGCGCCTAGCCCTTCTCTGGCTGCCGCCAGACGACCTTGACCGTGGCCGGGTTGAAAGGGAGGCGGGCGCCGCGGCCCGGCGAGTGCAGCGTGACCGACATCAGCGTCTTGATGACCGCCCGCTGGCGGCTGAGGTCCAGGTCCGCCCAGACGGCGGCGGCGTTCTCGGCGGCCACCAGCGGCGCCAGCACGTTCTCCCGCGCCGCATGCTCCAACTCGCCGCTGATCTCATCCAGCCGGAGGCTGGCCCGCCCGGTCGCGGCCAGCAGCTGCGGCCGGGTGATCAGGCCCAGCGCCCGGTCAGCGGCCATCTCCTCCAGGTTGCGGCGGATCGCCGCCGCCTCCTCCCGCAGCCCCGCCACATCCGGCCCGTTCTCGGGGACCGCCACCAGGTCGGCGGCATCCGCGCGGGACAGCCGCCCGATCACGATCTTCTCGATGAACTCCTCGACCGGCGCAGCCTGGCGGGCGACATGCGCGCCGGGCCAGGACCGGTCCCGGGTCGGCGCCGAGCACCGGTAGAGCCGGTGCCCGGTGTGGGACGGCATGCCGGCCACCACGTTCCCGCACGGACAGCACGCCAGCCCGCCCAGCAGCGTCCGCACCCCGCGCGGCGGCTTGCGGGACGGGTCCTCCAGGATGCCCCGCACCGCCCGCCACGTCTCCTCCGGTACCAGCGGCTCCCACTGACCCTGGCCGACGATCTCGTCATGGTAGACCGACAGGCCCGCGATCCTCGGGTTCAGCAGGATGCTCCGGATGCTGGCCCGGTTCCACCGGGTCGTGCCCCGCCGGTCCCGCTGCGGCGGCGCCAGCTCCAGCTTGGTCCACTCCCGCATGACCCCGCTGACCGTCCCCCCGCCCAGCAAGGAAGTGCACGCCTCGGCCACAGCCGGACCCTCCACCGGATGCGCGGTCACGTGATCGTCCAGATACCCGAACGGGCGCGGGCCGCCCAGGAACCGCCTGCCATTGATCGCCGCCTGCTCGTTGGCCAGCTTCTGCCGCTCGGCCTTGCGCTCCTGCTCAGCCTTGGCCACCGCGATCAGGATGCGCGCGGCCAGCCGCCCCGAATCGGTGCCCAGATCGATGTTCCCGTCCACCTCGGCGAACCGCACCCCCGCCTTGTCGAACCGCGGGATCAGGTACTCCAGGTCCAGCGGCTCGCGGATGAACCGGTCCCACTTAAAGCACAGCACCGCATCCACCGCCCGCGCATCGACCAGCCGCATCGCCTCCTCATACCCCGGCCGGTACTTCCCCGGCCTGGTCGGATCCTTGCGGGTCACCCCGATGTCGTTGTCCGACAGCCGGTACACCACGGTCCAGCCGCGCTCGCGGGCCTTGTGCTCCAGCTTGGCCATCTGGTTGGCCACGCCGTGCCCGTCGTGCGCCTTGTCCATGCTGATCCGGACGTAGGTCAGGCAGCGGATGACGCCGTCGGGTGGCGTGCTGGCCTCGGCTAGCTGTATCGCTTCGCGGATCGTCATATGTGTTAATATAACGGACAGGAGCCCCACTGCCGCCACTACCATCACCAGAAACAAGCCGCAGGCTGGCAGCTTACCCAGCACCTGCCCGGCTACCACACGTGGACCACCCCATCCGGCCGCCATTACACCACCGGACCCACCACCTACCCCATCGAAGGAGGTCCATCTGATAAGGGTCCCATCCTGCATCGCACTCGCGTTCATCGCGGCCCCGTGGGCCCTGTCCGTCACCGCCGCCACCCGCCGCGGGTTACGGCGAGGCGATCGTTATCGGCTAGCGAATCGGGCCTTCAGGCCCGGTGAGCGGCCGGTGTGTCGGCGAAGCACCACCGCGCGGGCACGAAGCACATCCGGCGGGATCGGGGGGTCGCCCCCCGAATTATGGAGTATTTCCGTCCGCCGGGGCGGGCGGGCCGATGGGGTCGGACGGAGCCGCCGGGCCGGTGGCCGGGCCGGTTTCGGGGGGCTCGGCCGATTCGGGCGCCTCGGCGGGCTCGGCGGCCCGGCTCTCGGCGAGCAGTTG
>CAVSZI010000021.1:0-142311 GCA_963732345.1 uncultured Actinomycetes bacterium | reverse complement strand
CAACGAGAGCTGGCCAGCCGCCGACTAATCCTGTGGGTGCCGAAAACCTATGCCACCAGGCGATATTCATGAATCACGCCCCCGGCGCGGTCACGCCGCTGGACCCGGAAATGGTCCCCCAGGTCGGTGATGCCGTCGGGCAGCGGACGGAGCGGCGCGGCCTGGCTGAGGGCGCGGTGGGGCCGGTGGGTGTTGTAGAAGTCCTCGTACTCGCGCAGGACGGTCATCAGGTGCCGCTGATTCCAGACCAGCGTCCGGTCCAGCAGCTCTCGCCGGCAGCTTCCGATCCACCGTTCCATGATCGAATTCATCCGCGGCGCCTGGACCGCGGACCGGATGACCCTGGCGCCCGCGGCCTGGAAGACGGCCGGAAGTCCAGGCCGAGCGCGTCGCGCAGATCCGCGAGGCTGGGATTCTCCTTACAGAGAGCAACGAGGTCCGCCGCCCTGACCGGGAGTATGTCTTGCCAGGTTTCCAGGGCCCGCGGTGATTGTTTCCTCCCGGGTGGCATCACGTGTCAGGGCATCGAAGCCCTTGACGATCTCGGCGTCCCCCGCAGTAGAGCAACACCAAGCGGCTGCGTGGGATCGTTCGGTTGCCTACGTACAGATCATTCATTCGGGCTGGCCCCAGACGTTCAGCTTCGCCAGTGCCATGCCGTGCATAGGCGGGTATGAGTGCGCCAGCGCTTGACATTATGGTGACTGTCAGTGACGAGTCTCCCTTCAGCAATGCATTCTCGCGTGCGTGGCCCGGTGCAGCACGATGATCACTGTGCCTGCCCCCCGGCGCGGACCGGGACGCGCCGCTACTTCGCGAAGAATGCGGGCGGCGGACCGCGTGATCCAGTCACTGTGATACGGCAGCGGCGGGGAAGAGTTACAGGTGCCAGTCCACGTCGTCATACCAGGTCACCTGTACACCCTGCTCGCCCGCGACCGCCTCGATCATCGCCGGCGTCCCGGCGCTGGCGGGGCGGCCAGGGTAGAGCAGGGCGCCCACGATGCCCTCCCATCGGCCTGCTTCCATGTCTTCGACGGCGGTATCAAGGTAGGCCTGCAACTGACGCAGATGACGGCGAAGGTTCCTCATCACGCGATCCGCCGGGATCGCATCCCAGTCGGTCCCCTTGATCTCGATGATGACAAGCATCTGCTCATCACCGTCCACCTCAACGGCCAGGTCGACGCGCCCCCGGCCACCCCCGATGAGCCGCCACCGACGTTCCTGGAATCCCAATGCCCCGGCGAGCCCGGTCAGGAAGGCTGACTGCACGGTCCTGTGGAAAGCCTGGCCCGCCATCAGCCGCTCGACCCCCACAAGATCCTCCGCGCAGTGCTCCAGTTCGCCTGTGATCCACATCTCGGCTGACAAGCGCACGGGCGACGGCAGTTTAGCGCGCCCTGTCCGCGGCATGAGCGGATAGCCGCTTGCCCGCCAGTTCGGCTAGCTCTTGCCCAGGAATCGGATTATTGCTACTTCAAGCACACGCGCTATACGCTGCTGGAAGTCGGTAGAGACCAGCAAGGCCGCATCCGTGGCATTGCGGGAGCGCTTTCACGATGGCTTCCATCTCCGCGCTGTCCCTGGCGCGGTACAAGCCGAGAGCGTGTCCCTGACCCGGAAGTGCCCACAGCCGCTCGAGGTGTCCCTGGTCAGCCAGTTCGCGCGCGTGTGCGGCCTCGCGCGCCTCGGCGTCTTCCACGGCCTGGCGGGGCGTGCCATCCGGGATCGTGACCACGAAGGCGGCCAGGAATTCGGCGCCTGACTGGCCTGGCCGGGTGCTCGGGCCCGGGTCGTTGGGATGCGGCGCGAGCGGCGTCACCTGGTCGGTTCGCCAGATCTTCAGCGGCATCGAAGCCAGGGTCTGCTGGAGCTGGCCGGCGTCGCCGGCGGCGAACAGGCCGAGACTGCGCCATTCGCCCGGCTGCAGCGGCGGGCGCCACAACCGCAGCAGCTGGCCCTCCGTGGCCAGGTCACGCGAATGTGCGGCCTCGTGGGCGCGGACGTCGTCGACCGCCCGCTCCGGCGCCCCCTCCGGAACATGAGTTGTCATCGTGACGAGGTACTCCATGGCGATCCTCCGTCGCTGAGCGGGCCGCAGCCGGATTGCGTCTGGCCCGGCTTTTTCGAGCTAGGCCGCGCACGCGTTCCAAGGACGGGTGTCACCGTCGCGCAGCGAGGTGAGGTTCCGCCCGGCTGGAACAGCCTGACCCGGGTCGCGGGCCTGCCTACGGGCAAGGTTCCGCGGCAGTGACAAAGTCCGGAAACCGCGGGATCGCAATTCCGCGCGTGGTTCGCGCGGCCGGCAAGCCCGCAGCGTTTCACGGCCCCGGCCGGCAGCGATCCGGGCGCCCCCGCCCCGCATCACAGGCGAGAGGTGAGCTCGGCCACGATGTCCGCCGCTGGCTGTGACTTCCTCGCCAGGGCAACGCTTTGTCCGGCCCACATCGACAGCGCCTCGATCTCACCGGTCGTCCCGGCCATCGGCGGCGCCGGCTCGTACCGGACGATTGCTTCGCCGGAGGCGAAGTGCGCGATCATGTCGCCTGCTCCCGGGCGCTGGCTGTCTGGGGGGCGTCCCGCTGCCTCCCACGCCCTGGCGGTTGAGTTGCGGAGGGCGCGGTGGGGAGAGTCGGGCCACCCGACGTCGTACAGGTTGGGGTACCACTGCGGATCGGTCTCGGCCGCGGCTATCAGCGCGCGCCGGTAGTCCCCGTGGATCGGCATCTCCTCGGCCAGCAGGAACCGCGTGCCCAGCCACGCGGCCTGGGCGCCCAGGGCCAGCACCGCGGCGACGCCGCGGGCGTCGCCGATCCCGCCGGCCGCGATGACCGGCACCGGCGCCACCGCGTCCACCACGGCGGGCACCAATGGCAGTGTCGCGACGGTACCCCACACGTGGCCGCCGGCCTCCCAGCCTTGCGCGACGACCACGTCCACGCCGGACGCGACCGCCCGCCGGGCCTCCTCCGCACTGCCGACCGTGAGCATGACGATTCCCCCGGCGTCGTGCACGGGCTTGATGTAGCCGCTGGGATCCCCCCACATAAACGAGACGATCTTCAGGCCGGCCTCAAGAGCTGCCTCAAGGTCACGATGATGATCTGAGGTGAGCACGAAGTTGCCGCCAAACGGCCGGGCGGTCAGCGCCGCCGTCTCCCGGACGACGGCTCCGGGGTCAGCGGACCAGGTCAGCGTGACCATGCCGAGCGCGCCGGCATTCGACACCGCCGCCGCCAGTGCCGTGATATCAGACATAGGTGCCTGGACGATCGGCCGCTCAATCCCCAGCAACTCACACACAGGAGTGCGCATAAGGCACGGTGTACCCGCGGAGCCAGCTGGCGACACGAGCCAGGATCAACCTCCGCGTTGTCGGCAACCACCGGCGCCGCGCGGAGAGTCGCGGCGGAAGCCGTGGTAGCCCACGGCTCGGCGAGCCAGCGGGCGGGCAGGGGGTACCAGCAACCGCCGTTCTATGACTCATAAGAGGTCGGCGTTGACTCAGGGGAACGCCGGTCCCATCCGTGAAACTTCGAATAGTCGCGGGCGTCCCAGGCCTCGCGCAGTCCTGGGGTGCTGAGGTCCCAGTCCGGGCGGATCTCGCTGGAGGCGGCACGCAGGTCATGCCACAGGTCGTAGAACGACGGGCGGCCCCAGAACCAGTAGCCTTTATAGACACTGTGAATGACCAGCCCCGGCTTGAGCACCAGCGTGTGCGGGATCATGGGGTTGTGCTCGGGGTCGGTGTACTCGGCGATGTCCAGGTCCTGCTGGACGGTCCGGCCGGGATCGGACAGGAAGGTCCACTGGGCGCCCACCGACGCGCGGAACTCTTGCAGGCTGTGATGGTCATCGGTGGCGATCGTGGCCACCTGGGTGTAGGCCACCGCGATCTTCGGGTAGTTGGCCGCCAGCTCGAGATGCTGCTGATGCTCTTTCGGGCAGTAGTTGCCGCGCGCCAGCGTGAGGATCAGCGGATCGCGGCCCTGAAGCTCGCTCAGCGTACGGACGGTGCCGGTGTGGTCGGGCAGCCCATAATCGGGGAAGACGCCGCCGGGGACGATGTCGGAACGCATGGGATGACCGCCTCTCCTCTGTCGCCGCGGTGCGGCCCGGACGGTGCCCGTGCCGGCTTGCCCAAAGGACCTGGCGGACCTGGCAATACCAGGACGCACCTGTGTGCCTGCCGGTAGGCGTGCCCGCCAGGGCACATGCCCACACTCCCGGCCCGCCAGGAAGCCTCAAACGCCATCCCATCCTCGGGCGGCCCTCGGACCGGCCGCACGATCGCCGGGAATGGCCGCCTGCCCAAGGCCGCGCACGGGTGGCAGGACTCAGCCCGGGAGGTCCTCCGGGCGCTTCGCGGCAAGCTTGCCGTGCAGCGGTGGATCGAGGCCTGGACAGCGTTAGACTCCCTGGCGTGCAGCGGCGGACAACTCCCACACGCTGCAAACCAGTCGTAAGCGGGATGTGAGACCCAACCAGTGGAGGTGCCAGATGGCCGAGCTCCCACCGCCCCCCGAGGGCATTGTGCTGGCCCACTTCATCGTCTCAGACGATGTTGAGCGCTCTCGGCGCTTTTACACCGAAGTACTCGGCGGCAGGGTGGTCTTCTCCGGCCCCGGAGGGCTGACCTATGTCGCACTATCCAACACCTGGATCATCATCAATGTCGGCGGAGGCCCGACCGACGACAAGCCTACGGTCACCTTGGAGACGCCGCGCGATCCCGACCGGGTCAGCAGCTTCCTCAATATCCGGGTCAAAGACATCGCGGCCGTGTACGCCGAATGGAGCGCCCGGGGCGCTCAATTCCTGACGCCGCCGAAACAGCACCAGTACGAGATCCGCTGCTACATCCGCGATCCCGACGGTCATCTGATCGAAGTGGGGCAGACCACGGACCCAGAGGGTGACTGGACGCCCGCTCACTGGCCATCGAGTACGCCCGCCGAGGAGTCCGGGTGAATGCCGAGCTCACCGGCGAAATCCCTCACATCGACGGTGGCCAGTCCACCGGACACTGAGATCCCTGCCAGCCATTCCCGGCAAGGCCGCCCCTCCCCGCCGTTCCCCCTCTCAGCGAGCCGCTGCGAGATCGCTCGGGCCGGCGATGCTCCGGCCTGGCCGTTGTTAATACTGTGACGCTGAGGAGGTTCCGGTCATGACCACCGCGGT
Source organism: uncultured Actinomycetes bacterium (assembly GCA_963732345.1). Lineage (GTDB taxonomy): Bacteria > Actinomycetota > Actinomycetes > Streptosporangiales > Streptosporangiaceae > Bog-532. Next base: position 137,127 of record CAVSZI010000021.1, on the reverse strand, counting down.
GATCGGCACTGGAGCGATCGGATCGGCCATCGCACGCCACCTCGGTTCGGGCGGCGAGACCGTGCGGCTCTCGAGCGCCGACGCTGCGTCGGCACGAACGCTGGCTGCACAGATCGGCCGAGCTGCGGTCGTCGCCGCCGGCAACCGCGACGCGGTGCAGGGCGCCGACGCCGTGGTCCTCGCGCTGCGGTTTACCGTGCTGAAGGGCGTCATCGACGAGATCGCCGACCTGCTGGCCGGCAAGCTCATGGTCGTTCCGAGCAACCCGGTCAGCCTCGACGCGCACGGAAACGTGGTCCGTATCCTGCCGGAAGGGCAATCCTCTGGCAAGGTAGTGGCCGGGTGGTTGCCGGCGGGGGCGCGCTTGGCCATGGCGTTCGGGACCCTGCCGGCCGATCTCTTTGAATCCGCTGGCAACCGGTCACCGGAGTCGGCGGTACTGTTCTACGCGACCGACGACGACCGTGCTGGCGAGGAAGTTGAGCGGTTGATCCGCACGGCCGGCTTCGAGCCGGTCAAGGCCGGCGGGATCGACCAGTCGGGCCGGCTCGAGGTGGGCGGCGACCTTCATGGTCTCGTGGCCGGCCCCGCAGAGGCGCGGTCATTGATCGGCGGGGCCTGATCGCTTCGCCGCCCTGGCCGGGGCATCTCTTCGGCCGGGTCTTCGGCTAAAGGGTCTTGACGGCGCTGAGCTCGGCGGTCTCGAAGGGCACGGATAGTGGTATCGAGGACGGGGTGGCTCCCGCCACCACACACTTTCCCGCCCCCCGAGACGAACTCGCCCCAGGTCTTTTCTGTGCATGACTGAAGGTCTGGCTTGTGGGGCATGAGGAAGATGAGCGCGGTACCAGCCCCCTGGCCCGGCTCGGCCAGAAAGGCCTGTAGCCAATCGCAGGAACAGAGGAAGGGCCCACGATGGGCACCATGATGGCGCTGCGGGCGCATGCTCGCGGCGGACCCGAACAGCTGGTCTACGAACAGGCACCGGCGCCGTTCGCCGGGCCGGGCGAGGTGCTCATTGCCGTGCACGCCGCGGCGATTACCTTTGCGGAGCTGACCTGGGAGCTGGAGTGGACCACCCGGGACGGTAAGGACCGGACGCCGGTCATACCGTCCCATGAGATGTCGGGCACCGTCGCGGGCCTCGGCGCCGGCGTCGCCGCGCCTAGCCGCAGGCGATGAGGTGATCGGCCTGATCGACTTCGACCGCGATGGCGCCGCTGCCGAGTACCTGGTCATGCCCGCCGTCAGCGTTGCCGCCAAACCGCAGTCGCTGTCCCATGTGGCAGCGGCGACGCTGCCGCTCGCGGCGCTGACCGCCTGGCAGGCGCTGGCAGACCACGCGGCCCTGCAACCCGGCGAGCAGGTGCTGGTCCAGGGGGGCGCCGGCGGAATCGGCATCTTCGCCGTCCAGCTCGCGGCGATCCTCGGCGGCCATGTCACCGCCACCGGCCGCAGCGCCGACGCCGGCTTCGTCCGGGACCTCGGCGCGGACCGCTTCATCAGCGCCGAGGCCGGGCGTCCCAGCCAGGCCGCGGGCGGGTTCGATGTCGTCATTGACACAGTTGGCGGTGCCGTGCTTGACGGCTCGTACGGCCTGCTGTGCGAGGGCGGCCGGCTGGTCACCCTCGGCGCACCCCCGGACCAGGAGCTGGCGGGCAGGTACAAGGTCCACGCCATGTTCTTCGTCGTCCAGCCGGACGCTAACGAGCTCGCCGGGCTGGCGGAGATGGCCGACACGGGACGGCTGCGACCGGTGATCAGTCAGACCTTCTCGCTGGCCGAAGGGCAGAAAGCCTTCCAAAGCGGCGCAGGGACCCGGCCTCCCGGCAAAACGGCCCTCGTCGTCCGCTGATCTGCCTCGACTGGAGAGCTGCCGCTGGATCGCCTGGCGTGTGACTCACGTCAGCGCAGTGGTTATGTTCGGAACTCCTCGGCCAGGAAGCCCGCGTCCACAGCCACCCCAAACCGGCAGATATGCGCGCAGATGACGGCGCATTTGACCGCGCTACCCGCAATTCATACTCGGCGGTCTGGAGCGTTTCTCGCGGTACCGGCTCCGCTCGAGTTTCCAGCTGGTTGTGACGTGGCGTGACCGGCTGGCGCGGCTTAGCTTGGATTTCCGCTCAATTGCTGGGACCCTCAGCTGGCCCAGCCTCCCGGGTCTCAGCCCGGCCCGGACGTGCCCGATGACCACTGCTGCCCCATCCACTGCTCTCGCCACGATCCAGCCAGCATTCACCGATCCCGAACGGCTCGCCCTCGCCGGTTTCCTGGCCGGGTACCGCGGGCTGACCCGCGAGGCCTACGCGCTGGACCTGCGCCAGTTCACCAGCTGGTGCCGCGCCCGCTCCCCGCCCCTGTTCGCCGTCCGCCGGGCCGACATCGAGTGCTTCGCCCGGGACCTGGAAGCCAGGGGCCGCGCCCGCGCCACCGTCACCCGCCGGCTGTGCACCATCGCCGGGTTCTACAAGTACGCAGTCGAGGAAGAACTCCTGGACCATTCCCCGGCCGCGCATGTCCGGCGGCCGCGCCTGGACTATCAGTCCCATGCCACCGCCCTGGACCGGAACGAGCTCGGCGCGCTGCTGGTGGCCGCCGGGCTCGGCCCGCCGGTCGAGCATGCGCTGATCTCGCTGCTCGCGCTGAACGGACTGCGGGTTTCGGAGGCCACCGGCGCAGACATCGAGCACCTGGGCCTGGAGCGCGGGCACCGGACCCTGACTATTACCCGCAAGGGCGGCAAGGTCACGATCCCGCTCGCGCCCCGCACCGCCCGGGCGATCGACCTGGCCACCGGCGAACGCTGCGAGGGCCCTATTTCCTCGCCGCTGACGGACCCCGGCTGGACCGGCACGGCGCTGGCCGGATCGTCCGCAAGATCGCGCGCCGCGCCGGGATCACCAAGCCCGTCGGACCGCACACGCTCAGACACGCATTCATCACCGCCGCCCAAATAGGCAGAATTGCATCTGATGCAACATTCCCCGGGAAGCGTGATCGCGAATCCGCAGGGGCTTGAGCTTCTGGCCGTGGTGGTCCAAGGAGGGCGGCATGGACGCGACACGCCGACGCTGCGGGCGTTCCCGGCGGCCTGTTGCAGCAGATGCCAGGATGTTGCCCCGGATTCTGTTGCGATGGGTAACCAGATGATGCATCTGGCGTGACGACTGCTGGGGGCTGGGTGGGGAATCGGCGGGGCGGGCTGGCGCTCGTCACGGCGGACGGGGATGCGCCGTTCTCGCCGGGGCCGGCGCTGTTCGAGGAGATGCTGGAGGGGTGGCGGCGCCAGCAGCAGGCACGGCGGCTGACCGGGCCGTTCACCGAGGGGCGGATCCGGCTGGTCCGCCGGTTCCGGGAGTTCACCGGGGCATGGCCGTGGCAGTGGACGCCGGCCCAGGTCGAGGAGTGGATCACCCCCGGAGGGTGGGCGCACTCGACGGTCCGCTCCTATGAAGGGGCCCTGGCCGCGTTCCTGGACTACGCGTGCGATCCCCGGTACGGGTGGGCGTCTGAGTGCGAGCAGCGGGCCGGCGCCCGCCCGGTCCAGGTGTGCCACGAGGGCAACACCGCGGTGCGCGCGGCCGAGTACGAGGGACGCCCGGAGCGGCGGCCGCTGACCCGGGCCGAGCTCCAGGCGTTCCTCGACGCCGCCGACGATCACGTGGAGCGGGCGGCGTCGTCGCGGCGGAAGGGGTGGCTGGCCGCGTTCCGCGACGCGACGCTGTTCAAGGTGATCTACGGGTGGGGGCTGCGGCGCCGGGAAACCGTGATGCTGGACATGCCCGACTTCGCGCCGAACCCGGCCGCTCCGGAGCTGGGCGGGCTGGGGACGTGCCATGTCCGGTACGGCAAGGCGATCGGGGCAGCCCGCCGCGGCGGCGGGCGGTCGCCACCGTGATGCCGTGGACCGCTGAGGCGCTCGCGCAGTACATCGACAAGGTCAGGCCTGGTTTCAGGGCTGCCGGGCATCCGGCGCTGTGGCTGACCGAGCGGGGCGGGCGGATCTCGCTGCGGCAGGTCGACGACCGGTTCGCGGCCTGGCGGCAGGCGGCCGGCCTGCCCGCCGAGCTGTCAGTGCACTGCCTGCGGCATTCGTACATTTCGCACCTTATAGAGGACGGGGCCGACCCGCTGTTCGTGCAGCAGCAGGCCGGTCATTCCTGGGCCTCGACGACGGCCGTCTACACGACCGTGGGACAGGACGCGCGGAACCGGATGCTGCGGTCCGCGCTGGACCGCGCGTTCAGGGAAGGGGAACAGCAGTGAGGGCGAAGACCGTGGCCTACCGGTGGCACCTTCGCCGGCTGATGGCCGAGGCGGGGATGTTCGCCACGACCGACATGGGCCCGCCGCTGGCCGCCCGCGGGATCACCCTGTCCCGCGAGCAGGTCTACCGGCTGGTCACGGGCGTGCCGGAACGGCTGAGCCTGCCTGTCCTCGCGGCACTGTGCGACATCCTGGACTGCGGTCCCGGCGACCTGATCGAGCCGGCGCGCAAGCCGGCCCACAAAGCGGAGCCGGCCGCGGAGCCGCCGCAGCGGCCCCGGCCGGTGCGGGCGCGGGTCATCCCCGGGCCCGGCGCGCGGTGACAGCCCGCTGCCCTGTCGGCCACGAGCTTCCCGGCGGCAGCCGGCAGGCGCCGGCATGCCCGCAGTGCCGACGGGACATGCTGATCCGGCACGTCATCGCGGCGGACGGGACACTGCCCGCCAGCGCGGCCGCCGCCGCGGTCGACGCGGTGGCCGTCACCCCGGCAGCCCTGCGGTCGCTGGTCTCGGCGCTGGCCGCTGATCCTGACATGCTCTGGCACGGCGCACCCCCGCTGGCCTGGCTGGCCGCCGAGCTCACCGCCCGGGGCTCAGCCTCTCTCAGGCCACCGGCCTGCGCCCGCTGCGGGCGGGACAGGCGGCCGTTGTTCCGGACTGCGGGCGGGGGCATGTGCAAGGCGTGCACCGCCCGGGTGCGGACCGCCGCCTGCACTCAGTGCGGCGAGGTCAAGGCGATCGCCGGCCGTGACGCCTCCGGCGGGCAGATCTGCGAGCGGTGCCGCCGGCGGACGTTGATCGCTGCGGCCACGTCTGCTTGCCACACGACCCCGCTTGCGCAGTGAAGCCGGTCCCCGCGACGTACACCAAGGGTGCAGTGGTCGCCAGGATCGGCTTGTGAGGTGTAGGCCGCGTTGACGTGGACGAGCGCAGAACTTCTGCGCTCCGACACGCTGTGCAGCGCCTCGGCGGTCAGGCCTTTAGTCCAGGCCGCGAGACGACGGTTCATGTTCCGGCCGCGGCTGCGGCCGGCGAACGGCTTGGTCAGATCCTCGGCCACGACCGTGGCCGCCTTGTCGATGACAGCGTGGACTGCCTCGAACGTGACCGTGCGCGCTCGGCCCTCGAACCGGCGGCGGGCCCTCGCCTTTTTGACGGTGCCCAGGTTGCATCTGGCGATCCGGTCAGCTTTCGCCTGGCCGCCCTGGGCTGCGGCCCGCTCGGCGACGGCGCGGATCTTCGCCCGGCGCCGGTTCTTCGCTTTCAGCCGGTCCGATTCGCCGGACAGCAGGCGGCCTAGCTCGGGGCCGTGGTGTACTCCATCAGAGTCTGTGAGGACTTCGGTGTAGCCCTTATCGGCGCCTATCGTCCGGTCGCCGCGCGGGCGGGTGGAGGACTTCAGCGCGGCCCCGTCGACCTGGTAGTGGACCTCGGCCCGGCCGCCGCGGAGAATCACCCGCAGCGTTCCCGATGGCGCCACCGTTGTGTTCAGGGGGACTGCGACAGACGTGCGGGGCAGCAGGCCGGGGACGGACAGCCATACGTCCCCGCCCTCAGCGAGAGTGAACGTCCGCACGTTGTCGGCGCGGATGATGATCTGGTTCGTGGTGTGGCTGTGGCCGTGGCGCCAGTGTTTGCGCATCATCCGGGACAGGTACGGATCGGTGGCCCATTGGTCCGTTTTCAGTGCTGTGAACAGGCGCTTCCGTTCGGCCGGATCGGTGGTGCGCTGGCTGATCGCCTGCCGGACCTTGAGTTTCGCGGCGTCGCGGCCGGCGCGGATATCGCCCATCGCATCGCGGAGGGTCTCTTTCCAGGCGTTCGCGAGAACCCCGAACTCCGTGTGACCGGCTGTCATCCATGAGTTCCGGACCTGCCGGTCACTCAGGCGAGCGCCGGTGACCGACCCGTACCGCTGCCACACCTCCGCGCGGATCCGGCCCAGGCGCCGGGCCTGCTCGGTGAGCGCGGCAAGCTTCCCCGGATTCAGGTCGCGGGAATACGCGACCCGGGTTACCTTCACGACGGCCTGCCGGACAGTTCGTCTTTGAGCGTCTTCTCATACCGCCGCAGGCCGTAAAGGCGGCATGAGAATGTGTGCACGATAGCGAGCAGGTCCTCGACCAGTTCCTGTTGCGGTGACAGCGACTCCTGGTTCGCCACGATGATCTCGCAGCCGTTCCGCGCCGCGACGTGCTCCAGGTAGTCGAACCCGAACCGGGCCAGCCGGTCCTTGTGCGCGATGACCAGGACCGCGACACGGCCCTGCTCGATGTCGTCCATCAGCGCCAGGAACTTCCGGCGTCGCAGGTTCATCCCGCCGCCGGTCTCCTGTATCACCTCATCCACCGCCAGGCCGCGGGCAAGGCAGAACTGCCCCATCGCCGTGACCTGCGATGCCAGGTCGTCTTTCTGGCCAGGTGACGACACCCGGCAGTACACCACGATTTTCCGGGCCTCGTCCCGGAACCCCGGCTGGAGTACCCGGCGGACGTCGGCGTCATCGAAATAGCGCTGCCCGGCCGGCGTCCTGCGGGCAGTGATCCGGCCTGCGGCTTCCCACCGCCGGACCGTGGTGACCGAGCACCCAACCCGTTTGGCGAACTCGCCGATCCGGTAAACGCTATCCATAGTGCATAACTTAGCGCAGATGTGACCAGGAAATCAGGCACTAGTCAAGCCTCCCGCTGCGCCTGGCGGAGTCCGTCGAGGCGGACGTGAGATCCGCAGCCTCTCGGCCGTTGGCCGATGTTTGCTGCTATTTGCGCAGCGGCCTGAGGCCCGCGCGGACCTCTGCTGCGAAGAGCTGCGGCTGTTCCCAGGCCGCGAAGTGGCCGCCTGCAGCGGGCTTGTTGTAGTAGATGAGGTTGTGGTAGGCCTATTGTGTCCAGCTGCGCGGGGCCTGGTAGTTCTCGCCGGGAAAGGCGCTCACGGCGGCCGGGACGGAGACGTTGGCGGCGTTGTACAGGCTGGCCTTGTTTTCCCAGTACAGGCGGGCCGCAGAGACTGCCGTGCCGGTCAGCCAGTACAGCGTGATGTTGTCCAGGACGTCGTCTCGGGTGAGGTCGCCTGCGGGGTGTCCGTGGCTGGTGTGACCCAGTACGGCCGAGGTGACCGGCGCGGCCGGCTGGCCCCAGCCGTCCCCGTGGTCCAGCAGCCAGGCGGCCAGGCCGACGGGCGAATCCGCCAGCCCGTACAGCGTCTGGGGGCGTGTTCCCATCAGGGCTGCGTAGGCGCGCCGGCGCGCATACAAGATGGTCAGCTGCTCGTACGCATGCTTTTCGTCGGCTTGCAAGCTGGCGGGCGGCGGGTCGCCGTGCTGGAGCGCCTGGGCGAGGCCGGGCGGGACCGTGGCCGGGAAGTTGACGTGAATGCCGAGCAGCTCCGGGGGTGCCTGCTGGCCCATCACGTTCGTGATCGCCCCACCCCAGTCGCCGCCTTGCGACGCGAACCGCGGGTAGCCCAGGCGCTTCATGAGCACGACCCAGGTGCGGGCGATGCGGGCGGGGTCCCAGCCGGGCTGCCGCGGCTTGCCGGAGTACCCGTAGCCCGGCAGCGAGGGGATCAGCAGGTGGAATGCGTCCGAGGCGGCCGCGCCGTGGGCGGTGGGATCGGTGAGCGGGCCGATGATCTTCAGCTGCTCGATGATCGAGCCGGGCCAGCCGTGCGTGACGATGAGCGGCAGCGCATCCTCGTGCCGGGAACGGACGTGGATGAAATGGATGTCCAGCCCGTCGATCTCGGTGATGAAGTGGGGCAAGGCGTTCAGCGTCGCCTCGCACCGGCGCCAGTCGTATCCGGTCGCTCAGTAGCCCGCGAGTTCCTGAATCATCGCCAAGGGCACGCCTTGCGACTCATCGGTAACGGTCTCCGGATCTGGCCAGCGGGTGCCCGCGATGCGCGCCCGCAGCGCCTGGAGTTCGGCCTCAGTGACGGTCGGGGTGGTGAATGGCCGGATTTCTGTGGCGCCCGCTGGGTTTTCGGTCGTGACAGGCATGCGGATCTCCCTGGTCGGTTCGAATTGGTGGCCGGGACAGAGCTGAGAGAGACGATTCGCGAGCTTATGCCCGTCTTGTCGTTGTGTGATCAGGTGGATCTGTGGTGTTACGGCCGGTCGGCGGGCCTGGCCATGCTTGGATGGCCAGATGATCGAGCGCAAACGGTACCCCAGTGATTTAACCGATGAGCGCTGGGCGCTGATCGAGCCGGTGATCACCGCGTGGAAGGCCGCGCACCCCTCGGTCAGCGGTCACCAGGGCGGGTATGAGCTGCGGGAGATCGTGAACGCGATCTTGTACCAGTCCCGGACCGGCTGCCAGTGGGACTACCTGCCGCATGACCTGCCGCCGCGCAGCGCGGCGTACTACTACTTCGCCCGCTGGCGCGACGACGGCACTGACCAGGCCATCCACGACCTGCTGCGCTGGCACGCGCGGGAGAAGAAGGGCCGCAAGGCCGACCCGAGCCTGGTCGTGCTGGACACCCAGAGCGTGCACGCGGCCTCCTCGGTCCCGGCGGATACGACCGGGAAGGACCCCGGCAAGAAGGTGCCCGGCCGCAAGCGGTGCCTGGCCGTGGACGTCCTGGGACTGGTCGTCGCCGTCGTCGTCCTGGCGGCCTCGGCGCACGAGAACGCCGCTGGGATCGCCTTACTGGACCGGGTTGCCGCGCAGGCCGGCACGGTGCGCAAGGCGCTGGTGGACCAGGGCTTCAAGAGCTCGGTCGTGTCCTACGGCGCCGCCGTGGGCATCGACGTGCAGGTCGTGGAGCGCAACCCGGCCGACCGGGGCTTCGTCCCCCAGCCGAAACGCTGGGTGGTGGAGCAGACGTTCGGCATCTTGTCCTTCCACCGGCGCCTGGTCCGCGATTACGAGCACCGGCTCTCCAGTTCGGCGTCGCGCGTGTACTGGGCGATGACCGACGTGATGGCCCGGCGACTGACCGGCACGTCCACGCCATCGTGGCGGATCACGTGACCGCGGCGGACCCGGGCAGGTTCCTGCTGGACAAGATCGACGCGCGGGAGCAGGCACTGACCCGCGAAGCCGGCCAGGCACAGGCCCGGATCGACGAGCTCACCGCCAGGCTCCGCGAACTCGAAGAGGCGATCAGCGACCTGCAGATCACCCGCAAGACCCTCATCTCCCTCGCCGGGCACGACGACGGCCAGCCCGCCGCAGAGCCAGCCGGGCCACCTCCCGCGGTACCCGATCACCCCGCCTACCAGCAGATCCTGACCGCCTTCGCGGACCTCCGCCGTCCCCTGCGGGCCCGCGACCTGTGCCTGGCCCTGGACCTGCCGGTCGCGGCCAAGAACACCGAGAACATCCGCTCCAAGCTCAAGCGCCTGGCCAGCCGCGGCATCCTCGTCGAGACCGAACCCGGATTGTTCGCTCAGCCACGTCCACAGCCCGGCCCGCAGCCCTCCAGCCAGGACGCCTAATCCAACCCAGCCGACGAAAAGGACATCAACTCGCGAAACGTCCTCTAAGGTCCCCGGAAGGCCCGAAGACCCGTGTGCAGGAGCCTGGCGCAGATGATTCTTCGCCGCGATGGTGTACATAGCACCGGACCCTATAGCCTAGACGTTCACCCCCCATTCTCCTGCGTCGGTCGGCACGGCTTGCCCTACTCAGTTAGGAGCACGCAGCCGTTTCGGGCGGTATTCGCCGCATCCGAGGGACATAGAAGGACGGCTACAGATTAGTGGGACGTCCAGGCACGTCCACCTGCGGTCCCAGCGCGTAGTAACCGCGTCCAGCCACTCCGCCGCATCCTGCCAAGCATGACACCCATCATTGGACTGATCCGGTCAGTTCCAGCCCAACCATCTCCCGTCCTCGCCATCCGAATGGGAGATCTCCAGCGATGATCAAGTTCGCCATCTTCCCGGCCATCTTGCTCATTGTGGGCGGGTTCGCCGAGTGGGCGTTCCTGCCTGCCCGGTCTCTGCCTGGCAATCGCGTCCGCCACCTGCGTATCCGCCTGCACCTGCGGCTGCACCCTGGCAAGGGCTTCGCCCACCTTTTCAGCTTGTGGCTGCGCTGGGGCCGCTTCGCCGCGCTGCGCCGCTCCAGCCGGATCCGCCCGTCGCTTCCGATGTGCTACCGCTTCGCCGATTCGCGCCAGCACGCGGTATTTCTGGGCCGCGCCCATTACCGGCACGGTCTGCGCGTCCCGCTGGAGGAACATGTGCTGGTGATGGCGCCACCGCGGACGTACAAGACCGCGTTCCTGGCTGACGTCATCCTGCGTTATCCCGGTCCGGTCATCGCTACCACCACCAAACCCGACATCTACCGGCTGACGGCCACGGTGCGCGCCGGACTTGGTGGCGTCCACGTCTTCAACCCGCAGGACATCGGCGGTGTGCCGTCCACGTTCTCGTGGTCCCCGGTCGAGGGCTGCGAGGATCCGGCCACCGCGATCCGCCGCGCGGATGCGTTCGCTTTCGCTGTCTCCCAGAAGGGCGTCGAAGACGGTTCGTTCTGGTCCTCGAAGGCGAGTGATTACCTGCGCGGCTATTTCCACGCCGCCGCTTTGGCCCGCTATGACCTGCGGGCGGTCGCCGCGTGGGTATCCGGCGCCGACCCGGATCTGCCTGAGCGGATTCTGGCCGCTGCGGGAGCCCACCAGTGGGCGATCACTTTGTCCGAGTTCCGTTCCGAGGCGCAGAAGACCACCGCCGCGGTCCGCTTGGTCATGTCGAGGGCGCTGTCGTTCATGGCGGACCCGGCCCTGGCCGCATCTGTGCTGCCCGCTCCCGGGACCGGGCTCCGCATCCCCGCCTTTCTCCGCGAGGCCGGCACCTTGCACATGATCGCCGAAGCGGTATCCCAGGAGGCTCCGGTCGCGCCGCTGTTCGCGGCCATGGCATCGGAGATCCACTATGTTGCCGCGCAGATGGGCCAGGCCTCCCGGTCCGGCCGCCTGGACCCGCCGCTGCTCATGGGCCTGGACGAGGTCACCCAAATCTGCCCGGTCCCGCTGCCGTCCTGGCTGTCGGATTCCGGCGGCAAAGGCATCCAGGTCTGCGCCGTCGTCCACGGCGAAGCGCAGCTCACCGGCCGCTGGGGTGATCACGGCCGCCAAGTCGTCCTCGACACCAGCTCGGTGAAGGTGTTCCTGCCTGGCATCACCGACACCACCACGCTGGACGCCGTCGCCAAGCTCTGCGGGCAGGCGTCCTGGAAGGTCAGAGGCCAGGACCACGCCACCCGCCACGACGTCGCCACCCCGGACATGATCCGGCAGCTGCCCGCCGGGTTCGCCCTGGTCATACGCGGCGGCTGCGCCCCCGTCATCGCCCGCCTGCCCCGCGCCTGGAAGAACCCGGCCTACCGCCGCGCCCGCCGCCTCAGCCAGGGCCCGGCCGAGCCCATCGCCGAGACCGCCACATACCCCGAACCTCAGCAGCGGACCCCCGGCATTCCCGACCGCGTGCCGTCCGAGTGACTTTCCGGCAGCGGCACCTCCTACCCCTGGAGCTGACCATGTCCTGCGACCCGATCACCACCGCGCCACAGCAGCTCGCCGGATGCCAAGAGCGCATTCTGCCCGCCGTGGCCGCCCAGCTGAACACCGAAACGACGGGCCGCGGCCCCACCCAGCCCCGCAGCCGGCTGATCAGCGAGGCAGATGCGCAGAACAGATAACGGCGCAGCACCTCCGGGAGACCACCCCTACCGGCTTCCTGAGAACGGGCCGCTCCCGGACCTGCCCCTCTATGAGCGTCTCATCGGCGACGGCATTGTCGCAGCCGAAGGGCGGGGTACCAGCGTTGATCACGTCACCGCCCGGCGGCTGGCCATCTGGCTGGCCGCCCGGCCGCAGGGCGCCGGTCTTCACCCGGGGCCTGGTCCACTTCGCCGCGACCGGAGCGATCAGCCCAGCGCTCAAGACTCAGCTGCGCGTCCACGCCCGCTCCGGCACTTATCCCGACCAGCTCCAGGCCGCCCGGCTCATGCAATACTGCGTGGCCCGCGGCGCCGACCTTGGCCCTATCAGCGAGAACTTTGGCGCGGCTTGCGATCAGGTCGACCGCGCTGATGTCATGCTGGCTAGCCTTCACGACCGGAGCAGACACGGCCGTGCGCAGCCCGAACCCTCGTGGCCGGAGACCGATGGTCCCCGGACTGTCGCTCTGGCGAACCGCAACCCCGAGAGCCAGACGGTCAGCCTTGTCCTCGACGCGACCACGGCGAATACCGTCATGTTCGCCGTCGCTGCGCACGCCGCCGAACGCGAAGCCCACATCCGCGAAGTAGAACGATTTGGCCAGACCCTGCCTGAAGGGTCCTACGGCCGCCGCAACCGTCACGCCATCGCTGCCCGCGAGACCCGGATCGCCGCCCGCCTGCGGGCCGTCGAACACGCCTACCGCGCGGCCATCGAGCGCGACGCGATGTTCAGCCTCCCCGATCCCACCAGACCAAGCCGCTCTTCCCAGCCGACCGCCGACCGGGAGATCGAGCTGGAATAGGGGGCTACGTCAATCTGCTCGCGGCGCCTGGCATGTCCCGGGATGAGGCTGTCCGGTCGCCCACACACGTTCCAGGCTGGTGAGGTACGCCTCGGCCATCTCGCCGCCTGGTGTCCGCATGATGTGGAACACGGGTGCGTGTGCGGCCGGTATCCCGTAGGTGTGCTGGTTGACGAGCAGTTGGTCGTCGGCTCGGTAGATCGAGTTGTACAGGATGGCCCGGTGTAGCCGCAGTTCCACCCCCGGGACAACAGTGAGCGGCTGGAACAGCGCCAGAGCGTTCCGGACCTTGGCCGCCATGGCACTTCCGATGCCTTCCTCGGTGCCGCGGTCGGCTACCTGTGGACTGCCGGGATCGCCCAGGGCAATGCGCACCGGGATGCCCGTCCCGGCTTTGCCGGCCAGGATGGCGAGGAGGCCGGCGTCTTCGGCGAGGAAGAGGGCGCTGTAGGCGAGGATGCCGATCTCGTGTTCGGCTGAGGAAAAGAAGCGTGCCCAGGTGTCGCGCGGTATCGCCCAGCGGTGCGGGAACACCCTGATGAGTTCTTCTGGCCGCGTCCGGTCCGCGAGCGGCCTGGCGGCCTCCGGCCATAGGTCCGCCTCCTCCGCCCGGACGAGTGCGGCCAGAGCGGCCCGGTTGCCGGGGTAGGGGACGCGGCCGGCCAGCCATCGCCGAACCGTCTTCGGGTCGACTTCGAGGCGAGCAGCAACGTCTTCTTCCCTCAGCTGGGCACGGATCAGCGCCCGGCGAAGGCTCTCGTTCATTTCAGGTGCCTCCTCTGCGTGAGGACACCTTGACGCTACATGAAGACGTCCCTAGAAGTCCCTCCCGTGGGTGTAGAAGTTCAGGGGGTCGCGGAAGGCTTGTGTCCGCTAGAGCGGTCCATCAATCCCCAGATGCAGGGACCTCGCGTCTTGCAGACCGGGGACGTTCGAGGACTGCTTCAGCGTTTGGTCCGTGAGCAGGACGGAGGCCCGGCATACCGCCAAGTGATCACCGGGCCTCCGTTGCCTCCCATAGCCCATGAAGAGGTGACCCAGTATGTCTCCGATACCGGCCGGGCTCCCCCTGCGACCGGCAAGCCGTACGTTCCGGATCCTGTCCGCGGTATGCGCTCTGCTGGCCGCTGGCGAAATAGTCGGTGGATGCGGACGTTCCGCCCGCAAGGTGGACCGGTGATGGCGGAAAGTGTCCTGCCGATCCGGTCCGCACTGGAGGAACTGCGGCTGGAGTTTCCCGCCCACCGGATCTGTCAGCGAGTGATCAGGGACCGGCTGTTTTACATCGCCGAAGCCACGGCCGAGAGGGCGCAGCCTCGGTTCGCCCAGGCGCAGGACGTAGACCGGCTGCGCGCCAGGCTGGCCGTCCCCGAGGCTGAGTTCAACCCGGCCGCCCCCAGTATCGCGCGGGTCTATGACGTCCTTTTGGGAGGCAAAGACAATTTTGAGGCTGACCGGGCGCAGGCCGCCCGGGTACTGAAGGTCTTCCCCCACGCGGCGGAACTGGCGGTCCAGGCCCGCCGGTTCCAGGCCCGCGCCGTCGCCTACACAGCCCGCGCTGGGGTCGGCCAGTTCCTGGATGTAGGCTGCGGGCTGCCCACCACCCCGAACACTCACGAAACCGCCCAGCTGGTTATATCGGATGCTCGGGTGGTGTACGTGGATAACGACGCCCAGGTGCTCTGCCACGCCCGGAACCTGCTCGCCAAACAGCCAGGGGTGCTGGCCGTCGCCGGGGACATGGCCCACCCGGCGGAGATCATCTATGACGGGCGGGTCCGCGACTTCGTGGACTTCGGCCAGCCGGTGTGCCTCATCCTTGCGATGACCATGCACTTCTTTACTCCGGACCAGGCCAAGAAGATCACCGGCGAGTTCATCCGGGCCCTGCCAGACCGCAGCTACGTGGTCATGTCCGTCGTCGGCGGACAGGCCCAGCTGGGTGAGGATCTGGCCCGCGCCTACACCACGGCCCCGGTCTACAACCACGGACCAGGCGGCCTCGCCGCCTTCCTGGACGGCCTGGAGCTAACAGGGCCTGGCCTCGTCCCTGCCGTGCAGTGGCCCGCCCCAGCTGCCACGCGAGAGGACGGCCGGGGCCAGGCGTGGGCCGCTGTTGGTTACAAAACCCAGTCATAGGCGAGGAGGAGTTGTGACCATGCTGACTAGTCCAGCGCGTCCCTGGACCGTCTGGAACGACGGTGACACCGAACCGCTGGACGAAGCGATCGCCCGCCAGGAAGCCGAGCACCTTCTGCTCGGCTATCCCGACCACGACTACGCCTACATCCAATCGCCGTCCGGCGAGCAGTACACCTGGAACCCGTTCCGCAGGTCCTGGGAACGGATCTGACCAGGACGTCCAGGTCCTGAGCGAGCGCCGGGCCCGGCGGCACTGGACGATCCCGGGCGAGAGGTGACCGCCACCCTGGCCCCAGGGCGGGACGGAAGCCTGGCGCCAGAGCGTTGCCCACTGCTTGCTCCGCGCCGTCTTGCTGCTCCTGAGCTTCAGCGGCCCCACCCCGTGGCGGGTCAGCTGATCTTGGGGTATCAGCTGTGCCACCGCGTCCGCGACGGTGTCGAAGCTGAGGAACGCAAACCTATAAGGGATCAGGTCGCAGTCCA
This sequence comes from uncultured Actinomycetes bacterium, assembly GCA_963732345.1. GTDB lineage: Bacteria > Actinomycetota > Actinomycetes > Streptosporangiales > Streptosporangiaceae > Bog-532. The sequence goes on along the minus strand of CAVSZI010000021.1, from coordinate 121,752 downwards.
AGTTGCCAAAGTGCCAGCGCGTCTCCACCAGGGCGCCCGCAATCGCGGTGGTGTCCGATCCGCACCACCAGCACCTTCTAGAAAACAGGATTAGGGCGTGTTTAAAAAGGGATGGGTGGGGCGTGGGTTACGAGATGGTGTCAGTGCGGGGGCTTGTGCTGTGACGTAGCAAGGCCTCCGGTATGCGTGTCAACGACCAAGAAGACATGCTCATACCGGAGGCCTCGTGCCTACCGTACCTGCGGCCGGGCGTCATGACCTGGCCAATTGCGAGTGGAGCGTGCTGGAGCCCCTGCTGCCGGCGGGGAAGAAGGCAGGGCGCCCGCCGAAGTGGGCCAGGCGGCAGCTCATCGACGGGATCCGCTGGCGGATCCGGGCCGGCGCCCCGTGGCGGGACGTCCCGCCGTGCTACGGCCCCTGGCAGTCGGTGTACGGGCTGTTCCGCTGCTGGCAGCGCGACGGCACCTGGCGGAAGATCCTCGCGGCGCTGCAGGCCCTGGCCGACGCGGCCGGCCACGTGAGCTGGGACGTCTCGGTGGACTCGGGCACGGCGCGGGCGCACCAGCACGCGGCCGGGGCCAGGAAGGACCCGGCGGCGCAGAAAGAGCCGCCCGGCGGGACGGGCGCCCCCGAACCCGCCGACCACGCCCTCGGACGGTCCCGCGGTGGTCTGACCAGCAAGTTCCACCTGGCCTGCGAGCAGGGCCAGAAGCCCCTCGCGGTCATCGTCACCGCCGGCCACCGTCACGACAGCCCCCAGTTCACCGTCGTGCTGGACGCCATCCGCGTCGCCCGCCCCGCCAGCGGCCGGCCCCGCACCCGCCCGGACCGGGTCCTGGCGGACAAGGCCTACGGCTCCCGCGCCAACCGCGCTTGGCTCCGCCGCCGCGGCATCCGCTGCACCATCCCCGAAAAAGCCGACCAGGCCGCCAACCGGAAGAAGAAGGGCAGCTCAGGAGGCAGGCCGCCCGCCTTCGACCCCGAGCGGTACAAGCAGCGCCACGCCGTGGAATGCGGCATCAACCGCCTCAAGCGCAACCGCGCCGTCGCCACCCGCTACGACAAGCTCGCCGTCCGCTACGAGGCAACCCTCCACATCGCCGCCATCGGCGAATGGCTCCGGCCCCTCACTTCTTTAAACACGCCCTAGTTGGGCCGAAGAGCGCGGGGCCCCCGGGAGGCGACGGGGAGCCAGCGGGCGAAGGGCGCGCGCGGCAGTCCGGGGCGGTACGTACCAGGTACGTGCCTTCGGGTCCCAGCGCGCCCAGCCGTTTCGCCTCGTCCTTCTCGGCATACGGCACGTCGAGGACCAGCCGCTCGTCACTGCCGCCCTGGACACCGAGCGTTTCTCCACGTCAGCCGTCACGCGGACTCGGGCCGGGCGGTGGTGAGCGGCAGGGCAAGCTGACAGCGCTGGGACAGGCACGGCCGCCTCTAGTGCGTGAAACGATTTTTACCGGAGTTGGCCGAGGCTCACTGCGTGTGTCCTGCGCCACGTCACCCCGCCCGGCCCGTGCATCGCGGCAGCCGTGAGCGTTCCAGCAGACTGTTCCTCGTGGTACCTGGTCCGATGCGCGAAGTCGTCGACGCATGGCGTGCGGCGGGGTCGCCGTCCCAGTTGGGCATTGATTGGTCCCGCCAGCACTGGATGGCCACGTTCCCGTCGCATGCGGCGACGTTCGCCGCCCTCCCGGATCGCCTCGATCGCGCTACCGTGCGCCGCGCCTCTGTCCATGCGGCGGTCAGTTCAGCCGATGCCGAGCGGTCATTCCTCGCGGTGATGGCCTGGGGATACGGACGGGTGGGATACGGCCCGTTCCGGGTGCGACGTGTGCTCGACGCGGCGCCGAACGCCGACGCCGTGCTCCAGGCCGCCGCCAGAGCCGCGGCTGAAGGGCGGCCGGTCGAGGCGTACAGGTGCCTGGGCGACCAAGGCAAGGGCCAGCTGCCGCACCTCGGTCCTGCGTTCGGCACCAAGTTCCTGTACTTCTGCTCCCCGGCGGGTGCGCGGCCAGCTCTCATCCTCGACCGCCTCGTGGCGCGCTGGCTTCGCGAGAACGTCGGCCTCAAGTTCAACGAGCTCCGGTGGTCCGTCTCCACCTACGCGGGCTACCTCGAGACCATGTTCCGATGGGCTGACGAGCTGGCTCTCGCCGCCGACGAGCTCGAGGTCTGCATCTTCTCCGCGCAGGCCCGGCTCGGAGACGGCCAATGGGCGCCGAGCTGATTGCAGAGCTGTTCCAGAGTTGAATCGCCCGTCACCTGGATAAACATCACTATCCACCGTCGGCGCCGACGCTCGCTACGCCGGAATTGCCTCGGCGCGTGGCTGGTCGGGGAAAGCCGCCCCCATACCGTTGCCGTCACTGAGAAGGAGACGCAGAGCCTCAGGTGTGATCTCAGTGCTGCTCGCCACAGCGGACTGTCCCGGCCACTTGGCGTATGCCACCGCGCCAACTGTAATGGCGATCCGCCAAGCGTCCGCGCCGGGAACGTCGTCAGCGCACCGCAGTTGGATCTGCTCGCCGTGCGCAGGCCTGTAGTAGCGAAACCAGTCCAGCACGGCGGCAGTGACGCGCGGGTCGCTGAAGAGGTCTCCAGGCAACGCTAGCTTGAACGTGAGAAGCGTCTGGTTGCCCTTCACCCGCTTGATGCTGCAGTCGACACCGTGACGCGTGCGGACGACAGCAGGCCAGTGGTCGTCGTCCATGAAGTCGAGCGCGGAATCGATCGAGTCGGCCTGAGCCTCGTCTCGCGGCTGGCAGAGCCCTTCATCGACCAACCTCGTCAGTAGCGGCTTCCACTCGAACAGCACGTCGGGCTCGAAGCCGCCGTGCTCACGCGAGACGGCGGATAGCACGAGATCTGCGACCAGGCGCGGTGTCTCCTCACCGAGGAGCGTGTGTAGTTGCGCACGGTCTTCTCCGACAAGAAGATCCACGAGACCGCTCTTATTGTCCACGCCGCTCAGGCCCTCGAGCAGCGTTTTGAGGAGCGTCCGGCGTGCGTCGCGCGCCAGGTATCGGGTACATGGAGGCACTTGGTCAAGCAACCACAGTGCCTCGATGAGCGTGACGATGTTGTAGGCGCTTGTGGTCGGATCGCGCTCAAACAGCCGCACATCCGTAGCGGCCGAGCACATCTTCTGCAGTGCGTTCTTGAGGCGCACGCGCAGATTTGGCGTGGGTTCGTGATCCGTTGCGGCCGCTCGGCCGTCGTGATCGGGAAGGTTGACGAGGCGCAAGCGGTGCGCCGCTGGGATCTCGGCACCAAGAAGCCCGATGGCAGTCAGCAAGTCGTCGAGGCCCACCGCGCGGCGGGTCAGCCACCGGGACGCCCGCCGGCTCTGGACCTGAAGCTCGAGTTCGTCTGGTACGAAGTCGTCGTCGCCTTCTTCGAGGCCTCCTACGCGGGCGGCACGGCCTCGCGAGAGCGAGTCGAGGGCTTCGAGACCGGAGAAGTTCGTGCCTTGCCGCAGCCACGAGACGAGTGCCTCGAGCATCGGATCGTCGGTGCCGCCCGGGAGATCGTCGGCGGGCGACGGCACGGCCTTCCTCGCGCCAAGCATCGCGTTCAGCGCCCGCGGGTGGTCAACGGGAATGCAGTTCGATGCCCACTCGCCGTCGACTACCGCCACGACTGCCGTTGACAGCGATGGATCGACGCTCTGGGGAAGGTCGATACGCACCGACCACCACGCCGAGCCAGACGGCGTCCCGGTGAGGTCGATGGCACCCGGGACGGGCTGGAGCAGCCGAATCGCCGCGCCGTTCGGCCACTCCCCAGTGCCGTGAATTTCGAGGGCGGGCTCGTCGCGGAACGCCGCTGCGGTCAGCCGGAGCCCCGAGGCGCCCTCGGCCTGGACAGGCTTGGCGTACTTGAACGCCGCGAGATCGCTGTGGGACAGCGGAACCCACGTCAGCCGACCGTTGAAGACCTCGTGCGCCTGCGCCGCCGTCGCTCTTCCCCGTACAGCCGTCTCGCAGTTGCCGTGGCGGCCTGCATAGAACATGGCCGCCCGCGAGAGGTTGGCGGATCCGCTCATCACGAGCGCGTCATCGCCACGGACGACGGCGATGAGCTTCGCGTGCACGTAGGCAGCGGAATCAGGACCGAGGTAGTAGACGCGGCGCACCGGGGACAGCGCGCGCATCAGTGCCTCGCTATCGACAGAGGCGTTACCCCCGAGGTGACAGAGCACTTCGCCTGGCATCAGCTCTCGCACCAGTGTCGCAACCACCTCGGCGTCTTCGTCGAAGAACGGAGCACCGATGAGCAGCTGGTCGGCTTTGCGAGGGGCGACCGCGAGCAACTGTTCGAGCAGCGGCTGGTCGAGGTTGTGATGGAAGTACGTCGTGCCGCCGTCAGCGGCCTGCAGCCATGGGCACGTCGATAGCGCCCGCGCCCAGCGGTCACCGACAACCTCATCTCCGAGGAGGCCAACGAGCCGATCCATCCAAGCCGTCCAGGCGGCGATCGACGTGCGCGCCGCTGGATCGTCGGACGAGAAGAGGCACGCCACCTCGTTGCCTTCCGAGATGCCGCTCAACCCGAGGTTCCCCGAGCCAACTACGAGGCGGCCCCCCTTCTTAGCGCCGGACACGTATGTCTTGGCGTGAAACGCGTTCCCGTTCCAGTGCACCGGTCGCAGGGCATAGTGCTGACCGGCACGGCTCGCCGCGGCAGTCTCATCACGCTCGGCCGCTGACCGGTAGTACGCGTTAAGGCGACCACCGTCGACGAGGACGGTCGCGTTCAGCGGTGGGGCACCGAGCTTCGGGAACAGGTAGTCGTCGAATCCCGCAATGTCGAAAGTGAACGTCGTCGCGAAGAAGACCTCATCGCGCGCATGCAGAAGGGCTTTCGTCAGTCTCACGTCGCGAACGCCTCTCCGATCAACAACCGCCCACGCGCAGTGACCACCGCACCGTTGCCGTCGTCGCGCCAGAGCCCGAGATCCCTGGTGATCAGTGACAACGGCTCATGCCGGAGGATGCCGTCGCCCAAGTCCGTAGGCGGCGACTGGTAGAAGACCAGTTCCCCCGCGTCGTATCGGAAGCGGAAGGTGTGACGTGGCAGCTTGCTCATCGCCACTTGCTCATGCGGGCTCACGACGTAGCGCCGAACCAGCCAGCTCACCGTCTGGCCCAGCGTCGGGTCGGTCTCGAGATGGGCGGAGAGGTGGTCCGCGAAGTGCAGGAGCCCGTCTTGGTGCTCTCCATCAATCGAGGCGACCTGACGCCACTCCAGAGGCATGCTCGCCGCGTCAGGGAGACGCCGGCGCAACTCCAGGAGCAGTGAGAGCGCGTCCGGGACCAAGCGGCTCTCCTTCGCCTGGCCGAGCAACCATTCAAGCGAACGGTTCGAATTTACCTGCGCTGTGCGTCCGGCGAACGCTCGCGTCCTGTTGCCCGCGGTGGCCTTGATTCCGGTGCACGTAGTCCCCGCACTCAGAACATCGCCCGCTGCTGCGAGGAACGTTCGATACCGCCAACCTTCCGCCGGTCGCTTTGACTTGCCCAACCCGCAGGCGGCATCGAAGATGATGCCGACCGCCGCTGTTTGGACCTCGCGCGCGGCGAACGCGCCCCAGGCTGCGGAGGTGCGTGCTCGGGTGGAATGATCGTCCAGTCCGAGCGACACGGCGGCCTCCCACATCGCCTGGCGCCAGGCATAAATCGACGTTGCAGCAGCCGGCGCGCGACCGATGATCTCGAGGAAGTGCGCCAAGCCCTGCAGTCGGCGACTGGAGTCCAGATGTTGCGCGGGGGACGCTTCAGTTGTCGCGGTGGTGAACAAGGCCATCAGCGCCTCGCGCTCCTCCTTCGCATCATCAAGGCGGCACAGACACGCGGCATCGGCTAGCTCCTTCAACGCGCGTGCAGGTACCGGATCATCGCCACCGAGGTACCGGCCCGCCCACTCCGTGCCTCCGATCGCCGCTGCGAAGTGGGCCGCCAGCTCTCGTGCGCGGCTGTTGGCGAGGACATCGTGCGGAGCACGGTGGGTGTCATCGAGCGGCGTATCCTCGGCGGCGACGACGTTCAGGGCCTGGAGAGGGCTCCGGTAGAACAGGCCGTAGCCGCCAAGCGTGGTGTCGACTGACAGTCCTCTCTTGAGCGCTGCTGGCCGGTCGCGGCGCGCGGGCCTGAGCCTGACTTCACCGAGGACCCCAGTTCGCCACGAAGCGTCATCGCTGCAGCGCTCGCACGTCAGCACTGCATACCCGTACTCGTACTCGGCGCGCCGGATGAACTGGTCGAGCGTTCGCATCTCCGGCTGGTCGACGTGGCTGCGGAAGACGCTCAGCAGGTAGGCGAAAAACGAGAAGTACCGCGCCCGCCTGCTCAACTGCAGGATGCCGGGCAGCAGCTCGGGCATGATCCGGTACGTCGCAATCGCGTCAAGCCCGAGGGGGTCACGGCCATTCACCACCAACAGGTCCGACTCGATCCATGCCGGGATTGCGGCCTCGGTGCGGGGGGGCGCCGCCATGGCCGCTACCGTGCCCCAGAGATCCGGCGCTTGCAAGGGCAGCCGTCTCCTATCCTGAGATGGCTCAGCCGGTCTTCCCGGTGAACCCGCCGCCGCTCCGCCTGCGACCAAGGCCTTGAGGTGAGAACGTCCGCCATGAGGAAGGACGTGTCGACGACGGCGGGTCTAATGCGCAGAGGCTGGAATTCCGCTTCCCACGCGTCGGTCGCCATGACCCGCTCGATGATGGTGGGTGACGGCTGGCATCGCCACTCAGGGTACCCCCCTCTCTTTGCGCCACGCTTGCCGTAGACCAGTGTCCCCAACCCGACGACATTCCTCAATCGCAGCTCGCAAGCGGTGACGTGTCCATCCTGCAGACCGCCCGCCCAGAGCGGCAGAAGAGGAAGTCCGATCCTGGCGCTCAAATCGGCAATGACCGACCGGCAAGTTGCTTGCTGACGCCGAGTTTGGACAGCATTTTCGGCTCCTCCTTACTAGTTACGGGTTGCTCCCAGAATCTGCCCTGTGGCGACGTTGACCTGGGACACCGGAGGCCCGCCTTAGGCGAGGTCTTCCCAGCCAGGGATGATCGAGAGATCGTTATCGGCAGAAACATCAGGCGGCAGGATCAGTGCTAGGCCGGGCTCTATCTCGATGCCATACTGATCTGCTATCAGCGCTAGGTGCAAGCCGACGCGGCTGCGCAGCTCGCCAAGTGCCAGGCTAAATCTGTCTGTCATGTGGCCGTGGTGGTAGCGGAAGTCGCGGGCGTCCGGCCCGGCCGCATCGACAAAGGCTCGCATAGCAGTCCGCATGGCTCGAAGACTCTCGGCCAGAGACTTGCCCGGCTTCGCATTGGACAGTTCTTCGGTGAGGAATCGGCGGATCTCGATGGCCGAGTGGACGCAGTGGAGCTCGTCCTCGCTATGACGCTCGCCGAAGAGCAAACGACGATCTTCCAGAAAGGTGATCACACGGCGGGCAACATCATGATCACCGGGAACCTTCTCCCAGTTGACACTGAAGCCGAAGGCGCCGATGCCCGTTGGTTCGTAAGCCAAGGAAGTCCCCTACCGCGGCAGCCCCTGCGATCTGCCGATCTCAGGTCAACCGCAGTCACGAGCATAGCCCTCATCTGGCCGTCCGTGGCATCGCGGCGAACGCCCGCTCAGGAGACGCACTCTGCGCGGCAGAAGCGGACGTTCGCCCCAAGCGCGCCGATGCATAAACATACGGCCAGCGCGACTGTACGCCGGATCGCAGCCGGAATTGCCATCCCGCCGCATTACCTGCGGTACCCGTTCGAGGTCGATACCGGCCGGACGTTGATGAAGGTCGGCCGCAGCGATAGTGGCGTCATTCAGCGAATCAGGACCAGATCCGTACATGCTGCCTCGCCGGAAAACCTGTTCTCTTGCGGATCTACGGCACCGACGATGCTCCTGCCGCTCTGCCGAGAGCGATTTCCATCGCCTGCAGGAAGCCGCTCAGTACTGCCGAAGCGTGGCCAGCACCGCAGGCTGGGAGTGTTTCATCACAGCAGCAGATTCTCCGGGGAGATCGCGCGCATCATGAGACTTTCGATCGAGGCAATCAATGACGACAATATCCTCGCCGAAGACTGACCGACACTAGCCAGGCTGATGGACGCAGGTAAGTACGCCGGTTGCAGTAGTCAGCAATGGCCGCTGAATGTCTGTATAACGGTGCCAGAATGCGCTTGCCGAGCCACCGGTTCGGTGCGCAGCATTGATTGGTCGAAGTGCTATGCACAGCGGATCAGGCAGATCGTCCGCTCGCTGCCTCGGCACGCGGACCCGGCAGGACCGACCGTCGTAGACTGGCCACGGTGCCGCGCCCGCGACGCCAGTATTTGCGGAGTCTTACGAGGCGTTATGACTTCCTGCAACGCACTGGTCTACGAAGCCATCCAGCGGGTCTACCGGAACGCGGTCGTCGACCGGATCCGGTCCGGCATGCAAGCGGCCTACCCCGATGACTATGAGAACCGCGTGACGTCACCGTTCGGCTCCTGGAATGACATTGTCAGCGCAGCTGCCCATTCCGCTGTCACCGGTGTCGTTGCCCACCCCCATCAAGACGTCTTCGACTTTCTCGATGTGAGTCACTTTCCGGTGCTCCTGAACAATTACTTCAGCGTCCTAGCTCCTGTGTCGGGTCTCCCCCCGGAGCAGGCAAACGAGCTGAAGAGACAGGTGCTCTCGTACGCCAGGGAGATCAAGACAATCCGAGATCCCCTCTCGCATCCCGCGAACTCCGACATCGGTGCGTTCGACGCGCTCAGGGCGGTCGACAACGCCAGCCGGGCACTTCGTGTGCTGGGCCTGCCGGACGCAGCCGAGAAGATCACGCCGCTCCTCAGAGAAGTCGCAGCGAAGGCATCGGCCCCGGATGTCGCGAGCAGGGTCCTGGCGACACCGGGCAAGCCGGTGCGGCTGCTGCCACGGCCGGGGTTCCTGGTCGGCCGGGATGACCTGCTCACCGGCCTAGACACGCGACTAACCAGCGGCGCTGGCCTCCAGCCGCAGATGGTGGCCCTGTGCGGGCTGGGCGGCGCCGGGAAGACCTGCGTCGCAGTGGAGTATGCACATGAACACCTAAACGAGGTCGGGCTGGCCTGGCAGTTCGCTGCCGAGAACCCGACCGTGCTGGCCGCCGAATTCAGTGAACTAGCCGCCCAGCTCGGAGTCCAGGATGTCGCCGGCTCCCAGGACCCGGTGGCGTGGGTTCACAACGTGCTCGCCACGTTCTCAGCCGGGTGGCTCCTGGTGTTCGACAACGCGCCCGGCCTGGCAGCTGTGGAACGATTCCTGCCACCGGCCGGACCCGGCCGGATACTGATCACCAGCCAGAACCCGAACTGGCCGCACGGCCAGCCCCTGGCGGTCCCGGTCCTGGATACCGAGGTCGCCGCAAACTTCCTCATCACCCGCACCGGCGACCCGGACCGGCTGGCCGCCCGGGAAGTTGCCAGCGAGCTGGACGGCCTGCCGCTAGCACTGGCGCAGGCTGCCGCCTACATCCAGGCTACCGGCGGCACCCTGGCACGGTATCTGGGCCTGTTTAAGGACCGGCGGGCCGACATGCTCAGCCGCGGCGAGCCGACCGGGTACAGCGGAACAGTGGCGACCACCTGGTCCCTGGCGTTCGGCCGGCTGGAGCAGTCCGCGCCGTCTGCGGTCGGCCTGCTGCGGCTGCTGGCGTGCTGCGCGCCCGAGGCTGTCCCCTTGTCCCTGCTTCTCCAGCACCCCGGACCGGCCAGAGAGTTCGGCGCCGAGGTGGCGCCTGCCCTGGGGCTGTTGCTGGATGACACGCTGGCCGCCGATGACGCGATCGCCGCGCTGCACCGGTACTCGCTGGTCACCCCGGCTGGCGACGGGCTCGTAACGGTACACCGGCTGGTGCGGGCGGTGACGGTGGATCAGATCGCTGGCGATCTGCTCGCGCAGTGGCGGCAGGCCTCCGCCGCGGTGATCGAAGCGGCGATCCCGGCCAGGACCGATGCGCCCCAGACCTGGCCGGTGTTCGCCCTCCTGCTCGCGCACGCTCAAGCGGCCCTGGCTGATGACAGCGATGGCATGGCGCGGACCGCAGAGTATCTCGGCTACAGCGGCAGCCCTGCCGCCGCGCGGGACCTCTCCCGCAGAATCGTGGTCGCTCGGTCGCGCGCCCTGGGCCCAGAGCACCCGGACACCCTGGTCACCCGCAACCACCTCGCCCGCTGGACCGGCGAGGCGGGGAATCCGGCCGCGGCCCGCGACCAGGCGGCAGCGCTGCTGCCTATTGTCGAGCGGGTGCTCGGCCCCGAAGACCCGGTCACCCTGGCCGTCCGCGCCAACCTCGCCCGCATGACCAGGGCGGCGAGGGACGCGGCCGGGGCGCGCGACCAGTTCGCGACCCTTCTGCCCGTGTTTGAGCGGGTGCTCGGCCCTGACCACCTCGAGACCCTCGCCGTCCGCGATGGCCTAGCGTGGTCCACTGGTGAGGCGGGAGATAAGGCCGGGGCGCGCGACCAGTTCGCCGCGCTGCTGCCCCTCGCTGAGCGGGTCCTCGGACCCGAACACCCCCGCACCCTGAACTACCGCGCAGGTCTCGCCCGCTGGACAGGAGGGGTGAAGGACGCGGTTGGGGCGCGCGACCAGTTCGCCGCCCTGCTGCCCGTGTTTGAGCGGGTACTGGGTCCAGAGCACCCCGATACCCTTTACATTCGCCATAGCCTCGCCCGCTGGACGGGGCAGGCGGGCGATCCGGCAGGCGCCCGCGACCAGTTCGCCGCGCTGCTACCCATGCGACAGCGGGTGCTCGGCCCCGGCCACCCCGACACCCTGATCGCTCACGATCACCTTGCCTTCTGGACTGGGGAGGTGGGAGATGCGGCCGCGGCCCGGGACCAGTACACGGCCCTGCTGGCAGTCACCGAGCGGGTTCGCGGCCCCGAGCACCGCCGTGCCCTGACCGTCCGCAGCCACCTCGCCCGCTGGACCGGGGAGGCAGGAGATCCGGCCGCGGCCCGGGACCAGTACACTGCCCTGCTGGCAGTCACCGAGCGGATTCGCGGCCCCGAGCACCGCCGTGCCCTGACCGTCCGCAGCCACCTCGCCCGCTGGACCGGGGAGGCAGGAGATCCGGCCGCGGCCCGGGACCAGTACGCCGCGCTGCTGCCTATGCAAGAGCGAGTGCTCGGCCCCGACCACCCCGACACCCTGACTACCCGCGGCAACCTCGCCGACTGGACTGGGAAAGTGGAAGACGGCGCTGTGCCTACTGTGAATTAGCTAGCCGTATTCACCCACCGGACCGGTGCCACGGCCGTTTCAAGATCATGAAATGAGGCCGAGGATGGCGAATGGCCGGTCCATTGACCGACCGGCCCATCGGGTGGCTTCGGTGACATCGATGCGTCCGGATGGGCGCAGGGCACCGATGGCCGGGCTGCATAGAGCCGCCATGATCCTAGGCCCGGATCTGGTTCTGACCTGGGATTTGTCTTCCTAATGCGGGGTGTCGCGGACCCGGTGTAGGGACTCGAGCGCCCCACTACCTGCGGACGAGCCCGGCCAGGGCGGCGGGGCCGGCGCGGGTGTCGTCGAGGCTGGTGACGCCGAGCGCAGCGACGTCGGACATAGGCGTGCCGTCCAGGGCGGTTAGGTGCCGCTCGATCGGCAGAACCCTGGCTGACGTGGGGACCGGGAGGTCCTCGGGGCGCGGTCATGACCCGGATGGTGCGGGTGGTGATCCGTCCGTGGCCGCGGTCGGTTCCGATGTGATTCACCTGGACGAAGGCGGGGTGATCACCTACCGCGCCAAGCTTCAGCTCTTGTTCAGGTACGAGCACGAGCACTGACCCTGGCCTGCTTCCTAGCCGGCGGGGGTTCGGTGCGCCAGTTCCCAAGTCAGCCCTGCCCTCCAAGCCTGGGCGCTGCTTGCCCACGCTTCGTGAACGGCCAGGAATACCCGCGCGACCAGCGGCATGTGCGGACGACTACGAGCCGCGGTTCAGTGACGGCTAGCTTCGAGGACGGGTGGCGCGTTAGCTGAATACTTCGGTGGGTAGTTCGCGGTGGCGCGAGGTGCCCTCGTATTTGGACATGTCCTCATCCGTGCCGACGAGCCGGAAGGCTTGCCCGCCGGGGCTTGGAAATACAGGTGCGGGTCGTCAATGTCGATCACCTTGACACCGAAGTCGACGATCTGCTGTTGCACCTCCTCGAGGTTGTCGGTGCGCAGTTCCAGGTACGTTGCCTTGAGGAAATCCTCCTTCCCGAGTGTGACAGCCTCGTCTGCGTAGTACTACAACGGCGAGCTGTGATCGGCGTGGCTGCGTGATCTGAGGGTTCTGGCCGACGAGGCTTGCGGCATGCTGGCTGTCGTGGATGACGCGCAGGTGCGGGCTGGGGATGGGCATGCTGCGTGGTCAGAGTCGTTCAATGAGATGTTCGCGCAGGCCGCCGGGGTTTTCGCCAACGCGGCGGTGCGCAGGCACGGGCGGGCGTACCTGCTGGGGCTGCTGTCGCATCAGGAGCGGAAGAACTCCTGGTCGCTGGCGGAGTTCGCCGGCGACGTGTCGCCGGATGGGATGCAGCGGCTGCTGAACTTCTCGCCGTGGGATGAGGACGCCTGCCGGGACGCGGTGCGCCGGTACGTGACGCGGAACCTGGGTGATGCGGGCGCGGTGCTGGCGGTTGATGAGACGGGGTTCCTCAAGAAGGGCAGGATGTCGGCGGGGGTGGCCCGCATGTATACCGGGACAGCGGGGCGGGTGGAGAACTGCCAGGTGGGGGTGTTCCTGGCGTACGCCGCGCCGGACGGGAGCAGGGCGCTGATCGACCGGGAGCTGTACCTGCCGAAGAAGTGGGCCGAGGACCGGGATCGGTGCCGGGTTGCCGGGATCGGCGATGACGTGGCGTTCGCGACGAAACCGCAGCTGGCCCGGCAGATGATCGAGCGTGCCGTGCACGCCGGGGTGCCGTTTTCCTGGGTGGCCGGGGATGAGGTCTACGGCGGCAACCCCGGGCTGCGCGAATGGCTGGAGAAGGAGGAGATCAGCTACGTGCTGGCCGTGGCCTGCGATGAGATGATCGCCGTCCCGGCCGGCCCGCGGCGCGCGGACGCGCTGGCGGCCCTGGTGCCCGCAGCCGGGTGGCAGCGGCTGAGCTGCGCCGACGGGTCCAAGGGACCGCGGCTGTATGACTGGGCGCTCATCGGGACTGCCAGCGCGGACCGGTGGCTGCTGGCCCGCCGGTCGCTGCACCCGGGCGAGAAAGGCGACCTTGAGCTGGCGTATTTCCTGTGCCACTCGCCCCGGCCGGTGACGCTGCCCGAGCTGGTGGCCGTCGCGGGCGCCAGGTGGGCAGTGGAAGACTGCTTCGCTGAGGCGAAGAACGAGACCGGCCTGGACCACTACCAGGTCCGCAGGTACCGCGCCTGGTACCGGCACATCACCTTGTCGATGCTGGCGCACGCGTTCCTCGCCGTCACCGCCCGCACCCGCCGCCCCGGACACGGCCCGCCCGAACCGTTCCCTGCCTGCGGGAACGCCAGCGGCGACCCGGTTAAAAAGGGGTCCTGATACCTGTGGACAACTTTTCGCGCCGCCGAGGACATACAGCCCCCCGCCGGTCATAACAGATGAAACCCGGCGTGCGATGATCCCGCTGACCGCCGCCGAGACCCGCCGCCTGTTCAACCTGTACACCAGGGTCATCCGCGCTGAGGAGTTCCACGAGCATTGGTCAGCCTGGCGACGCCGCCGCCAGGCCAGCGCCCGGAAGTCGCATTACGCCCGCCGGACCGGACATCTCAAAGCGCTGTTGTAGTAGTAGACAACTGCGAGATAGAAGTCCCCGCCGAGGATGAAGTCATCTTTGTCGTTAGCTGATCGCGTCAACGCGCAGCCGAGCACGTCGCGATAGAACCGGCGAACCGCGTCCTGCTCTGTCAGCGATACGACGACCGCCGCGTGGTTGCCCAACGTCACCTGTGCCACAGCCACTCCTTAACAAGATCCCAGGCGCCGGCGGGCCTGGCGCCTGGCCTTCCTAGTCTGCACATCAGCGTCTCGGCGGAGAGCCGGTCGCGGTCACGGCGTCAGTGATCCCGCCGCCGTGACCGCACGGCTGTGCTGCTCGTCTTGTCAGCCCGCGCTGAGCCGCGCGTCGGGCTGCAGGTCGGCCAGTTCGCCGACCTCGACGCCACCGTCGCGGTCGAGGTGCGGGCAGCCCTTGGCGATCGCCAGCGCCGCCTGCAGGTCGGGCGCGCTGACCATCGAGTAGCCGCCGAGCTCGGTGGTATCGCTGTCACAGTTGCCGAGGCTGCTCCGGTTACTGACCGGCTGGCCGATGCTGACGAGAGCATCACCCATGCCCTCGAACCAGTCAAACCACTGCGCGCGGGTCTCCGGGCTGGGAGCGTAGCCCTTGGGGTTGCGGTAAGAGAACACATACGTCGCCATCGCGGCTCCTTCTGCACTTGGGCTCGCCGAACCCCGGCGAGCCGCCGATGCCCAGATAGACACCCGGACCGCGGGAAACCGGGCGGTCATAGAGCGCCCAGTTCGGACCTGTCGCGGTGTCAGTATCGGAGGACCCTTCGTGGCGTGACGGCATCGGGGAAAGGTGCGATGGTGAGGACGTGAGCGCGGAGCTGCTGCGGCTGGCGCGGTCGGGCCAGAATGAGGCCTTTGCCGACCTCGTGGCGCCGCACCGCCGCGAGCTGCATGTGCACTGCTACCGCATCCTCGGCTCGGTCGCCGACGCCGACGATGCCTTGCAGGAGACCTTGCTGTCGGCCTGGCAGTCGCTGCAGGGGTTTGAAGAGCGGTCCTCGCTGCGGACCTGGCTTTACCGCATTGCCACCAGCCGCTGCCTGAACATGCTGCGCGCCGGACGCCGGCGCGGTGAGGGGGCGCCTGCTGTACTGCCACCGGACGCGCAGCCGCCGAGGCCCACGCGTCTTAACGAGGTGACATGGCTCGACCCTTACCCCGGCTTGCTGCTCGACGAGCTCATCGACCCGGCGCCGGGGCCGGAGGCCCAGCTGGTGGCCAAGGAGTCGATCTCGCTCGCGTTCGTAACCGCGCTGCAGCTGCTGCCACCTCGGCAACGAGCCGTGCTCATCCTGCGCGACGTGCTGGACTTCACCGCCCGCGAGGCCGCGGCGATGCTCGACGCGACCGAGGAGTCGGTCACCAGCGCGCTCAAGCGCGCGCGGGCGACAATGTCGCGGGCAACGGCCACAGCGTCCACGACGCCACCGGCCGTCGACTCGGCCGCGGAGCAAGAGCTGCTCAACCAACTCGTTGCCGCGTTCGAAACCGCCGACGTAAACCGACTTGTCGCCCTCATGACCGATGACGCGTGGCTGCGCATGCCACCAGTGCCGCTGGAATACCAAGGACCTGAGCTGATCAGTGAGTTCTTCGCCACGGTCGCGTTCCGCGATGGTCGTCGCTACCGGCTCGTGCCGTCGAGA
This sequence comes from uncultured Actinomycetes bacterium, assembly GCA_963732345.1. Classification (GTDB taxonomy): domain Bacteria; phylum Actinomycetota; class Actinomycetes; order Streptosporangiales; family Streptosporangiaceae; genus Bog-532. The sequence continues at coordinate 106,284 of CAVSZI010000021.1, read as the reverse complement.
GCGAACGGCCAGCCGGCGTTCGCGATCTACCTGCGCGACCCACACGGCGAGTTCTGGCACGCCTTCGGATTGCTCGTCGTCACTACCCGCGGTGATCGGGTATCCGCGATCACCCGTTTTGATAACGCGGTGATAGGCCCGTTCGGGTTCCCGCGGACGCTGGCCGACTAGCAAGGCGGCATCGAACGCTTCGTTTGTGAAATGCTCGCCCCTCGCTGGGAAAAGTCACAGTCATCGCCTGCGCAGTAGTGCCCATTTCAGGGCAGGCATCCGCTCACCGGCAGAAGCGGACGTTGGTCATGCGTCGGGCAAAGTGCGTAGCCGCGAATAGAATCACCCGTCCCGGCGCGGCCCTTAGTGCCTACCGAGGCAACGAGCCTGCCGATCAGGTCTGCGGAGTATGCTCATACCTTACGTGAAGAAATGGTCGCGAGGTGTGACCTATTTGGTTGCCGCCTGCCCCGGCGGCGGGCGACCGGGAAATCACCCGTGAAAGAGCACCGGACCGCCTACGGGGTATCGAGCGCAGATGGAGCTCCCGGATGCCCGGTGCTGCGGCCCCTCGGTCCGGAAAGTGACGGTTCCGGGGATAGGCGGGGCCCAGCAGGTGAAGCGGGCCGGGTGTCAGTCCGGTATGTCGTCGGGTTTGCTTACGACAACACCGAAGAGGTCGCCGATCGCGGCGAGGCTGGCCGCCTGCAGCGCCGCGGCAGGCACTGGGGCGCCGCCGGGTCCGGGCAGCTGCCTGGTGGCAGTGGCGCTAGCGACCACCGTGGGATGGTAGCCGAGGTTGAAGGCGCCGCGCGCGGTGGAGTTGACGCACATGTGCGTCATGAACCCGGCCAGGATCAGCTCGCGGCCGGGTGCTTCGCGGAGCCGAGTGTCCAGGTCGGTGCCGACGAACGCGTTGGGGTAGTTCTTGACGATGACGGGCTCGCCGGCAAGAGGGGCCACCTCATCGCTGATCTGCCCGATCTCGGCGTGCACGTCGTAGGGGGAACCCTCCCCGGCGTCGTGCATGATGTGGAGGACCGGGATACCGGCCGCCCGCGCGCGGGTGAGCAGGCGCGCCGCCTCGGCCAGCGCGGCTTCGGCGCCTTCCAGCTGCATGATGCCCTGCTGGTAGGTGTTCTGGCAGTCGATCATGATCAGCGTCGTGTCCCGGAGCGGCGCCGGCTGATCGCTCAGTCCCATCAGATCCCGCAGGGTGGCCGGTGCCATGCCGATCGCCTTCTTCGGTGGGTGCCTGGAATCGACGCTAGCGGCGTGCCGCTGTCTCCGCCAGGCCGCAGGCCCCCTGGCCGGGATTTTCCGCCCCGGTCGTAACACTGCCTGGCCTTTCGCTGACGATGACCCCGGCGCGGGCTGGCCGCGATCGCGTGCTGCACGCCATCGGCAGGGCCAGAACGCAATCGCCGCACAGGGAATCGCCGCACCGTATGGTCATCGCGAAAGGCGTGACGAGGGCACGTCCGCCCTCGCGGGGCAGGGGGCAACGGCAAGCCTGCGAGCCCAGGACCCTGCCCGGCTGTCTGGGACACGCGCTCGCTCTTCTGCTGCAGACGTCCCTAGACGGCTCACCGCGTCCGTGCACGTCAGAGGCAGGACGCCTAACGTAGGCCGCGTGGGACGACAAGCAGACCGCGCCGAAGAGATCGCCCGAACGCTACTGGAGAAGCCGTTGCCCCGCCGCTGGGCGCATACGCGAGGCGTCGCCGCCCGGGCACGGACGCTTGCTCCCATCCTCGAAGACGAGGCTGACCTGATCGAGGCCGCCGCCTGGCTTCACGACATCGGCTACTCACCCGCGCTGGCCGCTACCGGCTTTCATCCGCTCGATGGTGCCCGCTATCTCCGGGAGGTTCAAGTCGGCGGCGACGTCTTGTGCCGCCTCGTGGCCAATCATTCATGCGCCATCATCGAGGCCCGGCAACGCGGGCTCGCCAACGAACTGACCAACGAATTTCCGCGCGTCGACCCCGCGCTAGAGGACGCGCTGACCTACTGCGACATGACCACCACACCTGATGGCTCGCCCGTCTGCGTCCAGAACCGGCTGTCGGAGATCATCAAACGCTATGGCCCATTCGACGTGGTGACCCGTTTCATTACCAAAGCCAAGCCGCATCTGATCGCCAGTGTCGGCAGGGTTTCCGGGCGCCTGGACATTGCCGAGGCGCATTAACGTGATCTCAACGATTTTCATGTGATCGAGCCGGGCTCGCAAGGGACGAGGACCTGGGCGGCGCGGACCATCGGCAATACCTATTCTCCTGGGACTCCACGCCTGTTCTCCTCGGGACTCCACGCCGCTCCCGGGCAGTCGGCTCGTGCCCTCAGTGCCGCCCTCGCACGCCAGCGGCGCCCGGTGGTGCGCCGCTGGCGTGCACTCTCACCAGGGCCGGCCACGCGGGCACGCGAGGTGTGACATGCGTACGCAAAGGCGCTCCGCGGCCGGCCGCAACTCCCTATAGTCTCCGCATTCGTCCTCGATCGGCATATCTCCCCCATTGCCTGACTCATCGAGACAGATTCCCCAGGCGGTTGTGCCGCCTCTATCGTGTCGGCTGCGCGCCGGTCGCTTTGAATTCTCCGCCTTGAACGTCGTTCGATCCAGAGGCGAACAGCCGCTTTCCGAATGCCTATAGGACCGGTCTCTCGACCTTCGCGCCCCGGGTTGCCCGCTTTGTCAACCTTGTCCGCCGCGGGCACACGCCGACGGTCCGGATATCCGGCCGCGGATCTCGGTAGCGGCTCTTGCCTGCGTCAAGGCCGTCGGCACAGGCCCGTCATGTCAGGACGGGGGAGTCCTGCCTTTGCAGGTAATGACCGATGCGGATACGCATGGAGCGATCCATGGCGTAGCCGTCGATATCTGAGGCAGGAACCCAGCGCACTTCGCTTGACTCGCTGCTGGGGGTGAGCTCGCCGCCGACCGGGCGGCCCGTGAGAACGATCGAAAACTCCTGCCGGGCTTCGCCGTTGCTGGTGTACAGAATGACGTGCTTAGGGTCGGTGTAGATGCCGACCAGCCCGGTTATCTCGCAGTCGATCCCGCTTTCTTCTTTCGTCTCGCGGATCGCCGCTTGCGTCATTGACTCGCCTAGATCAATCGCGCCGCCTGGGATCGCCCAGTTGTCGTTGTCCGATCGGCGTATAAGCAGAATTTCATCGCTATCGCTGGTCACGACGACGTTGACCGAGGGCACCATGCTGTTGGGTTTCGGTCCGTTGGGGTCGTCGTAGTAGTCGATCCTGCGGGCCATCTATCCGGCTCCCTCGTACGGCTGCGCGCCGTCCCACACGCGCTCGAAGCTTTCCGCATAGGTGTTCACCATGTCACCGCCCGCGATTTTGCGCAGGTGGAAGACTGGCGCGTTGTTGGCCATCGTTCCGTAGATATGCGTGTTGACCAGCAGCTGATCGTCGGCCCGGAAGATGGAGTTATAGAGAATCGTGTCGTGCAGGCGAACCTCTATGTTCTCCATCTTCGCCAGCGGCCGGTAGGCGATGATCGCGCTCCGTACCTTCGCGGGCATCACATCGTCGATACCCTCAGCAACGCCGCGTTCGGCGACGTACGGGCTATCGGGGCTACCGAGAAGGATCCGGACGCGCACGCCACTTTGGGCCTTGCCGGCGAGGAGCGCTTTCAGCCCGGCGTCTTCGGCCATGAATAGCCCGGAGTATACGAGGATGCCGATTTCGTGTTCGGCCCGCTCGAAGAGATGCCGCCAGCTGTCCCGCGGAACGGCCCAGCGGTGCGGATAAACGGAGACGATCTCGCTCTCCGACGCCGCCGCTACCTCATCGCTGTTGAGTGCTTCGGGCCAGATGAATGACTCATCGACGCTGAAGAACGCCGCGACCGCGTAGCGGTGGCGGCGATACGGCGTGCGGCTCTTGACGATCCATCGTTCGATCGTCTTGGCGTCCACCTGGACGGCTTCAGCGAGCTTGGCTGGAGTGACCCCCCGCTCCAGCAGAAGCGCTCGCAGCCTCTCGTTTGGCATTCCACCCATGCCCGCCGGACGTAAAAGGACGGCTTCACCTTAGTAGGGACGTCCCGGCACGTCCACTCATCGTCCCGCTGCGTAGTCACTGCGTCCTACTCCCCCGGCGCATTCTGCGGTGCATAACAACGCACCGCGCCGATCCGGGACACCGGGCGACGGCGCCGAGTGGAAGGAGTTTCGATGCACACCGATCTTCTAACCGCGCTCGCCGACGACCGGCGCCGTCAGTGTCCCTGCGGTGCGGTCACCGAACAGTCACACCACCTGTGCCGCAAGTGCCGGGCCCGGATCGTGTGGCGGCGGAAGACCACACGGACGAGCCGCCGCGTCGCACGCCGTCTGGTCACACGGCAGGCCCGGGCCGGTGCCCGGACCTTCGCCCAGGCCATCCGCACAGTCAAGAAGGGAGCTGAGAACTGATGCTTGCCGTTCTGCTGTTCGTGGCCGCCGCGATGGCCCTGGTTGCCGTGCTCCTGTTCGCCGTGGTGGTCGCCGGCATCCGCCAGGAACCGGCGAACGCCGAGATGACCAGCCGGGCGCACCGGCCAACCGCCGCCCTGGCCCGGCTCCTGCTCGGCGTACACGTCCGTCGCCCCTATCCAGCAGAGGACACCACCGCGCACCGATGCTCCTGCCTGGCCGGCCACGGCTCGGAAGGGGATGGCCGATGACTCATCCACCCGGATGGACCGCCGCGGAGCCGTGCCCCTCATGCGGGTCGTGGGACATCACCGAGTACGAGATCCGCGTCGGCTCCAGCGAGATCCGGATGGGCTGGGAGTGCCGCGACTGCGGTCACCTCGCTACCTGGACGACCCGGGCCAGTACAGCGCCCAACCTGGCCAATGAGCGCCAGCTGCTGTCGGTCATGCCCCTGCACGCCATCACCGCCATGTATGGCGAGCAGGGGCTCCGGGAGCGGTTCGCGCTGGAAACCGCACGGCTCACCGACTCGGATGCCCGGCGGCAGCTGATGCGGGCATTGCGGCTGGCGGCCAGGTTGCACGCCTCCGATCGCCGTCAGCGCGAGCCGTACGTCAACCATCTGCTCCGCGTGGCTCTCCGGATCATGGTCCACTACAGCGTCCGGGAGCTGGACGTGATCTGCGCGGCTCTGCTGCACGACTCCGTCGAGGATCACGCCGAGGATCTGTCCGCGGCCGGTCGGCCGGGCGCGTTCGCTCTGCTGACCGCCGACTATGGGGCGTCGGTCGCGGAGCTCGTGGCCGCGGTGACCAACCCGGTCTACGCACCCGGAAGCGATGCGGATGGGCAGTACCGCGAGCATGTCGCGGACAGCCTGGCCGCGTGCCCGTGGGCACGGGTCATCAAGCTGTCCGACTTCACCGACAACGGTGTCGGGCTGATCCACACGACCGGAGAGAAAACCGGCCGGCTGGCCCGGAAGTACGCGCCGCTTGTCCCCGCGCTGGCGGACCTGGCCTCCCGGCCCGGCACTCCCCTTACGGATGAGGTCAAGGCCCGCATCCTCGGTCAGCTCCGCAAAGCCTCCGGCCGCTTCAACGCGATTCTCGCGGCCAGCGGCGACGCGGCCGACTCCGGGAGACGGTGAGGCGTATTGGCGATATCGGTCTCACTCGTCCTGGTGCTCGGCGTTGTGGTGTGGCTGCTGCACCGGTACGCCGGGCTCAAGCCCTGGCATGGCTTCATCTGTGTGCTGTTCGGCTTCTACCTGGCCACCACCAGCCTCGCGCCCGAGATCCGCACCACCGTGACCGCGATCATCCACGCCCTGACGGGCCAAGGCTGACCACGACGACCAAAGGAGGTGATCATCACGACCGAACCCAGGAACCACCCGGACGCTGATCTACAGGAGGTGACCCGCCGGCACGACGACGCTGTCTCAGCCATGAGCACGCTCGCCAAGGCGCTGGACCTGATTCCGCTGCTCCTTGCTGAGGTCGGCCGGCTCCGCGGCCGCCTGGCGCGGACCCTGGCCAACCTGCACAACTTGATCGCTGCGACCCGGGCCACCCTCGGCGCCCAGGCAGAGGGCGAGGACGACGCCCTGTATTACCTGCGCGACGAACTCGAAGCCCAGGGCCAGCTTCCGCCCCAGCACCGAGACGGTTCATGACGAACCGGCCATCACGACGCCAGCTCCGCCATCGCGCCCGGCAACTCCGCCGCGACGGCTTCCAGCCGACGATGTTCCTTAGTCCGGACGAGCCAGTATCCGAGACCGCCGGTGCGATCGTCGTCCGTGCCCTGTGGCGGTACCGCTCCGAACTCGCCCCCGCCGCGGTAGTCGTGGGCGTCGTGGTAACGGCGGCAACACTGCACCGTTCCCACCCCGGATGGTGGCCATGGCTGATGGCCGTCACGATCGCCGATGTGGCCGCCCTGACTCTGCCAGCGCCGCGACGGCTACGCAAAGAGTGGCCTTTCCTGAGCAGGACCGCAGAGCGTGTTTACGGCGCAGCCGTCTCTGCGGTGGCAGGCGGATGGCTCACGGCTGCGACCGCATTGGGCCCGGCCACGCCACCCCTGCCCGCCCTTGGTGTCATCGTGGCCCTGCTCTGCGCGGTGCCCTGGTGGGCCAGTCGTCGGCGCCGCGCCAAGGTCCGTCTCGAACGGACCCTTGAATCCTGGCCGGAAGTCGCGAAGGCCGTCGGGCTGGCCGGATCCCAGGTCATGTCGGCCATGGTGGACCTGTGGGGCTGGCGGGCCCGGTTCCGGCTGGCCCGGGGACAGACCATCCACGACGTGATCGCGAAGATTCCCGCCATCGAATCCGGTCTCGGCACCTTCCGAGGCGCCGTCCGCGTCCACCCGACGCCCGACAACTACGCCAACCGATGCGAGCTGCGCGTGCTCGACACCGACCCGCACGCCGACGCGATCCCGTGGCCCGGCCCGTCCGTCTCCTCCATCACCGAGGCCATCGACCTCGGCCCGTTCGAGGACGCGGACCCGTGCCGCGTCTCGTTCCTTCGCCGCCACGTCCTGTTCGGCGGGGCGACCGGCGCGGGCAAGAGCGGCGGCCTCAACGTGCTGATCGGCAACCTGTCCGCCTGCAGCGACGTGGTCCTCTGGGGCATCGACCTCAAGAAGGGGATGGAACTCGGCCCGTGGCTCTCCTGCCTTGACCGGCTGGCGACCACGCCCGATGAGGCCCAAGTGCTGCTGGCCGACGCCGTCGCCGTTCTCGAAGCACGAGCCGCGGTGCTCGCCGAGCAGGGCCAGCGCGTCTGCGAACCGACACCGGCAATGCCCGCGCTGATCATTCTCATTGATGAGTACGCCGAACTCGTGGACGACGCCCCGGGAGCGATCCGGCACGCCGACTCGATTGCCCGGCGGGGGCGCGCCGTGGCCGTCAGCCTGATCGCGGCTACCCAGCGGCCGACGCAGAAGGCCATGGGACAAGGCGCGGTGCGCTCCCAGATGGATGTCCGGATCTGCTTCCGGGTCCGGGAACGCAAGGACGTGGACCTCATCCTCGGCCAGGGCATGCTGGCCGCGGGCTGGCAGGCCCACACGCTCGACGCGCCGGGTAAGTTCCTCGTTTCTTCCGCGGAGCACGGCACGCCCCGGCGGGCCCGCGCCTACCTAGTATCGGACGAGGTCGTCTCCGGTACAGCCAGCCTGCATGTCAGCCTCCGGCCACCGCTCGATGAGGTGTCGCGGCAAGCGATCGAAGATTGGAACCGCGCCGAAGCACCCATCGCGCCAGATGCTGAGGCAGACCACCCACCCCGCTCGCCGCTGAACGACGAAGACGAGCCCAGGCACGCGGGCGACGAACCCGAAGCCATCCTGTGGGCCGCGCTGTCCCTGGCTCCGGACGACGGCACCACCGTTCCCGAACTCATGACCGCGACCGGCATGAGCCGACCGTGGATCTACCTGCGGCTGCGCGAACTCGCCGAGCGCGGCCAGGTGATCCAGGTCAGCCGGGGGCGGTGGCACGCGGCAGGCAGTGACAATCCGTGATTGTCTACGTCTACGAGTCACGCGCGCGTCTGCACGTAATGGCAGGCAAACAGGAGCATAGACAAAGACGTAGACAACTACGCCGCGTTACAGAACGAGAGGAGATGCCCCGGGAACAACCCACGACCACAGGAGGTGATCGACCGTTGCAGGCTTACACCGTCGAGCAGGTAGCGAAGATGCTGAACGTCGGCCGGGACAAGGTCTACTACCTGCTGCGTACCCGCCAGCTCCGCAGCCTCAAGATCGGCAAGTCGCGCCGGATCACCGAGGAGCAGCTCGCCGAGTTCATCGCCTCACGCGAAGATGCCGCATGAATTGAGGGACGTCTAGGGACGTCTTGACGTACAGTCGAAGGAGGACAGCCGATCGAAAGGAGCTAAGCCTGTGGGTAAACCTTCGCCATCCGGGCCGACGAAACGCAGGGAGCGGGGCGACGACGGCATCTCGTGGGACAAGACCAACAAGTGCTACGTCGGCACGATCTCGCTCGGCTATGACGGCAGCGGCAAGCGCCGCCGACGATACGTACGCGGCAGAACGAGGACCGAGGTCAAGGACAAGCTCGACGAGTTGCACGAGGAGATCAAAGCTGGCATTCAGACGCCGGCGGCCTACACCGTCCGGCAGTGTGTCACGGACTGGTTCGACTCGCTCGAACTAGACCCGCACACCATGGCCACCTACCGGGGCCAGGCCGAGAAGTGGATCTATCCGGCGATCGGCGCGACGAAGCTGAAGGACTTCAAAGCCACGGACGCTGACCGGTTCTTCCGGGACGTCGCCAAGGTACTCAGCAAGGCGTCACTCGTAAAGATCAAGAGCACGCTCATCCGGTCGATCCGGCGAGCCCAGAAGTACGACCTCATCGGCCGGAACGTCGCCGAGCTAGTTGACCTGCCGAAGGGCGGCCGGGCCACCCGTCGCGGGCCATGAGTGAGGAACAGGCGGGCAGGGTCCTCCAGGCCGCGAGCGGTCGGGCGACGGCGTACGTCAAGGTGGTGAAGGTGAGCCGGGGCCAGTACGCGGCGACCCATGCGGCCACCGAGGCTGGCGAGCTGGCGTGCGGCACATGGACGCGCCTCAAGGCTGCCGTCGCCGAGGTCGGCACCGATCTGGCCGGGATCACCTGCCACTTCTGCCGGACGGAACTCGGCCTGGACGACCACACCGAAGCCAACGGCAGGCTGGAAGCGCTGTTCGTGCTGTCACTTACGCTCGGCCTTCGTCCCGGGGAGCTGCGCAAGCTTTCGTGGGAACACGTGGACCTCGCCAAAGGGGTCATCCACGTGTGGCGGTCAGCCAGCCGGACCGGTGACGTCAAGACGCCGAAGTCCAAGCGATCCCTCGTCCTGCCCAGGCGCGCCGTCACCGCGCTGGTGGCGCACCGGAAGCGCCAGGCCGCGGAACGGCTCGCCGCGGGTGCCGACTGGCACAACAACAACCTCGTGTTCTGCCACGAGGACGGGCGCATGTACACCAGCAAGGCACTCAACTGGCGGTTCAGCAAGATGACCCGGCGGGCCGGCATCGGTCACTGGCACGCCCACGAAGGACGGCACACCGCGGTGTCGATCATGAGCAGCAACGGCGTGCCGTTGCAGGAGATCAGCGACACCGTGGGCCACAAGTCCACCCACGTCACCGAGACCGTATACCGGCACGTGATCGTGCCCGCCATCCGCGGCGGCGCGAGCGTCATGGACACCGTCTTCGGCGACGAGACAGAGACCGAAGAAGGCGAGGACGACACGGCGGCTACGCCGTAGTCGCTTGGTTAGTCTCTTGATCATGAAACCCGAGGTCCGGAAAGCCTCGTGACCTGGAGCCCCGTTACGGAATCGAACCGTAGACCTTCTCCTTACCATGGAGACGCTCTGCCGACTGAGCTAACGGGGCCTGTCTTCAGTTGTTGTGCCTGGGGGTTGGCCTGGCTCCGGGTCCCCTGCGCGGGCGTTCCCTAACCGGCCTGGGAGAGCTTACCGTACTCCGGACGTCCTTGCGCCGGAGCCGCCCTGAACCCTCGCGCCCACCTCCGTGAAGCGGCCGAACCTCACCACCACGGACGGTTGCAAGAAGACTGAGCCTCCTGAGACCCTCATCAGGAGTCGAGGCATCTTTTGACGAGGACTGGCAGTCACCTATCTCAGTCGTCCCACACGATACCCGTTCTGAGAATCACGCAGGCAACGGAGTATTAATTGCCCACCTCCGGCAGCCCAACGGTCCGGCGTCGGCGTCTTGCCGCCGAGCTTCGTCGTCTCCGTGCCAGCACGCAACGGACCGCCGAGGACGTCGGGAAGGCCCTTGGCTGGTCAAAGGCCAAGATCAGTCGATACGAGCTGGCGCAAGGTGGCCTGAAGCCTGCTGACGTTGCGAGGCTCCTGGAGTTCTACGGAGTCCAGGGCAGCCATCGCGAGCAGTTGCTAGCTCTGGCCGAGGAAGCGACCTACAAGGGCTGGTGGCAGGCCTACTCCGACGTCTTGACCGAAGGGCATCTGGCGTTCATCGGCCTTGAGGCCGAAGCAACGTCAGTCCTGGAGTGGCAAATCAACGTGGTTCCGGGGCTGTTGCAGACAGAACACTACGCATGGGAGGTCCTGTCTGGTTACGACGAGGTGGCGACCATCTCACCCAGAGCAATTCAGCGGCGCCTGGAGACGCGCCTTACCCGCCAGCAGCTCCTGACCCGTGATGAGCCGCTGGAATATATGGTGATCCTGGATGAGTCAGTCCTGCGTCGGCAGCGCGGCGACCGATCGGCGATGCGCGCACAACTTAAGTGGCTGACAGAAGCCTCCGAGCTGCCGAATGTCACAATTCAGATCCTACCGCTTACAAGGAATCATGGACTTGCGGTGGACTCTTTCTCTATCCTCCAGTTCGGCGAAGCTGACGAGATGTCACTTCACGACGTAGTTAGCATCGAACACCTTAGCAACGAATTGTACGTCGAAGGTGATACTGATACTCATCAGTTCAGGCTCGCTTTCAGCCATCTTGCCGAGGAATCCCTCTCTCCTCCGGAAAGCCGAGAGATGATCTTGGAGACCTCTAAGCAACTGTGGGATACGTGACTTGGCGGCTGTCGGCATGGTCCGGGCAAGTCTAAGAGCGCCAGCGCAGGGCGACCGGATTTTTTTGCCGCGGCAAAAGGTTACAGACACAGGAGGCCTGTCCACTGACGGGCTCTTTCGGGCGCCGATCCGGCGAGGTACAAGGCCTGATAACGGCGGCTGCGCCGAATTACCTATTCTATCCGGTGACCAGCCCTCACAACACAAGCACCCCAAGAGCCGGTCTTCCGATTGACCTTAGGCGAATGGTATTGGCTTGCCAGAAAGTGCAATTAGAGATTTCCGCTCTTTCAGCAATGGGCGCAGACACACCCTACGTACCTATTTCTTGTGTTTAGGTGAGTAAAATAGGGTTCCTTCGTATTTCGGTCGAGTTGCGATGATCGCCTCCTAGGGGCACGTGCTCAGAACCGATGGAACAGTCGGCGTATCCGTCTGAATCAGTTGCATGGTCGAGCAGGGCGGCATACTCTTACTATCCGTAACTACGCACCTCGTGAACACGTATCATTGCTATCGACCTGGCACCGGAAAAATAACGCTGCGGTCACTTAACCTTGGTCAAGTTACTTCAGCATAAAAATTGGGCGCCCTTCCAGCAGTTAGTTCGTGTGTCGGACAACAGTTCAGCTTGCTTGCAATCGGACCGAAGGGGCTATAAATGGTTGATAGAACCTCGATAGACGACAATGGGGACGAATGTAATCTTGGCGGGGGCTGGCAGAAGAGCTCGTACAGCATGAGCAATGGGCACTGCCTGGAGGTTAACTCCCTCGCAGGTGGCCGCATCGGTGTCCGCGACAGCAAGGCGATAGAAGGGCCCACGTTGCGCTTTAGACCAACAGCCTGGGCCGCCTTTCTCGCCGATCTTCGGACTTCATCAACCCTTTAGAGGATCATCTAATAGTGCCAATGCCGCCGTCCCTTGAGGACGGCGGCTTTCGTCTATTCGCCATAACATTTCCTCATTATGGCGAATCGAACTTCACTACAGCGCAAGTTGCGCTGAGTCTTGCGCTGCACCACCCTGTGAAATTAGCCCAAGTGTCGCACATGAAATTTTCGGCGCACAGATAGCTGAAATTTATTTCGAGCCTCTCATCGAAATAAGAGAGTCTCGCCGTGACGGATGAAGCGCCTTATAGTGGGGCAAAGGCTAGACGTGCCCGGATACTTCGTCGCGGCTGCCGTAGCCGAGGCTGACGAAGCGCCGATCACGGCTTGCGCAATTCACGCCCTTAAATTATTTCCTGTCTCGGAGGAAGGCGAGTCATGCACGACGCTACTGCGTCCCGTATTCGCGGCGCGGGGGATTCCCGCGCGGTCCCGCGACTCAGGTACCTCAGTACCTCAGCTGGTCTGGTCGCGAGGATGAGTTCGCGGCCCGCTTGCTCATCGCCAACTGGACGCTCACTAACGGCCGCGTCACGATCACCGGGTCGACCATGTCGACGGTGACGCAGTGACCCGCCCGGCCAGCAAGAGGCTGGCCCCTCCCACCGGAGGGCAGGTATGCGCCTTGTTCGCGTCGATATCGCCGGATTTACACGGTCCGATCGTGACGACGATATCCGCCTTTACCTGCACGAAGACCTTTACCGGGTCCTCGAGCAGGCCTTCGACGGGTCCGGCATCCCCTGGAGCGAGTGCTTCGCGGAGGACCGCGGCGACGGCGCACTAGTCGTCATCCCGCCCGGCATCGCCGCCAAGGCTGTCATCGACCCGCTACCTGAACGGATCTGCAGCCTGATCCGCCGCCACAACCATGTTTCCTGCGACGCGGCACGTATCCAGCTTCGCGCTGCAGTCCATCTTGGGCCAGTCGACCACGACGGGCACGGATTCATCGGCAGTGACGTGAACTTTTTGTTCCGTATGCTGAACGCGCGACCACTCAACAGGGCGCTCGTTAGCACCGGCACAGATGTGGCACTTATCGTCTCTGATCTTGTCTACCGCAGCATCGTCTGCCGCTACCCCAGCATGGTCAGCCCGGACGCTTTCCGGCCCGTCAGGTTCCAGGTCAAACGCACAAAGGCTCAGGCACGGATTTACCTACCCAGTCCACCATCCTCGTTAGCCCAGCAGACCCAACGCGTGAAGGTCGGCGGGCTGGTCTAGTTTGCTAACCCGGGCCTTCACTCAGCCGCTTCCGTGTTGCCAAGGGTTCAACCATATTGAAGCTACGATCGAAACCATGGTGAGGGCACAAGTGAAAGTAACCCGAAGGGCGGGGATGAGGAGCGGCCCGGGTCCTGATAGCGATGCTTCCAGGCCCGGGACGGCGCGAGTGTGCCGGGCGAGCCTCCTGGCCGGAACCCGGCGCGGGGAGCGCCGGACTCGGCGCCGCCTGCGAAACGGGCCTTAGACCACAAGGTGGTGCTCTGGGTCTTGCTCGTGCATGAAGGACGGTTCGCGGTTGAGCCAGCGGTCTACCACCTCATACACGGACAGCCGATCGGCGTCCTGCCGGGTCAGCACACGCGGCCGGTCAGCAGCGGCATCGGTCGTGGAAGCTGGCACGGATTGCATGCGTCTCGCCCACCTTTCGTGGACGAGAAACCTGCAGCTCAGACTATGACTTGCGTCACACAGTGACAGCACATCCGCTAGCAAAGTTTAGAGCGCCTTATTTGACGCACAGCGGTCGGCACTCACGTGCATCTTCGCAGTTCAGCACAGCGTTTCGAACGGGATACCTACCCTGGAGACGCCCTGCCGACTGAGCTAACGGGGCCTGGCCACGAGGACGGGAGGAGTAGCTGACATCGTGACTCATCCTGCTTGAGATCAGGTGCGGAAGTCACGATCGGACTGTGGCAACTGCTAACTAGCTAGACCGTCGTCAGGAAGGATTCCTGACCGAACACCCATGGAAGGAAATCAGCCCTGACGTCTGTCCGAGGGCTTGCTTGGTTTCGCTGGCCCGGACAATTTGAGCCGCTCCGAGACCAGCTCCCCGAGGCGGCGCCATGCGGGCGACGACGCGGTCGCTGCTTGAGCTGACAGCAGGGTGTTGATGGTCGAGATTTCGGCCTCGGACCCTGGTGGCGGCGGGCTCGGGGGTTGTTTCGCCAGCCAGGCAGCTGCCTGGTCGGCCAGGTCGATCAGGCGGGGGTCGTCGTGGTCCAAGTCGTAGGCTTGATCCCAGGCCACGTAAACCCGCCGGAAGTCGGGGTCGGCGAGGGCGGCCTTCTTGTCCGCTGCCCACTGCGCCACCTGCTCGGGCACCCGAGCCATGAGCAGCGTCCAGCCGTCGCGTTCGAGGGTCATGGCCCGCTCACTGACACCAAGGGAGCGCATGTGGTCGAGGAGATCGGTCACGTCGGCGGGCAGGACGAGTCGTTCGCCGGCCATCAACCCGGCAAGCTGCCAGCGGAGTTGCTCGAGATCCCTGATTCGTTCTTGGAGCGATTGGTCGACCTTGGCGATGGCACTGGCGAACTCGGCGGGGTCGCTATCGAGGAGCTGACGGACCCGGTTGAGAGGCACCCCGGCGTCGGCGAGGGTCTTGATCCGGATCAGGTCGACCACGGCCTGAGCGTCGTATCGGCGGTAGCCGGACCGGTCACGGATTGGTTCAGCGAGCAGGCCCCGGTGGTGGTAGTGGCGGATGGCCCGGACAGTGACACCGACGTGAGCGGCGAGCTGGCTGATGGTCAGTACGGCTCTGTCGGATGGGGTCGGCGGCGGTGCGGGTGGCCGGGTCACTGCGCTGGCGCCGCTGCCGGGCCCCGGTTGTAGCGGGCCATCGCCCAAATGTAGCCAGCGACGGCGATCCCGGCGCACCATGCGGCGCTGACGGAGGCGTGATCGCCGATCGGGCCGCTGGTGAGCAGGCCGCGCACGGTATCGGTGAAGGCGGTGAACGGCTGGTAGGTGGCGAACTGCCGCAACCCGGCGGCCATGGAGGCGGTGGGAACGAACCCGCTGCCGAGGAAAACCAGCAGGAGCAAGAACATGGGGGTGTTGCTGGCCGTCCCCACGGTCTTGGCGACCACGCCGAGGGCGACGCCCAGCCAGGTGAGGGCCAGGGTGATCATGGCCAGGAAACCAACGGTAGCGAGCCATCCGGCCGCCCCGGCAGTCGGGCGGAAGCCCACCAGCAGCGCGACGCCGATGACGACGGCCACGGCCAGCAGGGTCTGGATCATGCTGCCCAGCACGTGACCGGCGAGGACCGAGGGCCGCCAGATGGCCATGGTGCGGAACCGGTCGATGATGCCTTCGGTCATGTCGCTGGCGACCCCGACGGCGGTGGCCGTCGCGCTGGAGGCCACGGTGAGCAGGATGATAGCCGGGGAGACATAGTTCACATACACATCGCGCCCGCCGAGTCCGCGGCCTAGTCCGTTGCCCAGGGTGGCGCCGAACACGTACACGAACAGCAGAAGAAACATGACCGGCAGGAAGACCATCATGACGGGGACGCCGGGGTAGCGCTGCATATGACGCAGGTTGCGGCGCAGCATGGTCGCGGTGTCGCGGACAGCATAGGGGGCGGTCATCGCTGATTGTCCTCGCTGGCGGTGGGGTGGCCGGTGACGGCGAAGAACACATCGTCGAGGTCGGGCGTGTGGATCGACAGGCTTTCGATATCGATGGCGTGCTGGTCGAGCTGGTCAAGCAAGGCCCGCAGCGCGGGGACGGAGCCATCGCCCGGGACCTGCAAGCTGATCGTCTCGTCGTCGCGCCCGGCGCTGGTGAGAAGGCGCGCGGCCGTCTCCAGATCCTGCGGGTCGGTGAATTGCAGGCGGATGTGCCCGCCGGGGATACGGGCCTTGAGCTGCTCGGGGCTGCCTTCGGCGACAAGGACCCCGTGGTCCAGCACGGCGACGCGGTTGGCGAGCTGGTCGGCTTCGTCGAGGTACTGCGTGGTCAGCAGGATCGTGACCCCGTCGGCGGCCAGGCCGCGGATGATCTGCCACATGGCGTGGCGGCCTCGCGGGTCGAGCCCGGTGGTGGGTTCGTCGAGGAAGACGATCCGTGGTGCGCCGACCAGGGTCATGGCCAGGTCGAGGCGGCGGCTCATCCCACCCGAGTAGGTGGCTGCCATCTTGCCGACCGCTTCGGACAGATCGAACCGGTCGAGCAGTTCGGCGGCCCGACGACGGCCGTCGGCCCGGCTCAGGTGGGCGAGGTCCGCCATCATTATCAGGTTCTCCCGGCCGGTGAGCAATTTGTCCACCGCCGAGAACTGCCCGGTGACACCGATCGCGGCTCGCACCAGGTCGGCCTCCCGGCCTATCTCGTGACCGGCTACTCGTATCACGCCGGCATCCGCCGCCAGGAGGGTGGAGAGGATCCGCACGGTGGTGGTCTTGCCCGACCCGTTAGGGCCCAGCAAGGCGAACACGGTTCCCGCGGCGACGTCGAGGTCTATACCGTCGAGCACCACCTGGTCGCCGAACGATTTGCGGACCCCTCGGGCCTCGACGGCCAAGGCGGTATGGCCGAGGGCCGCCGAAGTCACCGATGAATGCTCTGGGCCGCGGCGGCCGGCCGTCCCAGCGCGCGGGTCGAGTGGGTCGACCTCCGCAGGCGCGCCCGCCGACTGCTCAGTCGGGTTCAGGTTGCTCATAGCCCCATCGTGCAAGGTTGACGCGAGGTCAATGTCAAGCCTTTCTGACCGAAAAGCTCCCGACAGCAGCCATTAACCGCCGCTGAGCGTCCAATTGCGTGACAACCACGACCGCCTTGCTCGTACAACGACCGACCTCTGCGGACAATGAGGCCAGCTCAGAAGACTGATCGAGGACGGTCGCAGATTCGCTCGTCTTAACTGAGAGCTGAGTAACGAAGCGAGTAACTACGACCGTCGCCAGCGACAGACGCCAGGGGACTTTCGTTAACGCGGCTATGCGATCGGACGTGGCATGCGAATCACAGCACCGGTGGTCGACGAACTCTGCATGCGAAGCCGACTTGAACCCCCGCAGAACCGACTTGAACCCCGATGGCGCAGGAGCACCGTCGATGTGGACGAAATCAACCACCAGGATGCCGCGGGCCGGCAGCCTCATTGGCGACGGATACGGATCGCGCGGTTCTGTGTGCGTCTGCCCGTGCCTATGCGATGCAGGTGCGTTGGCGGCGACACTCGGCGACAACAAAGCAGAGCTGCCATCTCGGGCCGTGGTGGCGGGCTCCCGGTGGCCGTGCCGGCTCAGCCGGAGGTCTTGCGGGCGGCGTCGAACGGGGCCCGGTCGAAGATGAACCGGCTGTAGGTGATCTTGCCGTCCTTGACGGTGACGTACTCGGCGCCGGGAGCGCTTTTTACCGGCACGGTCTCGGTGTCGTACATGACTAGCGCGGTTTCCTCGTCACCGAAGGCGGCGATCAGTTTGGAGCCGGTGACGATCTGCATGAACGGGCCTATGAAACCGCGGTACGCCCCGGCGCCTTCCAGGCGGCCCGCCGGCGCGTCGCAGACCATGTTGTCGGCGATGTAGCTCATGGCCTTTTCCAGGTCGTGACTGGTCCAGGCCTGGTAGTAGGCCAGCGTGGTCCGCAGGGCGGGGCTGTTGGTGTGGGTCATGGCTATTCCTCTCGCGATGGGATCTGACGGCTTGGATGTCTGACCAGTTTCGTGCAGTCACCGGCGGACTCGATGTCGATGGTCGTCAGGTGCTCATACGGCTCGTGGTCGGGCACGAAGTCGATCAGTGAAAGGTAGGCGAGGCGGGTCGGCGGTGCGACCTCGGTGAACGTCTTACGCACCTCGATCGAGAGCGGATTGCCGGTGTCCCGCATGAACGTGACCTGTTCCGGCGCGGTCGCGGTCATGGTGTACCGCAGCTGACCGCCGGGCCTGAGCTCGAGCTCGCTCACCCGGCTTTCGAAGCCGTCGGGGGCAAACCACTCCCCGAGGCCGGCGGCGGTGGTCCACAGCTCCCAGATGAGCTCCACCGGAGCGTCGTACGTGCGCTCGAACCGCGGGGCGTTCGGGCTGGGCGTGGGTTCGGTGGTCATCGATTCTCCTCGGTTGTGCCGCCTCCTCCCGGGCGGATCTGCAGCAGTGACGAACGGCCAAGCGCCGGACGGACACCACCGGCGCGGAAACGGAGAGTGCGGTCTAGAGTGCGGTCGCCTGTCCGACCTTCAGTGATGCCGAACTTTCCGGGCTTCCGCCCGTAGCGGGCCAGAGATTACTACGGCGGTTGTACCTCTACGGCGCGGCGTCCTCACCTCGATGGGGCCACCCGGCACTACTCTGGCCCAGCAGCGTGCGGCGTACCCGGGATTCCGGTATGCGCCGCCAATGCACCGGAACGCCGTATCAGCTGGCCCGTTCTGCGGCACCATGGTCAAAAATCCGAGAGCGCAATCCTCTGCGCGGGGGCGGCAGGGTAAGGGCATCATGCGTATCCCGTTCTGAGAGCGCGCGTCACACTCTGAGAGGCTGCGATGGTCCAGCGCGCTCCGGTGGGCAAAAGCCCGGCCAGGTGGGGCACAATCACGGTCCTGCTGACCGTCGCGATCGCCGGCGCCGTACATCGCGCTGCAGCTCGTGGGTATCGAGTCCGTGCTGACCGTCATGGGGATCGGCAGCACCTCAGGCAATGCCGTTGTCCGGGATCTGCCGCTGATCATCGCGTTCGCCGTCGTGGCCGCATACACCTACCTGGCCGGACTGCGCGGCGCTGGCCCTGATCGCGTTCGTCAAGGACACCCTCATCTACGTGACGGTCATCGTCGCGATGCTCTACATCCCGGGCCGGATCGGCGGCTGGGGGCACATCTTCGGCGCCGCCACGGCGCACCTGAAAACGGTTAACCCCGCCACCGGCAAGCCGTTCGGCAGCATCGTGGTGATGCCGGCCGGAGAATGGGCCTACGCCACCCTGGCGCTCGGCTCCGCGCTGGCCCTGTTCGTGTACCCGCACGCGACCACCGGGGTGTTCGCCGCCAAGCGGCGCGACGTGATCAGGCGCAACGCGGCGATGCTGCCCGCCTACTCGCTCATCCTGGGCCTGATCGCCCTGTTCGGCTACATGGCGCGGGCGGTGCCGGCCGTGAACGCCGGCGTCAAGGCGGCCGGCGGCAACCCCCAGCTGTCCGTGCCCCTGCTGTTCGCGCACATCTTCCCCAGCTGGTTCGCGGGCATCGGCTACTCCGCGATCGTCATCGGCGCGCTCGTCCCCGCGGCCATCATGTCGATCGCGGCGGCGAACCTGTTTACCCGCACCATTTACAAGGAGCTCCTCAAACCCGATGCCACCCCCGCGCAGGAGACCCGGGTGGCGCGGCTGGCCTCGCTCATCATGAAAGTCGGCGCGCTGGGCTTCGCCCTCGAGCTGAACAAGACGTTCTCGATCAACTTGCAGCTGCTCGGCGGGATCTGGATCCTGCAGACCTTCCCGGCCATCGTGATCAGCCTGTACACGCGCTGGTTCCACCGCTCCGCGCTTATCTTCGGCTGGGCCGCGGGAATGGCGTACGGCACCATCCAGGCCTACCGGATGCCCGGAGGCGGCCAGGCGCACTTCGGGACCTCCGCGGCTCCGGTGTTCGGGCACGTCACCTACATCGGGATCACCGCCCTCATCCTCAACGTGGCCGTCGCAGCCCTGCTCACCCTGATCTTCCGCCAGATCGGCGTACAGGACGGATACGACCAGACCCGGCCCAGCGACTACACCGCCGACCCCGCACCGGCACCCGCCCCCGGAACCAGGACCCACGGCACCTACACCGGCAAGCATGCCGGCGCCGCGTCCCGATTTGCCCCCACACCCCGGCCTGCCCTCAGGCCTGGGCCTTTCCCGGAGGCCGAACCGCCCCCCGGGGCGCCTCCGGCGGCCGGGCCCCGGCCGACGGCCACGCCATCGGCCCCTCGCCGGGGCTAGTGATGGGCTAGCGGAGGCCCGGAACCAGGAGCGCCGACCGCAGCCCGCACGGCCGGCCACTCCGAGCGCATGGTGTAGATGCTGGCCAGGCTGTCCGGCTCATGGCTGAGCTTTTGGCCGGCCCAGATGGCGGCACCGGCGTACTGGGCCGGCAGCTGAGTCTTCGCCGGGTCTGGCCGGGATGCTTGACCGGGGCCGGTTACCGCGCGGCGGTCTGCTGGCTGGGTGAGCATATACGGAACCGGTCAGGGAATCGGAAACGTCGGACTAAACGTCATACTTAAACGCGCGGCCCGCGACCGCGCCCGCGGTCCTACCGAGGGAGGTAACTCTAGGCGACGGAGTAGAAGCAGATCTGAAACTACCGGGTCTCAAGGGGTGGCGGTGAGCGCAGGTATCGGTGTCGAATAGAAACGTCTGCGGCCTCAGGCAGTCCGTGCACCCAGATGACGACGTATCCCGAAGCGCACGATCCAAGATGTCACAGCACACAGACAGGTTGTCCTCATGCGATCCCCGCACGCGCGACCGCTCACGCTGGGCCTGGCCACCGGCCTCATCGTTATATCCGGCGGCATGACCGGCACGGCCATGGCGGCCACCACGCCGTCGGCTTCGGTCACGCCGTCGAGTACTACCGGCGCGTCCCGCACCCCAGCGGCGTCCAGTAGCCCCCCGGTGCCCAAGAGCGCGACACCGTCATCGAGCCCGGCGGCGTCACTGAGCCCAACGGTCAAATCGTCCTCACCGGCGGCGAGCAGCCCCGCGGCCTCTCCCAGTTCTTCCCCCTCACCGTCACCTTCGGCGACGAGCCCCACCCCCACGCCTAAGCCCACGCCTAAGCCCACGCCGACGAAGCCCCCGCCGACGAAGCCCACGCCGACGAAGCCCATCGTGACCGTTACAGCCTCCGCGAACAGCGTGCAGCCCGGCGGCACCATCCTGTTCCGGATCTCCGCCTGGTCCACCTCGTCGGAGAACGGCACGATCGCGACGACCCTGACGCCGGGCGCGAAGGCTCCGGCGTTCAGCCAGCCGGTATTCACGGTCGACAACTGCACCGCTAATCCGACCAGCACGAGCTGCGACCTCCCCCTTCCGGCGAAACAGCCCGCCGCATCGCAGATCGAGGCGAAGGTCAGCGTGCCGAAGACGGCTCCCGCGGGAGAGACGATAAAGTTCGCTGCCACCGTCTCCGTCCCCAATGGGAGCGGCTCACCACTGACCGCCACCGCCAGCGCTCCGACGGTCACCGTGGCGAAGACCACCCCGTCGCCCAGTCCGAGCGCTTCCAGCACGAAGAAGTCCGCGGGCGGGGGCTCCTCGCCCAGCTCGACGAGCGGGGGCTCAAGCGTGACGACCCCGGGCCTGCCGGGGACGAGTTACAGCCTCGGCACGAGCCTGCCCCTCGGATCGGTCCCGCTCGTCGGTGTGGCGCGGACCTCGACCACCATCCCGGCAGGCAGCGCATCGAGCCTCTTCCCGCAGATCAGCCCGTCCTCGGAGCCCAGCCCAGCTCCGGGGAGCCTGGCCAGCCCCGGGGAGCGAGGTCCGGTCGCCGACCCCTCGACCATCCCGCTCTCACTGAGCAGTTCGGAGTTCGGGGCGCAGCTCGTCGGGCTGATCATCCTGCTGCTCGGCATCGCGATCGCGGTTACCCGGGTCTCGCTGCGGAAGGTACGGGCCACCGGAAAACCTGGCAGCTAGGACCGCATCCGGGGTTACTGCTTGGCCACCAGCTCAACGTGCGGGCGGATCTGGCGCATCGTGTTCGCCAGCGCCGAGGCGTTCATGGTTGGGGAAACGACCTCGCCGAAGCTGTCATTGTCGAACCACGCGCACATCGCCACGCTGCCCGGCTGCGAGGCGGTCGCATTGACGCACGCGGCCTCGCCGAGGCCGCCCGCGCTGGTGATCTTGGCGCCCTTGAAGCGCTGGGTGAAGCTGGTCACCGACACCTGCGGTGAGGCGTTGAGCAGGTTGCCGCCGATGAACAGGATGATCTGCGGCGTGCTCCCGGACGTGGAGTTCCCGGCCTCGTAGACGGCCTCGACGACGTGGCGGGCCTGCCCAGAGCTCGTGGTCACGACGTCCTGGCGCAGCTGCGCGACGTTCATCTGCTGTTCCAGCGCGGGCCTGCGGGTAAAGGCATTCAGCTGGTTGGGGGTCACCAGGGTGTGCGCGGGGCCGCCCGGCCCCGACGGGAAGGCGACCATGACGATGGCCACGATCGCTCCTACGAAGACGACCACGACCCCGCCCAGCGCGAACCAGAGCCTGCGGTCGCCGCTGCGCCCACGGCGGCGGCCAGCCTGGCCTGCTCGGGCGCGGGCGCAGCAGGGCACCGGTGCCGCCGGTCTTCCCGCCGCGGCTCTGGGACTCGGCCGGCAGGTCGAACGCGGTGATCTCGGCCAGTGCCGCGTCGTCGAAGAAACCGGAGCCGCCATCCAGCACGCCGGTGGCGTCACCCGCCTCGGCCCCGTCCAGGACGATGCCGTGGTCCCCGCGGGCCGGATCATCCCGAGAACCGGGCGGGTCGATGCCGGTCGCGTCCAGCGTCCCGACCGGGGCGGGAGCGCCCAGGAAACCCTGGATGGCCGCCGCGGCGCCCGGGTGGTAGCTGTACAGCTCCACGTGGTCCGAGATCCCGGTGCTGTCCAGGATGCCGGTGACCGCCAGCATGCCGGTGGCGGCCGGGGCGGGCATCCCGGCGGAAAGCTCGCCGATCGCGCCGATCCCCGCCGGGAACTGACCCGACGCGTACTCGGCGGCCAGGTAACCCGGCCCGTCTGCGGAGCCGTACGGGCCGGGTTCGTGACCGGAGTCTTCCTCGTACCCTCCGGCGCCGTCGTCGTACCCTCCGGCGCCGTCGTCGTCGTCCGCCGAGTAGCCGCCGTCAGGCCGCAGCCCGCTGGTGGACGCGCCCGCATCCGGGTACTTGCGGTATTCGCCGTCCGCGTACCCGGGCGTTTCTACGGCCGAATACGCGGGCGGGTAGGCCGGCGAACCGTAGCCCGCAGCCGCGGCCCGGCCCGGCTGGCCCGGGTAGTCACCGGGGCCGTGACGCTGATCGCCGTAGCCCGTGTCCTGGACGCCCTCGTCCGCGTGGGGGGGGCCGGGCTGGGTGGCCCCGCGGTGGGCCGAGCCGGGGGACGGCGTGTCATCGTAGGCGACATCACCGTAGCTGGGGTCGGCGTACCGCGGATCGCCATAGTCCTGGTAGCCGTAGTCCTGGTAGCCGTAGTCCTGGTAGCCGGTAGGCGGGTAGCCCGTCTCCGGGTAATCCGCCGGCTCGTCACCGGCGTCCGGGTAGCCGGAGTAGCTGGCCTGCTGGTAGCCCGCCCCGGTCCGGTGACCGGCCCGGCCGTAACCCGCGGCCTCGTGCCCGGCGTACCCGCCCGGCTGGTAGCCGGCCTGCTGGCCTGGGTCGCTGCCGTCCGGGTCGTACGGGGCGTAGCCATCTTCGGCGTAGCGCTCCCCGGAGTCGCCCTCTCCGGCGTAGTGCGCCGCACCGGGCTCGTGGGCCTGGCCATACCCGGCCGGGCCGTACTCGGCCTCCCCGTGCGGCGCCGCACCGTACTGCTCGTCCGCGTACGGGCCGTCCTCGTACTGCGTGTCCCCGGGGCCGGCTCCCCGATAGTCCGCCCCCGCGTAGACGGGGGCCCCGTACAGGCCCGCACCGCCGATCCCGCCGTAGCCGCGCGCGCCGGGCAGGGGGCCGGAGGGGTGCGCCGCGTCCGCCGGGCCCGCCGCGTCCGCCGGGGCGTACCAGCCGTCCTCGTCGGAGCCGGGCGGCACGTCGGATGGCCCGGATCCGCCGCTCTCGTCCGCATCGGCGGGGTAGCGGGCGTAGCCTGAATAGCCGCGATCGGCACCGCGGGAATCGCGCCCCGCACCGACGGCGGAAGCGTGCCGAACCGGCTCCCACCGGCGGCCATCTTCCTCCGGCGGCCATCCGCTACTCATATTCCGGGTCACCCCCGAGTGTGACAGGGCAGGGCCGAACTCCAGTGAAATCCCATCATTGCGACAAAACAGGCGTCTCCGCTACCTCATCCGTGACATGCGCTCCGCTTCGGTCATGGCATCACACGTTACTGGTCTAACCTCGGGGATGTGGCAAGAGACGAACGCGGGGTGACGCCGCAGAGCGAAGACTTCTCCGCCTGGTATAACGAACTGGTCTTCAAGGCCGAGCTGGTCGACCGCGGCCCCGTCAAGGGCACGATGGTCATCCGGCCCTACGGCTACCGGCTCTGGGAGCTGCTGCAGGCCGACCTGGACGAGCGGATCAAGGAGACCGGTCATCGGAACGCGTACTTCCCGCTGCTGATCCCGGAAAGCTATCTGAAGCGCGAGGCGGACCACGTCGAGGGGTTCGCGCCCGAGCTCGCGGTCGTCACGCACGCCGGCGGCAAGGAGCTGGAAGAGAAGCTCATCATCCGGCCCACGTCCGAGACGATCATCGGCGAGATGATGTCCAAGTGGATCAGCTCCCACCGGGACCTGCCCATGCTGCTGAATCAGTGGGCCAACGTGGTCCGCTGGGAGATGCGGCCGCGCATGTTCCTGCGCACCACCGAGTTCCTGTGGCAGGAGGGCCACACCGCGCACGCCGACGAGGCGGACGCCATGCGGGAGACCATGCTCGCGCTCGGCCTGTACTCGGCCACGGCCCGCGAGATGGCGGCCATGCCGGTCATCGAGGGCGAGAAGACGGCCGGCGAGCGCTTCGCCGGAGCGGTCCGGACCTTTACGATTGAGGGCATGATGCGGGACGGCCGCGCCCTGCAGGCCGGTACGTCGCATTACCTGGGCACAAACTTCGCTCGCGCCTTCGACATCACCTACGCCGGCGAGGACGGCCACCTGGCCCTGTGCCACACCGTGTCCTTCGGCATGAGCACCCGCATGATCGGCGGCGTGATCATGACGCACGGGGACGACAAGGGACTGGTCCTGCCGCCGCGGCTGGCTCCCTACCAGGTGGTCATCGTCCCCATCGGGCGCGGCGAGCAGGCCGGGGAGGTCGCGGCGGCCGCGGCCGCACTCACGCGGCGGCTCACCGAGGCCGGGATCCGGACGCACGTGGACGACCGCCCGCAGCTCTCCCCGGGCTTCAAGTTCAATGACTGGGAGCTGCGCGGCGTGCCCATCAGGCTGGAACTCGGGCCGCGTGACCTGGCGGCGGGCAGCGCCGTGATGGCGCGGCGGCTCGGTGACGGCAAGGAGCCCATCTCGCTGGACGGGGCGCCCGCACGGCTGGCCGACGAACTGGAAGCCTTCCAGGCCTTCCTGCTCGAGCGGGCCACCGCGTTCCGGGACTCCCGCACGGTCACGACCGACTCGTGGGACGAGTTCGAGGCAGCGGTGGCCACCGGATGGGCCCGTGCCCTGCACTGCGGCACACCGGAGTGCGAGGAGGACATCAAGGCTCAGACCGGAGCCACGGCCCGGTGCATTCCGCTGGACGGCGAGCCGGACTCCGGGCCGTGCATCCGCTGCGGCCGGCCGTCCGCGTACGGCAAGCGCGTCGTCTTCGGCCGCTCATATTGATCACGAACGGTCAGCCGATATCGCGCCTGCGCAGGGCGGCCAGGCCCGCGGCGGTCAGCAGCGCCGCCGCCAGGGTGAGCCACAACAGCGGCGCGGCGTGTACCGGGCCACCTGGAAGCTTCGGCACGTGGGTGAACGGCGAGGTGTCCATGATCCACCCGGGGAAGCGCAGCAGCGGGCCGAAGAACGCCACCAGCACGACCGCCGGCACGACGGTCCAGCCTCCGGCCACGGTGGCCCGCGGCACGGCACCGAACAGGACGACGACGGCACCCGCGACCGCGAGCGACGCCGGCCACTGGGCCAGCGCCGCGCCCAGCAACCGGGACGCTTCCAGACCGGCGTCGCCGGCCCGCAGCCCGTAGCCGAGTCCGGCGGCCAAGCCCGCCACGGCGAGCAGGGCGGCGGAACCGGCCGCCGCGATCGTGCCATGGCTGAGCGCCCAGCGGATCCGGCCGGTCGCGGTGGCCAGCACCAGCTCGGCGAGCTGCCCCGTTTCCTCGGCGCGCAGCCGGTTGACGGCCGCTACGGCGTACGCGGCCGCGGCGAGGCCGGCCATCGACATGATCGCGGCCAGGTAGGCGTTGGTGAGGGCGGTCTGGCCGCCCATCGAGGTAAACACGTGCTTGAGCTGCGTGCTGCCGCCGAGGAGCGAGCCGATGCCCTTGGCCGCGGCGCCGGCGGCCGCGGCGCCGAACGCGAAGCCGGCCGCCCAGCCGGCCAGCGCGCCCCGCTGAAGCCGCCAGGCCAGGCCGAACGGCCCACGGAGCAGGCGGCCGGCCTGCGGGCGACCCGGGCGGGCGGTCACCAGACCGGCGCCGTAGTCACGCCGGGCGGCCACCGCGTACGCGGCCCCGCCGGTCACCGCCGCCAGCGCCAGCGGCAGCGCCAGCACCCACCACCGGTTCCCGGCGAAGGGCCGGGTGAACTCGATCCACCCCAGCGGGGACAGCCAGGATAGCCAGGCGGGTCCCTGTGCTCCGGCCGAGTCCCCGATCGCCCGCAGCAGGTAGGCGGCACCGAGCACGGCGGCCGCGATGCCCCGGGCCGTGCGGGCGCCCGATGCGATCTGGGCGGCGAGCGCGGCGACGCACGCGAACGCCAGACTGGTCGCGGCGATGGCCAGGGCGAGCGCGGCGGAACCCGCGGCCGGAAGGCCGAGAACGGTCAGAGCCGCCGTGATCAGCACCGCCAGCAGCGCGCTGCCCGTGCCGGCCACGACGAGCGCCACGGTGAGCGGCGCATGCCGGCCGACCACACCCGCGCCGATCAGTTCCAGCCGGCCGGCCTCCTCGTCGGCCCGGGTGTGCCTGACCACGAGGAAGATCACGACCAGGGACGCCAGGATCGACGCCCACGCCCCGTACCGCCAGGCAGTCAGCCCCCCGACCGAGGTGGCGTAGGGCTTGCCGTACAGGAACAGGAACGCGGGGTTGTGGCCGGCGGTGACCTGAAGCTGGGCCCGCGTCGCTGGCGTGTAGACCTTCCGGAAGGTGTAGGCCGTGCCGGCGACGAGCGCCGTGATCACGTAGACCCAGGCGGGCAGCATGATCCGGTCCCGGCGCAGGGCCAGCCGGGACAGGACCCCCGTGCCGGTGAGCCCGGTCATCGGAAGGCACCCGCCACATCCCGTTCGGCTGAATAATGACGGAGAAAGAGGTCCTCCAGCGTCGGCGGCTGGCAGGTCATGGTGCGGACGCCGGCCTCGGCCAGGCGGCGGAGTACGTCGGTCAGCGCGTTGTTGTCGACCTGGCAGCGAAGCCGCAGGCCCACGACGTCCAGGTCGTGGACGCCGGACAGGCCGTCCAGGCTGACCGGCGCGGCCAGCTCCGCGTCGATGGCGGTGCGGGTCAGGTGACGCAGCTCGGCGAGCGTCCCGGTCTCGACGCACCGGCCGTCACGGATAATGCTCACCCGGTCCGACAGCGCCTCGGCCTCGGCCAGTATGTGGCTGGACAGCAGGATGGTCCGGCCCGCCCGCCGTTCCTCCTCCACGCATTCGCGGAACGTGGCTTCCATGATCGGATCCAGGCCGGAGGTCGGCTCGTCCAGCAGGAGGAGCTCGGCGTCGGACGCGAGCGCGGCGACCAGCGCCACCTTCTGCCGGTTGCCCTTGGAGTAGGCGCGGGCCTTCTTCGCCGGGTCCAGGGCGAAACGCTCGCACAAGGCCGTCCGGCGCTGCGGGTCGAACCCGCCGCGCAGGCGGCCGAGCAGGTCGATGATCTCGCCGCCGGAGAGATTCGGCCAGAGGGTGACGTCGCCGGGTACGTAGGCGAGACGCCGGTGCAGCCTGGTCGCGTCCCGCCACGGATCGCCGCCCAGCAGCCGGGCCTCGCCGCCGTCGGCCCGGAGCAGGCCGAGCAGAATCCGCAGCGTGGTGGTCTTGCCGGCGCCGTTCGGGCCGAGGAACGCGTGCACTTCGCCGGACCGGACGGTCAGGTCAAGGCCGTTGAGCGCGCGGACCGCACCGAACCTCTTCTGCAGCCCGTGGACCTCGATCGCGTTCACCATGGCGCCACCTACAGCGTTTCTCGGACGGGATTCGCCAACAGGGTTTTCACAAATTCCTGAAGTACGTGAATAGTATAAACTTCGGAGCGGTCGGGTGGTGCGGGCAGCAGCCAGCCCGCCGCGCCGATCTGCCGGGAAGGGAGCCGCGAGGGTGCCGGACGAGGCCAGTGTGGCCGGGGCGGGGCAGCCCGGGGCAGAGCCGAAGGGCCCGGACGGGGAGGCCGTCCTCCGGTATATCGAGCGCTTCGCCTCGCTGCTGATGTCCCTGGGTGTCCCGCCGATGCCGGCCCGCGTATTCGCCGCCCTGCTGCTCACCGACTCGGGGCGGCTGACCGCGGCCAAGCTGGCGGGCACGCTCCAGGTCAGCCGGGCCGCGATCTCGGACGGCGTCCGTTACCTGACCCAGCTCGGCCTCGTCGACCGCGAGCGCGAACCAGGTTCCCGGCGTGACTACTACCGGATGCCAGAACGACGTCTGGGTAAAGATGATCAGCCTGCGGGACCAGACCCTGGTGCGCTGGAGCAGCCTGCTCCGCGAGGGCATCGACCTCATCGGCGCAGGTACCCCGGCCGGGTCCCGGATGGCAGAGCACGCGGCCTACGTCGAGTTCGTCAGCAAGGAACTGCCCGGCGTCCTGCAGCGGTGGGAGGAATACAAGGCCAGCCTCCCCGCCGACGGCCCCTGACCTGCCGTCGGCTAGGGAATAGGAGTGTCCCGGGCGGGGAGGGTGAACTCGCCGCCGAGGTAGCGGAAGACCGGGTCGCCGGGGTCGGCCGGGGCGCGGGCCAGGACTTCGGCAGCGTAGATCTCGGCGTCGTCCTGCGGCTCGTAGCCGAGGGACCTCGCCTCGTTCAGCGACACCCAGCCGCCCCTGGTGTTGGCCGACACCCCGAAGATGACGCGGAAGCCGGGCTGCGGCGCGGACAGGCACGCCTCGAAGAGCCGCCCGGCGTCATCGGGTGACAGCCAGGTCGACAGGGCGCGGGGATTGGCGGGCCGTTCGGCGCAGGTCAGGATGCGCACGCAGATCGTGTCCAGGCCGTACCGGTGGTGATACATGGACGCCAGCGCCTCGGTGGCCACCTTGGAGACGCCGTAGTACGTGTCCGGTTCGGGGAAAGCGTAGTCGGGAACCGGAAAGCTGGCCCGGGCCGCGAAGCCGACCGCGTGGTTGGAAGAGGCGAAGATGACCCGGCTCACCCCGGCCCGGCGCGCGGCCTCGAACGCGACGTAGCCGCCGTGGATGTTGACGTCGAGGATGGATTCCCAGTGTTCCTCCCCCGCGTAGCCGCCCAGGTGGATCACCGCGTCGGCGCGCTGGCACGCAGCCGTCATCGCGTCCAGGTCGGTGACCGACGCCCGGATCACCTCCTCGCCGGTCCCGGCCGTCAGCGGCGCGACGTCCAGCAGGCGAAGGGTCCGGCCCGGCCGGGCCAGCCGGGTCCGGAGCATGGTCCCTATCCGGCCGGCCGCGCCGGTCATCAGGATGGTCGGCACAATGGCTCCTCGTCAGGCTCCCGGTCGTTGTCCGCCCGGGGTTGTTCGCCCGGGCAGGGTACGCGGCCGGGAGGTGCGCTGGGTCTGCGCTGGACGTGATCCGCAGAGGGTACGCGGCCGCGCCCGCCGTCGCTGCTCCGGCCCCCGTACCCGAGGCGAGGCAGCCGACGCGGCGGGCGTGAGGATGGCGCCGAGGCGGCTATTGAGCTCGGTCAGCTCACTGGGCAGGGCGTGACAGCCGGTGCAGTGCTGGAGATGCTCGTGGACGACGCTGCGCCGGCGCCGGCTCAGCTGGCCACGGGCGTCCGCGCCGAGCACGGCCGCGTACAACTGGCAGGAGACCGGAATGTTGCGCCCAATGTGCTACTGCAGGTAAGCCTGCCGGAGACCTTCCCGGGCCCGTACGGCCAGAGCCGACACTCCGTTGGCCGACAGCCCGAACATCGGCGCGATCGCGGCGGGTGCCTTGCCCTCGACCTCCAGCTGCCAGAGGACGGCACGCCAGCGCGTCGGCAGGCGGCCGAACGCCGCAGCGACCAGGCGCGCCTCGGCCCGGGCTTCGGCCTCCGCTTCCGGGCCGCGGGACAGCTGGGCCATGCTTATGTTCTCTTCTGGCACGCGGTCTTCGAGATCCTGGTCGAGATCGCCGATGACGGTCGTCCGGCGGCTGGCGCGCAGCCAGTCGTTGGCCGTGTTACGGACCGCCGTCAGCAGGTACGCGCGGAAGGCCAGGCCGGGGCCGCCGCCCGCCCGGATCGCCCCGAGCACGCGGGTGAAGGCCTCGGCGACGATGTCGTCGGCCACGTCGCGCTGGACCATCGAGAGCGCGACGCGCCGCGCGACCGGCGCATGCTCGATGTACAGCTCCTCGTACGTGCGACCGGCAACGTCGCCGACGGGCAGGATTGCCATGTCGTCGGGCCTGCGGTGCTTAGGCCGATGGCTGCCGTCGGGGATTTGTTCCCCGGCTGTCCCGCTGAGCACGCTAACCTCCGGGCTATCTCGGGTGCGGGACCGATAATGCCAAGTGTGGAGCCTAAACGCTAGTTGATGGCCGAAGAATTAGCGTCAATTTGAGCAGCAATAGTTCGGATATTTAGAGTACTCCGGTGGGACTGGGGTGGGTGGTCACAAAAGGAGCCCTCGCGGTGAGCGATTGAATTGATCCGCCGCGGGCATCATTTCCGGAAACAGGCTGCGCCGTCCTTATAGGCTATCTTTGCGCCTCTTCCCGTGGGCCGGTTACCCGCTCATCCGGACGTCCCGCACGACCCTTCCACGCTCCGCCGCGGCCGACATAGTGCCGGCGGCCCGAATCGGCCGTCATGGCCGCGTAGATGGCCGCGACAGCAGGCAGCAGAGGAGCCCGCAGGGGCGACAGCCGGTACAGCCGGAGCATCGGCAGGTAACTGATCGCCATTGCCGCCCATCCAGCCGCGCCGGCCGCCGCGCAGAGCAGTGGCCCGGTCTTCGCGCTCCCCGCCGTGTGCCCCGTGTCCGCCGCGAGAGCGATCAGGCCGGTGATCGCGCTGACCGGGGGCAGCGCATAGAGCCAGGCGAGCCCGGCCAGTGTCCCGGCCAGCAGCCACGGCGAGTAGCGAAGCTGGGTGTAGGCGGACCGAGCGACCATGTTCCACAGGTCGGCGAGGCCCGCGTACGGCCGGACACTCCGGACCTCGGTACTGAGCCCGAGCCAGCAGCGGCCCCGGGCCGGAGGGCGTTTCAGCAGCCGGCCCAGGGCCACGTCGTCGATGAGCGCGCCACGGATGGGAGCAAGGCCCCCGGCCGCGTCGAGGGCCCGGCGCCGGATGAGCATGCATCCGCCCGCTGCGGCCGCCGTCCGGCCGCCCGGCCGGTTGACCCAGCGGAACGGGTAGAGCTGGGCGAAGAAATAGACGAACGCCGGGATGATCGTCTTTTCCCATCCGGTCTCGGTGCGCAGCAGGGCCATCTGCGACACCAGGTCACGATCATCGCCCTCGGCCGCGGTGACGAGCGCGCGGAGTGCGCCGGGGGCCCAGGCGATGTCGGCGTCGGTGAACAGAACGTACGGGGCGCCGTCGGTCCGGGTCGCCTCCAGTCCCTGAGCCATGGCCCACGGCTTGCCGGCCCAGCCGGCGGGCGGGGCGATGCCGTGGACGATGCGCAGCGGCCGGGGCGCGGCGACGCCGATCGCGGCGGCGACCTCACCCGTGCCGTCAATGCTGCTGTCGTCGACGAGCGCGACCGAGAACGGGCCGGGGTAGTCCTGGGCCAGCAGGGCCGGCAGCGTCACCGGCAGGATGGCCGCCTCGTCCCGGGCCGGCACCACAGCGACGACCCCTGGCCAGGCGGCCGGCTCCGCCGCGGCCGGCTCGCGCGTGGGCGACTCCGGGGCCAGCTCCGGCGCGGCTGGGTGCCGGGCCGGGAGCCGCTGATCGGTGCGCCAGAAGCGGCCGTGGCCGGTGAGCAGGACGAGCCAGGCGGCGGCGGCCAGCGCCGTCACGATCCCGAGAACAAGCACAGGGGAAGCCTGGCACAGGCCCCGGGCCCGGTGACCAGGCTGGGGGCTAGCTGCGCCAGGCGAGGATCTTGCCGACGTGGTAGGTGGGCGGCCCGAGCAGGCCGATCAGGTACTCCCCAAGGCCCGAGCGCGGGCCGGTGACCGCTACCACGGCGGCGGGGTCCCAGCGCGCGAGCTGGGCTTCTACCTGCGTGCGCGCGGGCATTTCGAGGAACGCGCCGCCCGACCACAAGACGTTCAGGTACAGCGCGGCGGGTGACATGACGCCGCCGTCGATGTAGGCCTGACCGCCCGGTCCGGGGCCGGTGAAGTATCCGCCGATCAGGTCGATGGGCAGCGCGGTGTCGGCCTGCCAGCGCATCGGCTCGGCGAACGTCGCCGTGGGGATCGGGACGACGAGGACCCGGGCGCCGGCCGGCAGATGCAGGGCGGCGAAGGACGCCGACCACCCGGCCGGCGCGGGGGCGGCCGCGGCGTCGGGCAGCGGGCGGGGCAGGAGCGGCAGCACCGCGAGGACCGCGACGGCGGTGGCGGCCTGCGGTCCCCAGCGCCGTGCGACGATGCGCGGGTGGCGGCGCGCGAGATCCAGGCCGAACGCCAGCAGGGCCGCCCCGGCGCCATCGGCGATGATCGAGAACCGGGTCGGCAGCGCCGCCCCCAGCAGGGGCAGCGAGCCTATCCAGTGCCAGGGCAGCAGGACCGCGTAGTGGTCTGTGCCGCCGACCATCAGGGTGCCCCCGAGAGAGAAGATCTCCAGCACCGCGAACGTCACGGCGGTCGCCCGCACCGGGAGGTTCCGCCAGCAGAACACCGCCACCACGGCCAGCACAACGAGCAGCGGCCATCCCACGTAGGCGAGATACTCCGGGACACCGCCCTGGTAGCGGGCGGCGGCCGCGGCGCTGGCCGCGGTGTGGAAGAACAGGAACGCCGACGGGGTCACGAACCCGGCCAGGTCGTTCTTGAAGAAGTCGGGCGTGAATGCGCTTCCGTGCTGGTGCAGCGGCCCGAAGAACTGGACCCACAACGGGTAGCCGGACACGATAAGCACCGTGGCCACCGCGACGGCGAGCCCGGCCATCAGGTTGGCGGCCCGCTGGAGCGCCGCCCGCGGCCGGCGCACGGCGAGCACGATGGCGATCACCGCGCCCGCCAGGGCCGTATCCAGCAGCACTTCCTCCGCGGAGAGCAACTGCACCGTGGCCAGCAGGCCCAGCCACAGCCCACCGCGCAGCGGCCGGGAGCGTCCGGTGCCGATCCGCAGCGCCGCATCGAGGATGAGCGGCGGCAGGACGGCGAACTGAAAGTCGTAGTGGCCGACGGCCGACTGGAGGAGGGCGGGCGAGAAACCGTAGACCGCGCCCGCGATCGCCGCGGCGGTGACGCTCACGCCCCACCGCCGAAGGACGAAGAACAGGGTGAACGCGCTGCCCGCGAAGCCGATCGTCATCAGCACCGTCAGGCTCACCTGGGGCCCGGCCAGCAGCGTCAGCGGCGCCAGCAGGACCCCGGGGAGCAGCATGAACGTGTTCCACATGACGTTGATGCCCTGCGGGGCGTTCAGCGCCGTCGTGACCAGGGCTGGCAGCCTGAAGTGCGCGACGGCCGTCGCGTCATAGCGGAAGAACCAGGCGAACTGGTCGGCGTCGTTGGCGTTGCCCGCGACCGTACCGGTCCCGGGGTGCCGCCACAGCCACAGCATCAGCGCCACGGCCGCCAGCAGGTAGTACAGCGCCGCCAGCGTGAGCACGCGCGCCTCACGCCGAGACGATGCGATGTCCCGGGCGTCAGCCGGGGATTGCGTGGCGGGCAGCGCGGACACGCCTGTTGAGGCTAGTCGCCGGCGCCGCGCAATGTGCGCGGAGGGTCGATAACCACAGCAGCAGCGGGTCGATAACCACAGCAAAGGATAGGTTACGCCACTGCGGGCGGGCCGACGGCCGGAAGCGCGGCCCGCCCGATGGACGGAAGCGCGGCCCGCCCGATGGACGGAAGCGCGGCCGGGGCGGCGGGTCACCGGGTCGGGACACCGGGGCCGGGCCGCGCCCGCGCGCCTCACTTCACTTCGCGCAGCCGCCCGGTCGCGACGTCGAAGACGAATCCGCGGACGTCATCGGTATGCGGAATGAACGGGCTCGCCTTGACCCGCGCCAAGGACTGCCGCACGTCCTCGTCCAGGTCGGAGAACGCCTCGGCCGCCCACGCCGGCTTGATGCCAACCTCCTCCTGGATGCTCGCCTTGAACTGGTCGTCGGTAAAGGTGAGCATCCCGCAGTCGGTGTGGTGGATCAGCAGGATGGACGTGGTACCGAGCAGCCGCTGGCTGATGGTCAGCGAGCGGATCTCGTCGTCGGTGACGACACCGCCCGCGTTGCGAATGACGTGCGCCTCCCCCCCTTCGAGGCCGAGGATGCCGAAGATGTCCAGGCGCGCGTCCATGCATGCGATCACGGCCAGATGCCCCGAGGGCGGCAGCGGCAGCGGGCCGGGGTAACTCTCGGCGTAAAGCTCGTTGTTGGCGAGCAGGTCATCGGTGATGGACATGTCGGTTACCCCTCCTGAATTTAAGACGGGAAGCAGTAAGAATCGCTCGAAGCGTCGCCGCCCTGAAGCCGCACCTGGTGCACGCGCCGACCGCGGAACGCCTCCCCCTCGGGGAAGAACCGCTCGTCGAAGGCGATCCCGCCGTCCGGGTTCACGTCGAGCTTGGCCATCCACGCGCCGACGCCGGCCGGCGAGCGGTAGAAGGTGGGATCGTGATGGTGCTGGTGCTCATCGGCTGGACCTCCCTCGCTTGTGCACTATCCCTCCGGTCGCGTACCCCGGTCTGGTACCCGCATCCCGCGTCACTCATGTCACCCGCCCCTCAGACAGATCTTTCCGGATCGAACGGTGTCAAGCTGAGCGACGGGGTGCGAAAGCCTTGACCGATGGCTAACCGGCCCGAATCTAGTCAATTCCGGTCAGGAAAGTCAACCATTAACGCCCCGCCGGGCGGCTCCGGCCACCGCAGCGCAGCGCGGCTCCGGCCACCGCAGCGCAGCGCGGCTCCGGCCACCGCAGCGCAGCGCGGCTCCGGCCACCGCAGCGCCGGGCAGGTCCGGCCACCCGCCGAGCCGGGCATTTTCCGGCTGCCGACATGTCCCGAAAAGGTAACGCTGCGGAGTACATCGGCCACGCCTGAGTGCGGCCAATCGGAAAGCCGGCTGAAGACGTCTAAAGCAACAATGGCAACGGTTACCTGCGTGCGCCGTTCCTCATCCTGCCGGTTGATGGCCAATTCCGTCGGCGAGGGCCAGCGCGGCGCATTTCGGGATTTCGTTCCGGAGGGAGTTCGGGTGGGGATGGTTAAGGCCAAATCGGGGCCCCGGCGATGGGCGCTCGGCCTTGGCGTGGCGGCGATGACCGCAACCGTGCTGAGCGGCGGGGTGGCGGCGGTGGCCTACGCGGCACCGGCGAAGGCCTCGTCGGCGGCCTACACGCCGGCGACGCGCACGCTGAGGCCGGGCATGCGCGGCAACGACGTCAAGCGCCTCCAGCGGCGCCTGGGGCAGCTCGCGTACTACCCGGGCCCGATCGACGGGCACTACAGCTCGGACACCGAGGAAGCGGTCTGGGCGTTCGAGGAGGTCCAGAACATGCCCGCGAGCGGGACCGTCACCGTGAAGGTGGAGCGGGCGCTCATCAATCCGCGGTACCCGACGCCGCTGGTGGCGCACGGGGCGGCGCTCCGGGTCGAGGTCAGTCTCGGCCGCCACGTGCTGTACGTCTACCACAGCCACAGGATCGTGCTGATCAGCCACATTTCGTCCGGTGGCGGCTATTACTACTGCGACAGCGGCTGTTCTTACGCGATCACGCCGACCGGCAACTTCCGCACCACGTGGCGGGTCAAGGGGTGGCACACCTCACCGCTCGGGGAGTTGTACAACCCGGTCTTCTTCTACAGCGGGTTCGCCATTCACGGCGACACCTACGTCCCCATCCAGCCGGTTTCGCACGGCTGTATCCGGATCCCCATGGACGTGGCCGGCATCTTCCCGGGCCTCGTGCCGAGGAACGGTATCCCGGTCTACGTGCGGGGGCCGGGGCCGCGTGGTTACAGGTTACCCCGGCCTGCGGGCTAACCCCACGGCTGAAGCCGGGGGCTTGCGCCCGCCCATCCTGGTCACGCACCACCGCCGCCGGAGCCGCTGGCTGTTCTCGCCGCCAGCGGCTCCGCGGCGTCCTGGCCGCGGCCCGGAGTGGACATCCGGCCGAGTGGACATCCAGCCGAGTGGGCATCAGGCCGGAGGCGCCATCAGGCCGGAGGCGCCATCAGGCCGGAGCAAACGTCCGGCCCGAGTGGACCTCAGCCGGAATGGCCCTCGGCCGGGGCAGCCGGGGTGACCGGGTGCTGGGAGAGCCGCCGCGGGCTGGTGCCGTTCCCGGACGCCGGGCGGTCCGGGTCCGAGACGCCCTTGCGCACCAACTCCAGGATGGTCATGCCCTGGCTCACCAGCCCGGCCGCTATCTCGCCGAGACCGTCGGCACCGTTCAGCACGCTGACGTTGGCGCCGGCCAGCCCGGCCGCCGCCTCCTTGACGATCTGCGGCAGCTGGCTGATCAGCATCTGGTCCAGCGCGACCCGGTTGTTCGAGGAGGCCGCCTCGGCCTGAATCCGGGTCCGCTCGGCGTCGGCCACCGCGAGGATCCGGACCCGCTCGGCCTCGGCCTGCGCGGGCTTGACCACCTCGGAGACCAGCTGCTGCTGGCGCAGCTCGGCCTGCCTCTGGGCCAATTCGGCCTGCGCGGAAATGACCGCCTGCTGCACGTGGGCCTGGGCCAGCGGTCCCGACTGGGCCGCCTCGGCCTGCGCCTTGTCCACCTCCGCCTTGTACTGCGCCTGGACGACGGCGGTCTGCCGTCCGTACTCGGCCTGCTGGCGCTCGGACTCCTGCTGAGCCTGCACGGCCAGCTGGTCGGCCTGCGCCTGCGCGATCTTCGCCTGCCGCTGGATGGCAGCGTTGTGCGGCGACGCCATGGCGGCGATGTAGCCGGCGCCCATGTCGTCGATGGACTGGATCTGGAGCGCGTCGACGGTCAGGCCGATGGTGGCCATCTCCGTCTTGGAGCCGTCGAGCACCTCGGTGGCCAGCTTCTGCCGCTCGGTGACGATCTCCTCGACCGTCATCGAGCCGATGATCGACCGCAAGTGACCGGAGAAGATGCGCCCGGTGAGGATCGTCATCTGGTCCTGGTCGGAAAGAAAACGTTGTCCGGCGTTGACGATGCTTTCTTCGTCGTTGCCCACCTTGAAGGCGATCACGGCCCGGACGTTCAGCGAAATGCCCTGCTTCGTCACGCAGGTCTCGGCCACCTCGGCCTCCTGCAAGCTCAGCGTGAGGTAACGGGCCTTGCGGAACGCGGGCGTAACGAAGGCGCCATGGCCGGTGACGACCTTGAATGGAGCGCCACTGCGGCCAGCCCTCCCGCCAGAAATCAGCAGGGCCTCATCGGGCGCTGGAACGCGATATCCAAACATCACTTCATCTCCTCAACCGGCTTCCGGCCGGCTGCCTTTTCCTGAGCCGGTTTGTGAGCCGGCACATCCGTGTTCCAGGGGTAGGAGTCTCCGGCCGCGTTATCCGCCATAGTCACCCAGCGCGTCGAGCGGGTCGCTGGCCCACTCCATGACGTCGACCGCCCGGCGGCCGCGCTCGTCGATGATGAGCACGGTGGCGCCTCTCGGCAGCGGAGTCTCCGACCAGGCGATGAAGGTTTCTGAGCCGCCGCGGATCTTGATCCGTACTTCCCCGGGACCACTGCGGCCGCGCGTGCCAACGGTAAGGACGCCCACCGAGCCGATCGCCGACGAATCCGCGGCCAACACGCCCCCTTGCACCTCCTGAACAAGGCCAGCCTAGCCCCGCCAGGACCGTGCGTTAAATAGGTGCGGCGCCGCCTGGAAAACCGTCCGGGAATGGGCTGGTCATCGCCGCGAACGGGCCGATGTTACGGTCGGGAAGGGTCCCTGGCGCACCGGTACGCACCGGGAAGGAAATGCGGAATCTGAACGGACAAGATGCGGAGCGCGACCAATGACGGTGCCGCCTGCCCGGCGGACCGCGCCGGAGCGCCACAAGCGGATCGCGCTGTCGAACACCACGATCGGCCAGGGGGTTAGAGCCAGCCGGCCCGGACGTTGTCCGCGGGGCTGCCGGCCGGCGCGTTGCCCAGTTCACCGGAACGGACCCTGCCGAGCAGCCGTTCGGTGGCCTCGAGGATGTCGGGGACGGCGCGCCGGAGGCTTTCCGCATCCCCAGGGGCCGCGATGTCGGCGGAAACACCGGCTTCCTTCAGCACCTCCGGCAGGTCGGACAGCTTGACCGCGAGCCAGGCGATCGGGTCCGCGGACAGCTCCCGGACGAACACCCTGCGCCCCGGCTCCCAGCCCGTGAAGGCCGGGTGATGATGGGTCCGGTCGAAGCTGCCCGGCTTGCCGTCCACCGATTCGAGCAGGTCAACCCGCCAGATGGGCTGGCCAACGGATATCGGCTGCGCCGAGTAGATCGATCCCTTCAGGTCACCACGTTCGAGCACCCGCAGTTCCAGCCGAACTCCGTGCTCCGCGCCTTCCTGGCCCTGGCTGGGCTCGGGGTCGACGAAGTAGAGGTCGCTGAGCAGTACACCGATGCGCTCGAAGCCGAACGTGCAGAGCATGAATGAGTCCCTTCCCGGCCGCGGCCAGCGTGTCCGTTTCTCCCACTATCACCCGGGCGTGCGCGCCGGGGCCAGCCCCCGCGCGGGATTGCGGGCCGGCCCGCCGGTGATAGAAACGGGCAAAGGAGACGCGGGCGACCGCGACCGCAGTGCGCGCTAGTACGTGGGCAAGGACGCGGACCGGTGGTTCCCGCGTACTGGCCCGCTTACTGGCCCCCGTAGTAGCCCGAGCCCTGGGACGTATCGATGGACGATCGGCCGGATGTCAGCCTTCCGCTCCCCGCGCATGCCCCTTCCGCGTGCCCCCGGAGTACGACCGTCTGCGCGGGGCACCCGGCCTGGCGGCCGCCGAACTGCCCGGCGGATCGCTCACCTGGCTGGTGACCCGGCTGGACGACGCGCGTGCGGCACTGTCTCGGCGTACCGTACGAGCGGCACGAGTTCTTCCAGTCCCGCAGCATGATGCTGCTCAGCCACCGGGCTCCCCCCGAGCAGCGGTTCGACGCGCTGCGGGAACTGTTCGGCTTCCTGGACGAGCTTGTCTGGGCGGAGGAGGCCAAGCCCGGCGACAACCTGCTCGGCCGCCAGGTTAGGCGGCGCGGACCGGGACGCGGACCGGGACGTCCTCAGCCCGCCAGCAGCGAGGGACCGGCGGCCAGGGACACCGCGGCCGCAGCGCCCACAGCCGCCGCCCCGCCGGAACTGAGGGCGACCAGCCAGCGCTGACGCGACGGCAGATCACGCCAGGAGACCGCCGTGGTCACCAGATCGAGGCCGTCGGCGAGCGCGGCGAGGCCGACCCACACCCCCGCAGCCAGGCCGGCCGCCGCCGCCGGATTCCGGCTTTCCCGGGTCGGTGGACATCGCGGCGCCCCAGATCGAGGCCGGGCTCTGCGCCCGCTGGAGCCGCAGCGCCGCCAGCGCGCCGAGGCCCAGCGCGAGATCCCGGCCGCCCAGCGCACGCCCGAGTACTTGGCCCAGGACCCGTCCGGGTACTTGCCCGGGTACTTGCCCGGGTACTTGCCCGGGTACTTGCCCGGGTACTTGCCCGGAGGGCCCGTCGCCCGGACCGCCCGTCCAGGATCGCGACACGAGCCCCGGCGCGGCGAACGCCACGACGCCTACTCCCACCCGGCTGACGGCCACGGCCATGGCCCCCCGCCGTAGCCACACCGACATCGCTGCTGCCACCTGCGCGGCCTCCTCCGGTTCGTGCTCCGGTTCGTGCTTACCCGTCATCATGCGGCACTCCCGCGGAAGAAGCAGCCAACCCGGCGTGTTGCGTCCTGTCGTGAGCGATCTGCCTAATGTGCCGTTGTCCGTGCTCGACC
Organism: uncultured Actinomycetes bacterium; assembly: GCA_963732345.1. Lineage (GTDB taxonomy): Bacteria > Actinomycetota > Actinomycetes > Streptosporangiales > Streptosporangiaceae > Bog-532. The sequence goes on along the minus strand of CAVSZI010000021.1, from coordinate 66,281 downwards.
TGGCGCCGATCCCGGAGGGGGCCACCGCGGGCGACGCCCTGCGCGCGACCATCGACCTGGCCCGGCGGGCCGAGCAGCTCGGGTACCACCGCTTCTGGGTCGCGGAGCATCACAACATGCCGGGCATCGCCAGCTCCGCGCCGCCTGTGCTGATTGGCCATCTCGCCGGCGCGACGTCGAGCATCCGTGTGGGGTCCGGTGGCGTGATGCTGCCCAACCACGTCTCGCTGGTCGTGGCCGAGCAGTTCGGCATGCTGGAGGCGCTGCACCCCGGGCGTATCGACCTGGGCATCGGCCGCGCTCCCGGCACGGACCCGGTGACGGCCGCGGCGCTGCGGCGCGCCCCGGAGGGGCTCTCGCCGGACGATTTCCCCGAGCAACTCGGCGAGCTGATTGGCTTCTTCAGTGGGAAATGGCCGGAGGGTCACCCGTACGCGGCCATCACCGCGGTCCCCGGCCAGGGCAACAGCCCGTCCATGTGGCTTCTGGGGTCGAGCGGGTACAGCGCCCAGGTGGCCGGCCTCCTTGGGCTGCCGTTCGCGTTCGCCCACCACTTCAGTCCGGAGAACACGCTGCCGGCGCTGGCCCTGTACCGCCAGCGGTTCCGGCCGTCGGCGACGCTCGACAAGCCGTACGCCATGGTCGCGGCCGCGGTGATCTGCGCCGACACCGACGAGCGCGCGCAATGGCTGGCCAGCCCGGGCGCCCTGTCGTTCCTCCGGTTGCGCTCCGGCCGGCCGGGGCCGGTCCCGTCGCCGGAGGAGGCGGCCGCCTACCCCTACACCTCGCTCGACCGGGAGGTCATCCGCTCCCGGCAGGCCTCGAACATCGTCGGCTCCGCTGAGACGGTCCGGCGCGGCCTCACCGAACTGCTGGCGGCCACCGGCGCCGACGAGCTGATGATCACGACAATGGTGCACGACCCCGCCGACCGGCGGCACTCCCTCGAACTGGTCGCCAACATGGCTTCCCAGGCCCGGGCGCACAACGCCGCGGGCCTGACAAGTACCACAGCGACCTAACGACGAGGCGCTCATATGCCGTCCTATGACGTCATCGTGATCGGGCTCGGGACGTGGCCCGGTTCCGCTCGGACCGGCACCCCATCTACATCTGGGAGGCCGCCGCCCCGTGAGAGGTCCTGCGATGAGCCGAACGGCGAGCCCATCGGGCCCATCGGGTCCGGCGGGTCCTCGGTCAGGAGCCGAGCTGCTCCAGGCGCGCGGCCAGGAAGCCGCGCTCAACGGCGTTTGCGGTCAGCAGCAGCGCCTCCGCATACGCCAGGCGCGCCTCGCCGGTCCGGCCGAGGCGGCGCAGGAACTCCGCCCGGGAGGCGGACAGGTAGCCGTAACCGGCCAGTTCCGGGCTGGCCGCCAGAGCATCGAGAGCCGCGAGGCCCTCGGCGGGCCCGTCGGCGAAGCCGACCGCCACGGCCCGGTTCAGCGCGACCACCGGCGACGGCCAGCGCCGCATGAGCAGGTCGTACAGCCCGACGATCTGCGGCCAGTCGGTGTCGCCGAACCGCGGCGCCTCGTCGTGCACGGCCGCGATCGCCGCCATCACCGCGAAGCGTCCCGGGGCGCCCTGCCCGAGGGCCTCGCGGACCAGGGCGACGCCCTCATTGATCTTGACCGGGTCCCAGCGCGCCCGGTCCTGGTCGGCGAGCAGGACCAGCCGGCCAGCCTCGTCGACGCGGGCGCCGCGGCGAGCGTCGGTCAGCAGGATCAGGGCCAGCAGCCCTGCGATCTCGCCGTGGCCGGGCAGCAGCACGCGGAGCATCCGGGCCAGGTCCAGTGAGCGCTCCGCCAGGTCTTCGCGCATCAGATCGTCCCCGGTAGGAGCGGCGTAGCCGGTGCTGAACAGCAGGTGCACGACCGTCAGCACGGCGTCCACGCGGGCGGGCAGCTCGGCGCGGGGTGGCACGCGGTAGGGAATCCGGGCGGCGGCGATCTTCTTCTTGGCCCTCGTGATGCGGGCCGCCATCGTCGCCTCGCTGACCAGGAACGCGCGCGCCACCTCGGCCGTCGACAGCCCGCAGAGCAGCCGCAGCGACAGGGCGACCTGGGCGTCGGTGGCCAGCGCGGGGTGACAGCAGGTGAAGACCAGCCGCAGCCGGTCATCGGCAACCGCCGGGTCGGCCAGCTTCACTGGCACGGAGCCCCCCGGTTCCGGCCCCGCCGGTTCGGGCCCGGCCAGTTCGTCCGCCGCCGCGTCGAGCCGGGGCGCCAGAACGGGGTCGGTGACCAGCAGCGGCAGTGCGCGCCGGGCGGTCGCATCGCGGCGCAGCAGGTCCAGCGCGCGCCGGCGGGCGACCGTGGTCAGCCAGGCGCCAGGACGGGCCGGAATCCCAGCGGTGCCCCAGGTGTCCAGCGCCCGGGCGTAGGCGTCCTGAACGCACTCTTCGGCCAGGTCGAGGTCGCAGGTGACGCGCACCGTCGCGGCGAGCACGAAGGCCCACTCGCGGCGGTGCGCGTCCGCGACCGCGGCGGCCACGGCCGCCGCGGTCGGGTCCACGTCCATCACGGTCTCGTCACCGCCTCAGCGTCGGCCCGGGGACCGGGGTCACATCACCTCCCAGATCGGCCGGACCTCGACACCGCCGAACGGCATGGGCACCTCTCGGGCGATGGCGAGGGCCTGGTCGAGATCGGCTGCCTCGACAAGGTAGTAGCCGCCCAGGGCCTCCTTGGTCTCGGCGAACGGCCCGTCCGTGACCGCGAAGCTGCCGCCCGCATCGGGCCGGACGGAGGTCGCCGTGGGGGAGGGCTGAAGAGCGTTGCCGCCGCGGATCACCTCCGCGTGGCGCTGGCCGAACTCCGCGTGCTCCTTGGTGAGCTGCGCGGTCTCGCCCGGGGTCGCGTTCGCCCACTGGGCCTCGTCTGCGTAGATCAGGATCAGGTACTGCGACATGGTGCCTTCCCTCCGGTGCACGGCCCGCCTGCCGGGCCCTTACTTCACCGACGCACGGGCCCGGCGCGGATCGACACCCGCAGGGCTCATTTTTCCGCAGCTGCGCCGGCGATGGCAGCACGGCCAGCTCATTACAAAAGGGTAATAGTTTGGGTCACTTTCCGTATTAGACGACGTGGGGATGTCTCTGTGTCCTTGGTCAGCGGTGTTGTATGTCACGGGAGGATCACGGAATTTCGTCGATTTGCCTGCGGCCCCCCCTCCGGTCCTGCGATGCTCTCCAGCGGCACAGAACACCGGCAAGGTACATCAAACGCCGCGAAAGATCACAAACGTGATCGGCGCTCTGCCGGGCCGAAAGCAGCTCCCGCGGAGCAGCGAGTAAGCGGGCATCAACACGACGATGGGAGCTCTGTGGGTTCAGCGCATAGGCATGGCCGCAAGATGAAGGTCATGCGGTCGGGGCGGCACGCAACGCCGTCGCAGGTGGAGAAGGTAGCGGAGAAGGCCGGGAAGGCCGCTCCGGCGATGGCAGTGACGGCCGGCGCGCTGGTGGCCGTTCCGCACGGGCACGCCGCGGCGCCAGCCAAGCACAGCACCGTGGCCGAGGCGGTCGTCACCGCGAAGACCGAGCACACCGCCGCTGGCAGCTATTCCGCGGCCGAGACGCTCCTCGCCACGAAGGCTGCGCTGGCCAGCTCCACCCGCCCGGACGCGGCGAACCACGCCGCGACGGTCAGCCACACCTACGCGGTGCGCTCGGGCGACACCTTGTCGAGCATCTCCAGCCAGTTCTACGGGAAGGCGGGTGACTGGCAGTGGCTCTACCACGTGAACCACTCGACCGTTTCCGAACCGAACCTGATCTACCCGGGCCAGCAGCTGAACGTACCGGCTGACCCGCCCGCCAACTACACGCTGCCCGCCTCGGAGGCGCCCGCCACCACGCCGACCACCACGCCGAGCGTCACGATCGCGCCGAGCGGGGGATACCAGGCTAAGCACGCGGCCCCGAGCAGTGGCGCCGGCAGTGACAGCGGCGGCAGTTCGGCTTCGGTGAGCGCGCCGGCCACGGTCTCCAACCTCTCCGGTGGGTCCGCGACAACCTCGGCTGGCACGTACAGCTGCAGTGGCCTGGAGTCCCTGTGGGAGCAGGCGGGCGGCTCGGCCGGTGAGGCGGTGATGGCGGCGTCCATCGCCATGGCCGAGTCCGGCGGCAACCCGAGCGCCATCAGCCCCACCAACGACTACGGGCTCTGGCAGATCAACGGCTCGCACGGCGCGCTGGCCACCCTCAACCCGCTGGGGAACGCCGAGGCCGCCGTCAGCATCAGCGGCAGCGGCAACAACTGGGACCCGTGGACGACCTACACCACCGGCGCGTACTCCGGCCGCTGCTAGGAGGCGCCGCACATCCGGCCGAGCGCGCTGAAGCCCCCGCGGGCAGCTACCCGCGAGGGCTTCAGTGTTTCCGCGACCGGGATGGCACGTCGTCCTGGACCAGGCTCGCCGGTCTCAGGCGGCCTGCGACCGGTCTCAGTGGTCGCGCCGAGGCGGCCCCGGGCCGCCCTCAGGTCGCCGGCCTCAGGCGGCCGGGCCGCTGGCGAGGGTGACGGTGGCTGTCTGGCTCTGGCCGTAAGCGTCGGTCCAGCCGATGCTGACCTGGTCGCCGGGGTGGTAGGCCCCGAGGATCGTCTGGATCTGCGACGCTGAGGTCACCGACTGGCCAGCGAGGGAGGTAATGACGTCACCGTCCGTCAGCCCGGCATCCGCGGCCGGAGAGCCGGACAGGGCCCCGGCGACCGTCGCACCCGACGTGGTGGTCCCGCCGCCGTCGCCGCCGTAGCCATAACCACCGCCGGGGCCAAAACCGCCGCCGTAACCATAACCGCCGTTACCGCCGCCGCCCAGGCCACTCCCGGAACCGGTGGCCGCACTGCTGACCTCGATGCCGAGGAATGCGGTGGAGCCGAGGTGCACGGTGGAGGATGAGGTCCCCGCCTCGATCTGCGACGCGAGCGATTCGGCCTCGTCGATCGGGATGGCGAACGCCTGAGTCGGCTGGCTCTGGCCCTGCTGGCTCTGGCCCTGCTGGCTCTGGCCCTGCTGGCTCTGGCCCGGGGTCGCCGCCTGCGCCGTCGGCGTCGCGCTTGAGGTGGAGGCCGCGGTGTCGATCCCGATGACCTGGCCCGCCGAGTTGACCAGCGGGCCGCCCGAGTCGCCGGGCTGGATCGGCGCGTTGGTCTGGATCAGCCCGCTCAACTGCTCCGAGTTGCTGGCCGAGCCCTCATCGCTGGCCGTGATGGACTGGTTGAGCGAAGTCACGCTGCCGGTCACCACCGATGGCTGTCCGCCCTTACCCTCCGCGTTCCCGATGGCGACGACCTGCTGGCCCACGGTCACCGTGGAGGAGTCGCCGAAGGTCACGGTCTGCAGACCCGACGCGTTCTGCAGCTGCAGTACCGCGATGTCCTTGGTCTTGTCGTAGCCGACGACGGTGGCCTTATAGGTGTGGCCATTTCCGATGTCGGTGACCGAGATGGAGGTCGCTCCGTCGATCACGTGGTTGTTGGTCAGTACCTCACCGTTCGAGGTCAGCACCATGCCCGTGCCGGCCGCCTCGCCGTTCTCGTCACCAAGCGTCGACACCACGTCGACCAGACCCGGTGAGACCTTGGCGGCGATCTGGGAGGTGCTGAGGACCGTGCTGGCGCTGGTGGTCGCGTGGCTGGTTCCGCTGCCGTTGCTCTGCACGGCATCGTAGGAGCCGACCGCGGCGGCCGCGGCCAATGCGACCCCGGCGACCCCGAACGCGAGCCCGCGCCGCAAGCCCCGGTGCCGCGGGCTGGGCGGTTCACCGCCGGACCAGTTGCCGCCGGACCAACTGCCGCCCGACCAGTTCCCGCCTCCGCCGGACCAGCCACCGCCGGACCAACTGCCGCCCGACGGGCCACCGCCGCCCGAACCGTAGGACCCTTCCGAACTGCCCCCGTACGAGCCGTAGGGACCACCCGCACCGGGGTACGCGGAAGATGACGGTGCCTGTTCTGGTTCCGCCGAAAGCGCCGAACCCTGGATGACGTTCATGGATCTGCCCACCTAGCTCCTTGGTCTCTTGCTCTACCGGAATCTTCGGCGGCGAACCTGGGGCGAAGCTGCTGGCGGGCAAACGGCAGGCTGAAACGTTACTGAAGGTTTCCTGAAGACCCTAAGGTTTCCCCGGCGGTGGCCGGGGCCGGCGGTTTTCTGGCGGAGGGCCGGGGCGGCGCTGGGACCGGAGAAACTGTCGTGACTGCGGCGGCCCGCCGCCGGGTACAGTTTCCGACCATGAAGAAGCTTTTGGAGCTTTTGGTCTGCCTCATTCACCCGGTCGCGGTCATCCTCATGTGGATCAACCTGGCCGGCCGGAGCGACCTCACCGGCCTGGAGAAGGTGGTGTGGGCAGTATTCGGCCTCATCCCTCTCGTGCCATTCCTGTACGTGCTGGTCGGGGGCGACCTCTGGTAGGAGGCGCGGCGCGGCTGCTGCGACTCGAGGTGCCCCGATGGGCAGCCCCGGCGCACAGCCCTGGTGGCGGCCCGTGCGGCCGGCCCCGATCGGCGGTATCGCGCGCTCTGGTAGAACGCTGCCATGCAGCAATCTGGACGGGTGGCCGTGGTGACCGGAGCGGCGCGCGGGCTTGGCCGGGTGATCGCCGCCACGCTGGCCCGGGAGGGCTGCACCCTGGTCCTCGCCGACGTAACCGACTGCGCGGCCACGGCCGCCGAGGTGACGGCGCTGGGCGGGCGGGTGTGGCCGTCACGGACCGACGTGTCCTCCGAGACCGACGTGCTCGCGCTGGGGACGGGTGTTCGGGACCGGTTCGGGCGGGCCGACGTGCTGGTCAACAACGCGGGCGTCTCGCTCCTGGTTCCGGCCGAGGAGACCACGGCCGAAGCGTGGCGGCGGGTGCTCGACATCAACCTGACGGGGGCGTTCCTGCTGTGCCGCGAATTCGGTACGCAGATGCTGGCGGCCGGATCCGGGTCGGTGGTCAACGTCGCCTCGATCGCGGGCCTGCGCGGCGTCTCCCACCGGGCCGCGTATAACGCATCGAAACACGGCCTGGTCGGGCTCACCTCTACCCTCGCGGCCGAGTGGGGCGGGCGCGGCGTCCGCGTCAACGCCGTCTGCCCAGGATGGATCAAGACCGAAATGGACGCGGAAGATCAGGCCAGCGGCGGCTACACGGACGCCGACATCGTCAACCAGGTGCCGATGGCCCGGTTCGCCTCGCCGAACGACGTCGCGGCGGCGGTCGCCTTCCTGGCCGATCCGTCCCGGAGCAGCTTCGTCAACGGCGTAGCGCTGCCCGTCGACGGCGGCTGGGTCGCGGACGCGAGCTGGACCTCGCTGCGGCTCCGGACCCGCGAGCCGTAACGCGCGCCGGCGGCGGAACGGCGCCGCCGTCGGCTTGGATGGGACGATGAGCGAGCACCTGCCGTCGGCGGAGACGCGACTGATCCATGCGGGCACCGAACGGTCCGCGGGTTCGCCCGCCGCGCCGCCGCTCGTCCCCGCCAGCGTGTACGCCTCCTGGGGTGACCCCGACCCGCCGCGGGCCTACGGGCGGAACGGAAACCCCAGCTGGGAGGCGCTGGAGCAGGCCCTCGGCGCGCTGGAGGACGCGGAAGCGGTCGTCTTCGCGTCGGGCCAGGCCGCGTCGATGGCGCTGATGCTCGCGCTGGCGAAGGGCCGCCAGCAGATCGTGCTCCCCAGTGACGGCTACTACAACACGCGGCTGCTCGCCGACTGGCTCCGGCCGCACGGCGCCGCGCCCGTCGCCGTCGACCTGCTCCACCACGCACAGGTAGAGCGTCACCTCGTCGCCGGCCCGGCGGTGCTATGGGCGGAGACACCGACCAACCCGCTGCTACGGGTCGCGGACCTGACCAGCCTCGCCCGGCTGGCTTCGGCCGCGGACGCGCCCATGGTTGTGGACAACACCGTCGCGACCGGCCTGCTGCAGAAGCCATTGGACCTGGGCGCGGTCGCCTCCCTGTGCTCGCTGACCAAGGCGGCGTCCGGGCATTCCGACGTGCTGCTCGGCGCGGTCATGACCCGGGACCAGCGGTTGACGGGAGATCTCAGGGGATGGCGCTCGGTCGGCGGGGGCATTCCGGGGCCATTCGAGAGCTGGCTGGCCCTGCGCGGCCTGAAGACTCTGGCCCTGCGCACCGCCCGCCAGTCGGAGAGCGCCCTCGCGGTCGCCCAGCATCTGGCTGGCCAACCGCGGGTCCGTTCGGTTCATTATCCCGGCACCGAACAGGCGACGCTCGAGGTGGCACGGCGTCAGATGCCACGCGGGTTCGGCCCGCTGCTGTCGTTCGAGGTGGACGGGACCGCCGCCGACGCCGACGCCGTGGTGCGGGCCTCACGGGTCATCCTCCCGGCCACGAGCTTCGGCGGGGTCGAGTCGGCGTGGGAACGGCGAGCCCGATGGGCATCGGAGACGGCCCCCGAATCGCTCATCCGGCTGTCCGCGGGGATCGAGCCGGTGGAAGACCTGGTGGCCGACATCGACCGGAGCCTGGCCGCCATCGGGTGAAGCAGTTGTTCGTGGCGCGCGGGTAGCCCGACGCACCTGTTCTGCGGCATCTGCAATGACACCGCGTTTTACCAGGTGAAACACTCATCGTGACCCCCCTGGGCCGCTGCTGGGCCGTCAGCGCCGGAAAACACAGTGTGGCGGCCGCCGCATCCGTCGGCGGAATCCGGTATCAGACCAGGCACCGCGCAGATCATGTCCTGAGACCGCACACGACATTTTGAGAGGCTGCGATGGTCCAGCGCGCTCCGGTGGGCAATAGCCCGGCCAGGTGGGGCACAATCACGGTCCTGCTGACCGTCGCGATCGCCGGCACACTGTGGGTGCCCCTCTACGCCCGGTCTTCGCCGGAGCTGGGGCACTTCCCGTTCTTTTACTGGTTCCAGCTGATCTGGGTACCCATGACCGGCCTGCTGTGCTGGATCTGCTACCTGCTGCTCAGGACCGGGCCCGGCCCGGACCGCGGGGCGGGAGATGGCGGGGGCGTGCCCAGGTGAGTCACCTTAATGTGGTCCCGTTCATCATCGTCCTCGGCTCGTTCCTGATCGTCACCTTAATCGGCTTCGCGTCAGCCAGATGGCGCCCGGCCGGGGACCTGCTCCAGCTGAACGAGTGGGGTCTGGGCGGCCGCGGATTCGGGACATTCGTCAGCTGGTTCCTGCTCGGCGGCGACATCTACACCGCTTACACCTTCATCGCCGTGCCGGCCCTGGTCTATGCCACCGGCGCCGCGGGATTCTATGCGCTGTCGTACACGATCATGGTCTTCCCGATCGTGTTCATCTTCGCGCCGCGGCTGTGGTCGGTGGCCCGGGCGCATGGTTACGTCAGCCCCGGTGAGTTCGTCCGGGGCAGGAAGGGCTCGCAGGGCCTGGGGCTGGCGGTGGCGGCGACCGGAATCCTGGCCACCATGCCGTACATCGCGCTGCAGCTCGTGGGTATCGAGTCCGTGCTGACCGTCATGGGGATCGGCAGCACCTCAGGCAATGCCGTTGTCCGGGATCTGCCGCTGATCATCGCGTTCGCCGTCGTGGCCGCATACACCTACCTGGCCGGACTGCGCGGCGCTGGCCCTGATCGCGTTCGTCAAGGACACCCTCATCTACGTGACGGTCATCGTCGCGATGCTCTACATCCCGGGCCGGATCGGCGGCTGGGGGCACATCTTCGGCGCCGCCACGGCGCACCTGAAAACGGTTAACCCCGCCACCGGCAAGCCGTTCGGCAGCATCGTGGTGATGCCGGCCGGAGAATGGGCCTACGCCACCCTGGCGCTCGGCTCCGCGCTGGCCCTGTTCGTGTACCCGCACGCGACCACCGGGGTGTTCGCCGCCAAGCGGCGCGACGTGATCAGGCGCAACGCGGCGATGCTGCCCGCCTACTCGCTCATCCTGGGCCTGATCGCCCTGTTCGGCTACATGGCGCGGGCGGTGCCGGCCGTGAACGCCGGCGTCAAGGCGGCCGGCGGCAACCCCCAGCTGTCCGTGCCCCTGCTGTTCGCGCACATCTTCCCCAGCTGGTTCGCGGGCATCGGCTACTCCGCGATCGTCATCGGCGCGCTCGTCCCCGCGGCCATCATGTCGATCGCGGCGGCGAACCTGTTTACCCGCACCATTTACAAGGAGCTCCTCAAACCCGATGCCACCCCCGCGCAGGAGACCCGGGTGGCGCGGCTGGCCTCGCTCATCATGAAAGTCGGCGCGCTGGGCTTCGCCCTCGAGCTGAACAAGACGTTCTCGATCAACTTGCAGCTGCTCGGCGGGATCTGGATCCTGCAGACCTTCCCGGCCATCGTGATCAGCCTGTACACGCGCTGGTTCCACCGCTCCGCGCTTATCTTCGGCTGGGCCGCGGGAATGGCGTACGGCACCATCCAGGCCTACCGGATGCCCGGAGGCGGCCAGGCGCACTTCGGGACCTCCGCGGCTCCGGTGTTCGGGCACGTCACCTACATCGGGATCACCGCCCTCATCCTCAACGTGGCCGTCGCAGCCCTGCTCACCCTGATCTTCCGCCAGATCGGCGTACAGGACGGATACGACCAGACCCGGCCCAGCGACTACACCGCCGACCCCGCACCGGCACCCGCCCCCGGAACCAGGACCCACGGCACCTACACCGGCAAGCATGCCGGCGCCGCGCCCGGGAGAGCGGGCACCGTTTCCGAGCCCGCCCGGGCATCCGAGCCTGCATCCACGTCCGCGCCCGCGGCTGAGCCCGCGCCTGAGCCCGCGCCCGCGGCTGAGCCCGTCCCTGAGCCCGTCCCTGCGGCTGAGCCCGTCCCTGCGGCTGAGCCCGTCCCTGCGGCTGAGCCCGTCCTTGTCCTTGCGGCTGAGCCCGTCCCTGCGGCTGAGCCCGTCCCTGCGGCTGAGCCCGTCCTTGTCCTTGCGGCTGAGCCCGTCCCTGCGGCTGAGCCCGTCCCTGCGGCTGAGCCCGAGCCCGAGTCCGAGTCCGAGCCCGTTCCCACGGCTGTGCCCGAGTCCGTCGCCACGCCGTGGCCCGCCCCCTCATCCTGGCCCGGCTCCGCGGCGTGGGCCGACGCCGCGACAACCCAGCCGCTGGCAACCCTGCCGCCGGCCCCGCCCGACAACCCGCTGCCGCCGGAACCCAGACCGCCCCGGAGGTTCGCTTTCAGGACGCGCGAGCGTGCGGCTTCGAGACGGACGGGCCGGTAGAAAAAGCAGGATACGGAGTGGCCGGGCTGCACCTCCCGGGCTGGTAATGCGAGCACAAACCGCGCCGGACTTCACCGGGCACGCGCTGTGCGATCCCGGGTCGTACGTGCAGGGCATCGGCGATCCCGCGCCGTTCCACCCCACGGCCGCCGGGGAGCTGGCCATCGCCCTCGCCTCCTCATCGGCGAGGGCGAGTGGCGGCGGGAACGCCCAGGGTTGTGCGCTGAGCTGGGCTATTGGCTGTCATCCGCGTTCCGTGAACGTAACCGTTCAACGTAGCGTAGTCGAATGAGTACAAAGTAAACCTTTCATGGTATATCCGCGTCTTTCTCTCTGTTACTGTCACCTGCAGGGTCCGTACGTGCGCTTACTGCGATGAGCCCGCTTCTTGGGGGTCGATGCCCGCCCTCGGCCTGGGGAGGAAATTATGAACGGCGTGGACTTCTCGCTGAGCGCCGAGCAGCGCGAGCTGACGGAAGCGGCGGCCGCCCTCGGCCGGGAGCTCAACCAGGATCTGGTGAAGCGCGAGGATGCCGGGGAGTTCCCGCGGGAGGCGTGGCGGAGGTGCGCCAAGTTCGGGGTCCAGGGCCTGCCAGTTCCCGCCGAGCTGGGCGGGGCCGGCGCAGACGTCCTCACGACGGCCCACGTCATGGAGGCCCTGGGATACGGGTGCCAGGACAACGGGCTCCTCTTCTCCCTCAACGCGCAGATGTGGAGCGTCGAGCTGCCGCTGGTGACGTTCGGTACCCCGGCGCAGCAGCGGGCGTACCTTCCCGGGATGGTGTCGGGCGACCTCATCGCCGCGCACGCGATGACCGAGCCTGAATCCGGTTCCGACGCGCTGCACATGCGCACCCGCGCCGAGCGGCGCGGTGACCACTACCTCCTCAAGGGGACCAAGCAGTACATCACCAACGCCCCGGTCGCTGACGTACTGCTGGTCTACGCTGCGGACCCGGGCCGGCCCGGGCTAGCCGGGCTCTCCGCCTTCCTCGTCAACGCAGCGACGCCGGGGCTCGCGGTGAGCAGCAGCTTCGAGAAGATGGGCCTGCGGACCTCGCCGATGGGCGAGATTACGCTGCAAGACTGCCTCGTTCCCGCGGAGAGCCGGCTGGGGCCGGAAGGGGCGGGGATGGCGATCTTCAACTCGTCCATGGAGTGGGAACGGAGCTGCCTTTTCGCCAGCGTCGCGGGCGCGATGCGGCGGCAGCTCGAGACATGTGTGGCATACGCGCGGTCACGAGAGCAGTTCGGCCAGCCCATCGGGAAGTTCCAGGGTGTGTCCGGCAAGCTGGCCGACATGTACGTGCGGCTGGAGGCGGCGAGGTCGCTGATCTACCGGGTGGCATGGCTGAAGCAGCAGGGCAGGTCCGCCCCGGCGGAGGCGGCCGCCGCGAAGCTGTTCACCAGCGAGGCATGGGTGAGCTCCAGCCAGGACGCGATACAGGTCCACGGGGCCTGGGGCTACATGAAAGACGCGGGGATCGAGCGCGACCTCCGGGACGCGATCGCCGGCACCATCTACTCGGGCACCTCGGAGATCCAGCGGGTGGTACTCGCCCGGATGCTCGGGCTCTGAGCCACCCGGCCAGGTGAGGCATCCCCGGCGGGGCAAACCATAGAGGCATCCCCGGCGGGGCAAACCATAGAGGCATCCCCGGCGGGGCAAACCATAAAGGAAGCGTAATGGCATATCTATTGCAGCGGCTGCTGACCGAGGCTGCGGCGCGGCAGCCGCAGCGGCCGGCGGTGGCGTCTGGAGGCTGCCTGCTCACCTACCAGGAGCTGGACCGGCTGAGTAACAAGGTGGCCCGGGCGCTGCTGCGCCTGGGCGTGGCGCCCGGCGACCGGGTAGCGATACTCGCCCCCAAGTCAGCCGCCGCGGTCATCGGGGTATACGGGGCGTTGAAGGCCGGGGCCTGCTACGTGCCGCTCGACCCGAAGGCACCCGCCGGGCGGCTCAGCCACATCGTGCGGGACAGCGGCGCCGCCGTGATCGTGGCGGACGAGGCAAGGACGTCGCAGGCGGCCGCCCTGGCCGGCGGCGTTCCCCGGCCGCGCGGCGTGGTGGTGGCGAGCTCTCCTGGCCGCCCGGGGCGCGAGGAGGCGGCCGTTGCCCCAACCCAGGGCGCGGCCATTGTGCCGTGGGCCGCGGTGGACGGGGAATCAGGAGAGCCATTGGCGGAGGAACGGGCGATCGAGACCGACCTGGCGTACATCCTGTACACGTCGGGATCGACCGGCACCCCGAAGGGGGTGATGATCTCCCACCGCAACTCGCTCGCGTTTGTCGAGTGGGCGGCAGCCGCTGCCGGGCTCAGCGAGCAGGACCGCGTCTGCAGCCCCGCTCCGCTGCACTTCGACCTGTCGGTCTTCGACATCTTCGCCACCTGCCAGGCTGCCGCCTGCCTGGCTGTGCTCCCCGACGGAGCAGCCACCTTCCCGGTATCGATCGCCAGGTGGCTGGAAGCCGAACGGATCTCGGTCTGGTACTCGGTGCCCTCGGTCCTCACGCTGCTCGCCTGCTACGGCGGCCTGCAGCAGTTCGACCTGTCGCGCCTGCGGACGGTGATCTTCGCCGGGGAGGTGTTTCCCCCCAAGCACCTGGCCCGGCTGATGGCCGAGCTGCCGCACCCCCGCTACCTCAACTGGTATGGGCCGACCGAGACCAACGTATGCACGGCGTTCGAGGTGCCCGCGGGCGGGGCTGAGGCCCGGCCGGCCCTCATCGGGAAGGCCTGCGCCAACACCGAGGTGTTCGCGGTCACGAGCGAAGGCGGCCGGGTGTCCCGGCCCGGCGAGGAGGGCGAGCTGTACGTGCGGGGTCCCTCGCTGATGCGCGGGTACTGGGGACAGCCGGCTAAGACCAGCGAGGTGCTGGTCCGGAACCCGTTCCGGGCAGAGTACGACGAGCTCGTGTACCGGACCGGTGACCTGGTGACCATGGAACCGGCGGGAAACTACGCCTATCTCGGCCGCCGGGACAGCATGGTGAAGGTTCGCGGCTACCGGGTGGAGCTGGGGGAGGTGGAAGCCACGCTGTACCGGCACCCAGCCATCCGGGAGGCGGCGGTGCTGCCGGTGCCGGATGAGCTGCTCGGCAGCCGTCTCCGGGCGGTCGTCACCGCGGACGGCGCGGCCAACCTCACCCGTGAGCACGTGCTGGACCACTGCCGGCAGTGGCTGCCGGGCTACATGGTGCCGGACATAGTCGAGGTCCGCGAGGCGCTGCCGAGAACCTCGACCGGCAAGGTCGACCGGGCCGGCCTCGCCCAGGAGCAGCACGAGCTGGAGCCGGCCGGAGACGGCCGGCGGGACAAGCGCTAGCAGACACACACGGAAGGAAAGGTGCTCAGGTGGAGAGGGTCATCAACGACTACATCAGCCGGGAACTCGTCCAGGACCCGGCGCTACTGCCGCTGGCGGACGAGACACCACTAGTGGACAGCGGCATCCTCGATTCGCTGAGCCTGCTGCGGCTGGTGGTCTTCCTGGAAGAGCGTTTCGGGGTCACGATGGGCGACGCGGATCTGCTCCCGGAGAATTTCGCCAGCGTGAACGCTATTTGCGCCTACCTCCGCGCCCAGGAGCCCGGAAAGCAGGGCGCCGCGCATGGGTGACAGCCGCGCGGGAAGGCTGCTGCGCAACCTGGAAGGCGCGGCCTACTGGGCGGTAGCCGCACCGGCCCTGGCCCGCCTGCCGGCTGCCCTCGGCTACCGCATCGCATGCTGGCGCGGCGGCTGGCTTTTCCGGTGCGAGGCCGGGAGGCGCACCGAGCTGGCACGCAACCTGCGGCTGGTGCTCGGGAACGAGCTCAGCGCGGCGGCGGCGCAGCAAATGACCCGGGAGTGGTTCCGGCTCTTCTCCTGCGAGCCGGTCGACGTGAAGCGGCTGCGGCACGGGGCGCAACCACTGCGGCGGCTGGTCGAGATCCGCGGGCGGGAACACCTGGAGGCCGCGCTGGCCGCGGGCAAGGGGGCCATCCTTTGCACCGGCCACTTTGGCTCCTGCTCCAGCGGCTTCTCGGTGCTGCATGCCAGCGGCTTCCCGGTCACCACCATCGGGCGCTGGTGGTACAACTACGAGGCCCGCGTCTCATCCGCCGAGCGGTGGTTCTGGGACCGCGTCTGCGCCAGGCCGCTGCGGCGCCACCGGCAGCGGCCGAACATCGAGCCATGGCCTGGCCGGGTCCAGGTCGCGGCGCTGGCAGCTGCCGCACTCCGCGCCAATGAGGTGGTGGTCATCTCGATCGACACGCCGCCGCTGGACAGCGACCGGGCCCGCGCCGTCGAGGTTCCCTTCCTCGGCCGCCGGGCCGGGCTGCTGCCAGGGGCGGTGACCCTGGCCCAGGTGACCGGCGCGCCGCTGCTCATGGGTTTCCTGTACCGCGCGGCCGATTACCGCCACCAGGTGTGGGAGATCTCCGCGCCAGTGCCCGTAGAGGGAGAAACGGCGACGGTATTCGAGCGCTGCGCCGCCGAGGTGAGCGCCGCCATCCGGAGGAGCCCGGCCCACTGGGAATTCTGGGATAACACGGGCGATCTTGCCGACCTCGGGCTGATCCCGCCGCAGCGGGACACGTCACTAGCCGCGGCGCCGGACCTTCTGCCCGACGAGACCCCGCACGATGGATCAACAGATAAAGATAGCGTCCCGGCTCGGGGCTGACCAGCGTCTATGACTTCCGCCAGCGTGACGGCATGCTGTTCGCCTATCTGAGCGACAGCAGCGTCAATGTCGCCTCGGTCTCCGAGATGTACCCCATTGACTAGTTCTCGATCAACTGGAGGCGCCATATGGTTGCCATGGCACGAGACCCACAGGTCCCCACTCACTGGTTCAACATCCTGCACGACCGGCCGCAGTACGTGGCTTCGGCTGTGTCGAGATCACGATTGGCGGGAGAGGTGAAAGCGGCGGGACACAGGGTACTGCTCCAGCAACCGTTGGCCCTCGCACGGCAGTCCATCAACACGGCCGATCGGTTCATACCGATCCCCGACGAGGTCCTCGACCTGTATGCGCAGTACCGTCCGACGCCCTTGCGAAGGGCGGTGCGCCTGGAGGAGCGCCTCGGCGCCAACGCTCGCATCTACTACAAGTACGAGGGTGCCAACCTTACCGGGAGCCACAAGCTCAACACCGCCCTGGCGCAGGCCCACTACTACGCCCGCGCAGGCGTGAAGCACATCGTCACGGGGACGGCCGCGGGCCAGTGGGGGACCGCTCTCGCCTACGCGTGCCAGGTCATGAACCTTGACTGCACGGTCTTCATGGTCAGATCCACCCTGCATCAGAAGCCCATCCGCGGCGACATGATGCGGCTCTTCGGTGCGGTCGTCCATGAGAGCCCTAGCGACCTGACCGAAGTCGGGCGGAGGGTGCTCAAGGAGGATCCGGCGGCGACCGGTACCCAGGCAGTGGCCAACGGGGAAGCTCTTGCGCTCGCAGGCGAGGACAGCGACTCACGGTTTGCCGTCGGGAGTGGCGAGAACTCGGTGCTGCTCCACCAGACCGTCATCGGCCAGGAGGCCATCTCGCAGATGGCCCTGCTGGATGAGTTCCCCGATTGCGTCATTGCGTCTATGGGCGCCGGATCGAACTTCGGCGGCATTGCGCTGCCCTACCTAGGTGCGGCGAAGGACTCCGGGAGGTCGATCCGGCTCGTCGCCGTCGAGTCCACCGCGTGCCCGAAGCTAACACGAGGTCGCTACCTATACGACCTGAGCGACGCTCTGGGCACATCCCCGATCACGAAGGTCTACTCGCTCGGCAGCACCTACGTGCCGCCGTCGGTGTACGCGGGCGGACTGCGGCACCACAGCGCCGGGCCGCTGGCGAGCGCCATGTACGCGGACGGCTCCTTGGAGCCGATGGCCATCGACCAGCTCACTTCGTTCCGGGCCGGCATGCTCTTCTGCGAGACTGAGGGCATTCTGCCCGCCCCTGAATCCGCCCACGCGGTGGCCGGGATGATGGATGTCGTGTCGCGGCACCCGCGCCAGGAGGCCCCGCTGGTCGTCCTCGTGAACATCAGCGGGCACGGCTTGCTGGACCTGGGTGCCTACAGCAGATTCGCCGCCGGCGAGATCGAACCGGTGAAGGTGGACGAGGCCAGCCTGTCGCAGAGCCTGAGCGCCCTCGAAGAGTTCAACCAGCGCATCGCGGAACCTGCGGAAGCAACGTGACTGCCGAGGTGGGGTGGCCCAGGGTCGGGTGTTAGCGGCCACGCCAGAGGTGTTCCGGCCGGCAGTCCGTGTGACTCGCCGACGGGCCGCCCTGCTTCCCGTCGCGCCCGTCCCGCGCCGGCCGGCCACCCAGGCGTCGGCGATTACCTGGTCGATGGGTTCATCCAGCGTGTAGCCGCGGGCATGGCGTAGTGCCGGAACGTCGATTGCACGAACTGCATCAGATCCCCGGGGCCGGACTCCTCCTCAGCAAGGACGCCCGTCACGATGCGGCCAACGAGCCGCGCGCCCGGCGCGTCTCCTATAGGCAGGTCCCGCGATAGGAGTCCGCCGATGACCAGCCGCCGCTACAGCCGCCCTGGGTACCCAGCCAACGAGAACTGCACCCCACCGCCTGGCCAACCCCCCGCGGGCGGATGAAATTCACCCAGCAGACAGTCAAAAGTAAGTGACAGGCGGGCACATTCCCAATTAGGAGGTGAACTATGGTCCTTGTAATGTTCGACAGCATTGACGTTTCCCAGCTCCCCGCCGGGGCGGGATACTGTTATGCGGGCTACGTGAATGGCAACTGGCCAACATACAATCAGGTAGTTGCCACTTTCCCCGGTCACCATGTGCTGTCAATCGCGGTGACCGCGGGTGCCGACGCCGACTGCCTGGATGTTGAAAACGGGGACGCAACCCCTGGCCAGGCGGCTGGCTGGTTTGCCCGGCAGGCCGCACGAGGTGCCGTACGGCCCTGCATTTATGCGAGCGTCAGCGTCGTTGACTCCATTATCTCCCTGATGCACGCTGCGGGTATCTCCCGTAACTCCGTCCGCATCTGGTCAGCTCACTACGGCAGCGGCGCGCATATCTGCGGGCCTGCCACCTGCGGGCTGATATCAACCAGCGCCGATGGCACACAGTGGACTGATGTCGCCCTCGGGCGTAACCTTGATCAATCAATGCTGGCGGATAACTTTTTCGGCACAGCCCCGCCACCGTCAAATGTTGCCTATCTTACCGTTGCTGAAGTGGAGCAAATCTTGGGGCAGCTTCCCATCCTTCTAAACGGGATGAATGACGCGAACCTCCCGCACTGGTATGTTCGCCGCGTTCAGGCAATCTGCAACAGTCATCATCGTCCTCGGCTCGTTCCTGATCGTCACCTTAATCGGCTTCGCGTCAGCCAGATGGCGCCCGGCCGGGGACCTGCTCCAGCTGAACGAGTGGGGTCTGGGCGGCCGCGGATTCGGGACATTCGTCAGCTGGTTCCTGCTCGGCGGCGACATCTACACCGCTTACACCTTCATCGCCGTGCCGGCCCTGGTCTATGCCACCGGCGCCGCGGGATTCTATGCGCTGTCGTACACGATCATGGTCTTCCCGATCGTGTTCATCTTCGCGCCGCGGCTGTGGTCGGTGGCCCGGGCGCATGGTTACGTCAGCCCCGGTGAGTTCGTCCGGGGCAGGAAGGGCTCGCAGGGCCTGGGGCTGGCGGTGGCGGCGACCGGAATCCTGGCCACCATGCCGTACATCGCGCTGCAGCTCGTGGGTATCGAGTCCGTGCTGACCGTCATGGGGATCGGCAGCACCTCAGGCAATGCCGTTGTCCGGGATCTGCCGCTGATCATCGCGTTCGCCGTCGTGGCCGCATACACCTACCTGGCCGGACTGCGCAGCGCTGGCCCTGATCGCGTTCGTCAAGGACACCCTCATCTACGTGACGGTCATCGTCGCGATGCTCTACATCCCGGGCCGGATCGGCGGCTGGGGGCACATCTTCGGCGCCGCCACGGCGCACCTGAAAACGGTTAACCCCGCCACCGGCAAGCCGTTCGGCAGCATCGTGGTGATGCCGGCCGGAGAATGGGCCTACGCCACCCTGGCGCTCGGCTCCGCGCTGGCCCTGTTCGTGTACCCGCACGCGACCACCGGGGTGTTCGCCGCCAAGCGGCGCGACGTGATCAGGCGCAACGCGGCGATGCTGCCCGCCTACTCGCTCATCCTGGGCCTGATCGCCCTGTTCGGCTACATGGCGCGGGCGGTGCCGGCCGTGAACGCCGGCGTCAAGGCGGCCGGCGGCAACCCCCAGCTGTCCGTGCCCCTGCTGTTCGCGCACATCTTCCCCGGCTGGTTCGCGGGCATCGGCTACTCCGCGATCGTCATCGGCGCGCTCGTCCCCGCGGCCATCATGTCGATCGCGGCGGCGAACCTGTTTACCCGCACCATTTACAAGGAGCTCCTCAAACCCGATGCCACCCCCGCGCAGGAGACCCGGGTGGCGCGGCTGGCCTCGCTCATCATGAAAGTCGGCGCGCTGGGCTTCGCCCTCGAGCTGAACAAGACGTTCTCGATCAACTTGCAGCTGCTCGGCGGGATCTGGATCCTGCAGACCTTCCCGGCCATCGTGATCAGCCTGTACACGCGCTGGTTCCACCGCTCCGCGCTTATCTTCGGCTGGGCCGCGGGAATGGCGTACGGCACCATCCAGGCCTACCGGATGCCCGGAGGCGGCCAGGCGCACTTCGGGACCTCCGCGGCTCCGGTGTTCGGGCACGTCACCTACATCGGGATCACCGCCCTCATCCTCAACGTGGCCGTCGCAGCCCTGCTCACCCTGATCTTCCGCCAGATCGGCGTACAGGACGGATACGACCAGACCCGGCCCAGCGACTACACCGCCGACCCCGCACCGGCACCCGCCCCCGGAACCAGGACCCACGGCACCTACACCGGCAAGCATGCCGGCGCCGCGCCCGGGAGAGCGGGCACCGTTTCCGAGCCCGCCCGGGCATCCGAGCCTGCATCCACGTCCCGCCGCGCCCGCGGCTGAGCCCGCGCCTGAGCCCGCGCCCGCGGCTGAGCCCGTCCCTGAGCCCGTCCCTGCGGCTGAGCCCGTCCCTGCGGCTGAGCCCGTCCTTGTCCTTGCGGCTGAGCCCGTCCCTACGGCTGAGCCCGAGCCCGAGTCCGAGTCCGAGCCCGTTCCCACGGCTGTGCCCGAGTCCGTCGCCACGCCGTGGCCCGCCCCCTCATCCTGGCCCGGCTCCGCGGCGTGGGCCGACGCCGCGACAACCCAGCCGCTGGCAACCCTGCCGCCGGCCCCGCCCGACAACCCGCTGCCGCCGGAACCCAGACCGCCCCGGAGGTTCGCTTTCAGGACGCGCGAGCGTGCGGCTTCGAGACGGACGGGCCGGTAGAAAAAGCAGGATACGGAGTGGCCGGGCTGCACCTCCCGGGCTGGTAATGCGAGCACAAACCGCGCCGGACTTCACCGGGCACGCGCTGTGCGATCCCGGGTCGTACGTGCAGGGCATCGGCGATCCCGCGCCGTTCCACCCCACGGCCGCCGGGGAGCTGGCCATCGCCCTCGCCGACGAGGAGGCGCTGCAGCAGGCCGAGACCTCGCCGGGGGCCACTCCCGCCCTGACACCCAGCGCCACCCCGGCCGCCCCGGGCACCTCAGGCACCTCAGGCACCTCAGGCACCTCAGGCACCTCAGGCACCATCCAGCAACTCACGCCACTCCGGCCCGTCCCCGCTCAACGAGGCCCACTGGACCGCAGGCCACACCGCGCTCGTCTCCGTGACACCGGGCCGCCGGGATCAGCTGTAACGCCTGTGGCAAGCTTGCCTCGTATCAGGGCAGGGAAGCGGAACGGACCCTAGCAGGAAGGAAACCGGACGCGATGACAGCACCGTCGCAGCCGTCGCCTGAGCCGCAGCCGGTCGTCACGCCGCTCAGGACCGCGGCGATCTTCCTCGTACTGACCATCGACCCGGGCGGAGAGGCGGCCGCGCGTGATCTGCTCGCCGACGTATCCGCCATTCAGCGATCGGTCGGCTTCCGGCTCCCGGAAGCGGAACTGGCCTGTGTGGCCGCGATTGGATCGGACGCCTGGGACCGCCTGATCGGGGGGCCGCGCCCGGCCGAACTGCACCCGTTCCGCGCGCTGCACGGCGCCCGGCACCAGGCCAACGCCACCCCGGGCGACCTGCTGTTCCACCTGCGCGCCAACGAGATGGACGTCTGCTTCGAATTCGCCACCCAGGTCATGAAACGGCTCGCCGGGTCCGTCACCCTGCAGGATGAGGTGCACGGCTTCCGGTACTTCGACGAGCGCGACCTGATGGGTTTCGTGGACGGCACCGAGAGCCCGAGCGGACGGGCCGGTGAGGCGGCGGCGCTGGTCGGCGCGGAGGATCCGGACTTCACCGGCGGCAGCTACGTCATCGTGCAGAAGTACCTGCACGACCTGGACGCGTGGAACGCGCTGACCACCGAGGAGCAGGAACTCGCGATCGGCCGCACAAAACTGTCCGACATCGAGCTTCCCGACGACGTCAAGCCGGCCAACTCGCACGTCGCGCTCAACACCATCACCGACCCGGATGGAACCGAACGGCAGATTCTGCGCGCCAACATGCCGTTCGGGTCGGCCGGGCGCGGGGAATTCGGCACGTACTACATCGGGTACGCCGCCAGCCCCAGCGTGACGGAGCGGATGCTGGAGAACATGTTCATCGGCAATCCGCCGGGGAACTACGACCGAATCCTGGATTTCTCGACGGCAGCGACCGGAACCTTGTTCTTTGCTCCGTCGGCCGACTTTCTCGACGACCTGCCCGACCTGCCCGACCTGCCCAGCGCGCCCGGCCCGCCCGGCGCGCCCGGATCTGCCGGACCTGGCGGGCCGGCCCCATCGTCCCCAGCCGGCGGTTCTCTCGGAATCGGCAGCCTGAAGAGGAGTACCCCGCCTTGACTACTCCCCGCCGTGAACGGCGGGGATTCTCGGGCTCACGCCCGGGGGTTCCTGCTTCACGGCCGGCTGCCGAAGGGGGGTCCCTTGCGGTCTTACGTCGGCTCCACAGGCAGAAACGGCAAGACCTGCCGCCCGGATGTTCTTCGCGGCGTTGATGTCCCGGTCGTGCCGGGTGCCGCAGGATGGGCACGTCCAGTGCCTGGTGTTCAGGCTGAGTTCGGCGAGCAGGTGCCCGCACGCCGAGCAGGTCTTGCTGGAGGGGTACCAGCGGCCGGTCACGATCAGGTGCCGCCCGTACTTGGCGGCCTTGTATTCCAGCATCTGGCGGAAGGTGCCCCACCCACAGTCGCTGATGGCCTTGGCCAGCGACCGGTTGCGGACCATGTTCTGCACGGCGAGGTCCTCGACCACGATCACGTCATGGCCGCGGACCAGGGCCGTGGAGGTGCGGTGCAGGAAATCCGCCCGGGACGCGCGGACCTTCCGGTGCGCGCGGGCGACCTTGGCCTTCGCCTTGACCCGGTTCGCCGAGCCGCGCTGGCAGCGGGCCATGCGCCGCTGGTAGCGGGCCAGGTTGCGTTCCCGCTGGGCCAGCTTGCGCGGGTTGGGGATCTTCTCCCCGCAGGAGGTGACGGCGAAGTCCTTGATACCCAGGTCAACCCCGACGGCAGCGCCCGCGGCGGGAACGTACGGGTAAGCACGCTGGCCTGCTCCGCTGTCGGGTACGCCCGGCACTTATACGCCATCCTCACGGAAATCAAGCTTCTCCGATCGCACCGTTTCGGATAAGCGCGACACGCGGAAGGGGGGAGCGGCGTTCCCTCCCCGGCCTGAAGTCCGGGGTTTCCACGCCGCAACTCTGATGAACAACCTGTATCGCGAGCTGGCACCGATTACCGACTCCGCGTGGGCCGGCATCGAGGAGGAGGCCCGGCGCACGTTCGGGAGCTACGTGGCCGGCCGCCGGATCGCCGACGTCGACGAACCCGGCGGACCCACCCGGGCCGCGGTCAACACCGGGCACCTGGGGGACGTCGAGCCCCCCGCCGAGGGGGTCACCGCCCACCTGCGCCAAGCGCAGCCACTGGTGCGACTGCGGGCGCCGTTCCGGCTGAACCGGGCCGATATCGACGACGTTGAGCGGGGCGCGCAGGACCCGGACTGGCAGCCGCTGAAGGGCGCGGCGAAGAAGATCGCCTACGCCGAGGACCGCGCGGTGTTCGAGGGATACCCGGCGGCCGGCATCACCGGGCTCCGGGCGGCGACGACCAACCCGGCGCTGGCGCTCCCGGCCGACCCGCACGAGTATCCCGACGTGATCATCGACGCCCTGACCGCCCTGCGGCTGGCCGGGGTGGGCGGCCCGTACTCGCTGGCGCTGAGCACCGCCGCCTACGACGCGATCAGCGTGACCTCCAACCACGGGTACCCGATCCGGCACCAGATCGAGCGGCTGTTCGACGGGGAGATCCTGTGGGCGCCCGCCATCGACGGGGCCTTCCTGCTGTCCGCGCGCGGCGGTGACTACACGCTGAGCCTCGGCCAGGACCTGTCGATCGGCTACCTGTCGCACGACGCGGAATCGGTCGAGCTGTACTTCCAGGAGTCGCTGACCTTCCTGGTGTACACGACCGAGGCGATCGTGGCTATCAACCCGCGCCCGTAGCGCCAACCGGCGCGAAACGGACCTCACGGGAGGCCGCCCGCGGTGCGGCGAAAGCCAGCACCCGGGTGGCCTCGGCGGTGATCTCGTCGCGGTCGCGCGCCGGGACACGGTCGCCGAACAGCTCGACGGTCAGTGTCGCCGCATCCCCGGTCACCGCGTCCCGGGACCGGCTCAGCCGCCACATGCCGCCCACGAACCCGTCCACCAGCACGGTCCCGGGGAAGACGTTCAGCAGGCTGAACAGGCACTTGCGGTTCTCCTCGCTCATGACGCGGGTGCGGTCGTCGTGCGCCAGGATCAGGTTGTCGTACTCCGGGACCAGGCGGGCCGGCGCGGGGGTGCCCGGGTCCGGCCGGGGCGCTTCGGGCAGGTCGAACAGTTCCCGCCCGCTGGGGTCACGGAACGTCCGCAGGCGGGGGCGCATCGGCTCGATGACCTCGCGCAGCCGGGTCAGCCCCGACCAGGCCTGCACGTCCAGCACCGTGGCCGGGCCGAAGGCGGCCAGGTACCGCCGCACCATGACGGCCAGGGAGGCGCCCTCATCCAGCGGGCACCCGAGCCACGTCTCGGCCGGGGTGTGCCGGGCCTGCCCCGCCTGGCCCCACACGGCGCGGGGTGGCACCTGGACGAGGGGGACCAGCGCCCGGACCGCCTGCGCAAGGGCGCCCGGGGGATGGCCCGGCCACGTCTGCGCCAGCAGGCCGCCCAGCTCAGCGAACGTGCGCGGCTGCTCGGCGGTCAGGGCCCTCCCGGCGGCGGCGACCGCGGGCAGGTCCGCCCCGGCGAGCTGCCGGCCGAAGGTAGTGGCCAGGGCCCGGTTCAGGACCGGCTGGATGAGCGGGCGCAGCGCCAGTCCGTCCCGGGCCGAGACGAGGTGGATGGTCCCGCGCATCAGCGCGACCCGCACAACGTCCCGGCTCAGCAGCAGCCCGGCCAGGTCGTCCGCGCGGAACCCCTCCAGCCGGGCCAGCAGGCCGAAGTAGGGCGGGAACGGCGCCTGGGCCTGCATGCCGACCAGGTGCTCGATCGTCTCGATTACCGGAGCGGGGACGCGGCGCAGCAGCCGCTGGCGCTCCAGCAGGGCGCGGTTGAGTGCGCGGCGGCTCAGCACCTCGGGTTCCATCGGCTCTCCGTGCGGACGGCCGTCACCTGCTGGAGGCCGACACCAGCTCGGAGTAAAGGGTGGCGGTCTGCTCGGCTATCGCGGCCCAGCCGAATTCGTTGACGGCCCGCTTCCGGCCCGCGCGGCCCATCGCCTCGGCCCAGGCCGGGTCACGCACCAGCGTGTTCAGCGCGCCGGCCAGCGCCTCCGGGTCGCCGGGCGGCACCAGCAGCCCGGTGACGCCGTCCGCGACGACCTCGGGTATGCCGCCGACGCGGGAGCCGACGACCGCGGTCCCGCACGCCATCGCCTCCAGGTTCACGATCCCCAGCGGCTCGTACAGCGACGGGCAGGCGAACACCGTGGCGTGCGTCAGCAGCTGGATGACGTCCTGCTTGGGCAGCATCTCCGGAATCCACACCACCCCGGACCGGTCCGCGCGCAACCCGCCGACCAGCTCGGTCACTTCCTCCAGCAGCTCAGGGGTGTCGGCCTGGCCGGCGCACAGCACCAGCTGCGCCGCCGGGTCCAGCCGCGCCGCCGCGCGCAGCAGCGCCGGAACGCCCTTCTGCCGAGTTATCCGGCCCACGAAGATCACATACGGCCGGCCCAGGTCGATGCCGTGACGTTCGACCGCGTCCACCGAAGGATCGGGAGCGTACTCACTCGTGTCAATTCCGTTACGGATCACCCGGACCCGTTCGGGATCGATATCGGGATACGCGGCGAGGATGTCCGCGCGCATGCCGTTGGACACGGCGATCACGGCGGCCGCGCTGGTCGCGGACACGCGCTCACACCAGGACGACAGCGCGTACCCGCCGCCCAGCTGCTCGGCCTTCCACGGGCGCAGCGGTTCCAGCGAGTGCATGGTGACCACGTGCGGGATGCCGTACAGCAGCGACGCCAGATGGCCGCCCAGGTTGGCGTACCAGGTGTGGGAGTGCACGAGGTCGGCACCCCCAGCGTCGGCGGTCATGGACAGGTCGGTCGAGATCGTCTGCAGGGCCAGGTTCGTGCCGGCGAGCAGGTCCCACGGCCGGTGCGCCACGGCGTCCGAGCGGTCCTTGCCCTGGCAGTGCACGGTGAGATCCACCAGCCCGGCCAGCTCACGGGCCAGGTACGTCACGTGTACCCCCGCGCCGCCATACACCTCGGGCGGGTACTCGCGGGTGAGCAGCGCCACCCGGAGCCGGCGCTCCATCGTCATGGAGTCACCGCCTGGCCCTTGCCGACCACCGTCACGCCGCCGGCCGATACGACGAACCCGCGGGCCCGGTCGTGCTCCTTGTCCACGCCCACCATCACGCCCTCCGGAACCTCCACGTTCTTGTCGAGGATCGCGTTCCGGACCACGGCGTGGCGGCCGATCTTTGTGTTATGCATGATGACCGAG
Organism: uncultured Actinomycetes bacterium; assembly: GCA_963732345.1. Classification (GTDB taxonomy): domain Bacteria; phylum Actinomycetota; class Actinomycetes; order Streptosporangiales; family Streptosporangiaceae; genus Bog-532. The sequence goes on along the minus strand of CAVSZI010000021.1, from coordinate 40,009 downwards.
CGCTCGACCGACGCCCAGCTGTTGATCCGCACGCCCGGTGACAGCACGCATTCGCGCGCCAGGCCGCCCGAGACGATCACGCCGTTGCTGACCAGGCTGTTCACCGCGCGGCCGACCCGCTCGCCGGATTCGTGCACGAACTTCGCCGGGGGCAGCGAGGGCACGGAGGTCAGGATCGGCCACCGGTCGTTATACAGGTTGAACAGGGGCTGGATCGCGCACAGGTCCAAGTGGGCGTCGAAGTAGGACTCCAGCGTCCCGACGTCGCGCCAGTACGGGACGTCGTCTTCCCGGGCGCCCGGGATCCGGTTGCTCAGGAAGTCGTACGCCTGCGCAGATCCGTCCCGGACCAGCATGGGAACGATGTCGCCGCCCATGTCGTGGCGGCTGGAGTCATCGGCGGCGTCCTTGCGCAGCGCATCGACGAGCACGTTGGTGTCGAACACGTAGTTGCCCATGGACGCGTAGGACAGGTGCGGGCTGCCCGGGATGCCCGGCGGATCGGCGGGCTTCTCCAGGAACGCCTCCACCGTCCGGCCGTCCTTGCCCACGCCCACCACGCCGAACTCGGTGGCTTCCTCGCGCGGCACGGGTATGGAGGCCACGGTCACCCCGGCCCCGTGCGTGATGTGCTGCTCGATCATCTGCGACGGGTCCATCCGGTACACGTGATCCGCGCCGAAGACGATGACGTGGTCCGGCTTCTCGTCGTTGATCAGGTTCATCGACTGGTAGATGGCGTCCGCCGAGCCCGTGTACCACTGCGGGCCCAGCCGCTGCTGGGCGGGCACCGGGGTGACGTAGTTGCCGAGCAGCGCGCTCATCCGCCACGTGGTGGAGATATGCCGGTCGAGGCTGTGGCTCTTGTACTGGGTCAGGACACAGATCTTCCGGATGCCGCCATTGACCAGATTCGAGAGCGCGAAGTCGATCAACCGGTAAAGACCGCCGAACGGGACCGCCGGCTTGGCGCGGTCGGCCGTGAGGGGGCTGAGGCGGGTGCCTGCGCCTCCGGCGAGCACGATCCCGAGGACGCTCGGATCCGGCATGTCGGCCTCCTATCCGCATGGATCACGGGCGGCGTTGCCCGCGATGTACCGCCATGCTCTCTTTGAATGCCCGGACAGGGAAGCTTTCAACGAGTTAACAGCAAAAGAAGCCGCCGGCCCGCGCGGAAACAGGCCGGCGGCGGGCTGCCCTCCGGTGGATCAGTCGGGCGCGGCGGCCGCGATGATCCGGTCGAAGTCCGGGGCTTAAACCCCGGGAGTTGGCGAACTCGATGGTGTTGCCCCCGGCCGTGAGCGGGACAGGGACCGTGGTCGCGCCGACGGCGCTAAAGCCGCCGGTCGGGGTGAAGGACACGGTCTGCGCCGTGCCGCCGGTCGACAAAATACGTCAAGGAATTTCATCAACAGTTGCGAGTCAACAAAGGTCAGCAGAGCCGCGCTGCGGCGGACGGGATTCCCGGCGACGTACCCGTCCTGGATCCCGGTGGACCCGCGGCTGACGCCGCTGGGCAATCAGGTGCGGTTCATGACCCACCTGCACGGAGCGTTCGTCGCGGCGGCCGACGACGGCAACCCGGCCGTGACCCCGGACGGCTGGGGGCCCGGGGGGACGCAGACGGTGGTCTACTCCAACCAGGCGCCGCAGCAGTCGGCCCGGCTCATGTGGTTCCACGACCATGCGACGGGCGCGACGCGGCTGAACGTCTTCGCCGGGCTGGCCGGCGCGTACATCCTGCGGGACGAATACGACACCGGCCAGGAGCCCAATCCGGTCGGGATCCCCGGCGGGGCGTACGAGATCCCGCTCGTCATCCAGGACCGCATGTTCAACCCGGACGGCACGTTCCTCTACCCGGTGAGCGACATCCCCGGGATCACCTGGATCGCCGAGTACTTCGGCGACACGATGCTGGTGAACGGCAAGGTCTGGCCGTACCTGGACGTCGAGCCGCGGCTGTACCGGCTCCGCATCCTGAACGGCTGCAACGCGCGGATCATGAGCCTCGGGATCGCCGGGGCGGGCATCTGGCAGATCGGCGCCGAAGGCGGCATGTGGGACCGGCCGGTACCGCTGAGCCAGGTGGTGCTGGCCCCGGCCGAACGGGCCGACCTGATCGTCGACTTCCGCGGGCTGGCCGGGCACACCCAGTACCTGGCCAACAGCACGCCGGCGGCCCCGGTCTCCACCCCCGCCCCGCCGCTCGCCCCGGTGCTGCAGATCCGGGTCGGGCGGAAGGTGACCGAGCGCGGGCCGGCCCGCATTCCCGCCCGGCTACGCGGCGGCCGTGCCGCGCACCTGCGCGCACCGGACCACACCCGGTACATCAGCCTCAACGAGATCGACCCGGACGAGGCCAGCTGGTACCTCAACCTCAACGGGGCCCACTTCGGGGACTCGATCGAGAAGCCGCGGGCCGGCACCGTGGAGGACTGGGTGTTCGTCAACACCACCCCGGACACCCACCCGATGCATACGCACCTGTTCAACCACCAGGTGATCGGCCGGACCCCGTTCGACGTGAAGGCGTACGAGACGGCGAACGCGACCGCGAGCGGTGTGCCGGGCGGGATCGACCCGACCCCGTGGGCGACCGGCCCGATGGAGCCGCCCACCCCGGACGAGCGCGGCTTCAAGGACACCACCAGGGTCAACCCGGGCTACTTCACCACCGTCCGGGCCGAGATCGAGCTGCCCCGGGGGGTGACCGCGCCGCAGAGCTACGTGTACCACTGCCACATCGTGGAGCACGAGGACAACGACATGATGCAGCCCTTCACCGTCATGCCGTAGCGGACGGCGCGCGGTTCCTGTTCCCATGCCTGGCCACGACCGAAGGAGGACGGGGCCACGGCATAGAAGGGTTCCGCAGCATTGGACCCGCGTCGCAATTGCGGTGGCGGCAGCCGCCATCGTCCGCTCCCTTTGCTGGCTGCTCGCGCTCGCGATCGGCAGCCGCGACGGGGCCTGGTGGAAGCTCATCATCGTCGTGACCGTACTGGTCCTGGTGCTCGGCGCGGCCGGTGTCGGTGGAATGAACAACGCCACCCGGCGAGTCCTGCCTGTTGCCAGTAGGCGGGCATACGCTGGGCGGCGTCCGCTTGTTGGCACACGCTAGGTGGAGCGTAGCGCTTCCTTCAGTTCGCGTACGCGCGGATCACCAGGCCAGCGGGCTTCCATCTGATCCCGCAGCCTGGCAAGCATTCCGCGTAGCCTGGCCGAACCTGTCCGCCGCGCGATCCCGGCCACCTGAAGCGCCACGGCGCACGCATGCTCGACGTCGCCGGCCTGCTCATGGACCGCCGCCAGGGCAGCAAGGTAACCCCCCGCCCAGTCTGACCCTTTTTCCTCCTCAGCGAGCGCGGCGTACCCCTCGGTGAGTGCGTTGGTGGCCTCGTCGCGGAACCGGGGAATGTGCGAGAAGTGGCTCAGAACAACGCCTCGCTGGCAGGCGAAGAATCCTGGCGTGTACCAGTACGACCAGGGCCGGTTTTCCTCGGAATGCCCGTATAGCCGTTCAGCGCGCTCGATGGACACGCCGATCTTCCGTTCGGTGGCAGCGGCGTCGCCGGCCAGAGCGTGACCGCGGGCTTCGAGGGCGGCGGCGTAAGCGCGCTGGCTGAGCGCCACCTTGCCGTTGCGCTGGGCGGCTTGCGCCAGGCCGATGACCGGCCCTGGCTCCCCCGCGCGCCAGGCAGCGTAGCCGCGGAACGACAGGATCGTAGCGATCATGGTCTGATCGTTGATCTCTTCGGCGTGCTCAAGGGCCTGCCGGAACCGGGCTTTCGCCTGCGGCTGCTCGCCGAGGTTCAGATGGAGCCAGCCGGCGAACTGTGCCCACTGCTGAGCAGCGTCGATCACGGCTGGGCGCAGCGGCCCCCGCGCTTCGGCGACCAGGTCACCGACCACGGCGAGCTGCGACCGGACAGGCCGCAGGATGGCAGCCGACCCGAGACTGTCTTCCGCGCGGCGTTGCGCGGCCAGAACAGAGCCCAGCGACTCGATGGCTGCGGCGTCCGCGCGGGACGGATGCTGGGCTATCCAGGTGAGCCGGTCGCGTGCGTCGGAGGTGAGGCTGCCATTGAAGACAGGACCGGCGGCGAGCCCGGTCAGGGTTTCCCGCGCCCCGAGAACGTCACCGATCGAGACGGCAAGGCTCGCCGTCGGCGGTTTATGCCCATTGAGCACCTTGGACAGGTGGCTAGCGTCCCAATGCGCCCTGCGTGCCAGCTCGCGCAGGGACAAGCCCTGCTCTGCCATCAGGCGGCGCGCTTCGGCGCCGAAGTCACTCATGCCGCGTGCCAATCGCCGGCGTATGGACCGTGGACCCGTGGACCTGTGGACCACCTTGGGGCAGACCACATTCAACCCCTTTCAGCCTACGCTCCGTCGCGGATTGACTGCCGATACCCGCATAGGTACAGGAAAGGGTTTGATTACGATGACGAACGATGGCTCGTCCGGCCCGAGCCTTCGTCTCCCTGGCGAAGTACCGACGCGCTACACCACCGGCTCGGGCGGCTACATCCTCGCCCACGACAAGATCCTCGCCGAGCTGGCGTCGCGTCACACCAGCTGGAACGTCACCTATCTCTTCCGCCTCGCCCTGCCAACCCTCTGGACGGCCTACCGGCTGCCCGTGCTCCAGTCCCGTGACGGCAACGAGATGGAGCACCTGATCGCCCAGGTCGACGACGGGCACTATGTAGGACCGCAGACACCGCCAGCGGACATCGGACCCGAGATCGCCTGGCACAACGTCTCCGGCAGCCAGACCGCGTGGGAGCTGGACCGGCATCGCGACGGCATCATGGACAAGCACCCGAACTGGCGCGTCTGGTGGAAGGCGATGCTCGACGGGCCGCCCAGGTGGGAGGCGCAGCGAGTGCCGCTGATCACTCGCGAGAGTCCCGGTATCCTCAGCCGGGCCATCGAGACGTTCGAGGCGACCGGCGTGCTCGACGACGCCACCTAGACCGCTGGCGGGATGCCTCTCCCCCGTCAACGCAGAAAGGCCCGTCACCCCGGAGAGGGTGACGGGTCTTTCATACGTCTGGCCTGGCTTGGTCAGGCAGCCCTACGCGGCGCGACCTGCCTGGTGACCTCGCGCGTGAACTCGACGCGAAGCGCCAGCGGCCGGAAGATGCCGAACGGCCGGCTCGTCTACGCCCCGGTGAAGAACCGCAAGGAAGCGCACTTCATGCGAGACGTCCACGTCCACGAGATCATGAACGCCTTCTTTGAGCCTGTGGATAAGTCGGGAAGTGCCCAAAATGCGCCCACGGCGGCCACGCGGCTGGTCACTGATACGAGATCATGACGGGCTCAGGGCGCTTTGACATGGTGTCTTGCGGGCTCGCCATCGGATGATCCTTCGTGAAGAAATTCTTCCAGCCGAAGAACACCCCGGGCGGAGCGGCCGCGGTGACCGCGTTCCAGGTGTCCTGCTTCACGCCCTGCGTGCCCTGCCCGTCCATGTGGATGACGATCGCCAGGTCGCCGTTGCTGGTGTCGAGGCGCCGCTCATCCTGGATCATCGACAGCTGGAACTGGTGCAGGACCAGAAGTTTCTGCGGCAGGCGGAGCTCGGCGGTCAGGCCGGCCAGCCACCTCACCACGCTGTTGACCTCGTTGATGCTGACGCTGCCGATCTGCTGCAGCGGCAACTGGCCCGGCTGCAGTTTCCACTCCGCGTCCAGGGCCAGCCCCACGTTGGGCATGGCCAGCAACGGCTCGTACATCCTGGCTTGATCGAGCAGGCTGGCCTGCCCCGGCTGCAGGTCCAGCACGACGTAGAAGCCGGCGGCGGTCGCCCGCTCCACCCAGGGGCGCAGGGAGGCCACGCTGGACACACCCGAGTAGGTACCGTCCGGGCCGGGGAATCCCAGGGCCACCGTGGCGATGATCTCGAACGCCGGGACGACAGGGACCCTGCTCAGCGCCTGGTAGGAGGCGGCTATCTGCTTCGCCCGGGCGATGCTGGCCGGGAGGTCCTGCTGGCCGAGCGCGCCGAGTACGGGCGACTCCGGGTGGCCGTACAGGGCGACCAGCCGGTGGCCGGGGAAGACGATCTGGCCACCGCCCGGCAACTGGACGCCGGTCGCGGCGACCGCGACCCGGTTGGCGAGGACGCTGGGCGGCCCGAAGCCGGCCCCGGCCGCCACGACCCGGGTGGGCTTCGCCGCCGACAGCGCGGCGATCGCGGTGGGGTCGGCCCGCGGGTCGTCACCGGGCACCGGCACCACGGTGGCCCCGGCGACCTGTGCGGTCTCGGTCATCGCCGTCGTGGCCGCGGCAGCGCCGGGTGGCACGAGGACGGCCACGTGGCTGAGCGGCGGCGGCAGCGTCGTCGCGGGCAGCGCGCCGGGCCCCGCGACCACCTGAACGCCGGGCAGCTGGCCGGCCAGCGCACGCGCGGGCACCCCCACGGCCAGGACGTCGCGCGGGTGAAGGTTCTTGATCTCTGTGCGCAGAGCCGGAGTGATCGCACCGGGTGCGGTGGGAGCCCGGGGCGGCCGGGGGGCCGTGGACGGCGGGAGGCCGGGCGAGGGCCGGGGCCCAGCGGCTGCCGGGGATCCAGTAGCGCCCGGCGGGGGTCCAGTAGACGATGCGGGCCCGGACGGTGCGGGCCCGGACGGCGGGGATCCAGTAGACGGCGGGGGCCCGGACGGCGGGGCGGCCGGGCTGGCCGGCGCGGTCAGCAAGAGCGGCGCATTCACCCGCCGCGCGTCGGCGGCGGCGGCGTTCACCATAGCCGGGTCGTCTGCGCTGATCACGACGACCGGGGCGGACAGGAACAGCTGCTGCGCCACCTCGGCCGCGAGCTGGTCGGCGGACGAGCCCGTGAGGACGACCGTCGCCGAGGACGGCGCATGCGTCCGCGCGGCCACCGGGTTGCGCGGGGTTCCCGGCTGGGGTCCCGCCGATGAGGCCGCCTGGGGCCGGCCGCTCGAGCAGGCCGTGACGCAGAGCGCGAGGACGGACAGCACAGCCAGGATCGTCCCGCCACGGTGCCCGCGTATGCGCCCGCGTATATGCCTGCGTATGTGAGACACGATTTCCCACAGGGTTCGCTCAGAGGGTAGGCCCGGATGGTGCGCCGTCGGACACCGTATCGTGTTCGGGCGTCCGGTATGCGACCCAACGCACGGCTTTAACGATCGGCTTGTGGTCAATTCTGGGAGCCGCCCCCGGGCCCGGCCGGCGGCTAACCGCGCGGGAGTTGGAGCCGGCGGCTAACCCGCGCGGGCGTGGAGCCGGCGGCGGCCCTGCGCCCACGCCTCCACCAGGCCCGGCAACCGGCCCCGCGCGATGTCGTTGTCGCTCAGTTCCTGATGAATGCGCAGTTCCCGGACCAGAATGCAGGCGAGGTTGACGGTGAACTCCGCATCCGTCCCGGCCGACGCCACCGCCGCCTCGATGCGCGGCCGTATCGCGGGGGCGGCGTCGCCGAACAGCACGTACAGCGTCGCCAGGTCATAACCGGCCAGGTATTGACCGCCGAACTCCCAGTCCACCACCGTGCACGCGTGGCGGGCGCCGAGCAGGATGTTGGCGGGAAGTAGGTCGCCATGGGCGAACTCGCGCCGGTCACCGTACCGGGCCAGCAGGCGCAGGAGCGCCTCCCGGTCGGCCGCGGTGAAGAAGGCGCGGCGATGATAGCGGTCGATCCGCTTCTGGTAGTCGACCATCACGCGCCGGGCCGGCGACCCGGGCACGGTCGGCTGCCAGGTGCTGATCGCCTCCGCGGCCCCAACGACCGCCGCGATGTCGCCCGCATCGAGAGGGCGGGAAAGATAACGGCCTTCGTCGGCCGGCCGGTCCCCGATCCATTCGAGGATCAGCGCGGTCTGGCCGTACATCCACTTCAGCTCGGGAATCCGGACCGGCGGCCGTTCCCGGGCGAAGGACCGGTAGATGTCAATTTCGTGCCGCCACTTCGCCACCCAGAACGGATCGGCGGTGAGCAGGATCTTGGCGATGACGGGCTCACCGTCCATCTCGCCCGCGACGAGCATCGACTTGCCGGTACCGCGGACAATCTGGGTACCCTTGAGCCCCGCTCCGGCGGTCACCGCCGCCAGCAAGGTGTCCGGGGTGCTCTCCGTCATCCGGTGGCCAGTCTCGTCGCGCGCGCCAGGCGGCCCGGCTTCAGAGCTCGTAATCGAGCGTGCAGGACTGGCCTCCATCCGGGATGATGAAGGTCTTCCTGATATGAGCCGGGGCGAGCTTCACGCCCTCGCGGTTGTTGTACGGTGCCCCGTCGTCGAACCGGTCCAGGTTGAACGTGCCCTCTGCTCGCCGCATGATCCTTAGTCTGTCGCAGGTCGCGGCGCATAGCACGCGTCTGTGGCAGGTAGCGGCGCATAACACGCGCATACCGCTGGTTCGGGTAAGACAGGACCCGTGGACCCGGCACAGGCATTGCGGCAGATAGCGTTCGAGCTCGAGCGGGCCAGCGCGCCGACCTACCGTGTCCGGGCGTTCCGCCGGGCCGCCCAGGTCGTCGGCGAACTGCCACCCGGGGAGCTCGAACTGCGGATGGACGCCGCACCGATGACGATGCGAATGCTGGCGGCCGTGCGGAACCCGCTCGTGGACGTGCTCGGGCACTGCACCGGGCGGCTCATCTCTGGTCGTGGACGGCCGCAGTCGCAGTTCGACGCCCGCGCCGTGTTCACCGCCTGCCGGGAGAGCGGCACCGCGGTCGAGATCAACTGCCGCCCCGAGCGGCAGGACCCGCCCGACGACCTGCTTGGCCTGGCGGTCGACATCGGCTGCGTCTTCTCCATCGACACCGACGCGCACGCCCCCGGCCAGCTCGACTGGCTGGCGAGGCGACGGCTGGCCCGGCGGGTATCAGCGGCCGACCATGACCAGGCTCACGCCCGACCAGTCGATGTACTCCAGCATGGCCTGTACAAGTCAGTGTCCGGGCCAGCTCTGTATGGCACGGGTCAGGAGATTGATGAGCGGAGCATGGCAGCGAAGTTCAGGGCTGCGATCACGAGCAGTCTGGTGCTCACTGGCTGAGCCGGGTCGCTGAGCTTGTGGAGCCACTGGCCCGCGCCGGCCGGTCGGTGATCCGGTCGTGTACTCGCGGGCCGACCCGAACCCGGGGCGTGGCGCGGTCCGCGCAGCCTTGGCTCTCACGGGGACCAGGCTCGACGCTGGCGCGCTGGTCGAGCCGGGCCCGGTTTCGCATCTCGTGACCGCGGATCGCGGTGGATCTATCTCTCCCGAGTCTGACCGGGTGCCCTGGGTTATCAGGCCAGCGTCGATGACCAGCAGCGAACGGACATCTGCGGCGGATCGCTAGCGTCACTCGCGCCAAACAGCGGAGGACGAAGCAGCACCCGGATCACGATGCCCGGATCCTGGCTGCATCGTCGACGGAGACCGCGCCCTCGTCGCACGGGCCGGGATCAGCGGATGCAGCAGGCGGCTCATCCAGTGCGCCAGTGGACGGACTGGCGTCCGGCCAGCGACGCGCGCGCCGTGTACTCCGCCTAGCCGGGATTTGCTATGCGTCGACCTGCGACTGCGAGTATCATGACTGGCCCGCCCCGACGCCGGCAGGACCCGCCCTGCACGTCGCTGCGTCGCTGCCTCGGCGACGATCGACACCTCGGCCTGGAACGCCAGGTCCTTCGAAGGCTGCCACTCGCCAGCACCGCGGACGGCTGCACTTGCCCCCGCGCTGTGCACGCTGTATCACGCACGTGGCTGGGCGCGTGACGGCCAGGCCGTACCTTGCGAGCGGGCCGAAGTCGGCCGGGATCACGCCGGACCGGGTGATCAACGCCCTGGCCGCCGACGACCTGATTGCCCGCACCCGCAGCTAACCGGTATCCAGCGCGACATAAGGCCGGTGGCGCCGGTCAGGACATCTGCGCGGAGATGAGGCGCACGGTCTCGGTCAGCGGCTCCGCCACCTGCCGGGCCATCGAGGCGGGCATCCGGCTCAGCGGGCCGGCGACGCTCACCGCGGCCACCGGGCGGCCATTGGCGTTCAGGACGGCGACGCCGATCGAGCTGACGCCGTCCTCGCTCTCCCCGGCGTTGCTCGCGAACCCGCGCCGGCGCACCCGCTGGAGCTCGGCTTTCAATTGCTCGCGGGTCGTGATCGTGCGGCCGGTCCGGGCAGGCAGCGGGTCGGACGGGTAGAGGCGGTCGATCTCGTCGTCGGGCAGCGCCGCGAGCATGGCCTTGCCGGCGCTCACGGCGTGCGCGGGTAGCACCCGGCCGGTCTGGCCCGCCACCCGCAGCGTGTGCTCGCTTTCGACCGCGTCGAGGAAGCGCGCGCCGGCTCCCTCGAGCGTGGCCAGGTGCACCGTCTCCCCCACCTGCTGCATGAGCTCTTCCAGGAAGGGCCGGGCGATGGACCGGATATCCATGGCGCGGACCACGCTCAGGCCGACATCGATCAGGGCGGGCCCGGCCCGGTAGGTACGCGAGAATGGGTCCTGGCGGACGAAGTTGTGGTACGCGAGCATGGCCATCAGCCGGTGCGCGGTGGACTGGGCCACACCGAGGGCCTCGCGCGCTTCGGACAGCCGGATCTCGCCGCGGTCGCGGAACATCAGCAGCAGCCGCAGCGCGTTGTCGACCGATTCGATCGGGTACTGGGGCCGGGGATTGGCCCGCGGATCCGGCGTCTTCGCGGTGGTCATGCTAGGCCCGCGGTGCCTGGGTCGCGGACCCGGCGCTCGCGGCGGCCAGCGGGCAGACGGCCGGGGCGGCGCCGCCGTCACGCAGCGTAGCGGGTGAGGGCCAGCGGCGGATCGAGGGAAAAGTCGGCATCAAGCCCCTCAGCAGAAGATACTTCTGCATGCTAGATGCTCGTCGGCAGCCCGTCTATCCCGTGGCCAGCAGGTAGTGCCCAGCTGGCGCGCCGATGGTGATGTCGGCTGCATTGGCGCCGTCCAGCGAGTACAGGCGCACCGGCTGCGGTCAGGAGCCGATGGGCAGGCGCCGGACTCGCACCCATTCGTAGTCAGTACCACCACGGCGCCAGCTTCCAGGTCATCCGCGACAACATCGAGATTGGCGAGGATGACGGCGGCCTGGTCGGCTGCGCGCCGGCCAACCAGGCGGCGGATCAGCAGGATCGACGGGCGGGCGGCCTTCTCCCGGGCCAGCAGCATCCCGAAATCGGTGTCTGCGGATATCAGGATACGGCGGTCGCCGCGCGCCCGGGCGAGCACCACGGAATCGGTCGCCGCCTCGAGCCCGTAGTCGCGGACATGGGCGGCGTCATGCCCGGCCGCCTTCAGATGGTCTGCGAGTAAGGGCGAGACGTTGTTGTCGATCAGGAATCTCATGCCGTGTGACGCAGCGGCAGCTCGCGCTCGCGGACGGCCTCGGCCGCGTACAGGAGGGCCTCCCGCATATCCTCGGGCGTGAGGCCGGGATGCTCGGCGATGATCTCGCTGACCGTCATCCCGTCGGCCACCATAGCCACGACCGTGGCAACCGGCATCCGCATCCCACGAATGCACGGCTGGCCGCCCATCACATCTGGATCTGTCGTGATCCGGCTGAACGTCATGCCTCCGATGGTACCCAGCGCAAGCCTGCCCGGCCGGTAGGGAACAGGGGCGCCTAACGGATCGCCGCAGGCTAACGGGGATCCACAGGCAGTCCGAAGTCGCTGGCCGGACGCTGCTAGGTGAGTCGATCCTTGGGCTGCCCATGGCCGGGGTAGTCATGCGGCCTCGTCGATGAGTTCTTCGCGGGGCGTTGACTACTCCCCGCCCGGAAGGACGGGGATTCCCGGGCTCACGCCCGGGGGTTCCTGTTTCACGGCCGACTGCATCCGGGAGGTCCCAGAGTGTCTGACGTCAGCTCCGCAGGCATCGGCGCCGGTTCCGGCGGCTACGGCAAAACCGCCGCAAGTAGTTCCTCGCGGCGTTGATGTTCCGGTCGTGCCGGGTACGGCAGGACGGGCACTGCCTCGTCCGGGGTGTTCAGGCTCAGCGCCGCGAGGAGATGCCCGCACGCCGAGCCGGTCTTGCTGGTTGGGTACCAACGGACGGGAACCTTCTCCGCCACCAGCGGCGCGGTGAAACCGCCGATCGACGCGGCGACCAGCACCACGTCCTCGCGCCCATCGATGGCGGACACCACCAGGTCGGTGTATTCGGGCAGGCCGGCGTGGGGATCCGGGCCCGGCAAGTCGACGGCGATGGCGTCGTGCCCCGCGGCCCGCAGCAGCGGGACGACACGGTGCCAGTACCAGGCGGAACCGCCCGCACCGGGAATCAGGACGTAGGTGCTCATGGCACCAGCATGTGCTCCCGATGCCTGGCACGCGAACGATTTGACGGCTCACAGGCCAGGTCACACGGTGGCGCCGACGGTCGGTTGAGGTGCGGCGACGGTCGGTTGAGGTAAGGCCCAACGACTAGAGGAGTAGCCAGGCCGCTTGTCAAATGGCGCCTCGTGGAAGGCGTCTTCATGCCGGAGCAGAAGCGGGAGATGATCCACCAGATCACCGAGACTTATGGTCGAGATCGAGGGTGAGTACCGGCACACATCGGGCTCGACCGGCTGGAGATGGACGACCGCGCGGGCCCATGTTCCGGGGCGGGGCGGCAGGCCGTCCATCCGTCGGCGCCGCCAACATCGCTGCGATCTGTTACATTATGGTGACAATTCGCTACACTCTGCGATAAGCCCATGTCAACCGATCCGAGGTGTTGCGCGTCCACATTGAAGTTAAGTTGGTTTGTGCCGTCGCGCCTGATATCTGTGTGCCAGGGTGAGCTATGGAGGGCGCTGAGGCCAGAGGCCGTCGGCAGTTGTGTGTGGGAGGAAGTATGTCGCCGGTACACGTGTGCCGCTTGTGCCGCGCGGAACTTACACGCACGTTCGTTGACCTAGGCATGTCGCCGCTACATCCCCCGGAAGCCACCGGATGTGCAGCCGGGACGAGGACAAACGTTCCGGCGCGCAGCGCCAGAACACGCCAAAGGTTGGATGAGCGAAATGGCAAGAGCTCTAGCCAGGGATTTCAAACCCAGAGCCCTTTGGTCTCCGAGATTGTTGGTCGTCTGCGCTCTTCTCGTCCCGGTGTTTGCGCTTGCGTAAAGCCCTTGCCGCCAACTGCCGCTGATAGTTTCAACCCGGACAACGGCAGCCTCGGCCCGAACTGGACCGACATCAGCGACGGCGGGCTGACGATCGTCTCCCAGGCGGCGGCCGGGACCGCCAGCGCCGGGGTCTCCGGTGACACCTGGAACGCAGGGACATTTACCAGCAACCAGTATTCCCAGGTGGCGGTCACCTCGACGCAGCTGACCGGCAGCCAGTGGATCTGGGCCGATGGTCCGGGCCCTAGCAGCGAGGGGGGACCACGTGACAGCGACTCTCGGTAAGACCAGGAAGAATTCGAGCTTGCTCATCGTGACCCTTGTGACCCTCGTGGTCTCCTGCCTTGCAGGCTCGCTGGCCGTGGCGCTTCCCCAGGCAGCCTCGGCCGCGACCATCTCCGACAACTTCGACCGGGCTGATGGTGGCTTGGGGAGTAACTGGACGACGGCCACGGGCACTGCGGCGCCCGCGATCGTGAGCAACACGCTCCGGCCCGGGACCGCCAGCAAGCTGAACAGCGCCTACTGGAGTGCCAGCACGTTCGGCAATGACCAGTTCGCCCAGGCCAGCCTGCCGGCCAGTTCGGGCACCCAGGTCGGCCCGGGCATCGCCGTCCGGCTGAGCAGCACGAAGGGCTATTTCCTCTGGTATGGGAACTCGTCCAGCACCGTATCCCTGTGGCGGATGGACAGCTCCACGAGCTGGACCCAGCTGAAGCAAAGTGCCGCCCTCACCGTGTCCCCGTCGTCCGACGTATGGAAGATCCAGGCCGTGGGCTCGACGATCTCGGGATACCAGAACGGCAATCTCGTCGTGCAGGCCACGGATACGAAGATCACCTCCGGTAGCCCGGGAGTGTGGCTCTACTACGCGTCGAACCAGATCGACAACTGGTCCGGCGGAGACGTGACCGCGCCTGCCACCTATTCGGTGGGCGGCACGGTCTCCGGCCTGTCGGGCACGGCGGTTTTGCAGGACAACGGCGGCAACGACCTGAGCGTCAGCGCCAACGGCCCGTTCACCTTCAGCACCGGCCTGGCCGCGGGGTCGGCGTACAACGTGACGGTCAAGACCAGCCCGTCCGGCCAGACCTGCTCGGTGGCCAGCGGAACCGGCACCATCGGGTCCGCGAACGTCACCAACGTCGCCGTCACGTGCGCGGCGGCGGCGACCTACTCGGTGGGCGGCACGGTCTCCGGCCTGACGGGCACGGCGGTTTTGCAGGACAACGGCGGCAACGACCTGAGCGTCAGCGCCAACGGCCCGTTCACCTTCAGCACCGGCCTGGCCGCGGGGTCGGCGTACAACGTGACGGTCAAGACCAGCCCGTCCGGCCAGACCTGCTCGGTCGCCAGCGGAACCGGCACCATCGGGTCCGCGAACGTCACCAACGTCGCCGTCACGTGCGCGGCGGCGGCGACCTACTCGGTGGGCGGCACGGTCTCCGGCCTGACGGGCACGGCGGTTTTGCAGGACAACGGCGGCAACGACCTGAGCGTCAGCGCCAACGGCCCGTTCACCTTCAGCACCGGCCTGGCCGCGGGGTCGGCGTACAACGTGACGGTCAAGACCAGCCCGTCCGGCCAGACCTGCTCGGTCGCCAACGGAACCGGCACCATCGGGTCCGCGAACATCACCAACGTCGCCGTCACCTGCGCGGCGGCGGCGACCTACTCGGTCGGCGGCACGGTCTCCGGCCTGTCCGGGCACGGTGGTTCTGCAGGACAACGGCGGCAACGACCTGAGCGTCAGCGCCAACGGCGCGTTCACCTTCAGCACCGGCCTGGCCGCGGGGTCGGCGTACAACGTGACGGTCAAGACCAGCCCGTCCGGCCAGACCTGCTCGGTCGCGAACGGATCCGGCACCATCGGGTCCGCGAACATCACCAACGTCGCCGTCACCTGCACGACAATTCGGCCGGAACTGCCACCGACAATTTCGACCGGGCTGAACGGTGGCTCTGGGGAGTAACTGGACGACGGTCACGGGCACGGCAGCGCCCGCGATCGTCAGCAACACGCTCCGGCGCCGGGACCGCCAGCAAGCTGAACAGCGCCTACTGGAGTGCCAGCACGTTCGGCAATGACCAGTTCGCTCAGGCCAGCCTGCCGACCAGCTCGGGCAGCCAGTACGGCCCGGGCATCGCCGTCCGGCTGAGCAGCTCGAAGGGTTATTTCCTCTGGTACGGGAACTCGCCCAACACGGTGTCGTTGTGGCGGATGGACAGCGCCACGAGCTGGACCCAGCTGAAGCAAAGCGCGCGCCCTGACCGTGTCCCCGTCGTCCGACGTATGGAAGATCCAGGCGGTGGGCTCGACGATCTCGGGATACCAGAACGGCAATCTGGTCGTGCAGGCCACGGATACGAAGATCACCTCCGGTAGCCCCGGCGTGTGGCTCTACTACGCGTCCAACCAGATCGACAACTGGTCCGGCGGAGACGTGACCGCGCCCGCCACCTATTCGGTCGGCGGCACGGTCTCCGGGCTGTCCGGCACGGTGGTGCTGCAGGACAACGGCGGCGATGACCTGAGCGTCAGCGCCAACGGCGCGTTCACCTTCAGCACCGGCCTGGCCGCGGGGTCGGCCTACAACGTGACGGTCAAGACCAGCCCGGCCGGCCAGACGTGCTCGGTGGCCAACGGGTCCGGCACCATCGGGTCCGCGAACGTCACCAACGTCGCCGTCACCTGCGCGGCGGCGTCCACCTACTCGGTCGGCGGCACGGTCTCCGGCCTGTCCGGCACGGTGGTGCTGCAGGACAACGGCGGCGATGACCTGAGCGTCAGCGCCAACGGCCGTTCACCTTCAGCCACCGGCCTGGCCACCGGCTCGGCCTACAACGTGACGGTCAAGACCAACCCGACCGGCCAGAGCTGCACGGTTGCGAACGGGTCCGGCACCGTCGGCTCCGCGAACATCACCAACGTCGCCGTCACCTGCACAGCGAACTCGGCCAGCAGCGGCTCTGACAACTTCAACCGAGCCGACGGCCCGCTCGGGGCCGAACTGGACCGATATGAGCGACGGCGGCCTGGCGATCTCCTCCCAGGCTGTCAGCCGGGCACCAGCGCCACGGGCACCACCGGCGACATGCGGACCGCCGAGAAGCTACAGCAGCAATCAGTACTCGCAAGTCGAAGTGACCTCCACGCAGCTGACCGGCGCCATGGATCGGCCCGGCGGTGCGGACGCAGAACGGCGGGCAGAACGGATACGTCGGCATCTACTACTGGAACAACGGCAGCCCGGAACTGATGCTGTTCAAGCGAAGTGGCGGCAACTGGACGCAGCTCGGCAGCACCTACAGCTGCGGCCCGCTGGCGGCCGGAACCCAGCTGAAGCTCATGGTCGTCGGCACGACGCTCTCGTTCCTCGAGAACGGCGTCGAGCGAATCGCCGCCTATGACAACAGCTTGGACCGGCGGCGCTCCCGGGATCATCGCCAACGGCACCGGCAACGGCCGACAACTGGTCCGGTGGCAGCGCCGGTTTCGAGGTCCACTATCTGAGCACGGACGCCAACGGCGTCGAGTCATACGACGTGATCTCCGCCAACGACGGCTACGGGCCTCAGGTTCTGCGGGTCCTGCGTCCGACCAATCCGGCGGCCGGTGTCGCGCACAACTTCCTGTTCGCGCTTCCGGTCGAGCCCGGTCTGGGCACCAGCTACGGAGACGGCATGGCGACGCTTGAGGCGGCCAACGCACAGAATCAGTACAACCTGACGATCATCGAGCCTTCGTTCGCGATCGATCCCTGGTACGCGGACAACCCGAACGACGCCAATCTCCAGTACGAGACCTTCATGACGACAGAGCTGGAGCCATGGGTCAAGGCGAATCTGGCCACGACCGGCACCGAGCAGAACTGGCTGATCGGTTTCTCCAAATCGGGCATCGGCGGGCAGGACCTGCTGCTGAAGCACCCTGATCTGTTCACGCTCGCCGCATCGTGGGACTTCCCGGCCGACATGTCGAGCTACGACCAGTACGGCGCAGCTCCGCGAACTCCTACGGCACCGACGCGAACTTCCAGGCGAACTACCGCCTGACGGCCGCCTTCGTGGATGCGCACAAGGCGCCGTTCATCGGCAGCAACCGGATCTGGATCGGCGGATACAACGCGTTCCAGACCGACATGACGGACTACGACGCGCTTCTCACCTCGGAAGGCATCGCCCACTCCACCGAGACACCGACCGCTGATGGCTCACCGCTGGGACAGCGGCTGGGTTCCGCTGGCCCTGGCCGCCCTCGACAGGACAGCCTAATGTGCCCTAGCCCTATCCTGATACCGCGGCAGAGAACAGGTCGGCCCGCGCGAATTTGGCCGCGGTGCCGGTGACCGTATGACCTGGACCTCCCGGGCACCGTACCGGATCGGGACGCGGTCAGCCGGGGCCGGGCCGCCAGCGCCAGTTGAGTTCTCCGGGAGTGGGCGCCGGGCCGGGCAGGCCTGACGGCTCGGGACTGGCCAGTGCGCCGAGGAGCTCACCTACCGGCTACAGAGCCCCTGGTAGTGCTTGCCGTCCGGGTGGCGGTGCTGGTGGCGCTTCCAGAGCTGGCGCATGTCATCGATGACGACTTCGTCATCGCCAACGTGGCCACCTACTGGCTGACGGGCACCTCGGGCTCGGCCATCCGCTTCTGCTACGAGGACGCACACGCGACCGGCCGCCCGTCCGGGCCGAGGACGGCTCCGACGGCACTGGCCATGTTCGCGGGGGATTTCCAGTCGATCCGCGGTTTCGCCGAGCGTGACACCACGGCATCGTGAACTGGCACTCCTACGGCGCGGCCGCGGACGGCGACGCCCTGCGCTTCGAGATCGAATCCTGGGCCCGGGCCGGGGACCGCCTCGCTGATGTGATGTACAACAAGCTCCGGCTGGCCAAGGAGATTCAGCTGAACATGTGGACCCATTTCTGCATCCGCGCCGCCGCCCTGGCCGGCGGGCGGCCGCGGGGCGGAATCGCCATCCGTACCCGCTGGGTGCCCTGGGACAGCAAAGAAGCGGCCTGACCAGCGGCTACCCCGGCCCGGGACCTTCGGCCGGCGGTCCGGGCTCTGAGCTCGCGTTCGACCATCGCGACCAGATCCGGGTGAGCGCTGAGACCCCGCAGGACCCCGGCCGGGACGCCGAGCTGACGGGCGGCCTCCGCCACCACGGGCTGCAGCATGCCCAGGGCGTGGGCCAGGGTCTCGTCCCGGGTAAACGTCGGCGGCAGGTCATCGAGGGAAAGCTCGGCCGGCCGCCGGAACGCGCCGTCCGGTCCCGGGAGCCACGCCTGGCTCGCGGCGGCGGCACCGATCGCCGACCGGACGTTCTCCAGCGCGGAATCCGCGAACGACGGGCGGATGGCCTTCTCAACGACCCCGGCGACGAGTCCCCGGTGCGCGCCGAGCAGCACGTTCCAGACGTATTCGGACCGCGCGTGGGTGGGGTGGTCCAGGGCGAAGTCCAGGCCGTCGATCTCCGCGCCCGGGTCGAAGCCGTCGAGACCGCGCTCCTGCCGGGCGAATTCATCCACGATGACGACGTGGCCGAGCTGGCCCGGGGTCCGTGCGCGCACCTCGACGGCCTCGCGCACACCCATCTCGCGCAGCTGAACCAGCCACGGCCCGTACCCGTCGCCGGCGAACCAGGCGTCCGGGTTCCCGTCGAAGTAGCTTTCCAGCTCCTTGCTCCGCTGGTACAGCGCGGTGGGCGGCGTGAGGCGCTGAACGCCCGTGGCGGCGTTCTCGCCGATGAGGAAGGCGGTTCGCTGGAGCCGGTCAAGGAGCCGTGGCCGCTGGCCGACCGTCGCCTCGCCCAGGGCCCGGACGACGCGTTCACAGTCAGCCTCGTGCTGAGCCAGGTCCAGGCCGGCGAGGTCCAGCCCGACGTACCGGGGCAGGACGATCTCGAGGACCTCAGCCACCACGTCCGGCTCGGTGAGGTTCAGCGCATCCAGGAACGGTCGGCCCACAGGTGAGCCCGCCACGGAACGCCGGACCGTGGGCAGGCTGGTGCCGCTGGCTCCCGGCAGGTACACGGCGGGGTGGCCGAGCGCGTCGAACGGCGCGACGTGACGGCCGTCCTCGAGCCGGATGATCGGCCGGGTCCGGGCCGGCCCGGGCTCACCGTCCGGGAACCCGGCCGCCTGCCACAACGCCGAGGACTGGTAGAGGAACGCGTAGAAGCGCGTCATCCACTCGTCGGACTGCGCGGCCAGGAAATCCGGGGTGACCATCGCGAGCACGTCCGCGGGCGTGACCTCACCGACGCCGAGCTCGTCCCGCAGGTACCGCCACAGGAGGGGGGTGAGGTCCGGCGTGATGGACCGATGGGCGAAGTAGAGCGGGCGCCCGGCATCGAAGAGCGCACCAAGCTGATCGGGGCCGAAAAGCTCATCCAGCCCGGCGCCGCGGGCCAGCTTCAGCTCGGCCGCGGCGCGGTAGCCGCCCGCGGCGGGAATGAGCTCCTCGGCGGCCAGCGCCTCGCGTACCGAGTCGAACAGCGGGCGGAACATCGAGCCCGGCGGGAAATGCCCCACGTCCAGCGGCAGGGCCCCCAGGGCGTCCGCCGTGAGCAAGCCGTCCGCCCGCAGTTCCCGGAGTACACCGGCGAGCAGCCCGGCCGTCTGGCGCACCAGGGCCTGGTTCGACGGATCGTGCTCCGGGACATTGTCGCGGGCCGGGGTCGTGCGGTACGGACCCTGGATCAGGAAACCGAGAAACGTCTCCTTTTCGGTGGGGAAGAACACGGTGAGCGGGGACCGGCCGCACGCGGCGATCCGGCGCCCGCCGCCGCTGGTGTGCACGCGGAAGGCGACCTCTACGCGCCGTGCCGGTTCCGCGCGCTGGGCCGGTTCCGAGGGCTGTGCCGGCTCCCAGGGCTCTGCGGGATTGCCCGGGTCATCGGTCTCGCGGTGCCAGACGAGCCACTCCTCCTCCGGCCGACCACGGCCCGTGGACAGGGTGACGTGACGGCGCGCGGCGGTGCGGTGCGTGGCCCGGCGCTCGATAACCGATTCAGGGACGTCAACGCCACCGGCTCGCAGACGGCTGATGTTCCTGAGGAAGAGCAGGGTGCCCGGCTCGATGGTGTCCAGGGCCGCGGCTATCTCCCGCACGGCGACCGCGGCCGGGACCGTGTTGTGATCGAAGGGGAAGACGAACAGGGTGCCGGCCGTGCCGTCGCAAGCGGTCCCCCTCGGCGAGCGGGTCCACGGCGTACGGCCGGACGTACATCTCGATCCGGAAATGCTCGCCCGCGTCCTCGCCCGCGTTGTCTTGCCCGCGCTGTAGATGCGCGGGGATTTCGTGTAGGCGTACACCGACTTGAAGCCGATGCCGAACTGCCCGATCTTGGTCAGGTCGCCGGACTTCTCGCTGGTACCGACCCCGCAGACGCCGCGGACGTCGGCTTCGGTGAAGGGCCGGCCGTCGTGCCGCACCTCCAGGCGATCGTCGAAGAGCTCGAAGGCCAGCTCGGTCGCGCCCGCGTCCTCCGCGTTCTGGATCAGCTCGAAGATGAAGTGGGTGCGCTCGCTGTAGAGCTGCCCGAGCAGGTCCAGCACCGCCGTGTCCCAGCCGTACCGGGCGATGTTCTCGTCGCGGATCTTCCCGTAGTCGGCTGGCACCGGCGCCCTCCACAACGTAGCCAGCGGCGCTGGCCGGATGCCCGGCCGCGATTGCACCTTAGCAGCCGCGAAGAAATAATTGATGTTTTACCGGCGTGTCGTCTGCTTCTGTGACGGTTCGGGTGTCTCGTGGGGTTCTGGCCGGACGGTGTAGTTCCAGTCTGGGTGGAAATCGTGTTTGCCGATGGGCAGGGCGTCGATCTGTTTGCTGGTGTAGCGCAGGCCGGTGGGGTAGTCGCTGGTGTCCAGCTCGGCGGTGACGGTCAGCCCGGTGGCCGTGGTGGTGGCGGAGATCAGCTCGACGACGGTCTGGTGGCTGGTCAGCGGCCGGCCGCGCCAGTTGCGGGTGATCTGGGCGAACAGCCGGTGCTCGACCTTGTTCCACTTGGAGGTGCCGGGCGGGTAGTGGCAGCAGGTGATCTCCAGCCCGGTCTCGGCCGCCAGCCTGGCCAGCTCCACCTTCCAGGCCCGGGCCCGGGCGGCGTTGGACCCGCCGGAATCGGCGCAGATCAGCAGCCGCCGCGCGCCGGGATAGCGGGCGGACCCGCCGGCCCGCCACCAGCGGCGCAGCGTCGCCGCTGCGAACGCGGAGGTGTCGTGGTCGGTGCCCACCGAGACCCACCCGGTGTTCGCGCCCAGGTCGTAGATGCCATACGGGATCGCCTTGCCGGCCGCGTCGGAGGGAAAGTCGTGCACGTTGACCCGCTCGGGCTGCCCCTGGGGCCGCCACTCGGCACCGCCGTTGGCGAAGTTGCCGACCTTCTCCTTCTTCTTGGCGTCCACCGACACGACTGGGTCCCCGCCCGCCAGGAACTCGCCGGCCCGGGCGGCGATGTAGCGGAACTGGGCGTCCCGGTCGGCGTGCTGGGCGCCCTCGGCCACCTTCGCGTTGCCCTGCAGGCTGTAGCCCTCGGCCTTCAGCAGCCGCGCCACCGTCCGGTCCGACGCCGGGTGCCCGGCCTTCGTCAGCGCACCCGCCAGGTTCCTGGTGGACAGGCACGTCCAGCGCAGCGGCGACACCGGATCCCCGCGGGCGGCCGGGTCCACCAGCGCCATCAGCGCCGGCACCAGCTGCTGGTCGGTGCTGGCCAGCTTCTTGCGGCCGCCGCCGGGCGCCCGCACCCGCGGCTCCGGCCTGCCTTCCGCCTCCCGCACTCCCCGGCCCACCGTGTCCGGGTGCACCCCGGTCGCCTCCGCCACCGCCTTGATGCCACCGCGGCCCAGCCCCAGCGCCTCCGCCCCGAGCAGGAGCCGCCGCTGCCGCTCATCCAGGTGCGGGCGCAGCAGCCCGTACAGCCGCGCCACCTGCTCGCCGGCGGGCTCCCCGTCCCGGTTGCCGTTCGCCATACCACAAACGGTAGGCCCTCCGGAGCCGAAAACCTAGCTTATTTTGTCGCGTCTGCTTAGCCGGTGCCCGGCAGCCTGTTCCGGCGCCGCCGGTCCCGGCGACCGGGCCGATGTATCACCGCCCGGCGGACGGACCTCTCCTAAGCGCAGAACGCGACGGTCGCTCCGGGCCCGATCACCGGCTCATCGGAACCGGCCGCAGTGCTGCCCCGTTCAAGGAGTTGGGGCCAAAGCCGCCGCACGGGAGCAGCTGGAGCCCACCCAGCCCGGCGGACGAGCGACGCTACGAGGGGATAGCCCTGTGCCAGCCAAGGAGATCCCGGTCACAACCAGCGAACCCACGGCCCGCCCCACGCGGCGGCGGGGCAGGCTCCGGCGGCGGCTGCTGAGTGCGGTGGCCGTCATCATCATCGCCGTGCTGGCCGCCACCGCCCGGTTGTTCGTCTGGCCCGACCAGGGCATGCCGGCCACGGTGAGCGCGATCGTATCGCTGGACACGCCCGGCGGCACGGTCAGCGCCGCGCAGCGGCTGGCGGCGCAGCACCGGGCGCCGTTCCTGGTGATCTCGCTGGGCACGCCGCAGTCCAGTTACGGCTGTCCCCGGCCGGTCACGGGGGTGCGGCTGATCTGCTTCAACCCGTCTCCGGGCACGACCGAGGGGGAGGCGGAGTTCATCGGGCGGCTCGCACGGAAGTACCACTGGCGCTCGATCGCGCTGGTCACGATTACCCCGCAGACCTCCCGCGCCCGGCTGCGGACCGAACGCTGCTTCGGCGGCCCGGTCTACGTGGTGACCACTCCTATCCGGCTCGTGTCCTGGCCGTACCAGATCGCCTACGAGTGGGGGGCCCTGACGAAAGCCCTGGTGGTGCAGCGCGGCTGCTGACGACAGGGGCACCCGGGACAGGATGTGCCATGTATCACGGAGCCGGCCCCAGCTCTCTCGTGGACATGAGCTCTCATGACGGAGAATCGTCTCGCGCGGGCGGCGGAGGTTCGCCGGGCACGACGTCCCCGCCTTTGGTCATCGCGACCTCCCTCCGGGAGGAGGGCATCACGGGCGTGCACACGCACGTCCGGCAGCTGCGCCAGTATCTTGCTGAATCCGGGACAGCCGTAGATCTCATCACGCCGTTCTCGTGGGGCGGCCGGCTGTCGGTGCCCGTATTCGGTGCACGGTTCGTCCTGCAGCGGCTGAGCAAGCCCGCAGGCGTCCTCTGGTACCGGCATTGGCACGAGATGTTCCTGCGCCGGGCGCTGCGCCGGCACCTGGCCAAGGCGGGCGAATGTGTCATCTATGCCCAGGGGCCGCCGGAGGCCCGGGCGGCCCTGCGGGCACGGCGCGGACCGCACCAGCGAGTGGTCATGGCCGTGCATTTCCGGATCTCCCAGGCTGA
This sequence comes from uncultured Actinomycetes bacterium, assembly GCA_963732345.1. Classification (GTDB taxonomy): domain Bacteria; phylum Actinomycetota; class Actinomycetes; order Streptosporangiales; family Streptosporangiaceae; genus Bog-532. The sequence goes on along the minus strand of CAVSZI010000021.1, from coordinate 16,536 downwards.
CGAGTGGGCCGACAAGAAGCAGATCAAGCGCGATGGGCGGGTGTTCCGGGACATCCGGACGCTGGAGAGCGAGGTCATCCCTCAGGTCGACGGCCTCGTCTATGTATCTAAATGGGCTCGTCACGCCTTGCTGAGCTGGCTGCCGAAGGCGGATGCGGTACCGTCCGCCGTGATCGGCAACTTCGTGGCGCCGCTGCAGGCCAGTCCCGGCCGCGAGCCAGCCGGGGATCTGGTCACGACGGGGAACCTCGACATCGTGAAGAACCACCGGTTCCTGCTGGAGGTTCTGGCCGAGGGCCGCCGGGCCGGCCGGTCATTGACCCTGGACATATTCGGCGAGGGTCCGTGCCGCCGCGACCTCGTGCGGCAGGCCCGGTCCCTGGGACTGGAAGATCAGGTTCGCTTCCGTGGCTTCCGGCCCGACGTGCGCGACTTCCTGCCGGGTTACCGGGCTTATGTCCATGCGTCGTATTCGGAGTCGTCGTCGCTGGCCATCATCGAGGCGATGGCGGCCGGGCTGCCCATTGTGGCCGCGAACATCGGCCCCATCTCCGAACTCTGCGACGACGGCGCCGAGGCGCGGTTCTGGCCCCTGGACGATCCGGCCGAGGCGGCGCGGACGCTGCTGGGTCTGCTCGACTCCGAGCAGACCCGGATTATCGCCGCGGAGGCCGCATATGAGCGCTTCCACCGCGAGTTCGACGCCAACGTCATCGGCCCGCGGTTGTATTCCTTCCTGACGACCCTGGTACCCCCGGGCCCCCTCAGTGCCGCCCCGGTACCGGTACCCCCGAGGCGGTGACCGGCATGCTTCCGGTGAATCTGATGGCACGGCAGGACGCGCCCCTGTCAGTGCTCGCTATCGGCGCGCACCCCGACGACATCGAGATCGGGGCTGGCGGGACGCTGCTCAGCCTGGCGGAGAGCCAGCCGGGATTGCAAGCACGCTACGTGGTGCTCACCGGCACAGCCGATCGCCAGCAAGAGGCCCGCAACGCGGCGCGCAACTTCCTGCCGGCCGCTGACCTCACGGTCGAACTGCACGATCTGCCCGAGGGGCGGCTGCCCGCGGTCTGGGACCGGGTGAAGGAGGTCCTGGAAAACGTGGCGCGATCGTGTGCACCCGATCTCGTCATCGCGCCCTGGCGGGAGGACGCGCACCAGGATCATCGGACGATCGCCGACATTGTGCCCACCGTGTTCCGTGACCAGGTCTACCTCGCCTACGAGATCCCCAAATGGGACGGCGACGTCGGCCGCCCGTCGATGTATGTCCCGCTCACCGCGGCCGCGGCGCGGCAAAAAGCGGAGCTACTGCACAAGTCCTTCCCCTCGCAGAGCCGGCGCGACTGGTGGGACAACGAGGTCTTTCTTGGTCTCGCCCGGCTCCGCGGGATGGAATGCCGTGCGCCTTACGCGGAGGCGTTTTACTGCGCCAAGCTGCTCATCCAGCCGCTGCCGCCCGGTACGGCGGGCACCCGCCAGCCAAGCGGCACGGTGTCACCGGCCCGCACCTGACCGTGAAAGGTAGCCGGCGCTGTATCAGGACCTGATCGTCCGGGGTCATCTGGGTGCAGCGGCTGCCCGCCGCACCTACCCGGCCAAAATTTGAATTTGAGGGTACGCCATGAGGAGCCTGGTTCCCATTGACCGCCTGCTCGGAAGAGCCGCGTCCCTATCGTCGCGGCGCGAAGGCCGACAGCGATGAGCACGGCACCGAGGCTGAGTATCGGGCTTCCGGTGTATAACGGCCAGGACTACCTGGCCGAATCCCTCGATGCGCTGCTCGGTCAGACATTTGAAGATTTCGAGCTGATCATTTCTGACAACGCATCGACCGATGGCACTGCGGACATCTGCCGACGGTACGGAAAGCAGGATTCCCGGATCCGCTACGTCCGTCAGGCCCGCAATATCGGCGCCGCACCGAATCACAATTTCGTGTTCCAGCAGTCGCGCGGCGAATTGTTCAAGTGGGCCTCGGCCGACGATTTGTACGCTCCTGAGCTGGTGCAGCACTGCGTTGACGCGCTCGACCAGGACGGCGGCGTTGTCCTGGCCCACTCCTGGACAGGGGCGGTCGATTCTGACGGCACGGTCACCCAGGCACACGAGTACCCGCTCGACACGGATTCACCGAGGGCGCCAGAGCGTTTCCGGAGCATCCTGTTCAGCACCAGCGGCCTGTTCCCGACCGGTGAGGGAGACGACCGCTGCTTCGTGCGGACGGACAACGACGGCGTGATCCAGGCCGATGACCAGTACGGCGTCATCCGGTCGGAGGTGCTCCGCCGGGTTGCCCCGCTCGGCAGCTACTACCACGCGGACCGGATCATCGTGCTGGAAATCGCTCTGCAGGGCCGCTTCCACCAGACCCGGGACTGGCTGTACTTCCGCCGGGACCACCCGGACCGGGCCACCCACGCCGGCACGGTCCGCAGCTGGTGCGCCCGGCTGGACCCGAGCCGGTCCAGCCGGCTGCGGCATCCCACCGCGCGGCTGTACGCCGAATACTTCTGGGGCTTCGCCACGGCGATCCGCGACGCCCCGCTGCCGCGCGCGGATCAGCGCGAGTGCTACCGCTACCTCACCCAGTGGATGGCGGATCGCGTGGGGAGCAAAGTGCTGCCCGGGCACCCCGGGCGGACCGGGCAGCAGGTTCCCGCCGGGCCGCGCGCCGTTCCGCTCCAGGCCACCGTGGCCGACCCGGAGAAGAGGGCCTCGTGAACGCGCCTGGATTCACCGGTCGGCGCACGCGCACTGCCGCCGCTCCCCGGGTGGGACTGTTCGGTCTGCTCGGCGCGGGCAACATCGGTAACGACGCATCCATGGACGTGGTACTCCGGTACCTCAGGGCCGACCATCCGGATGCCGTTCTGGACGCCATGGGACCAGGACCCGAATGGCTGACCGCGACATACGGCATCGATGCGGTCCCGCTCTACTGGCACCACAAGCGTGAGCAGGACGCCTCGGGACTGGCCGCGGTCGCGCTCAAACTGCTCGGCAAGGGTGTCGACGCGGTCCGGATGGCGGCCTGGGTCCGCCGCCACGATATGGTGATCGTGCCCGGCATGGGGGTGCTGGAGGCGACCCTCCCGCTGCGGCCGTGGGAGACCCCCTATGCGATGTTCCTGCTCTGCGCATCCGGGAAGCTCTTCGGCACCAAGGTAGCGCTGGTCAGCGTGGGGGCGAACATCATCCGCCCGCGGGCTACGCGCTGGCTGTCGAACGCGGCCGCCCGCTTCGCGTTCTACCGCTCCTACCGGGACGCGGGGGCGCGTGAGGCGATGCGCAAGCGAGGCCTCAACACCGGCCGCGATCACACCTACCCGGACCTCGTGTTCGCCCTTCCAGCGCCGCCCTATGACCCGGGCGATCCGCAGCTGGTAGGTATCGGGGTGATGGATTACCACGGCACCAACGACGACCGTGACCAGGCGGCGGAGATTCACGCCCGCTACCTCGAGAACATGAAGCGTTTCTCCCGGTGGCTGATCGACAACGGCCGGAAGATCCGGCTGTTCGTGGGCGACACATGCGACGACGTGGTGGTCCAGGAGATAGTTTCCGACCTGCGCGCGTACCGGCCCGATCTCGGCCCGGAATCGGTCATCGCGGAGCCGGTGGCCTCATTCGCCGACCTCACGCGCGCGATGGCCCCGGTCAGCACCGTGGTCGCCATCCGCTACCACAATGTGATGTGTGCTCTCAAGCTGGCCAAGCCGGTCATATCGATGGGCTACGCCGCGAAGAATGTGGCCATCATGGCGGATGCGGGACTTCGCGATTTCTGCCTGTCCGCCAACACGCTCGACGTCGATGAGCTGATCCGGCGATTCACCGAACTGGAAAGCCGGTCGGTGGAGGTCCGGGAGAAGATAGTGGAGCGTAACGCGGCCAACGCGCTCCTGCTCCGCCAGCAATTCGACCAGCTGTCCGCCCTGCTCCTGCCGTCGGCCGGAGCGGCACACCCGCCGGCCGGGCACGAGACCGCTCCCGCGGCCTCCCACTGACATCTCCTGGAAAGAGTTGCGACCATGAACAACCCAGCCGACGCTGACGGCCTGACGTCCGCGAGTGTCGCCGGCAGCACAAGGCAGTACCGGAAGAAAGATTTCTGGAGCAAGGAAAACCTGAGATACCAGAACCCGCATTACCGCCTGGAGAAATCCGCGCACATCGTGACAAAGCTCGCCGGGGGCGCCGACCGGAGCCTGCTCGACGTCGGCTGCGGGCCAGCCACCTTGATGCAGCTTCTCCCGGCGAATATCAGCTATTACGGCGTCGATATATCGATCCCTGAGCCGGCACCGAATCTGGCCGAGGCCGATGTGCTGGAGAATCCGATCGGATTTGACGGCCGGAAATTCGATATGGTCCTGGCCCAGGGTTTCTTCGAATACGTCGGCGAACTTCAGTCCCGTAAGTTCGCGGAAATAGCGAGCCTGCTGAACCGGGGCGGCACATTTATCGTGACATACGTTAATTTCGGCCATCACAGCAGGGATCTGTACTTTCCGTACAATAACGTGCAGCCGGTGGCCAGCTTCCGGGCCGATCTGGCGCGCCACTTCATAATCCGGAAAGCTTTCCCGACCTCACACAACTGGAAACACACCGAGCCCAACCGTAAGCTCGTCCGGGCCATCAACATGAACCTGAATGTGAACATCCCCGTGGTGAGCCCGAAGCTCGCCGTCGAGTACTTTTTCATCTGCTCGCCACTTGCCCGGGAAAGAGCCTGAGCCCGCTCGCGGCTGAGGACAGATCCGCAGCGAGAGCGACGGACGATCACCGGAATGGAGAGCTTATGGACATGCGCCCGGTTCCGCGCATCGCCGGTGCGCTGCTGTTCACGCCGGAGCCGCACGTGGACGATCGTGGTTTCTTTTCCCGGACCTTCGACGCGGAGGTGATGTGCGCAGCCGGTATCGACCCAGCCGGGTTTGCCCAGGACAGTCTCTCCCGCTCCGCGCGGGGGGTGATCCGGGGCATGCACGTGCGGCGCGGGAACGGGGAAGCGAAACTCGTGCGCTGCTCTTATGGTGCCATTTTCGACGTCGTGGTCGACCTCCGGCCCGCCTCGCCGACCTACCGCAACTGGGAAAGCTTCGAGTTGCGCGACAGCGAGCAGGTGTCGCTCTACGTTCCGGTCGGCTGTGCGCACGGGTTCCAGGCACTGACCGATCCCGCCGACGTGTCCTACCGCATCGACCGCCCGCACGACCCCGCGGAGGACGTGTCGATCGCCTTCGATGACCCCGAGCTGGCCATCCCGTGGCCGCTTCCGGTGGTCATGATGTCGCAGCGGGACCGGGTCGCCTCGTCACTAGCTACCGCGATAAAGGCGCTGGCCTGAGCCCAGGGCACTGGCCTGAGCCAAACCCCCGTCAGCGACCGGCCTGCCCGACTCCGGGCACGGCAAGGCGCGGCATCCGGGCGGTGCCCCGTCGTTCAGCGCGCGCTATCCGCACGGCCACCAATGCCCCGACCAGCGCGCCGAAGGCCTCGACGAGGACATCGGCCCCGGAGACATGCCGGCCGTAGAACAGGAGCTTCCCCGCCGCCAGCAGCACGGCGAACCCCGTTGCGAGCAGCGTGGCGGAGGCTACGCGGAAAGGCGGCCTGCGAGCCCAGACGGCGAGGAAGCCGACCAGAACAAAGGTCAGCATTTCAGCGAAGAGGATCAGCCACTCCTGTGCGTCCGTGGGCAGGAACGGCTGGGTATGGTCCGGGAAGTACAGGTAGCGCTGGGGGATCGACAGTGCGCCCGGGCGCACGTAATCGACGGCATAGCCGTATGTGCGCACCTCAGCGTGACTGATCGTGCCCTGCCATGCGCCGCCTCCGTGCACCTCGTCACCCAGCGCAATCCGCCCCTGGCTCCAGCCCCTTGCGGGATCCGCGGGGAGGTCCCTGGTCAGCCGCGTGCTGCCGTTGACGCTGATGCGAAGCTCATCGCGCTGCAGCATCACCACGATGCTGTTCCATTGCCGTGGCCGGAGAACCCCACCTACGGAGTACGGCGGATCGCCGCCGATGTTCGAGCCCGGACGGCGCAGCCACACGAGCACGTCAGAGTGTTCTTGCCCGATGGCGAAGTCTGTGTGCCAGAAGTCACTGGCCAGCATCATTATCGAGACTGGAGAGTTCTCCTGCGGTGACTGCGGGTTGACATTCAGCTGGATCTGAACGAAGCCAGATGTGCGCACTTCACTCAGCCAAGCCGGTGCCGCAGGGGTACGTGCCGCGTTCATCTCGCCGAACCGCAAGGACCCGGCGGCGCTTCTGGTTACGTCGTTGCGCACCGTGCGCGGCGGATCCCAGCGGAACGGGAAGTACGCGCTGACAATAAGCAGGAGCATCATCCCCAGGAGGATGACGCGACACAGAACCGCAGAGTTGCCACGCACAAGCCGGGCCGCTTGTCCTTCCCTCATCAATGACACGACGGTTGGTTACTATGACAGCGGCGGAGAGCTTGTCCCGGCGGCGGACTCAGCCAGAGCGGCGCTGACTGCCTTGTCCCTTCCGGACCGTTCAGGATCCCAGATCATCCAGGGGCAGGTGCCCCGGTGGTACATCTCTTCCAGCTGTACACGCTCCTTGACCGTGTCCGCCGGGGACCAGTAACCCTTGTAGGGATAGGCAAGCACCATTCCCTGCGGGACGAGCCGACGCATGATGGCGTCCTCGACCAGGTCCTCGCCTTCGTTGAGGGCGTCGAAGACCTCCGGCCTGAGCAGGAAGTAACCGCCGTTCTCCCACTGCCGCAGGTCCCGCATGGGCGTCACCTGGGTGATGAGCCCGTCGTCACCGATGTCCACGACGTGGTGCGAGGATTGGGGCGGTACCGCGAGCAGGCTGGCCGCCGCGTTGCTGGCTTCGAAGCGCTGGATCATGTCGGGCAACGGCGCGTCCGTCAGAACGTCGGCATAGTTGGCCATGAACATCTCTTCACCCTCGACGAAGCGGCGGACCCGGCGCAGCCGCTCGCCGATCGCGGAGTGCAGTCCGGTGTCCACCAGCGTGATCCGCCAGTCAGAGATATCCGTGCTGAACAGCTGGACGTCACGCGCACCGTTATCGATGACGAAGTCGTTGGAGCGGGTCTCATCGTAGGTCAGGAAGAAATCCTTGACCGCCGCGGCGCCGTAGCCGAGGCAGAGGACGAATTCGGTGTGCCCATAGTGCGCGTAATAGCGCATGACATGCCAGAGCAGCGGGCGTTCACCGACCATGGCCATCGGCTTGGGGGCGGTGTTGTTGGTGCCGTCGCGCATCCGCATGCCAAGGCCACCGCAAAACAGTACGACCTTCACTCTTGCTCCCCGACTCAGACGATTTCAAGGGCCGGAATCGGGAAGACCAGGCGGCCACCCCATGACCGGACATATTCGAGCTGCTGGCTGATCTCTTCCTTCAGGTTCCAAGGCAGGACGAGAACGTAGTCCGGACGCGTCTCGGCGATGCGCTCCGGCGCGTGGATCGGGATATGCGTTCCCGGCAGGAACTTGCCCTGCTTCCATGGGCTTCGGTCAACGGTGTAAGAGAGCAGATCAGACCGGATGCCGCAGTGGTTGAGCTGCGTATTGCCCTTGCCGGGAGCGCCATAGCCAACCACCGATTTGCCGTCGGCCGCGGCGGTCAGCAGGAACTCCAGCAGATCGGCCTTGATCTGCAGAACGTCGCGCGCGAAGCCCTCATGACCGGCCACGGTGTGCAGCCCGGCGGCTTCTTCGTCGGTCAGCACAGCCTTCACCCGCCCGGTCGGCTCGCCGACATTCTCCTCGGGACGCGCGTACACCCGGAGCGATCCGCCGTGGGTGCCGAGCTCGTCCACGTCGACCACGCGCAGCCCGGCCGTGGCTAGTGCCCGGGAAGAGGTCAGCAGCGACAGGTACTGGAAATGCTCGTGATAGATGGTGTCGTACTGCCGGCGCTCGATCAGCCGCAGCAGGTGCGGGAATTCGAGCGTGACCAGGCCGGTGTCCTTGACCAGGGCCCGGAGACCCGCAGCGAAGTCCTTTATGTCCGGGACATGGGCGAACACGTTATTGCCGGCGACCAGGTTGGCCCGGCCGTACTGTTCGGCGATCTCCCGGCCGGTGGCCGCGCCCAGGAACTGGACCACGGTCCGGATGCCTTTGGACTGGGCCGTCTCGGCCACGTTCGCCGCCGGCTCGACCCCGAGAACCGGGATATTCCGGGCCATGAAGTGCTGCAGCAGGTAGCCGTCATTGCTCGCTACCTCGGTGACCAGGCTGCCGACGTCCAGGCCGAGCCGGTCGATCATCGCCTCCGCGTATCGCTTGGCGTGCGCAACCCACGAGTCCGAGTAGGACGAAAAATACGCGTAGTCCGAAAAGATGTGCTCGCCCGATACATACGCGGGAAGCTGAACCATCAGGCATGAATCGCAGAGGCGCACATGCAGCGGATAGAACGTCTCTGGGCCGTCCACGTGCTCCGCGGCGACATAGCTCTCGCAGAGCGGGGACATCCCCAGGTCAACGAACGTGTGCTCAAGGTCCGCGCCGCACAGCCGGCATGTTTGCAGCAATGAAGTGGTTCCTTCCCGGAGGCTGGAGGTCCGTTAAGGGACGAGCCGTACCCGGTGGCCGGTTGACCCCCGCATAGGGGACCTGCGAGGGTCCGGTCCTGATACAGCCAGCGGCGCCCTTTGAGAATTTGTCCGGTAGTCGGTAACGAAATGTGATCAGTTGTTTGCGGCACGCCTCAATATCGGTGTGGCCGACCCGGACCCGGGACATACACGGCCGACGCGTTCGTCGTATCACAGCCGTTCGCTCGCCGCTCATATGCTCGCGGCCTCCTGGTCGGCACAACGGAAGGAGCAGAATGGGCGAGCCCGCCTGCCGGGCATGCGGTGAGCGGAGTGGTCAGCTGGTGCTCGACCTGGGCGAGCAGCCGGCCTGCGACTACTTCCCGTGCTGTGATGACCCGGGGCCCGACCCCGTGTACCCCTTGCAGATGTGGCTGTGCTCATCGTGCGGCCTGGCCCAGCTGGTGGCTGATCCCACGGTGCCCGAGGAACCGCGCGGGACCGAGCCGGCCGCGCTCGTGGCTCAGGCGGCCGATGCTGTGGCGCGGGTCGCCGCGGCGGGGCTGCTGGCCCACGGTGGCCGGGTCGCGGAGTACGGCAGCCCGCACGGCGGATCCTGGCTGGAGTTGCTGGGCCGCCGGGGGCTCACGCCGGTGCCGCCGGGCGATCCGGCCGACGTGGTGCTGGATTGCTTCGGGCTGATGCACGCGGCGGACCAGTCGGCGGCACTCGCTGAACGGGCCGCCCGCGTGGCCCCGGGCGGGGTGCTGCTGCTGCAATACCACGCGCTGGACACGATCGTCCGGTACGGCCAGTGGAACGCGCTCCGGCACGGTCACTACGCGTACTACTCGGCGACCGCCCTGGCCGCCATGCTGGCGGCGCAGGGGTTCAGCGCCCGCAGAGCCTGGCAGTTCGAGCTCTACGGCGGCACCGTGCTTCTGGCGGCCAGCAGGGACACCGATACCGGTCTCACGCCCGATGGCTCCGTGCCATCGCTGCTGGCCCGGGACGCCCAGGCTGGTGTCCGCAACCCCGCGGCCCTCGCCGTTCTGCAGCGCGATGCGCGGGCCAAGGCGCAGGGACTGCGCGACTGGCTGGTCACCCAGCACACCACCGGCGGCAGAGTCGTCGGCTACGGAGCCGCGTCGCGCGCCGTCGCCCTGCTCCGCTGGGCAGGCGTGGATCACACGCTGATGCCCGCGGTCGTCGATGCCTCACCAGCGAAACAAGGGCTGCGGATGCCGGGGACAGACATCCCGGTCGTGGCCCCAGCCCGGCTCGCCGAGTACCAGCCTGCTGCTGTGGTGCTCTTCGTCGCCGACCTGCTGCCGGAGGTCCGGGCGGCCTTCCCGGAGGTGGAATCCGCCGGCGGCAGGTGGGTGGACGCAGACGGGCTGAGCGCCAGCGTGGCCCAGGCAGCGTCGCCTGACCACGGCTGACGCTTCACCTGAGCAGGACTGAGGCGCTCGCTCCGGCTATCTGCGTATCGGTGCCGGACGAGTGCAGTAGTTCGTGGAGCTTGGCCAGGCACCGCTTGCGAGTCGGGCCGATGCTGCCCACCGGCAGCCCAAGCTGGTCCGATATCTCGGCGTACGAAACCGGTGGGTCAGACATCAGCAGCTCAAGCATCTGCTGCCACTTCTGCGGCAGGTGCGAGAGGGCTTCGCGGACCACCTGGGCACGTTCGGTGGCCAGCAGGCGCGCGTCGACCTCCGGCTCATGGACAGCGGCGCTATCGAGGGTCATGTCATCGTCGGCCAGCACGACCTTCTTGCGTGCGGCCAGGCTTCGCAGGCACTCGTTCCGTGCGGTAGCCGCCAGCCACGAGCCCACCCGATCGGGGTGCTCGATGCGGTTGATGTGCTCGAGCAGTCGCAGCCACGTCGCCTGGGAAACGTCGGCCGCGTCGCTTTCCCCTAGCTTGAAAGCCCTGGTGATGGCCCAGATGAGCCGGGCGTACTGGTCAACCAGGCGCTCCCACGCCCGTCGTTCGCCTTGAGCCGCGCGCCGTACCAGGCCGACGACGTCCAAGGCGTCAATGTCCTCTTCTACTGTCGTCGTCGCAGTACTGGCCGCAACGAAAGCCATAAATCCCCTCCCGCATCCCAAACGACTACCGCACGGAATCATCCATGTTTGGTTTGTCGTCTCCCATAAGAGAGACGCTCGGCTGGAATGGGTGGTTGGCGATGCTACGCCACAAATTGTATCTATTTATGTGACTATTTCGTCACTCTCTGTCCTCGCGATGCCAAGCCTGATTACAGAGTGTTTACAAAGGTCACGGGCGCATATGATCAGCCTGCGGCTTGCGAGCAGTTCCGGGGTCGGCCCTGCGCCGGTAGTTAGCTCCTGGTCCCCTTGGCCGGGAGCTACCGGTGGCGCCCTCGCAGGTGGCTGGGCTTGACCGGGTTCAGCGGCGTGTTACCGACGTAACGCAGTGACGCCAGCATGTTGCTGGCTTGGCACAGCGCCGAGCGAAGCTCCCACCAGAACACGAGCGCGCCGAGCATGCCCGCCACCGCGACGCCGTACATCGATCCGAGGACACCCCCGGCCGCAGTCCCGGCCAGGGCACAGACGACGTAAATCACGGACGTCACGACCATGGCCCGCAGGCTCCGCCGGGCCGCCCCCAGGGCGTGCAGGCCCGTGCCCGCGCCGGCCGACATGCAGCCGCCCATCACGGAGATCGTCAGCGGCAGGATCAACGGATAGGTGGGACGCCACAGCTGGGGCAGCAGCCAGTTCCCGAGTCCCCTGGGCAGCGCCATCAGCAGAACAGCTCCCCAAGTAGCGGCCAGCAGAGCAAGCCCGAGGCTGATCCCCGCGCTGAACAGCGGCAGGTACCGAGGGGATCGGTGCAGAACCCGGGCCGCCTCCGGCAGGGTGACCAGCCCCATGCCGAAGAAGATGACCATGAAGGGGCCCATGAGCGTGGTCGACGCCTGCACGTAACCCACCGCGGCCAGACCCAGCATGAGCCCGACACCGTAGTTCCGCAGCTGGGTCGAGGCGCTATTGGCGGTGCCCTCGGCCAGGTACCGGGGCCCGAGGTCACGGTGCTGCCACAGCCACTCGCGGGCCCCGGACAGCCGGGGCAAAACCCGGGCCTGCAGCGGGCCGATGGCAGCCCCGACCGTCGCCGAGGCACCCCACGCGAACACGAACCAGAACGCGTCCGCGTGACCGGTCCTGCGCAGCGCGAATAGGGCGGGAACCATCACGGCGGCCCACACCAGATCATTGAGGAATGCCTGGTAGCCCCGGCCGAGCGCGAAGAACGCAAAGCGCCAGCTGTCCTGCAGGAGCAGTCCCGGAAGCGTGAGCCCCAGGGCGAGGAACGAGGCCCTGGCGGTGCCGTGCAGCGCCGCGGCCGCCGCCAGCGCGCCGAGGCAGGCCAGCAGCCCGACGACCGTGGCCGTCCCGGTGCATTTCGCGACGGCCCGGCGCCAGGTCGCGGGGTCCGTGCCGCTGAACCTGACCAGCAGCGGGTCGGTGGCCAAGCCCCGCGACGCATTAAGCAGGAACCCGTACGTCACGTAGGCCAGGCTAAAGGCACCAAGCTCCGCGGCCCCGAGGACGCGGGCGACGAAGATACTGACGGCGAAATTGGTGATACTGGATACCGCCTGATCCGCGATACCCCAGCTGAGGCGGTGGCTCGCCCGGCGGATCAGCCGCCAGGTGAATGCCTGCCGACGGCGCCCGGTCGGCAGCGCATCGTGGGTCGCCTCTACCAGCACTCACACCACCGGCCGCTCATGAGACCGGCGGCGGGATGGCCGGGGACATCAGTGACCTTCTGCCGCGGTCCCGGCTGGCGTGGCCTCGGCGTCCGGGGCCGGGAAAGGTGCGCTGGTCCGCCGGCGGAGCATGTCGTCGAGCAGGCCGGCGGACAGCAGGTCGTTGATCCGCCGCAGCCGCACGAACCTCGACGAGGTGAAATCACCGTAGGTCAGGCCATTGACGGTGTAGACCCGGACGAGCTCCGCCACGCCATCCTTGACGCCCCAGCGCAACCGCAGCTCGGGGAACGTGTCGTTCAGCTTGGAGAAGTCGACGCGATAATTACGAAGGTCGGGCCCGGCCCCCTCGGCGAATGTGACCGCCGATCCCGGTACGGAGTCGCGGACGAGCTCCGCGACATCGCGAACCTGAACGTTGTCTTCCGCGCGGCCGACGTTGAAGGCCTGGTCGTGGATGTGGGCACGCGGCGCCTCCAGCGCGGCCAGGAAGGCCCGGCTGATGTCCTCGATGTGGACCAGCGGGCGCCACGGTGACCCGTCACTCTCCAGGCGGACCTGCCCGGTCGTCATCGCGACGGCGGTCAGGTTATTCACCACGATGTCCAGCCGGAGTCGCGGTGAGGCGCCGTAGGCGGTCGCGTTCCGGAGATAGGCCGGGCTGAAGTTGTCGTCGGCCAGCCGCGACAGCTCACGCTCGGCCAGAACCTTGGTCTCGCCGTACGGGGTAACCGGGAACAGCTCTGCATCCTCCGCTACCCCCGCTGAGCCGGCGGCGCCGTACAGGCTGCATGACGAGGCGAACAGGAAACGCTCGACGCCGGCCTCCTTGGCCGCACGGGCCAGGGCCAGTGTCCCATCGAGGTTCACGGAGAAAGTGCTCGTGGGATTGAGATGTCCCAGCGGATCGTTGGACAGCGCCGCCAGGCAGACCACGGCGTCGTACCCGGCCAGGTCGGATGCTCCGGCATCCCGGATGTCGCGGGGCGCCCGCAGGCCGGTCTCCGGGACGGGGCCGAGATCGCATCCCTCATACAGGCCGAGATCAAATCCCTCGACCTCATGCCCGGCTGCGTGCAGGAAAGGAACGAGAACAGTTCCGATGTAGCCGCGATCACCCGCAACCAGGACCTTCACTCTTGAACTCCCGGGTCTCGACGAAAGTTGACTGACGCAGCGGCGGAACGCCCGCCGCATACCTCAGAAGATCCTCGGCTGCCCGATTCTGATACATCTGGGGCTATCTGATCGTGCCGGGCGGGCCAGGGAAACCATGCGCGCCGCAGCGCGCGCCAGCCCCGGGCCGGGGACCGGGTCAGCCCTGGGCCGTGCCTGGGTCCATGGTGCTGCCCGCGTCCTGGCGGTACGGGCTTTCCCGCCATCCTGCCCAGGTCAGCAGGTCCCCCTGCTGGGGCGCCATGAAGCGCCAGGGACCGGAGTAAGCGTTCTGGGAGAAATGATTGTTCTGCCCAAGGGCGATGTGTTCCTCGACCGTGTCTCCCTGGAATGGGCTCCACGACGGGAAGGTCCCGAATTCGGAGAAGATCCCCTGGAAACCGCACGCATTGGCGACAGTGCAGGAACGCCCGATGCTGGCCGGATTGAAGTCGAACTCGTTATGGCTGACCATCACGTTCTGGGTCTTCCACCGGCAGTCACCGTAGTAGGGCTGATGGGCGATGTTCTTGGCGTTACATGAGCTTAGTGTCGCCACCGCCGGGGCCACGAGCGTGCACGAGCCGGAGCTCGTGTTGGCCGGCGAGCCGCAGAACCGGTTCGAGTTCTCCCAGAGGATGACCCCGCCCCAGTTGTTCTCGAATTTATTATCGGTAATCGCGAAAGTGGCGCCGTAGGGTCCTGGCACGCGGCTGTCAGACCCTGACTCCGAGATGTAGATCGCGCTCGTCGGGAAGCCTGGATTCGAGAGGCCGCCCCCGATGCCGTTGCGGACGAACGTGTTGCCTTTTATGAGCGCGTTGTAGCTGATCTCATAGATCAGGCCATAGTTGAAGTTCCCCGCGATGTAGTTTCCCTCGATGTCAAAACCGTGGTTGTCGGTGTCGGCCCACAGCCCGACACTGTGGTTGTCGTGTATCCAGTTGTCGGTGATGACGGCCCCGTCGACGTCCCAGAACTTCCCTCCGCCGGTGCAGCCGCATCCCGGCTGCCGTGCTTCCCAATTGTAGGTGTCGTTGCCGGAGATCTCGCTGTGGTCGATGACCAGGTTGGCCGGGCCGTTGTCGGAGAAGGCATTGAACCCGTACTGCTGATTGTCCGTGAGGCAGTCATACGAGAGCGTGTTGCCGCTGCCGAGCATGGTGCCGGCGCCGGCATTGTCTTCCAAGGTCGAATGGTCGATCGTCCACCCAGTCGCCGAGTCATGATTGACGACTCCCTGATCCTGGTTGCCGCCGTTGGTGCCGAAATCCCTGACCGTGAGGTAGCTGATCCTGACGCCGGACGCGCTGCCGCCGAAGGCATAAAGGTTGACGTGCTCGCCGTCGAGCACCGCGCCGGGCGCTCCGATGTAGCTCGATCCGGAGCCGGGAATGACCTGCGTGTACTGCCCGCCGCCCAGGGTGTGCGTGCCGGGAGCGAACCAGTAAGTGGTGCCCGGCTGACCCAGGTCGACACTGGAGTCGTCCCCGGCAGGGACGGTGACGGCCCCCGCCGGAGCCGATGCCGGGCCACCGCCCAGCACGCTCTGGTTGCCGCATACCGGCGTGGGCGGCTTCACCTGGACAGCCGCGGGAGCGGGAGAGCCGACCGCAGCCGACCGGGACGGGGGATGACCCGACAGGGCCAGCCCAATCCCGGTCAGACCCGCCACCAGAGCAAGGCTGACCACGATGATCAGGACGGCACGCGACCGGCGGATCCGGCCCGAATCGTCGCGCCAGCTGACCAGGTGCGCCAGCCAGACCCGATGGGCACGACGGGACATCAGGCGGGATTTGCGATCGCGAATGATAGATCTCCATGAGTCGCTCAATGTTATCTGCCGGGTCGAACCGCTGGTTGTAGGTTTTGCGAGCTTGTTCCCCGAATGTTTCGTACCGCTCGGGGTGCGCGTCGGCGTCCGCGATCGCACCGGCGAGCGTATCGGGATCGCCCGGCCGGAACAGCACGCCGTCGACTCCGGGCGTGATGAGCTCGGTAAACGAACCGTGCCCGGCGGCGATGGGGGCCACGCCCGCGGCCATGGCCTCGACCGCGACGAGGCCGAACGTCTCCTCCCAGGCGGAGGGCAGCAGGACGGCTCGCGCGCGGGAGATCAGCTCCGCGCACCGGCTGCTGCTGACCTGGCCGGTCAGCTCGATCGAGGAGCGGCCGGCCGCCCAGGCGGCCACGTCGCCCGCCAGCAGGCCTCCGCCCGCGATGACCAGGCGAAGTCCCGGATCGACGGACAGCTGGCAATAACGGTCCCAGCCCGCCATCAGCACGCGAGCGCCCTTGGCGTCGTCCAGCCGTCCCGCGTAGATCACGGTCGCGGTCCGGGCTTCCCGCCGGGAAGGCTGCGGCGGGATGAGGTTATGCCGGACGAACACCCGGTCCGGCGGCAGGGAGAGCCCCTGGAGCAGGTCGCGCTGGGACGCCGAGATGAAGATGTAGGCCGAGACCAGTGATCGCCAGGCCGGCCGGTGCACGGCTGTGGCCAGGGCGACGGGAACCGTGGCCGCACGCGATCCCCGGTAACAGGCATGCAGGACCGCCGGGGCCGGCAGCCCGCCGACACAGTCGTGACACACCGCGCCGGCACGGTAGAACTCGCCGCTGGCGCAGGCCAGCTTGTAGTTGTGGATCGTGGCCACCAGGGGGACCCGCGCATCCCGGCAAGCGTGCAGCACAGCCGCGCCGAGGAGCGGGAATGTGTTGTGCACGTGCACCACGTCGGGCCGTTGCGCACGCAGCACGTCGGTCAGGTCCCGGTAGCTCTCACGGCTCCATATGGCCCGGCCCGGCAGTGTGGCCTTCTGGGCGCGGGACCACTGCGCGATGTCGTCGCTCCGCCGCTCGAACCGGATGACGTCGTGTCCCAGGGTGGCGAGCGCCTCCCCTTCCTGGTCGACGACGCGGTTCTCGCCGCTCGGGGCGGCGGACCGGTAACGGTTGTGGGCGATCAGGATCTTCAGCCGGCCGCCCCCGGTGAGCGCCGGCGCGGCCGGGAGGTCGGTGGCGGCGGGCGGCCGCGTGGTCCGCAGCCGCCGTCCGGCCAGG
>CAVSZI010000020.1:0-154576 GCA_963732345.1 uncultured Actinomycetes bacterium | reverse complement strand
ACGGTGGAGCAGCTCACCCACGTACAGATCGACCATTATGCGAGGATCAAGTTCACCGGGGTCTCGAACTTGATCAATGTCATCGGCGGGGTGAACGTCACCCTGCCGAAGAAGACCGTGGCCAAGGGGTACACCTTCCACGCCGGGGTCAACCACCTGAATGGGATCACGGCCGTGTACTACGTGCGGAACCCTTCGATCTCCCCGGACTCCCGGGTGGTGCTGCAGCAGAGCCTGCTCCGGGCGATCCTGGACAAGATAACCAACGAGCATTTGCTCACCAACCCGCTGACCGCCGTCCGGGTGGTCCATGCCATGGTCGCCATGCTGACCGTGGACAGCAACTTCACCAACTCCGAGGTGGAGGGTTTCGCCACCCGGCTCGACGGTGTGGGCGGCAGCGCGGGTACCTTCGTGACGGCGCCCACATACACCGTTTCGGGTGATGAGTATCTCAACTCGTCCGTGAGCAATGAGCTCTGGACCGCGATCAGGCACGACTCGATAGCGGCCTTCGCCAAGAGGTATCCCGCGACGGTCACCCCGGCCGCGCCCGGGTGAGCCCCGCGGGTCTCCCCGTTGCCGCACTCCCGGAAGATGGCGGGGACAGGCCAGCTAAGGCCGGTGCCGGTCCGGATCACCGGCCTGGTCGGCTGGCTCAAGGTCGCCGGTGACTGCCGGCGGCATCCGGGTCCCGGCGGCGGCGTCCCCGCCCGCGACCCGGAGGGCGCGCAGGGCGGACGTCACCTCGGCGGCCTGGCCCGCGGTGAGGCCGGGCAGCCCGAACGAAGCCTGGTTGAGCGCCTCCGTCGCCTCACGCACCAGCGCCTGGCCGTCCGGCGTGATCGTGGCCAGGACGACGCGCCGGTCATCGGGGGACAGCCGCCGTTCGACCAGGCCGCGGTGTTCCAGCCGGGTGATGGCGTTGGTCACGGAGGCGGGGTGGACCATGAGCCGCTCGCCCATCTTGCCCATGGGCAGCGATCCGCGGCGGCTGAAGGCCAGCAGGCGCAGCGCCTCATAGGCGGCGAAGGTCAGGCCGTACGGCTTGAGCGTGCCCTCCACCCGGCTCAGCAGCAACTGCTGGACCCGCATCACCGAGGTGACGGCGGCCATGCGGTCGGCCTGCTCCGGCCAGCGCGCGCTCCACTGCCGGTGTGCCTCGGCGATGGGATCGAGGCTCTGTGAATCGGGCATGCTGCATACCGTAGATGACGAGAGCCCGAGCCGGGCCATGACCAGCGCGGGGCGGCCCGGCCGGGGCGGGCCGGGGCGGCCCAGCGGGGACGGGCAGGCCGGGACGGCTCTTGACGACAGGTGAGTTTTATTTTAACGTCAAAATATTCGCCGTCCAAGAATTAGTCGGCCTGGGGGCTGGGCGTGGCCGCTCACCAGCGTAGGAGGAACGGTGGCAGTTTCGGAGCAGGGACCGGAGTTGCACGCCCCGGTGCACCCGGTGCGGTTCGTCACGGCGGCGGCGCTGTTCGACGGGCACGACGCCGCGATCAACATCATGCGCCGCATCCTGCAGGCGCAGGGCGCCGAAGTCGTGCACCTCGGGCACGACCGGTCGGTCCGCGCAGTGGTCGACGCGGTGCTGGAGGAGGACGCCCAGGGCGTCGCGGTCAGCTCCTACCAGGGCGGGCACGTCGAGTACTTCGAGTACCTGGCGCAGTTGCTGGCCGAGGCCGGGGCCGGGCACGTCCGGATCTACGGTGGCGGCGGCGGGGTCATCGTCCCGGACGAGATCGCGCGGCTGGCCGCGGCCGGGGTCCGGATCTTCTCCCCCGAAGACGGCCAGCGGCTCGGCCTGCCCGGGATGATCAACCAGCTCATCCGGGACTGCGACACCGACCTGGCGGACAGCCCGGCCCCGGTCGAGGCCGTGCTGGCCGGCGAGCGGCGGGCCCTGGCCCGGGCGATCACCTGCCTGCAGGGCGGCCGTATGCCGGAGGCGGACCGTGCCTCGCTGGCCGCCGCCGCGGTGTCCCGGCGGGTGCCCGTGCTCGGGATCACCGGAACGGGCGGCTCTGGCAAGTCCTCGCTGACCGACGAGCTGGTCCGCCGGCTGCGCACCGACCAGCAGGACAAGCTGCGGGTGGCCGTGCTCGCGGTCGACCCGACCCGGCGGCGGGCCGGCGGCGCGCTGCTGGGTGACCGGATCCGGATGAACGCCCTCGACGGGGATCACCTGTTTTTCCGGTCGCTGGCCACCCGGGGGGCCCACGAGCTGCCGGAGAATATCGAGGCCATCATCGGCGCCTGCCAGGCGGCGGGATATGACCTGGTGATCCTGGAGACGCCCGGGATCGGGCAGGGCGACGCGGGGATCGTTCCGCTGGCTGACGTCTCGCTGTATGTGATGACCCCCGAGTTCGGCGCGCCGTCCCAGCTGGAAAAGATCGAGATGCTGGACTTCGCCGACGCCGTCGCGATCAACAAGTTCGACCGGCGTGGTGCCGCCGACGCCCTCCGGGACGTGTCCCGCCAGCTGATCCGCAACCGGGAGGCGTTCGGCGCGCGGCCGGAGGACATGCCCGTCTTCGGGACCAGCGCCGCCACCTTCAACGACAACGGCGTCACCGCGCTGTACCAGCACGTGGCCAGGCTGCTGGCCGGGCATGGGCTGCACCTGTCCGAAGGAGTGCTGCCGGCCGCGGTGGGGCGCACGTCCACCGGCGCGGCACCGATCATCCCCCCGGCCCGGACCACATATCTGGCCGAGATCGCCGTGGCCGTCGGCGAGTACCACGCGGAGACCGCCCGGCAGGTGGCGGCGGCGCGGCGCCTGCAGCGGCTGACCGAAGTCGGCGCGGAACTGGCCGCCGCCGGTGACCACGCCGGGTCGCCGGCCGCGGCCGTGACCGCGCTGGCCCGCCACGCCCGGCAGGACCTCGGTGAGGTCGGCGCCGGGCTGCTCGAGGGCTGGCCGGCCGTGGTGAAGGCGTACTCGGGCGAGGAGCAGGTGGCCGGCGACCGCGAGCCGCGCACCCAGCTGACCCGCGAGACCCTGTCCGGGAACCGGATCCCGCGCGTGGCGCTGCCGCGGTACACCGACCACGGGGAACTGCTGCGGTTCCTGCGGGAGGAGAACCTGCCGGGCTACTTCCCGTTCACCGCCGGGGTGTTTTCCTTCAAGCGGGAGGGGGAGGACCCGGCGCGGATGTTCGCCGGGGAGGGCGACCCGTTCCGGACCAACCGCCGTTTCAAGCTGCTCGCCGAGCATGCCCCGGCGACCCGGCTGTCCACCGCGTTCGACTCCGTCACCCTCTACGGGCGCGATCCCGGAGAACGTCCCGATGTCTACGGCAAGGTCGGCACCTCGGGGGTCTCGATCGCGACGCTGGAGGACATGAAGGCCCTCTACGCCGGGTTCGACCTGTCCTCGCCGTCCACGTCGGTGTCGATGACGATCAACGGGCCGGCCCCGGCGATCCTGGCTTTCTTCCTCAACACCGCCATCGACCAGGGCCTGGAGGCGTTCGCCAGCGCCGAGGGGCGTCCGCCCAGCCAGGAGGAGGCCGCCGCGATCCGGGCCGAGGTCCTGTCCAGCGTGCGCGGCACCGTGCAGGCCGACATCCTCAAGGAGGACCAGGGCCAGAACACGTGCATCTTCTCGACCGAGTTCAGCCTGCGGATGATGGCCGACATCCAGGAGTGGTTCATCGCGAAGGAGGTCCGCAACTTCTACTCGGTGTCGATCTCCGGCTACCACATCGCCGAGGCCGGCGCCAACCCGATCAGCCAGCTCGCGTTCACCCTGGCCAACGGGTTCACCTACGTGGAGGCGTACCTGGCCCGCGGCATGGACATCGACGATTTCGCGCCCAACCTGTCGTTCTTCTTCTCCAACGGGATGGACGCCGAGTACTCGGTGATCGGCCGGGTCGCGCGGCGGATCTGGGCGGTCGCCATGCGGGAGCGGTACGGCGCGAACGAGCGGTCCCAGAAACTGAAGTACCACGTGCAGACCTCGGGGCGGTCGCTGCACGCCCAGGAGATGAGCTTCAACGACATCCGCACCACCCTGCAGGCCCTCACCGCCATCTACGACAACTGCAACAGCCTGCACACCAACGCCTACGACGAGGCGGTCACCACCCCCAGTGAGGAGTCGGTCCGGCGGGCCCTGGCCATCCAGCTGATCATCAACCGGGAGTGGGGCCTGGCCATGAACGAGAACCCGCTGCAGGGCTCGTTCATCATCGACGAGCTGACCGAACTGGTCGAGGAGGCGGTCCTGGCCGAGTTCGACCGGATCAGCGAGCGCGGCGGGGTGCTCGGCGCGATGGAGACCGGTTACCAGCGCGGCCGGATCCAGGACGAGTCGATGCTGTACGAGCACCGCAAGCACGACGGCAGCCTGCCCGTCGTCGGCGTCAACACCTTCCGCAACCCGCAGGGGACGGAGCCGCCCCCGGTCGAACTGGCCCGCGCCACCGACCAGGAAAAGCGTTCCCAGCTGGAACGGGTCCGTGACTTCACCGAACGCAACCGGGAGGTGGCCCACGACGCGCTGGCCGCCCTGCAGCAGGCGGCCCGCTCCGGTGACAACGTGTTCGCCGTGCTGATGGACGCGGCCCGCGTCTGCACCCTGCAGCAGATCACCGACGCGTTCTTTGAAGTGGGCGGCCAGTACCGCCGCAACATCTGAGCGCATGGCAACGACATCACCCGGGCGCCGGCAGCCATCGGCGGTGGGCTCATTCACCGACGCTTCCTCGGCGGCCAAGTGCTTCGCAGGACTTGTACCTGGCGCACGGGGCCAAGCGGGTCGGGGAGCCGGAGATTGACGAGACGGCCGAGGTGCGGTGGGTGCCGGTTGACGAGACGCCGGCGATGATCGCCAAGGGCGACATCCTGGGCGCGATGACCATCATCGGGATGCAGCGTGTCCTGCTGCGGCGGGCAGGCGCTCGCGTACCTCCGCGGTGAAGTCCCTGCGGCCTGTACATATGGCTACGGCGATACGGGCAGCGTGCATTGGCTGTTACGCTGATTCGATGACATTGACGCTGCATCTTGACAATGCCGTCGCGGAGGCGCTGGCCGCTGAGGCGGCCCGTCGTGGTCAGACTGCGGACGAGCTGGCAGCGGATCTCCTCGCGGCGCAACTGCCCAAGGCAGTAACGGTGCGTCGTCGGCTGGCCTTCGCCGCCGTAGGCGAGTCGACCTCCGGCCGGGGCGCGGCGGAAGCCGACGAGATACTGGCCGGGGGGTTCGGGCGCGACTAGGTGCTCATCGTCGATACCGGTCCGCTTGTCGCGACGGCCGACCGTGCCGACAAGGATCACGTCGCGTGCCGGGAGCTGCTTGAGAGCGACGAGGGTCCCCTGGTCACCACCGCCATGGTTATCGCGGAGGCCGCGTACCTGATCGACCGGCAGCTTGGCGCGAAGGCGGAAGCCACCCTGTACGCGTCGATCATCGAAGGCCATCTGGAAGTGGCGGACCTCGACATCACGGACTGGCAGCGCATCCAGGACCTGGTCGGCACCTACGCTGACCTGCGGCTCGGTGGTACGGACGCATCCGTGGTCGCCCTCGCTGAGCGGCGCGGCGCCATCAGGATCGCCACTCTCAACCGACGCCATTTTGCCGTTGTCCGGCCACGTCACGCCGACGCGTTCGAACTGCTGCCCTAGTTCCGTCCATCGCAGGAATTTACTTACGTGCCGCCTGGCCGCCGCGTGGACTACCGAGGTCTCCGCTGGCTCGGCCATAAGAGCATCGAGGTCACCCACCAGATTTACGGCCACCTCGTGCCCTCCTTCTTCGACCGCGCCCGCACCGCCCTCGACCAGGGCGGCGTCACCCGGCAGGCGGTCCACAAGAAGCACGCCCAGCGGCTGATCGCCGCGGGCGTCACGCTGAGGAGGCGGTAATGGTCATACGGTTCGCCGAGCATGCCCGAGCGATCGTGCGGCAGGCAGAGGAAGAGGCGGAAGAGGCCGGGTCACCGGTGATCGAGGCCGAGCACCTGCTGCTGGCGATGACCGGCGAGCACGGGATCGAGGCGCGGGACGTGCTCGCCTCGGCCGGCCTGGACCGGGACGGGATCCGTGCGGCCCTGGACCGCGAGTTCTGGCAGAGCCTCGCCGCGGCAGGGGTCAGGCTGCCCTCTGGCGGGCTGCCGCGGGCCAGCCGCGACCCGGCGAGGCAGGCGCGGCTGGCGGCATCAGGAAAGCTGGTGCTGGAACGGGCGCTGAAGGCCGCCCTCGGGCAGCGCCAGATCCGGCCCGGGCACCTGCTGCTGGGCGTGCTCGCCGCGCAGGTCGGCACCGTGCCCCGCGCGCTGGCGCTGGCCGGCGTGGACTCCGGCGACCTGGCCGCCCGGACCCGGCAGGCACTTGACCGGAGCCAGTCATGACCCGTGCCACTGTGGCACCGTCGTTACCGTCACCGCCGACGGCACCGGGCCGGCCGAACTGGCCGCCGCGCTCGCCGCCGGCGTGGCTCGCTCACTCGTCAGCCAGCCCGTCAGCTACGGCATGATCCCACCCGGCCAGTTCGTTGACGTAATCTGCCCACTCCTGCGGATCGGCCTGCAGCCGTGCGTAGTCCGCCCGGACTCCCTCCCAGAACCGTGCCTCCTCAGCTTTGTCGAGAGTCCGCGCGAGTTCGCCATCCATCGTGAGATGATCTTCGTCCGCGAGCCTCTTGAGCCTGTCACGGGTCTGCACGGAAACCTTGATGGTAGTCATCTCAGTCATACTCCAAGGTTGCCGGGGGCGGTACGCTCACGTCGACTGGTTACTCGGACATCGGCGTGCGCGCCGAGTACGCACCCGCGTCGAGGTCCTCGATGAGCGTCGGGCCTGTGGGTGTCCACCCGAGAAGCTCCCGTGTCACGGTGCTCGTCGCCGTGAGATCCATGCCGAAGAAGGTGCCGATCCACCCGAAGTGAGCTTGGACCTCATCAGGGGCGATCGATGTGACGGGGAGTCCGAAGGCACGGCCGATGGCCTCCGCGATGTCGCGGGTGGGTATGCCGTTTTCCGCGACGGCGTGCAGGCGAGCGCCCGCCGGAGCTTTCGCGAGTCCAAGAGCGACGAGGCGCGCAGCATCGGGCTGTCTCCCTTCGGCTGCGTCACGGGGCGGAGCAGATGATGCGATGATGTCAGTGACTGATGTCAGCCACAGACATCACCATACACCTATACGGCAGTCACTGTCATCACTAGACTCGGGACCATGGTGCGGTGGGAGCCGGGTGCGAGAGAGCGCCTGCAGGCAGCGGCACTCGAGCTGTTCGCCACTCGCGGGTTCGAGCAGACGACCGCCGCGGAGATCGCGCAATCCGTCGGGTTGACCGAGCGCACCTTCTTCCGGCACTTCAGCGACAAGCGCGAGGTGCTGTTCTACGGGCAGCAACAGTTCCTCCAGGCGTTCGTCGACGGGGTGGACGCCGCGCCGCCTGACGCATCCCCGCTCGAGGTCATCGCCTGCGCGCTTCAGGCGGCGGCATCGTTTTTTCCCGACGAGCGCCGCCCATACTCCCGCATGCGGCAGTCCGTGATCGACCAGAACCCCGCGCTCCGGGAACGCGAGCTGCACAAACTGGCAGGCCTCGCCACAACGGTCGCCGAGGCCCTGCGCGCGCGAGACATCGGCGAGCCTGGCGGCCACCCTTGCGGCACAGACCGGCGCCACCGTGTTTGGAATCGCGTTCGCACAGTGGATCCGCGAAGGCGAAAGCCGGTCCCTCCCCGACATCGAATCGAACGTACTCCACGAGTTGCTCAACCTAACCGGAGCGGCAACCGGGTCGCGGAAGTTCCCTGCCGCCTGACGGCCCGCTTTGTCGTGGGCCTTCACCGGGATGGGCTGGATGCTGTTCCCGGATTAAGAAACATTGATGTTCGATGCGCCTATGGCCACATCCCAGGCGGCGTAATCTTGCGCCGTTGTCCCGTAACCCGGGCCCGGCTGAAGCAGGTTTGCCACCACAACAAAGTCATTCAGCATTTGTTCGTACGCTGCCCGGTTCACGGTCGGCAGGAGGGCGGGGTTAGCGAGGATCTTTTGCGCTTCTCCCCGCATGACGCGGGCATCGGCCTCGAAGGCCAGGTGATTGGCGACGGTAGGCGACTGACTTTCGATCGCGAGATCACCGGCCACGGCATCGACGTTATCATTGAACATCACCTGAGCCTGCCCTCCGGCCGATTCTAGCCAGACCAGTGACGGGTCGGCGGAGGAGGATGGACGGGCGGCAGCCGAGGGCGAGCCAGTGGGGTGCCTGCTTCCCTCTGCTGATTTAACGGCAGGCGCTGACCCGGCCGTCGGGCGGCTGGTAACCCGGCGAACCTGGCTGGGCACCGCACTAGCAGAGTGTGTGGCGGCAACCGCATGATGGTGAGTTACTCCGCACCCGGAAACGACGGCAACTCCGGCTACGGCAACTCCGGATATGGCCGCGGCCACGCGATTCAGCTTCATGACTCATCCCTTTCGGAGGTTTTTCCAGGAATAAAGTCAGTCGCCACCCACCAAGCGCCATCAAGCGCTGGTGTAAATGCGATGACGCTCCCCGACTTGTGCATGGGTTCAGCGTCATACGCGGGAGTAGCGGCGCAGATCGCAGCCAGTTGCGGATTGGTTGCAGCGGAAATGGCGCGGCACTTCGCCGAATGACTGCCCGCAACGTCACGTCCACCGCTCCCGGTGGTGGGCCCGCCTGCTCGGGGAGGGCTGGCCGCGCGAAGGCCGGGCGCCCGAAATCCGGCTCGCTATCTACCGGCACCCGCGGGGCGCTCAGCGCTGGGCCACCTGAACAGCGGCGCCGCGGCTCCGCGACGGTTTAACGATTTGTAATCGGGTAGTAACGCTTTGATCTGACGGCGAGAGCCGGCATCCAGCCGGCGCCACGAATGCCGTGGAAAGTGAAGTAACGGGGGCAAGGGGACAGCGCGACGCCATGGGGGTATCTCGATCCAGGCCGGCCCCGGATGTGGCCGCGAGCCACCAGAGCCGGGCTGCCGCACCGGCCGCTGTCGTGGAGTTCGCGATCGAGCAGGTCCTGCGGAACGACACGCTCGGCGCCCTGCCCGCGGTACTCGCCCGGCTCGTCACGGCCTTTTCCGGCCGCTGCGCGCTGGCCTTTCAGCCGAGGACCGGGCAGCCACCGGTGGTCCTGGCGGCTCATCCGGACAGCGCCGCCGCTGACGAGGCGCTGCTCAGCCGGGTCGCCGCGCTGAACCCAGCGCCCGGCGGCGCGGCGGACAGTGGCTCCCTTCAGGTGCGGCTGAAATCGAGCGGCCCGGGTATGAGCGCCTTGCTGGCTTATTCTGCGCCGGCCGGCGGTCAGTGCCTGTGCGCGCTCGCCCTCGTGGGCGACCCCAGGGACTGGGACACCGAAACCAGGTCCGTCCTGAACGCCGTGGCCACCGCGGTCGCCGTCCAGATCCGCCACGCCAACAACGTGGCCGGCCTGGCCGACCGGGAGGCGCTGGCCCAGACGCTGATCGCCGGCTCGCCCGATGCCATCATCGCCACGGACTCCCGCCGGCGGCTGGTGGCGTTCAACCCCGCGGCCGAGGAACTGTCCGGATACCGCCGTGACGCCGTGCTGGGCCAGGAGATGGCGGGTCTCCTTCTCCCGGAGCGGGAACGTGCCGCGTTCCTGGCGCACACGGAGAAGCACCTGGCGACCGGTGACAGCAATGAGTACGCCGGGCGGCAGCGGGTGCCGCTGCTGTGCGCGGACGGCACGGAACGCATTGTCGAGCTGACGGGCGCGGAACTGACCCAGGCCGGCGAGACGTTCTTCTGCGGGTTCCTCCGGGACCTTACCGAGTTGGAGCACTCCCAGGCGGCCGTCGCCGAGACCGAGGCACGCTTCCGGCTGCTGGCCCAGCTGGCGCCAGTCGGCATCGTGCAGACCGCTGCCGACGGACGGGCCGTCTTCGTCAACGACCGGTGGTGTGCGATAGCCGGGGTCAGGCCGGGTGATGCTCTCGGCGTGGACTGGCTGAACTTCGTCCACCCTGATGACCGGGACCGGGTGGCGCGCGATCTGGCCACGGCTGTCACCGGGGGGGAGATGCGAGCCGACTGCCGGCTGCGATCGTCCGACGGTGCCGATATCTGGGTCAAGGCTTCCACCGTCGCGCTCCACGCCGGCGGCGGTGACTTTCTCGGGTTCCTCGCCACGTTCACCGACATTTCCGATGTCAAGCGGGCGGAAGCCGACGGGGAACGGCTGCTGGCAACGGAACACGCCGCCCGCATCAGCCTCGCCGACCAGACCGAGCGCCTCAACTGCCTGATCGCGAACGCGATCCCCGGCGTGCTCGTCACCGACGAGCGGGGCCGGATCACCCACGTCAACCAGAGTTTCGCCACCACATTCGGGATCGAGTTCCCGGACCGGCTCGTGGGGACGGCCGCTGAGGATATGTTGCGCCGGATCAAGGGGGTGTTCACCGATCCGGACGAGTTCGTCCGCCGCGTGGCCAAGGCCTCCAGCGCCCGCCAGCCGGTGGCCGCCGCGCAGATGGCGGCCGCGCAGATGACGGCCGCGGACGGCCGCACCCTGGAATGTGACTACTGGCCGGTGGTGGTCGGCGGCCGCTACCGCGGTGACCTGTGGATGGCCTGGGACATTACGGAGCGCAAGCAACTGGAGGAGCAGCGCGAGCAATTGCTCGAAGCCGAGCTCACCGCGCGCCGGTCGGCGGAGCTGGGGCAGCGGCAGCTGGAAATGCAGAACGAGAAGCTGCGTGAACTCGACGAAGCCAAAACCGTCTTCCTCGCTACCGTGTCGCATGAGCTGCGCACGCCGCTCACATCGATTGTGTCCTTCAGCGAGCTGATGCGGGCGGAAACCCAGGCGCTCACCGCGGATGGCGCGCAGTTCCTCGACATCATCGAGCGGAACGCGCACCGGCTGCTCCGTCTCGTCGGCGATCTGCTGCTGCTGAGCAGGCTCGAGTCCGGGACCATTCCGCTGGAGCTGGCGCCTGTATCCGTTCCCGAGCTGGCAGGCGAGGCGGCTCATGCCGCCTCGGCCAGGGCGGCGAAGCATGGGGTCACCGTTCACTTCTCCGCCGATGAAGGACCGCTGATCCAGGCCGACCGCACCCGGCTGGCTCAGGTCCTGGACAACCTGATCGTCAATGCGGTCAAATTCTCCCGGCCCAACGGCCTGGTCCGGGTCGATGTGATCTGGGGCGGCGACAACGACGGTGGCGGCTGGCGGATCGATGTAGCCGACAACGGCATCGGCATCCCGCCCGAAGAGAGCGGCCAGCTTTTCGGCCGCTTCGTCCGGGCCTCCAACGCGCGGACCGCGGGACTGCCGGGGACCGGCCTGGGCCTGTCCATCGTCAAGGCGATCACCGAACTGCACGGCGGCCGCGTCACGGTGGACAGCACCCTCGGCCACGGGACCACGTTCAGCGTCTACCTGCCGGCGCGCTGACCGGCTGCCGGCTGTCCTCATCTGCCCGCTAGCGTGGTGAGAGAGTGGCGGGACCGGCCAGTCTTCTGGTTCGTACAGGCCCTGCACACCATCGACGAGGAGCGGACAGATCATCATCCGCGCCGACAACGTGCGGACGTTCACTCTCGCTGAGGGCGGGGACGTATGGCTGTCCGTCCCCGGCCTGCTGCCCCGCACGTCTGTCGCAGTCCCCCTGAACACAACGGCGGCGCCAGCGGGAACACTACGGGTGATTCTCCGCGGCGGCCGGGCCGAGGTCCACTACCAGGTCGACGGGGCCGCGCTGAAGTCCTCCACCCGCCCGCGCGGCGACCGGACGATAGGCGCCGATAAGGGCTACACCGAAGTCCTCACAGACTCTGATGGAGTGCACCACGGCCCCGAGCTAGGCCGCCTGCTGTCCGGCGAATCGGACCGGCTGAAAGCGAAGAACCGGCGCCGGGCGAAGATCCGCGCCGTCGCCGAGCGGGCCGCAGCCCAGGGCGGCCAGGCGAAAGCTGACCGGATCGCCAGATGCAACCTGGGCACCGTCAAAAAGGCGAGGGCCCGCCGCCGGTTCGAGGGCCGAGCGCGCACGGTCACGTTCAGCGCCATGAGCCTTTTTCACAGAGCCCACGAAATAGTCCAGGCCAAGGCCAACAAGGCGCTCGACGCCGCCGAGAAGCCCGACGAAATGCTT
The DNA here is from genome assembly GCA_963732345.1 of uncultured Actinomycetes bacterium. Lineage (GTDB taxonomy): Bacteria > Actinomycetota > Actinomycetes > Streptosporangiales > Streptosporangiaceae > Bog-532. The sequence goes on along the minus strand of CAVSZI010000020.1, from coordinate 142,451 downwards.
GATCTGTCCTACGAGCAGATGCTCGACCAGATCACCCAGGTCCGCCGGTCACTGGTGGCCATCGCCGCCTCGCGCAAGCAGATTGAACTGCAGGAGCAGCAGCTTCAGCATTCCGTGGCGCACCTGGACGACCAGGCCCGGGCGGCGCTGTCGCAGGGCCGCGAGGACCTGGCCCGGGAGGCGCTGTCCCGCAAGGCCGCCGCCCAGGCCCAGATCGACGGCATGGAACCCCAGCACCAGCAGCTCACCGAGCAGGAGGCTAGCCTCGAGCGGACCCTCGCAGCCCTGCAGTCGAAGGTGAACAACTTCCGGACCCAGAAGGAAGTACTCAAGGCTCAGTACACCGCGGCGAGCGCGATGAGTTCGGTCGACGAGAGCGTCGCGGGGATCTCCAGCACCATCGGCGATTCGGGAGCAGAGGTGCAGCGGGCCCAGGACAAGATCGCCACGATGCAGGCCCGGGCTGGCGCGCTGGACGAGCTGCTCCAGTCGGGCGTGCTCGAAGATGTCGGGGGAGACACCGACGACATCCAGAAAGAGCTCGACGAAGCCGGGTCGGCCGCTGAGGTGGATAAGGAGCTCGCCGCGCTCAAGACCCAGATCGGCCCGGGCGGCTCAGCGCCGCCCGAGCTGACCGCCGGCTGACCGCGCTGCCGACTCTATACTACTTAGAGTTTGATATGCTTCACTTTCAGTGACGATCCGGCCCGCCGGTGCCGGTGCCGGTCCTCGGTGCGGGACGGCCGGGTTGCGTACGGCCTGCCCGAGATGTCCGGGGAAAGAGGCCGCCCTGTCCCGAGGGCCCCGTCGCGTGCTGACCGGCCGCCCCGGCGCGGCAGGCGCCTTCCGGCCAGTCTGGAGGTGATTCACATGGCCCAGCCGACGGGGGATGAGCAGGTAACCGCCCGCCGGGCGGCCGCGGTGTCGTGTGCGGCCGGCCCGCAGCTGGGCACCGGGGAGACGGCTGAGGCAGGGATCGACGCCGAGCGCCGCGATGCCCGGAAGTCCCTGGAGCGAAGGGAACGACTGCAGGCGCAGGCCCAGCGTCTGGAGAGCCTCGGCCAGCTCGCCGGGGGCATCGCACACGACTTCAACAACCTGCTCGCCGTGATCCTCAACTACGTGTCCTTCGTCTCCGAGGACGTCGCCGCCGCGGCCGGGCCTGACCCAGCTGGGCACCTGGAGTCGGCCAGCGCTGACCTCGGGGAGATCAAGAAGGCCGCCGAACGGGCGGCCGGGCTTACCCACCAGCTGCTCGTCTTCGCCCGGCGCGAAGTGATCCGGCCGCAGGTCCTCGACCTGGACACCGTCATCACCGAGGTGGAGGAACTGCTGCGCCGCACCCTTGGCGAGCATGTCGAGCTGGTCATCTCGCTGGCCGGTGACCTGTGGCCGGTGCTGGCCGATCCTGGCCAGCTGGAGCAGGTGCTGGTGAATCTCGCGGTCAACGCCCGCGACGCCATGCCGGACGGCGGTGTGCTGACCATCGACACCGGCAACATCACCGTCGATGCCGACACCATCGCCGGGGGATCCAGGGCGCGGGAGGGCCGGAACGTGCGGCTGCGGGTCAGCGACACCGGCACCGGAATGGCCGCCGATGTTGAGCAGTACGTATTCGAGCCGTTCTTCACCACCAAGCCAGACGGCCGCGGAACCGGGCTCGGCCTGGCCACCGTCTACGGGATCCTCGCGCAGGCCGACGGGAACATCCGGATCTACTCCGAACCCGGCACCGGCACGACCTTCATCATCACGCTGCCTGTCACCGCGGAGGCAGCCATCCCGGTCGCAAAGCCCGTGCCTTACCGGCGGGCACCCAAGGGAGAGACGGTCCTGCTCGTTGAGGACGAGGAAGCGCTGCGCGAGGTGACCAGGCGTATCTTCAGCCGTAACGGCTACCGGGTGATCACCGCCGCGAACGGCCCGGAGGCCCTCCGCATTGCCGACGGCCACCCGGGCGAGATCCACCTGCTGGTCACCGATGTGGTTATGCCGCACATGCTCGGCAAGGAGGTGGCCGAGAAAATGCGGTTGATCAAGCCGGAGATCGAAGTGGTCTTCATGTCCGGCTACGCCCGGCCTGTCCTGGCCTCCCAGGGCAGGCTCGACCCGGGCGCGGCCCTCGTGGCAAAGCCGTTCTCCGAGGCCGACCTGCTGGCCACGGCCGGGCAGGTACTGAACGGCCACTTCAAGGGGTTCACGACCATCCCGGGGACCCCCGCCTGACGTCGCCTGCCACCAGGGCAGCCACTGGTGCCCGGCAGCGAGAAAGGGGCCATTAGGCTCGGCCTATGCTCATGCAAGGATTCCCGCCGCCCGCGGATGCTCGGGTCACGCTCGCCAACTGGCAGCTGCCTCCCTACAACCGGTGGTCTTTCTCGCACGTGCGTGAACTCGTGCCCACGCAGCGCATTCCCCGCGGCCCGGGACCGGTAGCGTCGCTGCCCGGGGATCCCCAGCCGCTGGGCCGGGTCTCGCTGGTCCGCGCCAGCGCCGCCGAGGCGACCGTGGACGAAGTGCTCGACGGCACCTACACCGATGCCGTCGTCGTCGTCCACGACGGGCGGGTGGTCCTCGAGCGTTACGCGGGAGAGATGGCCTCTGACACACCCCACTTGCTGATGTCCATCTCCAAGTCCGTGGTGAGCTGCGTCGTCGGCAACCTCGTCGAGCGCGGTGTGCTGTCCCCCGAGCAGCTGATCACCGACCACGTGCCAGAGCTTTCGTCCAGCGGCTACCGCGGGGCCACCCTGCGTAATGTCCTGGACATGCGGTCCGGAGTGGACTTCAGCGAGGACTACACGGACCTGAACGCCGAGGTGCGCCTCATCGAGGAGGCCATGGGCTGGCGCCCCCCGTCGGCGCGTAAGGTGCCCCCGTCGATGTACGCCTACCTGACCACACTCGGCGGCGCCGGCGCGCACGGCGGGGTCTTTGACTACCGGTCCTGCGAGACTGATGTCCTCGGCTGGGTGTGCGAGCGGGCCGCGAATACCAGGATGGCCGACCTCATCAGCGAGTTCGTGTGGTCGCCGTTGGGGGCCGATCATGATGCCGAAATCACCTGTGACGGGGTAGGCACCGCGATTCACGACGGGGGAATGTGCGCCACCGCCCGGGACCTCGCACGTTTCGGCATGATGCTGCTGGGGGACGGCGAAGTGGCGGGCCGCCGCATCGTCCCCGGTGCCTGGTTGCGGGAGTCGTGGGCGGTCGACCCGGACGTCCGGGACGCGTTCGCGCGGTCCGTGTCCGAGCCCTACCTTCCCGGCGGGTGGTACCGCAACAAGTTCTGGTTCGTGCCACGGGCGCACGGCGACGTGCTGCTGTGCCTGGGCATCAATGGCCAGATGCTTTACGTCGCCCCGGGTACCGGCACGGTGGCGGCCAAGCTGTCTTCGTGGCCGGACGCGCAGTCGTCCCCGATGCTGGAGGACACATTGCGCGCCTTTGACGCGGCCGGCGCCGTGCTCGCGGGCATCCCCGCCGATGATCCGCAGCGGCACGGGCCGCCCGGGGTGGCGGCGGGTCTTTCCCGCGGCCGGATAGACGGGGGACTGCCGAGCTCATGAAGTGCCTATGGACGGCAGGGACGCAGTTTGGCTTATCAACCCGAACGTGCCCTGGTACGGCCCGTCCCTGGTCAGCGCGTGCTCGGTGCTCCGGTCCCAGCTGGACGCGGCCCGGTCCGGACTGCACTGAAGCGCATGGCGCCGTCGTCGATCTTGCCGTGCCGCAGGGTGAGCGCGTCGCTGAGATAGCTCATGCCGAGCCGCCAGGGGGCCCGCGAGCCGGCCCGCGGGAACTGATCGATGGCGCGGAGCACGTATCCCGCCGAGAAGTCCAGCAGCGGCCGCCCGGTGACGCGCGGATCTTCGTTGACCGGGACGCACACGTCGTAGCCACGGGAATCCATGTGCGCGAGCAGCCGGCAGACGTACTCGCTCACCAGGTCCGCCTTCAGCGTCCACGACGCGTTGGTGTAGCCGATGGTGAAGGCGAAGTTCGGCACGCCGCTCAGCATCATGCCCCTGTAGGCCATTGTGTCGGGGAGGCGGATAGCGCGTCCGTCGACGGTCAGCTCGATGCCACCCAGCGCGAGCAACTGCAGGCCGGTCGCGGTCACCACGATGTCGGCCTTGAGCTCTTCGCCGGATTCCAGCCGCGGGCCGTGCTCCGTGAAGGTCGCGATCCGGCCGGTGACCACCGAGGCCCGCTGATTGCGGATGGCGCGGAACAGGTCGCCGTCCGGCACCAGGCACAGGCGCTGGTCCCAGGGGTTGTAGACCGGCTTGAAATGCGTGTCGACCTCGTACCCGGCCGGCAGCTGCTTGATCGTCATGCTGCGGATCCAGTTCCGCATCATCTGCGGCCGTCGCTGGCTGAGCTGGTAGATCAGCGTGGTGACGAGCACGTTCTTCCACCGGATGAGGGGGTAGGCCCGGCGCGTCCCGACCAGGGCGCGCAGGCGCGCGTCGATCGGATCCTCGGTCGGCAGGCTGATGATGTAGCTGGGCGAGCGCTGCAGCATCGTCACGTGCCCGGCGGTCCCGGCCATGGCCGGCACCAGCGTCACCGCGGTCGCGCCGCTGCCGATCACGACGACCCGTTTACCCGCGTAATCCAGGTGCTCGGGCCACTGCTGCGGGTGCACCACCTGGCCGCGGAAGTTCCCGATGCCCGGCAGCGCCGCCTGGTAACCGCGGTCGTAGCGGTAGTAGCCGCTGCACAGCAGCAGGAAGCTGCACGTCAGCACCACGGTTTCGGTGCCGTGGGTGGCCTCCACCGTCCATCGCGCGTCGGTGGCGGACCAGGACGCCCGGGTCACCCGGTGGTGGTAGCGGATGTGCTGGTCGATCCCCGCCTCGGTGGCCGTATCGCGGACGTAGCGGAGGATCGAGGGGCCGTCCGCGATGGCCTTGGCCCCGGTCCACGGGCGGAACCGGTAACCGAGCGTCTGCATGTCCGAGTCCGAGCGCACGCCCGGATAGCGGAAAAGGTCCCAGGTGCCGCCCATGACATCACGGGCCTCGAGGATGACGTAGGTCCGGCCGGGGAACGCGGTCTGCAGGTGGTGCGCGGCGCCGATCCCGGACAGCCCGGCCCCGACGATCAGCACGTCGACGTGCTCGCTCACTGGCGCACCGCCCCCCGCCGCGACCGCAGCCGCTTCTCGGCCTGCGCGATGATGTCGAAGTAGTGCGTCGGGGCGACCCGGGCCAGCGCATCGAAGGCATAGGCGTCGGGCCCGACCAGGATGCGGGCCTTGCCCCGCTCCACCCCGCGGCAGATGATCTCCGCTGCCTTCTCCGGTGAGGTCATGGTGATCGCCTCGAACTCGGCCGCCATCTGCTCGTGGGTGCGCCCGCGGCCCTCGGGGTCGCTGCGTATCCGCGCGTTGCGGGCGATGTTCGTCCGGATGCCGCCCGGGTGGACGGTGACCGCCGAGACGCCGGTGCCGCGCAGTTCCTGGCGCAGCGCGTCGGTGAAGCCGCGGACCGCAAACTTCGAGGCGCAATAGGCGCTCTGGTAGGGCATGCCCAGCAAGCCGAAGACGCTGGAGGTATTGACGATGACGCCCTCGTCCTGCCCGGTGAGGATGGGCAGGAAGGCGCGGGTGCCGTTGACCACGCCGCCGAAGTTGATCCGCCGCAGCCACTCGTCGTCATCCGGGTCAGCGCCGAGGACCGGCGACGTCACGGCGACGCCGGCATTGTTGAACACTGCGGCCAGCGGTGCGGTCAGCCACTCCCGCACCTCCGCCGCGAAGCGGAGCTGGGCCGCGGCGTCGGCTACGTCGAGCACACGGGCGAGCACCGGCCCCGGCAGCGACTGGGCCGTCTGTTTCAGGCCGGTCTCGTTGACGTCAGCGATGGCCACCGCAGAGCCGGATCGGGACAGCCGCTGCGCGAGGCTCCGGCCGATGCCGGAGGCGGCACCCGTGATCACCACCGGCCGGCCGGTGATCGTCCGACGATGCCGGGACATCGGAACTCCTTTCCGGGCGGCCCGGAGGCCAGCCGTACGCGCCAGTAACATAACGAAGGTACGCCAGCGTAACGCGGGCCGTCGAGGGCGGGCCCCCAGTTCGGGCGCCCGGTGAGCTGGCGGTGGCGGGGTTGGCGGTGGGCTCATTTACCGACAAGGACTAAGGCCACCAGCGGCGGGACCAAGGTCGCGTGTAGGAAGAAACCAGGAATAGCTCGGTATCAGCCATACCTACCCGGTCAGGACCACCAGCGGGGTGGCCAGTTTGAAGGGACCTGCCATGACGCACAATGACGACCTGCCCGCAGAAGTGCGCAGGCAGGACGAGGAGGCGGAACTGCAGATAGCCGCGCAGCTGGCCGACCTGCGTACGGGCACGGGTAAAGACGCGGCCGACGCTGGCGACCTGCCCGCGGAAGTGCGCAGGCAGGACGAGGAGGCGGAACTGCAGATAGCCGCGCAGCTGGCCGACCTGCGTACGGGCAAGGGTAAAGACGCGGCCGACGCTGGCGACCTGCCCGCGGAAGTGCGCAGGCAGGACGAGGAGGCGGAACTGCAGATAGCCGCGCAGCTGGCCGACCTCCGTACGGGCAAGGGTAAAGACGCGGCCGACGCTGGCGACCTGCCCGCGGAAGTGCGAAAGCAGGACGAACCATAGACATAACGTGTGATGATCTCGGCTATCCGGTTCCGCTGGCGCGGCCGGTGCGGCGGGTGGTGTCCCTGGTGCCGTCGCTGACCGAGTCGGTGGCCGCGACCCGGCGGGAGGCGCTGGCCGGCGTGACCGACTGGTGCACCCACCCCGCGGACCTGGACGTGCCGCGGGTGCGCGGGACCAAGAACCCCAACCTGGCCGCCATCGAGGCGCTGAGGCCCGGCGTCGTGCTGGCCAACCAGGAAGAGAACCGGCGCATCGACGTCGAGCGCCTCCGGGCGGCCGGGGTGCCGGTATGGGTCACGGTCATCCAGACCGTCGATCAGGCGATGGCCTCGCTGCAGCGGATGTTCGCCGCCCTGGGCTGGCCGGCGCCGGAGTGGCTCGGCGCCGCCGAACGGGAATGGAACCAGCCCGGGCCCGGCGCCCAGACGCGCGCCGTCATCCCCGTCTGGCGGGATCCATGGATGGTCGTGGGATCGGCGACCTTCACCGGCGACGTCGCCGCGCGGCTCGGGCTGGAAAACGTCTACGGCGCTGACCCTGGGCGGTATCCGCACGTTGACCTCGATGATGTCGCCGCGCGCCGGCCTGACCTGATCGTGCTGCCCGACGAGCCGTATCCCTTCAGCGGCGATGACGGCCCGGAGGTGTTTCCCCGTCAGCGGGTCGCGCTGGTGGAAGGCCGCAGCCTGACCTGGTACGGGCCGTCCCTGGTCACCGCCCGGTCGGTACTGGCGTCCCAGCTGGCGGCGGCCCGCCCCGCCCTGTCCTGACCGGGCCCTGTCCGGACGGAAGGTTACGCCCTGGACGTCCCGTGATTGCATAACGAAATCGGCGCATTCCTGAGCGGCCATTTCCCGGCCACGAGCCGGGACTTCGGGGCGGGGGTAGTATGCGGTGCTCGTGGGCCAAACTGTCACCCTGACCGGCTGGGGCCGGATCGCGCCATCCTCGGCCGAGCTGGCCGAGCCGTCGGATCCCGGCGACGCGGAGACGCTGCTCAAGACGGCGGCGCCGTCCCGGGGGCTGATCGCGCGCGGTCTGGGCCGCAGCTACAACAACGCGGCTCAGTGCGGGGGAGGGCTGGTCGTCTCCACCGTCCGGCTCAACCGGATCACCGGACTGGACCCGGTCAGCGGCCTGGCGACCTGCGAAGCCGGCGTCAGCCTGGAGCAGCTCATGGTGGCCGGGCTGCCGGCGGCTGGTTCGTCCCGGTGTCGCCCGGCACCCGGCAGGTCACCATCGGCGGCGCCATCGCGGCGGACGTGCACGGCAAGAACCACCACGTGGCGGGCAGCTTCGCCCGGCACGTGCGCTCCTTCGACCTTATGCTGCCCAGCGGTGAGCTGCGCACGGTGACCAGCGAGGGCGATCCCGCCCTGTTCTGGGCGACCGCGGGGGGGATGGGCCTGACCGGCCTGATCCTGCGGGCCACGGTGCAGCTGAAGCGCGTGGCCACGTCCCGGGTCCGGGTGGATACCGTGCGCACCGCCGATGTCGACGAGACCATGGCCGTGCTGGCCGAGCACGACCGCCGCTACGGCTACACGGTGGCCTGGTCGGACAGCATGGCCCGGGGCGCGAGCCTCGGCCGTTCGGTGATCACCAGCGGCGACTTCGCTGACCTGGCCGATCTGCCGGCCGACGGGAAGACGGACCCGTTCGCGTTCCGCCCCGGCGCCCGCCTGGGCGTGCCGTCCGCGTTCCCGCCCGGGCTGATCAACCGTTACACGGTGGCCCTGGCCAACGAGGCGTACTACCGCAAGGCGCCGCGGCACCGCGAGCGGGAACTGCAGACCATCGGGACGTTCTTCCACCCGCTCGACGGCATCAGGAACTGGAACCGTGTTTACGGGCCGGGCGGCTTCCGGCAGTATCAGTACGTGGTCCCGTTCGGCCAGGAGGCCGCCGTGCGGCGCTCGTTCGAGCTGGTCAGCGCGGCGCGGGCGCCGTCGTTCGTGACGGTGCTCAAACGCTTCGGGGATGAAGACCCGGGGCTGCTGTCGTTTCCGCGGGCCGGCTGGACGCTCGCGCTCGACTTCCCGGCCCGCACCCCGGGGCTGGCCGGCCTGCTGGACCGGCTCGACCGGCTCGTCGTGGACGCCGGCGGCCGTGTCTACCTGGCGAAGGACTCGCGGGTGCCGCCCGATGTGCTGGCCCAGATGTATCCGCGGCTGCCGGAATTCCGGCAGTTCCGCGCCGGGCTCGACCCGGCAGGAAGGCTCGCCTCTGATCTGTCCCGCCGCCTGGGACTGTGACCGCGGCCGGCCGGGTTTCCCTTTGACCGCAGGCTTTTATGCGCCAGTAGAGCGGGCGATGCCACCGTCCCGTAATGCCATGACGGTGGCTCGTTAGTGCCGATTTCACTAAGCGAATCGGCCCCTTAGCTAAGAACCAGGTGGGAAGGTACAGCCATGCGGTACGGCATGCTGCAGGCTGCTGACCGCGTTCCTCACTCGCGTGATCGCTGGCGCGGTTGCGCCGTGTGACTTGATCGCGGCCTGCAGGGTGGTGATCGAGTCCTGGATGGCCGTGACCTGTGACGGATATGTAGCCTTCGCGTCGGCGTTAAGCGCCATCGCGTTGATGTTGATCAGGTTCAGCGCGTCCTGCGCGGAACCATGGCCGAGGTGGCTAGCGTCCACCGTAAGGTTGGCGGCGTCCACCGTGGCAGCCGAGCAGTAAGACGGGCCGCTGCTGCATCCGGTGACCAGCCCGACCAGCAGGGCCAGGACGGAGGCTGACAGCAGCAGCCACCTACCAGACATGAATGTAATCGACCAGCAGCTCCACCGGCCATTTAGTGCCGGTGAAACTCCCGCCGCCCGCTCCCCCGAGGGCGATGTTGATGATCATGTAGAGCTGGTTACCTGAGTCGTAGCGCCAGTCAGGCAGGCTGGATGGCGCGACCGACAGATACTCATTGCCATCCTGGTAGAACTTGAACCCGGCATTCTGCACCCAGTCCATTTGCCAGATATGCCACTCACCGTCCGACATGGCCGGGACATGGACAGTCTGTTGGTCCTCCATGTTAGGGGCCCACACGGTGGTGTCCGGTGACCATCGACCGTTACCGTACGCCTCGAAGATATCTATTTCGCCATCGGCCGGGTAGATGTTGCCGACGCACCACCAGGCGGGCCAGCAGCCGGGCGCACCGGAGTACTTGATCTTGGCCTGCCAGGACCCATACTGATGCTGGAACTTGCCCCGCGTGTTCAGCCTGGCGCTGCTGTGGTCGGACTGGGCGCGGAGCACCAGGTGGGAGTGACCATCCACGTAGCAGTTGCGTTCCTGGGCAGTGTAGGTCCCCACCGTGCCCGGGTGGATATCATTCTGCTGACCGGTGACGAAGTTCCACTTACTCGGGTCGGGCGGGCTGCCAGCGGGCCCGTTGAACCCGTCAGCGAACAGGTATGCGTTGTTGGCTGGCGCCGGCCGTGGCGCCATGATCTTCCTCTCTATCTCCTCGGTAACAACGAAACCGGTAGCGCATGCCATCGCCGGCGTGAGGGCCACTTTAAGCACCTCGCGCCGGGTCCACGTAACAATGCCTCCACGTTCTTGCCGGCGGGCACGTGCCCGCTCGTGTCCAGCAGCAGCGCCGTCTCCTCCGCGAGGTGCGCCAGGTCGTACGCGCTATGCTCCTGAAGCAGGATCACCAGGTCGGCCAACTCCGGGTAATCGGTCACCTGCCGGACTGGCTGCCCGTCCACCTGCCAGCCGTTCACAAACGGGTCATGGTAAGCGACCTCGGCGCCGCGTGCCCGCAGCTTCCGCACGATGGCGGCAGCTGGCGTCTCCCGCTGGTCCGCGATATCCGCCTTGTAGGTGACGCCGAGCAGCAGCACCAGCGAGCCGTTAACTGCCTTGGCCTTGGTGTTGAGCATCTCTGCCGCGCGGTCCACGACATAGACGGGCATCCGGCTGTTGATCTCCTGCGCCAGCTCCACGAACCGGAACGGGTGACCGCATTCCTGGGACACCCTGTCCGCGAGATAGTTCGGGTCGATCGGGATGCAGTGCCCGCCGACACCGGGGCCGGGATGGAACGCATGGAATCCGAACGGCTTGGTGGACGCGCACCTGATGACATCCCAAAGATCGATGTCCATCTCGTGGCAGAACACGGCCATCTCGTTGACGAGCGCGATGTTGACGTGCCGGTAGGTATTCTCCAGCAGCTTGGCCATCTCGGCCTCGCGCATCCCTTTCGCCACCACCACCTGATCCACGATCCGGCTGTAGAACTGGACGGCGGCGCGGGTGCAGTCGGGCGTGTGCCCGCCCACGATCTTTGGCGTGGTCCGCAGCTCATACTCCCGGTTGCCCGGGTCAATCCGCTCCGGTGAGAACGCCAGGCTGAAGTCCGCGCCTGCGGTCAGGCCGGTCGCCTCCTCCAGGATCGGGCGCACCACCTCATCCGTGGTGCCCGGGTAGCTGGTGGACTCCAGCACCACCAGCATGCCGGGGCGCAGCATCGTGGCTATCGTCCTGGTCGCCCCGCGCACTGCCGTGAGATCCGGCCCGCCCTCGGGTGACAGCGGCGTCGGCACGCAGATGACGGCCACCTGGGCGGTACCCAGCGCCGCCGGGTCCGAGGTGGCGCGGAATCCGCGCAACCCCATCTCCTTGACATCGGCGTCGCTGATGTCATCCACGTGCGACCGGCCCGCGTTCAGACCCTCCGTCACGTCACGGCTGTAGTCATAGCCGGTGACCTGCATCCCGGCCCGGGTAGCTTCCCGGACCAGCGGCAGCCCGACGTACCCGAGCCCGATAACAATGAGATCGTTCATATCATCCTCCCCCTGTGTTTCCGCCTGTGTGCGCGGTCCAACGCGCCGGGTGAATCCCGCCCGTTTCGTCCGCTGGGACGCTGGTCATAGCGCCCAGATGGTGCGCATTCATCCATTGCACGATGCCGGGCAGGGCCGCGATCGTAGTTTGTGCCTTGCCCTCGATGCCGTCGTGCCCGGCAATAGTCGAACCGCCGTGGATGGCGACACCGCCCGACCATCCCTTGGTCACGTTGCTGACGATCTGCTGTGTCGTAATACCCGTGATCCAGTCACCGTTGTCACTGATGGTATTGTTTTCCGACCAGGGCATGACCAGCCGCAGGCCGAGGCTCTTGGCGATAAGAATGTCCTCCCCGTTCGCGTCACCGTATGGTGGACGCCACATTGTCGGCCTCGGTGCGCCCGCCGCCACCAGCGCGTTGATGGTCTTGGTGAACTCCAATTTGACCTCAGAAGGGGTCAGCGGCGCGGTGTGCGTGGACGCGCCGGTCAACGAGTGGTGGTCCCAGGTGTGCACCTCCACCGCGTAGCCTGCCTTGACGACAGCACGGACGATGCGCGGGTTAGCGGCCACCTTCTCACCGATCATGAAGAACACGGCGTACTTAATGTGCTCTGCCTTCAGATTACTGACCAGTTGCAGGGTGGCCGTTCCGGGGCCGTCATCGTAAGTGAAGAGGACCTTTCCCGCCGAGGCGTTGTTGCTCAGCACCGGCAGTCCTTTGGGTGCAGGGGGCAGATTCAGTGGCCAGGTGCCCGCGACCATCATCATCGCAAGAGCCCCGATAACGGCCCCACCGACCACCGTGCCCTCGGTAATGGCCTTGACCTTCTGCGCCAGCCCCATCCGCCCCATGTCACCGCGCGAGCGCCAGCGGTTGTCCCGCAGCTTGAACAGCGCCCAGTACTTGGTGGGCGTCAGCATGAAGGTGTTGAGAATGACCGACAGGGGGGTGCCCGCCACCAGCTGGAATAGCTTGTCCCTCCACGTCGTGTTGGGACGGTCGATCAGGTAGAGCGCCGCAACCCCGCCGCGCACGACGACGTAGCACGCGACGTAGAGAAGCGTGAAGAGGAGCGCGGGCCTTTCCCCCGGGCCGTGCAGCGCGTAAGTGGCGTAGAGCCAGAGCACGAACAGCGGCATGATCAGGAGCTGCGTCAGCCCGAAGGCCGGCGACAGGATCTTCCTGAACGACAAGTTGGCGAAGACGAACGGGAGCATCCACCACCACGAGCGCGACCAGCGAAGCCGCTGGCGGAACGTGCCCTTGATCGTGTTCGGCATGTCCGTCTCGACGCCTGCCTCATAGACCGCCACCACATCGCCGCGCAGCAGCGCGCGGAGCGCCAGCCAACGGTCGTCCCCGGTGCCGCATTCAACCGCGTACCCGGCCAGATGGTCATACAGCAGGTCACTGCGGTACAGAGCCAGCGCGCCCGAGGTGGTTTCCAGCGCGCCCATCCTGGTCCGCGACGCGCGCATCATGATGCACGACATCCCGATATCCATATCGGCGGCGCGGGTGACCAGGTTGTCCCGGAAGTTGCGGATGTAGATCATGCCGGTTGAAGCCTGCACGTGCGGGTCACTCATTGACCGGAGCAGGTGCTCCACCGCATCCGGGTAAGGCTCGGAATCGGAGTCCACGGTCAGGATATAATCGAAGTCCTTCCGGTTGAACATCTTCAGCACACCCACGTGCGCGCCGCGCTTGCCGGCATTCTTCTGCCGGTGCCAGAACACCCTCGGGTGATCGAACGGCACGACCGGCGGGGTGGACCCGTCGTCCATCACATGGATCTCTGCGACCTCGCGCGTCTGGTTGATGAGCGACCGAACCGTCTTGTTAATTGCCTCCTGCGATTCGTTGTAAGCCGGTATGATCGCCAGCACCCGCCCAGGTGCCACCGGGAGCTTGGTGAACCTCCGGGGGAAGATGACCGAGAGCATGCAGAAGAGGATCACCGCCGCGCACATGCACCAGTACACCAGCAGCCGCCAGTCCGACGTCCGCTGCGAAATAACGTAGGTGGTAACCACCACCGTGACCACCTGAATGGTCACGATCAGGGCCCGTTTCAGCTCAATCTTCATTCTGCATTCACCCGCTCCATCGAAACTTCGTCAACTTCGTCAACCTCAACGAAACGAGGGAGCCTGAACACGATCACACGCACGTTCCGCAAATACCTGGCCAGCCTGACGCTGTAACGCCACACCAGAATGCTCCCCACCACGGTAATGAGCCCGAAAGCCACTATCATGCCGAGCGTGATGCCCATGACTGTTGCGTTCATGATTTCTTCTCCCCCTTTCGCGTTACCCGCATAATCAGGCTGACGGCCAATTGCCATCCGTACAGTTATCGGCCAGGACAATGATGTGATCAGGAGTCCACATCTGATCCTGAAGTGATTCGATCGTCATGGCAATGGTGTTTTCTTCGTTATGCGCGGGATCAGCGCGATGATCTTCACGGTCAGCGACCAGTTGTGGCGTGGCTGATTCCGGCTATGACGGCGAGCACCGGGATGGCAATCGCGGCGTATGCGGGATAACTTACGATGCTCATTTTCTCCCCCAAGGTATTTTGCTCAATCTGAGCCGTTCACCACCGGCCCCGAAGGGCCCGATAGTCAGCGGCTAGGAGACGGTGATGTATTCGCGAATCCCCGCGTAGATCTGGAGGGAGAATCCCCGCGTAGATCTGGAGAGCGAATCCCCGCGTAGATCTGGAGAGCGAATCCCCGCGTAGATCTGGAGGGCGAATCCCCGCGTAGATCTGGAGGGAAATATTCGCGCTGGCGGTGGGAGTGGCGGCCTTGGGACCAGTTCACAGACCGCGTAATAGGTGCCAGCCTTGGTGCCAGCGGGCACGCTTACGGTGACGTTCCGACATAGCCGCGTGTCTGTGCCTGGACACCTTCGATGGTGACGGCAATATAGTCTTGCTGGTTATGCGCCGGAATCAGTACGGCAATACGTGTTCCCATTGGATCTCCTCCCCACGCTTTACCGGACCGGAGCGTGATTTTCATCTACCCCCACAGTTCCTCGCCCGGGTAAGCAGAGGAGTTGCCGGCCGGGTGCAGAAAGGTTGCAGAGCGCCCTAGCCCTCTAGGGTGGTGAGCAGATGCAGGCGGGAGCGAAGCCGTCCGGCAACCTGGGGAGCGATGGGGCCGGGGACGCGGTCAAGCCGTTATCCGGGTTCGGGTAGCTCGTTCTAACTATTCGGAACTCCTGTGGTCCGATTCGCGTTTGCCCAGGTAGGCGCGATGCAGCCCGCTCCGCGCGGCTGCTCGCGCACAGCGCCGTGGCCCAGGCCATCGTGGTCGCCGCCCCCGACGCGAACGGGCTGGAAAAGCCGGTCGCGTTCGTGATCGCCGAACCCCGCGCCACCGCGACCGAGGACGAGCTGATCGAGTTCTGCCGGCAGGCCCTGCCGTCGTTCAAGCGCCCGCGCAAGGTCCTGTTCGTGACCAGCTATCCCACCACAGCCACGGGCAAGATCCGCCGCGTCGAGCTGCGGCGGATGGCCGCCACCGTGTTCGTGCCCAGCGACCCGCCCACGGAAGCTGTCCCCTCGTAGGAGGCCTCATGATCCTGCGCTGGACGAAGGAAGACCGGACGGCCACGTCCTGACGGCCCTCGTGCCGCCCGGACCGGCGGTTCCACGGCCTCCTCAAGCGAGGGTGGACAGAGCCCGGAGGCGGGGGAGCTTGGCTGCGGTCGCGGCGTCGGCGGGCGTGTAGCCGGCCGCGACGAGACCGTCTTCGCGGGGCTCAGCCCACAGGTGGAAGCGGGCCAGCCGCAATACCCCGGCCACCGGGTGCCGGAAGCGCTCCGGTGCGTGGCCGTAGCTGCCGGTCCCGGCCTGCTGCCACATCCGGTCGAAGTCCGGGGAGGCCCGGCGCAGCCGCTCCAGCAGGGTGGCCCACTCCGGGTCGGTGTCGTGCCGGGCCATCGCCGCGCGGATCTGGCCGACCACCCGGGGCGCGTCGGTGGCCCAGTCCGGCCACAGTTCGCGCTGGCCCGCGGCGGCGAAGTAGAGCAGCATCGCGTTCCGGTTCCGGGCCGGGACCGATTCCAGGCTGAACAGCGCGTCGTAACTACGATTGAACGCCAGGATGTCCCAGCGCGCGCTGAGGACCGCGGCCGGGAACGGCTCTACCT
Organism: uncultured Actinomycetes bacterium; assembly: GCA_963732345.1. GTDB lineage: Bacteria > Actinomycetota > Actinomycetes > Streptosporangiales > Streptosporangiaceae > Bog-532. The sequence continues at coordinate 126,823 of CAVSZI010000020.1, read as the reverse complement.
GGCGGAGCAGCACGTGCAGGAACGCGGGGACGCCGGGCTCGCTGTCCGGCTCGGGGCTCGCGGCCCCGGTGCGCGCGGTGAACTCACTGCGGCCGGCCAGGCCGTCGCGGCGGGCGGCGCTGTCGCGCGGGGGCACCGGGCCCGGGCGGAGGGCGGTGGCTGCTCCCGTTTCGCGCGTGCCGACCCGCACCCGCCGGCCGCGCAGGAACGCGCCGAGCTCCGTCCGGTCCGCTCTTCTGCTGGGCACGGTGGTGGCGTTGGCCGGCAGTGAAATCATGATTCCCCTGGTGCGCCGTGGTGGTCCATGGCCGGCAGCAGCCCGGTGGCTGCCCCTACCGGTATCTACGGATGCAGGGCCGCTGCGGATCGCCGATGGGGCGAGATAAATGAAACGGCGCGAGGGCTGGGCCGTGTGAGGGAGCGAGGGGCAGGCCGTGTCAGGTGTGAGAGCCGCGACGCGTCAGGGTGTGAGAGCCGCGGGGCGTCAGGCGGTGGCCAGCGGGCGGAGAAGCCGGACCGGTGGTGAGCCGTGCGCGAGCATGCGGTCGTGGATCTCCTGGTCCGGCTGCCCGGGCGAAGCGGCCCTCAGCTCACCGGCGAGGTCGGCGACCTCGGTATACCCGACGTAATAGGTGGACAGCTGAGCCGAGGTGAGCAGGGTGCGCCGCCACTTGCCGGAGGCCTCGCGCTCCTCCTGGTACCCGCGCCCGGTCATCAGCGCCATCGCCCCGGCCTCGGTCATCCCGTCCCCGTGGACCCGGGCGTCCAGGATCGCGTTGATGATCATGCGGAGCTGCATCTTGAGCTGCTGCATGCGGACGGCGCGTGGATCCCCGTCGCCCGGGTAGCCCCTTTCGGCCATGACCTGCTCGGCGTAGACCGCCCAGCCTTCGACGAACGACCCGGACCGGAGCGCGGCGCGGACGGCGGTGACCGAGCCGCTGAACCGCCGGGAATGCTGGAGCTGCGCGTAATGGCCGGGCATCGCCTCGTGCACCATCAGGTTGTGCACCATGTGCCGGTTGTATTCGCGATAGAACGAGGCGACCCGCTGGGCCGACCAGTCCGCCGGGGTGGGGGAGATGGCGATGAAGGTGGGCGTCGGTGCCGTTTCCAGCGGGCCCGGTGAATCGCAGTAGGCCACCGCGACGCCGCGGTCGATCTCGGGCATATCGATCACCTCGACCGGATCGTCGAACAGAGTGATCAGCCGGTTCTCGCGCACGAAGGCGGTCTGGGCGGCGAGCGCGGTACGGCTGAACGCAAGGATGGTCCGGTTGTCCGGCGCGTCGGCGGCCAGCCGGTCCAGTACCTCCCGGGCGACGGGATCACCGTCCGCCGGGGGCTGTCCTGGGCCGTCGGCCCGGCCGGACCGGACGCCAGCCCCGGCGATCTCGGCCGCCAGCGCGGCGATCTCCTCGCTCACCCGATCCAGGTCAGCGTGCGCCCGGGCCAGGATGGCGTCCGCGTCCGCCTGCGTGTTCAGCGTCAGCGACAGCTTGCGGGCGAACAGATCGGCGCCGATCCGCGGGTCCGCGAAGCCGTCGTCCGCGGCGGCCTCAGCGAGCCGGGCGGACAGCCATGACCGGTGCTCACTCAGCGCCTCCAGCGCGGCCGGGCGCACCCGTGCGAGGTCGGCCTCGCGCTCCGGCGCGTTCCGCAAGGCGATGTCGATGACCTCGGTGACCAGCGTGATCGTGCCGGAGAACTGGGCGATCGCGGTTTCCAGGTGCACCCTTGGCATCGGCCCGAGCAGCTGCCGGGCCGCAGCTACCGCGGCCGGGACCTCAGCCAGCCGGCCCGCTACCGAGGCGAGCCGGCTGGGCAGCGGACCGAAGTCGCGGGCCAGCAGCTGGTAGATGGCGCGGCCCGGGTTGGCCAGCAGCGGATTCCACGTGTGCTCGCGCAGTTCGTCCAGCTCGAATATCCGCCGGGCCACGTCGTTGGCCAGCATGGCCGCGTCCACCTGATGCTCCGGGGCAAGCGTTCCGGCCTCCAGCGCCCCGGCCGCATCTGCCCAGCGGCCGAGGGCCTGGCGCTCGCCGGTGAGCGCCGCCGCGGACAGGTCAGGCAGGTGGGCGTCGAACCGGTGGTCACCGAGTTCGGTCGCGGCGTCCGGGTGCCGTTCCGCCCGGTCGTCCAGGTACTCCCGGGCCAGTCCGGCGAACTCCTGGTCACTGCGGCTGTCCACATCGCCTCCGGGGTCGCCGATCACGGGCCGCTTACTGGGCCTTCACGCCGGGTCCGTCCGCCGGGGGCCGGGCCACGCCGCCCGGCGCGGGCCGCGTGCCGGCCTAACCTATCCCGTCTCACCGTCCATCTCGCAGCGAATGCCCAGGCCGGTGAGCTCGAAGACGCGGCGGACCTGCGGGGCGGCGCGGCGGACGACCGGCCGGTGATCACCCGGCAGCAAGGCTTCCGTGCCGGCGATCAGCCGGGCCGCGGCGCAGTCGATGAAGCTGACCCGCGCCAGATCGAAGACGAGGCGCCGGGGCTGGCCGGCCAGGATCTGGTCCAGGTGCCCGGCCAGGGACGGCGCGCTGAGAAGATCGAGTTCGCCGCTGATCACCATCGTCGCCGTCCCGGCGGTCAGGTCGGGTTGTACCGACAAGTGACGCAGGTGCGGTGGGTGCAGCGCCCGGTCACCGTGACCGGGACGGCGCTCGCGATCCCGGCGGATAATTCGGTAAGCAGAATGAGACCAGCCCATGAGGACTCCCGCCCAGCAATGGCGTGCCAGGGTTCCGTCCGGCTGCTGTCAGGAGGCGCCTGCCCGGAGATGCCGGGCGGGCGCGGGGACAGCGTCGGCGTGACCGCGGGCCGCGGGAGTCTTGGCGGCGTTACTCCTCCAGTATGCCCCAAGCCGGACGGCGCTCAAGCTCGGCACCCCGAGATCGGGCATCCCGGTACGTCCGTCAGCGCCCGCGTCGCGTAGCCGAGCAGGTCGTGCTCGTAACCCGCGATGTTGGTACGGCCGATCCGCTCAACGTAAGAGAGCGCGGTGGCGAGGCCGGCGGCGTCCGCGATGGAGGCGGTCCCGGCCTCGAAGCGGTCCGGCGGCGGCTGGAAGGACGCCCGCTCGAAGGTGACGTTCCGGATCATGTTGCCGCCGCCCTGCCTAGCGGCCGGGTCGACCGGCTGGAGTCACTGGCTGACGGTCACCTGACGGGCCACCCCATCCGGCCGCCCGACGCCGGGATATGGCACGGCGAGGACTTCTCCATCTGAAGCGGCCCCACCCATCCGGGCCGTCTCATTCGGGCCGCCCATCCGGCACCTTTCGGCCAAGGGGCGCTCGATCGGCGTCAGGGCGGCGGGGTGACGGTGGCGGACAGGTCGACCGGGCCGGCCAGGGTCTGGTAGACGACGCAGTAGCGCAGGGTCAGCCGGAGCAGGGTGGCGATCTCCTCGGCGCTCGCGCCGGTCTCCAGGCCGAAGTTCAGCCGGATGGCCGTGAACCCCACCGGCGCGTCCTTGGCCACCGCCAGCGTGCCCCGGAAGTCCAGGTCGCCCTCGGCGGTGACCGTTCCCGTTTCACGGTCGCACCGGTCCCAGGTCTGCGTCCAGCCATAACGGCCACGAGGTCTATTGACCCGGCGGCCACAGGTCGGTCACTCTGAAAGGTAACCGTCGAAGGGGACGGATCGCGGAAGGGTGCTCGATGAACTCAACGGTGAGAGTCGGCCGTGAGTACGTCGTTCCAGAGCAGGGCAGCCCGGTCCCCGCGGAGCCGCCTCCGGTCCCCGCGGAGCCGCCTCCGGTCCCCGCGGAGCCGCCTCCCGTCCCCGCGGAGCCGCTTCCGGTCCCCAGGGAGCCGCCCCCGCTCACGCCGGGCGGGATCATCAAGTTCCAGGCGCCGGAGATCGTCTTCGGGCCGGAATCGCTGGCCGAGGCGGGTTTCGCCGCGCGGCGGATCGGCGCGCAGCGGCCCTTCGTGGTCACCGATCCCGGCATCATCGAGGCCGGCTGGGCGGACGAGCTCGCGACCCACCTGGCCGAATCCGGCTTGCGCGCGACCTTCTGGTCGGGGCTGACGCCCAACCCAAAGGACTATGAGGTCGCCGAGGGCTACCAGCGGTACTGCGAATCGGGCTGCGACGTTATCGTCGCGATCGGCGGCGGCTCGTGCCTCGACGCGGCCAAGGGAATCGCCATCCTCACCGGCAACGGCGGCCACATCCTCGACTACGCGGGGGTGGACCGGGTCACGCGCCCGATCCCGCCGCTGCTGATGATCCCGTCGACCGCGGGGACGGGCGCTGACGTCTCCCAGTTCTGCATCATCACCGACACCGCGAGTTCGGTGAAGGTGACGATCATGGGGCGCGCCCTGGTGCCCGAGATCTCCGTCACGGACCCGCGGCTGCTGTCCACCATGCCCGACGACCTGGCCGCCGCGACCGGCCTGGACGCGCTGACGCACGGCATCGAGGCGTACGTGTCCTGCGCGCACAACCCGCTGGCCGACGGGCATGCGCTGAACGCGGTCCGGCTGGTCTTCGGCAACCTGCCCCGGATCATCGACCGGCACGGCTCCGGGGAACGCCGTGACCACATGGCGCAGGCCAGCCTCGAAGCCGGGATGGCCTTCACCAACGCGCTGCTCGGCGCGACCCACGCGATGAGCCATCAGGTCGGCGGCTTGCTCGACCTGCCGCACGGCGTAGTCAACGGTGTTCTGCTGCCGCACGTGATCCGGTTCAACGCGGCGGCCGCCCCGGACCGGTTCGTTCCGCTCGCGCAGGCCGCCGGGCTGCCGGCCGCGACGGGGATGCCGGGCGAGGAAGCCGGGCACCTGCTGGCCGACCGGGTCCGGGCCATCGGCGACGAGCTGGGCGTGCCCCGCGGCCTGGCCGAGCTGGGTGCGTGCGCCGGTGACGTGCCGACGCTGGCCGCGAACGCGATGGCCGACGCGTGCCTGGCCACCAATCCGCGCCCGGTGTCGCAGGCTGACCTGACCGCCCTGTTCCACGCGGCCCTCTAGCGCTTCCATGCCGCCGTCCAACGCCGAGCGCCGCCGGCCGGCCCGCGAGGTGGACCAGCCGACGCTGAGCAGGCTCACCGGGGTGCGTTCCGGCAAGCAGTCCTACTACGTCGAGCTGCGCCGCACCGAGGCGCGGATGACCTCGGCGGTCCAGGCGCTGGAGGGCATCTCCGCCGCCCTGGTCCGGACCCGCGATGATCCCCGGGCCCTGCTGGAGGAGGTGCTGCGCGCCGCCGCCGGCCACCTGCAGGCCGACTGGACGATGATCGCGCTGCGCGACGGCGAGCTGCCGGGGCTGGACATGCGCTTTCTCGCGGTCGGGCCGGACGCGCCGGGCGGGCAGGTCCTCGAGACCGTCCGGGACCTGCCGCCCTGGCTGGCCCGGGAACTGGCCAAGGTCCGCGGCGCTCTCGACATGCAGCCGACCGTCAACGCGGGCTGGGTGCGGGTGCCGATGACCCTGGACGGTGCGGTGCTCGGGCGGCTCATCGCGCACTACGACCACTCGCAGAACATCGTCGAGCACGCCGACCTGTGGGTCCTGCGCATCCTGGCCGACCAGGCGGCGGTGTCGATGCATACGGCGACGCTGTATTCCACCGGCGCCGACCTGCGCCTCCGGGCCCAGCAGCTCTACGACGAGATCGCGCGCAGCTCGCAGGACCTGGAGACGCGCACGGCCGAGCTGGAACGGGCCGAGGGCCGGCTGCGGGTCCTGCACCAGCGAGAGCTTCTGGATGCCGAACGGCACCGCATCGCGCTCGAACTGCATGACAGCGTCGCCCAGTATGTGCTGTCAGCCGGGCTGGCGGTGGACCTGTGCCGGGCCGAGGCGGCCGACCGGGGCGACGGGGCCGGGGTCCAGCGGCTGGTCGACGCGCGCGACCTGATCGCCAAGGCGGGAGACCAGGTCCGTTCGGTGATCTACGCACTGAACCACGAGCGCACGGGCGCGGAGGGACCGGTGCTCCCCGAGTTGCTCCAGGGCCTGGCCGCCCAGCACCGCCCGAACCTCGCCGTCGCCGTCCGTCTCGAGGGCCGGCCGCAGCCGATCAGCGCGATCACCGAGCATGCCCTGGCCCGCATCGCCGGGGAGGCGCTGTTCAATGTGTCCCTGCACGCCCAGGCCACCCGGGCGGTGGTCCGGCTGCGGTACGCACCGGACGGGGTGACGCTGTCCATCAGCGACGATGGGCGCGGAGACCCGGCCCAGCTGCGCCGGCTGCTCCGGCTGGAGACGCGGACCGATTCGGACGGGCGCCATCAGGGCCTGGCCAACATGGCTCGGCGCACGCAGGAACTCGGCGGCACGTTCACCGTCTGCCGCTCCAAGCTGGGCGGGATCCGGCTCGACGCCCGCGTCCCCGCGGGCGAACCGGCAGCCGGCCCGTGACCGATGCGGAAGTCCCGGAGGGGACGCCAGGCCCGCCCGATCAGCCCGATGTGATCGAGCTGGTCCTGGTCGACGATCACGCCGTCGTCCGGCAGGGACTGCGCTCGGTGCTGGAACGGGCGCCCGACGTGCGCGTGGTGGGGGAGGCCGCCACCCCGGCCGAGGCGATGAAGGTCGTCGCGGCCGCGCGTCCCTCCCTCGTCCTGCTCGATCTGAAGCTCTCCTCGGCGCCGGGCCTCGAGGGCCTGGACTTGTGCGCGCGGCTGGTCGCCGCCCACCCGGGGCTGGCCGTGCTCGTGCTGACCACCACGCTGGAGGACAGCCTGGTGGTGACCGCGCTCCGGAACGGGGCCAAGGGGTACGTCGTCAAGGAGGTCGACACCTCCGAGTTGCTGCGCGCGATCCGGGCCGTGCATCAGGGGGAGAACGCCTTCGACCCGCGCAGCTCATCGGCGATGGTCCGCGGGCTTACCGCGGCGCCAGGCGGCGGGGAGCAGACGCTGACCGCTCGCGAGATCGAGGTGCTGCGGCTGCTGGCGCGCGGGATGTCCAACCGGGACATCAGCCGGGCGCTGTTCATCGCCGAGACCACGGCCAGGTTCCATGTGGCCAACATCATGCGCAAGCTGGATGTCGGGCGCCGCAGCGAAGCTGTCTACGTCGCGAGCCAGATGGGCGCCATTTGAGCCCGGTTCGGGCGGTCGAGAACCAGCCAGCCGCCGTGATGGTCGTAGACCCGGTGGTCCCACCCGGATCCGGCGCCGAGCTTGCGGAGCTGGCCGGCGTCGATCGTGCGGAGGTGGCCGAAGAGCCGGGTGGGCCGCTTCTCGTACGGCACCGCGACGACGACGCGGTGCCGCGCGATCCGGGTCGCCTCCCCGATCAGCGCGGCCGCGACGTCCTCCGCCACGTGCTCCAGGACGTGCAGCAGGGCGACCGCGTCCACCGAGCCGGACGCCAGCCGGCCAGGGCCGGGGTCAGTCGTCACGACGCGGAGGGCAAGGCCGAGCCGGCCGGCCATCCGCCCCAGCAGCCTGGTCGTGCCCGGGTCGACGTCACAAGCGGTGACCGCTGTGCCATGGGCCGCCAGGTGCAGGGCGAGGAAGCCGAAGCCGCAGCCGATGTCGGCCACGGAGGTGCCGGGCAGCAGACCCGCCGCGTGCCGGTACACCTCGCTGTAGCCGGAGGGCCCGCCCGGTGAGCCCAGCGGCCCCGGCGCCCTCAGCGGCCCCGGCGGCTCCAGCGGGCTCGGCGGCCCCAGCGGGCTCGGTGGCCCCAGCGGGCTCGGCGGCCCCAGCGGGCCCGGCGGCCCCAGCGGGCTCGGTGGCCTGAGCGGGCCGAGACGGGCCAGGCTGTGCCGGTAGAACTCCTCCCACGCGGCGGCGGCGTCCGGCCGGGAGGTCAGCACCACGCCGGTGAAGGCGCGGGCGAAGACCTCGTGATCGTCGCTCAGCGGGGCCAGGGCCGACGCGAGCGGCTCCGCGATATCGTCGTCCAGTTCGCCCGCGCGGAGCCGGTGCCGCACCGCGATCCGGCCGCCGGGCCACGGTTCGGCCGTGATCCCCGCGGCCCCGCCGCGGGTGACCATGACGATCCCGTCCTCGTAACGCCCCGTCGGACAGGAGCGCAGGGCGTCGATGCGCGGGATAGAGGTCACCGGGCGGTCCGGGCGGTCGCATGCCCGGTGACCCGGTCCAGCCCGCCGAGGTCGCGCACAACGTGCACCCGGTCGCAGTAGGCGGCGTAGGCAGGCAGGTCACAGGAGCCCAGCCGCCAGGAGTAGCGGGGCTCGGGTGTCAGCCAGACCAGTTCCCGGGCTCGGCGCGCTATTTCGGCGATCGCGCCGAAGTTGGGGTCCTTGCCGTTGCCGCGCCCGTCCCCGAGGACGATAACCGTGGTCCGGCGGTTGACCGCGCTGCCGTGCTCCTCCATGAAGGTGCCGAACGCCGCGCCGTAGTCGGAGTCCGCGTCGACGTCCAGCACACCGCCGGCCGGCAGGCCGGCCATCACCAGCCCGAGCGCCTCCTCCATGTGATGCTCGTTGAACAGGTCGGTGATCTCGGCCAGGTCGGCCACGAACGCGAACGAGCGGACCTTGGCTGCCATGCTCTGCAGCCCGTGCACGAGCTGCAGGGTGAACCGCGCGGCGGTGCGCACAGACAGCGAGACGTCGATGAGCAGCAGCAGGCGGGGGCGGTCCGCCACGCGGGCGACCGTCACCGGCCGGAACGGCACCCCGTCGTACCCCATGTTGGCGCGCATCGTCCGCGCCCCGTCGACCGTCCCGCGCGCGGCGATCTTGCGGCGGGAGCGGGGAGCGCCGTGCAGGCTGTGGAGCAGTCTGCGCACCGCTTCTTCCAGGTCCGCGCGTTCCCGTTCGTTGATGGTGTCGACGTGGCCGGGGTGCGCGCCGGGCGATTCGATCTCGAGGTCCCCCGACATCAGGGCCTCCAGGTGACGCCGCAGCGCGTCCGGGAGGCCGTCGAGCAGGCCGGCCAGCCGGGCACGCAGCGCCGCGAGTTCGTCCGGCGCGAGCCAGGTCTCCGCGTCGTCCTCGCCATCTTCCGGGCCGGCCAGCCACGCCAGCAGCGCCGTCTCCTGCGCGACCGACAGCTCCGAGTCCACCCGCATGCCGTCGTGTGTGGACAGATCCCCCGGCCGCCCGGGGTTGTGCAGGCGGCTCGTGGTCAGCTGGACCCGCGCGGCGGCGGCCGCCGCGTCCGCGGACGTTTCGCTGGACAGCACGATCTCGTCGGTCAGGGAGGCCATGTCGATCCGGTTCGCCTCCTGATGGAGGTTGTACCGGGCGGCCATGTCCTCGTCGTCGAAATACTGCCGGATGTCGGCCGGCTTGCCGTGTGAGTGACCTTCCTGCGGCGTGTCCCCGGGGTCCTCGGACAGGCTGAACCGGTCCAGGCTGCCCTCGTCGGACAGGTCGTCGTGCGCGTGCCCAGCGGCGGCGGGATCGGTGTCCAGGACCGGGCGGAGCCGGAAGAACAGATCAAAGATCCGGTCGAAGATGCCCTCGTCGCGGCGGTCCTTGATCAGGCTGACCCGCAGCGCGCTGCGGGTCAGCTCACGATCGGCCGCGATGCCGGGCGCACTGAGCGCGCGCATCGCGTCCACGGCCTCGGAGACGCCAGCCCGCACGCCCGAGCGCCGCAGCAACCGGACAAACCGGTGGACCGACTCTTCCATGGCTGCCCCTCAGACGGGCCGGCGGCGGGCGCCCCGGGCGTTGAAGGACCGCTCGCCCTGGCTCTTGCCGACCGCGGGTGGCCGGCGGTCGGTGCCGGGCGAGCCGTAGTAGTCCTGCGTGTGCCGGCCGGGCTCGTCCATCCCGGCCCGGACGGACATCCCGGCCGGGTCCGCCGGAATCGCCGGGGTATCGCGATGCGCGCGCTCGTGCCCCGGCTCGTGCTCGTGCCCCGGCTCGGGCTCGTGCGAGCCGGGCCCGTGCCGATGCCCGTGACCGTGCGCCTGGGCCGGCCCAGCGGGCCGGTCGGAGACCACCGCGTTCGGGTCGACGAGCTTGGGCAGCACCTCGAGGGTGCGGCGCAGGTCCCGGTCGTACTTGACCACCACGTTCGCGGTCTGGGCCAGCAGATCCGCGGTGAGCTCAGAGGCGCCCAGCACGGCGAGCGTCCGGGCCCAGTCGATGGTCTCGGAAATGCTCGGCGCCTTTCGCAGATCCAGGTCGCGCAGGCCCCGGACCACGTCGATGAGGGCACGCGCCAGCGCGTCGGGCAGGCCCGTGTCCTTCGACTTGATGATGGCCAGCTCACGGTCCGCGTCCGGGTACTCCAGGGTCAGGTGCAGGCAGCGGCGTTTCAGCGCCGCGGACAGGTCCCGGGTGTTATTGGAGGTCAGCACCACGAACGGATCGTGCCGGGCGTGGAACGTGCCGAGCTCCGGCACCGAAACCTGATACTCGGCGAGCAGTTCGAGCAGCACCGCCTCCAGCGCCTCGTCGGCCCGGTCCACCTCGTCGATGAGCAGGACCACCGGCTCTTCGGAGCGCACCGCCTCCAGCAGCGGGCGCGCGGCGAGGAACTGTTCGGAGAAGAACACGCTGTCGGCGGCCGCGATCCGGGCCACGGCCTCACTGAGCCCTTCGGCGTCGCCGACGATCTGGCTGATCTTCTCCCGGAGCAGCTGGGTGTACAGCAGCTGCTTGCCGTAGTCCCACTCGTAGAGCGCGGTGGTCTCGTCCTGGCCCTCGTAGCACTGCAGCCGGAGCAGGCGGCGCCCGGTGACCTCGGCGAGGGACTTGGCCAGCTGGGTCTTCCCCACCCCGGCCGGCCCTTCCAGCAGAACCGGCTTGCTCAGCCGGGACTGCAGGAAGACGGTGGTGGCCAGGCGCTGGTCCGCGAGGTAGCCACCGGCGGCGAAGCGGGTGATGACGTCCTCGACCGAGCCGAAGACCTCACCCGCCGCTTCGCCGGCCTCTGCCGTCTCGCCGGGCGCTTTGCGCCCTCCGGCCCCCGCCTCGCGGGGTGACGTCACGAGAGGAGGTCGTCCAGATCGCCGGTCATGCTGTGCGCCACCACCGGACGGACGGTCTCGAACGTGCACTCCTTGGCGTTGCCCGGCGTGCAGGCGTCGCCCAGGACGTGCTTGGTGATGCGGTCGACGTCCTCGGCGTCGCCCTTGATCACCGGCGCGTTCTCGTAGAACTTGGTCGGGCCCAGGCCGAGGCGGCTCTTGCTGTAGGAGTCCTGTTTGACGTCGACGAAGCGTTCGGGGATGCCCACGTCGCGCAGCAGCCGGATGGCCGCGGCCAGCGCGGCGTCGGCGGCCTGCGGGGCGGTCATGCCGTGGGTATCGACGCCCATCTGATCGGCGATATCAGCGAACCGCTGGTAGGCCACCGGCATGTTGAACGCCCATACCCGGGGCAGCGCGATGGCGTTGTTCAGCCCGTGGTGGGTGTCGTAGAAGGCGCTGATGGCATGCGAGATCGAATGGATGATGCCCAGGCCGCCAGAGTTGAACGCCTGGGCGGCGATGTACTGGGCGTACATCATGCCCTCGCGGCCGGGCAGGTCCTGGCCGTTCCACACCGCCGCGGACAGGTTCTCCGCGGTCAGCTTGATGGCGTACAGCGCGTTGCCCAGCGACGGCGGGAAGTTCAGCCGGGACACATACGGCTCGGAGGCGTGGGCCAGCACGTCGAACCCGCATTGGGCGGTGTAGTCGAGGGGGCAGTCGTAGTACAGTACCGGGTCGTCGATGGCCAGCGTGGTCACGCACGCATCGTCGAAAGCCACGTACTTGTGCGGCTGGTCCGGGTCGGTGGTGGTATCGGTGATGACGTAGGCCCAGGAGGTTTCCGACCCGGTCCCGGCGGTGGTGGACACCGCGATGTGCGGCGGGTTCTTGGGGTTCTCGCTCTTGTTGAACCCCTCGAACTCGTTGACGCTGCGGCCATCATGGGCGACCGAGATACGGGCCCCCTTGCAGGCATCATGCGCCGAGCCGCCGCCGATGGACACGAATGAGTCGCAGCTGTTGTCCCGGTACATCGTCACGGCGTCCATGACGTTGTAGTCCTTGGGGTTCGACTCGACCTTGTCGTAGACCACGACCTCCAGGCCGTGGTAGCGCAGGGATTCGACGATCTTGTGCACGGTGTCGCTGCCGCGCAGGCCGGTCGTCATCACCAGGGTCTTCCGGAAACCGATCTTCAGTGCCTCCGGGCCGATCATCTCGTGGGCACCGGGGCCGAGCATCGCCCGGGGGAACGGATGGAACTCCTTGATGGGAAAGGGCTTGAGCAGTTCATCAACCTGCATGGAAAACCTCCTGAGGCGTGCCGCTAGCCTGACCATAAGGCGCCCCACGGCCGCCCTGGGAGGACGGGAACGGCAAACCCCCCGTTCGTGCGCCGCCGCACCGGCCGATGGCAGGGGAGCACCTAGCCGAACGGACAGGTGCGGATGCCGGCCGGGCGGCCAGTCGAGTGCAGAAGGTGGGCTGACCACCTCTCCCTGCGCTTTTGCCCTTGTCCGCGCCGCTGAACGCGGCCGGTGACATAGAGGCCGCGATCCTGGAGCACCAGCGAGAGGGCAAGACGTCAAAGGGCTACGTTACGAGGCCTGCGTGCAGCCCGGCACACCGTGACGGCGTGCCGGGCTGCGCGCTTAGCCGCCTATGGCTGGCTAGGCTTTGGCCCGCCTGCTGCTGCGGGCGGAGTTGGCCTGCCCGGCGGCCTTGGGGTCTTTCTCGCCCTGTTTGGCGCGGACGCCTTGCTCGATCTTGTCGCCGAGATTCTTGTCCACGTTGTGCCAGTACTCGAAGGCACGCACCAGGACGGGCTCGGTCACCCCGTTGAGCAGGTGAGCGACGACGTTGGTCACGAGCCGTTCGCGGGCGGCGTCGTCCAGCACCTCGCGGACCATGGTGCCGGCCTGGCCCCAGTCGTCGTCCTGCTCGCGCAGGGTGTAGGCCGCCCGTACCATGTCGCCGTCGGCGTGCCAGCCGACCGGCTGGAAGTGCTCGCTGTCAGCCTGCGGGCCGCCCTTGGAGTTCGGGGCGTACACGGGGTCGGACACGTTGTGGATGCGCATGGCCCCGTCCTTGCTGTAGCTGTGCACGGGGACTCTCGGCGAGTTGACCGGGATCTGCTTGTAGTTCACGCCGAGCCGGGCGCGGTGCGCGTCAGAGTAGGAGAACCCGCGGGCCAGCAGCATCTTGTCCGGAGACAAGGTGATGCCGGGGACCAGGTTGTTCGGCTCGAACGCGGCCTGCTCGATCTCGGTGTGGTAATCGGCCACGTTCCGGTCCAGGGTCAGCTTCCCGACCTCGATCAGCGGGTAGTCGGCGTGCGGCCACACCTTGGTCAGGTCGAACGGGTTGAACCGGTAGGTCCTGGCCTCCTCATACGGCATGATCTGCACCTTCAGCGTCCAGGACGGATAGTCCCCGCTCTCGATTGCCTGGTACAGGTCACGCTGGTGGTAGTCGGTGTCGGCGGCGGCCATCTGGTCGGCCTCATCCTGGGTGAAGAACTCGATCCCCTGGTCGGTCTTGAAGTGGTACTTCACCCAGAACTTCTCATCCGCGGCGTTGACCCACATGTAGGTGTGGGAGGTGTAGCCGTTCATGTGCCGCCAGGTGCGCGGGATGCCGCGGTCGCCCATCAGCCAGGTCACCTGGTGCGCCGATTCCGGGAACAGGGTCCAGAAGTCCCACTGCATGTCATGGTCGCGCAGATTGTTGTCCGCGCGGCGCTTCTGCGAGCGGATGAAGTGCTGGAACTTCATCGGATCCCGGACGAAGAACACCGGGGTGTTGTTCCCGACCATGTTGTAGTTGCCGTCGGAGGTGTAGAACTTCAGCGAGAACCCGCGCGGGTCACGCCAGGTATCCGGGCTGCCCCGCTCCCCCGCCACGGTGGAGAAGCGGATCAGCGTCTCGGTCCGGGTCCCGGGCTGGAACAGCGCCGCCTTCGTGTGCCGGCTGACATCACTGGTGGTCTCGAAGTGGCCGAACGCGCCGCCGCCCTTGGCGTGCGGCTGCCGCTCCGGGATGCGCTCCCGGTTGAAGTTCGCCATCTGCTCGATCAGGTAGTGATCCTGGAGCAGAATCGGGCCGTCGGGACCGACGGTGAGCGAAAGCTCGTCGCTCTCGACCGGCGCACCGGCGTCCGTGGTGGTCCGAAGGGTCTGGTCTTGAGTCACTCCTCTTCCTCCCTTTGCTGCTGCGCGCTGCGGGTGAGCCTTCCGTCATGCGCGCCGGGGGCGGGCGCCCGTCGCGGCGCACTGGGGCACTCCCCACGACACCACGTCGCCCCGTCCGCAGTGGATACCGTGTCGCCGTGCGGAGCCAGACGGGCCTGGTCCCTGGTCACCCCGCCGGCATCCCTTGTCCACACCTACCCAGCTTCCCGCTGCGGCGGCCGGTAACCCATCTCGTCCTGGGACTTTCGGCGGGGATCAGCCCAGGTCAGATCAGCGCGGCCAGGGAGAGCAGATCGCCCGCCGCCACGTCCACGTCGTCCGGGGGAGGAGGCGCCGTCCCGTCCGGGCCCCACTCCCGGGGCCGCGGGATAAAGCCGGTCCGCAGGCCCTCACGGGCGGCCGCTTCCAGATCATCCGGATGGCACGCCACCATCAGGACCCGATCCGGTGGCACGTCCAGGTACCGGGACACGAGGCGGTACACCCGCGGATCCGGCTTGTAGGTCCCGGCCAGCTCGGCGGACAGGATGCAGTCGAACGGGAGGCCCGCCGCCCGGGCCAGCCTGGTCAGCAGGCCCATCCCGCCGTTGGACAGCGGGGTGAGGATGTGGTGTTCCCGTAGCTTGGTGAGAGCGGGCACGGAGTCCGGCCACGGCCGGAGGCGGTGCCACGCCCGGACCAGCTCGTCGCGGTCCGCGTCGCTCAGCGCCTGGAGCGGCCCGCCGGGCCCGCCGTCGGCGGCCAGCTCGTCGAGCATCATGCGGTGCAGGGCATCCAGCGATTCGAACGGCAGCTCGCCGGCCACCACCCGGGCGAGGGTAGGCCGGTAGCGCGCGCGCCATGCGCTGGCCAGGGCCGCCCAGTCGGCGTCGATCCCGGCCCGGCCGCCCACCTCGGCGAGTGCGGCCGCGATGCTCGTGTGCCAGTCGACCAGTGTGCCGAACACGTCAAACGCTATGATCTCCACGTCCACGGGCAATACTTTCCCCGGCACCCGGGCCCGTAACATGGGGCCGCCGGGGACGGGGCCAGCATGGCGGCCGGCGGGCATGCGCGCGCATTGCTCTGTGCACATTCTCCGCCCGCTCTTAAGAGCCGGTATCGGACTCTCGCGCACCCTCGCGCCGCTGGCCGCAAGCCTTTGATGTGCTGACCGGTTACGTTGACATTTGCCGCAAATCTGCCCGGGCAGACAGGGTGAACGAGTCCGGCTATAGTTTTAACTACCGTGTGATGAGGGGATATTACGGTTTGTTAACAAATCTGTTTCATGTCGGGTTTTGTAAACCGACACTCATGCAGGGGAGTCAAAGACAGTAACCGAAGGCTGAACGGGGAAGCTTTCGGGTGATGGGCAAGGGCCCAAAACCTGCTGGCAGAGGTGAACGGACAGAGGTGTCTCAGCATCCGGGACATCAACAGCGAGCATCGTGGCGCGACGGCTGGCTCACTGGTCAGGCTCGGGGCGACCAGGACAGGACCACCCGCGGTCAGGCGGCCTGGCGCGGCGATTGTCTGGGGAGGAGTCCATGCATGGGGACCGAGCGGGAGATCATTGAGAGGATGCGCGCCGCTGCGCCGCCCGGCCAGGAGAGCCTTGGGCCGGCCGTGATCGAGGAGCTGCAGGATCTCACTGGGCAGCTCATCGCGGCCAAGGGTGGTGCCGGGGAGGAGTACGCGCGGTTCCAGGCGATAACGCAACGGACCCTTTGCCTTCCCGACGGCTTGCTGATCGACTGGCTGCGGGATGCGACCGTCCTGGTGACCGGCGGAACGGGGTGCATCGGCTCGGCCCTGATGGGCCAGCTCGCCAAGGTGGGACCCAGGCGGCTCGTCAGCGTGAGCCGCGGTCTCACCACCGGGCACTCACGGCTGCCCGGCGCCGAATACCTGGAAGGCGACGTCCGGGACCGCGAGCGCATCGAGGGACTGGTCCAGGCCGTCCGGCCGGACGTCGTGTTCCACGTCGCGGCGCAGCGCAACCCGGGTCTCGCCGAACTCGAAGTGCACCGTACGGTCACCACGAATGTGCTGGGCACACGCAACGTGCTCGCCGTGGCTGCCGATGCGGGCGTTTCTCAGGTGGTCTGCGCGTCGACCGGTAAGGCGCTGCGGCCGTATTCGCCTGACGTGTACGCCGCCTCGAAGCGGGCCGCGGAGTGGATCGCTTCGGTCAGCGCAACGGGCGACATGCGCTGTTCGGCCGGACGGTTCACGCACGTCGTCGACAACTCGATCATCTTGCACCGGCTGTATGAGTGGGCGCGGGGCGGCGGCGTGGTCCGCCTGCACAGCACGGAGATAGCGTTCTACATCCAGTCGGCCATGGAGTCGGCTCAGCTGCTGCTGATCGCCGGCCTTGGCGCGGTACGCGGCTCGTTCCGCATCTACTCCATCACCGACCTTGGCTGGCCGGTCAACCTGCTGGATCTCGCCGTCGGCGTCCTGGCCAGCACGGGGTCGGCGACCCCGATCTACATCAGCGGGTACGACCGTGGTTACGAGGAGATCTGTTTCCCGGGGCTCTACGACCCATTGACCGCGGGCGACGTGAGCCCGCTGATGAACTCCTTCGAGGCCGCGCGGGCGACCGAGGCGCCTTGCGACAAGGTGGACGCGTTCCCGCTCGAGATGCGGTGTGACCCGCTGCCCGGCAAGCTGCTGGCCGAGCTTGAGGACGTCTGCGCCATGACCGAGAATCCGGACACGATCCGCGGCGCACTGGATGATCTGTCCTGGTCACTGCTGGACGTGACCTTGCAGGCCGCACCCGCCCAGACGCTGGCGCGTTCCGCGGTGATCGCCGGTCCGCACTCCGGCGGGCTGAACCCCGAGCACCGGCGCCTGCTGGCGGCGATCAGGCGTCAAGCTGGCCTGTGCGACTGACCACGCCGGACCGTCACGGGGCCGGCCCGGGCCGTCACGGCGAGGGTGGCCTTTGGCACCGGCCTCGGGATCGACGTGCTTCCACAGCACGTCGTTGTCCTCCTCGTGGACGCAGATTGCACGCGGGATGTCGTACGGTTCCCCCGCCACGTCGAGCAGCCGGGCCAGGGCCCAGTTAGACGGCTGAGCCGCCGCCACGGGCCACACTGGTGTCATGCCAGATAGCAGCGAGCCGGCCCGGGCGTTCCGCGGGGCTCAGCCAGCGGCGGCGACCGCCCCGCGGGCCATAACGACGGGTATGCGGACGTCCTCAAGGGCATCCGTGCGCTGCACGACCGGATGTCGGCGCTCGAGCGGCTGGCCGCCGCCGGGGACCGATCGGTGGCCCCGGAGTTCCGGAAGGCCGTTATCCCGGCGTGGAAGCGAGTCACCGAGGGTGAGCCCCGCTGGCACGTGGCCGTCGCGGTCGTGGCCGCGATCTGCCTGCAGCTGCCGCTGCCCGGCAGGCTGGTGCTGTTCCGGCCGACCTGGCTGCTGCCGGT
Organism: uncultured Actinomycetes bacterium; assembly: GCA_963732345.1. Classification (GTDB taxonomy): domain Bacteria; phylum Actinomycetota; class Actinomycetes; order Streptosporangiales; family Streptosporangiaceae; genus Bog-532. The sequence continues at coordinate 109,336 of CAVSZI010000020.1, read as the reverse complement.
CCTGGAGGGGGCGATATTCGTGATGCTGACGGTACTCAATCCCCACCGTATCGACCGCGAATCACGGGTGCTCCGCTGGCTGGCCCTCTCCTTGGTCGGCGTCCTCAGCCTGGCCAACGCCTGGTCGGCCGGCAGTCTGGTGGTCGGGCTGGCCCGTGGGACCGAAGGGAGCGCCGCGCCCCCGCTGCTGATCTCCGGCGGGGTCATCTGGCTCACGAACGTGATCATCTTCGGCCTGTGGTACTGGGAGTTCGACCGTGGCGGACCGCTGGCCCGGGCCAACGCGACTCACCTCTACCCTGATTTCCAGTTCGTGCAGATGGCCAGTCCCAGTATGGCCCCACCGGACTGGGAACCGGCCTTCGGTGACTACTTGTACCTGTCGTTCACCAATGCCGCCGCCTTCAGCCCGACCGATGTCATGCCGCTGTCCCGTTGGGCCAAAGGCGCCATGGCGCTGCAGGCCGGCGTGTCGATCGTGACCGTTGCCCTGGTCATCGCGCGGGCGGTCAACATTTTCAAGTAGCGGCGGGCATCTCCGTCTCGGCCGGGGTCGGCGTCACCCGTCCCCGACGCCGCCGGGACCAGCGCCGTTTCCGCGAGCGCGCGGCCGAGCCCGTACGCCTTCCCGAGCCGGAAATCCGTAACGTTCAGCCCCTCGAGCAGCCTGCAGTGCAGGGTGAAGACGGCGCCAAGGGTGGCGTCGCGGTCGCGGTCTCCCCGGGAAGTGCAGACCCGCGCCGATGCGCCGGGTGGCAGGTCGCCGCGCCTCCCGGCCCGGGTCCGGGCCCGTGCCGGCCAGGGCGTATCTGGCAGGCGTGTGAGCGGGGCGCCAGGGGGAACGGTGTGTGCATGGCGGCGTCCAGGAAAGCCTCCGCCGCGCAGAAGCCGGCGGCTCGGGAGGAGGCCCCGCAGAAGGCCGCCGCGCAGAAGCCGGCGGCTCGCGGGAAGGCGGCGCAGAAGCCCGCCGCCCCCCGCAAGACGGCGCGGAAGCCGGCCCGCGAGGCGGCCGGGAAACGGCTGGCGCCGTACGAGGAGAAGCGCGATTTCACGCAGACGCCGGAGCCGCCGGGAAAGCCCGGCGGCCCGCGGACCCGCACCCAGAGCGCGGGGCCCGGCGGGAAGCCCGGCGGCCCGCGGTTTGTCGTGCAGCGGCACCGGGCGCGGCGGCTGCACTACGACCTGCGGTTCGAGATCGACGGCGTGCTGGTGAGCTGGGCCGTGCCGAAGGGGCCGACCCTGGACCCGGACGTCCGGCACGCGGCCATCCACGTCGAGGATCATCCCATCGAGTACCTGAACTTCGAGGGGGTCATCCCGTCCGGGCAGTATGGCGGCGGCGACGTGATCGTGTGGGACACCGGGACGTGGGAGCCGCACGCGACGGACGACCCGGCGGCCGCGGTGGCGGCCGGTGATTTTCACGCCGACCTTCACGGGCAGAAGCTGCGCGGCCGGTTCATCCTGGTGCGGCGGGGCGAGCCGGACCGTTCCGGTAAGGAGCAGTGGCTGCTGCTGCACAAGCACGACGAGTACGCCGTCAAGGGCTGGAATCCGGAGGATCACCCGGAGTCGGTGCTGAGCGGGCGCACCAACGATGAGGTCAAAGCGGCTCCGGACCGGATGTGGCGGTCTGACCTGCCGCCGGCCGAGGCGTCGGTCGCGGTGAATCCCTCCGGCGTGGCCCCGGGCGGCCGCGCGCGGAGCACCCGCCGGACCATCGTCGGGTCCGGCGGCCAGGGGAAGGGCGGCTCCGGGGACGGCGAGGACGAGCCCGGCCAGGGCAAGAACGAGCCCGGCCAGGGCAAGAACGAGCCCGGCCAGGGCAAGGGCAGGCCCGGCCAGGACAAGAACTGGGAACCGCCCTCCGGCGGGGAACTCGCCGCGCTGGACACGCTCGGATCGGGCGGCACCTGGGACGTTTTCGGGCGCCGTCTGCGGCTGACCAACCTGGACAAGGAACTTTTCCCGGCCCGCCCCGGCGAGCAGCCGGTGACCAAGAGCGAGTTCATCGCGTACGCCGCGCGGATCGCGCCGGTCATCCTGCCCTACCTCGCGGGTCGGCCGCTGAACATGAACCGCTACCCGAACGGGGCGGGCACCCAGGGCTTCTGGCACAAGCAGTTGCCCGCGCACGCGCCCGACTGGCTGCCCCGCTGGCACAATCCCGGCGCCAGCGCGGGCCGGACGACCACCTATCTGGTGGTGGATGAGCCTGCGGCGCTGGTGTGGGCAGCGAACTTCGGCGCGCTGGAGTGGCATGCCTGGACGTCGCGCGCGGACGCTCCGGACCGCCCCACGTATGCGCTCATCGACATCGACCCCGGTGAGGCCACCTCCTGGGACGACGTACTGGTCCTGGCCCGGCTGCACCATACGGCGCTGGACCATCTCGGCGTCCGCGGGCAGCCCAAGGTCACCGGCCGGCGCGGCATCCAGATCTGGATCCCGATCGCGCCCGGTCCCAGCTCCGCGGAGACCACCGCCTGGGTCGAGCAGGTTTCACGCGCCGTGGGCGACGTGGTCCCGGAGCTGGTGAGCTGGAAGTGGGAACTGCGTGACCGCAGCGGGCACGCCCGGCTGGACTACACGCAGAACGCCGGGCACAAGACGCTGGTCGCGCCGTACAGCCCGCGTCCTTCGGCGGGCGCCCCGGTCTCCGTGCCCATCGACTGGGACGAGCTGGACGATCCCTCGCTGCGGCCGGACGGCTTCACGATCCGCGACGTGTTCGATCGCCTGGCCGAACGGGGCGACCCGTTCCGGCCGGTCCTGGACACGAACCAGGTTCTGCCGCCCATCAGCTAAGGCATCGGCTGACCCGGCCCTCCGCTGACCCGGCCCTCCGCTGACCCGGCCTCCGCCCCGGCGGGGACGAAGGGCTGCGGCGTGGCCGGCGCCTAGTGCAGCCACTTCCGGTACTTGGGGCGGGACGCACGCTTCCAGTCCTTCCAGGCCCGGCGCTCCGCGTCCCGCGCGGCACAGGTGTTGTGCTCGTACAGCAGCCCGAAGGTGAAGGCGTTCTCGCCTTCCAGGTGCGCCCGCACGCCGATCTCACGGATGGTGCTCCGGGCGATCACCGCGTCCTGGTGCGCGCCCAGCGAAGTCTGGACCTTCTTCATCTGCTTGGCGAACCGGCGGGCCGGGTGGCCGTAGGCGGGGCTGACCACCTCGGCCGCGTACCGGGCGCGCTTGGCGGCACGCCGCGCGCTGTGCAGCGCCATGTTGGCGGCCTCACCGGCGTCCGCCTGCCCGGCCCGGCGCATCCGGCGACTGGTCTGCCGGTAGGTGCGGGCCACCGGGCGGGCCAGGCCCTTCTTCGCGGGGAGGGTCGCGTCCGGGCCCAGCGGCGGCCTGGCCAGGATCTGGTCCAGCTCGTTCAGCAGCGTGAAGTAGCGCTCGGAGTCCAGGGCCTCGAGCACGGCCTTGCGGGTTCGCGCGGCCAGCGGCGCGAGATGCTCCCGCAGCCGCGCCTTCACCGGCCCGATGACCTGCTCGGGCGGCACGTGGTCGACGTCGTCCTTGATGTGCTCGGCGAGCACCTCGCTGTCCCTCGCGTCGCCCAGCACATGGCTGAGCCATCGCAGCTCGTTACCCACATGCCGGGTATCGGCGGCGCGCAGGACCGTGCCGAACGACTGGAACGTGCTGCGCAGCCGCCGGGTCGTGACGCGCATCTGGTGCACCGAGTCGGGCTCGTCACGCCGCACCATAGGATCGAACGCCTTCAGCTTGCCGGCCTGCTCCTCGACGTAGGCCATGACCACGTCGGCCGACGAGCCGCGCCCGCCCGGCCGCCCGTCGCCGTTCGCGGACGGCAGCTGGCCAGCCAGGGCGCGCTCCAGCTTGGCCGTGCGGGCCGCCGGCCGCAGGCCGACGCGGCGCAGCCGCTTGTCCGCGGCCCGCAGCAGATGCCGGTCGCCGCCGGTGAGCTCGACCTCCACCTCGCGCCAGCTGGAAAAAGTGGTGGCGTCACCGAGCGTCTGCGCGGAAACCTCGTCCGCGACCACTTCGGCGAGTGACGTCCCGGCCTCGTCGATCAGGGTCCGGGTCCGGCGCACGGTGGCGATCCGGGCCACGGGAGCCAGCGGCTCGCCCCGGGTGTACACGCGGACCAGGCTGGCCAGCTCGGCGGGCACGGTCCGGCCGGCGCGGCCGAGCGGTAGCCGTATCTCCCGGCGTGTGTGCGGCCCGACGGGCAGCTTCAGGTGCCAGCCCGCGTCCTTGCCGCGGCGCCTCCGCAACGTGACGCCCGCGCGCAGCAACCGCAGGTCCTCGGTGTCGTAGTACTCGGCCTCGAGCTTCTCCTCATCGGGGCCCGCCTCGCCGGCCACCTTGGGGAGATCCTCCAGCGGCGGCAGCACCGTCTCCGGGCCGGCCTCGTACTTCATCTCAATTTCGCGGGTGTCCATAACCATGGTGTGTGACCTACCCGGCAGGTCCGCGCCAACTCGCACCCACGGTGGACTTCGGCGATTCCCGGCCATTTTTCCGAAAGTTAACGTCTACCTAAATTTTACCCGATGTTCATCTAACGGGCTTCGGCCTGGATGACGGCCCGCCCGGGGCCAGGGCGGCATGTCGCGGCCGTGCTGGCGGCCCGTCTCGCCGGCCGGAAGGCCCGCAGGGGACGGCTTTTACGGTTCGCCGATGCTGCCCGGTACGTCGTGACGACTTTGCATTCGATCCGTTTAGCCACCTTCGTCTCATATTCGAATCTGTTATCGTCTAAGCCATGGGAGCTGGGAAAACGTCTTCTGGAGGCTATCCGCCGCCGGTCGGAACTGTCCCGATGCTGACCAGGGTGCCAGCCGGTGAGCTGATGGACAGCCCGCGCCGGGCGCCGGTGCGCCGGGCGGCCGAGGTCCTGTACAGCGATACCAGCTGGCGTCCCTGCCTGATCGTCGCCTGGGCGCGTTATAGCGGCGGGTGGGCCGCGCTGATCCGGTGGCCGGACGGCCGGGAGGACTGGCGGCAGTTCAACCGACGGCACATGCGCCCACAGGGGTCCCGGTGACGAGCCCGGCTCGTCCGTCCGCCCCGGTGGGGATCATACGCCCGCCAACTGCGTGCCCGCTAACTGCGAGCGGGGTGCGGCGACTCGCTCTGCGGCCGGCCGCCCTGCTGGGGTCCCTGCTGAGGCCGGTCCGGCTGATCACGCGCCGCCTTCCGGTGATCATCGGCGAGCACGGGCGACCGGGCCAGGGCCACCACGGCGGCCGCCATGAGGACGGTGCTGAGCGCCGCGAACAGCAGGTTCAGCGTCCCGCCCCGGACCTTTTCGTTGAACGCCAGCACGCCCCAGAGGATGGACACGATCGGGTCGGACAGGGTGAGACCGGGCTGGGCCGCGATCAGCCGCCCGGCGTTCAGCGCCGACTGCACCAGGAATATCCCGAGCACTCCGGTGGCGACCATCGCGTAGATCTGCCAGTTGGTGAACAGCGCGCCGAACCCGTTCGAGAAGTGGGTGGTCATCCCCTTCATCAGCGCCGCGGTCAGCCCGAAGGCCGTCCCCGCGGCGACCCCGAAGACCGCCGCCTGGTGCGAGCTGCTCCCCCTGCCGCCGCCCCCGCCGCGCCCAGCGGGCCCCTGCCGTCCCCACGCGACCAGCGCGCCGACCACCGCCAGGTTTACGCCGATCCCGATCAGCCAGACGTGCGGCTCTACGTTGTCCGATGCGCCGGGCGCGGGGGCCAGGAAGTACAGCAGGCCGGCCAGCCCAGCCGTCATCGCCAGCGTCGACGCCCATTCCCGCCAGCCCATGGTCGACCCGAACACCCGGGACGCGAGGATCAGCGTGAGCGGGAGTTCCAGAACCAGGATGGGCTCGACGACGGCCAGCTCGCCCGCGCCCAGCGCGCTGGCCTGGAGCAGGAAACCCACGGTGACGGCGAGGATTCCGCCGAACCACACCGGCTTGTGCAGCAGGCTCTGGATGAGCCTCCAGCTCAGGTTCTCTTTCTGCGGGATCTCCCGGTTGGCCTTGCGCTGCAGGACCGAGGAGGCCGCGTTGGCACAGGCCGCGAGCACCGCGAGGAAGTAGCTGAGCATCCCTCCCCTTCCGGCTCCGGCGCCCGGGCATGTGCTTGGGGGCCGGTCCCAGGCAACCAGCCCACATGTCCCGGGTACCCGTAATGCGCACGGTGACACGCTGACAGATCCTGAGGGCGCAGGCCAGTCGGGGTGATCATGGTCACCCGCCGCGTGCGCTTTGCGCGGGTTTGACGGCCGTCACGGGGGGAGCGGCAAACGGTATGATCCCGGTCGAGAGCGTCGCGGTGCATGCCTTCGAGTTCCCCACCGACGGCCCGGACGGGCCAGCCCCCGGCGCGGCACTGACGCGGCCCGGTCGTAAGTTTGCTCTAGACCACTGAGACGAGTCCTGCGGGAAGGGTCCCATCATGGAGTACCGTCAGCTTGGCCGGAGTGGCCTCCGGATTTCGGCGCTGACCCTCGGCACGATGACGTTCGGCGGCAAGGGAGGGTTCAGCGCGGTCGGCTCAACTGGTATCGAGGGCGCGCGGCGTCAGATCGACATGGCCCTGGACGCCGGGGTGAACCTCATCGATACGGCGGACGTCTACTCCCGGGGCACGGCCGAGGAGCTCGTCGGGAAGGCGATCAAGGGCAAGCGGGACGATCTGCTGCTGTCCACCAAGGTCCGGATGTCGATGGGTGACGGGCCGAACGACGCCGGGCTGTCGCGCCACCACATCCTGAGCGGCGCCGAGGCGAGCCTGCGCCGGCTCGGCACCGACCACATCGACATCTACCACGTGCACGAGTGGGACGGGCAGACCCCGGTGGAGGAGACGCTGTCCACCCTGGACAGCCTCGTCCAGTCCGGCAAGGTGCGCTATCTCGCGGCCTCGAACTACGCGGGCTGGCAGCTCATGAAGGCGCTGGCCGCCGCGGACCTCCACCACTACCAGCGGTTTGCCGCCCAGCAGATCTACTACTCCCTGGAGGCGCGGGACGCCGAGTACGAGCTGGTACCGCTGGCCCTCGACCAGGGCCTCGGCATCCTGGTGTGGAGCCCGCTGGCGGGCGGCCTGCTGTCCGGCAAGTTCCGCCGGGACGCCGCCCAGCCGGAGAACTCGCGTCATCTGAGCGGGTGGAACGAGCCGCCGGTGCGCAACGAGGACCGGCTATACGACACGATCGAGGTCCTCCTGGACGTGGCCAAGGCCCACGGGGTGTCGGCCGCTCAGGTCGCGCTGGCCTGGCTGCTCGGCCGGCCGGGCGTGACCTCGCTCGTCATCGGGGCGCGGACCGACGAGCAACTCGCCGACAACCTGGCCGCCGCGGACCTGGTCCTGTCCGGCGACGAGCGCGCCGCCCTGGATCAGGTGAGCGCGCCGGACCTGATCTACCCGTACTGGCACCAGGCTCAGACCGCCAACGACCGCCTCAGCCAGGCCGACCTGGCCCTCCTCGCCCCGCACCTCAAGAAGTAGCGGTTCCCCGGCGGTCCACTCCGGGCGGCCCGGCGCATGCGGTAAACGGTTGAGAAGGAGAAGCCATGCCATACGCCGCCGCCCCGCCGCCCCGCCGCCAGGGTCAGGACAGGTTGCTGCCGGCGCCGATCCGGTCACCGGCGTATTCGTGCATCGCGTCCAGGTTGTCGTGGGCGGGGTACGCGGCGGCCGCGGGGCCGTCGGCGAAGGCGCGGAGGATGTTCGCGGTGACCTGGCGGACGAAGGCGGTCGCCGTACCGTTGATCCCGTGCGGCTGGTCGCCGAAGATCGCCTCCACCCAGCGCATCGTGCCGGCGTTGAAGACGCCCGCCCCGCCGGAGTGGGTGTAGTAGGCGGAGTCGCCGTAGCTGCTGATGCCCTGGCAGACCAGCGGGGAGTGCGACAGCACCTCGATCGGCCGCTGAACCGGGTAACCGGGGTTGACCCGGTCGTATTCGATGCCGACCAGGTTGCGGAAGCTGGCGCCCGCGGGCACGCCGGTGCCCTTGAACACCCAGCTGCGCGGGCTCACCACCTGGTAGGCGGCGGTCGCCGGGTAGGACTCGTACAGGGTGCCGATGAGCGACGATTCCGGGTCGGGACTGGGCGCCCCCCGCCAGTCGCTGGTCACCAGCGATGCGTCCTTGCCGTACATCGGGTCGTCCTGGTAGCTGGTCTTGTAACAGACGACCACACGGTCCGGGCCCAGCGGAGTGGCCTCCAGCCGGGTGCGGCGGAACAGCGCGTTGGCCCCGAGGAAGGCCAGGTTGACCCCCGCGTCCCGGGCGGCCGTCACGTTGGCCCGCTCACCGGGTGACCAGTACTCGTCGTGCCCGAGCGAGATCAGCGCGCTGGCCCCGTCCAGCAGGTGCGGGTCCGCGGCGATGTCCATGCTGGTGACGTAGGCGAGCGGCAGCCCGATCAGCTCGGCCAGCTTGACCACGTTCCGCTCGTAGGTCAGGAACATCGCCGCGCCGTTATCGTCGTACGGCCGGTCCAGGCTGACCACCAGCGAACGGTTCGCGTAAGCCCCGTCAGGCCCCTTGTACAGGTCGTAACCCCCCCAGGTGTTGTACGCCTGCCAGGTCTCGACGCCGTTCTTGAGAACGACCTTGCCCGCCGTGGTCTCCGAGCGGACGGTCACCGGCACGTAGCGCTGTCCCCCCGAATCCGCGTCCAGCCGGAGCAGGTACGAGCCCGGCGGCCAGTCGCCGGTCGGCACGTCCAGCGCGGGGTCCCAGTCCGTCCGGATCGTGTTCGTCGGACCGGCCAGGACGGGGCCGTTCTGCCGGTGGCCGCGCAGCGGGCCCGACTGCCACACCTGGCGCGCGCCGTCGCCCTGATACCAGCCCAGCCGGTACGCGGTCACCCGGTAGCCCGGGGAGGTGGACGAGACGAACAGCGGGAATGACTCCCCCTGCCGCACGCTGACCCGGCCCGCGTAGCCCTCGATCTCGTGCCCGGCGCCCAGGTGGCGGATCGCCCAGTGCGGGTCACCCGGCCGCGCGTTCTCCGCGATTCCCGCGGAGGCCCGCGGGGTCCGGCTGGCGGTCGTGCCCGCCGCCTTGTTTCCGGCCGTCTGCCTGGAGCAGGCCGCGACCGCCGCCCCCGCGGCCCCCGCCACGGCGGCCCCGAGGAATGCCCGCCGGCCAAGCTTGCCGTCGCCACTCATGCGCATAAGGATGCCCCAGCGAAAGTGCTCGCGTGACAATCCGCGGCCGCGCGGACCATGATCCGCTCAACCGGAAGGAGTACCTGCTGCACGTCGCGCGGGGAATCCCCGGGCGCTGAGGACAACCTCATGCGTCCCGGGGACCCCGGGGGGGTCAGCGGACGATGCTGGCGTCGATCTGGTCGAAGTCACCGACCCCGTTGCTCACGCCGCCGCCGCCCGACCACTGCCACATCAGCGCGTGCGGGCTGGAGGTGGTCACGCCGCCGAAGAACCTGGCACAGGTCGATGTGCCCTTCAGGCACCAGCCGACGGGGGCAAGGCCGAAGTTCGTGGTCTCTGGCTCGTAGGTCCACTCGTCGGTGTTCCCGATCATCGACTGGGTGCCGGTGCCGAAGATCGAGGCCCAGATCCCCGGCTCCGAATAGACACCGGGCGTGTAGCCGTGCTGGCTCTCATAGTCGAAGAAGCCGTTGAAGTCAGCCCGGTCGACGCTGGCCGGGATGTAGGTCGACCTGGTGACGCCGCTGCACGGCGAGGTGTAGACGCTGTTCCAGCCGTTGTCGTGGGCGGGGGCGACGCCGGGCAATTCGACGTCCATGAAGAGCACCCGGTATTTGACCGGCTGGCCGTTGGCGTCCGCCACGGCCCGGGCGGCCTGGCGCTGGCCCCAGGCGTAGGCTTCGGTGGTGCTGCCGTTGTAGTTCGGGTCGACGCCCGGGCCGCCCATGAACCAGTAGACGCCCAGGCCGATACCGATGCCGTAGCTGGTGTAGTTCGTGTTGGCCTGCTGGGCGTTGGTCGCGGAGTAGGCGAGGAAGCCGCCCCGGCAGCCCAGCCAGTACGCCCAGCTCCCGGTCATGCCGATGTAACCGCCGTAGTTGCCGCCGGTCCTCGGCTCCTGGTACGGGGCACTGCCGCTGATGGTGACGGGCAGGCTGTCGGTGCCGTACCAGAATCCGGGCGGGCTGTCCCCGGCAGGGCGGGCCGCATGAGTCCCCCTGCCGACGTGGGCTGTCGCGCTGACCTGGGCCCTCGCGCCGGTCGCCGCACTCGCTTCCGGGCCGGCCGCGACGGCCGCCAGGCCGCCGGCCATGGCCAGCGTCGCCGTGGCCGCGAGCGCGCGGCTCATTCGTTTCGGCAGGAATCTCATGGCGCCGTCGCCTCCGTGATGTAGCCGCGGCCCGGTGGCCTCGATGCAACTGGATGCTATGTCCGTAAGGTGTCAAATGGTGCATCATGGTCGGGCTGTTGCCATCCGGCCTCGTTTCCCTGTTCCGTTCCGCCTACAGCCGGTGTCCGGCCGCCGAACGGCCGTCATTCTCCGGCCGGCGTTCAGGTGAACCGCCCGGTCCGGCTGTGTAAGGCTGGTGGCATGGGCGCGGATGACACGCGGCGGCTTCTGCTGCTCCGGCACGCCAAGTCGGCGTGGCCGGACATGGCCGACAGTGAACGGCCGCTGAACGATCGCGGGCGCCGGGATGCCCCGGCCATGGGGCGGTGGCTGCGCGACTGCGGGTACTTCCCGGACGTGGTGCTATGTTCCACGGCGCGCCGGACGCGCGATACCTGGGCGCTGCTGGCCGGCGAACTGGATGCGGAGCCGGCCGTCCGGTACGAGCAGCGCATCTACGAAGCAACCGCGCTGAGCCTGCTGCACCTGCTGCGCGAGGCGGGTGGTGATTACCGAACGGTCCTGCTCATCGGGCACAACCCGGGAATCGCGGAGCTCGCCGTGGGGATCGCGCAGATGACGGACGGCCCGGCTGCTGAGCCGCTGGACCGCGCCCGGGAGAAGTTCCCGACCGGCGCGGTCGCGATCCTGCAGTTCAAGGGGGAGTGGGCGGACCTGATCCCCGGTGAGGCGCTCATGGTCGACTTCGCCGTGCCGCGGAACGTTCCGCACTGAGACGTGGCCTTCGGAGACCCGGCAGGCCCGGGGACGGCCCCGGGCTCGCGGCGCGGCGGCCCGGGTGGCTGGGCAGGTGGTTAAGAGCCGAGCGGCGCCACGACGGGGATGACGTCGCGGCCCATGATCTCCAGCGGGGTGATCTGGCTGACGTTGAGCACGCCGCCGATCGCCGTCTGGATCCCCATCTCCGCGAGATGGCCGAGCTGGTCGATCAGCTCGCCGGTCTTCTCGCCCTTCGGGCCGACGTCGAAGCGGAAGATAGCCGTCTTCTCGATCTCGTCGTAGTTGCGGCCTTCACGCTCGCAGTGCTCACGCAGCACGTCGAGCTTGTGGCCGAGTTCCGGGGTGGGGAAAAGGTTGCACGCCTGCGCGTACTTGGCCACCAGCCGCAGGGTCTTCTTCTCGCCGCCGCCGCCGATCATGATGGGCGGGTGCGGCTTGGTCAGCGCGTTCGGTGAGTTGAGCGGGCGCTCGAGATGATCGAGCTTGCCGTCGTACGGGCGCTCGTCCCCGGCCCACATCTGCAGGCAGATCTGGATGGTCTCCTCGAGCTGGTCGAACCGCTCGGCGAGCGGGGGGAACGGGATGCCGAGGCCGCGGGACTCCTCCTCGTTCCAGCCCGCCCCGATCCCCAGCCACGCCCGGCCGCCGGACAGCACGTCCAGGGTGGTGACGATCTTGGCCAGCATGCCCGCGTACCGGTAGATGGCCGCGGTGACGAGCGTGCCGAGGCGGGCCCGCGACGTGTTCGCGGCCAGGAAACCCAGCGTGGTGTACGCCTCCAGCATTTCGTGCTCGACCGGTCCCACCGAGGGAATCTGGAACAAGTGGTCCATGACCATAATGTGCTCAAACCCGGCGTCGTCCGCGGTACGGGCGATGGCGGCCAGAGTGGGGCCGAGCTGTTCAGGATTCCCCGGCCAGGTGAAATCGGGAATCTGAAGTCCGATCTTCACGCGATCACCTCCTGCTTTCAGACTTTCACATCCGGAGGCGGCTGCGTTCACTGGCCTCCTGCGCCTCAGCGGCTCCGCGGGCAGCCGGTGGGCGCCCGCTCGCGGGCATCAATGGCCTCCCGCGAGCAGGCGCCCGCGGATCGCCTCGTCCAGGGCCGCGTCCGCGGCGGTCCAGGCCAGGCCGATCGCCCCGTCGACCAGAGCCTGGTCCGCAGCCTGCGTGACGCAGTGCGCGGCGAACTCCTTCTGGTGGTTGACCGCTGGCAGCGAGCCGATCCCGATGTAGGGGTGGATCGACGGCACGACCAGGGAGACGTTGCCCATGTCGGTGGAGGCCCGGTTCATCCGCCCGGCCCCGGCATCCCCAGCGGCCCCGGGATCCCCGGCCGTCCCCTCCGCGGGCGCGAACCGCCGGCCGAGCCGTTCCGCATTGGCCCGGTACAGCGCCAGCAGGTCGGGATCGTTGCGGAACTCGGAATAGGGAGGCGCCTCCGCCTCGATCTCCAGCTCACATCCGGTGGCGAGCGCCCCGGCCTCGAAGCAGCGCCGCACGCGGGGCTCCAGCCCGGCCAGCTCGCGGAGGGTTTCGGCGCGGACGTACCAGCGGCCTTCGGTGCGGTCCGGGATCGCGTTGGGCGCGTCCCCGCCGTGGGTGATGATCCCGTGCACCCGGGTGCTCGGCAGCAACTGCTGGCGCAGCAGCCCGATGGCGACCTGCGCGATCGTGAACGCGTCGGCGGCGTTGACGCCCTGCTCCGGGTAGGCGGCCGCGTGCGTGGCCCGGCCCCGGTAACGGACCAGCATGTGCGAGACGGCGAACGGCCGGGCCTCCGCGACGTCGACCGGGCCCGGGTGCACCATCATCGCGGCGTGCACGCCGCTGAAGGCCCCGCGTTCCAGCATGTACACCTTGCCGCCGCCGCCTTCCTCGGCCGGCGTGCCGAACACTGTCACCGTCAGTCCCAGGTCGTCGGCGGTCGCCGCGAGCGCGAGGCCGGCTCCCACGGCGGCCGCTGCGATGATGTTGTGCCCGCAGGCGTGCCCGAGGGCGGGCAGTGCGTCGTATTCGGCGCAGATGCCCACGTGCAGCGGCCCGGTACCGGCCCGCGCGATGAACGCCGTCGGCAGTCCGCAGGCGTTCGCCTGCACGTCGAATCCGGCGTCGGCGAGCTCGGCGGCGACCCAGGCGGCGGCGCGCTCTTCGGCCCACGCGACCTCGGGATGGGCGTGCAACCGGTGACTCAGCCCGGTCAGCCGTTCCCGGGAACCGGCGATCGTTTCGGTGATGGTGTCCTTGACGTCCATCGGGCTCCTCTCGGTGAATACCGCCCATCCTCGTTCACGTTTCCACGGCCGGGGAGGTGGTCTCGAGCGTCACGTCCACGCCGAGGAACCGGCCGATGTCCGCGGCCTCGGCCGCCAGGCCGTTCGCGCTGGCGGCCGGCAGCGCCGTGAATGGCTCGATGGTGAGCCGTGCCGGGGCGTCCGGGCGCGGTCAGTGCGCGCTCACAGAACGCCTCGTCGAGCCCCAGTTGCTCGCGGCGGCGCTGCCCCTTGCGCGCGAACACCGGCCGAGCAGGCCGGTCATCCAGCGAACGTCGCGCGTGGCCACCATGTGCAGCGTCCCGCGCATCGCCCAGGTGCGGGACGATATCGCCGCCGGCGGGTTAACCCAGTTGTCTGGGCCCGCTGGAGACGGCGAGCATGGGGGGATGCAGGATTGCGCCCACCATCCCCGCGAGACGCTCGAATGCGGGCCGGCGACCCTCCGCAGGTGGCGGCGGCAGGACGAGGAAGCGGTCTACACGGCGGTGATCGAGTCACAGGATCACCTGCGGCCGTGGATGCCGTGGGCGGTTGGGTACAGCCGGGAGATCGCCGCCGGATTCCTCGCGGCCTGCGACCATGACTGGGACTCCGGCGACGCCTACAACTACGCGATCATCGTGGGCGGCCGGGTCGCGGGCAGTTGCGGGCTGATGGCGCGGATCGGCCCCGGCGGCCTGGAGATCGGGTACTGGGTGCACCGGGCGTACGTCCGCCGCGGGCTGGCCACGGTGGCGGCCGCCGCGCTGGCGGACGCCGCGTTTACGCTGCCCGGCATCAACTATGTCGAGATCGTTCATGATGAGCTGAACGATGCCAGTGGGGCGGTTCCGCGCAAACTGGGTTTCACCGAGATGGGGTCACGGTCGCTTGACATCAAGCCGGAGGCCGGGACCGGAATCGGCATCGTCTGGCGTCTCACCCGTCCTTAGCGACTGCGGGCGCGGGCGCCGGCGCTGTGCTGCCCTCCGGCACGGGCACCGTGCTGCCCTCTAGCAGGACCCGCGCGACCGGCGGCGAATCGTCTGTCATCGAAACGTGCCCGCAGCCGGGCAGCAGAACGAAACGCGTCTCAGGCACGCGCTTCCGGGCGACATCGGCCTGGCCCGGGGGGAGCAGCCGGTCGTGCGTCCCCCAGGGGATTCGCCCTGCCGCCGAGGCGGGCACGGCGGCGGCTCCGAGAGCGGCCGTAGCAGCGGGCGCAGAAGGGCGAATAGCAGAAGGGCGAATAAGAGAAGCCTTAATCCGTGGTCGCCAGGCCCGCCGGTGCGCATTAAGGTCGGATCAGACCAGTTGACGGCCGGAGGGACACGCGTATGGCGGAGTCAGTCGAGGCCCTTGAGGTTCTGCGCGAGGTATGGAGCGCACAGGGCCAGGGCAGTGCCGACCTGGATGAGGCGCTCGGCCACCACGGGCACGGCAAGTCCTGCAAGAACATGAAGAACGTCGGATTCGACGGCACCGACGAGGATCTCCGGGCCGCATGGCGCGGCCGGCTCGAGCGGGAGGGCAAGCTGACCTCCCGCTCGAGCCTGAAAGACCTCGTGCTCGGTCCCACGCACACCGCGCGCTGACCCGTGCCGGACGATGCCCACGGGCCCGGCCCATCGGGCCACGCGGGCCAGGCAGGGCTTCCCGGTAGCGTCGGTGAGCTGACCGCGATCCTGCGGGAAGGCGGTTACCTGGCCGACCGGGGCCTGGCCACCACCTTGTTCATCGCGCTGTCGCTGCAGCGTCCCGTGCTGCTCGAAGGTGAAGTCGGCGTGGGCAAGACCGAGGCGGCTAAGGTTCTCGCGTCGGTCTTCGGCCGGAAGCTGATCCGGCTGCAGTGCTACGAGGGCATTGACACCAGCCAGGCGCTGTACGAATGGGACTACGCCCGCCAGATGCTGCACATCCGGGCCCTGTCGGAGCATCAGCTGGCCGGTGACGAGGCCGTGGAAAAGCTCTTCGGCCCGAAGTTCCTGCTGGAACGGCCGCTGCTGGAGGCGGTCCGGGCCGGCGACCGGGCGGTGCTGCTGATCGACGAGGTGGACCGGGCCGACGACGAGTTCGAGGCGTTCCTGCTCGAAGTCCTCTCCGACTTCCAGGTCAGCATCCCCGAGGTGGGCACGATCCGCGCGGACAGCCCCCCGCTGGTCATCCTCACCTCCAACCGGACCCGCGACCTGCACGACGCGCTCAAGCGGCGCTGCCTCTACCACTGGATCGGGTACCCGTCCGCCGAGCGTGAGCTGGAGATCGTCGCCGTCCGGGAGCCGGGTGTCGCCCAGACACTGGCGCGGAAGGTGGTCGCGGCGGTGCACCGGCTCCGCGAGCTGGACCTGGCCAAGCCGCCCGGCGTGGCCGAGACCATCGACTGGGCCCGCACCCTCGACTTCCTCGGCGAGACCGACTTGGACGAGGGGAACGCCGCCGTCACCCTCGGCGCGGTGGTGAAGGAACGCGACGACCTCGACTTCGTGCGCGAGAACCTCAAGGAGATCACGTCCGGTGCCTGACCGGCCCGCAGGCTCCGGGCCTGACCGGCCCGGTGGTCCCGGGCCTGACCAGGCCGAATTCCCGGGGCCCGACGAGCCGCCTTTCGTCGGCGTGCTGTCGGGCTTCGTGTCCGCACTCCGGGCGGCTGGGCTGGCCGTCGGCACGGGCGACCTGCTGTCCTACTGCGCGGCGATGGCCCCGCTGGACCCGACCGACCTCCTCGACCTGTACTGGGCGGGCCGCGCGACGCTGGTCAGCCGCAAAGACGACATCGACGTCTACGATGAGGTGTTCCGCGCCTACTTCCTCGCGGACTCGGGCCCGGCCCGGCCCATGCTCACGATCAACGCGCAGGTCGCGGCGGAGGTGGACGGGGCCGTTCTCGACGTGCCAGCCACCGGCCCGCCCGGGGACGGTGACGAGGAGGAGGCCACGCTCGGCCTGATGGCCTCGGCCGCCGAAGCGCTCCGGCGCAAGTCGTTCGACGCCTGCACCCCGGAGGAACTGGCGGCGGTGCGCCGGATCATGACCAGGATGCGGCTCACCCCGCCCAAGCGGCGCACCCGGCGCACCCAGGCCGCGCGCGCGGGCCGGACCCCGGACCTGCGCCGGACGGTACGGGCCTCGATGCGGGTGGGTGGCGAGCCCGCGGAGCTGCGCTGGCAGCGGCGCAAGGTCAAGCTGCGGCCGCTCATCCTCATCCTCGACATCTCCGGGTCGATGGCCGACTATTCGCGGAGCCTGCTGCAGTTCGCCTATTCGGCCCGGCGGGCGTCCGGCCGGGTCGAGGTATTCTGCTTCGGCACCCGGCTCACCCGCATCACCCGTCCGCTGGGCCGGCGCCGCCCGGATGAGGCCCTGGAGCAGGCCGGGCTGGCCGTCCTGGACTGGGAGGGCGGGACGCGGATCGGGGCCTCGCTGGACTCCTTCGTCCGGCAGTGGGGACGGCGGGGGCTGGCCCGCGGCGGGGTCGTCGTCATCTGCTCGGATGGCCTGGACCGGGGTGACCCGGAGGTGCTGGCCACCGCGATGGAACGGCTCTCCCGGCAGTGTCACCGGCTGGTCTGGCTGAACCCGCACAAGGGCCATGACCCGGACTTCCGGCCGAGCACACTGGGCATGATGGTGGTCGCGCCTCATGTCGACCTGATGCTGTCCGGCCATGACCTGGATAGCCTGGAAGAACTGGCGGTGCTGCTGCCGACGCTGAGCTAGGAGCATCCGGGTGAAGTGGAGCGTGGGGATCGAGGCCGAGGGCGACCGGGTGCTGAAGCACGAGGAGATCGTGGAGCTCGCCGATGCTGTCGCGGCCAGTTCCGGCATCGCGACCGGCATCGGGACCAACCGGTACGGCGCCCAGCTGATCGTCCGGGCCGGCGACCGCGACGAGGCGATCCGGAAAGCCACCGCGGAGTTCGGCCGCGCGGTGGCCCAGGCGGGCCTGCCCGTCTATCCGGTGGTCCGGGTGGATGCGATCAGCGAGGACGAGGACCAGGAACCGTGAGGACGCCCGCCGTCACGCCCGCGGGCGGCCCCCGGTGATCCGGCTGGGCTCGCTGGCCGGCTACCCGTTCGAGGGCCCGCGGCTGCTGGCCGGGTGGACGCCGCCGGCCACCCCCGCCGTCTACGCCATCGCCTACAAGCCCGCCCCGGAGACCAAGCCGGAACGGTACGCGGTGATCTACGTCGGCCACAGCGACGACCTCACCGCCGAGCGCTTCCCGTTCAAGCATCCCCGGTCGCCGTGCTGGGTGCAGCGCGCGGGCTCCCGCTGGAAGGTCTATATCTGCACCTACGAGGTGCCGGGCGGGGGCCGCGCGCATCGCGAGCAGATCGCCCGCGAGCTGACCGCGATCTACCGCCCGCGCTGTAACACCCAGCAGTACGACCAGGCCTGGAAGGACCACTGGATCGGCGAGTACTCGGCCCCGACGACCGGCCCGCTGACCTCCCGCGGCCCCGACGACCCCCCGCCCGGCTGACGGGCGGGGGCTGACGGGCGGGGGATCGAGGGCTGGGCCGGAGCGCTAGCGGGGCGGCGCGAACCCGACGGCGTCCTGCATGCGCGAGCGGCGCCGGCCGGACGCCGGGCGGGCCGGTTCCCGTACGGGTGGCGTGTCCTGCGCGGTCCAGGTGGCCCCGACCACGATCTCCTCGCCCATCCCGTACAGCAGCGGCAGCGCGCCCGCGACCACGCCGCCGGTCCGGTTGATGTGCTCCACGTTGGGGCCGATCAGCTTGGCGTGCTCCACGATGGCGCGGACCAGCTCGCTGCACTCCTCCAGGTTGGCGGCGATCCGGTTGAGCAGGGTGCCGGCCCAGTACAGGTAGACCGCGAGCCCGGCGATCAGCAGCACGATCTCCAGGACGGTCAGGACGACCAGCGTGGTCATGACTTCACCTTTTCAAGCACGCGGCCGAGGAACAGATGGTGCTGCAGGCCCTCGGCGAGGACGGCCTCGACCCCGCCTGCGACCACCGGGAGCAAGGACGTGGCCTCGGTGTTCGCCGCCGCGGTCGTCAGCGTCTCCCGCACCTCCACGACCCGGCGGTCAATGATCTTCACCAGGTAGATGAGCAGGCTGAGCAGGGCCACCACGGCCAGGATGACGACGAGGCCGACGATGAGCCCGATCGTCCACGCGGTGTGCTGCCCGGATGACAGCGCTACCGCCCGGTGAGGTTCCATGCCTAGCCTCCCAGCCTCTGGCGACCGCGCTTCAGCCCGGCGATGATGAGCGTGGCGTGCTCGATGGTGGTGTTCAGGTCCTTCAGCGGCGCGGTGTTCCGCGCCGCCGCGGCGAGCTGGTCGTTGATCAGCGGTGCGGCCTTGCCGATCGAGCGGGCCAGCAGCAGGATCGGCGTCACCAGCGCGACGACGACCAGGACCACGAGGATGCCGATCCCGTAACCGATCCACCAGCCGGTGTAACTCATGACGTCATCCCTCTCACCGTCATCCCTCTCACACCGTCTCGCAGAAGTCGCGGACCGGTTTCAGGCTCGCGTTCACCGACGCCACCACGTCCGGGACGCCGCTGGTCTGCTGCGCAACCACGGTGACGCCGCCGAGGACCTGGCCGAGCGTCGCCCGTGTGGCCCTGAGGTGGAAGATGACCCGCAGCAGGCCCACCGCGGTGATCCCGACGATCAGCGCGGCAACGATGATGGTGAACCAGGCGACTGCCGGCATGGCACGCTCCTTTCTTTCCGGTCGATTTGTCCGCTGAGCGCGCTCAGCCGAGCAGCTTGCTGACGGGGCCCGCGTAGCGCACGGCGCCGGCGGCGACCGCCTTGATGGTGCTGTCCGTCGTGGCCAGTGCTTCCGGGGCACCGTCCAGTTCGCCGATCAGCGCGACACCGCCGCTGAGGATCTCATCGCTGGCGGCCCGGATCCGCTCCAGCGCCGCCAGCACCCGGTTGAGCAGCGCGATGACCACCGGCAGGACCACCACCAGCAGGACGATGCTGCCGATCCACCACAAGACCATGGCTCGTTCTCCTCAGCTCGGGTTGGGTGCCTGGTACGGCGCGAAGAACCGGCGGAAGACCCGGCGCAGCGCCATCCGCATCGCCTGCAGGCCCACCGTGAACCCGCTCGCCTCGGCGGCGGGCGCCCCGGTATCCAGCGATTCGCCGCGGTCCAGCCGGGTGATCCCGTTTTGCAGGTTGGTCGCGAAATCGCGCATCAGCACCGAGGTGACGTCGGAGATCATGCCGCGGCCGTACTGCGCGGCGGCGCCGGATATCTGCAGATCCTGGGACACGCCGACCCTGGTGCCGGTGCCGGTGCCGGTGCCGGTGCGGGAGCGGGTCAGGCTGGCCGTGACGGTCATCGCGGCCTGGCCCCGGCCCTTCTCATCGGCCCCGGCCGCGTTGACCACGATGCGCTTGGCCTCGTTGTCCCGTTCGGCGATGCCCGCCGTGCCCGCGAAGCGCAGCCGGACCGGGCCCATCCGGATGCTGACCCGGCCCTTGTACGTGTCGCCGCCGAGGTAGTCGGTCAGTTCGGTGCCGGGCAGGCAGGCGGCTACGTGCGGGATGTCGTCGAAGAACCGCCACACCTTGTCGATGGGCGCAGCGACCTCGAACTCGTTCGTGATCAGCATCGGGTCTCATTTCCGAGGTAGGCCAGCGGGTCCTTCTCGAACTTGCGCCGGCAGCCCGCGCAGCAGAAGTAGTAGCTGGCGCCCTCGTGGGTGAGCGGGTAGGCGGACGGCCCGGGAGTGACGGTCATCCCGCACACCGGGTCGACGGCGTCCCCCGTTCCGGAGGGAGCGGGCGCTGCCACGGCAACCGCCGCCGGGCGGCGGATGCCGGCCCGGATGCCCGGGCCGGCCATGAGCTTTCCCGACGCCCGCAACTGGACCAGCTCGGCGAGGATCGCGACCGCGATCTCCTGGTGTGTCGTGGGGCCCAGGTCCAGGCCCGCCGGGACCCTCACCTTGTCCAGCTGATCCTGCGGCACGCCTCGCTCGGCGAGGTAGCCGAGCACCGTCGCGCCGCGCCGCGCCGAGCCGACCAGGCCGACGTAGGCCGGGCGGGCCGTGATCGCCGCGGTGATGGCCTCCTCGTCGTGGTGGCCCTGGGTGGCCACGACCACCATCGACCGCCCGCTCGCGTTGGCGGCGGTGAAGTCCTGCCCGGCGATCAGGTCGGTGCGCCAGCCCAGCGCGCGGGATAGCTCGGCCAGGGTGCTGGCCATCGGGGAGTGCCCGACCACCACGAGGTGCGGGGCCGGCTGCACTGGCTCGATGTAGACCTCCAGCGAGCCTTCGCTCTGGCAGGAGATGGGCACGAAGTTCATCCCCTCCGGCAGTGGCCCGCCGAACTGCTCGGCGGTGCCGAGCAGCAGCAGTCGCGGCGCGCCGTCGGCGATCACCTCCCGGGCCTGCCGGATCACCACCGGCTCGGCGCAGGCGCCGCCGATCCAGCCGTGCAGCTCGCCGGAGGCGGTGATGATCGCGCGGCAGCTTTCCTTGCCCGAGGAGGGGCCCTGCCGCCAGACCACGGTGGCGAGCGCGAACGGTTCACCGCGCCGGGCCAGCTCCGCGCCCTGTTCCAGGAATTCCCAGCTGTCCATGTGCCGTCGTCCTCTTATCCGTCCGAACGGACCGGTGGCGCGCCGGATACGTCATGGCGCTCGGTGATGGCCTCCCAGACCCGGTCCGGCAGCAGCGGCATGTCGATGTTGCGGACCCCGGTGCCGGCCAGCGCGTCCATTACCGCGTTCACGAACGCCGCCGGGCCGCCGACCGCCGCGCACTCGCCGACGCCCTTGGCCCCGATCGGGTGGTGCGGGCTCGGGGTCACGACCTCGCCGTGCAGCTCGAAGCCCGGCGTTTCCCACGCGGTCGGGATCAGGTAGTCCATGTAGTTGGACCCGACGCAGTTGCCGTCCGCGTCGAACGTGATGAACTGCATGTTCGACATGGCGAAGGCCTCGGTGAGGCCGCCCATGATCTGCCCCTCCACGATCATCGGGTTGATCCGCACCCCGCAGTCGTCCACCGCGACCATGTTCAGCACGTCCCAGACCCCCGTTTCGGGGTCCACCTCGACCGTGACGATGTAGCAGGCGAATGGCCAGGTCAGGTTGGGCGGGTCGTAGTAGGCGTTGTTCTCCAGGCCCGGCTCCATGCCATCCGGCATGTTGCTGTAGGCGGCCATCGCGCACTCCTGGATGGACACCCCCCGGTCCGGGGCGCTGCGCACGTAGAAGCGGCCCAGCTCCCAGTCGATATCCTCCTCGGACACCTCCAGCAGGTGCGCGGCCAGCTTGCGCGCCTTGGCGCGGACCTTCCGGCACACCATGGCGATCGCCGCCCCCGCTACGGGCGTACTGCGCGAGGCGTAGGTGCCCATGCCGAACGGTGCCGTGTCGGTGTCACCCTCCTCCACGGTCACGTCATCGGCCGGAATGCCGAGCTCATGCGCGACGATCTGGGCCCAGGTGGTCTCGTGGCCCTGGCCCTGGCCGCGCGCGCCGGTGCGCAGCAGCGCCTTGCCGGTCATGTGCACCCGGAGCTCGGCCGAGTCGAACATCTTGATCCCGAGGATGTCGTACTCGCGGCTGTTACCCGCGCCCAGCGGCTCGCTCATCGTCGAGATGCCGATGCCGAGCAGCCGGCCGTTCTTCCTGGCCTCCTCCTTCTGCCGGAGGAAGTCCTGGTAGCCGACGGCCTTGAGACCGAGCTCGAGGCAGGCGCCGTACTGGCCGGAGTCGAGCAGGAAGCCGAACGGGGTGCGGTGCGGGAACTGCTCATCGCGCACCAGGTTGATCCGGCGGAACTCGGCCTGGTCGATGCCCAGGTCGATCGCGGCGGCGTGCATCATCCGTTCCTGGAAGAACATCGCCTCCGTCACCCGGAACGAGCACCGGTACGCGACCCCGCCGGGCGCCTTGTTGGTGTACAGCCCCCGGGCGGCCAGGTGCGCGACCGGGACGTCGTAACAGCCGAACGTCGAGTGCATCAGGCCGATCTTGAACTTGCTCGGCTGCGCGTCGGAGAAGAACGCGCCGTGGTCGGCCAGGGTGCGCATCCGCATGCCGAGGATTTTGCCGTCGCGGCGCAGCGCCAGCTCGCCGTCCAGGTAGACGTCCCGGGCGAAGCCGGTGGAGATCAGGTTCCCGGTCTTGTCCTCGATCCACTTGACCGGCCGCTCCAGCAGGATGGAGGCCAGGATGGAGGCCACATACCCGGGGTAGACGGGGACCTTGTTGCCGAAGCCGCCGCCGATGTCGGGGGAGATGATCCGGATCATGTGCTCCGGCAGTTCGGCGACCAGCGCAACCGCGGCCCGGATGATGTGCGGCGCCTGGGTCGTCATGTATACGGTCAGCTTGGACGTCGACCGGTTGAAGTCGGCGATGGAGCCGCAGCATTCGATCGGGCTGGGGTGCGACCGCGGGTAGTGCAGCCGGAGCCGCGAGATGACGTCCGCCTGCTCGAAGGCCCGGTCGGTGCCCTCGGCGTCGCCGACTTCCCAGTCGTAGATGACATTGCCGGCCTGGTTCTCCTTGTCGTCCCGGATGACGGGGGCGTCCGGCTCGCCGGCCTGCATCGGGTTGACGACGACCGGCAGCGGCTCGTAGTCGACCTCGATCGCCTCGCAGGCGTCCTTGGCGATGTAGGGGTCGTCGGCGATCACGCACGCGACCTCCTGGCCCTGGAAGCGCACCTTGTCGGTGGCCAGCACGGCCTGCGTGTCGTAGGACAGCGTCGGCATCCACGCCAGGTTCCGGGTGGCCATCATCTCGCCGGTCAGCACCAGGTGCACCCCGGGGATCTCCCACGCCCTGCTGGCGTCGATCCGGGTGATCCGCGCGTGCGCGATCGGGCTGCGCAGGATCTCCATGTGCAGCATGCCAGGCAGGTGGATGTCGTCGGTGTAGTTGCCCCTGCCGCGGATGAAGCGGTTGTCCTCGACGCGCTTGCGGCTCGCGCCCATCCCGCCGATCTTGATCTCGTCCAGCGCCTGAGTCACGGCCTGGCTCCCTTCTCAGGTCTGGTTCAGCCTGCGGACTGGGACCGGAGCTTTTCGGCGGCCCATAGCACGGACTTGACGATGTTCTGGTAGCCGGTGCAGCGGCACAGGTTCCCCGACAGCGCCCAGCGAATGTCTTCCTCGGTGGGGTCGGGATTGCGATCCAGCAGGGCCTTGGCGGCCATCATCATGCCGGGGGTGCAGAACCCGCACTGCAGCCCGTGCTCCTCCTTGAAGCCCTCCTGCAGCGGGTGCAGTTCGCTCGCCGTGGCCAGCCCTTCGACCGTGGTGACCTCACGCCCGTCCGCCTGGACCGCGAACATCGTGCACGATTTCACCGCACTCCCGTCCACGAGCACCGTGCAGGCACCGCAGTTGGTGGTGTCGCAGCCGGTGTGCGTGCCGGTCAGCCCCATGCCGTGCCGGAGGAGGTGGGCCAGCAGCAGCCGCGGCTCCACCTCGGCGATGACCTTCTTGCCGTTGACCCTGATCGTGACCCGCTGCTGGGGGATCTCGGCGCCGCCCTCCTCGCCGGTCTCCTCGTAGATGATCGTCATGTCAGGCGGCCCTTTCCTCTGTCCCCTCGATGCGGCCGAGGATGCGGACCACGAAGGTGCGCACGATGTGCCGCTTGTACGTCGCGCTGCCGCGATGATCGGACTTGGGCTGCGCCGCCTCCGCGGCGAGCCGGCCGGCCTCCGCGATGGTCTCGGCGGTCAGCGGCCGCCCGGCCAGGGCCTCTTCGGCCGCGGTGGCCTCGATCGTCGATCCGCCGACCCCGGTGAGCGCGATCCCGGCCCGGGTCACCATCGCGCCGTCGGTCTCGATCGCCACGGCCACGCCCGCCGTGGCGAAGTCGCCGACCCGCCGTTCCAGCTTCAGGTAGCCACCGGCCGGTGTGCCCCGGGGGGCCGGGACGATCGCCTCGACCGCGACCTCATCGCGGGAGAGCGCGTTCTCGAACGGGCCGAGGACGAAATCGGCTACCGGGATCGTGCGGCGGCCATCCGGGCCGTGGGCCACGACGGAGCCGCCCAGGGCCAGCATCACCGAGGCCCAGTCGCCCTGCGGGTCGGCGTGGCACAGCGATCCGACCAGCGTGCCGCGGTTGCGGACGAGCGGGTCGGCGATCAGCGGGGCGGCCGCGGCCATCGTCGGCTGCCGCGTCTGCAGCAGGCCGGAGCGCTCCAGGTCGGCGTGCCGGCACAGGGCCCCGACGTGAACGCTGCCGTCCGGATCGCTGTGGTGGTAGTCCAGGCCCGGGATGGCGTTGATGTCGACGAGCAGCTCGGGTGAGGCGAAGCGGAGCTTCATCATCGGGATCAGGCTCTGGCCTCCGGCCAGGACCTTCGCCTCGTCCCCGCCGTCGCGCAGCAACCGGACTGCCTGATCGAGGGAACGTGCAGCCTCATAGCGGAACCGGGACGGATACATACCGTGCTCCTGCCCTTCGTTGGACGTGGAACGTAACGTCAGTTCTGATCGCCGCGCTGTGCGGGCGTGTCGCCCAGCTGCGGGGGCGTCTGGTCGTGGGGCGTCGGCGGAGCGTGCCGCTCCGGCGCCCCGGTCTCCGCCGGCCCGGCTTCCTCGGGCGGCTCGGCCACGGCGACCGGCAGTGAGTCCTCTTCCGGGTCCGGCCGCGGCTCCTGGTGCGGTGGCCACGGCCCTGGCACCGGCTGGCCCGCGATCTTCAGGTAGTCCATCAGCTGGGGCCAGGCCCATACGGTGGGGCTCTTCCCCGTCTTCGGCGCCCCCTCGACCAGCTCGTACAGGCGGGGATTGCCGCGGCTGTGCCCGCTGGACTGGATCGGCATGGCGTGCTCCTGAATTAAGGACGGCGCAATCCTCGCGCCGTAACCACTTCCGGACATCATGGGCTCGGCGCCGGGGCCTCGCAATAGACGAATAAGCACTCGCTTAACTGGACGCGGCGACGTATCGGCCCAGGTGAGCCGGTTAAGGTCAGGCGTGGTACGCGATCAGCACGGTCACGATGGCCAGAACGAACGTGACTGCGGCGCCCGACCCATGGATCAGGAGACGTCGGGCACGCCGGGCCGGGTGACGTCCGCCGGCTTTACGGGCCCGGGCGCTGACCACGTACCAGATCACCCCCGCCGCGATCGTCACGACGATCACCCCGAGCGCGACCCACGCGAACACGCGGAAGCGGGTGATCACGAAGGCGATCCAGCCGCCCAGGCCCACGATGCCCAGGGCGGGATGCATGAACTCGAGCAGGGGATGCTCGCCGGGCCGGGTCGTGACCCGCGTATGAGTGATCGGGATCTTCGCTCCCTCCGCGTAGGCCGCCGCGGCCGCCGGCGGCACCCCCGCCGCGGCGGGGACGGATGCGGGCGCGTGAGCCGCAGCCTCAGCCGGCGCTGGCGCCCCCGCCTCAACGGGCGGCTTTGCCGGCGCTCGCGCCCCCGCCTCAACGGGCGGCTTTGCCGGCGCAGGCGCGGAGTCCCGGGAGCCACGGGCCGGCCGCCGCGCGGCCAGCAGAGACACGCCCGCTGCCGCCGTGAAAATCCAGAGCAGCATGGCCGCGATATCCAATGGACCTCCCTTCGTGCCGACCTTACCGGCCCGCGGGATAGCGTTACCGGCCATGAGCTTCGCGCAGGCTAACGCGGCAGACGGCGGCATGATGGACCTGGCCCTCGGGCAGGCCCGGGCCAGCCTGGAGGCGGGTGGCGTCCCGGTCGGCGCCGTGCTCGCCGAGGCCGGCCAGGTGATCGCGGCCGGGCACAACGAGCGGGTGCAGCGGGGCGACCCGGTCGCGCACGGGGAGATCTCCGCCCTCCGCAACGCCGGCCGCCGTGCGACGTACGCGGGCACCACCATGTACACCACGCTGTCGCCCTGCCCGATGTGCACCGGGGCCATCCTGCTGTTCCAGATCCCCCGCGTCGTCGTCGGCGAGGCCACCACCTTCCCCGGCGATCTCCCGTTCCTTGCCGACCGCGGCGTCGAGGTCGTCCTCCTCAACGACGACCGCTGCATGGCCGCCATGCAGGAGTTCCAGCAGCGCTACCCCGACATCTGGTCCGAAGACATCGGCGGCCGCTAGCTGTGCGCAGAGCACGGGGGTAATGAACACTAGGGGCGCCGAGCACGTTGGACGGGGGTCCGGGCGGCAGCCCCGTGGATAAAGACCCGTCTATGTCCCGTCAATGCCAGTGCGGGGGTGGGCCCCCAACCCCAACCCCGGCCCCCGGCTCTCCTCGCCGCTTCCAGTGTCCCGCAGGCATTCTCCGGAAATGGGGGGCAGGGCCGCCTGCGATGCCGTACGACGTGGGCGCTTCTGCTTTGTCTGCACGCGGGAAGCAAGCGCACCGCTATGTTCGATCCATGGATCTTATGGGGGCCGTAGCCTGGGGTCTCGCTGGCGGGCTTGCTGCTGGTCTGGTTTCTATGTCGGCTTCGGTGGTGGCCGCCGGGTGCAAATGGCCATGGCGCGACAACGAGGATGGTATTGGGCCGAGGCTGTTCGTAACTGGGGTCGGACTGGTCATCGGCGCCTTGGTGGCTGCTGCTGCCCATGGCCAGATGAGCGGGGGGTGGCCCGCCTTCATCATGGGTGTCAGCGCTCCGTCTGTCATACGAGGTGCTCTGTCACGAGTTGAGGTCACTGAGCGCAAGGCGGACAAGGTGGAGGTAATTGCAATCGAGGGAGAGGACGAGCATGCCGCGTGATGACGTTCTCGCCCGGATTGCCCGCGCCTCACGTCCCACTCGACCGCTGCTGAGGCTTAGCGTTTCACCGTGGTTGGCGCGTGTCCTGGTCGCTGCGGGGGCTCAACCAGGCGGGACGGATGACAGCATGACCGTCAAATTCCGCGACGCCAAATCACGAGGACTTAGTCCGTCACCGGCTCGACCTGAAGGCGACACGCAGACTGCCCTTCTAGAGCTGACTAGGCGCGGGCCGATCAAAGCTGTTGCGCTACGCCCGTGCACCTACAACGAGGCCCGAAAGGTTGGAGAAGTCTTCCGCGAAGGCTCACCAGTCCTGATGGATCTGACCGAAATGCCTGATTATGACGCTAAGCGCCTAGTCGATTTCGCGGCGGGTCTGATCTTCGGTCGTCACGGCAGAATAGAACGAATCAGAAGCCGGATTTTCCTTTTGGTCCCCGGAGAAGCTGGAGCCAGGGCCGAAGCTGCCACGCAAGCCTTCAGTTCTCACGCGGCCGTGGTTACGGTGATCGAGCATAGCGACCTGGCCACCGATGACGATAGCGCCGGTGTCTTTGATCTCTTGTGAAGCCTTTCGCCGTCCTCGTAAGTAATGTCTGGCGGTGCCGCAGGCACCGCGACGAAAGGTATGAGGGCCCGTCAACTCCAGATCGTCACGTATACGGGCGGGCGGAACTTGGACGGGGGGACGCCGCCGGCGGGTGACCGCATCAGCTTCATGGCCTCCGGCGTGCTCAGGAAGTGCCGCAGCGACCCGGCGATGGTGGGCCGCCGCTCCCGCTGCAGCGTGGTGGCGTACCAGGTGGCCTCCATTGGCGTCGCCGGCGTCTC
Source organism: uncultured Actinomycetes bacterium (assembly GCA_963732345.1). Taxonomy (GTDB): domain Bacteria; phylum Actinomycetota; class Actinomycetes; order Streptosporangiales; family Streptosporangiaceae; genus Bog-532. The sequence goes on along the minus strand of CAVSZI010000020.1, from coordinate 81,508 downwards.
GACGATCCGCAGCTCACCCCGGCGGACCTGCGGGTGGAGCAGGTGCGCGACGCCGGGGGCCACGCCCGCGCCGCTGGCCGCCGCGGCCCAGGCGGCGGTGGCGTTGGGGAAGACCCGGATGCGCTTCTCCGCCACCCCCAGCCGGGTCAGCAGCCGGCTGACGTCGCTGGACGGGTCGATGCCCGACGGGTCGACCAGCCAGGGCCAGCCGGACGCGCTGCCCTTGAGTGAGTCGTGGGGAGAGGCGACCGCCACCATGTGGGAGCGGAAGACGGGTTCGCTGACCAGTTCCTTGTCCGTCAGCATGGGGCCGAGGGCCATGTCCGCGAGCCGGTTGACCACGAGCACGGCCATCTCGTCCTCGGCGGCCACCCCGGCCGAAGCCTCCACGGGCTGCGCGAACCGCCGGGAGAACGCGTCGGTCAGCGAGCCGGCCACGAACTCCGCGATCGGGCTGGTCGTCACCAGGCGCAACTGCTCCGGGAGGCCCTGCCCGGACCGGACCGCCGCCTGCGCCTCCGCACCCAGCGCCACCATCTGCGTAGCGACCGGCAGCAGCTTCACTCCGGCGGTGGTCAGGGTCATCGTGGCGCCGTTTCGCATAATCAGCTGGTCACCAAGGTGCTGGCGGAGCGCGGTCAGGGCCTGGGAAACGGCCGGTTCGCTCACGTTCAGCATCTTGGCGGCGTCTTTGACCGAACCGAGCCGGGCCACCATCACGAACGCGCTGAGCTGGGTGAGCGTCACAGACAAGATAATCTGCCCGTTCACCGGGATTGGCCAGGACATTTAAGCCATTGCTTATCCTGCTTGTGCCGGCCGCTCCTGCCTGGGCCGGCCGCCGCGGGAGGGTCCATGCAGGTTCCGTCACACGTTGAGTACGAGAGGGCGACGAGCGTGGAGCACGCGCTCGAACTGCTCGCCCGGTTCGGCCCGGAGTCCCGGGTGCTCGCGGGCGGCCACAGCCTGATCCCGATGATGAAGCTGAGGCTGGCCCAGCCGGAGACGCTCATCGACATCAACGGGATCCGTGGGCTGTCCCGGATCACGGCCGACGGCGATGAGCTGCGGATCGGCGCCCTGGTCCGGCACGCCCAGCTGCTGGACTCCGCCGTGGCCGGTGGGCACTTCCCGGTCCTCCACGATGCCGAACGGGTCATCGCGGACCCCATCGTGCGGAACTGGGGGACGGTCGGCGGCTCGCTCTGCCAGGCCGACCCGTCCGAGGACCTGTCCGCGGTCTTCGGCGCGCTCCGGGCGACGGCCATGATCCAGGGCCAGGACGGCGCCCGCGCGGTGCCGGTCCGGGAGTTTCACCTGGGCCCGTACGAGACCGTCGTGGCCCCCGGTGAGCTGCTGACCGAGCTGCGGGTGCCGATCAGGCCGGGCGGCGGGAGCGCGTACGAGAAGGTCGCGCGGCGCGCCGGTGACTGGTCCGTCGCGGCCGCCGGCGCCGTCATCTGGCTGGACCCGGCGCGCGGGACCCCTACCGTGTCCGAAGCGGGGATCGGCCTGGCCGCGGTGGGAGCGGGTCACTTCGTGGCCGGTGCGGCCGAGGACTTCCTGCGCGGCCAGCCGGCCAGCGACGAGATGTTCGTGCGGGCGGGGCAGGTCGCGGCGGAGCACTGCACCCCGGCCGCCGACCCGCGCGGGCCGGTTGACTACAAGCGGCACCTGACCGGCGAGCTGACCACGCGCGCGCTCCGCCGGGCCGCCGCCCGGGCCCGCGGCCAGGAGGCATGAGGGAGGCATGAGGTGGAGATAACGGTGACGGTCAACGGCGCCGAATACACCCGTGACGTGGAGCCGCGCATGCTCCTCATCCACTTCATCCGCGATGAGCTGGAGCTGACCGGCAGCCACTGGGGCTGCGACACGTCCAACTGCGGCGCCTGCGTGATCTGGCTGGACGGCACGCCGGTCAAGTCCTGCACCGTGCTCGCGGCCATGGCCGGTGACCGCGATATCCGCACGGTCGAGGGACTGGAGCGCGACGGCGACCTGGACCCGGTCCAGCGGGGCTTCATCGCCTGCCACGGCCTGCAGTGCGGCTTCTGCACGCCGGGCATGATGATGACCGCGCGCTGGCTGCTGGATCGCGCGCCGGACCCGGCCGACGCCCAGATCAGGGAGGCCATCTCCGGTCAGATCTGCCGCTGTACCGGCTACGAGAACATCGTCCGGTCCATCCGCTGGGCCGCCGCTCACCCGCGGGGTGCGGTGGGGCCGGGCGGATCGGCCGCCAGCGAGGTGACAGCGTGACCGCCCTGCATGAGCCGGACACGCCGATGGGCTACGGGTCCATGCGGCGCAAGGAGGACGCCCGGTTCGTCCGCGGCCGGGGCACCTACATCGACGATGTCCAGTTGCGCGGCATGCTGCACGGCGCCGTCCTGCGCAGCCCGCATGCGCACGCCCGCATCCTGTCGGTCGACGTCTCGGCGGCCGAGGCTCACCCCAAGGTCCGCGCGGTCATCACCGGGGAGACCCTGCGCCGTCGCGGCGTGGCCTGGATGCCGACCCTTTCCGGTGACCAGCAGGCCGTCCTGGCCACGGACAAGGTCCGGTTCCAGGGCCAGGAGGTCGCCTTCGTCGTGGCCGACGACCGGTACGCGGCCCGGGACGCCCTGGAACTGATCGATGTCGAGTACGAGCCGCTGCCGGCGGTGATGGACGCCCGGCGGGCGCTGGATGACGGTGCGCCGGTGATCCGCGACGACCAGCCCGGCCGGACCACCAACCACATCTTCGACTGGGACGCCGGGGACGCCGCGCGCACCGAGGAGGTCTTCGCCCGCGCCGAGGTGACGATCGCCGAGGACCTGCTCTACCCGCGGGTCCACCCGGCCCCGCTGGAGACCTGCGGCGCGGTCGCCGATTTCGACACGATCTCCGGCAAGCTGACGATGTGGGTCACCAGCCAGGCCCCGCACGCGCATCGCATGCTGTATTCGGCGGCGGCCGGGATCGGTGAGCACAAGATCCGGGTGGTCTCGCCGGACATCGGCGGCGGGTTCGGCAACAAGGTCCCCATCTACCCGGGGTACATCTGCGCGGTGATCGGCTCCATCAGCTGCGGCCGGCCGGTCAAGTGGGTGGAGGACCGCTCCGAGAACCTGATGAGCACGTCGTTCGCGCGGGACTACCACATGCGCGGCGAGATCGCGGCCACCCGCGACGGCACCATCCTCGCCGTGCGGGTGAACGTGCTGGCCGACCACGGCGCGTTCAACGGGGCCGCGCAGCCCACCAAGTTCCCGGCCGGTTTCTTCGGCGTGTTCACCGGCTCCTACGACCTGCGGGCCGCGTACTGCCACGTGACCGGGGTCTACACCAACAAGGCGCCGGGCGGCGTGGCCTATTCGTGCTCATTCCGGATCACCGAGGCCGTCTACCTGGTCGAGCGGATGGTCGACATGCTCGCCTTCGAGCTGCGCGCCGATCCCGCCGAGCTGCGGATGAAGAACCTGCTGCGGCCCGACCAGTTCCCCTACACCTGCGCCACCGGGTGGGTGTACGACTCCGGCGACTACGCGCGCACGCTGCAGCTCGCCCTGGACAAGGCCGGCTACGCCGACCTGCGCCGGGAGCAGGCGGCCAAGCGCGAGCGCGGCGAGCTGATGGGCATCGGCATCAGCTTCTTCACCGAGGCGGTGGGCGCCGGCCCGCGCCACCACATGGACATCCTCGGGCTCGGCATGGCCGACGGCTGCGAGCTGCGCGTCCACCCGACCGGCTCGGCGGTGCTGCGCATCTCGGCGCAGACCCAGGGGCAGGGCCACGAGACGACGTTCGCCCAGATCGTCGCGGAGGAGCTCGGCATCTCCCCGGACGACATCGAGGTGGTGCACGGCGACACCGACCAGACCCCGTTCGGCCTGGGGACGTACGGGTCCCGGTCCACCCCGGTGTCCGGGGCCGCCGCCGCGGTCGTCGCGCGCCGGGTGCGGGACAAGGCGCGCATCGTGGCCTCCGCGATGCTCGAGGTGTCGGCCGACGATCTGGACTGGGAAAAGGGACGCTGGTTCGTGCGCGGCGACCCCGACCACGGCCGGACGATCGCGGAGATCGCCCTGGCCGCCCACTCCAGCCTGGAGCTGCCCGACGGGGTGGAAGGCCACCTCGACGCCAGCTGCGTCTACAACCCGCCGAACCTGACCTACCCGTGTGGCGCCTACATCTGCGTCGTTGACGTCGACGCGGGCACCGGCAAGGTCAGCGTGCGGCGCTTCGTGGCGGTGGACGACTGCGGAGTGCGGATCAACCCGATGATCGTCGAGGGCCAGATCCACGGCGGCCTGGCCGACGGCGTGGGCATGGCCCTGATGGAGGTGATCGCCTTCGACACCGACGGCAACTGCCTGGGCGGCTCGTTCATGGACTATCTGCTGCCGACGGCGGAGGAATGCCCGTCCTGGGAGCTGGGCGCGACCGTCACCCCGTCGCCGCACCATCCGATCGGGGCCAAGGGAGTGGGCGAGTCCGCCACCGTCGGATCGCCCCCGGCCGTGGTCAACGCGGTCCTCGACGCGCTCCGCCCGTTCGGGGTCCGGCACGCCGACATGCCGCTGACGCCGGCGCAGGTCTGGCGCGCGATCCAGGGCCGGCCGCTGCGCACCGACCTTGCCCTCACGTGAGCCAGCACGCCGGCATCCTGCGGCGGACGGCGTGGCTAGACCCGATCCATCCGAACGGACCTGGCTGGGAGTATCGCCCGCGTGCGCTGCCTGACCGGGCGATAGACTCGCAGTGTATGAGCGTGGCGGAAGATCTCCAGATGCGTTTCCCGGATGCGGCTGCACTGGCCGCCGCCCTGGACGGCACGGGTTACCTGGCCGGGGATGCGCTGTCGACCGCGCTTTTCCTGGCCGTGCGGATGGGCCAGCCGATCCTGCTGGAGGGCGAGCCCGGCGTCGGCAAGACGGAGGCGGCCAAGGCGCTGGCCGCCGGCATGGGCACCACGCTGGTCCGGCTGCAATGCTACGAGGGCATCGCCGCCGCCGAGGCGCTGTACGAGTGGAACTATCCGCGGCAGCTGCTCGCGATCCGCCTCGCCGAGACCACCGGTGAGGCGCTGCGCGAATCTGACCTGTTCACCGCCGACTACCTGCTGGCCCGGCCGCTGCTCGCGGCGCTGGATCACCCGGGGCCGCTGCCCGCGGTGCTGCTCATCGACGAGATCGACCGGGCCGACGACGAGTTCGAAGCCTTCCTGTTCGAGCTGCTCGCGGAGTCGGCCGTCACCATCCCCGAGCTGGGCACCCGCCGCGCCACGGTGCCGCCCGTGGTTGTGCTGACGTCGAACCGGACGCGGGACCTGCACGACGCCCTCAAGCGCCGCTGCCTGTACCACTGGATCGGGTACCCGGGCCCGGAGCGGGTCGCGGCCATCATCCGCCGCCGCGTCCCCGGCGCCTCCGAACGCCTCGCCGGGCAGGTCGCCGAGTCGGTGCGCCGGCTGCGCGGCCTGGACCTGACCAAGCCGCCGGGGATCGCTGAGGCCGTCAACTGGGCGACCGCGCTGGGCGTGTTCGGTGAGACCGAGCTGTCCACGGCCTCGGCCGAGCGGACTCTGAGCACGGTGCTGAAGTACTCCGAAGACGAGGAGGCGGTCCGCCGGGCCGGCCTGGCCACGCTCGTCGTGCCCAGCGACTGAGCCCGTGTTCCGTGGCTGACCAGTTTCCGGCGGGCGACGGGTTTCCGGGCGACGGGGCCGCCGCTGCGATGGGCGGGGCCGCCGTTCCGACCAGGGACGCCGTGAGGGACCAGCCGGCCAGCGACGTCGCCGCGGTCACGGCCCGGTTCGGGGCCCAGCTGCACGACGCGGGCGTCCCGGTGGACCCGGGCCGCTGCGAGCGGTTCGCGCGCGCCGTCACGCTGATGCGCCCCCGCACCCGCGCGGAACTGTACGCCTGCGGGCTGGCCACGCTGGTGTCCGGCCCGGATCAGATCGAGATCTACGACCGCCTGTTCGCCGCCGCTTTCGGCATCAGCCTGGAGCAGTCCGTCCCGGTCAGCACGGCCGTTCCGGTCGGTGAGCCCGGTCCCCGGGCCGAGAGCCCGTCGCCCGCCACGCCGCCGAATGCGCCGAACTACCCGACCGCTGCCCTCGACGCGCTATCCGGCGGCCCCGGCGACGGGGCGGATCCGCAGGACCTCGACGAGATGCCGTGGCGCACGCTGTCATCGGACGCCGAGCGGCTGGCCGGCCGCGATTTCGCCGACCTGTCCGCGGCGGAACTGCTGCAGCTCGAGGCGCTGATGCGCCAGCGCGCGCTGTCCACCCCGCCGCGCCGGACCCGCCGGTACCGGCCGGAGCCGGCGGGCAGCCGGCCGGACCTGCGGATGACCCTGCGCCAGGCGCGGCGCACGGCCGGCGAACCGGTGCAGCTCGCCCGCCGGGCCCCGCGCCTGCGGCCCCGGCGGCTGGTGGTGCTGTGTGACATTTCCGGTTCGATGGAGCCGTACGCCCGGGCCATGCTCCAGCTCCTGTACTGCGCCAGCCAGGGGACGGCCGGCCGCCGCGGTGCGGGGCGCGGGACCGCGGGCCGGGCCCGGGCCGAGGTGTTCACGTTTGCCACCCGGCTCACCCGGATCACCGCCGAACTGACCGGCTCCCGGCCGGAAACCGTGCTGGCCCGGGCCGGAGCGGCCGCCCCCGACTGGTCCGGCGGCACCCGCATCGGCGCCTCTCTCAAGGAATTCAACGACGAGTACGGCTGCCCCGGCCTGGCTCGCGGCGCCGTCGTCCTGATCATCTCCGACGGCTGGGAAACGGGCGATGCGGCCCAGCTCGGGCAGCAGATGGCGCGGCTGTCCCGGGTGGCCTACCGGATCGTCTGGGCCAACCCGCGCACCAAGAGCCCGCGCTACCGGCCCGAGGTCAGTGGCATGGCCGCCGCCTGGCCATACTGCGACGCGGTCGTGAGCGCGCACAGCCTGAACGCGATCGACGACCTGATCACCGCGCTCGCCAGCTCCGCCTGACCGCCGTCAGACCCGCGGCCCCGCCGCTCAGGCCACGCTCACAGGCCCGCGGCCCCGCCGCTCAGGCCACGCTCACCTGGATGGTGTGGTAGCCGGTGGCCCCGTTCGGCTCCGCGCCGTGCACCACCGCGGTCTGCGTGTAGCCGGTCTGGTCGGTCGCCCGGACCTGGATCTTGTGCGCGCCCGGGGTGGCGTCCCAGCGGTAGTACCACTGCCGCCAGGTGTCGATCGTGTCCTGCGTGGCCACGGTCGCCTCGTGCCACACGCCGTCCACGCCGACCTCGACGCGCGCGACTCCCTTGCGCTGGGCCCAGGCGACGCCCGCCACGACGACGGGGCCCGCGGGGAGGGCCTTGCCGGTCTTCGGGGTGTCGATGCGGGACTCGGTCTTGACCTCCGCCTGCTCCGACCAGCCCCGCTTGACCCAGTAGGCGTTGTAGGCGGCGTAGGTGGTCAGTTCCATGTCGACGACCCACTTGCACGCCGAGACGTAGCCGTACAGACCCGGGACGACGACCCGGACCGGGAATCCGTGCTCGGGCGGCAGCGGCACGCCGTTCATGGCGACGGCCAGCATCGCGTCCCGCCCGTCCATCACGGCCTGGGTGGAGACGCCGACGGCCATGCCCTGGGTGTCGCGCATGACGATCTGGGTGGCCCCGGGGTGGACCCCGGCCTCGCGGAGCAGGTCGGCGAGCCGCGCGCCCTGCCAGCGGGCGTTGCCGATGTACCCGCCGCCGACCGATTCCGACACGCAGACGATCGTGATGTCCCGCTGGATCTGCGGCCGCTTCATCAGGTCGTCGAAGTTGATGCTGATCGGTTTGTCCACCATGCCGTGGATGCGCAGTTCCCAGTTGGCGGTGGTCAGCTGGGGCACGACGAGGGCTGTGTCGACGCGGTAGAAGGTGGCGTTGGGTGTGTAGAAGGGCGACAGCCCCGGCATGGTGAGCTCGGCCCCGGGCTGCAGTGGGTTGGCCTTCTCCAGCGGGGTGACGGCGCCGCCGCCGTCGCTGATGGCCTGCTGCCGGCCGAGGACCTTCCCGGCCACGCCGGCCACGACCGCCGCCCCGGCCGCCGTGAGCCCGGCCAGCAGGAAGTTGCGGCGGTTGGTGCCGACCACTACCGGTTCGCCCCGGCGGTAACCGCCGCGGGCCCGCTGCGCCGTGGCCGCCAGGATCACCTGCGGATCCCCGGCGCGGACGAGCAGGACCAGGGCCGCGACGCCGGCCACGCCACCGATGAGGGAGGGGATCACATCGGTGGCGTGGCTCTCCGGCCGGGTGAGGGCCACGAAGGCGCCGAAGGCGCCGAGCGCGGCCATGCCGGTCACGCCGCCGGCCAGCCGGCGCCGGGCGAGCAGCCCGATGGTCATCGCGAGAACCGCGATGACCGTGTAGATGCCCGCCAGGAGCATCAGCTTGTAGCTTTCGCCGAACGACTGGATGGCGAACGTCTTCACCCCGGACGAGGCCTGCCCGAGTACGGCATCACCGATCGCGATCACCGGCGACGCCTGCGGGCGCACGAACGCCGCCGCGAGGATGGCCAGGCCGATCGCCACGGCGCCGGCCAGCAGCCCGGTCACGATACCGGCCAGCAGCCCCCGGCCGCGCCGTGGCCAGGGACCTGCGCTCACACCGCCGTCGGCCTCGGCGCCTCCTCCGTTCAGGTAGCGCTCAAGCCCCTCGTAGGCCGTAGGGTCCTGCGCGGCCAGGTCGGCCAGCTTCACGCCGGGCAGGCTCGGGTGCTCACCGGCGGGCGGGATGGTAGCCTCCCGGGCCGGAGCCTGGTCCCGGAAGGTGTCCTGGTCGAAGCCGGCCGATTCCTGGTATCGGGCGGAATCGGGGTAAGTCGCGGAGCCGGGGTATCCGCCCGGGCCGGCGTACCCGGAGGGGGAGCGCCCGGCGCCGGCGAAGGCGACCGGTTCCTGGTAGGCCGTGGCCCCCGGGTAGCCCGGGGAGGGAGGCTCCTGGTAGCCGGCGTTCTGGTAGCCGGGCCCCGGGTATTCCGCGTCCGGGAAGGGGGCGGCCGCCTGGTACCCGGTGCGCTGACGATCGGCGTTGCCCGGATGGGACGGAGTGCCCGCGGGTGCGCCGCCGCCCGGGTACGAGGCCCCCTGGTACGTGCCGTTCCGGTAGCCGCCGGAGCCCTGGTAGGCGCCGGGGTCCCGGTAGGCCTGGGGGTCCTGATACGCGCCGGGGTCCTGGTAGGCGCCGGGGTCCTGGTAGGCGCCGGGGTCCTGGTAGGGGCCGGGGTCCTGATATGCGCCGGGGTCCTGGTAGGGGCCGGGGTCCTGATATGCGCCGGGGTCCTGGTAGGGGCCGGGGTCCTGGTAGGCGCTGGGGTCCTGATATGCGCTGGGGTCCTGATATGCGCTGGGGTCCTGATATGCGCTGGGGTCCTGGTAGGCGGCGCCGCCCTGGAACCGGGTGTAGTCCTGATGCGCGACCGGGTCCTGGTAATCCGTGGCGCCAGGCCACGCCGAGGCGTTCGGCTGGTCACCGGTCTCCCACGGGGGACGGGCGTTTCCAGCGTGCTGACCACGACGGGATGACCCATCCGGGGCTTGTCCGCGCCGTCGGCGTCGATCAGGGCCCTGATTGCTCATCGGGAATCACGAGCGGAAACCCCGCCGTTCAGGGCGGGGCGGAGGCCCGTAAACTGAGTGACGTACGACCGCCGCAGGGCATGCGGTGGCAGCGCGGGGAGCCCTCCGGTGCAGTAAGGCCGGGCTATGAACCGCGAACCTCTGCAGAGAGGCTGACACCCAACGTGGAAGATGCCACCAGCGGGGAGCGCCGATACCGCGAGAGCCAAGCGGTGCCGCTCCCCGCTCCTTGCTATAGTCCGCATGGTCAGCCTTTCTGCAGGAATCCTCGTCCTTCAGGGCGAGGAGGATGTCAAGCATCCAATCTGCCCTGTCCAGGCCGCCGTGGGCCGGTTCCTGCTCCACCGGTAACCGACCGGTAAGAAGCGGCCCCCGCTACAAGCGGAGAAGCGGGGACCGCTATCGGCGGGGAAGGGTCCCGCTACCGGCGCGCAGCGGTCGGGATGATCTCGTGCGGCCGGGGCGCGTTGACCGCCCGCTCGTCGCCGTCCGCGGCCACGGACGGCGCCCGTTTCCGCTGCGGCAGGACCGTCGGCGCCACCAGCGCGGTGGCGGCGCTCGTCCCGGCGGGGGCGGCCGTTCTGGTGGGGGCGGTCGTTCTGGTGGGGGTTCCGGGGCCTGACACCTCCTGACCTGACGTCCCCGGGTCCGGAGACTGGGTGCCGTTGCCGTTGCCGTTGCCGTTGGCCGTGCCGGCCGGTGCACCCGCCGTGGTCATGGCGCCCACCAGTTCGTCCCCGGCCGGGGCGACCGCGCCGTCCGGCGGGGCACCGGCTGCTTCCGCGAAAACCATGCGGGGGTAGCGCGCGATGACCAGGCGGACGACCCAGATGAGGGCCACGAAGAGGGCGGCCAGCCCATACCCGACCGCCTGCGAGTGGTGAATGACCCGCCACCGGCCCAGGTGTGGCTCGGCCGCGAGGTAGCCGCCGGCCGCGAACGCCAGCCACTCCGGCCGGCCGTCCAGCACCACCAGCATGACCAGGAGGATCGCGTACCACTGGTAGTCCGGCGTCGTCACGGCCAGGGCCACGCCGGTCATCGCCACCGCACCGCGCCAGGGGTGGTCCGGATCGGAGAAGCGCAGTACAGCCAGGCCGGTCACCGCGAGCACCGCGACGGCGATCACGATGGCCGACCGGCCGCTCGTGAACAGCCCGATGATGGCGAACCGCTGACCGCTGTTGTACCCCTCCTGCTGCAGGTACCCTGGCAGGAATCCGACGACCCGGCTGCCGACGGCCAGCACGTGCGGCAGGTAGACGACGGCGATGGCGCTGCCCGCGGCGGCGATGACGGCCCACCACCGGCGCCGCAGCACAGCGGGGCCCGCGAGCACGGGTGTCACCTTGGTCGCGATGGCCAGTCCGAGCAGGGCGCCGCCCAGCAGCGCGCCCCGGCGGCCGCCGTCCGGCCGGGCCAGGATGAGCAGCGCCACCGCCGCCAGCAGGACCGCCATCACGTCCACGTGCGCGTTGTTGCCTGCCTCCAGGGCGACCGTCGGGCACCACGCCCACAGCGCCGCCCACCGCAGGTCGCGGCCCAGCCAGCGGAGCCCGGCCAGCAGCACCAGCGTCACCAGGACCGCGCACGCACCCGCCGCCGCCTGCACCGGCGTCGATCCGGCTGACACTGGTGTGACGTAGTGCAGCGCCAGGAAGTAGGCCTCCGCGACCGGCGGGTAGATGGTCGGCACGGCCGGGCGGTTGATCCGGGTGCAGCCCGCGGCCAGCGTGCTGCCCGGGTGGCCGGGCACCGGAGTATGCGGCCAGACGCAGTGCGGGAACTGAGCGCTCCAATGGGCGCCGGTCCACAGGAAGGGGTCGCGCAGGTGCGCGAGCTGCGGTGCCGAGGGCACGAAGGCGTATGGGTCGATGCCGGCCGCCTGCACGCGGCCGTCCCACATGTAGCGGTACATGTCGTCGCTCTGCTGCGGCGCCACCGACATCGCCACGACCTGGATGACGATCCCGCCGATGATGATGAGCCCCACCGACCAGCGCAGTGAGACGCCGCGCAGCAGCCATGCCGCGACGGCGAACAGCATCCACGCGCCCACGACGAGCGGCAGGGGCTGCAGCGGCAACGGATCGGCGCTCGGCCGGACGACGAGGAATTCCAGGCCACAGATCATCACCAGGGCCGCGATGACCGCGCCGACCCGAAGCTTCGCACTCATCGGGATCGCGGCGTGGAGACCCCGGCCTTCAGGCCGGGGAGGAAACGCCGCTTCACCTCCCCGGAAATGTAAGTGGTATTCGCTAGTGTGTTCGTATGTCCCGGTATCGTCTGCTTCCATCGCCCGCCCAGGAGGTGGTGCTGCGCGACCATTGCGCCCACGCCCGGTTCGTGTGGAACCAGAAGGTTAAGCCGCACTTCACCAGCCAGCGGTGCTCGGCGTGCGGGCACGTGGACCCCCAGTCGCGCGAGAGCCAAGCGCGGTTTGTGTGCATGGCCTGCCACTTCACCGGCAACGCTGACGTGAACGCGGCCAGGAACATCGCGGCGGGGCACGCCGTGACTGCGCGGGGAGGCAACGGGACAGCCCGGCCCGTGAACCGCGAACCTCAACTGCTGCTCCAATCGGCGTAGTAGCTGAAATCCCCCGCCTTAGGCGAGGGAGGATGTCAAGGTCGTTACGCTGCCATCACGGCACGGATCACGGGCGCGTCTCCCGCGTGCGGTAATGGATCGTTAAGACGGCAAGCTGCCCTTCGGCCGCCAGAACGGCAGGCTCATCCCCGGCGCCGGCGTCCGCGTACGCCTCCTCGGGCGAGCCGGCCCCGGGGGCCAGCGCCCCGGCGGCGAACGTGATCAGCGACGGGACGGCGGGCGCCTCGCAGGCGAGCGCGGCGAACCAGCGCCCGCTCGCGGTCCACGTCTCCTCCAGGATCAGCCCGGCGCTGCGCGCGACGTCACCGATCTGGTCCGCGCCCACGTACGCCCACGGGAACCACGCACCGGCGGAGCCTTCCCGGCGCAGCCGGACGTTCTCACACCGGAGCGGAACGCCCGGGGGCTGTACCTCTACGAGGGCGTGGCCGCCGCGCGCGAGCAGTTCGCCCACCCGGCGCAGCAGCGCGGCCGGATCACCGCCGATCCCGATGTTCCCGTCGGCCAGCAGGACGGTCATCCAGCGGCCCGCGCCGGGAACGCGCCCGAACACGTCGCGCAGAATCGCGAGCGCGCCCGATGACTGCGCGATCTTGACCGCATACGGCGTGACGTCGATGCCCAGCGCCGGGACACCGCGCTCGGCGAGCGCCACGGTGAGCCGGCCCGGCCCGGAGCCCACGTCGAGTGTGGGCCCGTGGCAACGGTCGACCAGTGACGTGTCCCCCGGCGCCTCGCCGAGCCACTGGTCGACCGCCAGGGGCATGAGGGTGCCGTCGGCGTGTTCGACCTCGGCCTGCACGGCACCGGCCAGCGCCGCCTCGTAAAGTTCGCCGAGCACGCGGTCTCCTCCCTAGAAGGACACGCGGTTTCGCCTGCGCGCCGTACCTTCCGCGCCCAGGCTTGGGTAATTCTGCGGGCTTACCGTAGGCGCGCCACCCCGGCCGCTCAGCCGCCCGGCCGAGCCAGCTCCAGGTCCACCACGCCACCCCGGAAGTCTTCACCACCACTAGCCTGGCAGGCCGGGCGTTCAGAGCAACGTCACGGACCTTACGGAGCTGTGACGGATTTGAACCAGTTGGGGCCCGCGATGCGTGTAATGGCTTTAACGTGAGGGCACAGCAAATTTGGACGGGAGGCCCTAGCGACAATGGTGGCCGCGGTAAATAACCCCGATCCGCCGGGCCGGATCGTAGTCGTCGATGACGATCCGACCGTCGCGGATGTCGTCGGACGCTACCTGGTCCGCGACGGGCATTACGTCGAATGCGTGCATGACGGGCAGGAGGCGCTGCGCCGGGTCGCTGAAGAGCCTCCTGACCTGGTCGTTCTCGACCTCATGCTGCCGGGCATCGACGGCCTGGAGGTGTGCCGCCGGCTACGTGCCCGGTGGCCGATCCCGGTGGTCATGCTGACCGCGCTCGGCGACGAGACGGACCGCCTCGTCGGTTTCGAGACCGGCGCCGATGACTACGTCACCAAGCCGTTCAGCCCGCGTGAGCTGGCGCTGCGGGTGCGTTCCGTGCTGCGCCGCGCCCGGGGGACCGGCCTGCCCGACTCCCGGCCCGACGGCGTGATCGCGGACGGCGATCTGTCGGTCGACCTGACCGCGCACGAGGTCCGGGTAGGCGGCACGCTGCTGTCCCTGACCTCGCGCGAATATGACCTGCTGGTCTTTCTGATGCAGCATCCGCGCAAGGCCTTCACCCGCGAGCAACTGCTCAACCAGGTGTGGAGCTGGACGTTCGGCGACACCTCGACGGTCACCGTGCACGTCCGCCGGCTGCGCGAGAAACTCGAGTCGGACCCGACGCTGCCGCGCCGGATCGTCACGGTCTGGGGCGTGGGCTACCGCTACGAGCCCGAGGCGGCCTGATGGCCGGTGCCGTGCCGGGCGTCCTCGCGGCGCCCGGCGAAATCATGCCGGGTGTGCAGGCCACTGACCTGCTCCATGTCCTGGAATCCGCGGCCGCGATCGGGGCCGTCACCACGCTCATCGGGGTCATCGCGCTGCGCGCGCTGGCGCGCAGCTCTATCGGCTCGATGCTCGCGCTCATTGCGGCCGTGACGGTCGTGACGTCCATCGCCGGAGTCGGCGGCATCACCGTCATCATGGTGGGCAACTCCCAGGACCGCGAGATCATGCTGGAGCTGATCGCCATCGCGGGCCTGGCCGGGTTCGCCGTCGCCATGCTGATCAGCCGCAAGCTCACCAAGGCCAGCCGGCAGCTCCTCACCTCCGTGCAGAAGGTCGGCGACACCGGCCTGTACGTTCCCCCCTCGGTGCCGCTGCCCGCCGAGCTGGCCGGGCTGTCCGACGGCCTGGCGGCCGCGCATGACCGGCTGGGGCGGGCCCGGAACCGCGAGCGTGCGCTGGAAGCGAGCCGCCGCGAACTGGTCGCCTGGGTCAGCCACGACCTGCGTACCCCGCTGGCCGGGCTGCGCGCGATGGCCGAGGCCCTGGAAGATCAGGTGGTCATCGATCCGCGTGAGGTCAGCAGCTATCACACCCAGATCCGGCGTGAGGTGGACCGCCTCTCCGTCATGATCGACGACCTGTTCGAGCTGTCCCGGATCCACGCGGGCGCGCTGCGGCTGTCCCGCCGGATGGTGGGACTCGACGATCTGGTGGCCGAGGTCCTCGCCAGCGCCGAGCCGGTGGCCCGGGCCAAGGGCGTCCGGCTGGCCGGCTCCGCGGTACGCGGCATGCCGATCTACGCAGATCCCGGAGAGTTCGGGCGGGCGCTGCGCAACCTGATCATCAACGCGATCCGGCACACCCCCGCCGACGGGACGGTCGAGGTCCTGGGCGACATCCAGGAGGGCATGGCGCACTTCAGCGTGTCCGACGCCTGTGGCGGCATCCCGCCGCAGGATCTGCCGCGCGTCTTCGACGTCGCCTTCCGCGGTGAGGCGGCCCGCACGCCCGGCCCGCAGGAGGGCGCCGGGCTGGGGCTCAGCATCGCCCGGGGGATCGTTGAGGCGCACTCGGGCCAGATCGCCGTGCGCAACGCCGGGCCCGGCTGCCAGTTCCTCATCCGGCTGCCCCTGGCCCGCCCGGTCGCGCCGCCCGCAAGCCGCCCGGCCGTCGCGCACCAGCGGGCCGTCTCCGCCGCCGGCTAATAAACGGCCCCGGCGCGATTCGTGGCGACTTTTCGCCGCGGGTTGCGCGGAAGTCGCCACGATCATGGGATGTGACCTCGGTGCGGCCCTGGGCGACCGGGATTGCCCCCGGCGCGGGCCGGAGCGCCGGGGGCTGCGTGCGGGCCCGGCGCTACACCCGCGTGGCGGGCACGCGGGCGGGCTCGCGGAGCGGAGCCTTGGCGAACTCCGCGATGCCCACGCCGAACCCGACCTGTGCCCGGAATCCCAGACCTTGCTCGGCGGCGGCCGGGGAAGCCACGATGTGCCGGACATCACCGAGCCGGAAGTCCCCGGTGATCTCCGGTATCAAGCCGCCGCCGAATTCACCCGTCAGCGCCGCCGCCATCTCACCGACCGTGTGCGGATGGCCGCTTGCGACGTTGTAGCTCCGTGCGCTGCCCGCCGGGATCTGCGAGCCCTCCTCCGTCGCGGTCAGCGCGAGCAGGTTGGCCGCGGCCACGTCGGAGACGTGCACGAAGTCGCGCCGCTGGCGCCCGTCTTCGAAGACCTCCGGCGGGACGCCCTTCTCCAGCGCGGACCGGAAGATGGCCGCCACCCCGGAGTAGGGCGTGTCCCGCGGCATCCTCGGGCCGTACACGTTGTGATAGCGCAGCGCGACCGAACGGCCCCCGGTCAGCCGGCCCCACGTGGCGGCCAGATGCTCCTGCGCCAGCTTGCTGGCCGCGTAGGCGTTGCGCGGATCCATCGGGGCATCCTCGGTGACGGTGGCGGTGACCAGCGGCTCCCCGCATTGCGGGCAGCGCGGCTCGAACTGTCCCGCGGCCAGGTCTTCCCGCGCGCGCGGGGTCGGCCGGACCCGCCCGTGGCGGGCGCAGTCGTAGGCGCCCTCGCCGTACACCACCATGGAGGACGCGAGCACCAGGCGCTGGACGCCGGCCTGGCCCATGGCGTTCAGCAGCGTGGCCGTGCCGGTCACGTTCACGTCGCAGTAACCGGGCAGATCCGACAGGTCGACCCCGAGACCGACCAGCGCGGCCTGGTGGCACACCACGTCGACACCGGCCAGGGCCCGGCTGACCGCGGCGGCGTCGCGGACGTCGGCGACGACCATGTCCGTGTCCTCGGGGATGTAGCGGGGCATGCCGTCGTGTACGGCAGGCGTCAGCGAGTCGAAGCCGCGCACCGCGTAACCGAGGTCGCGTGCGGCCTCCAGGATGTGTGATCCGATGAACCCGGCCGCGCCGGTTACCAGTACCCGCATGACAGGAGCCAAGCATGCGGCCGGGCATGCGGGGCCGGGTGCCGCCTTCTTGTCATCAGTTCGTAAGAGGCCGGGGCCGTTCCGTAGGAGGCTGGCCGGCCGGTCCGCGGGGGCGTCGCGGCGTCAGCGCTTCGTAAGGGCTTTCGTACGGTTCGCGGCCTGTCACAGACGTAGTGTCACGCCCATGGAGATCGATGTCATCCTGCCGTGTCTCAACGAAGCGGGCGCCCTGCCCTGGCTGCTGTCGAGAATGCCGTCCGGCTACCGGCCGATCGTGGCGGACAACGGCTCCACCGATGGCTCCCCGGCGATCGCCGGGGACCACGGGGCGACCGTGGTCCGCGTGCCGCAACGAGGGTACGGCGCCGCCTGCCATGCGGGGCTGGAGGCCGCCAAGAACGACGTCGTGTGCTTCATGGACGCCGACGGGTCCCTGGATCCCGCGGACCTGCCCATCGTCTCGGATCTGGTCTGCGACGGCCTGGCCGATCTGGCCCTCGGCCGCCGCCGGCCCCAGGGCGCGGGCGCGTGGCCACCCCACGCTCGCCTCGGCAACATCGTGGTCGCGTCGGCGCTGCGCCGCCGGTCCGGAGCACAGGTCCGGGACATCGGCCCGATGCGCGCCGCCCGCCGCGCGGCGCTGCTCAGCCTGCCGATCTCGGACCGGCGGTTCGGCTACCCGCTGGAGACCGTCGTCCGGGCCGCGGGGGCGGGCTGGCGGGTCACCGAGCGCGATGTGCCGTACTATCCGCGGACCGGGAAATCCAAGGTCACCGGCACCGTCGGCGGCACCATGCGGACCGTGCGGGACATGCGCAAGGTGCTGGCGTCATGAGTGATCTCGCGGCGCAGGTGCTCGTCCTGGCCAAGGAGCCGGTCCCCGGCCGGGTCAAGACCAGGCTGACGCCGCCGTTCACTCCCCGCGAGGCCGCCGCGCTGGCCGAGGCCGCCCTCACCGACACGCTGGAGGCGGTGCGCCGCACCCGGGTCATCCGCCGGGTCCTCGCCTTGGCCGGTGAGCCCGGGCCCTGGCTGCCGGACGGCTTCGACGTGATCCAGCAGCGCGGCGGCGGGCTCGACGAGCGCATCGCCGCCGCCATGTGGGACACCTACACGGCCCTCCCGGTGCCGATCGTGCTGATCGGCATGGACACTCCGCAGGTAACGGCCGGTCTGCTCGAGTCGGCCGCCGAGCCGCTCGCCCGCACCATGGCGGACGCCGTGTTCGGGCCGGCCGAGGACGGCGGATTCTGGATGCTGGGCCTGCGCCTGCCCGATCCCGGCCTGACGCTCGGTGTCCCCATGTCGGAGCCGTTCACCGGCCGGGCCCAGCTCGTCCGGCTCATCCAGGCGGGGCTGCGTATCCACATGGCTCCCGAGCTCGTGGACGTGGACACCCTCGCCGAGGCGGCCCGGGTCGCGCGCCTGGCCCCCGCCAGCTGGTTCGCGGCGACGCTGGCCGGGACCCTTGGTGCCCCGGCCGAGCTGGACGAGGCGTTTGTCCCGGCCATGGCCCCGGCGGTGCCCGCCGGGGCCAGCCGGTAACCACCCGCGACTGCTCCCTAACGGCTGGCCCGCTCGGTGCTGGCCTCTCAGCCGGCGACCGTGACCAGGCTGCCGTAGCTCAGGTACCCGTACGCGATCTTGGCGGTGCTGTAGGGCAGTTCCACGCAGCCGAGGCTCTGCGGCCAGCCGTAGGAACCACGGTCGAAGTAGTGCACGGCGTCGCCACCGTTGAAGTACGAGACCCAGGACACCGGGTCGGCGTACGTGCTGCCGTCGGGGTTGGTGCCCCGCATGATCTGGAACGGCAGCCGCTCGTAGACCGGGAAGGTCCCGTCCGCGGTCGGCGCCGCCGGGATGCCGGTGTTGGCTGGGGTGCTCAGCACCTCCCGGCCGTCGTGCCAGATGGTCAGCGTCTCGGGGAGGGATTTGCTGGCCAGCGCGTAGGTGTACCCGTTGCCGTTGCTGTGCCCGGCGGCGACCGCCTTGAGCAGGTCAGACCACACCTGCGGCCCCGCGACGCCGTCCATCGTGAGGCCCTGCTCCGACTGGAAGGCCCGGACGGCGCCGGTGACGATGAGGTTGCTGGAGCCTTCCGACCAGAAGTCGCGCAACACCGAGGGATAGCCGCTCTGCCAGCTGAAGCTGCCGGACGGCGGGCTGTACGCGGCGGCCAGCTGGCCGGCCGTGTCCGAGGGCTGGATCGCGGTACCGGACGACGTCCAGGTCAGCGGCAGGTAACCGAGCTGGGCCAGCAATTGCTCCAGCCGGAGAGTGGAGTATGACGCGGTGGTGAAGCTCTGGGTGAACCCCGACGCCAGGTAGCCGCCCGCCCCCGCCTTGGCCCCGGCCGCCGAGCGCGTCCCGGACGAGCCGTCCGGGACGGTCAGCGTGACCGTGGTGTCTTCGGGGAACCCAGCGGCGGGCGTGAAGGTGGCTGAGCCGCCGTCGACCTTCCAGGAGCCCGCCACCGAGGGAGACAGCCGGGGCAGTGGTGAGTTCCGCGCCAGTGGTGCGGAGAACCCGACCTGGATCGGGGCGGTCCCGTTGACGCTGCGGGAATTGGAGCCCGGCGTGACCGATGTGACCTGAAGCGCGGCGGCGGGATGCGCAGACGGCTTGGCCCCGTCCTGTCGTGAGGCCGCGACCGATGTGGCCCACAACGTGGTCTTCCCCGGCGCGACCAGCAGCAGGGCGACGCCAGCGATCACGACGAGTGCGGCCGATACGGCCGTGATCAGTACGGACTTCCTTGTCCGCGTCCTTGCGCGCGGGCGGTTAGCTCCCCGTCCCGATGCCAGGCGGCGGAACCAATCCGGATACGACACGGCGCCTTCTCCTCGCTCCCTTAGCCAAACGTTCAGTACATCAAAGATCAGTAACGTTTACGACACAGTTCCACGGTCTGGGCGTCATGGGTGCGGCGAAACCCGCCCCTGAGCATGCCGGGGCCGATGTGGCTGTCTGGGAGAACGGCGCCTGGTGGGCTGCTGCGCCACGTCGACGCTGGCGCGCTGAGCCATAGCGTATCTCCCCCGCCGCTGTGCGGTGACCACCTCTTTCTCACCTAGCACCCCCCGGGACCTCGCTGCCGCTGTCATCAGGGTGCCCAGCCTGCGCGCTGGTCATGCATGTACAACGCCACATGGGCGTGTCGGGGCGCGCCCCGACGGTCCCGGCCGGCCCGGCGGGCGCCGGCAGGTGGCCCTGATGGTACTGGCGGCCCTTTACGGAATTCATTATTCTCGCGGCCGTGACCCGGATTACCGGTCATTACGGAGCGCGCTTTCCATGCACCCCGCCGGGTGCCGCATTCTTTCCCGCTAAATGGCCGGTGAAACCATCAATAAGCCGAACGAGCCCGGCCGGGAGTATCAGCACCGTTGCGACGGCAATAGGGCGGGAGCGCTCCCTGGTCTTTCCCGCTCCTGGGGAGGCGTGACCGATTCGGCGCCGGTGCCGCTGGTCGCGGCGGAAACCGGGGATAGGTCCGCCCCGGACCTCGGCTGGGTCCTTACCTGGGCTGACCCCGCGCCCGTACCTGGCTGGCTGGCCCCGTACCTGGCTGGGCGCACCTGGCTGGCCCCGCGCCCGGACCGATTGCGGGCAACCCCGGCCCCACTGCCGCCGGCCGGTCCGGGGTTTCTCTTTTCCTCCTAACGCCGGCAAAACCCGATAAGGGCCCGTTCGGGATCTATCCGCCTTACGATGCGGTGACGCGCCGTTTCCGGGCGCGGAACGGGCTGGATTGCTCCATTTCACCCACATAAACCGGCCGTCTGCGCCGGAGAGGGGCCCGGCGGTAACGGCACGGATCAGCCGGATGACCCCGGGCGCGTGGCCCGGCGGGCCGCCGGGCCACGGCGGCCCGCCGGGCCACGGCGCCGCCCCGGTAGCCGGGACGTGGGCGGCGCGCCCGGGGCGCCGTGGGCCCGGGCTGGGAACCTGGTTACGAACCGTTATCCACGGGGTAACGGATCGTGCCGGAAAGGGTACGGGAAGGCGTGACCGGCGAGGCCGGGTCCGCCTATTACGAAGCTATCTCGCCGCGATCGTGCCGCTGAACTGGGGCGTAATAAGTCCGTAATAAGTAGCTTGCGACTTTCGGTCTTACTCGGGCTGAAAGCGGACAATGGCCGGATCTTTCGAATTTGCCACATATCGGCTGATCCGTAGGTCTACGGTGATCCACCGAGAGCTTCGCAGTTCACACGGAGGTGGATTCATGCCAACTGGGCGCCGGTCTGCTTGGCGTCGGCCGCACAGTCGCGCGGCGCGCTGGGCGGTCCCGCTTGCTGTCCCTATGGCGCTCGGCCTCACGCTAGGCGTCATGCTCGGCTTTTCGGGTGGGCCGCAGCACACGGCCATCCAGCAAGCGGCGGGTGCGTCGTCGGCGATGCCGTCGGCCAGCCCGTCTGCCAGTGTGTCGCCGAGCCCGACGGCCACGGCGACGGCACCCGCGCCTGCGACGGCGGCCGCCAACGTGAGCTGCAGCATCATCGTCCCGGCGAACCCGCTGACCGCCGAGGGCCTGGCCACGCCGTACCAGCTCACCGGGCCCGATGGCGCCTCGCCGGAGCAGTCCGGGTGCACGATGGCCAACTTCGCCAACCTGGGCGCGTTCGTCCAGGCGACGATCCTCAACCCGGCCACCGGCCAGCTGTCGGTGTACGAACCGCTGGTGATCACCCTGGGCTCGCGGGCCGCCGTGGCCCCGGTGGTGCCCAGGCTGCCCCGGCACGCGGTGGTCACCATCGACTTCGGGTTCAACGGCACCAACCTGACGCAGGTCGGCGCGACCCGGAACGCGCTCCGCGAGGGCAATTGCGTGAACGGCCTGCACGGCTCGATCTTCGGCCAGGTGTCCTTCTGTAATGGCGCCCGGTTCTTTGCCACCGCTTACTGGGACGAGGGGACCGGCAGGCTGAAGGTCCCGGCGCTCGGCACCTCGCCCCAGACCGGGCAGGCCTGCCCCTCCACCCGCTCTTTCGACCTGGTCGACCAGGACCCGAGCGACAACGTGACCTCGACGTACCTGCTGACCGGCAACGGCCAGACGGCACAGTTCAACGCGGCCAACAAGGCCGCGCTGGCCGGCGCCGAGCCGATCAACAACGGCAGCGACAACATCCTGCTCGACGGCTTCGTCGATCCGGTCCTGGGCTGCACCCCGTTCGAGGCTCCCGACCTGTCCCAGGCCGGGGCGATGGGTACCTCGCAGGCGCTGGACGAGCTGTCCGCGGCTAAGAGCCAGCAGGGCCCGATCGCCCTGGTGCCCGAGAACGACGAGATGGTCCTGGTCGACGGAAACTTCAGCGTGGCCAAGACCGACCTGTACCGGGCGAACGTCGGGCAGGCGCCGGTTTCCTGGTGGACGCCCGACAGCACGCCGGTGATGTTCTGCCAGAGCATCAGCAATATTCAGACGCAGTTCCTGGCCCGGAACCAGGCTTTGCTGGCCACGGGGGCATCCCCGGTGCCGGGCGTGGGCAACAACCTGTTCACCTTCATGGCTAACCGGCTCGCGATGTCGTTCACCAACCTGAACTGCCAGAACTTCGGCCTGGCCAACCCGGTCACGGTCACCGTGGACGGTAACGGTGCGGCCATCGCGGCCACTTTCAACACCACTCCGCAGAAGGTCAAGAACGGCGGGGGTGGAGCGTCGTGGCCCTGGCACCGGTGGGGGCGCCCGCAGCACCGGGTGCAGGATCCGTCCGGCGCCTGAGCCGTGGTCGCTTCAGGCGACCGACGGGCCTGCCGGCTGGCCGGGCCACCTCCGTACCGTGGCGCCCCCGGGATGTCCCGGCGGCGCCAGCCCGCCCCTTGCTCGCGTCCTTGCCGCGTCGTTGCCCGCCTCGTTAGCGCGTCGTTGCCCACGTCCTTGCCCGCGTCGTCTAACGCATCCTTACCCCGCGGATGCGTTATTGGCCGGCGAGGTCTCCAGCGGCGCGGTCGCGGTGGAGGCGGCCAGCGACGAGGGGCTGACGAACGTGCTGCCGTCCGGCCCGGCCTGCACGGCCTCATGCAGCGCGCTGCCCTGCAGGTACTGCGGCCAGCTGAGGAACCATTCGGTCCAGCCGTTGTCCCAGGTGCCGCCCTTCGGGCTGCCCTGGATCGTGATCGGGTCGCCCGGGACGGCGAGGTTATAGTAGGTCTCGGCGTCGGCGGGTGAGAGGTTGACGCAGCCGTGGCTGACGTTGTCGAAGCCCTGCTCGCCGACGGACCAGTAGGCGTCGTGGTAGTAGTCACCGCTGAAGGTGAACCGCACGGACCAGGGAACCATCAGGTCGTAGCCCGGCCCCTTCATCTCCACCGGGTTGGCCTTCTCGATGGTGAGATAGCTGCCGTTCGGGGTGTCGTCGCCCGGCCGGCCGGAGCTGATCGGCCAGTCATAGCGAAGCGTGCCGTCGTAGTAGATCTGCGTGCGGTGCGTCGCCGTGTTCCCCACCGCTATCACCGACGGGCCGATGCTGAACGTCTGGGTCAGCGTGTGGGTGCCGTACATCCCCGGCGCGCCCTGCACACCGTTCAGGTGGCCGGTGAGGCTCACCGTGGTCCCGGTCGGCCAGTAGTCCCGGGGCCGGAAGACCAGGCTTTCGCTGCCGTCCCAGTACCATGCGCCAACGACCGGCTTGGAGGTCGTCAGCTGCAGGGATCGCTCGACCGCGGCCTTGTTGGTGATCGGCTGGCTGAATGTGAGCAGGATCGGGACACCGACGCCGTAGGTCTGGTTGTAGCCCTCGAATATCTCGGTCCGGAATGTCTGGGCCGGGGTGAGGGTCCGGAACGTGCTCGTCGTGGTGACGGTGCTGCCGCCGTCAGTGCCGGTGGCCGTCACGGTGTAGCTCTGCGAGGTATCAAGGGCCCATTGGCTGTGCCAGACCGTGCCGGCCTGGCTGAGCCCGCCGGGCACGGCGTCGCCAGCGGTGTGCACGGTGACGTTCTTCAGCGTGCCATGCTGGGCCGTGACGGTGATGCCCGCCGCTGGGTCGGCGTCCGTGGCGCCATCAGCCGGCGTTATCTTCAGGTCCCGAGCGGCTGCCTGGGACGCGGTCGTGGCGTTGGCCGCAGGCCTGACCTGGCTGGTACCGTGCCCGCCGCCCGTGCACGCCGCCACCAGCATGGTGAGCGCCGCGATGACGGCGATCCTGGTGCCCCTCACGGCATCACCCGCTCCCGGAAAGCCTGCCCGCTTTCGGGGCATGTGGCCTCAGGCTACGCGGTCTCCGGGCCCGCGCCCGGTTCCGGACTGCGCCAACCCGCTAGCTGGATATCCAGTTGTTTGTCGGCGGAGCAGGAGCGGGGAGCTGCCGCTGGGAGGCGGGGAGCGCCCTCACTGCCCTCCACGCTGAACCTCCCTGCCCGCACGTGCCGACCCCCACGTCGGAGCACAGGATGTCTTTCGGGATGATGTGGCGGCCCGGATCAGACGGTACGCAGAGCTTTCCGCCGGGCCGCCACCGCCGCGAGCAGCGCCGCCCCGGTCAGGATGACGATGATGTTCTCCGGCCACCCGCCCAGCGTGTCCGCCAGGGTCCGGTGGGTGATCAGCGGGACCCGCGCCTCCAGCACCGCCTGCTGCCAGGTACCGCTGTGGGTGATCAGCCGCCCGTCCGGGGCAACGATGGCGCTGACCCCGGTCGTGGACGCGACCACCACGGCGCGGTCAGATTCGATGGCCCGGATCCGGGCCATGGCGAGCTGCTGCAGCGATTCCCCGGTCTGGCCGTCGACTTCGAAATCGGCGTCGTTGGTCTGCATCGTGAGCAGGTTCGCGCCCGCCGTGACCTCGGACCGGACGAGCCCGTCGAACCCGATCTCGTAGCAGATGACGTCGCCCAGCCTGATCTTCCCCGTGTGAAAGACCACCGCCTCATGGCCGGGGGTGAAGTTGACGGGCTGCAGCGCGGGCAGCGACGTGATGTGGGACAGCAGGCCGCGGTCGGGGATGACCTCGCCGAACGGGACGAGCTGGCGCTTGGCGTAGAGGGTCGTCGGGCCGCGGCCCGGCAGCCAGAGCTGGCCCACGTTCCGCTGGGGGTTATTCAGTACCTCCCCGACCAGGATGGGCCGCCCGATCGCGCTGACCGCTCCGGAGACCTCCTGGTAAATAGCCGGATAGGAGAACGGGTCCAGATTGGTCGAGTTCTCCGGCCAGATCACGATGTCCGGTTCCGGGTGATGCCCCGCCAGGACCTGAGCGGCCAGTTTCGCGGTGGCCTGAGCGTGGTTCTGCGTCACCACGCTGTCGTTCAGCAGTTGCGGCAGATTACGGGCGTGCGGCACGTTCCCCTGCACGGCGGCGACCACAGCCGTCGGGCGCCCGGACGCCGGATCGACCGGCAGTGCGGCGCCGGCCGCGGCCAGCCCCGCCACGGCCACGACCGCCACGGCAGGAGGGGCCAGCCGCCGCGCGCTTCGGTCCTGGCCGATGGCGGCGAGGATCAGCCAGGCCAGCGTCCCCCCGGTCAGGGCGATGAGGAACGTCAAAAGCGGCGCGCCGCCCACCGCGGCCCAGCCCGCGGTGGGCGCGGACGCCTGGCTCATCGCCAGCCTGCCCCATGGGAAACCACCCCACGGCCAGCGGTCCCGTAGCGCTTCCGCGGCGACCCACCAGCCCGCGATGGCGATGGGCCACCCGGGCAGCCGGAGCAGCAACCGCTGGCCGACCGCCAGGACGGCGAATATGACCGCCGACCCGCCCGCCAGGCCGGCCCACGCGTACCACGCGACGTTCAGCACCCAGGAGAGCATCAGAAAGAAGAACGCGACGCCGAAGACCAGCCCGACCACGAACGATCCGCGCAGACTCCGGCCCGTCAGCGCCACGGCGAGCAGCGCGGGGCCCGCCGCGGCGAGCGGCCAGACGCCCGCCGGCGGGAAGGCCGCGGCCAGGGCGAGGCCACCGCCGAGGGCGACCAGGAGAGCCCAGCGCAGGGCCAGCCCGCGATGACCGTCAACGTCCCGCCCGCGCAGGCGCGACGCGGCGGACGGCTCGGCGGAGATCACCCTTCGGAGGGTAGCCGCCTTCCGCGCATCCGGTCCCCCGAGCCCACCGGTCCCTTACCTGGCCGGACTCCGCGGTCCCTTCCTGGCCGGACTCCGCGGTCCCTTACCTGGCCGGACTCCGCGGTCCCTTCCTGGCCGGGCCCCTCCTTCTCTCGTTTACCCGGGCCGGCGCCGGTGAATGGGATCTAAGTACAAAAAGAAGGATGAATCGTTCACCACGGCTATCGGCTATTAGTGCCCTGTCCGCGAACAGGGCAATCCGCCGTGTTATATTCCTTGACGCGAACGCCTCGTGGGGGGGCGTGCATTGACCGTTCATGGATATGACACGTATTAAGAGGCTGGCTCGTGATCAAGATCCTTTATCGTGACCTGTCACCCGGATTACACGCATCCGCGGAAGCCGAGGGCAGGAACATGGTCATTTCGTTCCTGCCTGGGCTGACGCCCGACCAGCGCCGTGCCGCACTGCGGCGGATACGGCACAGCGGCCGGATGGGCCACGGCCCCCGGGTCCCGGCCGGGAAACTGGCCATCGCCTTGGCCCTGGACCGGGTAAAGGCCGCAGTCCGCACTGGTGCGGCCGTGGTCCGGCTCCACCCGGCGGGAAGCATGCTTCCGGTGGTTTTCTTTTCGGCGGCGGCGGTCATTTTCGTCCTGATGGCCACGGTGTCCATTCACGTGCTGCCGGCGGCCCCGCGGTCGTCTGGACCGGGTTCCGCGGTGGGCGGAGTGACTCCCGCGCCCGCGACCTCCGCGCCCGTGGTAAGCCAGGGCGTCAGGCGGTCGGGCGGAAGCCGGGCGTCACGGATGGGCACGGTACCGGGGCGGCTGGCCGCGCGTCAGCTTTCCTCGTCCGGGACCACCGCGGTGGGGTCATCGGGGCTGGCGCCCGCCAGCCAGGGCTCCGGGTCGGCTGTATCGTCGGCAAGCCCGGCCGCAGGCACCGGATCCGCGCCGGCTAGCTCGGCGGCCGGCTCGACCGGCTCTCCCGGCTCGACCGGCTCTCCCGGCTCTCCCGGGTCCTCCGGGTCCTCCGGGTCCTCCGGGTCGCCGGGTTCTCCGGGGTCCGGGGGGACTACGGGCTCTGCTGGCACGGGTTCGGGTAGCTCGGGGGCGACCAGCGGTTCCGGCTCGGGCACCAGTTCTGGTGGCGGGGGAAGCTCCGGATCCGGCAGTGCCGGATCCGGCGGATCGGGTTCCGGAAGTTCCGGATCGGGGTCGGGCAGCAGCTCGGGCTCCGGCACCGGATCGGGTTCCGGGTCCGGCAGGACTCCCGGATTAGGCGGTTCCGGTTCGAGCGACTCCGGATCGGGGAACACCGGTTCCGGCAGCGGCACGGGGTCGGGGAGCGGCACGGGGTCGGGGAGCGGCGCGGGGTCCGGCAGCGGGACCTGCGTCACCTTCCTGTCGGTCTCGTTGTGCGCGGGTCTGTAATTGGCTGTCGGCTGACGCTGCGCCGGCCGTAAGCTCTGCCCGCCCGCTGGTATCCGCCAGCGGGCGGCCAACGTCGTCTTCTTTTGGCTCCGGCCGGAACCCGTGCGGGGAATGACCCGCCCGCGTTCTCGGCCCGGGCCGAGAACGCGGGCGGGCACCCGGCTGGGGCGACGGCGGAAGGAGCGTGCCGGTGAGCCGACGCGGCTGGGTGCTGTTCGCGGCGATGAGCGTCATCTGGGGTATCCCGTACCTGCTGATCAAGGTCGCGGACGGCGGTGTCTCGGTGCCCGTCCTCGTCTTCGCGAGGGTCACAATCGGCTGCCTGGTGCTGCTGCCCATCACGTTGCGCCGCCGCGAACTCGGCGCCCTGCGCGGTCACTGGTGGTGGCTGATCGCCTTCACCGTCACCGAGATCATCGGGCCGTTCGCCCTGCTGTCCAGCGCGGAGCGGCGCCTGTCCAGTTCCACGAGCGGCTTGCTCGTCGCCGCCGTGCCCATCATCGGCGCGGTCCTGGCCCGGCTAACCGGTGGCCAGGACCGCCTGACGGTGGTGCGCTGGACCGGGCTGATCATCGGATTCGGCGGAGTGGCCCTGCTGGCCGGCCCCAATATGGCCAAGGGAGATGGCCTGCCGGTCGTAGAGGTGCTGCTGACCGCGCTCGGTTACGCCATCGGCCCGATCATCGCCAACCGCAAGTTCGGGGACGTACCGGCCGCGGCGGTCAACGCCGTGTGCCTGGGCATGGCGGCCCTGGTCTACGCGCCGGCCGCCGCCGCGACCTGGCCCCGGGCGGTTCCCTCCGTGCAGGTTCTCGCCTCGTTGGCCGTACTGGGGGCCGTCTGCACGGCGGCGGCGTTCGTCGTGTACTTCCGGCTCATCGCCGAGGCCGGTGCGGCCCGGGCGACGGTGATCACCTACGTGAACCCCGCGGTGGCGGTCGCGCTCGGCGTGATCGTGCTGAACGAGCCGCTGACCGCATCGATGGTGGGCTCGTTCGTGCTCATCCTGGCCGGCTCGATCCTGGCGACACGTGCCAACACGCGAGCCGGCCAGTCGGCCAGCACGCTGGGCGCTGCGCCGGACAGCACGCAAGCGGGTGGGCTGGGCGCTGCGCCGGACAGCACGCAAGCGGGTGGGCTGGGCGCTGCGCCGGGCTCCGCGCGGGCCCGCCCCTGGGCCGGCCGCGGGCCGGAAACCGCCGATGACGCGGCTCCGGGCCCGCGACCATGCCCTGCTGACTGTGGGGAGGACGGCCCTGCGGCGCCGCTCTAGTAGCCCTTGAGCCTCGCCAGCAGGGCGGTGGCGGACGGGGAACCGAGACCCGTGCAGGCGTCCCAGCCGGGACCGGCCGAGTAGGCGCCGTTGTTCCCGCTGGTGATGTCGTTGAACCCGGGGACGCCGGTGCCTGGGGCCACCCCGCCGTAGAGGACCGGCTGCATCAGCCCGAACTTATGCCCGGTGGCCTGCGCCAGCCGGGCGATCAGCCCGGCCCAGAGAGGGGCGACGGCGCTGGCGGCACGAACGAACCTTCGGTCATTTCCATCTCCCTCGGTGATAACTGCGGCCCCGATCCAGTCGCGGTTCCCGGCTGCTGCGCGCTGCTTTGCCGTGCAGGCCCGGACTGCTCCGCAGTGCGTGCGACCGGTTACCGAACAGCATCATCTCCCGCTCCGGCGTTGTGGGGGTCCGGTCTGCCCAATACGTCCGGCGTATCCCGTTGCGCCCGTCCTCACGGCGGCCCGCAGATGCGGCCACTCCGCCGCGGCCGCACCGTGATGGCGCGGGACGTCCGGTGCCGTGAGCGCATACTGAGGCTGTGAGTGCCGCCCGCCATGCTGCCCGCCCACGTTGGGGGGTCACCAATGGCTAGCGCGGCACCCCCGCCCGCCGCCGGGCATCCGGAACTTCGCTACGCCAGCCGGGTCGGCCGCTGGGTGATGGCCGCCACGGTGCTGGGCTCCGGCATCGCGGCAATCGACGCCACCGTGGTGGGGATCGCGCTTCCGGCGATCGGGCGCGACTTCCACGTGGAGGTCGCCACCCTGCAGTGGGTGGTCGACGCCTACACCCTTTCCCTGGCCGGCTTGCTCCTGCTCGGCGGGACCCTGGGCGACCGCTATGGACGGCGCCGGGTCTTCGTGATCGGCACCATCTGGTTCGCCCTGGCGTCGCTGCTGTGCGGGCTGGCCCCGGACGCCACCACGCTGATCCTGGCCCGCGCCCTGCAAGGAGTCGGGGCAGCGCTGCTGACGCCCGGCAGCCTGGCCATCTTGCAGGCCTCCTTCGTCGAGGAGGACCGTTCCAAGGCGATCGGCGCCTGGTCAGGGCTCGGCGGCCTGGCCACCGCGGTCGGGCCCTTCCTGGGCGGGTGGCTGATCGGGATCAGCGCCGCATCCTGGCGCCTGGTGTTCTTCATCAACCTGCCGGTGGCCGCGGCGGTCGTCGCCATCGCCGTCCGGCACGTACCCGAGTCCCGGGCGCCGGACGAGACGGGCCCGCTGGATGTGCCCGGGGCCGTTTCGATCACCGGGGCGCTGGTCGGGATCACCTACGGGCTCATCGCCGCCTCGGGTCAGGGCTGGTCCTCGGTGCCGGTCTTGTCGTCGCTGCTGGGGGGCATCGTCCTGCTGGCGGCGTTCATCGTGATCGAGTCCCGCCGGGCCAACCCGATGCTGCCCCTCGGGGTGTTCTCGTCGCGGCAGTTCTCCGCCGCCAACGCGGTCACGTTCGTCGTGTACGGGGCCCTGGGCGGCACGCTGTTCCTGCTGCCGACCGTCCTGCAGGAGGTGTCCGGTTATAGCCCGCTCGCCTCCGGCGCCGCACTGCTCCCGGTCACCGTGATCATGCTGGCCCTGTCGGCGCGTTCCGGCGCACTGGCGGCCAGGATCGGGCCGCGTCTTCAGATGTCGGTCGGCCCCATCGTCATCGCCGCCGGGCTCCTGCTGTTCACGCGGGCCACCGGTTCCGGCAACTATGTGACCGACGTTCTGCCCGCCGTCCTGGTCTTCGGGCTGGGCCTGGCCATCAACGTGGCCCCCCTCACCTCGACCGCGATGTCCGCCGTGCCCGCCGACCACGCCGGCATCGCCTCGGCGGTCAATAACGACGTGGCACGCGCGGCCGGTCTCATCGCGGTGGCTGTGCTCCCGGTGGCCGCCGGGCTCACCGGGGACAGCTACCTGCATCCCGCCGCGCTGTCGCAGGGATTCCGCAATGCGCTGATCATTGCGGCCATCGCCTGTGTCGCGGGTGGCCTGCTGGCCGCCGTCACCATCCGTAACCCCTCCCGCGGGCGTGCGCGGCCCGCCGAGCCGGGACGCCCGGCGCAACGCGACATTCACTGCGGTCTCGACGCCCCCCCGCTGCGCGGCAATCCGGCCCCCTCCCCAGCCGACCGGAGCACCCCGGCCCGCGCGGGACCGGGATAGCCCGGACGCCGGCCCCGCCGGACGCCGGTTGCAAGATCCCAACCTGCTCGAAGGGCTAGAGGATCCTCGGTATTTCTTGCTCACAACGTCTTCCCGATCACGTTGACCCCATCGGTCGCAGCCACGCGCGACGGACTGGATCGGGACGGTGTCACTGATCGTCGAAGCCGCGCTGGTCACCCTGAGCGTCGGAATGTTGCTGGCGCTCCCGCCCCATCCCTCCTCACGCTGAGCGCCGGAGCTCCGCCGCAGGCGCCCAAGTTGGGCGCCGGTGGGGGACGGAGGCTGGGATGATGATGGGCGGGAGGCAACGCGATGACGATGACAGGTGAGGGTGCTACCGAGCCGGCTTCCGCCGGGACCGAGAACGTGGAGTTCCCGTCCGACCCGGAGGCGGTCGCGGCCGTCCGGGCGGCCGCGGAGGCGGCTCACCGCGCCGCGGGGAGCCTGGCCCGCGCGCCCGAGGACGCCATCAGCGGTGCGCTCCGCGCGATGGCGGACCGGCTGGGCCGTTCCGCCGGCGCGATCGGCGCGGCGAACGAGGAAGACATGCGGGCCGCGCACGCGGCCGGCCTGACCGGGGCGCTGAAGGACCGGCTGCGGCTGGACGGCAGCCGCCTGGAGGGTATGGCCGATCAGCTGCTGGCGCTGGCCGAGGTGCCGGCTGAGCCGGTCAGCCGGATGGTCCGTGAGCTACCGGGTGAGCTTATCGCCGAGGAACGGCGCAGGCCGGTCGGGGTGATCGGAGCCAACTTCGAGGCCCGGCCGAACGTGGTGGCCGATATCGCTTCCCAGCTGATCAAGTCGCGGAACGCCGGGGTCCTGCGCACGGGTTCCGCGGCGCTCCGGTCCGCCATCGCCCTCGCCGATGAGGTCGTTTCCCCCGCCCTGGCCGACGCGGGCCTCGACCCCGCCGCGATCCAGCTCGTCCGTGTACCCGGGCAGGCAGCCGCGTACGCGCTGGTCGGTGAGCCCGGGCTGATCCCGCTGGTCATCTTGCGCGGCAGCGGCGCGAGCACCCGGGCGCTGGCCTTCGCGGGGGCACGCCGCGGGGTGCGGACGCTGGCCCACGCAGACGGTGGCGCGGTCCTCTACATCGATGCCTCCGCGGACCGGCTGCGGGCGGCCCAGCTCATCGAGGCCAGCCTCGACCGCCTCGGCGTCTGCAACCGCCTGAATCTCCTGCTGGTGAGCGGGCAGATCTGGGACGCGCTGCTGCCAGAAGTGACCGCACTGCTGGACCGGCTGGGCGTGGCCGCGTCGCTGCCACCGCACCGGCTCCCGCTGGGGCACGAATGGGCGCTGGATACCGGTCATGAGGCGACGGTCACCGTGGCCAAGGCCGCCGATGCCGCGGACGCCGCCATCGTCGCCAATCGGGAGACGTCCGGCCTCGCGGCGGCGATCGTCGCGGAGGACCGTGATGCCGTCGGCGTGTTCCTGGACGCCTACGCCGGCACCGGCGCCTTCTGGAATGCCACGCCGCGGCTGCTCGACGGGTTCAAGCTGCTGGCCGTGCCGGAGACTGGCATTAACATCGATAAGGTGCCCGGCCCGCGCGGGCCTGTGACCTTCCGCGACCTGTACCTGCGGCAGTTCGTGGTCGTGCCCAAGCCGTGACGGACGGGGCCGGTGACGCCGCCCGCGCCCGGCCCGGCGGCGCCGCCCGCGCCCAGGCCGTGACGGACGGGCTCGCCCAGGTGACGGCCCTCCTGTCGGCGGAGGGCCAGGAACTGCTGGCCCGGGTGGCCGCCGCGCGTGCCGCCGGGGAGCCCCCGCTGGCGCTGGCGTCCCGGCTGCGCCGGGACTACCCGGCCGGACTGGTGGCCGCCGCGACCGCCCAGGACGAGCTTCGCCGCGCCGCGGCCGAGAAGTTCAGCCGGGCCGGGCGGATGCTGTTCACCCGGCCCGGGCTGGAGCAGGCCTCGTCGGAAACGGCCGCCCGGCACCGGGCCCGCCGCCTCGCTGGGGCGACGGCAGGCCGTCTCGCCGACCTGGCATGCGGCATCGGCGGCGACCTGATCGCGCTGGCGGCCGGCCGCGAGGTGCTCGCCGTCGACCGGGACGCGGTGCCCCTGCGGATGGCCGCTCACAACGCTGGGGTGTACGACGTGGCGGCCGGAGTCGTCACCTGCGAGGCCGACGTGCGCGCCGTCAGCCTCGACGGTATCGGCGCGGTGTTCGCGGATCCGGCCCGCCGCCTCGCCGGCGCCGCCGGGAGCCGGAGGCTGCGGCCGGGCGACAGTGAGCCGCCGCTGGCGTGGTGCTTCGCGCTGACCAGCCGGCTCCCCGCGGTAGCCGTCAAGGCCGCGCCCGGCCTGCCCGCCGGGATCGTCCCGGCCGGCTGGGAAACCGAGTTCGTGGCGGACGGCCGGGACCTGAAGGAGGCGGTGCTGTGGTCGGCCGCCCTCGCCACGGCCCCGGCCCGCGCAACGATCCTCCCGGAGGGGCACACGCTGCTCCCCGAGCCGGGGGAAGAGCCCGGGCAACAGCCCGGGGAGAAGCCCGGGAAGAGGCCGGGGGAGGATGCTGCGGGGGACGTCCGCATCGCCCCGCCGGGAGAGTTCCTCTTCGACCCGAATCCGGCCGTGACCCGGGCCGGCCTGGTCGAGACGCTGGCCCGGCAGCTCGGCGCCTGGAAGATCGATCCGCGCATCGCGTTCCTGTCCTCCGGCACCGCCCAGAGCACACCCTTCGCGCGGACCCTGCGCGTGGTCGAGTCCGCCCCGTGGAACGAGAAGGACTTCGCCCGCCGACTGCGCGCCCTCGGCATCGGAGCCGCCGACATCCGCCGGCGGGGCCTGGCGGGTGACGTGGAACAGATCCACCGCCGGCTCAAGCTGGCCGGTCCGCGCCGGGCCACCCTCGTGCTCACCCGGGTCAACGACAAGCCATGGGGCCTGATCTGCGTGGAACCCGGCCAGGGCTGAGCGTGCCGGCTCGCATATACCTCGTCACCCAGCGCCCGCAACCCTTCTTACCCGGCGCCTCACACCCCTCGTGACCCGGCGGCGTTTTCCGGCATCCTAGGGAGATGCACAGGACCCCGGGCCAGTGTTCGTCCCGGTGGGGGATGAAGGGAAGAACGCCGCCAGGCCAACCGGGCCATCGCGGTCAGCGCGGCCGGGCTGGTGGAGCTGCTGGCTGAAGCTCGGGTCCACCGCCCATGTGGGGATCGGCATCGTCGGCGCCGTCCTCGGCCGGCGGGCGGCCGATGCCGTCTCCCGCCAGGTGCCGGACATGGGCAGCTTCACCTGGCCTACCCGGGCCGCGCCGGCCTGTCCCACCGCCGCGCGCGTAGGGGGGAAATCAATTAGCCGAACGGACCTGGCCGGGGGGCCACATCCAGCGGACGGTCCGGATGGGAGATGATCCAACAGGTGACAGACGACGACGAGAGGCGGCAGCCGTCCTACGCGACCGGTGCGGCCGCGGCCGGGGCCGGCTGGTCGCACCGGCACCGCGACGTCTCCGGCGGCACCCTGCGGCCCACGGTCTTCGGCGCGGTCGACGGGCTGGTGACCAACGCCTCCCTGATCGCCGGGGTCGGCGGCGGCGGAGTGTCCGCCCAGGCGGTCGTCCTCACCGGCGTCGCCGCCCTGGTCGCCGGGGCGTTCTCGATGGGCACCGGGGAGTACATCTCGGTCACGAACCAGAATGAGCTCGTGCACGCCGAGGTCAACCTGGAACGCAGCATGCTCGCCCGGTTCCCCGCCGCCGAGCAGGCGGAACTGGCCGACTATTTCCGCGAGTACGGCGCCGACGCCGAGACCGCGGCCCGGATGGCCGCCGCCGTGTCCAAGGATCCGGGCACCGCGCTGCGGGTGCACACCCGCGAGGAGCTTGGCGTTGACCCCACCGAGCTGCCGTCCCCGGTGCTGGCCGGCGTGTCCTCGCTGTTCGCCTTCTCTCTCGGCGCGCTCGTGCCGCTGCTGCCGTACCTGGTCGGCTTCCCGGCCCTGGCCGCGACGCTCGTTATCACCGCGGTCGCCCTGGCGGCGGGCGGGATGATCGTCGGTAAGCTCACCGGGCGGCCGGTGCTGCGTTCCGGCCTCCGTCAGCTTGTCTTCGGCGGTGTGGCCATCGGCGTCACCTACGCGATCGGCGTCCTCATAAGTCATCACGCAGGCTGACCAGTCCGTACCCGGCCAGCCCGGATCACGCTGACCCCGGGCGCGGAGCGCTAGGCTTACCGGGCAGTACCGTTCCCGCCGCAGGAGATGCGCTCCCGATGAGTTCCGGCTGCCCCGTACTCGATCTGCTCGACCGTTTCCAGCCGCGCGGCGAGGCGGAGGCGGCCGACGTCCGGCGGACGCGTGAGATAGCGGCCAGCACGGCGGATCCCTGGTCGCGTTCCAACCCGCTGCACGTCACCGCGTCGGCGGTGATCGTGCACCCGGACAGCGGCCGCGTGCTGCTGCGCTGGCATCAGCGTCAGCAGGCGTGGCTTCAGGTCGGCGGTCACGGCGACCCAGGGGAGAGTGATCCGCTGGCCATCGCGCTGCGCGAAGCGGGCGAGGAGAGCGGCCTGACCGACCTGGAGCCGTGGCCGGACGCGGAACTGTGCCAGGTGGCGATCGTCTCGGTGCCGGCGAACAGCACGGAGCCCGCGCACGAGCACGCCGACCTCCGGTTTATCTTCGCCACGCGCGATCCGGACGCGGCCCGGGCGGAGTCTCCCGGTGCGCCGCTGCGCTGGCTCCCTGCCCGGGAGGCCGTGGACGCCACTTCCGAGGCCAACCTGCGCGACATGCTGTCCCGGGTGGAGCGCCTGCTCGGCTGACCCGTCGTCCCCCTCGTCCCCGGTCAGGTCAGATAGAGGGCGCGCAGGGTCACGATGAGGGCCACCAGCGCCACCGCCAGCAGCGCCTTCACGACCAGGCTCCTTTCGTAGCCGGCGGGCTCGCGGATCTCGCGCCGCCACGACGGCGCCCGGCTCTCGGCGGAGCCGGCCCGGATCTCCCGCTGGCCCGGCGGCCCCCGGCGGCGGGCCAGCGTCATGGACAGGCCCTCGCTTCCGCTGTTTTCCCCCGCTGAACCTGCGTGCTGGCTTCCATCTGCCCCCCGCATTACCGACCAGGAGTAGTTTCATGATCACTTTCTGTTCGTTTACCAAGGTAGCAGTGCTTTCGTGTGAAGGCGAGATACCCTACGCCGACCGGGACAATGCTCGCCGGAGTTCCGCTGCGGCGGGGCCGTCAGCGGCGTCTGTCAGCGCGGCGTCTGTCAGCGCGGCGCCTGTCGCCGGGCTCGCTGGGGCTGCCGGGCTCGCTGGGGCCGCCGAGCGGGCGGGTGATGGTCTCCCAAACGCGGGCGAGCAGGGTCGCCTCGGTGAACGGTTTTTCCAGGATGTCGATGGACAGCGCTGCCATGCCGTGGGAATCCAGGATGGGCTGGGCGTAGCCGGACATGTACAGGGCGGGCAGGTCCGGGCGGACGGCGCGCACCTCGGCCGCGACCTCATTGCCGAGCATCTCGGGCATGATCACGTCGGTGAGCAGCAGGTCGATAGGCTGGTCCGGTTCGCGGGCCCGCTCGACGGCCTTTCTGCCGCCGGCGACGGCGCAAACCTGGTAGCCGTGCCGCGTCAGGATGCGCCTGGTCAGCTCGCGCAGGCTCTCCTCGTCCTCCACCAGCAGGATCGTCTCCCCGTGGCCGCGCTGGCTGTCCCCGGGCAGAGCGGTGCGCGGGAGCGGCGCGGCGTCCTCATCGGTGGCCGGCAGCAGCACGCTGACCGAGGTGCCCAGGCCTGGCTCGGAGTAGATGTCGATGGTGCCGCCGGCCTGCTTCACGACGCCGTAGACGGTCGCGAGCCCGAGCCCGGTGCCGCGGCCCTTCGGCTTGGTCGTGAAGAACGGCTCGAACACCCGGCCTACGGTGGCGCGGTCCATGCCCACGCCCGAGTCCGAGACGCGCAGCCGGGCGTAGCGGCCCGGCTTCAGATCGGGATGGTTCGCGGCGTAGGCGTCGTCGACCTCTTTGTTGGCCGTATCGATGGTCAGCCGGCCACCGCCCGGCATCGCGTCCCGCGCGTTCACGGCCAGGTTCACCAGGACCTGCTCGAGCTGGCCACGGTCCGCCTTGACCCGCCAGAGGGCGGGCTCGGCCGTGATGGCCAGGTCGATGTGCTCGCCCAGGGTGCGGCGCAGGAGCTGGCCGGCGCTGTTGACCGTCTCATTGAGATCAAGAACCTCCGGCCTGTTCACCTCGTGCCGGGCGAAGGCCAGCAGCTGGCGGGTCAGCCGGGCCGCCTTCTGGCCCGCGGAACGGACCTGCTCGATGTCGCCGAGCACCGGCTCGAGCCGCGGGTCGGTCTGCGCGAGGGGCTGGATCTGCTCGGCGACGAAATCGGCGTAGCCCTGGATCACGTTCAGCAGATTGTTGAAGTCGTGCGCGACCCCGCCGACCAGTTGCCCCAGGCTTTCCAGCCGCTGTGACTGCTGGAGCCGGCGCTCGACCCGCTCCTGTTCCGCCTCGGTCCGCAGTCGTTCCCGTTCCCTTTGCATGGCCAGCCGCTTCGAGACGTCCCGGATCGCGGCCGTGACGAACCTCCCGTGATCGGTCGGCAGCTCGCTCAGGTTGATCTCGGCCGGGAACCGGTGACCGTCCCGGCGCAGCCCCGTCAGCTTCACCGATCCGACGTCGATGGGCCGCGCCGCCGGATCGGTGAAGTAACTGGTTCGTTCGGAAGCCATCTCCGCCCGCGTCTCCTCCGGCACGAGCATCTCCACCGGGCACCCGAGCAGGTCCGGGGCCGGGTATCCGAACAGCCGCACGGCCTGGGTGTTCGCCATCGCGATCGAGCCGTCGGGGGCGACCGCGATCATGGCGTCGGGGGCCGAGTCGAACAGGCGCCGGAAGCGCTGTTCGGCGCCCTCCCGTTCGGCCAGGGCCGCCACCAGTTCGATGCGCATCAGTTCCGTGCTGCGGCCAAGGTCTGCGAGTTCGGCGGGGCCTATCACCGGGATCCGGGTCTCGTAATCCCCGTGGGCCACCGCGTCCACGGCCTGGCGCAGCGCGCCGAACGGCTTGAGCAGTTTGAAGCTGACTCCGACCAGAGCGTCGACCGCAAAGGCCACGACCACCACGCACAGTCCCACGAGAGCGCCGAGGAGCCAGGCCTGGGCGTGGGTGAGCCGGTTCGTGGCCGTCCGCTGCGCGGCGGCGATCTGATCCTGCAGGGCCGCCCCGCGCGAGCGGATCGCCAGCACGTACGGCCGCACGAGCTGGACGTCGGCCTGCAGGGCCTGCGCGGCGCGAAAGTCACCGTGAGCCGCGGCGGTGAGCTGCGGGGCCGCGACGTGGGCCAGCCATGCCTGCTCGGCACCCTCGGTCGCCGCGAGCTGCGCAGTGATCGCCGGGTAGCTGCGGATCAGCGCCGCGAGTTGGGACTGCTCCTGCCGAATCTGCGCCGTGGCGGCACG
The DNA here is from genome assembly GCA_963732345.1 of uncultured Actinomycetes bacterium. GTDB lineage: Bacteria > Actinomycetota > Actinomycetes > Streptosporangiales > Streptosporangiaceae > Bog-532. The sequence goes on along the minus strand of CAVSZI010000020.1, from coordinate 43,626 downwards.
GTAGGGGGCCAGTTTCCCGCCCCGGCCCGCCGTAACATCGTCGCGCAGCGCCGTCTGCTGGACCGTATACAGGCTGAGCAGATCGACGGAGGTCGCGGCCGCGGGCACCAGTCGCTGCGAGAGTTCGCGGCCGTCGCCCCGGGCGCTGGCCGCCGTGGTGAGCGCGACGGCCAGCGCGGCCGCCGTCAGCGCGAGCGCGACCGCGGCAGCGATGGTCACCCGCCATCGCAAGGCTGATGCGCGGGCCACGATGGATCCCCCGTCCCCTGGCTCAGGCGAAGTAGAGAGTGCGCACGGTCACGATGGCCGCGACCAGCGCCAGTGCGAGCAGGGCCATGATCAGCAGGCCTCTCTCGTACCGCAGCGCGTCGCGAATTTCATCCTCGAATGCGGGCCGCCGCGGGCTGGGGGTAAGGTCTTCACCGGCATCGCTACTTTCCCCGTCTTCTCCGTCTTGTCCCATTTCATCTCGGCCTTCCGCAGTTCCTTTACGTAGGATGCGAAAGTACAGGCGCACAGTAGTGATCCGTATCCGACGATATACACGAGAAGAGTGCTAAAGAACTTGCCGTACTTTTTGGGCTCCACCACCTTGGCCAGATAGGCCGCGGCCATGGAGAGGCTGAGCCAGGCGTACACGAATAGTATGAGCCAGCTCGCGCCGGCGTGCCCAGACGTGCCGTGGGCCTGCCCAAACAGAGCGCGCCAGAACTCGCCGAATAGGCGCGGAAAGCACGTGTACACAATGATGCTCAAGTTCACGACGCCGGGAAATATGACGGCTTCACGCCACACATGCCGCCCTGTCGTGCGGTCGATAAGCAGGCTGTAGGAGGTAATGAAGATGTACGTGGCCGCATTGATGATCCACAGAACGCGAAAGGCCAGCCACGCTTGCGGGAAGTTGGCGAAGTACAAGATGATCAGCGAGACCGACGACACAATCATGAAGATCGGCTGCAAGAACAGGCAGAACCAGAATATGCCGAAACTGATACTGCCGAGGCGGTGACCGCGGTGCGGCCGGAACCACAGGTGGCGGTACTGGATGGTGACCTGGACATTGCCGCGCGCCCAGCGCATTCGCTGCTTCCACAGGCCGTTGATGTTGTCCGGCTCCTCCGCCCAGACGGTGGCGTGCGGTTCGAACACCACCCGGTGGCCCGCCAGTTGCGTCTTGAACGTCGTGAAGGTGTCCTCGGCCAGCGATGACGTGTCGATCCGGCCCCCCACGGCGAGCAGGTTGGCGCGGCTATGAAGCTGAGCCCCGCCCGCCAGGCACGCGATCGCGCCCAGGACGTTCTGGCTGCGCCGGGCGGCCGCCTGCGCGGTGATGTACTCGAAGCCGATGAAGCGGGTCAGGTAGTTGCCCGGGCGGCTGCCCTCCTTGATGTAGGCGGTCACCGCGCCGACCTTCGGGTCGGCCAGGTGGCGCGTCATTTTACGCAGCGAGTCCGGCTCGTAGATGACGTCGGCGTCCATGATCAGGAGCGCTTCCATCCAGTCGTCGGCCAGGACGGTGGCCAGGCCGTGATTGAGCGTGTGCGCCTTGCCCTGACCGCCTTTCTCCCGGCGCAGGTGGATGACGTTGCCGGGGTACTGCGCGGCCTTGCCGAGGATCACATCCGGTGTCCCATCCGTGCTCGCGTCGTCGACCACGAAGATCCGTAGCGCATCCCGCGGATAGTCCAGCAGCATCAGCCGGTCGATCGACGTCCCGATGACCGCGGCTTCGTTCCAGGCCGGGATCACGATCGCGACCCGGGGAAAGAAGGGCTTGCACGCGCCGTAGTGGTTGCGCAGGAAATGGGCCGCGATGAGCAGGAACTGATAGGCGGCGGCCACTTCGGGAACGGCGCCGGCCATGACGAGGACGATGAGGAGCCACTCACCTCCGGTGAGGAAATCATGACCCACCACGATCAGGCCCGCGCCAGGGCGCCCACGGTGACCCGGACGGAATCGTAGACGCCGATGTCCCGGCAATGGTGGCTATCACTTCCGGCCACCAGGTGAACCCCGGCGTCCGCCATCGCCGCGATGCTGCGGGCCGACGGGCAGGACCACTTCTCGTTCACCTCGACCATCGCGCCCGCCCGCGCCACCCGGTCGGCCAGGTGGGCCAGCAGGGGGGCGGGAACCATCTCCTCGGTCAGGCCGGCCTTGGGCAGCACACTGAACAGGTGCGCGAGCAATGGCCGCCGGGGGCTCCGGGCGAGCGCGTTCGCCGTCGCCTCGCACAGGTCCCGGATCGCTGCGGCGGCGGTGACGGTCCCGTTCCCGATGGCCGAACGAATCTCGGCCGGGTGCAGCGGCCCGCCGGGAGCCGGGAACCGGTGATCGGCGACGAGCACGAGGTCGATGCCGTCCAGCTGGCCCGGGCCGGCCGGGAGGTCGAGGCGGCCCGACGTGTCCAGGATCTTGGCCTCGACGCCGGCCAGCACGCGCAGCCCCGCCAGATCGCGGAACCCGGCCACGGCGGTGATGAAACGGGGAACCCAGTCCGTGTCCTGCCGCACGTGGTCGACGAGGCAGAGGGTCCGCAGTCCCCGTTCCCGCGCGACCTCGACGTTCTCCGCGAGCGTGCTGGCACCGTCGGAGAAGGTCGAGTGGACGTGGAAGTCCTCGTCCAGCGCGACATTCATGTCACGGCCAGCCCGAGGGCGTCGACGTCGGCGGGGTCGATGAAGCGCTCGTCGAGGAAGCGGACCACGGCCAGCTCGCGGAAGTCCAGGTGATCCGGGACCCGGTGGCCGAGCAGCGCGTCCAGCGCGAGCCGGGGCATGTCCACGCCGCTCGCGATGGTCAGTCCGAGCGTGCCCGGCATGCGCGGATTGACCTCCAGCAGCGCGGGGTTGCCGTCCCGGCCGCGTTTGCACTGCACGTTGGCCACGAACGTGATTCCGGTCGCGCGGGCCACGGCCCGCCCGAACCGTTCGATCTCGGGGTCGTGCACGGTGCGGCCACCGACCGACACGCCCGAGTCAACCCGGGCCCGGATGCGCGGGACGGCCGCGATCACGTGGCCGTCCGCGCCGGCGAGCACGTCGACGGAGTACTCCTCACCGGGCAGGAAGTCCTGCACCATCAGGCTGGGTGAGCGGTCGAGCGCGGCCAGTTCCGCGGCAGAGCCGACGATCACGACGCCGCGTGAGCCGCTGCCGGTCCGCGGCTTGACCACGGCGGGATACGTCCAGCTGGCGGGGTCCACGTCCGGCCCGAACAGCTCGGTGCGCGGCACGCGCACGATGTCCGCGCAGTGGCGGGCCAGCGACAGCTTGTCCAGGATCACCTCGAGCGTGGCGGCGTCCGCGAGGAGCAGGGCGATGCCCGAGGCGGCGAACTTCTCCCGCGCGTACGCCAGCGGCCGCAGTTCCGCGTCGACGGTCGGCAGGACGATGTCCACGTCGAGGGTCAGGCACCGGGTCAGCAGCGCCTCGGCGAAATCGGGCGCTGCGCCCGCCGGGATGATCGTCCGCATCTCCGGCGGCACGAGGTACAGCCCGGCCGCCCAGGGGTCCATGTCGGCGGCGAGCAGTTCCACGGAAGGCTCAGCCCGCAATGACTTCATGGCGGCGATCGCGGCCGGGCCGCCGGCGCCGGTCACCAGTACGCGATGCGGCCGCCCCGGCCCTCCCGGTCCGGGTGGCCCTCCCGGTCCCGGCATCCCTCCTCGCCCGGGCGGCGGCACCGCCCCCGGCGTCAGCATGGGTGCCCCGGCGTGGACGCCAGCGACAAGCTGTCGGCCGAGCGGACGGGCGGCCCCCCGGAGCGGTCGCGTATCGTCTCGAACGGCTCCGCGTGGTTGCCCGCGCAATACCGGGACCAGTACCGGGCCGTGGAAGCGATCAGGTCTGGTTCCATGTAGTCGCGCACGGTGTACTGCGAGCCGAACGTTTCGATGGCCTTCAGCTTGCGGCCGAGGTGCTCGTTGATGGCGACGAAGTAGGTAGGCCGGAAGTCGATGGTGGCCGACGGCGACTGGAAGCAGTACACCCGCCCGACCCGCCGCGCCGCGACCATGGCCGCGCGGTGCACGTTGCGGTGATCCTGGTGGACGTCGTGGACGGAATGCGTGTACACGATCGTGGGCTGGAGGTCGGTGATGACCGCGTTGATCACCCCGATGGTGGGATCGCCCTCCTGGATGCGCGTGTCCTCCAGGTCGTCGAGGAACAGCCGGGCGCCGATCACGTCCGCGGCCTCCTGCGCTTCCCGGGCGCGCATGGCCTGGTCGCCACCCCGGGCCCCGCGGGAGAGGGTCAGGATCGCCACGGTGTCGCCCGCCGCGCGGTGCGCCAGCAGCGTGCCGCCGGCGCCGATCTCCACGTCGTCGGGGTGCGCCCCGATCGCCAGCACGATCTCCCGGCCCTCGGCCCGCGCCTTGCGGCCCGCCTCGACCAGTTCGGTGGCCTTGGCCACCAGCTCGTCCGCCGCGATCGGCTTCTGCATGAACTCGGCCGCCGAGTGCCGCAGCGCCGTGACCGCGTAGTCGACGCTCGGGTGACCGGTGAGCACGGCGACCGGCAGGCCGGGCACCAGACGATGGACCCGGTCGAGCAGTTCCAGCCCGGTCATGCCCGGAAGCTCGATGTCGGTGATGAGCAGGTCCCATTCCTCGGTCTCGATGCGGTGCAAGGCGCCCACGGAGTCGAGTTCATGCGTCACGTAGAAGCCGCCGCGAGACCGCAGCACACGGCTCAGGTACCCGCCGAGGGCGGGATCGTCGTCGATCAGCAGAATCCGTCCACGCTCATGCCCAGGCTCACTGACGTCCATGCGTCCCTCACTGTGGTCAACCCAGAGTAGTTATACGACCACGTTATGTTCATTTGCCAAGATAGCAGTGCTGTCGTCCGGTTGCGAGAGACGCCCGCTGGTCTGGAGGTCGCCGACCTCGGGTGCTTCCCGCCTTCCGATCCCGAACGGTCCAGATGCGGGAGTGCCGCATGGCCCCGAAAAAGCCATGCGGTACTCTTGGTAACACTTAAATTACTTATAGTAACGTATAGACATGCCGCCCGGACAGGGCGTTGTTGACAGCCCGAGTGGGCATGCGGCGACGGTCCTCTGGTCGCCGCGACGTGCGCCTGGCAGCGGCGCGGAATGGATGGCGCGAATGAATGAGCCTCCCCGGCAGCAGGGCGGGATCGGCGTGTTTCTGCTCGACGATCACGAGATCCTGCGGCGCGGCGTGCGGGATCTGCTCAACGCTCAACCGGACATCGAGGTGATCGGTGAGGCGGGGACCGCCTCGTCGGCACTTGCCCGGTTGCCAGCGCTACATCCGGATGTGGCGGTTCTTGATGTGCGACTGCCCGACGGGGACGGCGTAGAGGTCTGCCGCCAAATCCGCTCCAAGTTCCCGGAGACCGCTTGCCTGATGCTCACCGCGTATGCGGACGACCGGGCGCTCCTCGGTGCGATCATGGCAGGGGCCGCGGGCTATGTGTCGAAGCAGACGTGCGGGACTGACCTCGTGAGCGCCGTGCGGGCGGTCGCGTCCGGCCAGTCGACGCTCGACCCCCAGGCGTCACGACAGGTAATGGCTCGGCTCCGGAATCACATCGACAACGTGGACCCGGTGGCGGCGCTGTCCGCGCAGGAGAAGCGGGTGCTGGAGCTGATCGGCGAAGGGCTGACGAACCGTCAGATCGCGGAGCGCATGTTCCTCGCGGAAAAGACCGTAAAGAACTACGTGTCCGCACTGCTGACCAAGCTTGGCATGCAGCGTCGTACACAGGCTGCGGCCTTCGCCGCCCGGCTCGGGAACCACGAGGACTGATGCGGTGATCGCGGCGGCCATGTGTCTGCCCCAGTGACGATGCGGTCGACTGGTTGCCGCGCCCGGACCACCACTCCCCGGCCACGGGCGCGCGTCAAAATGAGACGCGCGTCAAATGAGCCGCTGACAGCGCAAGGTGACCAGCCAATTGCGGCTCCGGGTCAGTCAGCCGGTGTAAGGTGACGTCAAGATGACGGGTAAGGAAACAACATCTTGCGCGGCCCCGATGCCGGCTCTCGCAATGTCAATGGTGAATGGATCAGCGCCCGCCGCTCGTGACGTTAGTCCCTACCGGGCTTTCCGCCGGCCTGGATACTGGCAGCCCTCGGCGGGAATGCATTGCTCCGCCGGGGGCAGTTGATTGTCGCGCAATGCGCTGGGGGGCAGGCCCGGAGGATGATCGGCCACCTTGTCGGCAGGAGGCCGGAACCCCGGGTGAGCAGGATCGAGGCCGATCCGTTCCCAGCTTCCGGCACCCGGTAAGCCAGCGTCGCGTCACGGACAAAACAGGCAATCGCAAGGTGAAGTTCATTCGTCGTTTGCCTGCAATTAACGTTCCGAACACTACGTTGAGTGCGACATTGTGGCGCACACTGGGATAACCGGTGGGCTTGACGTGACTGGCGAGGTGTTCGAGTCGACCGCTAGCATCATCTCCGGTCAGGCCGGGAATCGGCTCACGCCATCATGGCATTCCTCGTGGCAGCACTTGGCAGAAGTGCAAACAATACATGTTGCCACGCTTGGCAGGTAACAAAAAAGGGGTATCGAATATGCAACTTGTGCGCGTCAAAGGGGTCACAACGGCGGGGGTCACCCTCGTCGCGATGGCTTTGTCCCTTGCCGCCTGTAGCTCGAGCTCGTCCAGCAGCGGCGCCAAGTCGAGCAGCAGCGCCTCGTCAGGCAGCGGCAGCAGCGCCAAGCTCTCCGGCACGCTCAACGCGAGCGGATCGACGTTCCAGCTGCCGTTCCAGGAGGCGGCCATCCAGGCCTTCAAGTCGGTCCAGCCCAGCATGACGGTCAACTACGGTGGCGGCGGTTCCGGTAAGGGGCGGACGGACCTGGCCTCGGGGGTGGTCAACTTCGCGGGCTCGGACTCGCCGATCCCGGCGTCCGAGGAAGCAAACTTCAAGGGCAAGACGGTGCTCTACTTCCCCGTCTTCCTCGGCCCGATCACGATGGCGTACAACCTGTCGGGCGTCAGCAACCTGAAGCTGACTCCGGAGGTCATCGCGAACATTTTCGAGGGCAAGATCACGACGTGGAACAACTCGGCCATCGCGGCGATCAACCCCGGTGCCAAGCTGCCCAGCACCCCGATCACCATCGCCGTCCGGTCGGATTCGTCGGGCACGACGCAGAACTTCTCCCTGTTCCTCCAGACGGCCGCGCCCAGCGTGTGGACGCTCGGCAGCAGCTCGACCATCAAGTGGCCCTCCACCGCCCGCGCCGGCAACGGCAACGGCGGGGTGGCGCAGATCGTCAAGTCCACCCCCGGAGCCATCGGGTACGTGGACTACGCCGACGCCAAAGCCTCCGGGCTGACCTTCGCTTCGGTCAAGAACAAGGACGGCAACTACGTCGCGCCCTCCACGGACTCGGCGTCCGCGTCCGCGGCCGGGGTCACCGTCGCGCCGAACCTTACGTTCCACGCGGTCTGGGGGTCGGGCGCGAACGCCTACCCGATCACCTATCAGTCGTGGGACCTGGTCACCCAGAGCCAGTCGAGCACGAACACCGCGGCCATGCTCAAGGCCTACATCGGCTACCTGCTCGGAGCCGGCCAGAAACTGCTCCCCACCCTGGGCTACGCGGCGCTGCCGGCCAGCATCGACCAGAAGGCCACGGCGCAGCTGAGCATGATCGGCTCGTCGACCCCGTCGTCCGGCTCGTCGTCATAAGGACCGTGACGCAGATGTACCAGATGGGCTCGCGGCCGTGAGTACGGCCACGCGGGCGGATCCGGCCACCCCGGCCGGATCCGCCCGCGACCTGTCAGAGCGGCGGCCGCTCGGCGACCGCACCTTCCAGGTTATTACGCTCGCCTCCGGCCTGCTGGTGCTGGTGATCCTCGTCCTGATCGCCGTCTCGACCAGCCAGCAGGCCTCGTCGTGGTTCTCCGCCGAGGGCCTGAAGATCTTCTCGAATAACTGGGACCCCGCGGCCAACCAGTTCGGCGCGCTGGCCTTCGTTTACGGCACGGCCATCACGGGAGTGATCGCGCTCGTGATGGCCGTCCCGGTCAGCATAGGCATCGCCCTGCTGCTGACCGAGGTCGTGCCGTACCGGTGGTCGCGGCCGATCGTTTACGTGATCGACCTCCTGGCCGTGGTCCCGTCGGTGGTCTGGGGCCTGTGGGGCATCCTGGTGTTCGCGCCCTGGATCCAGCACATCTACGCCTCGATCGGCTCGGGCGTCACGGGCATCCCGGTGCTCGGCTCCCTGTTCGGGCCGCCCACCAGCGGGGCCTCGTTCTTCACCGCCGGCATCATCCTGGCCTTCATGATCACGCCGATCGTGACCTCGCTGTCGCGCGAGGTCATCGCGACGGTGCCGGCCATCGACCGGGAGGGCGCGTACGCGCTGGGCGCTACCCGGTGGGAGATGATCCGCGGTGCCGTCTGGCCGCACAGCCAGGGCGGCGTCGTCGGGGCGGTGCTGCTCGGCCTGGGCCGGGCGTTCGGCGAGACGATCGCGGCCGCGCTGGTGATCGGCGCGTCGCCCACGATCACGTCGCACCTGTTCGCCCCCGGCTACAGCTTGCCCTCGGTCATCGCGAACCAGTTTGGCGAGTCCACCGGTGTGTTCCGTGCCGCGCTGTTCGGGTGCGGCGTGCTCTTGTTCGTGATAACGATCATCATCAACCTGGTCGCCCGCGGAGTCGTGGCGCGCTCCGCCCGGCGCAAGATGGGGGCCTGATGGCCGTCGCCGAAAGTCAGCAGCAGCACGACCTGCGAGAGCCCGGCTGGCGCCGCACCAGCAACCGCATCGTGACCGTACTGATGTGGACTGCGTTCGTGCTCGTGATGATCCCGCTGGGATTCGTCCTGGTCACGGTGGTCGCCAAGGGCGCCTCGGTGATCAGCTGGTCCTTCCTGACCAGCTCGATCCCGCCGAATGTAGCGCCCGCGAACGTGGGCGGAATCGGGCCGGCGATAGTCGGCACCGTCGAGATCGTGGCCCTGGCCACGGTCATGGCCGTGCCACTCGGCATTCTGGGCGCGATCTACCTCAACGAGTACGGCGGCGGGAACTTTCTGGCGCGGCTCATAGGGTTCTTCAGCGACGTGATGACGGGCGTGCCCTCGATCATTATGGGCCTGTTCATCTTCTCGATCTGGGTGCTGCACTTCGGCTTCTCCGGCCTGGCCGGCGCCTTCGCCCTGGCCTGCCTCATGCTGCCGGTCGTGATCCGTTCCACCGATGAGATGCTGAAGCTGGTCCCGAACGCGCTGCGCGAAGGGAGCTACGCCCTCGGTGCCACCAAGGCCCGCATGACGGTGACCGTGGTGTTGCCGGCGGCGATCGGTGGAATTGTCAGCGGCGCGCTGCTCGCCGTCGCCCGGGCCGCGGGTGAGACGGCACCGCTGCTGTTCACCATCCTCACGGTGACCACGGTGAACAAGAACGTGTTCAGCGGCGCCAACACCTCGCTGCCCTCGCAGATCTTCACGAACGCGAACTCGCCTTATACCGGCGCGCAGGACCGCGGCTGGGGCGCGGCGCTCACGCTCATCGTCATAGCCTTCGTCCTCCTGATCGTCGCCCGCTTCATCACCGCGCGATTCACCAGATATTCGCGCTAGGAATGTCTCCCCAGAAAGTAGCGCTAGGAACGCCATGGACCAGCCAGAGCAGAACGTCGTCACCAATACCCAACTGCCCCAGTCCCAGGTGCAGATGACACCTGGCGCATCTGCGCTCGATGCGCCGGGCGCGACTGTCTTCGATGCGAAGAAGGTCTCGTGCTACTACGGCTCGTTCCGGGCCGTCACGGACGTCTCGCTGTCCATCTACGAGCACGAGATCACGGCGTTCATCGGCCCGTCCGGGTGCGGCAAGACGACGGTGCTGCGGACGCTGAACCGCATGAACGACCTCGTACCGGGCGCTCACGTCGACGGTGACGTGCACTACCGCGGGGCATCGCTGTACGCCAAGGATGTCTCCCCGATCGCCGTGCGCCGGCGCATCGGAATGGTCTTCCAGAAGCCGAACCCGTTCCCGAAGTCGATCTACGACAACATCGCCTATGGACCTCGCATCAATGGCGAGCACAACAAGGGCAAGCTGGATGAGATTGTCGAGCGCTCGCTGCGCCAGGCCGCGCTGTGGGACGAGGTGAAGGACCGGCTCAAGGCCTCGGGCCTGGGCCTGTCCGGCGGGCAGGCGCAGCGGCTGTGCATCGCCCGCACGCTCGCCGTCGAGCCGGACGTCGTTCTCATGGACGAGCCCTGCTCGGCGCTGGACCCGATCGCCACGAGCGCCATCGAGGATCTGATGCGGGAGATCAAGTCGCGGTACACCATCGTCATCGTCACGCACAACATGCAGCAGGCCACGCGGGTCAGCGACCGCACCGCCTTCTACTCCGTGCTCCGCAACGAAAAAAGCGATACCCGCACGGGTGTGCTCGTCGAGTACGGCCGGACCGAGCAGATCTTCCAGGACCCGCACGACGACCGCACCAAGGCCTACGTCACCGGCCGGATGGGCTGAGCCGTGCCCGGAGTCATCGTCGGTGTGGACGGCTCGGACCACTCGCGTTATGCCCTCCGCTGGGCGATGCAGGAGGCCGTACTGCGTCATGTCCCGCTGACCGTCCTGACCGTTCACCCGGACCCGGTTCGCCCGGCCACCGGGATCTACTGGGGTCTGCGCACCTATCCCGAGAACAGCTTTGACCCGGACCTCGTGCGGGCGGCAGTCCAGGAATTCGTGGATAAGGCCGCGAGCGAAATCGGCGGGACGGTGCCCGAGGTCACCGTGAGCGTGGCCACGGGGGATGCGGCGGAGGAACTCCTCCGGGCCTCGCGTGGCGCCGACCTGCTCGTCGTGGGGTCCCGCGGCGGCGGCGGATTCGCCAGGCTCCTGCTGGGCTCGGTGAGCAGCCAGGTCATGCACCACGCGGAATGCCCCGTCGTAGCCATCCCTGGGAGTCCCCAGGCCTCGTAGATAGGCTCCTACCATGGTCGAGCATCGGCAGGAATTCCAGCGTGAGCTGGAGGCCATCGAAGGCAAGGTCATCGAACTGTTCGCCATGGTCGCCGAGGACCTGAGCGGGGCGACCCATGCCCTCCTGAGCGGCGACAACGAGGTGGTCAAGCTGCTGGCCGAACGCGATCTGATCATCGACGCCCTCTACGCGGAGATCGAGGAACTGGTCAACCGGGATATCGCCCTGCAGGCACCCGTCGCTTCAGACCTGCGCTTCTTGCTCTCCGTGCTGCGCATCGTGCCCGAGCTCGAGCGCTCCCACGACCTCGTCGTAGACATCGCCCGTCGGGCCGACCACATTCTCAGCAACGACCTCTCGCCGCGCAGCCGGGGGATCGTCGAGCGAATGGGGAACCTCGTATCCGACATGTGGCGCCAGGCCGCGGACGCCTGGTACCAGCGGGACCGTTCCGCCGCGGCCGCGCTAGCCGAACGCGACGACGAGATGGACGATCTTCACGCCAGCTTGATCGCCGAGCTTGCCTCAGGACAGATGGCAATACCGGTGACGATGGAGATGACGCTGGTGGCGCGCTTCTACGAGCGTCTCGGCGACCACGCCGTCAACATCGCCCGCCGCGTCATCTACCTGGCCGGATCCGAACCCCCGCGGTAGCTGCCGCGGCTCGTCCCGGGCCAGAGCCGGTCGCGCTCCGGCTCATTGCACGGACCTGGCGCTTGCGGGCGCCGATCCTGCAGCGGTGCCCGTGTCCTCGGTGTGGTAGCGGGCGAGCAGCTCCTGCTCCTGCCGTTTCCTGGGAAACAGGAAGAACACGAGCGCCGTGCCGAGCAGGACCGCGACGATCCCGGCCGTGTAGGCCCACTGGTCGCCCGCCAAGAACGAGGCCTTTGCCCCGGCCGTGATCTGCTTGGCGTACCGCGGGTACTGTTTCGCGACCTCCGCGGCGCTCGAGAACGACTTTGTCAGCTCGTTCTGGACGTTGGTTGTCATCTGCTGCTTGTGCGGCGCGGTCGCGATCGCGGCCGAAACCGCCGCGGCGTATCCCGCCGCGAGCAGCGCGCCGAAGATCGACTGCATGACCGCGCCACCTAGGTCGCGCTGCAGGTCAGCCGTGCCCGACGCCATCCCCGCGCGCTGGACCGGGACCGAGCCCGTCAGGGAGTGGGAGGCGGGCGTACCGGCGAAGCCGACCCCGATCCCGATCAGCGCGTTCGCCAAGCCGACCTTCCAGAACGGGATGTTCTGCTTCCACAGCAGGAGCATTGTGAGGAAACCAAGCAGGAAGAACGCGTAGCCGGCGAGGAGGGTAAACCTGGAACCGCGCGTGTTCACCAGCTTGGCCGAGCCCGGAGCGACAAGCACCATGAACACCGCCATGGGCAGGATCGCGAGCCCGGCGTCCAGCGCCGAGTAGCCGAGCACGTTCTGCAGGAACTGCTGGCCCACGAACATCGCGCCCATCATTGCGCCGAACACGATGATCCCTGCGGATCCCGCCACCCAGAAGGTCCGGCGGCCCGCGACGTGCAGGTCGTACAGGGGATTACGTGCCCTGTGCTGCCGGATGACGAAGGCTATGATCCCAGCGACCATGATGACCGTCAGCCAGAGGGTCACCGCGCCCTTGCCAGGAACAGGGGCGAAGTTGATCGCCAGGACAAGCGCGCCCACGGACAGGATGGACAGGAGGCCGCCAAGGTTGTCGACGGGACCAGTCGTCTCGTTGACGTGGGCAGGCACGAAGGCGAGCGACATCGCCAGGGCCACGACGGCAAGCGGCAAGGTGATCAAGAACACCGACCCCCACCAGAACCGGAGCAGCAACGCCCCGGCGATCAGCGGGCCCAGCACGGAGATGGCGCCACCGAGACCCGACCACAAGGCGATCGACCGGGTGCGCCCTGGCCCCGACCACAGGGCCGTGATCACCGCGAGCGTTGTCGGGTAGGCCATGCCCGCCGAGAGCCCGCCGAGGACGCGGGCGGCGACAAGCGCGCCGCCTGTTGGCGCGTAGGCGGCGAACAGGCACGCCGGGACCGACAGCACCACGCCAAGAATCAGCATCAGCTTGCGGCCGTAGCGGTCGCCCAGGGCACCCAGGTACAGCACCGAGCAGGCGAGGCCGAGCGAGTACCCGACGGAGATGAGGTCGAGGGCGGTCTGCGACGAATCGAACGCTCTGCCGATGGCGGGCAGCGCGACGAAGGCCACGGCGAGGTTCAGGTTCGCAACGGCCGCCACCAGGATCAGCGAGATGAGCACCAGGCCCGCGCGCGCCGGCGCGGCCGGCACCTCAACCGGACCCATCGCCGCAGTGCTTGTTGCCCTTGCCATCTCGCTCATCCTCTCGACGGGAGGCAGGCCGGCGCGTCCCGCCCCGCCGTGCCGATCCCACGGCGGCGAACCTGGCCGGCCGGACGATTGCCGCGGAATCTATAGCCACGTCTAATTGACTGATTATCCGGATTTGGCAGTCTCAGGCGCTTAGTGGTGAGATCTTCGCATCAGCTAGCTAAACGCATGTCAATATGGAGATCATCTTACTCAGATCCTGATTCTGGGGCGGCTTACCCAGCGTCGACTTCATCCGTGCCGGGTGAAACCACTGGCCCTTTCTGTCAAACTTGCGAGACAAGCGACAGGTAAGTCTTATGAGGCGAAGCAGGCCGAGACAGGACGTTCGAGACCTTAATGTCCTCAAGTTAATGTGTCGCTACCATTTTTCCCTCAATTCCCTTCTGCCTGGGCTATTACGTCCGATGACGCAACAAGCTTGACGCATTCATCACCGGACTCTATTATCAGGTAGCTCCTGACCAACAAGGAGGAGGAAGCCCTGTGACCGAAACTGCGATCAGACCTCAGGCAAAAGCCATTCGGCGGGTACTCGATTATCCCGTTCCGAAGGAGGTCATCGAGAAGTACGTCGACAGGTACGAGCTAACCGAGCAGGTAGCTCGGGAGCATGAGCGCGAATTCAAGCGCTACATGGCAATGTGCCTAGCTGACCCCGAAGCCGCTTACGGGATGTTCGGCCCGATCGACGAGTTCTGGCACACGTGGATTCTGTTCACGCGAGAATGGCACGAGTTCAGTGAGGCCGTGGCCGGACACTATATCCACCATCGGCCGACCACCCGTGCGGAGAAGGATCTGGTTCGCTCTGGCCAAGCGCCCAGCGCTTATGGGCGCTTCCTGGCGGCGTATCCCGCCTTCTTCGGAGAGGAAGCACCAGCCCATCTCTGGCCCCGCGAGAAGGAGGCAATGGCCGGAGCAGACTGTTCGTGTCTCAGCGGTTCGTGCGGATGGGGCCATGACGGCTGCTCCGGGCGCTGAAACTAGCCTGTAGCTGAACGGCCTGGGCTGGGAACCTTTCCCAGCCCAGGCCTATTCTTTTCAGAACTAAGTCATAATCAAATAATAATAGCTAATGCGATGACTGCTAGCCGCTACACTCTCGAAAATATTACTTACAGTGGCGCCATTTTCGCGATGTTCCGTGGTGCAGGAACTCTGTCGGCCTCTAGCCGCGTCTAATTTAGCGCAACGGCGTTGCTGACCATGGCGGACAGTTCCGAGGAGAATGTCTCGTCTACCTCTTTCGTGCCCTCTAGCGACCGCTAGCGACCAGGTGGCGCCGAAGTCATCGGCCATCTCGATGTGGTCAACACAGTTGCGCACTTGGTCATAACGCAGGAGAGTCACGGTGGCGGGGCTGTAAGGCATGACGCGGGTTACGGGCCGGGTGAGCTCGATCCGCAGCAGTGCCGAGCTGACCCATTCAGCATCCGCATGAGCGTCATAGAACGCCGCGAAGGCCTTGGAGTGGCTTTCCTCTACCAGCAGCTTGATCACTGCGGATGTATCGGCGTAGTAGAGGCTCACCAGCGTTCCTCGTCGCGCAGCGCCGCGAGTGTTTCGGAGAGCCGGTCAGTCCCGTCGCCGGGACGCATCCGGGGCCGGTAGCCGGGGCGCCGGGCCAGGGTGGCCCGCCCGGATTCAACCAGGCGCGCCAGCACCGGGGTGGGCTGGCGTTCACCGACGGGAACGATCCGCGCGATTAGCCGGCCGTGTTCCGTCACGTCGATCGTCTCACCGCGCCGGACCCTGGCCAGCACCTCACTCGTGTGATGCCGCAGATCCCGAAGACCAACGGCGTGCGCGTCCACCACTATGAGACAAAGGTACCACAAAATTGTGGCCACAATCGCTGGCCCGGCAAGGCAGGCGACCCCGGTCTGACGGTCGCATAACGTCGGTGTCGTGCGCTGCGGTTGCTGCACTTTACTGCTGCACAGCCTGAGTTGGGCGAGGCCTGCCCCGGGGTCGCCGAAGGCGGCAGCCTCAACGAACTCGGCCCACGTCACCGGCCGCTCGCCACGAGGTTCGGGGCGTATGACCGGGCGGTAATCGCGACCGCGGCAGGTCCCGCCGTCAAGTCACCAGTGCAGTGTCGATTGCGGTACGCGCAGCAGTCGCGCGGTCTCGGCTTCAGAGAACTGAACCGTCCCGCAGGGCTTCGGTCACCTGCGCGGTACCGGCCCGGACGGTTTCGGCGACCGCAGTGCCGCTCGCCGCCGCCTGCTTGGCGAGCTGCCGCTGAGCATTCAGCTGAGCATGCACCACCTTGTCGGCGAAGTCGAACGTCTGGTCGATCAACGCGCTATTCACTGGCGTCGCGCCAAACGCCTGCTGAAAGGTCCGGTTCCAGGTCTCGAGCATGGCCAGCAATGCGACCTGAGCCTGCTTGACCATCTCGGTGTATGGCTGCTCCTGCGGCTTTGCCATGATGTCGCCTCCACGCACACTCTGTGCTGAAAATGTTACCGCCAGATGACCGGGGCATGCAGCTGCCGGTGCGCGGCGGTGATCAGGCCGGCGTAACGGTGGACGGGCACCTGCGGGGTGAAGCCCATCCGGTGCAGTAAACAGGAGGTGCCGCGCGGCGTGTAGCGGACGTGGCAGAGCCGGCCGATCAGCGTGGTGACCCGGGGCAGGGTCCACCGCTGGTCCTCGGTCCAGCCCCAGGCGGCGGGGCCCTGCTCCAGCGCTGCCCGCAGCCTCGCCAGCTGGGTGCCGGTCAACGGTCCCGCCGTGCACCCGGGAGCGGGCCAGGACGGTACGGCACGGCACTGGCCGCCGCTGGCGGGCCAGGCCCACGGTGGACGCGCTGGTGGCCAGCCCTCCGGAAAGCCGTGCCTGACAGTTGGACCAAACTTCTGGTCACAAGTAGCCAGTACAGCTCCCCGGAACCGGACGCTGCGCTGCCCATCGAAGAACCTGGCAGATCGATTCCGCCCATGTGCGGCCAGGGCATCTAGCGGGCAGCGCGCCTGTGCGGGCAGTGACCTTCTATAGGATCATCCCGGGCCGCCGCGTGTGCGGGATGCTATTCTGCATCACCCTCTTTGGTGCCCGGGCCTTCCTTGACGCCGAACACCGGCTTAATTGCCTGGATTAGGTTCTCAGCGAAGTTCCGCTGGGAAGTGAGTAGCTGCTCGGTGAAGTCGTAGGTACTGGCCACGATTTCCTCGGGCGTGGCCAGAGTGTCGTTTTCCGGCAGGCTGGGCGCCGGGGCGGACGAAGTGGCCGACTCAATGGGATTGAGCCTGTTCACCACGCTCACTACGCCGTCAATGTCCCAGGTGAGCCGGACCGCTATCCGGATCAGGTCATTGTGCTCGGCGGATCCGAGGTGGCCCGCCAGGGTCACAATGCCGTTATGGACTCGTACTGTGGCGCCCGCTGGGTCCGCGAGCGGGATCTGGGTGAGCATCTCGTGGACTTCCCGGGCGATGTCCTCGTCCGGGCGGAGGAAGACGCTCAGCAGGTCACAGCGGCTCACGATCCCGATCAGGTTGCCGCCGAAGATGCTCGTGCTGGCGTCGACCACCGGCAGCCGCTTGAGGTGGCGGCTGTTCATTAGCCTGGCGGCGGCCGACAGGGTTGCGTCCGGGTGGATCGTGATGGCCGGTGAAGTCATCAGCTCACCCGCCGTCAGAGCCAGGTGCCTCTTATCGCCGACATGCCGGTGGAGGCGGCCGCCCGGTTCGAGCTGGGCGTCCCGCGTGCGCTTGTCCAGCACGCTGAGCAGGTCGGCCTCGGACACTACCCCGGCGACATGGCGGCCCAAGATCAGTACCGGCACGGCGCTGATCTTGTGCTTGGCCATCCGGGCGGCGATCTCCTTGTAGGGGGTCATCTTGTCGACAGTCACCACAGAGGTCGTCATGACGTCCCTGACCCGGTGGTGCGATCGGCCGTGATGCTGCTTCTCCCTGCCGTGGGCATGCGGACTGGTGGTCGAAGACGCGGCTGTAGCAGCCCGCTCTGTTGGCTGCTCCGACGTGTGGTCCACACCCGTGGCCTTGCCGGAGGGGGACCCGTACGAATCAGCCTCGAACTGGCGAAGCATAGCGTCATGGTGCATATCGCTGCGTGTCATGTCCCTCTCCCCTCTCTCTTGGTTCTTAGCCCGGGGAGTACTGCACATTCGCCGAGTCCGTCACGGCCGAATGTCACGGTCAGCGGGGACCTCCGTCACGAGCCGTGGTCCGTGGCGTGGGGCGCGAGTTGATGCGTGCGGCGGCCAACTCGGCGGCGGTCCGACCAGCCTAACGATGGGCATCCTCAGACCCCTGTACGGCAGCCTGAGGAGTGGCGCAAGCCTTCCAGTACGCGATGAGCACCGTGTGGGGAGTGCCGCGCAACAATCGGCCGAACCCGTTCAAGGCCCGTGGCCTGAGCCTGCTGCAAGTGCCGTTGCAGTATCAAGTGTCAACGGTCCCTGGCCACTCGTGTCCCTGCTTCCGATAGCTGCCAACTCCAGCCGGGGGGTGAGGCGCACTGCGTGCCGCGCTTTCTTGTGCCATTGAGGATCAGACGATCTCACAGAACCCGGTGGCGGTGATCCGCCTCGCTTCACCGCGTAAGACCGAGCGCCGGTGGTGGACGGCAGAAGAAGCACGACGGTTCCTCGAATCCGCCCGGAACGATAACGACCCGTTGTATGCCGCCTTCGTCCTGGTCCTGGTCCTCGGGCTGCGTCGCGGTGAAGCGCTCGGGCTCAGTTGGGTACTGGTGAACCTCGATACCGGTGAGTTGTACGTCAGTGAGCAGGTCCAGCGTGTCGGCGGCCAACTCGTCCGCCGTGCCACCAAGACCGAATCGTCTGAAGTCCCGCTGCCGCTACCCGGCCTATGTATAGCGGCGTTCAAGCTCCGCAAGCAGCAGCAGAACGCCGACTCCGCACGATGGTGATCAGGTCCCCTTCGATCTCGTACAGCACCCGGTGAGGGCCGACGCGCAGCCTGCGGTAGGCGCCGCGGAGGAACGCGCCCGGAGGCGCCGGATCGTCAGCTAAGGCTTCCACGGCGCGGTTGACGGCCATCATCCCGGCCTGATCGGCCATGAAGCGGGCGAAGGTCGCCTGCGCGATCTCTGACCAGATGATCCTCACCGGGAGCCGTTGAACACCTCAGCCATGAACTCCTCGTGTGACTTCCGGCCCGGCCGCCCGGCTGCCTTCCACGCCTCGTGCTGGGCGATGGCGGCGTCGATCTCGGCTTCCTCGACCTGCACGGCGGATGCGCGGTCACGGAGGGCCTTCAGCGTGTGGTACTCGTGCACCGGAACCACTACAGCGGTTTCCCCGCCGAGGCGGATGACGTCGTGACTGTCATGCTCTGAAGGCCGCGCGTTCATGCCACGATGCTAACTCGCCGCGCCGCCAACCCGGCCGCCCTTCGGCGCGGACACGCCGAAACCCCACGGTTCGTGATTTCCTGGACCACCGGCCGGTGGTGGGTTCCCAGTGGCCGGCGGCGGTCCGCTGGAGGAGTGGGTCCGTCGGGGCAGGGTGGGAAAGCTCGTAGCGGCCGCGCCGCGGACCGCCGTCAGCGCTGAGCCTCTCCGCTCCCATATCCTCACCCTCTCGATGAACGTGACCATTGATGCACATTGACGGAACCCCGCAGCGCTTCAGCTGGGGTCGTATCCAAGCCGGCATGGCGAAGCGGGTAGCTGCGGCTCTGACCCCACCAGGCACTCATCCTGCCGGGTGATCACCCGGTCAGCCCCGAGCACTCGCTCGCTCATGCCGCCGTGAGCGCGGGTGGTCACGCTGAGCCGTTTCTGCGGGCGGTGATCAGCAGGTATTCCCAGTCCATAACGGTGGGTCCGGTGCCGCGGTCGTGGCGTTGGGCCAGTTCGAGGAGGTCGCGGTCCAGTGCGGCTACCTGTCCGGGATCTTCGGCGATACCCCGGTAGGCGGCGATGGTGGGGCCATAGTTCGTCTTGAAGTAGTCGCGGAACGCGGCTGGGCTGGCGAAGCAGTCGACGGTGACCGTCTGCCGGCTGACGGTGAGGTCGGTGACCTGGTGGCCGAGCAGTGTGTGCACGTGATCCTCGCGGCCCCACAGCGGGGGAGGTTGCGCGCCGGGCGGGGGCGGGGGCGCGTACGGCTTCATCGTCGTGAACATCTGGCCGACGAATCCTTCTGGTGTCCAGTTGATCAGTCCGATCGTCCCGCCCGGCCGGCAGACACGGACCATCTCGCTGGCGCAGGCGCGGTGGTTTGGTGCGAACATGATCCCGACGCAGGAAAGCACGGTGTCGAACTCGCCGTCGGCGAAGGGCAGTGCCTCGGCATCGGCCTGCCGCCACTCGAGCACGGCGGACTGCCGTGCGGCCTGTTGCCGCCCGGCCTCCAGGAGTTCCGGCGTGAGGTCACAGGCCACGACCTTTGCGCCGGTCAGCGCTGCGGGGATGGCGGCGTTGCCCGCCCCGGCCGCGACGTCCAGCACCCTGTCCCCGGGCCTGACCCGGCAGGCGCCGGCCAGGACCGCACCCAGGCCCGGGATAACGTCCCTGGCCACGGCTGGGTAGTCGCCGAGTGCCCACATGGCCCGGTGCCTGGCCTTGAGGGCGCGGCCGGCCTCGGTCGTGTCCGCCGGTGTTGTCATCTCAAGTCCCCTTAGCTGTGGTGCCGGCAGCCGTTGCGGGCCAGAAGATGGGCGCGGGCGGCAGTGGGACCGCGCAGCTCCCTTGGGCCGGGCCGGCTGTGCGCATCGGCGCGGATGCCATGGACCGAGACTAGGAACGGGCCGGCCGGGTCACCTAGTACCAGATCTGTACCGGATATCCCGGGGCACTGGCCCAGGCGGGCGGCGCGGATCTACCCTGCAGGGCATGGGGTCGTCGTATCACCAGTTCTGCCCTGTCTCAAAGGCGATGGAGTTGCTCGACGAGCGCTGGACGCTGCTCATCGTCCGCGAACTGGTGACCGGGAGCGAGCATTTCAACGAGCTGCGCCGTGGTCTTCCCAGAATGTCCCCCACCTTGCTGTCCAGACGGCTGCACCAGCTGACCCGGGCCGGCATCGTGGTCCGGCTCGGTGACGGCAACCAGGTGCGGTATGTGCTGACACCGGCTGGCCGGGAACTGCGGCCGGTCGTGGAGGCACTCGGTGCCTGGGGCACACGCTGGATCGGCGAAATCGGGGATGAGGATCTCGACCCCAAGCTGCTGCTGTGGGACATGCACCGCAACGTCGACCGGGCCCTTGTTCCCGAGGGCCGGACTGTGGTGCAGTTCCGGTTCCCAGATGTGACCGCGGACGCACGGGACTGGTGGCTGGTGATCACCGCCGATGAGGTCGACGTCTGCGATGCCGATCCCGGTTACCCGGTCGCGGTAACCCTGACCGCGAGCCTGCGCCGGATGACCGAGATATGGCGCGGGGACCTGAGGTGGGCCGAGGCGGTCAAGGCTGGCGAGCTTGAAGTGCGCGGGCCGCAGGCACTGCGCCGGGCCGTCTCCGGGTGGTTCACCCTGTCACCGTTCGCTAAGGTTCCCCGGCCGGCCTAGCCCCGCACACCTCACCATTTCGTGCTTTGTATTGCCGGTCGCCGCACTGCCAACTTGCGGACGTCCTCCTCTGTCACCATCTGCGGATGCTACGGCAGCTGGTACCGAGCCACCAGCTCCATCCGCATCTGCCGCCGACCGGACCTGTGCCTCAGTGCAGTCCACCCGCGGAAGTTCCGCGGGTGGCGCTCATTGCCCGGTGCTCAGCCGCTCCACGGGCTGGCCGGTGACCTGGGCTATTACCTCGAAGTCCTTGTCCAGGTGCAAGACCGTGAGCCCAGCCAGCTCGGCGGTCGCTGCGATGATCAGGTCAGGTATGGAGGGCGCGCGGTGCTGGCCGCGGTCGGCGAGCAAGGTGAGCACGTCCACCGCCCTGTCCTCGATCGCGGGGGTCAGGTATTCGACTGGCATGGATGACAGCGGGGGCTGCCGCAATCCAGCCCGCAGCTCCGGTCCGGACCGGGCTGAGTAGCCAGCTTCCAGGCGGGTCACGGTGGTGACCCGGACCATTCCCCGCTCGATCCGACCGGCCCACTCAGCGGCATCGGGGCTGGCGGCCAGGCGGACGAGGGCTGACTTGTCAATCAGCCAGGTCGTCATCGCCAGGCCTGCGACATCACATCCGGGTCAGCCAGATCACCAAAGACCTCAGTGAACCGGGCCAGGTCCTCGACACTCACGGGAGAACCAGGCCTGGCCGCGTCCTGGGCCAGCCGGCGGCGCACGTACTCGCTGCGCGACAGGCCCAGCCGCCCCGCGTGTGCGTCGAGCGCGGCGATGACATCATCGGGCACGTCCCGGATCAGCACGTCTGTCATGTCCACCTCCCTGATATCACATGATAGCGCACGGCTTGCCGGCGCCCCGTTGCGCACAATGCCGACCACCCGGCGACGTTCTCATCCGCTGGCCGGGCCTTCTGGTCCTTGAGCGCAGGCATCTGGGGCGTCCTATCCTGGCTTGGTGCTTGACCTGAGCAGCCTCGATCTGGAGGAAATCGCCAACGCGCTGGCTGACCAGACCGATTACGAGCACCACTGGCTGATCGACCCGCACACGGGCGAGATCGCGTTCTGGACGGCTGATACCGGCATTGACGGTCAGACGCCGGTCGACCTCGATGAGCTGGACCTGATCGTCATCGATCCGCTGCCGTCCTGGGTCTGGTACCAGGACATGGCCGATTTCGCCGACAGAATCACCGATGAACGCGCCGGGCGCAGGCTGGCGCGCGCTATCCAGGGCAAGGGAGCCTTCCGCCGGTTCAAAGACGAGCTCCACGAGGAGCATCCCGACCTGCTGCCGGCTTGGTACGTCTTCCGGGACACCCGGGCCAGGTGCCGGGCCGTGCAATGGCTGGCTGACAACTCCCTCATTGATGACGACGCCGCGGATCGCTTCCTTGACAGGCACCCAGAGCCGGCCCTGCCCTGAGCCCTGCGGATGCCGTGACCGGCGCGCGGCTCAGGCGCGGTAGGTACGCGTCCGCCAAGGTTACAATTACCTAACCGCACTCGCCCTTTCCGTGACAGCCAGCCGTACTGCGGCGGACTCGACAGAACTGCACTGAACTAATCGGCACTATTCGTCACCCGAGGACGCCGATTCGATCATGCAGTTCTTGGTTGACATTGGCCTGGCGGGGCGGGCATAACTTGAGTCACGATCCCGTCGTCCCAGGTGAGATGCGCAAGGTCACCGGCGGCTGGGCTACTTCCAGGGCATAAGGCAGCGTGATAATGGCGGATCAGCTCTATACTGCTGCCGAGGCAGCAGGCATCCTCAAGGTGCGTGAGTCGTGGCTCAAGACAAAGGCTGCGGCGCGTTTGGTTCCGTGCACATTCATTGGCAAGCATCTGCGGTTCAGCGACGGCGACATTGCCGAGATCATGAAGGCCGGGTCTCGTCAGCCGGTCACCGCACGCGAGCGCCGGGTGGGCCACAGAACCACCTGATGCCGCTACCAGCACCGGCAGCACGACCAGAGACATCACCCGGAGGACGGCATGGCGTACGCGGAGAAGCGGGGGAGAAGCGCGAAGCCGTGACGGGTGAAGTACAAGCTACCCAGCGGCATCGAGACCAGCGAGTCCGGGTTCGAGACCAAGGCCGCCGCGCTCACCTGGGGACGCGACCAGGAGGCCAGGATCCGCGAAGGCCGCTGGACCGACCCGAACGCGGGGAAGATCACCGTCAGCGCGTGGATCGACCGGTGGATGACCCTGCAGGATGTCGGGCTCAGCACCGTGGAGAACCGCGAGTACCTGATCCGGCGGTTCATCCGCCCATCCTTCGGCGCCTGCGAGCTGGGGTCGCTCACCATCGAGGACATCACCCGGTGGGAGAACTCCATCCCGGCCCGGACCGGCGTCTCCCGCCGCGTGGCCCGTGACGCCCGCGCCGTCCTGTGCACGATGCTGGGCGACGCCGCCGCGGCGAAGCCGCCGCTGATTCTTTACAACCCGGCGATAAGGCCGCGCAACCGAGGACGGCGGACCGGCCGCAAGCTCGACCGTGGCCCGCAGCGAGTGTGGGCCACGCCGCTGCAGGCCTTACTGGTCGCTGAGCGAGCCGCGCAGTTGTCCGGCCGGGACGAGGACTTCACCATGGTCGTCACGATCGCTTACCGGGATGCGCTGGGGCGAGACGATCGGCCTGGAACGCGACTACGTCCACGACGACGAGATCCACGTCGAATGGCAGCTCCGCGAGATCAGGAGCACGTTCCACCGGCTCCCGCCGAAGGACGATTCCTACCGCAGCCCGCACTGGGAACCCTGCCTCCCCGTCGACCTTCCGCCGTTCCTGGCCGGGCTGCTGGCCCGGCAGATCAAGGAACAGTCCCACCCAAGGTGCGCCTGCGCGGACCAGCACGGCGGCAGCGGGCACTACGTGTTCCTCGGCCCGGACGGCGGCCATCCGCGGCGCAGCAACTACGCCCGCCGCGTGTTCCGCCCAGCCTGCGACGGCCAGTACCAGCCGCAGCCCAGCAAGCCGCCCCGGCTGACCATCGTGGACGCCTCGGCGTGGCCAGGAAGACCGATCACCACCTGGGCGCCCGCCCCGCCCGGCGACGCCGCATTCACGCGGCCAAGGGGCCGGGGCATCCGGCCGATCCCCGAGGACATCCCGGTCGCCTGCTGGCTCCCAGTCAAGTACGGCCTGAACCCGCACGGCATGAGGCACGGCCACAAGACCTGGATGGCCGAAGATGGCATCCCGGAGATCCTCGCCGAGCATCGCCTCGGCCACGAGGTGCCCGGCATGCGCGGCCTCTACGCCCACACTTCCGAGCGGATGCGCGAGGACCTCAAGGCCGCCCTCCAGGCCCGCTGGGAGGACTCGCTACGCGACCGGGCCGCCCTCCACGAACACTCACCCCATCCCGCTGCTGGACGAGATCCTGGCGCCCTTTCGCGCCGCAGCACCGGACGCAACGACACCACGAGACACTCAGCCAGACCACCCAGCACCGGGAGGCAGGGAGAAGATGATCTCCCAAATTCCTCCCAACCAAGCCGAAAGCCCCAGCCTGGCAAGTAGGCTGGGGCCTAAGGAAAGAGCTTCTGACCTGGTCAGAGACCAGATCCCAGAGGTGAGGTGGAGCTGAGGGGATTCGAACCCCTGACCCCCTCGATGCGAACGAGTGGCAGGAAGGTCAATAGAGGTCATCCGAGCAGGTCAGGGCGTCGATGTCGGGCGATCGCGGACACCTGAGGGCGATGCGGTTGCTGCCGTTTGCTGCTGCCGTAGACAAGCTCGTTTGACGCTCAGCGTCAGGTATTACCGGAGTCATGTGGGGCCGGTTGGGTCACCGTCTGATTCACGACTTGCGCACCTTCTGAACCAGTCGCCCAAACCTCCCGTGTCTGCGCGGCCACGTGAGACAGACCGGACGCGCCGTCCGTGGCCAGGCAGTCGAAGTTCTGTAGTCGCATTCGGATACTTCCCGCATCATGACCGGGAAGGGCCGTGCGTAGCTCATCCGTAACCGTCGTGCCGTTGTGGAGGTAGGACGTGCACACGATCAAGTCGTCAGCCCTTGTCCATGAAGTCTTCGTCATTACCGCTCCCTAAATGATTGGAAGATTGCGCTTGTGATCTTGCGCCGGAGGATTCGTTTCGCTAGCTCGGTGCCCCGCCTGTCTCCCAGGCGCGAGCGTTACCGGCCGTCCGGCTGACTTTGCAGGCGTGCGGTGTGTTGCTGCACCAACCTTGATCGAGCCGGATCGGTGACTCCTTGACCCTCAGGCATCTTTGCAGGCGAAATTACCAGCGGAAATACTGTCATGACCTGCGTTAGCAGGTGCGCGGCGATAAGCGGGCGTCCGTGGATGTTCGCGGCGGTTGTCACTACCTTGGCCTGTGCTGCTCTCGTCTGCGCCTGAGCCTTGCCAGTCGCACCGTGTGCATTGCCGAGCATGACACCAGGCGCAACAGCGATTGCCACGACTGCGGCGAGCACGCCGACGAACACAGCCACGATGACCTTGTTGATTGACCAGTTGCGTGCCGGTGCCGGTGCCGGCTCGTACGGTTCTCCGTCAGTAAGTATTCGGAAATCGTGTGGTTACCGATAGGTAGGATCGCGTCTACCAGCACAAACGCGGACGCGCTCACAGGACTTCCGAATACTTACCTCCGTCATACATTGACATAGTTATCCCTCTCCTTTATCTTCGGCGGTTATCTCTAAGCCGCTCGGCACCAGCACCGTAGTGCACGATACCCAACGTTCAGCGATGACGGTGCGGACCACGCGGACCATAGAAGATAGTCATCATTGGTACGAATGGCGGTCCGTAGATGAACCCGAACCAGATCACGGCACCGAGTACGGCGAGCCCGGCCAAAGGCGCACCATAAACGAATCCGACGATCGCGAGCGGGCCGAGTATGACAGTGATGGCGATAGCCCAATAGATCGAGCCGCGCCAATCGGATGCAGGTGTGGACTCCTTGGTAAAGAACTTGAAGATACGCTTGAGGTCCTGCTTGGCTTCTTGTAGTGACTGCTGTAGCTGCGGATCCATTGACATTTGCTTCTCCTAACTCGAGCAATTGACGCTTAGCACATCTGACCAGATGCCGCCAGGTAGCGCCTGTACCGAGGCGTAGAGAGTCTGCCCTTTCGGAATGGCTCTGTGTCCGGCGGCCAGTACGAGTGCTGGGACTGCGATGAGCTTCTTGGTGAGTTTCATTGTCTCGCCTTCCCCCAGTGCAGAAAAGCCTCGTTTCACGTTCTGTTAACACAGTCCTACGTAGCGTGCATACTAGTGCTCAGAGCAGGATGACCCGGAAATCAGGTCCAAATGACCTGGCCAAATGACCGGGAAAGCAGAGTCCAACGTCACCAGACGTGACAGTCACCGGACGTTCGGCAACCAACCGCCCTCCCGAGCGCCGGGTGGCCCAGGCGAATATGGGCTCCTCTGATCCCGGTGTGACAGTCTTCCGTCACCGGGGATTTGGCTGGGTTGGTGGTGCCTTGGGCGGGCTGGCCGGTAACTACGGGGGATACGTGGGAGCCTCCCCGGTTGCCCGGCGGCGATGGCGTGCGTGCTGAGGCGGCCACGGCGTATTTCCACCATCTCTCAGGCGGTCGGGCCGGTCAGAGACGACTGCCCGGCACCTATGGGATGGACCTGCGGCACTGGCTCCGGCCTGGCACGGGTGGGGGCGTGGGATCGGGCAGCGGCAGCGGGTGCGTCTTTTTGAGGGGTGGGTCATTTCCGGGTGTTTCGGTCATGCGGCGAGGCCGAGGTCGGGGATGCTGGCGGGGTCGTAGCGGGCTAGGTGGCGTTCTTCGCAGGTAGCGTGCCTTGTAGTAGTCCATGTAGTCATCGAGGTCGCCGTTGACGACGATGGCGCGGAGCTTGAGGATGTCCTCGGCGCCGTCGGGTGACCACCTTGCTCCCGTAATACCGAATCTGTCTTCGATGACGAAGCGGCAGGCTCCCTCGATCATGCCGGTGGCGATCGGCCAGCCCTTCTCGAGCGCCTTGTCGTAGCGCATGTGCTGGTGGTTGTTCTCCAGGTAGGTGATGGCCCTGTCCATGTCGGCGAGGTCCAGGTGGCGGGTGCGGGAGCTGTTCCGGGCCTTCGCGGCGACGGATGCTCAGGGTGGCGGCGACGGCCTTGGCGCGGCCGTGGAGGACGCGGAGCAGCTGCCCGTCGGCCCACTCGCCGGCGGCGGTGGGGTCGCCGGGGTGGAGCGCGGCGGCGGCCTTGCCGAGGTAGCCACTTTATCCACGGGACCCGACGCGCCCTAATCAACGTCTTCAACGATCTTGATGTTCGCTCTCTGTCACCGTTGCTGAAGTCATATCTACGGGGTTTCAGGAACGATGAGGAGCGAGTGCTCGTGGCTTACTGCCTGGCGGTGCGGCCTGCATCCGGGGAGCGGACATGGACGGTGGTCGACGCGTCGTATGCCACGGTCGGCCCGGTCGAGGAGTGGCTGGAGGCGCATCGTTACCTGTGGTCACCGAACACGGTCCGCGGGTATGCGACGTCGCTGGCGCAGTGGTGGTCGTTCCTCGAGCAGCGCGACGAGTCGGGGCAGTGGGCGGAAGCCGGGGTCCCGGCCGTTACCGGGTTCTTGTCGTGGCTGCGGAACGGCCGGACGGTCGAGCGCTCGCTGGCCGTGCCGGACGGTGCCCCGTCGGCGGACACGCTGAATGCCCGGCTCGCGGCGCTGATCTCCTTCTACCAGTGGCAGGCCGCTGTTCATGACGTGCCGGTCGCGTCCCGGCTGATGCGGGGACGGCCGTCGCGCGTGCCCTCGCGGGGATTGCTCGCTCACCTCGACGGCCGCCGCGGCCTGGCCCCGACGTCGCTGGTCAAGGTCCGCCGCCGGCGGCGGGACCGTCCTCCGCTGCTGCTGCCGCAGGAGATCCAGGCGATCATCGACGGGTGCGCGTCCTGGGATACGGCGGCGGGAGACTGGAAGGGCAATCTCCGTGATCGCCTGATCTTCTCCGTGCTTGCGGAGACGGGCATGCGGCTGGGCGAGGTGCTGGGCATGACGATCGGCGACTTCGTGATGGGCCTTGGCGGCACCGCTTATATCGAGGTAACGCCGCGGGAGGGCAACGCGAACGGCGCCCGGGTGAAGATGATGCGTCCCCGGCGTGTTCATGTCGGCGCGGACCTGGAGCGGCTGTTCGCCGACTACCTGACGCACCTGGCCTGCCGGGCCGCGTCGCTCGGCCTGGAGATCACGCCTGATTCCCCGCTGCTGGTCAACCTGGACCGGCCTCCGCTGCTGGCCGCGATGCGGGAGGGCACCGTCCGCGATAAGGTCACGGCGCTGAAGAAGAAGGGAATCGGCCCGCCAGGGTGGACGCCGCACTGGTTCAGGCATTCTCATGCCTCGGCCCTTTTGCTGGCCGGGACGCCGGAATGGGTCGTGTCCCGCCGGGTTGGCCATGCCCACGTTCAGACCACGATCGACCTTTACGGCTGGGTCCGGGAAGACGAGGCCCTGAAGGCGGCGGCGAACTGGAAGACGTACACGTCGGGATGGCGGGCCGGCCATGACGGGTGATGGCGGCACGGCCCGGCTGCGGCTTGTCCCTGCAGATGGCTCCGATCCGGCGGGCCGGCTACTGGCCGACCTGCCTCCCGCGTGGCACGGGGAGGTGATCGGCCCCGGGATCGACGGCTGGGAAACGATCGTCGAAGGCGGCCGGGACCGCCCGATCCGGCTTCCGGGGCTCCCCGCGCGCTTGCGGCGCGAGATCGCGTGGATGGCGCACTGGCAGCACCGCGACGGGCTGAAGGTGTCTGTCGATGTCTGCAACCAGCTGGCCTCGATGCTGGCCTGGGCCGATGAGTCCGGTCGGCCGCTGCCGTCGCTGGCCTGGGCCGGCAAACACGATCTCCTGCGACTTCATGGCGTGTGGTTCCACGCCCGGCACGGCCGCCTGCCTGCCGAGTACGACGGGCGCCGCGTCCGCCTTGAGCGCCTGCTCAGCTATCCGCGGCTGGCCCTGGCGGCACGTCTCCACGACGGGGCCTGGTGGGAAATGGACACCTGGCATCCGCGGTGCGACCCGCGCATTCCCCTGCGCGATCGCGAGCCCTGCCGGTCGGTGGGGTGCTCGCCGGGAGAAGCCCGGCTGCCGTGGGTGAAGAACGCGGTCAAGTGGCACCTCGGCATGCTGCTGGAATCCGGGACGCTGACCTGGTCCACCCTGACCGGCCAGCGGAGCCAGGCCCTGCTCCGCTTCGCGCGCTGGCTGGAGTCCCTGCCCGACCCGGCCGCCGCGGTCGGCGACGTGCAGCGGGCCGGCACCTTCGCAGCTGCCTTCCGGCGCTGGGCCTGCGAGCCCTCGAACCGGACCTCGGCCGGGCGCCCGCCCGCCGCGGTCTCAGCCGGGAAGGTCAACCTGGACCTGTGGTCGGTCGCCGGGCTGATGGACTTCCTGGCCGGCCACCGTCAGGAGGCTGCCGAGATCCTCGGCCCGTCGCCCTGGGACGGGCTGACCGACGCGCACCCCGCTATCTGGCTCCGGCAGCGCCCGCGGCTACGGCGCTGCGAGCCCCTCGACGATGAGACCCGTTACGTCGATGATCACGCCTTCGCGCAGGTCACCGCCTGCCTGCCCGTGCTCGGCGAGCCGGCTTCCGGGACAGTCACCGTCACGTCCGGCGGCAGCACGCGCGTGCTGCCCGGCCAGGGAGACCCGCAGCTGATGCGGATGCTCCTGCTGCAGATCCTCACCGGCCGCCGCGCCAGCGAGATCTGCCTGTGTCCCTTCGACTGCCTGTCCCCGGCCACGGACAGCGCCATCGAGGCCGCGGAAGGGGACGCCGTCGCCCGCTTCCGCTACGGCCAGAGCAAGATCGACGCAGCGCCCGACACCATCTTCGTCGACGCCGAGACCGTCGCGGTGATCGAGGAACAGCAGCAGTGGCTGCGCGACCGCTTCCCGGGCCGTGACCTTCCTTACCTGTTCCCGCAGCGGCGCGCGAACGCGCACGCCGCCAAGCCGTACGGCAACACGAACTACGGCCGTTCGCTGGCGCTGTTCAGCGAGCTGGCCCAGATCACCGACGCTGCCGGGCACCCGGTCAAGCTCAGCCACACCCACCGTTTCCGGCACACCAAGTTCACCAAGCTCGCGGAGCTGGGGCTGCCCGTCCACGTTCTCCAGCGTTACGCGGGACACTCGACGCCGACCATGTCCATGCACTACGTCGCCCGCCGTGACGAGCACGCCGAGCAGGCGTTCCTGGCCACCCGCAAGTTCAGGGCCGACGGCACCCGCGTGAGCTTCTCCCGGGAAGACCACGACGCGCTGCACCTGCTCGACCGCGCAGACCGGTTCCTGCCCAACGGCTACTGCCTGCTGCCGCCCCTGCAGAAGTGCGAGAAGGGCAACGCCTGCTTGACCTGCAGCGTCTTCGTGACCGACGACACCCATCTCGCCGTCCTCCAGCGGCAGCTGGGGCAGACGGCTGAGCTGATCGAGCGGACCACCGCCCAGTTCCTTGAGCGGCACGGCCGCCCCATGCCTGACGGCAATGTCTGGCTCGTCGAGCGCGAGGCAGAGCGCGACGCCCTGGCCAGGCTCCTCGCCACGATGCAGGCCAGCCCCGGCCGGGCTATCCAGGGAGCGGGCAGCCCCAGCAGCCCGGTTCCCGTGTCCATCGACCTCGACCGCCACCGGAAGCCGCAGCCATGACCGACTCACGCCAGCACCGTGTCGATACCCTCCGCCAGGCCGCCCGCCGCAAGTCGGAAGCCAAGACGAAGGCCGCCGAGGCCGCCATCCGCACCCTGGTCAAGCGCGGTGAGCCGATCACCTTCCAGTCCGTCCAGCGCGAAGCCGGCGTTTCCCACGCCTTCCTCTACGGAAACGCCGACCTTCGTGCCCGGATCGAACGACTGCGCGCCCAGGCCCGCCCGAAACCGCCCCCGCCTGAAGGAACCGGCAGCGACAACACGATCATCCAGGCGCTGACCAGCCAGATCACGCACCTCAAGAAACAGCACCGCGACGAAAGCGCGGCCCTTCGGGCCGCGCTCGAGCAGGCCCACGGGGAGAACCTGGAACTCCGCCGCGAACTCGCCCGGCTCGGCGGGAACCTGCAACCGTCAACGACGAGTTAACGTCACATCGATCGCAACAACACTCCGACCTGCGAAAACATAGCTCTCACGAGCTGAAACCGTGGATAAGCCGCTGACGTGGATGTAGTCGATGAGGACCGGGACCTTCAGGCCGCGTTCCCTGGCGTGGGCGCCGATGGCGGTGATCTGCTGCTTGTTCCCGTCGACGAGGAACACCCGCTGGCGCACCCGGTGCGGGTCGCGGCGGTCGGCTTCGTCGAAGGCCGCCCCGATCATCTCGGGGATGTCATCGGTGATGGACGCCGCGACCCACTTGTCACGGGCGGCGGGGCCGGGATGTGCCTTGCGGCGGGCGGGCGGGGCGGCGATGTCCTCCGGCTCGCGGACGGCGGGGGTGAAGTCGGCGACCGCGACGATCTCGGCCATCTTCTTGATCCCCGGATGCGCGGCGTCAGCCTCGCCCCGCCCTTGCGGTGCTCCGGGCGCATCGCGATGCCCTTGCCGTCGGCCTGGATCATGATCACGTCGCCGGCCGGCAGCCGTCAGCTCCGCGCCCGGGCCCGCTGCTCGTAGAAGTCATCGGTCCAGGCGGCCAGTTCCGCGGCGATCCCGGCCAGCTGGGCCCGGCCGATCTTCACCCCGGTCCGCGCCTCGATCATCTCCTGCGCCTGCCCGTAGCCGTCTCCGGCCAGGTGGATACGCCGCCAGCGCCCGCATCCCCAGCGAGTACGGGTCCTCGGGGAGCATCCACCGGGCATCGGCCGGGTACAGGTTCGGCTCCCGCCGGTTCCGGTACGCCAGCCGCCCGGCGCGGACCGGCCCGAAGACGCAGGCCACGCCCCGGTCATGGCCTTTCTCCACGCTGCCGTGCCGGATCCCCGCAGCACTGGTGACCTGCTCGATCCGCTCCTCGCACCCGGAATCGATGGTGAGCGTGGACTGCAGCAGCTGCCGCTGCAGTTCCCGCCCCGACTCGGCGATCTGCGTCTCCCGGTCCCCGTGATCCAGGACGCTAGCCTCCTGCACCGTCCACGTCAGCATCTGCGAGAACTGCCCGACGGCCCGGCCAGCGCCGCCGCCAGCTCCTCGCCCACCGGGCACGCGCTCCCGTCCCCGCCGGTCATCGTCACCGTCACCGAAACCGCCAGCTCCATCGCCGGTCCTCCATCGCCTGCCGGGGGGTCATTTCCCTCCACGATCCCGGCACCGGCCCGTAAACCAGCGGAACCCCCGGCCGGGCAGCGCCAGGCACCGCTCCCAGCAGCCCGCCGCCACCACGTCCGACCAGCACCGATCACCATCCGTGACGCCCGGAACATTCCATAAATCACAGACGCTCCGCATTGCAGCCCATTCCGCAAGGCACCGGCACAAGGTCACACCCTCCGGAAATAGGCACCCGCGGCAGCACAAACTCCCGCAGCAATCGTAGGCCGAGGCAGAGGCTGCTGTGCACATGGCCGCAGCCCTGACATGGTGGCTCACCACTGGGGTCATACACCGTAAGGCGTAGAAGTCCCGGTGATCCTCTCGATGCGCGAACTAGTGGCATGGAGGGCTTCTACGGTCGATAACGCAGGTCAGAGGCTTATCGCGGTTCGTTAGGGCCGATGGCGAGCGACGCGGTTGCTGCCGTTTGCTGCTGCCGCATTTGGATTGTGACCTCTCGTTTGTGAGGCAATTTCGAGCAATCGAACTGAATCGCAATTCCCATCGATGACGTGCGTCAACTAGTTCACTAATGTTCGGTGGTCCTCGAGGCGATTGTCACTCACTTAGTCACTCAGGTGTCACCGCCCACAGTGGTTTCTTGCGTTGCTCTTGGCGCGGTAGCGTTTTCGTGACATATTGGAGTTGCCTGCAAGGAGAGCGGGCTCAATTCGGAGTAGGCATGGTCGATAAGAGTTGGCAGCGAGTATGGGAATCATAATAAAGAATTTTAGTTTCTCAATGTTCGGCGCAGGTACTACTTGGGAGATGACCAAGGGCGACAAAGACATTGCGCGTAAAGTTATAAGGTTTCTAGAGGATCGCAGAGTTCTTTTTGGCGAGCGTGGGAGAGAGCCGGTAGATGCGGTGTATTGTCTCGAATCTGTGAAGCAGAAGCGGACCTATCTAGGAGAGCAGCTTACCGCGGAGGGTACAGGTAAGGTGCTAACGCAAGCTATTCAGGAAATGCGGAGAGCCTGCAGGCGTTTTATAGACGAAGCTGGTCCGCGAGCTGAACATTTTCAGACTAACCGGCTTTTCGAAGTTAACCGGGGTCGGGTTTTCGTCCGGTTACCTGACGTGATCCTCTGGGTGTGACGATCGGGGATCGCCGGGCGGCGCGGGTGCAGGCGATCCGGACGCGGCGGCGCTGGTTCGCTGGGTTCCGGAAGGAATAGGCCATCCGGGCTTCCAGTTTCGCGAGCCGGTTCAGGGCCTCCGACCGGGCGTTCGTGACCCCGGTCAGGACCGCCGCGACGATCTCGTCCTCCCACTTCGATATCGTCCTGGCCAGCGTGAGCAGCTCGGGGATGTCGTCGTTTTGCGCGCACCAGTCATAGAAAGAGGCGAGCCGGCCGCGGACGTCGCGCTCGCACGGCGTGGATCTGGTGATGCGGGCCCGCAGGTTCAGCGCGTCGCGGAGCTTTTCCTTGCCGATCCAGGCGGCGGCGATCTCCTGGCCGTGCCGGTCGGCACTCAGTGTGTCGATGACCTTGGCGAACTGATCGGGCCGCAGGTGCTCCAGGTTGCGCACGAGCAGGCCCTTGAGCCCGTACTCCGGGTCGCCGGACCGGCCGCGGCGGCCGTACTTCTCCCGCACCGCCCGGCGGCGCACGTCCCCGGTCATCTTGACCGCGAGCTGCACGACATGGAACAGGTCCACCACCAGTTGCGCGCGCGGCAGCGCCCGGCGCACGGCCGAGGCGTAGATGGAGCACATGTCGATGGCGACGACCTGGATGGCATCCCGCCAGGCCGGGGACGCCCGGGCCAGCCAGTACGCGGCGTCATCAGCGGTGCGGCCCTCCACCTGCCCTAATAGGCCCTGGTCGCCGGACAGGTCAAAGAAACAGGTGTGCCAGCGGTCAGCGAGCAAAATGTATTCGCCGGTCTCCGCGTCGGCCCGCCACCGGGCCGGCCGCGGCGGTGCTCATCGATCCCCAGGTGCGCCACCGGCGCGGGCGGCTGCTCCAGCAGCGGGTCCGCGGTCCTGGCGAATGCCTGATGCGCCACCGGCCACGACAGCCCGCACTCACGCGCCGCCTGCGCCACCGTCCGCCCGCCCTCAGTGACCAGCCGCCCCGCGTGATCACGCAGCCGCTCCGTCACCCGGCACCGCGGCGGAACGGCCGGCAGCGACTCAGTGAACGTCTTGCGCGGGCAGGACGCAACCCGGCATTCCCACCGCCGCTTCACCCACACCACACTGACCTGGTCCCGGCCCACTGCCCTTAAGTTTTCGGGTTTATGGGGTCTGATGTCTGATTTCCTGGGTCTGGTCACGGTCTGGCTGCATGTCGGTCGCGGCGGCGTGACGGGATGCGGTGGTCCCTGAAATAGAACAAAGCTCCTGGTAGGAACTGGGTTGTCGAGGCCCTTACCGTCCACCTGGAGCTTTGTTGCCTGCCAAGTTTGCCATGGTCATCGCGCCTGGGTCCACTCCGGCCGCGGCGCACCGGGATAACGATGGGGTCGCGGAGATCGCCGCCCGGGTCGCGTCCGGGCCGGGGTTCTGGACGGAGTGGCTGGCGGAGCTGGGCCGGCCGGGCCTGCTGGAAGGACTGCTCGCCGACGGCGTGATCGCCCGCGCGCTGCGGGAGGCGCCGCCGGGCCATAAGTATGACCGGGTGCTGACCGCGAGGATGACTGTGGTCTGCATCCTGGTCGCGTGCCTGTTCCCCGGCGCCGGCTACGACGCGGTGCTGGCGACGGCGTTCGGGCTGCCCGGCCTGCGGTCCGGGCCGGGCGCGGATATCCCGTCCGGCAGCGCATTCTCCCAGGCCAGGAAGCTGCTCGGCGAGCAGGTAATGCAGCGCCTGTTCGAGCTCGACGCCGCCGTCGCGGACGCGGACCTCGGGATCGGCCTGCTGTGGAAGGGCCTGGAGGTCACCGCGATCGACGGCACCACGATGGAGCTGGCCCGCAACGGCGTGCTCGACGGCGAGTTCGGCACCCCCGCGGACGGCGCCCGGCCGCTGCTGCGGGTCACCGCCCACGTCCGCACCGCGACCTTCCGCTGGATCGGCGCCGCGATCGGCGGCTACCACGACGGCGAGAACGCCCTGGCCGACCAGCTCGAAGGCAGCTTCCGGCCCGGAATGCTGAACCTCGCCGACCGCGGCTTCTTCTCCATGGACCGGTTCCTGCGGTTCTCCGGCACCGGCGCCCACCTGGCCTGGCGCGTCAAGGACCGCGCGAAGTCCGTCCCCCTCAAGACCCTCAAGACCCTGCCCGACGGCTCTGAGCTGGTCGTGCTGCACGAATCGGACGGCATGCGCACCCGGCGCAGGCGCGACACCGGGAACCCGCGCGCGGAACGGCTCCCAGACACCACCGCCCGGCTCGTCACCTTCACCGTCACCGCCACGACCCGAAGCGGCAGGACGAAGACCACCCGGATGCGGGTGCTGACCACGCTCCTGGACGACAAGACCTACCCGGCCTGGGAGATCGCCGTCCTGTATGCCGAGAGATGGCAAATCGAAATCGCGTTCCTTCATCTGAAGCGGACCGTCCGCGGTCCCCGCCGCCCGCTGCGCGGCCAGTCCCCCGAACTCGCCCGCCAGGAAGCCTGGGCACTCCTGCTCATCCACAACATCACCGCCACCGCAGCCGCCCGGGCTGCCGGATCCGCCGGGCTCGACCCCGGGCTCATCCCGTTCACCGCCGTCCTCGGCCTCATCCGGTCCCACGTCGCCGCGGACACCTGCTGCCGGTACTGCGGGCACCGGCCCGCCACTGCCGATGACACCCTGGCCAGCCTGAACGCCGCCATCCTCGCCATCCCCAGGCACCGGACCGGACGCCAGCGGACATCCGGCAGGACCACCGCCGAACGCCGCACCCGGCACACCGAAGAAGTCACCTACACCATCGACATCACAAAGTCGAATCTCCCGCAATGGGACATAACCCCGGAAACTTAAGGGCAGTGGGTCCCGGCCATAACCGATATCGGCCGGACGCGTCACCACCTGCTCCCTGACATGCTCCGACGCCGTCTCGCACAGCGGGCACACTCGCGCGGCCGGGTCGGCCGTCATCACCCACACCGTCCGGCCGCCGCCGGGCTCCTCATCGACCTCTGCGACCTCCGCGCCTTCCAGCGCGAACAGCCGCGACGCCATATCCTGACGCACGTGCCCGTGGCTCTCTGGTGATCATGCTTCCGTGGAAAGAACCATGATCTTGAAAGCCGCGGGCGCTCTTATGCAGCGACACGCCAGGCCCTGCCAGCCGCTACGCACCGTCAGAAGACCGCTACACCACCCCGGTTAACTTCGAATAGCCGACTAACCGGGAGCGGTTCCTTGTAGCGGCGGGAGAGCTGCGAGCGACATTCGGTATCTATGTTGCTGCGCTAGCGAATAAGTATAAACTAACGGTGGATGACGATCTCAAAAGTATTCTGCCCATGCAAGCGGACCAAGATGACCAATCCGCCTTGCCAGGTCTCGAAGTTGATGAGCACTTATCCTGATGTTAGTTTGCGTTAGTGCTAGATTGACCATCCACTTAAATGCTGCGCTTCTAGACCAGGGGCGTTGGGTAAGCGAGTCGGCCTGTAGGCCGGGGTCTGGTGCCCGGGTGCTGCTGACCACGGCGGATGTACCCGGCATGTGGTCTGATCTGTGGTTGAGATCTCGGCGGTTCTCATCGGTTCCGGGCCGATCGCGAGGCCATGTGCCCCGATGTGCCCCGGCAGGACGGCCCTTGACACTCAAGCGTCAGTCGCAGGACACCACGGTGGCCTCGGCTTGCAGTAGCGGCGAGCTTGGCACGAGTCAACCCCGGACCCTCTCCTGCGTCCACACGGGCACACGGAATCGCGTCCGGGTACGGTGCTCCCATGAACGGATACAACCAGCCCCCGGGAACTGCCAGCTATAGCCTGAAGCTCAGTGAGCAGGAACTAGGGCGTGTTTAAGAAGTGAGGGGCCGGAGCCATTCGCCGATGGCGGCGATGTGGAGGGTTGCCTCGTAGCGGACGGCGAGCTTGTCGTAGCGGGCGGCGACGGCGCGGTTGCGCTTGAGGCGGTTGATGCCGCATTCCACGGCGTGGCGCTGCTTGTACCGCTCGGGGTCGAAGGCGGGCGGCCTGCCTCCTGAGCTGCCCTTCTTCTTCCGGTTGGCGGCCTGGTCG
Source organism: uncultured Actinomycetes bacterium (assembly GCA_963732345.1). Classification (GTDB taxonomy): domain Bacteria; phylum Actinomycetota; class Actinomycetes; order Streptosporangiales; family Streptosporangiaceae; genus Bog-532. The sequence continues at coordinate 6,362 of CAVSZI010000020.1, read as the reverse complement.
GCTTTCTCGGGGATGGTGCAGCGGATGCCGCGGCGGCGGAGCCAAGCGCGGTTAGCGCGGGAGCCGTAGGCCTTGTCCGCCAGAACCCGGTCCGGGCGGGTGCAGGGCCGGCCGCTGGCGGGGCGGGCGACGCGGATGGCGTCCAGCACGACGGTGAACTGGGGGCTGTCGTGACGGTGGCCGGCGGTGACGATGACCGCGAGGGGCTTCTGGCCCTGCTCGCAGGCCAGGTGGAACTTGCTGGTCAGACCACCGCGGGACCGTCCGAGGGCGTGGTCGGCGGGTTCGGGGGCGCCCGTCCCGCCGGGCGGCTCCTTCTGCGCCGCCGGGTCCTTCCTGGCCCCGGCCGCATGCTGGTGCGCCCGCGCGGTGCCCGAGTCCACCGAGATGTCCCAGGTCAGGTGACCGGCCGCGTCGGCCAGGGCCTGCAGCGCCGCGAGGATCTTCCGCCAGGTGCCGTCGCGCTGCCAGCAGCGGAACAGCCCGTACACCGACTGCCAGGGGCCGTAGCACGGCGGGACGTCCCGCCACGGGGCGCCGGCCCGGATCCGCCAGCGGATCCCGTCGATGAGCTGCCGCCTGGCCCACTTCGGCGGGCGCCCTGCCTTCTTCCCCGCCGGCAGCAGGGGCTCCAGCACGCTCCACTCGCAATTGGCCAGGTCATGACGCCCGGCCGCAGGTACGGTAGGCACGAGGCCTCCGGTATGAGCATGTCTTCTTGGTCGTTGACACGCATACCGGAGGCCTTGCTATGTCACAGCAAAAGCCCCTGCACTGACACCATCTCGTAACCCACGCCCCACTCACCGCTTTTTAAACACGCCCTAATGCGCTACCGCATGATGGCGGCAAGTGCCGCTGACAACGAGGCAGCGGAGTGGTCGGCGGCGGGTATTCTGCCCGGTGCCCGGATAGCTGATGTGGGATGCGGCCCGGGCGCCATCTTGCGATTGCTGGCGGAACGCATCGGGACCGAAGGCCGGGCAGTCGGCATCGACGCCGATCCATCAGCGGTATCCATAGCCCGGCAGCAGACGGCTGGCCTGCCACAGGTCCGGGTTCAGGTTGGTCAGGCCGACGCCACAGGCCTCGATCCCGGCGCGTACGACGTGGTCATGTGCCGTCATGTGCTGGCGCACAACGGCGGGCGCGAGGCAGCGATCGTCGCCCATCTGGCTTCACTGGCCGCCACCGGCGGCTGTGTTTACCTGGTAGACGTCGATGTCACGGCTTTGCGGATGACGCCCGGTGAGCCGGAGCTGCAAGACCTGCAGGAGCGCTATGGGGAGTTTCACCGCGCCAGGGGCAACGACCTGTCCGTAGGGCTGCGCCTCGGCGACCTGCTCACCGATGCGGGCCTGACCGTCGAGCGCTATGCCTGCCGTGCCCCGGTAGTACGTGTCCCGCCCGGGATGCGGCCGCCGTCATGGGCGGCTCGGGATGACATGCTTACCGAGGGATTCGCCACCGACGCCGACATTAAGCGCTGGGAAGATGCATTTGCCCGCCTTGACTCGGTGCAGCATCGACCCTGGCTGTTCCCAGCGAACTTCGTTGCGATCGGCCGACGCGTGTAGCCGACAGGTGCCCTTTCCTTACCATCTAGGGGCAAAGCGGTCGATAGAGGTCATTGGTGCAGGTTACAGTGTGTCCATTCAGGGGGTACCCGTTGGTAACCGGTGCTGACCTGGCCATCGCGAGCCGAGGCTCGCCGAGGCTGTCAGCGTAGTCGCAGGTCAGACCCCACCCCTGAATGGACACGTTACAGTACGTTGACGGTCGCATAAGGTCGATGCCGTACGGTGCGGTTGCTGCACTTTGCTGCTGCACCCTCTTTCTGTTGACGATTAATACTGCAACGGCACTTACGTGATCCTTCGGGCATCATTGAATGCGTGATGATTGATGTTGCCGCGGGTGAGCTGGACCGGGTGCATGAGCGGATCGCGGGCCGGTTCGGGCGTGCGGAGCCGAGGGCCCGGGTCCGGAAATATGTGTCGGGGCTGGTCGCGGGCCTGGAACGCAAGAACGGGTGGACGCTGGCGGAACGCGCTGGCGAGGTCAGCCCGGATGGGATGCAGCGGCTGCTGCGCCGCGCGGACTGGGACGTGGATGGGGTCCGCGATGACGTGCGGGACTACGTGATTGAGCACCTGGGCGACGCCGCCGGGGTCCTGATCGCCGATGAAACCGGTTTCATCAAGAAAGGCATCCGGTCCGCGGGGGTGCAGCGGCAGTATTCCGGGACGGCCGGGCGGACGGAGAACTGCCAGGTTGGCACGTTCCTGGCCTATGCCTCGGTGCATGGGCACGCGTTAATCGACCGGGAACTGTACCTGCCGCAGTCCTGGGCGGAGGACCAGGACCGGCGCCGCGCGGCGGGCATCCCGGCGACGGCGGAGTTCACTACCAAGCCGCGGCAGGCGAAGGCGATGATCAGCCGCGCGATCGAGGCGAAGGTGCCGTTCGCGTGGTTCACCGCCGACGAGGTGTACGGGCAGGCCAAGTACCTGCAGGCCTGGCTGGAAGAACAAGACGTGTTCTACGTGATGGCCATCCGGCGCAGCGACACGCTCACCACCAGCGCCGGCGAGCAGCGCGCTGATGCGCTGATCACGGCCGCGCCGGCCCGGTCCTGGCAGCGGATCTCGGTAGGTCCCGGTGCGCACGGCCTGCGGGAATCCCATTGGGCCCGGGTCCCGGTCCGGCCCGGGTGGCGGCCTGGCCGCGGGCACTGGCTGCTGGCCCGCCGGTCCCTCCACGACCCCGATGAGATCGCCTACTACGCCTGCTACGGCCCCCGCCGCTCCAGCACCGCCGACCTGGCCTGGATCGCCGGCAGCCGCTGGCACATCGAGGAATGCTTCCAGCAGGCCAAGGGCGAGGCCGGGCTCGATCACTACCAGGTCCGGTCCTGGCGGGCCTGGTACGCCCACATCACCTTGTCCATGCTTGCCCTGGCCTGGCTCGCCGCCAGCCGGGCCCAGGCGGAAAAAGGGGGGTCGGCACCAGCGACCCCGGCATGATCGGCTACACGCTACCGGAGATCCGCCGGCTGCTGATCAGCCTGATCCAGCGCTATTCACCCGACCCCGACCGCGTTTGGTCCTGGTCCACCTGGCGCCGAAAACGCCAGCACCAAGCCCGGCTATGCCACTACCGGAAACGCGGATACGTACTCAGCTAAGTGCCGTTGCAGCATTAAGCGTCAAAGACAGCACCGAATAGCCTTACCAATAGGAGCTACATTGACCTCTGGCACGCAAATGCCCACCGAGGTGGCCACGCCTCGGTGGTACACCACGAAACAAGTCGCGGTCATGCTCGGCTACAGCCTGACCAAGACCAAGCACCTGGTCTTGACCGGCCAGATCCGGTCGGTCAAGGACGGCGGTAACCGGCGAATTCTCCCCGAATATGTCGATGAGTATGTCGCCCGGAAAGTGAGGGAGGCTAGCGGGTGAGCAAACGCGGGAACAGTGAAGGTTCCCTGTACCAGTCCGGCGAAGGCTGGCGAGGGTACGTCTGGTGTACCCGCAATGCCGCTTAGCTTAAAGTTGATCTTGATTTGCCCTGGCGTGTCGCTGCGGGGTGTTTCGGCTGGTTGCCGGCATGATCGCGGGTTATGACGCAGACTGGCAGTGTGGCTGAGGGCCGCTTGAGCGACTGGATCTCCCTGGGCGTGCTGGCATCCTGGGTGCCGCGGGATGCGGTCGACGATGCGGTCGAGGCGACGGGGAAGGGCGCGAAGCGCAAGGGCGGCAAGCTCCCGCCGCAGGTCATGGTGTATTTCGCGATGGCGCTGGCGCTGCTGGCCGAGGAGGACTACGAGGAGACCTGGGTCCGGCTGTCGGAGACCCTGGCTGACTGGGGCTGCTGGGACCCGTCGCAGGCCACGGTGACGACGGGCGGGCTGACGCAGGCCAGGCAGCGGCTCGGGCACGAGCCGGTGAAAGAGGTGTTCGCGCAGGTCGCGAGGCCGGTGGCGACGGAGGACACGCCGGGGGCGTTCCTGGGGCCGTGGCGGAAGATGAGCATGGACGGCCTGGAATGGGATGTCCCGGACACGGAGCCGAACGCCGCGGCGTTCGGGTACCCCGGGACCGGCAAGGACGATGCACCGGCGGCGTTTCCCAAGGCCAGGGCGGTGACGATCGGCGAGTGCGCGTCGCACGCGGCCGTGCTGGCCGCGATCGGCCCGTGCACGTCGAAGGGCAGCGGCGAGCAGTCCCTGGCCCGCACGCTGTACCCGCAGCTGGAAGAAGACTGGCTGCTGATCGCCGACCGCAACTTCTATAACTGGCAGGACTGGTGCAGTGCCGCGGGCACCGGCGCGGCGTTGCTGTGGCGGGTCAAGGCGGACCTGCGGCTGGACCCGCTGGAGTTCTATCCGGACGGCTCCTACCGATCCGTGCTGGTAAATCCCAAGATCAGGGGCAAGGCCCGGGAGAAACTCCTGGAGGCCGCCCGCGCCGGGGAGGACCTGGACCCGGAGAAAGCCCGGTACGTGCGGGTGATCGAGTACGAGGTGCCCGACCGCGAGGGCGACGGGAAAGACGAGATCATCGCCCTGATCACCACCATCGTGGACTTCCCGGACGCGCCGGCCGCCGTCCTCGCGCAGGCCTATCACGAAAGATGGGAGCACGAGACCGGGAACGCCCAGCTCAAGACCTACCTGCGCGGCCCGGGGAAGATCCTGCGCTCTGAGTCCCCGGACATGGTGCGGCAGGAGATCTGGGGCTACCTGCTCACCCACTACGCGATCAGCGCCCTGATCTGCACCGCCGCCACGAACGCGGGCATCGACCCGGACCGGGTCAAGTTCAAGAGAACCGTCCGCATCATCCGACGCCGGGCCGCCGGCCCGGCTTTTCCCCCTAACCAGCGCCAGCTCATCCTCGCCAGGGTGACGGCCGGCATCACGGACCCGAAGCACCTGAACAAGCGGCGCGAGCGCAGCTACCCCCGCGTCGTCAAGCGCGCCCGCCACAACCACTACCCGGTCAAGAAACCCGGCCAGCACGGCAACCGCCACGACGGCCCCGCCACCATCCAACTCGCCAGCCCCATCCTGGCCAGGGCAAAGATCAGAACCGCAGCATGATCAAAATAAGCTAAGCGGCATTGGGTGTACCCGGCCGGACGGGACCCGCTACCGCAAGTACGTCCGGGGCAAGACGTACGAGGAGGCACAGCAGAACTGGCTGAACCTGCGAGACCAGGCGAACCAGCGCCCGGTCAGCTCTGACGTCTCCAAGCTCGCTGAGTTCCTCGCTTACTGGCTGAAAGAAATCGTAGAGCCCAACCTTTCTCCGAAGACGTATGAGAGATACGAGATGTTCAGCCGCTTGCACATCATTCCGCACCTTGGCGGTAAGCGTCTCGATAAGATCCAGGTGAGAGATGTCAGGCAATGGCTAAATAAGCTTGCCGTTATCTGCCAGTGCTGCGCGCAGGGAAAAGATGCTGCGCGCCCGAAAGATAAAAGACGCTGCTGCGCGTTTGGTAAGTGCTGCCAGGAAACACTCTCCGCTCGTAGCCGGAAAGACGCCCGCGACACACTTCGCGCCGCCTTTACATGCGCGGTTGAAGATGAGGTAATCGGCCGCAACCCGGTCACCGCGGTCAAGATGACAAAACGCCGTGAGCCGAATCAGCGTCGCCAGCGCCAGACGTGGACGGTCGATGATGCCCGCTGGTTCCTCGAATCGGTCTGGCACGCGGGCGAAGCGCTGTACCCCGCCTTCGTCCTGGTCCTCGTCCTCGGTTTGCGTAGGGGAGAGGTGCTCGGCCTGGCCTGGGATCAGGTCGATCTGGATGACGCCGAGCTCTATGTGGGGGAGCAGCTCCAGCGCGTCCGAGGCGAGCTTGTTCGCCGTGAAGTTAAGACCGAGACATCCGAGGCACCGCTGCCCTTGCCGGAGCTGTGCGTAACCGCACTCAAGATCCGCAAGCGACGGCAGGATGCCAACCGTGACCGGGCTGGAGACGGCTGGATTGACACCGGCCTGGTATTCACCACTCGGCATGGCACGCCGATCGAACCCCGCAACTTCAACCGCAGCTTCGACCGCTGTGTCGCTGCCGCGAGAGTCCCCAGGATCACCGTTCACGGTACCCGCAAGACGTGCGCCTCGCTGCTGGCCGCCCTCGACGTGCACCCCCGCGTCGCGATGCGCATACTGCGGCATAGCAAGATCGCCGTCACAATGGAGATCTACACCGAGGCCCCGTCCGACGCCACCCGTGACGCGCTCCGCAAGCTCAGCGACTGGCTCGCCTGATGGTTGCTGCCGTTTGCTGCTGCCGGAGATCCAAAAAGGCCGGTTCCTTGATCAGAACCGGCCTCTGACCTGCGT
>CAVSZI010000019.1:0-401661 GCA_963732345.1 uncultured Actinomycetes bacterium | reverse complement strand
TCATCGGCATCCGCGACTACGCGGCGACCGTCACGGGCGGCACCCTGGCCGCCGGGGACGACGCCGCCGACGCCCGCTGGGTAGCCGCCGCGGACGTGCCGCGGCTGCCGCTGACCTCCGGCCTGGCCGACGCGCTCGCCTCATGGGGCGTGCTCTAGGCCGCCGCCGGCCTGATCGGGCGTGCGGCAGGAAACAGCCGCGGCCGCCCACAGCAGCGACGCCACTGTGGCCGGGGCCCCGGTACCGGCCACAGCAGCGACGCCCGCCGGGAGCGGGAGGGCAAGTGCCCGACAGCTCGCCAAGCGCGGCAGGCCGTGTGCCGGCGTAGCCGTCTAGCCGGAACCGGCTGCGGCTCCGTACACTCAAAGGGCAGGATCAGCATGTGAGCAAGCCAGGAGACCAGCCACGGCGAGCGCACAACCAGCGGTCGATGAAACGGCTCCTGGAAGCGAACGGGTGGACTGAGACGCGGGGCGGCAAGCACGTCGTGAAGATGACCAAGCCAGGCCACCGGCCGATCACACTGCCCCATGACAAGGGCGGCGGCGGCTACCCGATCGGGCTGACGGTCGCGATCATGCGGCAGGCGGGACTCAGGGGAGGTGACGGATGATGGCCGACGAGCCCGAACGGTACACCGTCCGTGTCCACCAGGAGCCCGGCCACGAACTGTGGGCCGAAGTGCTCGAGCTGCCCGGCTGCTTCGCCACCGGCACCGACATGGAAGACCTGCGCCAGGCGCTCACCGAGGCCATCAGCCTCTACCTGTCCGGCCCCGGCAGCGAGGTGCACGTCAGCCTTGAAGACGAGCCCGGAACCGTGATCGAGCAGCACGTCCTTGCGAGAACAGCCTGACTCAGCGCCGCTATTCGACGACGTCGATGGTGGACGTACTTCTCTGATCCGAACGAGGACCCTGGCGCGCAACTCGCGACGGGCACTTGAGTCACAGCCGCACTGCTTGCGCACCAGCCGCCTCACCGCGTCTTCGAGCCCGTACTCGCGCAGACAGGGCCCGCACTCGTCGAGGTGCTGACACACCTTCGAGCAGTCGGCCTAGCCAAACTCGGGAGCCAACCGGCCCGGTCCGCAGTCAATCGGCACGGCCGGCCGTGGACAGTTAACGGCGCGGAAGCCAAATCCGGCGGACGGGCCTGGACTGCCCCGGACGCGAGCGCCGTAGCATGAGGGCATGACGTCCTCCACCGTGTCCTCCCCCACGGCCGAACAGGTGTCCCGAGCGCTCGCCGGCGTGAACGATCCGGAGATCCGAAAGCCGATCACGGAGCTCGGCATGGTCAAGAACATCGACATCTCAGCGGACGGCTCGGTCCGGGTGGATGTGTGGCTCACGGTCGCCGGCTGCCCGCTGCGGGACACGATCACCCGCGAGGTGACCGCCGCGGTCGGCGCGGTCGAGGGCGTGTCCCGGGTCCGGGTGGAACTCGACGTGATGAGCGACGAGCAGCGCCGGGCGCTGCAGACCCAGCTGCGCGGCGGCCAGGAGGCCCCGGAGATCCCCTTCTCCCAGCCCACCTCGCTGACCCGGGTCTTCGCGGTAGCCAGCGGCAAGGGCGGGGTCGGCAAATCGTCGGTGACAGTGAACCTGGCCGTGGCGCTGGCCGCGTCCGGGGCGAAGGTCGGGGTGGCGGACGCCGACATCTACGGGCATTCGGTGCCCCGGATGCTCGGGGTCACCGGGACGCCGACCCAGGTGGAAAAGATGATCATGCCGCCGTCGGCGCACGGGGTGAAGGTCATCTCGATCGGGATGTTCACCAAGGGCAACGCGCCGGTGGTGTGGCGCGGCCCGATGCTGCACCGCGCCCTGCAGCAGTTCCTCGCCGACGTGTTCTGGGGTGACCTGGACGTCCTGCTACTGGACCTGCCGCCCGGCACCGGCGACATGGCCATCTCGGTCGCCCAGATGCTGCCCACCGCCGAGCTCCTGGTGGTCACCACACCGCAGCTCGCGGCGGCGGAGGTCGCCGAGCGGGCCGGCGCCGTGGTCATGCAGACCCATCAGCGCATCGCCGGGGTCATCGAGAACATGTCGTACCTGGTCTGCCCGCACTGCGGGGAGCACACCGACATCTTCGGCTCCGGCGGCGGCCATAGCGTCGCCGCGGCGCTGACCCGGATCACCGGGGCGCAGGTCCCGCTGCTCGGCCAGGTGCCGATCGACACCCGGCTGCGCGAGGGCGGCGACGCCGGCCGCCCCCTGGTGCTCAGCGACCCATCCGCGCCCGCAGCTGTGGAGCTCAACAAGATCGCCGGCGGCCTGGCCAGCCGGGCTCGCGGCCTCGTGGGCAGGTCCCTCCCCCTGAGCCCGCGCTAGCGAGGGTCGCCAGTCATAACGGGCACTACAACGGGCTGCGGATAGGCGCTCGCAACTGGCCCCTAAATCCACGTCGGCGGAACATCCCAGGTGCTCAACGTGGTAACCTGTGGCACCCGTCCGTGACGGAATGAACAGGTACCGCGCTTGGCTGACTTCGATGTAGACACCATGGCCGACGAGACCCCTGGCGCACGGGCAGCAAGCTCACTGGCCGCCGGATCCCTGGCGAGGAGCTTGGCCTGGGTTGGTCAGGTCGAGTACGGGTTCGGCACAGACCTGGGCGAGAGTGGTAACGGCGTGGTTGGCCAGGTCAAGACGGTGCACTCGCTGGGCGATGCGGACGGCGCGCTGGATCTGGTGGGGAAGGCGGTACCGGCGGCCGAGATCCACGGCCTCCAGCAGAATGGCCCCAGCAGTGGCATCGTCCCCCGCAGTCGCGAGTACATCGGCGTAAGTGATGCGCTCGATGACCTGCCACTGGGGCGCGGGCGCGGGGCAGCTTACGGTATCAAAGGCCAGGCGGAAGGCCCTCGCGTGATCTCCTGTGTCGAGCAGTCCGCGCAGTTGGATCTCCCGCCAGATGAAGGCGTTGAACGGTGGGCCGTCGGATCCGTGGACATCCGCCAACCTTTGGTATGAGGCGCTGGCCCAGGCGAATAGAGCACTGTCTCCGGTCTGGCCGACCGCTCGCGCAAGTAGCGCGAGAGCGGCACCGCGATCCTGATCGCACGTCGCGGTATCGACGGCTTGCTGGAGTACCGTGACGGCACGGGCGGCTTGTCCAGCCTTGCGCAGTTCATTGCCGTGCATCTGCAATGCGTACGTCGTGAATCCCGGCTGAGAGCCGAGATGGCGTGCGGCGGTGAGGCCTTTGGCTGTCCATCGAGTGGCCATCCACAGGCGCTCGTCTGGCAGCACGGTCCCCAGGCTCACTCCGAGACTGATCCAGGCCTGCCCGAGTACCGTCAGGGTGGCCTGTTCGAGATGGCCGTCTGTGGCGCGGGCTTCCAGTCGCGCGGCTAATGGCCACAACTCGTTGACGGCTTCAGCGGCCCGCCCGGCCGACCGTGCCAGTTCGGCGAGGCGGATGGTCGATTCAGCGAACGCGACCATCGCCACAAACTCGGTGTCCGCCGGGTCGGTGACCCCCAGTAAATGCGCGGGTATCGCCAGAGTTTTACCGATATGTCGGCGCGTGGCTACGTCATGGACGGCACGTCGGCCTGTCTCGATCATCGAGATGTAGGTGTTGTCGTAGCCCAGTACCGCGGCCAGCCTCTCCTGGGACAGGCCATTGATACGCCGGTAGGCGCGCAGGATCGCCCCGAGGTCACCCGAGCGCAGCGCCTGACAGGACGCATGATCCGTCCAGTCCCATACTGAGGGCTTCAGCGGTTCCTCAGCTCTACCAAGTACTGGGGCCGCGACCGTGGAGGTGATATCGCACCTAGGGCATACTGGCTCGCTGGCACCCCCGCCCAGAGGCGTCCCGCATGCCAGGCACCGGCCGGGAGGTCCCATGCCCTTACCAGATCGCCTCGTGCGATTCGGGCGCCCGGCCGGCGTTAAGAAGGTCCGCACGGGTGACGCCAGCGCCGTCGATCCCCCGTAGTACCGCGTACCAGGTAGCGATGGAGTCCTTATAACCCTGAGGCATCACCAGATCTGGGACTTCGGACTCGGTGAACTCCCTGACCTGCTTGTGCTCGAAGGACAGCACCGGGTCCGGGGTTTCGCCGGCAGCGGGCAGATGGCAACCATAGGTGACGATGAAGACATACCGTTCGGCCTGCACAATGTCATACATCCACACGTCTAGCAGCGGGCCGGTAATCACCTTCCAAGTGGTCTCCTCCGCGATCTCTCTAGCGACACACTGCTCCGGAGTCTCGCCGACCTCTAGGCGCCCGCCCGGAAGCTCCCATTCGCCGCGCTCGTTTTTCAGCAGCAGCACCCTCCCAGCCCGGACGACCACGCCCTTGACAGAGATCGGGTATCCCGCCGGCCCCTGCTGACCCTTCACTCGTGTCCTCCTCATCCGCGCGAGGCTAGCGACTTCCGTGCCCGGCCCTGTCGCGGCATCGCGCTTCCCCGGATACGCCGAACGTAACACCGGAACAGCCTTGGCGTCCTCGATGCAGCCTGTGTCACGTTGACAATCTGTCAGTGGACGAACGGCCTCGGTGAAGGGTTTCGTGGGATCGGAAGCTCATCAACGATTCCAGGAAGGGCCCTCCCATGGCCACCGTCACGGCACTGAGCAGTCTCTACAGGGTCGGTGACGTCGCCGACCCACCAACCGCGGAAAAGATGCGCCACCAGGTGTGCTCGGACGGCCTGGCCTTGTTCGATGGCGCTTACGACGTCGAGGCTATGCTCGCGGTGGCCGGGCAGATAATGTACATGACCGCTCATCCGGATAGCGACGATCGCCGTGTTACGACGATCGTTGATCTCGGCCCGGCTGCGGACCAGCCGAACGCCAGAGGGTTCGGTCGCCGCGAACTCATGGCGCATACCGATCGCTCCGCAGTACCTGATCCACCGGGCCTCATGATGCTCACCTGCGCAGTCCAGGCCCGAGTCGGCGGTGCCAGCCGGTTCACCGATGGCCTGGCCGTCCATGATGATCTGGGCGTTACCTGCCCTCAATCCCTGCAGGCGCTCAGCCGTGCACGCTCGGTGCTGTTCGGCGGTGCCGCCGGCCACCTCGGGGCGGTCTTCACCGCTGTCCCCGGCCCCGGATCGGCCCGGGTCGCGATCCGGTTGCGTCTAGACGATCTTGTGTCTTTCTCACCCGACGTCGCGGAATGGATCCCGCAACTGACGGCCTCAATCAACCGGCACACCCTCACCGTGGCTGGCCGTACACCTGCCGAGTTGGCCGAGTCCATCCGCACGGCCGAGGGCGCACTGTGACCGGGTGGGATGTGTTCACCGGCCGGGCACCGGTCCCGCCCGGCATGCTCACCGGGCTTGAGGCCCTGCGCGACGCCCTGCCCGGCTATGACGTCATCGTTACCAGCCACAGGCCCTCCTACCGGTACGAGGCAATCCGCCGCACGGACGGTCCTGGCCTGTGGTGCGTGATCAGCAGCGACCCCGCCGACGTGTGGCGGGAACTGGCCGACTGAATCCAGCCCGTCGGCCTGGGCCAGCACTAGGTCGCTTCGGTGTCGAACGGGGGCTCTTCGCCTGCGGGGAGCACGTTCGAGCGGGCGGGGTAGCTGGCCGGGGCCTCGCTGCCGTCGTGGCCGTTCATCTCGCCGTTCAGGTCACTGAGCAGGTGTTTCTGGACGAAATGGCGCGGGTTCAGGTCGTCGATGTCGAATTCGGCGAACTCTGGGCCGAGGCCCTCCCGCAGGTCAGCCTTAGCGCCCTCCGCGATCCGCCGCAGTTCGCGCAGCGCCTTCCCCGCCTTGGCCGCCATCTTAGGCAGCTCATTGGGACCGAACACCACAAGTGCGATCACAGCAAGCACCAGCAGCTTGGGTAGGGACAGGTCGAACACCGGGTCTCCAACGGCCTCATCCGCCAGCGGCGGTTGCCGCTCCGGGTCCACTGTAATCCGTCCGGACGCCTGGCGGGCAGGGCCGGGCGGCCGCGGTCGCCCGGCCCTGCCCGCGTCCTTGCCCGCGTCCTTGCCTGCTTCCTGGCCCGCGACGCTGATCAGCGGAACGGGTTCACCCACGAGGCCAGGCGCCCGAAGCCCCGCGACAGCCGTTTCCAGAAGCCCGGCGGCGCGTTGTAGGGCAGCGTGTCCACGGCCCGGTCCAGGGTGGCCGTGGGCGCGTCGGCCATGACCGTGAAGACGAAACCACGGCCGTCCCAGGTGATGCAGCCCTGGTCGGGCCGGCCGCTGTAGACGTCGCGGCCGTCCAGGGTGATCTTCTGCCAGCCGGCCAGGGTGGGCGGCAGGTCGCCGCGCTGCATGAACACCGACACCACGAACAGGCCGTCGGAGTACCCCAGGTCGAGGACCTGGCCCGAATGGGTGGCGGCCGAGCCCGCCTCGAACAGGGACAGGCCCCCCGGCAGGGCAGCGGGGACGGGCCAGCCGCGGGCGCGCAGCCGCGTCACCTCGACGGCCGTGAGCCGCGTTCCGGGCACCGCCCGCGGCGCGGGCGTGGCCGGCCCGGAGTTCGCGGCGGACGCACCGACCGTGAGGTCGATGAATACGTCCTCGCTGACCAGGTGCGCGCCGGAGTCGAACACCTCACGGCGCAGCGGCAGCCTGGTCACCTGGTCCAGCCAGAACCGCGCCGCCAGCGAGCCGTCCTCGCGCCGCGCCTCGACCACCCGCGCCGGCCGGCTGTCCGCCGAACCCGGGCCCAGGTAGGCCAGGTCGTAGTGGGCCGCCAGCAGCGCGACCAGCTGCCCGGTGACCCCGAGCACGCCCTCGGGGGCCTGGCTGTCGGTGTCGTCGGACACGCTCGCCCGCTGTCCCTGGCTGACCCCCCCGGCCCCGGCCGCGGCCGCCTGGACCAGCGTGTCTCCCCCGCTGTGGTGCCAGACGTTCGCGATCACCGTGGTGTCGCCGGTCGCGCCCCACGCGGACACCATCTCCACGCCCTGGTAGGAGACACGGGCCCCGGCCCGCGCCGCCTGCTGCAGCAACTGCAGGCCGGGACCGCCGTCGCGTGGGGGTCCCGGCGTCAGGTCCAGCCGCCCGGGCGCGCCGGACGGGGACGGCTCCCCCGATTCCGCAGCCGGGATGGCCGCACGGCCGCAGGCGGTCACGAGCAGGCACGGCAGCAGGAGCGCCGCCATCGCGGCGATGGTGGCCAGGGGGCCCAGCGGGCCGGCATGGCGGGTCATGGGCCGGTTCACGGATGCGGCGGCGAGCCGGTGAGCGCGGGCACGGGGACCACGGCCGTCCCGCCGACGGGGATCTGGCCGGTCGTGATGGCGTGCTCGACGCTGTACATCCCGACGGGCGGGGTGACCCGCGGCCCCGGCGCCGACGGGCCGCCGCCCACGCTGAACGCGGTCACGCCCAGGCCGGTCACGACAAACGACGCGACACCGAGCGCCAGGTAGCGGATGCGGGGCCGACGGCCCCGGCGGCGTCCCGGGCCGGGTCCGCCCGGCCCGGGGATCGCGATGAGGCGCTGGGTCAGCTCGTCCCCGGCGGCCAGGTCGGCAAGGCCCCGCATCCGCCTCTTCAGCTCGCGCAGCTCCTTGGCCTCGGCCCGGCACGCGGCGCACCGGGCCAGGTGTGCGTGCGCGCGGTCCCGTTCGGCGGGACCGAGCTCACCGTCGACGAGGGCCGTGAGGCGGCGTCCCAGGTGGCTCATGGCCGTTCTCCCTGTCCCGCCTCGGCCTGTCCCGCCTCAGACCGGTGCGGGCGGCGATGCTCCAGAGCCGTCCGGAGCTGCGCGCGGCCCCGGTGGATCCGGCTGCGGACGGTCCCGAGTTTCACGCCGAGGGTCGCCGCGATCTCCTCGTACGTCAGGCCCTCGATGTCGCACAGGACCACGGCCGCGCAGTACTCCGGCGGCAGATCCCGCAGCGCGGCCTGGATGTCGCCGTCCAGATGGCGCTCGTCGAACGCCTGCGCCGGGCTCGGGTCCCCGCCGGCCAGGCGCCCCTCGGCGTCCTGGCCGAGGCCCTCGAACCGGATCCGCTGCCGGCGGCGCGCGGAGTCCAGGAAGAGGTTGGTGGTGATGCGGTGCAGCCAGCCCTCGAACGTGCCGGGGGTGTAGCTCGCCAGGGAGCGGAACACGCGGACGAAGACCTCCTGGGTGAGGTCCTCGGCGTCGTGCGGGTTGCCGGTCAGCCGGTAGGCGAGGCGGTACACTCGCACCGAGTGCGTGCGGACGATGTCGTCCCAGCTCGGGGCGGTCCACTGGGACGCCGGGGTGGCCCGCGGACCGGACTCCTCCACGGCGTACCCCCTCGCGTCGTCCCGCGCCTCAGTCAAGACCATCGTGCCCGCGATTCTCTGCTCGTGCCAGCCGCCTGTGACATAGCTAACGGCTCACCGGGGGGAATTGGTTCCCGTGCAGGCCGGTGGGCACTAGGCTCCGTTCCGGATCCATTTTTCTTCCCGGGGGAGGAAATCATCTCGAACCTGCACGCAGCACACCGCTACGCGGACGGCTACCTTCCCGAAGATGAGTCGTTGCTGGAGGCGCGCGCCAGCGCCGAGGATCTGGGCGGCAGCGAGCCGGTCCGGCCCTCCGCCGGGGCCGTCCTGCGGTTCCTCGCGGCGGCGATCGGCGCCCGCACGGCGGTTGAGATCGGCACCGGCTGCGGCTCGTCCGGCATCTGGCTGCTGCGGGGCATGCGGCCGGACGCCGTCCTGACGAGCGTCGACGTGGAACCCGAGTACCAGCGGATGGCGCGGAAGGCGTTTGCGCTGGCCGGGTTCGCCGCGAACCGGTACCGGCTGATCCTGGGCCGCGCGCTGGACGTGCTGCCCCGGCTGTCCGACGGCGCCTACGACATGGTGTTCTGCGACGCGGACAGCCGGGAGTACCCCGACTACCTGGAGGCCGCGCTCCGGTTGCTGCGGGTCGGTGGCATCGTGGCGTTCGACGACGTGGTCGTGCCGCCGGAGCTGGCCGGCTCATCCGCGGCGGACGCGGCGGACGCGGACTGGGCGGGCCCGGGCGCCGCGCAGGTGCGGGAGCTAGCCGAGGTGATTCGGGGTGACGAGCGCCTCATGCCGCTGTTCCTGCCGGTCGGCGAGGGTATCCTCGCGGCCGTGAAGCGTTCCTGATGTGCGTGCGCGCGGGCATCCGGTAGGCGCTCAGCGGGGCCCGTTCGGCTGATTAATACCGCTGGAAAGCGGCCGCGGTCAGCCAGTGCAGCAGCAGGCGGGTACCGAAGCCGGTGCCGCCCTTGGTGATCTCGCCATCGTCGCCGCCGCCCCGCGCCGGGATCAAGCGCCGATCGGTCCGGGGGCGCCGCAGGGGACCGAAGATCAGGCACCCCAAACCCCGCCGCAAGCACGGTCGGCAGTCGATCCGGCTCACCCGCAACGGGTTCGCTTTGCACGGGGCGCGGCTGTACGTGGCGAAAAGTGGGAGATATCACGGTCGCCTGGTCCCGGCCGCTTCCGTCTGTCCCGTCGTCGGTCACCGTGATCCGCGAGCCGGACGGCCGGTATTACGCCTCGTTCGTGGTGGAACGCCAGCCAACACCGCTGCCGGCCTGTGATCGTGAGGTCGGCGTGGATCTGGGGCTGGCGAGCCTGGCGGTCACCTCCGACGGTGCGGTAATCGTTAATCCGCGCTTTCTGCGGACGGCCCACAAACGGCTGCGGACGGCGCAGCGGGTCCTGTCCCGCAAAAAAGCAAGAGTCAGCCGACGACAGTCTTCAGGGCATCGCCGAGCTTGGCCGCCTCATCAGCGGACAACTCGACAACCAGGCGGCCCCCACCTTCGAGGGGGACGCGCATCACGATGCCGCGTCCCTCTTTGGTGACCTCCAGCGGACCGTCGCCCGTCCGCGGCTTCATCGCCGCCATCCTGCACCCCTTCTTCCCCTGGATCCGCGCCGGACACTTCTTGCTCCACGCATCCGCGGTCCCGGCGCCTGCGGCGGGAACCGGCCAGCCTCAACCGTCTCTGTCAGTCGCCCCATTATCCCGTGTTCGGACGCAGAATGGTAATGATCGCGTTGGAGCGCCGGCGAGCTGAGGGGTCGACCTTGACATCCTCCCCCGTCTGGAGGCGGGGGATTCCAGCCGCTTGTCTCCCGGTCAGGAGGCATGCAGTTGAGGTTCGCGGTTCACAGGCCCGGCATCCCGGACGCCTCCGCGCGCAGTCACGGCGTGCCCCGCCGCGATGTTGTGGGCCGCGTTCAGGTCGGCGTTGTCGGCGTACCCGCAGGCCACGCAGCGGAACAGGGCTTGGCTCTTGCGGCTGCCCGCTGCGATGTGCCCGCACACCGGGCAGCGCTGGCTGGTGAACGCGGGATTGATCTTCTCCACCCGGCCCGGCGCCTTTTCCGCCAGGCGGCGGACCAGCAGGCCCCAGGCCGAGGCGAGGATGGCCCGGTTCAGCCCGGCTTTGGCCCGGACATTCCGGCCCGGCCCAGTGATGGTGCCCCTGGCCGAGCGGGTCATGTGACCGATGTTGAGGTCCTCGACGCGGATCAGGTCGAACCGGCGGGCCAGATCAGTGGAGGTCTTCTCGGCCCAGTCCTTGCGCGTGTCCGCCTCCCGGGCTCGCAGCGTGGCGATGGCCCGCCGCACCCGCGCGCGGCGGTTCGAGCCACGCCTGGCCCGGGCCAGCCTGCGCTGCAGGCGGCGGAGCCGGCGCTGCCGCGCGGGACCGGGCCGGGGCACGGTGAGCATCTGCCCGGTGGACAGCGCCGCGCTGACTGCGACGCCCCGGTCCAGGCCGGCGACCGCGCCGGTGCCCGGCGCCGGGATAGGCGCGGGGATCACGGCGAACGCCAGGTGCCATCGCCCCGCACGGTCCAGGGTGACCCGGTAGGACTTCACCCCGTCCGGCACCGCGCGGGACCAGCGGAACCGCACCCAGCCGGCCTTGGGATCCACACCGCGCCGGTCTTGCGGCTGAGCCGCCGCACCTGCCCGGCCCTGACCGCGACAATACGGAAGCCCTCATCGCGGCCGGCTTTGCGCCAGGTTGGGCGGCGGTGGGTGCCGGCGAAGAAGCCGGCCATCGCGCCGGAAAAGTCCCGCAGCGCCTGCTGCTGCACCATCTGGCTTCCCGCCCGCAGCCACGGGTGGTGCGCCCGGGCCTGGGTAAGCTGCCGGCATTGCCCCAGGTAGCCCGGCGCACCCTTACGGCCGGGACGCCACCAGGACCCCTGCTCGACGGCGAGGTTCCACACGTACCGGGCATGCGCGCAGTGACCCCGGAGCACTGCTTGCTGGGCGGCCGTCGGTGCCAGCCGGTAACGCGACATTCGAACATCCTATCGAGTACCAGTGACATTCTGGAGGAGGTGAGGCGGCGTTTCCTCCCCGGTCTGAAGGCCGGGGCTTCCACGCCGCAATATTCATGACAGACACCGTGCTGTACGAGACGACCGAGACCGTCGCCGTCGTCAGGCTGAACCGGCCTTCATCGATGAATGCGCTGACCGCTGAGATGAAGACGGGCCTGCTGGCCGCGCTGCGGCGCGCCGCCACGGAGCCGGTCCGCGCGGTCCTTATCGCCGCTAACGGCCGTGGCTTCTGCGCAGGCCAGGACCTGGTGGAACACGCGGAGATCCTTGCGGCGGGAGACACGAAGCTCGACACGGTCCGAGAGCACTACAACCCGATCATCACGGAGATCATGACCATGCCGAAGCCGGTCGTCGCCGCCGTGAACGGGGTCGCCGCGGGCGCGGGCGCGGCCCTGGCGCTGGCGTGCGACTTCCGGGTGGCGGCCCGCGCGGCGAGCTTCGTGATGTCCTTTTCTTTGGTCGGGCTGGGACCCGACTCGGGCGTGTCGTGGACGCTGCCACGCCTGGTCGGCCCGGCCAGGGCGGCCGAACTGCTCATGCTGGCCGAGCCGCTCCCGGCGGACCGCGCGCTCAGCCTGGGCCTGGTGACGTCGGTGGTCCCCGACGACGAGTTCAGCGAGAGCGCGCTCGACCTGGTCCGGCGGCTCGCGGCGGGCCCGACCCAGTCCTACGCGGCGATCAAGGAGGCCCTGCGGTATTCGGCCTCCCACGGCCTGGCCGACTCCCTGGACAAGGAGGCGGAACTGCAGGCCCGGCTCGGCCGGACGGCCGACCACCGGGCCGCCACAATGGCCTTCGTCCGCAAGGAGCGGCCCCGCTACACGGGCCAGTGAGGGCCCCGGCTCCAGTGAGCGGCCGGTGCTGTCGGCGGGCACCAGACGCGGGCTGCAGCAGGGACAGCGCTTTCGGGCGGGTCTACGGCGAGGCGATCGTTACCGGCCCAGCGACCCCGGCCGCAGGCCGGGTGAGCGGCCGGTGCTATCGGCGAAGTACCACCGCGGGGCGCGGAGCGCATGCGGGGGGTTCCGGGGGGGCGTGCCACTCCAAATGGCAAACAGCCAACCCGAGCCGACGCCTGATGATCGAGTGGACCACTGAACTGTGATTCGAGGCCGCAACAGGGCAACAGCAGTGACATCGAGTTTTGCTCCCCATAGGGAGACGAGACAAATCCAAAAAAATAGGTGGCCGCCGCCTGGTCATTGAGTGGACGGCTCAGCTCTGAGACCTCTACGCTAACGCGGCCAGCGTGACCGGCCGCGCGGGCTAAGGAAGGCAGGCACCCAGGACGATACACCCACCGGCCGGCCGGGGCCGAGCGCCGCCGCACTCCTCCCCGGCCGCGCCCACCAGAAACGGAAGCAGCAGCAACCAGGGGGATGGCCCGCCCACCCACCCACCGCCGACCCCAGCCGGACGGAACACGCGCCACCCCGACCAGGCCAGGCACAAAGCCCGAAGGTGCCCTACGGGCGCTCTTACCCTTCGTCGCGGTGCCTGGCGGCACCGCCAACCCGGCAACGACCTGCACGCCCGTCGCCGGAACTGCCGCCCCGGACCCGCGTCCAAGGGGCTTGGCAGCGCCATCGCAAGAAATCCGGTACGACGACAGTGACACGGCGACGACTCACAAGTGATCAGGGGTAAGCATCCAACGAAGGATCAGCCCGAGTTGTCATTCACCCAGCTACCTGTCGTCGAGTTTTGGCCAATCTCGCAATCCGCTATGTTGTACCCGCCTGAAGCGGTGGCCGAGCTAAGGGTTACACCGTCCACCTGGAGCTGGCACTTCACCTCACCCGCGCCTTGCAACTGGGCATTGATTGCGTAGTAGGAAGGCGTCCCCAAAGCGGCACTAACAGACATCGGGACTGAGCCAGTGAGATCCGTGCCGGAAGGTCCGTAAGTCACCGATGCCCCAGGGGTGCCAGCACTGCCCTTAAGTTTCCGGGGTTATGTCCCATTGCGGGAGATTCGACTTTGTGATGTCGATGGTGTAGGTGACTTCTTCGGTGTGCCGGGTGCGGCGTTCGGCGGTGGTCCTGCCGGATGTCCGCTGGCGTCCGGTCCGGTGCCTGGGGATGGCGAGGATGGCGGCGTTCAGGCTGGCCAGGGTGTCATCGGCAGTGGCGGGCCGGTGCCCGCAGTACCGGCAGCAGGTGTCCGCGGCGACGTGGGACCGGATGAGGCCGAGGACGGCGGTGAACGGGATGAGCCCGGGGTCGAGCCCGGCGGATCCGGCAGCCCGGGCGGCTGCGGTGGCGGTGATGTTGTGGATGAGCAGGAGTGCCCAGGCTTCCTGGCGGGCGAGTTCGGGGGACTGGCCGCGCAGCGGGCGGCGGGGACCGCGGACGGTCCGCTTCAGATGAAGGAACGCGATTTCGATTTGCCATCTCTCGGCATACAGGACGGCGATCTCCCAGGCCGGGTAGGCCTTGTCGTCCAGGAGCGTGGTCAGCACCCGCATCCGGGTGGTCTTCGTCCTGCCGCTTCGGGTCGTGGCGGTGACGGTGAAGGTGACGAGCCGGGCGGTGGTGTCTGGGAGCCGTTCCGCGCGCGGGTTCCCGGTGTCGCGCCTGCGCCGGGTGCGCATGCCGTCCGATTCGTGCAGCACGACCAGCTCAGAGCCGTCGGGCAGGGTCTTGAGGGTCTTGAGGGGGACGGACTTCGCGCGGTCCTTGACGCGCCAGGCCAGGTGGGCGCCGGTGCCGGAGAACCGCAGGAACCGGTCCATGGAGAAGAAGCCGCGGTCGGCGAGGTTCAGCATTCCGGGCCGGAAGCTGCCTTCGAGCTGGTCGGCCAGGGCGTTCTCGCCGTCGTGGTAGCCGCCGATCGCGGCGCCGATCCAGCGGAAGGTCGCGGTGCGGACGTGGGCGGTGACCCGCAGCAGCGGCCGGGCGCCGTCCGCGGGGGTGCCGAACTCGCCGTCGAGCACGCCGTTGCGGGCCAGCTCCATCGTGGTGCCGTCGATCGCGGTGACCTCCAGGCCCTTCCACAGCAGGCCGATCCCGAGGTCCGCGTCCGCGACGGCGGCGTCGAGCTCGAACAGGCGCTGCATTACCTGCTCGCCGAGCAGCTTCCTGGCCTGGGAGAATGCGCTGCCGGACGGGATATCCGCGCCCGGCCCGGACCGCAGGCCGGGCAGCCCGAACGCCGTCGCCAGCACCGCGTCGTAGCCGGCGCCGGGGAACAGGCACGCGACCAGGATGCAGACCACAGTCATCCTCGCGGTCAGCACCCGGTCATACTTATGGCCCGGCGGCGCCTCCCGCAGCGCGCGGGCGATCACGCCGTCGGCGAGCAGTCCTTCCAGCAGGCCCGGCCGGCCCAGCTCCGCCAGCCACTCCGTCCAGAACCCCGGCCCGGACGCGACCCGGGCGGCGATCTCCGCGACCCCATCGTTATCCCGGTGCGCCGCGGCCGGAGTGGACCCAGGCGCGATGACCATGGCAAACTTGGCAGGCAACAAAGCTCCAGGTGGACGGTAAGGGCCTCGACAACCCAGTTCCTACCAGGAGCTTTGTTCTATTTCAGGGACCACCGCATCCCGTCACGCCGCCGCGACCGACATGCAGCCAGACCGTGACCAGACCCAGGAAATCAGACATCAGACCCCATAAACCCGAAAACTTAAGGGCAGTGGGGTTGCCAGTCACTACGTAGGTCACGGTCTGAGCCGCCAGCTCGGATGGGCACATATCCTTTTCGGCCAAGGTGATCATCTGGATTGCGTCACCGGGTGAAGTGTCGGACCAGTGTTGCTGTGCTGTCGGCACTTCCCCAGCAACGCTGGTCCCAGACTGCCTGTCCTGGCATACCTGCTGACCAAAGCTGGCAATATCGCTGACGGCCACGCTACTGTTGAAATTAAAAGTGCTTTGCATATCGGATGCGTACTGCTGGCCGCCGCTGGGAAGCGCCGCCGCTGACGAAGGCGCTGCCGAGGAAACGTTGGTTGCCGGGGCACTGGAGTCGGCCGAGCCTCCGGAGCTATTGCCGCTGGAGTGCTTACCAAGAGCCACGCCCACGGCCACGGCGATTATAACAATTACGACTGCGGACGCAGCCAAGAGAACATTACGCAATCGATGCCGCCTCGGCGGATGGGCTGGCGGTCCGCCGATGGGCTGGCCCGGGGGTACGCTGGGAGGCTGTCCCGAGGCGTTGCTATATGGGTCTTGATCTCGTCCCGCCTCATTTGGCGACTGGCCAGGGGATTGTTCACTCATGTCGGGATGTCGGTCCTGTCTATCGGTTAGTTCCTGCCGATTGCCGGCCTATGTCGGTTATAACGATGATTCGACAACAGTGCTGACATGGATCGTTATAATTCTCACGAACCCAGGTGTTAGGTCACATTATCCAGACGCACTGGTGCGGAATTTGGCTGACTCGGATGTGCGGATATGGAACGTTCGGGTCTGGTCTATGGACATGTCGGTAGCAACTATCCCAAATGGTGCAGGTCCGAGGTGGTCGCGGCCAGGTGGAGAAGCGCACGTAGTTATCGGTGCGACTTTGGGGGCTGCCGCCCCCAGGCCCCCGCGTCCAAGGCGCTCGGCCCCGTACTCCGCGCACACGGCCAGCCCTTCGCCGCTTACCGAGTGTGGGGCGGCGGACTGCCGCGCCCTGAGGGGCGGAAGCCCTACGGGCGCGGCGCCAGGCCGAACGGCCAGCTATGCGCTCCGGAGGGGGCCGCGAAGCATGGTCGAGAGTGAGCGGGCGCAATGCTGAGCCGCAAGGTGTGCGGGAGGCATGGAGGCTTCCGCCATGTGGTGGGGCGGCTCGCCGCTTCCTGCGGGTGGTAACCTTCCGTCGCGGCAGCCGCCAGGCCCGGCCGTCCCCGCACCCCGCACGCGGCGGTACTCACGCCACACCGCCGATGGCCCGGCCCGCCCAAGAGCCTGGCGGCCGTCCTCCACGCGCCAGCCATACTGTCGCCGAGGAACATCTCGTCGCCTATCGGAAGGACCGGGGACCTCCGCTATGACGCTGACCGGCTGATGGCGGTCTTTGCTGGCCTTGCCCGTCCCTCTGCCTACACGTGGAAGAGCCAGATGCCGCGGGTCGACTCAAACGGATTCGGTTTGTAGATCAGGACGTATTGGCCCGTACCGCTGTAGTCGCTGCAGACTTGGCCGGTCTTGACGCCACCTGGCACGAGGGTCCCGGAATCCAGAGTTTGGGCGAAATTCAAAGTGGAACCGGTCGCCACGTCGCCTGACGGTGTTTGGACCTTAAAATCGAGGACATTGTAGTCTTGGCTGCCGCTGCTGACGTTGTTGATCGTGACCGCGCTGCACACCCCCTTGCTGCCCAGCGAATCCGTCTCGACTTGTAGAGGCTTCGCCGTGACGGCTAGTCCGCTCATGGTCACCGTCCCGGAGGCGTTCGCGCAACGGTCGTTGTTCACTTGCTTGTCCAGGTACGGGGCCGCGCAGGGTGCAGCCTTGATGTCCGTCGTGCTGTTTCCGCCACCACCACTGCCGCCGCCACTGCTGGCTATTACGGCGATGATGATGATGATGATGATGACCACTCCGGCGGAGGTGATGAACCAATGGCGTAGCGGCCACGGCCTTTTCGCTTTCCTATATGCACGCTCAGCCTTCGCTTGAGCGCGCGCATCTCGTGCGTTCTGCGGCGGTTGCGAACCAGGAGCCGACGGCGGCTGGACTCCCGGATCGGGTGGTTGGTCTGACATAGCCTGCTACCTCCGTTTGCTGCCCCCCGCCGAGCGGCTGGATTAAGGCCTCGTCGTCCCGTTTGGCAGTTTTCGGCACTATTTGTCGGCCGATCATGGTGCCGCGCCAATGATCGCATCATAGCTCTGCGGCTTGTTAGCCTCGGCTATTCACACCAAGGTCAAGAGTTCTCTGAAGATGCGTACGAGCTGCGGAAACACCTTCGAGTCGCCCCGGGGAGCCCGCACCTTTTGGGTGCGGGCCACATCAAGCGTTTCCGCAGGTCAGCCGTAGTGCACAGTCAAGATCGTGACGAATCGAGGTTTAGTGGAACCAATTCTGGCTGGACAATGCAAAGTGGGGGGCTATGAAGTTGGCGGTCGTGCCCAACAGCCGTGAACGATGAGGATCTTAGTAACGGATCAGATCGACGGCCTGTCCTGTTGCAGACCAGAAACGGAAAAGACACCGATTTGGTACTGACCCGCAGCCGGTACGCCACTTGCACAGGGCTGGCATCCTGCGCGAACATCTGCGCGGCCTGCAGCCGCACCATCTCGCGGCGGGCCCGTCCTTCAGCGGACAGACCGCCACTATCCGGGTACCTCATAGCTCCCGGCATGGAGCTTCCGCCCGCCAGGATCACGCCGACACGCCGCACGTGATCAGATCAGGCCAGACTCACAGACCCCAGCGATTCAGCCTCTGTAGCTAAGCTAAGGGGCCAGCCGCCTGGATACTGACGCTCCAGGGGTACGGCCGAGCCCTGCCAGGACTCCGTCCGGGGACTTCCGAAACCTCGCCATGCAGAGTCCGTACACCGCCGCCAACCGAATCGCACGTCCCCTCCACCGCGTCGCAGATACCGACCCACCCGACGTCATCTTCTACGTCTCCGAAGACGGCCAGGCCCATACATTACTCATGGACACTGGCCCCGGCCTCCTCTCGCCCCACGAGCGGGACCTCCTGAAGTGGACCCGGGCCGTCCAGGAGCGCGAGCAATAGCTCAAGGTCACCGCCCTCACATCGGCCCAGACCGCTGGCGCTCCCGGGCTGCTGCCCCGGACCCCGCGTCGAAGGGGCTCGGCGCCCCTAGTGTTTATAACCCCCCGTGCTTCGAGCACGCGGCCAGCCCTTCGCGGACACTCCGCGCGGAGACGTCGCAGCGTCATATCTCTCCTTATCGGCCGCACAGCGGCCACACAACTCCCGCGCACCAGGCCGCCCGCCCGTGCGGGCACTGTGCAGGGCAGACAGACAGCGGCTACCGCCGCTGGCCTGTGTCCCTGGCCGGGTGCCGTCCTACCCGTTCCGCTGAACACTTCCTGACCTCACCCACTCTTCGAGCGGGCGAGGTCAGGAAGCAGCTCCACAGGACGGCACCCACCCAGGCAAAACAAAGAACAGGAACAAGATCAAGGGAAAAGGTCAAAAGAGAAAAGCATTGGGGTACTGGCCGCGCAGGTGATCGGGGAAGGTGCAAGCAAAAGCGCACCAGGTCCCCGCCGTCACCGGCAGATGGGGAACATCGTGGCTCCCCGCTTCCGGCAAGCGCCAATGAACCGGAAGGTGCATGCGGCGCAGGACCATGGCCGCGGCATTGACCCGGGGAAACAGCATCGGTGTGCCGGTACCGGCCGCGCCGCCACCCGCCGGGCCTGCGGCTTGCCGGGCGGCGGGCTCCCGATGGCCAGTAGTTCCGGGGGGGGCAGCTTGCGGCCGGTGATGATGAGCGTCTGTGTCCTGGTGCCGATGAGGACCTGGGCCACGTAGCCGTCCCGGCTGAGCTTGGCCACCACGGTCCGCGTCGGACCCCACCCCGCCTGTTCGCCGTCTAGTTCGATCCACGCCCATGCCGTCGAACAAGTATACGGCTATGTTCGAATTTTATCTCTTTGGCTTGACGTAAATACCTTTGCCCGGGACTACCACGACCAGGCCCTCGTCGGAGAGGATCTTGAACGCGCGCGCGACCGTGCCACGGGCCAGCCCGTACTCCTCGATGAGGGTCCGCTGCGATGGCAGCGGCCTGCCCGGTTCGATGGTGCCCGTGGTGATCCGGTCTCGCAGCAGGCTGGCGAGCTGGACGTACAGCGGCACGGGGCTGTAGTGGTCGATATCGGGCACGTCAGGCACCCTATAGGCCCCTGACCAGCCATGTTCACCGGGGGTGACTAGCCTCGCTCTAGATGACTAAGGCGCCCTACTGGCTTTAGTGGCTCATAGTGCTATAGCCTGAGCTGGCCGTGCCCGGTGCTGACCCGTACCGGGCACGGTCCAACGGGTCACTACGGGTCGGGCAAGGAAAGCTGTCATGGGTCTGCCGTTTGATCAAGTCGTCCGGCAACAGCGCTTCATCCAGGATCATCCCGAGTGGTCCATCCACGCCCAGGACGGGGCCCGGCGCTTCATCGCCGAAAAAGGCGACGGCCAGGACTGCCACGTCGTCGCGGCGCTGTCCCTCAGGGAACTGCTGAACCGGCTCGAAGAGATCGTGGCCGGCCGCTGATGTCCCGGGCCGTACCGGACCCGGAGACTATGCGCGATCATCGTCCGGCTCCAGCACCCGGACGGGCAGCTCGGCAGCAGTCCTGCCAGGACCAATGGCCGGTGGCATGCCGTCAACGGGACGACCGACCCGGTAGCCGGCTCCTTAGCTTAGCCGCACTGCTGGATGAGCCGGACTGGCTGCACGCCACCTGGCCGGCGGCGACCGCCGCCGGTCCTGCCGGTGCGGCTGCCGGAACCACCGGCATTGCCGAAGAACAGCGCTTTACGCCCTCCGGGGCCTAATGGCCGGATAGAACCGGGTGACGGCGCGGGGGATCCGGTTCAGCCGCCCGGCCTGTGCGGGATGGTGCCCCAAGTGCGCGGGAGGTGATTTTTAGCCACCTCCCGGCTCCGGGCTACGTCCGGGGACCCCTGCGGCAGGCCCCGCCGAGCAGATCGCGGGCAGCAGCAAGGCTGCCCGGCCCGCCCGGGCCAGCGTAGGGCCTGCCGCCCCCCGCACGCAGCCCTCCACCGGCAGGACACCGGCCAAACAATCACCCCCCACTCCCGCCACGACACCGGGAAAGGTAATTACACATGACCGTTAAACCAGGACCGGGCCCCGGAAATGACCCGGAAATGCGCTCAGGTAATTCGCCCGGAGACATTAAATACCCGCGCATTATCGCCTATAATTTGAGGAAAGAGGAAAGACCGGCCGAATGAAAGCCCGGTACAAGATAAAGACAGCGACCGGGCGGAAAGCCAGGGAACTGGATGAGCGGCAGGCCGAGGTGATCCGGAACCTGCTGCACCGGGGCGCGCCAGTACCGGGCGCGGCGGCCCAGGACGTGAAGGAGACAGCATGACCATGACGGCAGCAGATATCCCGCAGGCCCTGGCCGCGACCGCCGGGCCGGCTGAGCTGGTCCCGGTGGCGTTCCTGGGCCGCACCTCCAACGAGCGGCTCCAGGACCCGGTCGCCTCGATGCGGCGGCAGGTCCGTAACTGCCGGGCCTGGCTGCCGCCCGGCTGCCAGATCGTGGCCTACTACTGGGACGTGGAATCCGGCGGCAACGACCTGGAAGACCGGGGCCACGGCGGCGCCTGGCAGATCGCCGCCGCCGCCGGGATCCCCCGCGACGGCGGCATCGCTGACCTGCTCAGCGAGGCCGCATCCCCCACCCCGGATTTCACGTTCGTGGTGTGTGAGGACATCGAGCGCTCCGCCCGCGACACCTACAACTCACCGAAACTGGAAAGAGAACTCCAGAATCAGGGCATCCCGATATTTGCCACCGACGAGCCGTTCAATGTCGAGGGGATCAACGCGACCACCGTTCTGGTCCGCCGGGTCAAGCAAGGCGTCGCCGAATGGTACCGGCTCCAATTGAAAGGCAAAGTCTGGGACGGGCTGAAAGAACATTCCCTCGCCGGCTGGAACCTCGGCAAAGTCCCGGTCGGCTACCTCGGGGAACGGCACCCGCATCCCAACCCCATCAAGGCCGCCGAAGGCCGCACCAAAACCCGGCTCACCGAAGATCCCGTCTACGGCCCGATCGTCGCGCTGATCTACCGGTGGCGGGTTAGTGAGCATCTGGGGAAGCCGACCATCCGGGCCCGGCTGGCCGCCTACCCGCCGCCCGGCCCGGCCCGGCTGGTCCCTGGCGCTGGTCGATGAGATCCTGTCCAACCCCAAGTACACCGGCCATCAGGTGATGGGCCGCCGCCGCCGCAAAGCCGGCAAGAAAGTCTGGATGCCGGCCAGCGAATGGATCTGGTCCGCCGAACCCACCCACACCGCGCTGGTGGACATGGCCACCTGGGACGCCGCCCAGCGGACCGGCCGCCGCCACGGCAACGTCCGCGACCCCGAAATGCCCACCACCCGGACCGGCCGCCGGTACAAGCTCCGCTCCCGGCTGTACTGCTCCATCTGCCACCGCCGCATGAGCGGCACCACCATCCGCGCCCACACCTACTACCGGTGCCCGCACGATCCCGGCCTGCCCCGCCACTACGCCGCCCACCCCGAGCACCGCACCGTCGCCGTCCGCGAAGACGTCATGACCGCCGCCCTCGCCCGGTTCTTCACCGAGCGGGTGTTCGGCCCCGACCGGGCCGCCCTGCTCACCACCGGCCTGCCCGCCACCGCCGCCGGCCAGGCCGAGCGCCGCGACCGGCAAGCCGCCGCGATCCGCCGCAAGATCGCCCGGCTCGACACCGCCGAGACCGCGCTGATCACCGAATTGGAAACCCCCGCCGACCCCGCCGACCCCGCCGCCCAGGCCCTCCGCCAGCGGATCCGCGCCCGCTTCACCGACCTCTACACCCAGCGCACCACCCTGGAAACCGAGCTACGCGTCCTCGAAGAAGCCCCCGCCGAGCCCGACAATGACCCCACCCTGCTGGACGAACTGCCGATCCTGGGCGACATCCTCACCGAAGCACCCGCCGCCCTGACCGAACGGCTCCTCGACGCGTTCGACGTCCAGGCCGTTTACAACCGGGACAAAAACCAGGTCACCATCCACGCCACCCTCACCAACGCCACACCCCAAGCCATCCACGATCTGCTCACCGACCCCCGCGCCGACCACAACACCCCGCCACCATCACAACCAGGAACCACACCTCAAGATCATGTTGGCCATTTGACCGGGCACACTGGGTCGTCCCCCCGGGCTAACACAGTCGCCCCCCCGGGCTAACACAGGTGTTCCCCGAAAAATTCGAGAATGCGCCGCCAGGAGTCCTCCGCGGCCTCCTCCTGGTAGCCCATCCGGAGCGCATTGGCCGGCGGGGCGAGGCAGGGAGTGGGCTTGTTCATGAAGCGGTGCCCGGCGTCCGGGTAGATCTTGATGTCGTGCGGCACACCCAGCGCGGTCAGCGCCTGATCCAGGTGTTTCGGCGGCTCCACCCCCATCGGGTCGCGTTCGCCGTAGCTGCCCACCACCGGGCACGCACCCTCGAGGGCGCGCTCCGGGTTACGCGGTACCTGCCCGCAGTTCACGCTCACCGCGGCGAAGCCGTCCCGCGGCGCGCACAGCAGCGCGAAACCGCCGCCCATGCAGAAGCCGATCGCGCCGGTCTTGCCGGAGCAGTCCGGCCGCGAGGCCAGCCACGCCCGGGCCGCCTCCAGCGTGGTGACGGCCGGGCCGGATTCCGCCCGCAGTTGCTGGATCGCGCCGCGGATGCAGCGCACCCACGACTTGCCGAGGTACAGGTCGGGCGCGAACGCGAGGTACCCGGCGCGGGCGAGCCGGTCCGCGTGCTGCCTGATGCCGTCGGTGAGGCCGAACGCCTCGTGGATCACCACGACACCGGGCCATCGCCCGGGGGGCGGGACCGTCCCCGGGCCGCCGGGTACGGACAGATAACCGTCAGTCACACCGCCATCCGCGCGATGAGGGAGATCAGGCATGCGCACAATGTCTCATACCGTCCTGACCCGGTTACCGCTCGCCCTCGCTAACCCGCGAAGGTGACGTAGATCAGGAAGATATTGAGGGCGATGATGACCGACGCGATGCCGGCGGTCACGGCGGTGGTCAGGCGCCGGTTCACCAGCGCGCCCATGACGTCGGCGCGGCGGGTGAGCAGGACCAGCGGCACCAGCGCGAACGGTATCCCGAAGGAGAGGACGACCTGGGAGATCACCAGGGCCGCGGTGGCCGGCAGATTGAGCCCCAGCACCACCAGCGCGGGCAGCATGGTCAGCGTGCGCCGGACGAACAGCGGGATCCGGCGGCGCACGAATCCCTGCATGACGACCTGGCCCGCGTAGGTGCCGACGCTGGAGGATGACAGCCCGGAGGCGAGCAGCGCGACCGCGAACGCGAGCGCGGCACCGCCGCCGATGAGGTGCCCGAGCCCCGCGTGCGCCGCGGCCAGCGAGTTCGCCGCCTGGCCGCCGGTGCGGCTGAACAGCGCGGCGGCAACGAAGAGCATCGCCAGGTTGATCAGCCCGGCGGCCCCGAGCGCGACGACCACGTCGAGCCGCTGGAACCTCAGCAGTTCGCGGCGCTCCGCGTCATCGTGGCAGGCGATCCGGGACTTGGTCAGCGCCGAATGCAGGTAGATCACGTGCGGCATGACCGTGGCCCCGATAATGCCGGAGGCCAGCAGCAGGCTGCTCGGCAGCAGGTGCGGGACGAGGCCGGCGGCCATGCTCGCCGGGGCCGCGTGCACCGCGACCAGATCGTAGGCGAACCCCAGCGACACGATGCCGAGCAGGGCGGCAATGGCCAGCTCGAAGCGGCGGTACCCGCGCTGCTGCAGGGCCAGGATGCCGAACGCGACGACCGCGGTCATGAGCCCGGCCACCAGGGGCGTCACGTGGAAGAGCAGGTTCAGCCCGATCGCGGCGCCGACGAACTCGGCCAGGTCGGTCGCGATCGCGATCAGCTCGGCCTGCACCCACAGCATCCGGGTGACGGCGCGCGGGAACAGATCCCGGCACAGTTCGGGCAGGTCACGGCCGGTGGCCACGCCCACCTTGGCCGAGAGGTACTGCACCATCATGGCCATCAGATTGGCCAGCGCGACGACCCAGGCCAGGCCGTAGCCGAACTGCGCGCCTGCGGAGAAGTTTGTCGCGAAGTTGCCGGGGTCCACGTAGGCGACCGCGGCGACGAACGCGGGACCCAGGAGCGCGACCACCCCGCGAATCCGGCCGCGCGAGCGCAGCAGGCGGAGCCCACTGTGGTCGGCTATGCCGCGCTCGGCGGCCGGAAAAGCGGAATCGGTGGTCAGCGGGACCAAGTCAGCCGACCGACGGCCCGAGCCCGAGCGACTGCGGAGTGCTGGGGTCCGGGGACGGCTGGTTCAGGCCCCCGTCGAGGGGGCCGAACTCCGTCATCAGCGCCGGGCTGCCGCCCCACGGCGTCTGCTCCTCGGCGACCAGGGTGTTGGTCGTCAGCAGCAGGCCGGCGACCGAGGCGCCGTTCTGCAGAGCCGACCGGGCCACCCGCAGCGGATCGATGATGCCCATATCGATCATGTTGCCATAGACGGCCCCCGAGGGCGTCAAAGCCCTCGTCCGGCCCCATGGGCGTGATATTAGCCACTACCTCGGTGCCGTCGTAGCCGGCGTTGGCCGCGATCAGGTAGGCGGGCTCGGTGAGCGCCTTCCGCACAATCTCGACGCCGATCGCGTAGTCATCCCGGACGTCCAGGTCATTGAGCGCGCCTTCGGCGTGCAGCAGCGCAGCGCCGCCGCCCGCCACGATGCCCTCGGCCATCGCGGCCCGCGTCGCGGACAGCGCGTCCTCCACGCGGTGCTGCAGTTCCTTCAGCTCCGCGCTGGTCGGGGCGCCGACGCTGATCACGGCCACCTTGCCGGACAGGGCGCCGATCCGCTCGCTCAGGACATCCTCGTCGATCCCGAACGTGGCGCGTTCCATTTCCGACCGCATCTGGGCGAGGCGGAACTCCACCGCGTCCGCGGAACCATGGCCGCCGATGATGGTGGTGCTGTCGGCGTTGACCCGGACCTGCGATGCCCGGCCCAGCTGCTCGATGGTCATCGTCTCCAGCGAGAACCCGGAGTGCTTGCTGTACACCGCGCCGCCGGTGAGCGCGGCAATGTCCTCCAGCTTGTGCAGCCGACGGTCCCCGAAACCGGGCGCCCGCACCGCGACGCACTGGAAGATCCGGTTGACGTGGTTGTGCACCAGCATGGACAGCGCGCTGCCCTCGACGTTCTCGGCCAGGATCACCAGCGGCCGCGGTGCCCGCATGATCTTGTCCAGCAGCGGCATCAGCTCCTGGACCTTGGTGATCTTCTCGCTGCAGAGCAGAATGTAGGGATCGTCGACGACGGCTTCCAGGGCCGCCGGGTTGGTCACCATGTAGGGCGACAGGTACCCGTTGTCGAACTCGAAGCCCTCCACGAAGTCGACCCTCATGCCGGACCTGGGCGACTCCTCCACCGTGACGATGCCGCCATCGCCGACGGTGTACAGCGCCTTCGCGATCACCGCGCCAACCGTGTCGTCGTCGTTCGCGGAGATGGCCGCCACCCGCGCGTAATCCTCCTCGGTCTTCACCGGATGCGCGACGCCGCGCAGGTGCTCGACCAGGCGGCCGACGGCCAGGTCGATGCCGCGCTTGACCAGGACCGGGTTGCCCCCCTTGCCGATGGCGTCCATGCCCGCGTGCACGATGGCCTGGGCGATGACGGTCGCGGTGGTTGTCCCGTCACCAACGATGTCGTTGGTCTTGATCGCCGCTTCCTTGACCAGCTGGGCGCCCATGTTCTCGAACTGGTTCTTCAGGAAGATCTCGCGCGCGATCGTCACGCCGTCGTTGGTGACGACCGGCGACCCGGTGATCTTCTCCAGGATGACGTTGCGCCCTTTGGGGCCGAGTGTTGACTTCACGGCCTCGGCGAGCTGGTCGACGCCGGCCAGCAGCAGGCTCCGGGCTTCCTCATTGAAACGCAGTTCCTTGGCCATTGGTCCTCCTGGGACTTACGAATGCGGCAAACAGATGGGCGAAGGGGCGGGCTAAGGGACGAGAATGGCCCGGCCGCGGACGCGCCCAGCGTCGAGATCGCTGAGCGCTTCGACCGCGGCGTCCAGGGGGTAGGTCCGGGTGTGCAGGGTGACCTTGCCTGCCTGGGCGAGAGCCATCAGCTCGGCGAGCTCGTTGTAGGTGCCGACGATGTTGCCGATGATGTTGCGCTCGGTCGAGATGATGTCCAGCGTCGGGATCTCCAGCGTGCCGCCGTAGCCGATGACGAAGTAGGAGCCCGCCCGGAGCGGTCATGTTCCACCCGTCCATCTCGGCGCCCTGCTCGGCCACGAAGTCGAGCACCACTTCGGCGCCGGTGCCGCCGGTCAGGTCCTTGACGGCGTCGACCTGGCGGCCGTCGGCGACCACGGTGTGCTGCGCGCCAAGCTGCTCGGCCAGCTTCAGCGCGTCCGGGTTGCGGTCGACCACGATGATCCGGGTCGCGGTCAGCGCGGCGAGGCACTGGACGCCGATGTGGCCCAGGCCGCCAGCGCCGATGACCACGCAGGTGGTGCCCGGGTACAGCAGCGGGATGGCCTTACGGACCGCGTGGTAGGCCGTGATGCCCGCGTCGGCCAGGGCGGCGACGTCCTCTGGCTTGGTCTCCGGGTCCAGTTTCACGCAGGCCCGGGCGGAGGTCAGCAGGTATTCGGCCATGCCGCCGTCGGTGGACAGGCCCGGGAAGGAGTTGTTGATGCAGTGCATGTCGTCGCCGGCCCGGCAGGCGTGGCACAGCCCGCAGGTCGGGGTGGGGTGCAGGATGACGGTGTCGCCGACGGCCACGTTGGTCACCGCCGAACCGATCTCATGCACCCAGCCGGCGTTCTCGTGCCCCAGGATGTAGGGCAGCGGTGTGCCCATCGCCGCGTCCCACTGGCCCTCGATGATGTGCAGGTCGGTGCGGCAGACCCCCGCCCCGCCGATCTTCACGATGACGTCGAGCGGGCCGCTGATCTTTGGTTCGGGAACCTCGTCGATCACCGGCATCTGGTGAAATTCGTGCAAGCGGACGGCCTTCACTTGTCCTCCTCGCCCTGTCCCTGCGTGTCGTAGCGGTACTGGAGCATGCCGCGGCAGATGCTGCCGTTTGACTCGATGCTGATCCGCGTCGTCCTGGCCTTGCGCAGGTGCAGCGGCATCGCGTCGCCGCTGACCAGCGCTCCGGTCCTGGGGTCGATCAGTAGCGGCGCGTCGTCGCCGGCGGGCAGGCCCAGCTCAGCCCGGCGCTGCCGCAGCCGGTCCAGTTCGCGGGAGACCGGCAGGTCACCCAGAACCATGCCCGGCAGCCGCGACGGGTCGGTGCCGGCCGCGATGAGCGGCCGGCACACCAGATCGGTGCCGGCCATGACCGCCTTGCGCAAGAAGTCGGCGCGCAGCTCGTGCAGCTCGCCGACCGCCTCCCCGTCGAACGATTGCGCGAAGCCCGCGTGCGCGGCCACTCCGCCGTTGATGGCGCCCGAGGCGAAATGATCTTCCAGCACGATCTCCGTGCTGCGCACCCCCGGCAGCGCGGACACCGCATCGTAGGCGTCCGCCACCATCAGGAAGGCGAAGTTGGGCGCGCAGAAGTATGTGGGGAGGCGCAGCCGGACAGATGCGTCCCCGTCCGGGGAGATGATGTACGACGTGACGAACCCGAGCGAGGTGATCGGCTCGTCGAGTTCCGGGTCACGCACCGTCCCGAGCGCATCCAGGATCCCCGCCGGAGCGGGCCCGGGGTGTTGTCTCCTCGGATCAGCGCCGCCCGCCGGAGCGGGCCCGGGGGTGTTTCCTCGGATCAGCGCCGCCCGCCAGAGCGGGCCCGGGGTGTTGCTTCCCCGGGCCCGCTCCGGTCGCGGTGGTGGGGGCGGTCATGCCCCCGCGACCGGGGCCGCGTCCTCGACCAGCTTGGCGTCGTCCTGTTCGGCTGGCTGGCCGCCGGACTCGTCCTTCAGCTGGAACTCCTTGGGCACCTCTATGCCGTAAAGCTTGGCGGCGTTCAGGCCGAGGATCTTCTTCTTGCCGGCCGTGCCCAGCCGCGGGTAGTCGGAGAACTCGTCGCTGGGGTAGTCCCAGTCGACGAAGCCCTCGATTTGCCACTTGGGCTCCCAGATGCCGTAGTCGCTGCCGAAGGTCATCTTGTCCTCGCCGACCCAGAACAGCAGTTCGCCCATGACCTTGGCGAAGAACTTGGGCCGGGCGAACATCAGGCCGCCGATGACCACGGACAGGCCGGCGTAGACGTTGGGCTCCTGCGTCGCCATGAAGCAGAAGTCCTCGATCCGGGGCAGGCCCACGTGCTCGACGATGAAGTTCAGGTCCGGGAAGTCGGTCGCGGCGTGGTCGACGTCGGACACGTCGAACGCGTCCTTGTCCAGCGGCCAGATCGTCGGGCCCTTGTGCACGTGGATGTTCTTGATGCCCAGGTTCTGGGCGGCCTCGAGGTACCGGTAGCAGGCCGGGTCGCTGAGCTTGTAGCCGCGCGAGCCGTTGTTCCACTCGGCGGTGTAGAGCTTCACGCCCTTGGACCCGTACCGCTCCACGTTGGCCTGCAGGCTCTTCAGGCCCACGTCGCCGTCGCGTGGGTCGAACCGGGTGTTGGCGATGAACTTGCCGGGGTGCTTCTCCCCCAGCGCCGCGTTGCGCTCGGTGGTGTTGAAGCCCTCGGCGTACCACTCCTTCAGGTACGTGGGCTGGAAGATGGCCACGTCCACATGGCCGTCTTCGAAGACGTCCTTCATCAGGTCGTCTTCGGAGTACGTCTCGAAGTGCTCCAGGGTCCAGTGGGTCTCGGGCGGGCCGAGCGACTGGTAGGCGTGGAAGCACTCGATCCAGCCCTTGGCGTACTGCTCGGCTCCCTTCACCCAGTTGTCCGGGCCCGCGGTCCAATAGTGCATATGGCTATCGACGATGAAGTACTTCTCGCCATTCTTCTCGTACACCATGCCTCCTTGCCGAGCTGAATCGAGTGCGTCCGCGCTGGCCGCTAGCTACTGTGGAGTGAGGTCGGTGAGGTCGAAGCCGATGTACTCGGCCGCGTCCTCCGGGTTGGAAAACATGATCGTCCGGTCGTCCAGGTGGACCATCCGGCCGTAGTGCGTCGACATGTTCTCCTCGAACTCCGCAGCGTCGAAGTAGCCAGGCTCCTCGCCGAGCGCCTCGGAGATCTCGTCATAGTCGAAATCCATCCGCCCTACCGCGTCAACCCTGATCATGGACGGAAGGTACGTGACGGTGACGTTCGGCTTTTCTTTCATGACCTGCGCGACGACCGCGCCGACCTGGTTGTTCATCAGGGTCACCCCGGCCCGGTTCGACGCGGTGTTGTCGGACTTGTACGGGCTCGCGGAGGTCTTGAACGTGGTCACTGGCTCAGCTCCTTCGGTACGTCCAGGTGCAGGTCGGTCACGAGTGCGGCGAAACGGTTCTTGACGGCATCCAGCCCGTCCTCGAAGCGCGGCGGCTTGTTGTCCGGCTGCGACCAGATCGGCTGCAGGGTACGGGCCGCGACGATGGCGCGCGGCACCCAGGTCGACAGCCACTGGCTGAGGATCTGCTTGTTGTGGTCGGCGAACTCACGGTCGTCGGTGAGCAGCTCGAACATGGCCCGCGTGTAGCGCAGGTCGCGCTCGGCGAAGTCGTGCTCGGCCGCGCCGACGATCGTGGGGGTCACGAAGTCGCCGTTGCGCGCCGCGGCGTGCTGCACGAGCTGGCTGCGGAACAGCTCGCCCACCAGCGGCTCGAAGACAACGTTGGAGGCGAAGATGGCCTCGCACCAGTCATCGACCGCGGTGAGCTGCTCGGCGGTCTCCCGCACGCCCTGCCAGGCCGGGTCGGAGTTCCACGTCTCGATGTGCGCTGCTCCGTCGAACTCCGGGATCTCCTCGCTCAGGGTCAGGTTGTACAGCGCGAGGTCCTGGGCAGCCCGGATCCGGTGCATGCTGTTCACCGAGATCGCGTTGTTGTGCATGTTGGTCGGCGCCCGGCGGTTGGCGTTGGCGTACAGGTACAGGCCGAGGCCGTGGTCAACGTGCATCCAGGCGCCGACGTTGCGCTCGACGAAGCGCACCCAGTTCCGGTTCCACTGCTCGAACGCCTTGGACTGGCGGGCGTTGTCGATGTTCTGGTTGACCTGGCGCACCACGTTCGAGTTGTAGCGGTAGATGGTGAGTTCCCACTCCTCGTTCGGGTCGCGGAACTCGTGCCAGCCGGTCGCCGGCCAGTCGTAGCCCTTGCCACCGGATCCGGGGAAGCGCTCGGGCTCCGGCCGGTCGACTTCCCCAGGCCTTGAGCACCGTCCAGTCGAGCGGGTAACCGCCGCGGCCGTCGGAGAAGCCATACAGCCAGCCCTGGGACAGGTAGTGCCGGGGGTCCGGCTGGACCTCTACGGTCACGTCCTCGTAGTGGGACGACTTGCGCTTGGCTGGGTTGAAGTAGGTGAACTTGCGGTTGTCGGAGTCCGGGAATACCTTGGCCCCGGCCTCAGCGTCGGTAAAGACGGGCTTCGGTACGCTGCGCTCTTGCGGAGTAGTCATGAGTCCTTCTTTCGTCAGTTCAGCTCATATCGCTACCGGGAGAGCGGCTCTGTCTGGCTCAGAACGCAGCTCAGGCTCCGGGTTACCTGCGTCATTGCTCGGGTTCACCGGTGGTCGTGAACTTGTCGTAGTAGACGCGCTTTTCTTCCACGCCGAGCGTGGCGAGCAGCGGCACCGCGGCCTCCACCATCGGTGGCGGCCCGCACACGTAGGCGTGGGCCCCGGCCAGATCCTTGGCGTGCCGCTTGACGACATCCGTGATCAGGCCGGTCTCGCCGTCCCAGTCGTCATCGTCGGACGGCTCGGACAGCGCCGGGAGGTAGCGGAAGCTGGGCAGTTTCTGTTCCAGCTCGCGCAGTTCGGGCTCGAAGCACAGGTCACGCTGGCCGCGGGCACCGTAGAAGAACGTGGCCTTGCGCTGAAGGCCGCGCTCGGCCATGGACCGGAGCAGGGACAGGATAGGTGCCATGCCGGCGCCGCCGCCCACGAAGACCAGGTCGTTATCGCCCTCGCGGAGGGTGAAAACACCGAACGGCCCGGACAGGTCCAGCCGGTCGCCTACCTGGACCCTGGAGTCCAGGAAATGCGAGAACTTCCCGTCCGGATACACCTTGATGACGAACTCGAGCTGGCGGCTCTCGCGGCTCGTGGTGTTGGCCATCGAGAAGGACCGCACCGTCTCCGTGCCGGGAATCGTGATGTCCATGTACTGGCCGGGGAAGAACTTGATCTCGTCCGGCTCGATCAGCTTCAGGACAAGATGCCGCATGTCGTGGGTGACCGGCTCGTTGGCTACCACCTCCGCCACGCCCTGCTGGATCGGCAGGCCGGAGCGGATCATCTCCTCGTCGTAGTTGAGCAGCTCAATCGTGACGTCTTCGTAGACGTGCGCCCGGCAGAGCAGGGTGTAACCTTCCTCCTTTTCGTAGTCCGGCAGCGCGAAGGTCGAGTACCGGTCGTGCTCGATGTCGTCGCCCTCGAGGATGAACGATTTGCAGGAGGAGCACTGGCCCTCCTTGCAGCCGTGCATGAGCATGATCCCCTGCTCGGCCGCGGCCCGAAGGACGTTCTGGTCCTCGTCGACCTCGATTTCGATACCGACCGGCTCGAAACGAACGAGGTGTTTCTCGCCCATGGTCACCTCACGATTCATGCTGCGCTGCGTGGTGGCAGGAGGGCCAAAGTGTTACCTCCGGCCCTCCTGCCGCACCGGCGTCCGGGCTGCGCTGGGGCGTCCGCGGTCGCTACGGCTGCTGCCGTGGCTCGGGCGTCCGCCCCCGTACTCAGGCGAGCGCTCAGGCGAGCGCTCAGGCGTCCGCGGGAGCCGGCCTGCCCGCCGGGCCTCCCTTGATGTAGTCGGCGCGGAACGCCTGGCGCTGCTCGTCGGTCATCTCGTTGAGCAGCACGTTCGGGCTCTGGACCGGCCCCATGCGGCGCAGGTGGTCCAGCGTCCACATCTTCTTCGGGTCCAGGTTCAGGTGCGGCTGCGCGACCATGGTCTTGCCGTCGTCGCGGACGAAGCCCATGTCGCTCACCACGTCGGCCCAATTCCAGCCGTGGTAGAGGGTCTCCCATTCGCGCTTGCCGATGAGCTGGCCCATGTTCGGGGTCTCACGGCCCTGGTAGGTCGGCCGGAAGGCCGTCTCGTCGGTCCACTGGCATTCCTTGTGGCAGTACGTGCGCCACTGCCCGTCGACCTCAGCCATGGTCATGTCCTCGCGGACCAGGCACGGGACCATGCAGGTCCAGCAGCGGTGCGGGTACACGTAATCGACGTTCTCGGCCACGATCGGGTGGTGACCGTTCGGCATGGACAGGCGGTTGTAGTTCTCCCACCACTTGCCGTACCTGTCATACCAGCCCGGGTACTTGTACTCGAACCACTCGAAGTCCTCGTCGGTCATCGGGTCGATCCGCCAGTAGTTCGCCAGCCAGCCGGTGGCGAAGAACTGCGCGACCTCGTGCACGTAGCCCTTGTTCCAGATCTGGTTCCAGGCTTCCTCGATGAGGTCGTGCGGGATGACCAGGCCGTACTTCTCCAGTGGCAGGAGATAGCTGCGGTAGTAGTCGTCGTAGATCCACCGGCGCCACATCTCGGCGTAGGACTCACGATCCTTGCGGCGGTCCTTGGTGCCGTACTCGATGAACGTGCCGATGGCCGCGTCCACCACACGGTGGTTGTTCCACCACGCGTAGCGCAGGTCACGCTCGAGGAGCTGGTGGTTGCTCTCGTCCGAGAGCGCCATCAGCAGGGTCGCGTAACCGTTACTGATGTGCCGCGACTCGTCCGACTGCACCGAGTGGAACACGGTGGGCAGCAGGTAGTCGCCGTTCGCGGCCGCTTCGGCGGGCATGGCGACGAACAGCGTGTTGGTGAACGCCGTCTCGGCCACGATGGTCAGGTAAATACTCGCCGCGGTGATGGCGTCACCGGTGATGAAGCCCTCGGCGAACTGCCTGCCGATCGTCCCGCAGTAGTCACTCTGGAAGTCGCGGAGACTGGAGTTGAATCCGGCCGGGTCGATGTAGTTGTTCATGTACAGGCGCTTGAGGTTCTGCTGGATCGTCGAGTGCCGCACCTCGTCGATCATCTGGATCGCCTGGCCGTTGTGCAGTTCCGGGTTGGGAACCGTACGGAACAGCAGCGGCATGGCCCGGGCGGCCGAGATCTCCGGGAGCGGAATGATGGACAGGAACAGCTTCTGCCACTCCAGCCAGCGCTCCTGCACCTGGCGGAACATGTTGCCGCGGATCGCGCCGTCCTGGGCCCCGTAGACCCGGTGGTCCTTCTCTTCCTCCATCGGGAAGTAGGACCGCAGGACCTGCTTGAGCGGGTCCTTCTTCTGAGCCTTGCGGAACGTGTAGTCCGTCCCGTACTGCGAAACCGGCTCGTGGTACTGCGGTTCCCAGGCCAGTTCCTGGATCTTCTGGTGGGCCTTTGCCACACTCTGGCGACTCATCGTCACCCCTTTCCTCTCGAGCTGCTCCGGCTGCCCTCCCGCGCAGCCCCTGGGTGGGCACTCGCCGGTTCATTCCTTCGCCGGACCCGTGCGCGGTCCACCCACACGAAAAGTTCTCGTGTGGCAGATCACACCCCGTAGGCCAGGGTCATGAGCTCTCGAAATGAGACACATGACGGTGGCCAGGACGTTCGGCCCTTGCCCGGCTCTTGCCTTACGGAGCGGATCACCGTCTGCCTTACGGAGCGGACCACCGTCAGTCATTGCCTCAGCCGTCACCGAAGACGGCGTCCCTGAGTTCGGCGAGCCGGTCCTGGACCTTGTTGGCGACCTGCCGGTTGCCCTCCGTGGCCGGGGTGATCCCCATGCACTTGAGGAGCTCGGCGGCGGGAGCGCCCGGATCGCCTCCCTCACCCAGAGTCGGGTGCAGGCCCTCGCGGGCCAGGTGGTCGAACACCAGGTTGACGATGCTCCACGGGTTGAAGGTCTCGTACTGAGATTCAGCTGGCTCCACGGCCACCTCCTGGCGGATGATCGACGTCGCACGTGATCGACGTAGCGCGCTGAGGCGGGGGCGCCGGTTTCCGCCTCGAACGTGGCGGATGGGACGCGAACGAGCCAACGCCGGTCTCACTACCTCGGGGGTCTCAACTTGAGACAGCGGGGAGAGCGAAGGCGTTTAACGATTCGTCTAGCTTGGTATCAGCCACGTAAACCCACGTAAACCACGTAAACCTGGATGCGCCCCTTCGCAGGCTGAGCCTCCAGCCTGCGACATCCGTCCCGACGGTCCCGGGAGGCACCATGGTGCAAGCAGCAGTGCCGCTGCAGCCCGTGAGCGGCAGTGACCGGCTGGCGAAGGCCCGGGAACGATTCCTGGCCGCTGAGCCGGTCAATCAGCATGAAGTGCGAGAACCCATCCTCGCGTCCTGGCGACGTTCGCGCGACTGGCGGGTCGCGGCGGACCGGATCGAGCTCCGGTACACCCGTGATCCCGATCCGGAGACGGCCCTGGCGCGGCACGCCGATCCAGTGCTGCGGCATCTGCACGATCAGCTCGACGGACAGCCCATCAGCATCATCCTCACCGACGCCAACGGTCTCGTGCTGAACCGGCTGACGGCCGACCACGATCTCGAACGTCACCTCGATGGCGTCAAGCTGGCGCCGGGTTTCAACTACTCAGAGGAGCTCGTCGGCACGAACGGGATCGGCACCGCGCTGGAGGCCAGGCCGACGCACGTCTTCGGCCACGAGCACTACGCGGAGAAGCTCGAGGGACTGGCCTGCGCCGGGGTGCCCATCCACCACCCCATCACCGGCAAGACGGTCGGCGTGATCGACCTGACGTGCTGGCGTAAGAACGCCGACCCGCTGCTGGTGGCCCTGGTCAAGTCGACCGCCGACCAGATCACTCAGGCCCTGCTGAACGGGAGCAGCAACCGGGAGTTCAGCCTCCTGGAGGAGTATGTACGCGCCTGCCGACGGACCGGCGGGATCGTCCTGGCGATCGGCAACGACGTGGTGATGATGAACGACTACGCCCGGCGGATCCTTGATCCGGCCGATCAGGCGGCGCTCATCGGCCAGGCCGCGGAGGTGCTGGCCCGGCACCACGCCGGCGCCGTCACCGCGGAGCTGCCCACCGGCCTGAAGGCCCGGATGTACTGCCGTCCCATCGACAGCGACCCCCCGTTCGGCGACGGCATCGTGCACGTGAAGCTGATGGAGGCCGCCGCCCGCCCGGCCACGCCGCCCGGCAAGACGGGCACCAGGGCCCCGATGTTCCTGCCCGGCCTGGTCGGCGCGGGCGTGCTGTGGACGCGGGCGTGCCGCGAGGCGGAGCTCGCCTACGACTCCGGCGAATGGCTGACCCTGGAAGGCGAGCCGGGGGTCGGCAAGATGGCCCTGGTCAAGGCCGTGCACCAGCGGCGCGATCCGGCGGGCCGGCTGCACGTTCTCGACGCGTCGGAGGTGACCGGCGCGCAGTGGCTGGTGAAGGCGCGCGACGAACTGCTCGACGGCGCGGGCATGCTGGTCATCCGGCACGTCGATGAACTCAACACGAAGCAGGTGCACTCGCTGTCCAGCGCCCTGCAGGAGGCCCGGGCCGTCCAGCGGGACACCCCCCTGCGGGTGGCCGTCACGCTGTACCGCAAGAACGCGAACGCGGACCTGACCAGGTTGCTGCGCTTCTTCCCGGCCACGGTGGAGCTGCCCCCGCTGCGCCATCACATCGATGACCTGCAGGAACTGGTGCCGTTCTTCCTGGCCCGGCTGAGCCAGCACGGCCGGGTGGTCTGCTCGCCCGAGGCGATGCAGCTGCTGCTGCGGTCGAGCTGGCCCGGTAACACCGCACAGCTGTGGCAGGTGCTGAAGCGGGTCGTCCAGCGCCGCCGGGCAGGCTCGATCCAGCCGACCGACCTGCCGCCGGAATGCTGGACGGTAAGCCGCCGACTGCTCAGCCCGCTGGAGTCGATGGAACGCGACGCGATCGTGCAGAGCCTGCTGGACTGCGACGGCAACAAGGTCAAGGCGGCCGAATCCCTCGGCATGTCACGCGCGACGATCTACCGCAAGATTCACGAGTACGGGATCGTCACACCTGGGCCGGCTCCGGCGCCACCGTCCTTACGCCTGGGCGGTCTGTTGTTGATCCTGGGCGGGCGCCGTTGCCCGCCTGCGCGATGATGGGATCAGGCCTGCGGTGATGGGATCAGGCGGCGGGAACTGCGGCCTCCTCTGCCGCGTCGACGAGGGCATCGGGGAAGCTGTCCCCGGTCCCGCAGAACACGCGGCGCCCCTCCGCGCGGGTTCGGCGCAGCAGCACCGTGAATCGGTCTCCTGTCTTCTCCGAGCAGATCACGAAGCCGTCGTCCAGCAAACGGGACGTCAGGTCAACCAGGTCGCTCATTTTTGACCACTTCCCACGGCGTTATGGGCGGCCATATCCGGGCCCGGTCCCTGCCGGCCCGCCTCCCGGCGGCCGACGTGCGGCGCACCGAACGTCATGCCGCCCACGCTGTGTGTAATGTCGTTAACGGACGAGTCATCGTAACCAGCACTCACGCGCTCCTGCAGGCTACTCGCCGGATAGGTCACTATGACTTTCCCGACTGTCTCCATCACCCTTCCGCGCCGATGCCCTCCTGGCCTGCGCTCTTGCGTTTCACGCGGCGCTGCTTTTCGGCAGTCCGACGAGGCGGCTTTCGGTGCCCGATAAGTCCGGCGCGCCTCCGATATGCATTTATTGCCTTCTTTCGGCGGCGCGCCCCGCCGTGCCCCGGCTCACTCCGTGCTCCTCGGAAATTTTCGCCATGCTCGGGATCTGATCACCCGGCACATACTCTCCGTGTTCGATCTGATCCCGGATGATTCCGGCTATCCGCAGGTAGGGCGGCTGAGGCTGCCGGGGCTCACTCACGTGATCATGTTAGTAACCGGCATACCGTCACGCGGTGTGGCATAGCTTGGTATAGCAAGCAGTGCTAAGGCGTGACAAGTCTGTGCCGGCTGGCTGACCCGTGAGCCGGGCACGGTCCACCACGGGTCCCACGGGTCAGGCAAGGGAAGCTGTCATGGGTGGAGGTGGCGGGAATCGAACCCGCGTCCTTCAGTGCATCAACAGGGCTTCTCCGGGCGCAGCCTGCTGTGTTTTTCTCAGCCCCGGCATTCACACAGGCAAGATGCCGACGGGCTCAGTCACTGTTTGATGTCCCGTGCCAGTCCCGTGACCGGGCTAGACGGTAATCCTTCTAGCTGATGCCAGGCACCGGGTCGAAGGCATCCCCGGGCTGACAAGCGTCTAACTCGCCTCAGGCGGCGAGGGCGACGCTAGTGCGCGTTGAATTGGCACTTATTGTTTTGCGGTCATGTGATTAGCGAGGTCACAACCGCAATCCTCGGCCCGCTTCCCCTGAATCAACCACCGAAGTCGAAACCGTTCACCCCCTCTTGAGTTTTCAACCGGGCATCGCGCGCGATGACCTGCTCCGCCCGACCGTACACGGTTCAACGCCAAGCCGCCAACCAAGATTCCCGGCCGGGAGACTGTCGGGCGACCGCCCGGCCACCTCGGGTCCACGGTGGCGTCATCGTGATCGTTGCGTGTCCGCGGTGGCGCCATTGCGGTCGCTGGGGAGGTGGACGGAGATGCGCCACCGGGGCGCCGGCGCGAACGGCGGAGGGTGCCGAAGGGGCGGGCGTGAGAGGGGGCGAGCGGATGGCACCGGAGGGGGGAATGACCCCCGCGGGCGCTGGCG
Source organism: uncultured Actinomycetes bacterium (assembly GCA_963732345.1). Classification (GTDB taxonomy): domain Bacteria; phylum Actinomycetota; class Actinomycetes; order Streptosporangiales; family Streptosporangiaceae; genus Bog-532. The sequence goes on along the minus strand of CAVSZI010000019.1, from coordinate 363,959 downwards.
GTGATCAACGCGCCCGCGGGGGTCGACCGGCAGGGTCGGAGCCGGTCCGGATTGCCGGATCTCCCCCGAGATGAGACCCGGTCTTATCACGCGACTGAGGCCGCAACCCCCCTAGCGAAACCCAGTCACCAGCTAAGACGTCGGAGAGTAGCCAAATGGTTGCCTCTGATCACAGAGAGTTCAACAACGAATAGGTAACGGCGCGGGGCGGTGCTGGGCGGTGGGCGGCGCAGCAGGGGCGCGGTCAGACGGCGCGGGATCAGCTGCGGGCAGGGCGGCGCGGGGTCAGCTGGCGGGCAGGGCGGCGCGGGGTCAGCTGGCGGGCAGGGCGGCGCGGGGTCAGCTGGCGGGCAGGGCGCTGAGGAACTGGGCGGCCGGGGCGGATGCGGAGATCTCGGGCGATTGGCTGGAGGTCAGGACCGTGAACGCGACGTCTCCGCGGTAGCCGACGAACCAGCTCTGCCACTGGGCGCTGCGGCCGCTTCCGGTCTGCACGAGTGCGGTCTGGCCGTAGACCGGCGCGCCTGACACGTTGGCGCTCTTGGCCGAGCCGGACGTGACGGCCTCGCGCATCAGCGCGCGCAGGGACGTGAGGGCACCCGGGGTCAGGGGCGACTTGACAGACGCGGCCCCGTCGGGCGGCTTCGTAACGAGCACCGGGGACCGCCAGAGCCCGGAGTCGACCTCGGCGGCGATCAAGGCCATGCCCAGCGGGCTCATATGGACGCCCTGCCCGATGGTCTCCCCGGCCAGCTGGCCGTCGGTCGTCGCGGCGGGCACCGAGCCGGAGAAGGCCTGCAGTGGCAGCTGCCACTTCGAACCGATGCCGAAGCCGTTCACCGCGGTGGTCAGGGCGCTGCTGGTCAGCCGGCGGGACAGCCCCGCGAACGCGGTGCCGCACCCTTGGGCGAAGTCGGTGCTGAACGAGGTGTCGCCGCCCAGGCTGGAGGCGAGCTGCTGGTCGCTGAACAGCTGGCCGCCGACGTTGGCCAGGCTGGTGCACGGGATCTCGGTGCCGGGGGAAAGGCCCGTCCCGAGCAGCGCCGCGGTCGACACGATCGTGAACGCGGTCCCGGGCGTCAGGTGCGCGTTGAGGGCGCCGCCGGTGAGAAGCTGGCCGCCGGGGGCGTTGTGACCGGCGACAGCGAGGATCTTGCCGGTGGAGGCCTGCACGGCGACGATCTCGGCGGCCGTGCTGGGCGCGGCGGACACCGCGTTGAGCGCCGCCGCCTGCACACCCGCATTGATCGTGGTCCGCACGGGCTGGCCGGCTTTGCCCTGCCACTGCTGCAGAACCGCGACCTGCTGCCCGCTGCCGTTCTCGGCCACCACCTCGGTGGTCGGCGAGCCCGCCAGCAGACGCTGGTAGGTGGCCTGCAGGCCGGCCAGGCCGACCGTGGTGCCGGGCTGGTAGGAGGCGCCTTCGTCGCGCAGCATGCTGGAGTTCTCCGAGCCGACGGTGCCGACGATCTCGCTGGCCTCGGAGGAGAACAGCCGCTGGCTGACCCGGTGCACGATCAGGCCGGGCACCCGGGCCAGCTCCGGGGAGATCTGCGCGTAGTCATCCGGGTCGAGCGACAGCAGGGTGAGGAACTGCCCGGGCGGGGCAGCCTGGATCTGGCCGAGAACCTGGGTGGCGTTGAGCTGGGTCACCCCGGCGAAGTCATCCGCCGTTTCGGTGGGGTTGGGCAGCGTCCGGGGCCAGACCCCGATCTGGTAGACCGCCGACGGCACCTGGAGCGGCTGCCCCGTGGCGTCCAGCACCGATGCCCGGGCCGGCACCTGCGTGATCACGGCCAGCCGCTCCCCCGGGCCCAGCTGGGGGTTGATGACCCTGGGCGCCCACTCGATCTTCCAGCCGGAACCGAGCTTGCGCAGCGCGAACCGGCCGGCGTAGGTCCACTGGTGGCCACCCTCACCGAGGTTCACCGAGGCGGTGAAGTGCGCCTGGGCCGAGCTGCCGTGCTGGTCCACCCGGCCCATGGACAGGAACATGGCCGTCGCGTCCAGCTGGGTGAAGGCACCGGCCAGGGCGCCCGACACGGCGGGCGCGGGGCCGGTGGTGTAGGCGGCGGCCCCGCGGTAATCGTGCCGTTGCCAGGCCAGCAGGAACGCCTGGACGGTTCCCTCCGCGGACGGCTCCTGCGCGAAGCCGTCCAGGAAGCCCCCGACCACGATGCCGGCCATCACGATGATGGCGACCAGCCAGATCCGCCGAACGCGCATCGACAGGCGCCGGGCCTGGCGCTGCCGGCGCGCCGAAGCCGGCCGGGGCGGGAGGGGCGGCCGCTGACCCGGCGGGGCGGCTCGCCGACCGGGGCGCGGGAGAACGCGCCCCGGTCGGCCACGGCCAGCGTGGCTGCCCCGGTCACGGGTGTAGAAGGACACTGTCCTCCCCCCCGTTACCGTCGCCGCCGGAGAGCACGATCCATCTCCCTGGCCGCATCCCGGCTCGCCAGGTCATGACGTTTATCGTAGGTCCGCTTGCCGCGCCCAAGGCCCAACTCGACCTTGGCCTTCCCGTCTTTGAAATAAAGGGACAGCGGAACCAGCGTCAAGCCCTGTTCCGCGGTCCGGGAGGACAGCTTCTCGATTTCCCTACGGTGCAGGAGTAGTTTCCTGGTTCGCCGTGGCTCGTGATTGGTCCAGGTGCCCTGGGTGTACACGGGAATGTGCACGTTGTGCAGCCACACCTCTCCATCGGAGATCTGGGCGAAACCGTCCGTCAGGGACGCGCGCCCGGCCCGGAGTGATTTCACCTCGGTCCCCGTGAGCACCAGCCCGGCCTCGTAGGTGTCCTCGATCCGGTAGTCGAATCGGGCGCGGCGGTTGCGGGCGATTACCGTCCGCCCTTGCTCCCGAGCCACGTCCCTCCTGTCTGCTCATGTCACACACGAAGGTAACGGCGAAGCGTGAGGAACGACGTCGCGCCGCACAGCAGGACCCCCACGCACATGGCGAGGATCACGACCTCCACGAGGTCACCCGCGCTGAGAACCACGTTGAAAGTGAAGTACTGCTGTAGCGTATCCAGCCAAAGCGACTTCACGGCAATCAGGAGGCCGACGGAGATCGCCCAGCCGATCAGGCCGGCGATGATTCCCTCCAGCAGGAACGGCAACTGGATGTAGAAGTTCGACGCCCCGACCAGCCGCATGATGCCGGTTTCCCGGCGGCGGCTGAACGCCGAGAGCCGGATCGTGTTGGCCACCAGCAGGGTTGCGGCGATCAGCAGGATCACCGCCACGATGACCACGGCGTTCCGCGCGCCGCCGAGCAGCTTGTAGAACTTGGCCAGGATCGACCGGTCGTCAATCACCGAATCAACCCCGTTCTTGCCCGTCACCGCCGACGCGACGGTGGTGTAATCCGCCTGCGGGTTCTTCAGCTTCACCTGGAACGAGTCCGGTATGTCGCCCTGGGAGACGGTGGAGACGAACGACGGGCTGTTGGAGAACTCCTGCTTGAACTGCTGGTAGGCCTGCTGCTGCGACTGGTAGATGACGCTGGCCACCTGGGGCATCGATGTGAGCTGCTGCCGGAGTTGCTGCCGCTGGACGTCGGTGGCCGGGCCGTTCTGCTTGCACTGGACGCTGACGCTCTGCGCCGTGCACAGGTAGATGGAAAGCTCGACCTTGCCCTGCCAGTAGCTGCGCGTCGCGTCGACCTGCTTGACGAAGAGGAGCCCCACGCCCAGCAAGGAAAGGCTGATCGCCACCACCACGATGAGCGCGACCGTCATGGTGAGATTCCGGCGCAGGCCGATCCAGATCTCCCGGAGAACGAACTGAGCACGCATGCTGGCTGATCCCTCGCAGTACTCGATCGGGCGGCGGGTGACCCGCGCGGTGGGTGCTGAGCCCTGGCGGACAGGCTACGGCACGTCAGTACGCCTGACCGTAGACACCGCGAGACTGGTCCCGGACGACTTTGCCGTATTCGAGTTCGATGACCCGTTTGCGCATGGAGTCGACGATGGCGGCGTCATGGGTCGCCATGACGACCGTGGTGCCGGTCCGGTTGATCCGGTCCAGGACCTTCATGATGCCGATCGAGGTCGCGGGGTCGATGTTCCCGGTCGGCTCGTCCGCGAGCAGGATCATGGGGCGGTTGACGAAGGCCCGGGCCATGGCCACGCGCTGCTGCTCCCCGCCGGACAGTTCGTCCGGCATCCGGTCGTGCTTGCCCTCAAGGCCAACCAGATCGATCACCTCCGGCACCACCTTGCGGATGAACCGGCGCGGCTTGCCGATGACCTCGAGCGCGAAGGCCACGTTCTGGTAGACGTTCTTGTTCGGCAGCAGCCGGAAGTCCTGGAACACGCAGCCGATCCGGCGCCGGAGCATCGGGATCCGCCAGTTGGACAGGCGGGCCAGGTCCCGGCCGGAAACCCGGATCCGGCCGTCGGTCGGCCGTTCCTCCTTCAGCACCAGCCGGAGGAACGTGGACTTGCCGGACCCGGACGGACCGACGAGGAAGACGAACTCGCCCTTCTCCACCGAGATGCTGACGTTCTCCAGGGCAGGCCGGCTCTGGCTCGGGTAGACCTTGCTGACGTTATCGAAATTGATCACAGGACCATCACAGCGGCGTAGGAAACGGACGAGGGACGGGAGCGCCTTGGCAGAGTTCGAGGTGCCGCCGACCGGGCTCGCAGGGCCTGGCGAACGGCACGTGGCCTGGCACTCCGCCGTAGGCGCGGCGATTGGCGGCACTCCAGCGGGTAGCCTGGATTAGTCAATGGAACAGTGTAGGGGGAAACTAGCGAGCAGAGCCCTATAACGCTCCAAAGCGCAGGGCATCACCGGCCGGAAGGACTCCCCATTGAGCTGCGAACACCTTATCTGTGCCCGCTGCGGAGGCCCGGTGAGCGAGGGCCGCTGTCCAGCCTGCCGGGCGTCCAAGGCGGAAGTGCATCATGCCCAGGCCAATTACCGCCCGCACATCCTCGTCGCCTCGGTTCTGCTGGTCGTCCTGCTGGCCGTCCTGGCCGCGCACGGTAACCTATGACCGCTAGTCCTTTTGGCCGTTCTGGCCGCGGCGGAGCCAGCGGATCTCGGCTTCGATGAAGTCGTCGATCTCGCCGTCAAGCACGGCCGTCGTGTTTCCCGTTTCCTTGCCGGTCCGCACGTCCTTCACGTTCTGGTACGGGTAGAGGACGTAGTTGCGGATCTGGGTGCCCCAGCTTCCGGTCGACTCGCCGCGCAGCGCGGCCATTTCCTCGGCCTCCTCCCGGCGCCTGCGCTCGAGCAGTTTGGCCTGCAGAACGGACATTGCCGAGGCGCGGTTCTGGATCTGGCTGCGCTCGTTCTGGCAGGACACAACGATCCCGGTCGGCAGGTGGGTGATCCGGACGGCCGAGTCGGTCGTGTTGACGCCCTGGCCGCCGGGCCCGCTGGAGCGGTACACGTCGACCCTGATCTCGTCCTCGTTGATCTCGATGTGGTCGGTCTGCTCGACGACTGGCACCACGTCCACGCCGGCGAAGGAGGTCTGCCGCCGGCCCTGGTTGTCGTACCTGGAGATCCGCACCATCCGGTGCGTTCCGTGCTCGCCGCGGAGCGTGCCGTAGGCGTAGGGCGCCTTGACCGCGAACGTCGTCGACTTGATGCCGGCTTCCTCCGCGTAGGAGATGTCGTACACCTCGGTCGGGTACCCGTGCCGCTCCGCCCAGCGCTGGTACATGCGCATCAGGTTCTGCGCGAAGTCCGCGGCGTCGGCTCCCCCGGCCTGAGCGTTGATCGAGACCAGAGCCTCGCGGGCGTCGTACTCCCCGGACAGCAGGGTGCGCACCTCGAGCAGGTCGATCTCCTTGCGCAGGGAGGCCAGGTCGCGCTGGGCCTCGGCCCTGGTCGGCTCGTCGTTCTCGCTGTCAGCCAGCTCGAACATCACCCGGGTGTCGTCGAGCCGCTGCCGTAGGTCCTCCAGCCTGGCCAGCTCGCCCTCCACGTAGGAGAGGCGGCGGGTCACCGACTGGGCGTGCTGCTGATCGCCCCACAGGTCCGGATCGGCGGCCTGGTCGCGTAGGCTCTCGGCCTCGGCCCGCATGGCGCCGGGATCGAGAACCGCCTCCACGCTGGCGAGCTTCGACGACAGTTCCGAGATCTCATCAGCGGGATCGGTAGCTGCCATGGCGGACAGCCTATGCGAGCCGGTGCCAGCTGGCGCATGCCGGCACGGTGGCGGGCGGGAGCCAGGTATCCTGCCGAACGGGTCCGTCTGATCCGCCGGCCCTGGACTGCGACGACAAGAGCGGGGCCGGGACGCCCCCGGTTTCTAATGGATACGAACATGAATGCGACCTTTACCGGCATCCCCCGGGCGCTCCTGGCCATTCTCGGCCCGCTGGTGGCGCTCGGCCTGCTGCTGTCCGTGCAGGGCTGCAGCACGCCCGCGTCGGCGGGTACCTCGGTGACGGGGCCCACCCCGGCCAGCGCGCTCGGGGTGTTCAACTCCTTCGTCACCGCGGAGCGGGTCGCCCTGGCTAATCACGATGAGCTGCTGGCCCTGTCGCTGCTGACCGGATCGCAGTACGGCATCGCCGGGGCCACGTACGCGGCGGCCAGCCATCCAGTGATTGGCCCGGTCTACGGGCATCCGACGCTGTACGTGCCCAAGCTGACCACGTACCCGCAGTGGTTCATGGCCACGGTGCCGGAGCGCGCCGCCCCCGGCGATCCGGTCCGGACCGCGTTGCTGGTGTTCGACCGGCTGGACGCCGAGACCACCTGGGCGCTGAGCGGGTCCGTTCTGCTCAATCCGGGCGCCCCCGCGCTGAAGGTGGCGGTCGACAGCTCCGGTTACGCAACCGCCCTGGCCACCTCGGACGGCGCGCTGAAACTGCGGCCGGACGTCGTGGGCGCGGTGCACGCGGCCGTCGCGGACGACGGGCCGTCCAGTGCCGCCGCCTCGGTCGTCCGGGCCGGGCCGCAGACCACCGGGCTGTACCAGTCCAACGCGGCGATCGCCCGGCAGGCCGCCGCGCAGAACACGACGTACAGCTGGGAGCTGCAGGGAACCAGCTACCCATTCTTCGCGCTGCGCACGGCGGGCGGCGGCGCCCTCGTCTTCTACACCATGACCCTGGCCACCTTGACCGTGCCGACCCACCTGCCGCCCGCGCACAGTAAGACGCAGTTGCCGGGTATCCCGGTGCCCGCCGCGCTGCAGAGCCTGGTGCCGGCCGCGCACCCGCCGTTCCGGCACGGGCTGACCGTGGACTCCACGCTCAGCTACCTCGCACTCGACCCCCCGGCGACCTCGCAGGCGGGCACCCTCCGAGTGATCGGCGCGGGCGGCGCCCCCACCTACGTCCACGGCTCCTGACGGTGCTGGCCCGGGGGGCGACCCCGCTCACCCTGGCTGGGGCAGTGAGCTGGAGGCGACCAGGGCCCGCACGGCGCGCAGCGCGACCGAAAGGGTCGTGAACGTGAAGCGCTCGCTCTCCCAGATCTCGCCCAGGGTCCGGGTCGCCCGCCCGACGGCCGCCCCGTTCTGTTCGGTCCAGGTCGCGAGGCGCGCCTCCGGGGTACCGGGGCCGGTGGCGCACAGCACGTCGCGGGTGAGCGCCGCGTGGGCGGCGTAGAGATCGTCGCGAATGGCCGCCCGGGCCATGCTGCTCCACCGGTCGTCCCGGGGCAGCGCCGTGATCCGGTCGCGGAGCCGGGAGATCTGCAGCCGGTCGGCGAGATCGAAGTAGACCCCCGCGGTCTCCTCGACCCCGCGGGAGGTGGCCGCCGCGCTTTCCACGATGTCGAAGGCCGAATAGGACGCCACCAGGCCGGCGATCGTCTCGGCGAGCTCCGCGGGCACGTCGCGCGCCATGAACGCGTCCCGCCGCTCCTCGAAGGTCTGCACGTCCCGGCCGGCCAGCAGTTTCGGCAGGCCCGAGCGCACGGCGAGGACGCCACTGCCGAAGTAGTCCACGCAGCCGGTGATGTCGACCGGCGGCCGCCGGTTGTACAGCAGCCACCGGCAGGCCCGTTCGACCAGCTTGCGCCCCTCCAGCAGCACGGTGATCTGGGTGCCGATGTCCACCACGGCGTCCAGCGCGGTGACCTGCCGCCAGAAGTCGCGCATGGCGAAGACCTCACGGGCCACCAGCCAGGCGCGGGTGATGTCCGGCACCGACGCGCCGGTCTCCTCGTTCAGCCGGAACGCGAACGTGGTGCCGGATGTGTCCACCATCTCGTTGACCACCGAGGTGGTGATGATCTCGTGCCGCAGCGGGTGGGTCTGCATCCGGCCGGGCTGGGAGGCGCGCAGCGGCGCCGGGAAGTAGCCGGTCAGCTCGCGACGCAGGTACGGGTCGTCGGTCAGCCCCGAGGCGAGCACCTCCTCCGCCGCCGCGATCTTCGTGTGCGCGAGCAGCAGGGCCAGCTCCGGGTTGGTCAGGCCCTTGCCCGCCGACCGGCGCTCGGCGATCTCCTTCTGCCCCGGCACGGCGTCCTGGCCGCGGCGCAGCCGCTTGCCGCGCTCCAGTATGCGCAGGTACCGCGCGTGCACGTGCAGCATCTGGGGGGCCTGGGACCGCGCGGTGGCCAGCGCCATGTTCTGGTGGTAATTGTGCCGGAGCACGAGCGCGGCGACCTCGTCGGTCATCTCCTGGAGCAGCGTGTTACGCGCGTCGTGCGAGATCTCGCCGTCCCGGACGGCCCGGTCCAGAAGGATCTTGATGTTGACCTCGTGGTCCGAGGTGTCCACGCCGGCCGAATTGTCGATGTAGTCGGTGTCGACCAGGCCGCCGCCCACCGCGAACTCGATCCGGGCGGCCTGGGTGAGACCGAGGTTGCCGCCCTCGGCCACGACCCGGGCCCGGAGCTGCGACGCGTTGACGCGCACCGCCTCGTTGGCGCGGTCGCCGCAGGCCGTCTGCGGCTCGCTGGTGGCCTTGATGTAGGTGCCGACGCCCCCGTTCCACAGCAGGTCGACCGGTGCGGTCAGGATCCGTGAAATCAGCTCGTCCGGCGACAGCGCCAGCACGGTGTCGTCGACGCCGAGCGTGGCCCGGGCCTGCGGCGAGAGCGGCACGGACTTCGCGCTGCGCGGCCAGACGCCGCCCCCGGCCGAGATCAGCGACCGGCCGTAATCGGTCCACGACGAGCGGCCCAGGGCGAACAGCCGCTGCCGTTCGGCGAAGCTGGTGGCGGGGTCAGGATCGGGGTCGAGGAAGATGTGCCGGTGGTCGAACGCCGCCACCAGCTTGATCACCGGCGACAGCAGCATCCCGTTGCCGAAAACGTCGCCGGACATGTCACCGATGCCGGCCACGGTGAACTCGTCGATGGCCGGGTTCATGCCGAGCGTGGCGAAGTGGTTCTTCACCGACTCCCAGGCGCCGCGCGCGGTGATGCCCATCTTCTTGTGGTCGTAGCCCTCCGAGCCGCCGGAGGCGAAGGCGTCACCGAGCCAGAACCCGTAGCTGGCGGCGATCTCGTTGGCCACGTCGGAGAAGGTCGCGGTTCCCTTGTCCGCCGCGACGACCAGGTACGGGTCGTCGCCGTCGTGCCGGACCACGTCGCGCGGCGGGCGGATGCGCTCACCGTCCACGTTGTCGGTCACATCGAGCATGGCGCTGATGAACATCTTGTAGCAGGCGAGCACCTCGGCCTGATGCGCCTCGCGGTCGGCGGGGTCGGGCAGCTGCTTGCACACGAAACCGCCCTTGGCCCCGGACGGGACGATGACCGCGTTCTTCACCTCCTGGGCCTTCACCAGCCCGAGCACCTCGGTGCGGAAATCCTCCAGCCGGTCCGACCAGCGCAGCCCGCCGCGGGCGACCCGGCCGAACCGCAGGTGCACCGCCTCCAGCCGGGGTGAGTACACGAAGATCTCGAACCTGGGCCGTGGTTCGGGCAGGCTGGCCACCCGGCCCGGGTCGAGCTTGATGACCAGGTAGGGCGCGTTCGCGGGCGTGACGCAGGCCGGCACCGCACCCGGGCCGGGCTCGGGGCCAGCCGCGCGGTAGTAGTTGGTCCGCAGAGTCGCGCCGATCAGCGCGAGGTAGGACCGGAGGATCCGGTCGTGGTCCAGGCTGACCACCTCGTCCAGCTCCCCGCGGATCTCCTCCACGATCGCCTCGCTGCACTCGGACTCCCCGCGCTGGCGAGCCGGGTCGAAGCGGGAGGCGAACAGGCGGGCCAGCAGCCGGGTCACCGTGGTGTTCGAGCGCAGCACCCGCTGGATGTAGCCCTGGCTGAACCGGTTACCGGCCTGGCGCAGGTACCGGGCGTAGGCCCGGAACACCACGACCTCGCGCCAGGTCAGGCCCGCGTCGAGGACCAGCGCGTTGAAGCCGTCATCCTCGATCTCGTTCCGCCACAGCGCGCACAGCGCCTGCTCGAACTGCTCCTTCTCGCCCTCGCTGCGGGGGCGCTTCTTCCGGGCCGTCGTCTCGGCGCGCAGCCCGAAGTCATAGATCCAGAACGGCTCCGTACCGGCCACGCGGAACTCGTAGGGATGCTCGTCGACCACCTCGAGGCCCATGTGCTGCAGCTGGGGCAGCACATTGGACAAGATGACGGGGGCCCCCGACCGGTACACGCGCAGCCGCCACTGGCCGCCGCCGGGGCGGCCGTCGTCGCGCAGCCGGACCGCGAACGACTCGCCGGATTCGCGCAGCTGCAGGATGCGGCCGAGGTCGCCGACGGCGTCGGCCGCGGTGACGTCGGTCTTGTAGGTCTCCGGGATGGCGGCGGCGAACTGCTCCAGGACCAGCCCGGCCCGCTGCCGGCCCAGCGTCCGCAGCGCCTCCTCTTCGAGGTCCTCGTCCCAGGTGCGGACCGCCGCCGCGATCCGCCGTTCCAGCGCCGCAGCGTCCACGTCGGGCAGCGGCCGCCCCCGCATCCCCCGCACGACGACGTGCAGCCGGGCCAGCGCCGAATCCCCGACCATCGCGCTGTAGTCGACCGAGGCGCCATCCAGTGTCGCGCGCAGGATCTCCTGGACGTGCAGCCGGACCGCGGTCGTGTAGCGGTCCCGCGGCAGGTACACCAGGCACGACATGTAACGCCCGTAGGCGTCCCGGCGCAGGAACAGCCGGGTCTGCTTGCGCTCGCGCAGGCGCAGCACGGCCGTGGCGATCTCGGTCAACTGGTCGGTCGAGATCTGGAACAGCTCCTCGCGCGGGTAGTTCTCCAGGATCTCGATGAGGTCGTTGCCGTCGTGGCTGTCGGGGGTGCCCCCCGCGGCGGTCAGGACGTCGGCGAGCTTGCCGCGCAGCACGGGGATGCGGGCGATGCTCTCGGTGTAGGCGGAGTGGGTGTACAGGCCGAGGAACCGCAACTCGCCGATCACCCGGCCGTCCCGCCCGAGCTTCTTGACCGACACGTAGTCGAGGTACTTGCTGCGGTAGACGGTGGACCGTGAGTTGCCCTGAGCCAGGACCAGGCGGCGCGGTTCGCGCGCCTTGGCCCTGATGTCGGCGGGCAGGGCCGCGAAGGAATCGGAGCCCAGGCGGTCGTGACGCAGGAAGCCGAGCCCGGTGCCGGGCACCGCGCGCAGCGCCTCGCCGTCGTCGCCCGGAATCAGGTCGTACTCCCGGTAGCCGAGAAAGATGAAATGCCCATCGGCCAGCCAGCTCAGCAGCTCGCCGGCCTCCCGGTCGGGGCCGTCCAGCGACTGCGGCTCGGTCCCCCCCGGCAGCGGGGCGCCCGCTTCGTCCCCGGCCACACTGATGGCCAGCGACGCGGCGGCCGCGATCATCTTGGGCTGGTCCTCGACCGTGACCCGGACGTCGTCCAGGACCTGGCGCAGCCCGGCCTCCAGGGCGGTCCGGGACACGCGGTCGCCCAGCCCGGGGATCTCGAGGTGGATCCACGATTCGGTGATCTCACCGGGAGCCGCCGACGCGCCGTTCACGATGCCCGACACGCCATGCAGCGCGCCGGTGACGTCGCGGCGCACGACGAGGCGGGGGTGCAGGAGCAGGCTAATGTCGGCCCGGTGCCGGTTCAGCTCCATCGTCACCGAATCGACCAGGAACGGCATGTCGTCGGTGACGATGTTGATGACCACTCGCACCGGGCCGTAAGCCGTGATGGCATCGCCTGCGCTAGTCTCACCGCGCTCGCTGGTCTCACCGCGCTCGCTGGTCTCACCGCGCTCGCTGGTCTCACCGCGCTCGCTGGTCTCACCGCGATCGCTGGTCTCACCGCGCTCGCTGGCCCCGCTGGCCCCGGTGACCGCGTCCACCACGCGGACCAGTGCCCGGCCCTGAGGGCGCTCCGCAGCGAGGGCGGCGTGCCAGGACGCGACCGCGGCGATCCGCTCGGCACCGAAGGCGGCGAGGTCCTCGGCGGCAACGTGCCGGTAGTAGGAGCGCAGGAAGCCGGTCAGATCACCTATCGTCGCCCCGGTTCCGCCGCTCGCCCCGGTTCCCCCGGAGGCTGTCGCCATGGACTGTGCCGCCTCGTCCAGCACGGCGTCCTGAGGTTCGTCCGTATTGTCCGGCATCGCTGTCTGTCCCTACAGGCCCGCGGCTGCATCCGGCCGCACATGTAAGTTTCGTACCTCGCGCGGGACCGGCCGCCAAGCCCAGGTCCCGCGCGGGACCGCCTGGTAGCCGCCCGGCGAGCACCGTAGCGCCTTCAGGTTACGACCCGATTTCCCTATGTAACCGGCCTGAACCGGTGCGCGGGCAAGGACCCGGGTGGCTGGGCAGCGGGCCCTTCTGCTGCCCAGCCACCTAGGCTATCCCGCCGCCGGCGTTCCTTTCTCGCCCTCGCTCGCGGGCGAGGGCGAGAAGTGCACCAGCACTTCCGGGTTGACCAGCGAGTCCGGGTCCGCGGCCACGGCGACCGGAGTGCCCTGCAGAATTTTCCGCACCGGCACCTCCAGCTTCTTACCGGAAAGCGTGCGCGGTATGCCGGGCACGGCATGAATTTCGTCCGGGACGTGCCGTGGGGACAGCTTGGCCCGGAGCGCCCCGCGCAGCCGTCCGGTGAGCTCGTCGTCGAGTTCCTGTCCCGGCGCGAGGGTGACGTACAGCACGAGCCGCCCCTCGCGGCCGAGCTGACCGGTGTCGACCACCAGGCTGTCCGCCACTTCGGGGAACGCCTCGACAACGCGGTAGAACTCGCTGGTGCCCATCCGCACGCCGCCGCGGTTCAGCGTCGCGTCCGAACGGCCGTAGATGACACACCCGCCGTCGGGAAGGATCTTGATCCAGTCCCCGTGCCGCCACACGCCGGGGAAGTCGGCGTAGTAGCTGCCGGCGTAGCGCGTGCGGTCCGGGTCGTTCCAGAAGCCGACCGGCATCGAGGGCATGGGCTCGGTGATGACCAGTTCACCCACCTCGCCCACGACGGGATGCCCGGCCGGGTCGAACGCCTCCACCTTGGCCCCCAGGCAGCGGCCCGCGATCACGCCGGAACGGACCGGCAGCAGTGGGCACGGCCCGACGAAGCCAGTGCACAGGTCAGTGCCGCCGGAGAAGGAGCCGAGAATCAGGTCGGCCTTGACCTGCCGGTAGACCCAGTGGTAACCCTCGGGCGGCAACGGCGCCCCGGTCGAGCCCAGTCCGCGCAGCGCGGACAGATCCAGGTCACGGCCGGGCGCCAGGTCCGCCTTGGCGCACGCGAGCAGGTACGGCGCGCCCACCCCGAAGTAGGTGACGGCCTCCTGCTGGGTGATCTGCCACAGGGCATCGGTGCCGGGGAAGGTGGCGCTGCCGTCGTAGGTGACCAGCGTCGCCCCGACCAGCAGGGCGCCGGCCAGGAAGTTCCACATCATCCAGCCGGTCGTGGTGTACCAGAAGAACACGTCACCGGGCCCCAGGTCCTGGTGGAAGGCCAGGGTCTTGAGGTGCTCCAGGATGACGCCGCCGTGACCGTGCACGATCGGCTTGGGCAGGCCGGTCGTGCCCGAGGAGTACAGCACCCACAGCGGATGATCGAACGGCAGCTCCTCGTAGTCCGGTTCGGCGCGGCCGGCCTCCCCCAGGGCGTCCCAGTCGAGCAGTTGCGGCCTGTCCTGGGTGTCTTGGCTGCTGCGATCGGGAGCAAGGACGCCGACGCCGCCGACCATCACCACCGCGGCCAGGCCGGGCAGCTCGGCCGCGATCTGGCGGACCACATCGCCGCGGCGGTACTCCTTGCCGCCGTAGGAGTAGCCGGCCACCGCGATGAGCACGGTGGGCTCGATCTGCGCGAACCGGTCGATCACGCTGGCGGCGCCGAAGTCGGGCGAGCACGAGGACCAGATGGCACCGATACTGGCCGCGGCCAGCAGCGCGATGATCGCATGCGGGCCGTTCGGCAGCAGTCCCGCTACGCGGTCCCCGGTGCGCACGCCGAGGTCCCGCAGGCCGCCGGCCACCCGGGCGACCTCGGCGGCGAGCTCGCCATAGGTGAGGGCTCCGCGTTCGGCCCGTTCGGCCCGGTAAATCAGCGCGACACGGCCCGGATCGGTCCGTGCGGCCCGCAGCGCGTTACGGGCGTAGTTGACGCATCCGCCGCTGAACCAGCGCACGTCCGGCATGGGGCCGCCCGCCAGCACCGGCCCCGTCCCGCGCTCGCCGAGCACGTCGAAGTAATCCCAGATGCTGGCCCAGAAATCCCCCGGATGGCTGGTCGACCAGCGCCAGAGCGCGTCGTAACCGTCGACGTCGATGCCCCGCTCGCTGGCCAGCCAGCGACGGTACGCGGTGACCCGGGCCCGTTCGGTGACCGCCGCGTCCGGGGTCCACAGAACGTCGCCGTACCCCGGCTCGGTCAGCCCTCCGGTCGTCGCGCTGCCCACGGTGGTACTGCCCTCATCGTTGATGGCCATCACCCAAGCATTAGGCCCGGGCGTGATGCTGGCAACGCCGCATACTGACCTCCTCCCCGTCCTGAAGGACGGGGATTCCTTCCCTCACGGGTTGGGCTTTCTGTTTCACCAGGGCAACGCCAGGATTGCTCCTGGTCTTACGTCCCCTCCACAGACCTGACTTCCCGCCAGCCCGGCGGTAGACGCCTGCACGCGACTACAGGCTACCCCAGCCTCCGGGCTAGACCCCGTCCTGAACGACGGGGCTTGCGCCCGGCTCATGGTCACACGGTCAGGCGCCGGCGTTCTCGCCCGCGTTTTCGTCCTTACCCGGCCAGAAACCGGTGAGCTTGCGGGTCACGGTCGCCGCGCCGCGGTCGGTCGCCGCCTTGACCAGGGCGAAGATGGCGCCCTGGACGGTCGCGGCGATGAGCACCTCACCCCAGCCGCGCTGGGCGTCGGTCGCGTCCGGGGCCTCGTCTTCGTGCGCCGCGAGTTTCCAGACGCGCTTGAAAATGGCGCCGGCGATCACCCCGCCCAGCACGCTCACCACGATGCCGAACGGCTTGTAAAGGAGCTTCATGATGATCACCGCCGTCTCCTCCGCCGGACCAGGACGATGCCCAGCACGGCGGCACCGGCGACGGCCGCGGCGGCCAGCCCGAGGCGCGGGGCGCCCACGGCGGACGCACGCTGCCTCAGCTGCTGCGTCATCTGCTGGGCGGCCCGCTGAACCGGCTCGGCCGCGCTCCTGGCCTCGGCCGTCTTGCCGGCGAGCTGGCCGCGCGCCTGTTCGGCACGCGCCGTCGTCTGCTCCTTCGCCTGCGCGGTCTTCTCCTTCAGCGTCTGGGAAAGCTGACCGGCCCGCTCCTTGGCCCGCGCCTTGACGTCGGTCTTGGCCACGAGCGCTTCGACGGTCTCGCCGAGCTGCTCGCGGGTGCGCTCAATTTCCTGCCTGAGCTGCTCAGGGTCGTCGGACGCGGCGGAGTGCGCGCCTGTCCCCCCGGTTCTATCTGCCGTCATCGGTGTGCCTTCTCCTTCACCTCGTGGACATCGGCCTGAACGCTGCCGATGGCCTCCTTGGGCACCGGCGGTGTGCCTTTGCGCAGCCGGCTCTTCCCGACCAGAGCGGCGATGCCGGAGACGGCGAGGAGCGCCGCGCCCACGATGAGCGCCGCCAGCCACGCCGCGACCACCCCACTGATCGCGATGATGGCGCACGCTAGCAGACAGCCGACGGCATACAGCGCAATGACCCCGCTGCCGGCGAACGCGCCGACGCCGATGCCCATCTGCTTGCCCTTCTGGGCCGTCTCCACCTGGGCGAGCTTGAGCTCGTCGCGGACGAGCCGGGGCACCAGTTCGGAAAGCTCCTTAACCAGTTCGCCGGCCGAACGCTCCCCGGCGCCGGCCGGCCCGGTGTTCCCTGCGGTCTGTTCCATCAAATCCACCCTTCGTTACGCTCGGTGGCTCTACCCGCCGATTATCGGCCGTAACGTGCGGAGGGTGCAGATGCGATCAGGAGCTCGTCAGGCGATCGACTTGGGCGGCCACTTCGTCCGCGTCGGTGAGGTCGGCGAGCACGGTGTCGGCGCCGGCCGCGCGTAGCTCCGCAGCGGTCGCGCGCCCGCTGGCGACCGCAGCCGAGACGGCACCGCCCATCCGGGCCGCTGCCACGTCCCGGACCGAGTTGGCGATGTAGACGCAGGCGTGCTCCCCCAGGGTGACGTGGTACTTCTCCGCCGCGCGCTGCCGGGCCACCCGGACCAGTGCGCCCTTGGGGTATGGCTCGGAGCCGTACCCGCCGACAGTGAAGTCGAAGAAGCTCTCCAACCCGAAGCTGCGCAGTTTCAGCAGGGCGTTCGGCTTGCTGGTGCCGGTCAGCACGGTCTGGACGACCCCGTCGAGCTTCCCGACCGCGGTCAGGGCCTCGCGGGCTCCGGGCATCGCGTGGCCGTTGCGGTGCAGCAGGTCCCGGCGTGCGGCGAGCGCGGTGGCCAGCTCGCTGCCGAACGGGGCCAGCAGCTGCTCGGACGGGCCGACGGCACTGACGTCCACGCCGTTGAGCGCGAGCGCGTCGAAGAAGATCTCCGATTCCGAACGCCCCGCCATCTGCGGCAACTGGACCAGCGGCCGGCCGGTCACGGTGCGGAAGGCGTCCGCGTAAGCCTCTCGTGTCACCCGTATCACATCAACCAGCGTCAGGTCGATGTTCCAGAGCACCAGGCGGTAAATGGATACCTCCGCTCCCGCTCGGACTGATCCGGATGAAGACCACGGCGACTGGGCGGCGTTCCGTCAGCCCATATGGGGATAACGGTAGTCGGTCGGCGGCACGAACAGTTCCTTGATGGCCCGCGGGCTCACCCAGCGGATCAGGTTGAACACCGACCCGGCCTTGTCGTTGGTGCCGCTGGCCCGCGCGCCGCCGAACGGCTGCTGGCCGACCACCGCGCCGGTGGGCTTGTCGTTGATGTAGAAGTTCCCGGCGGAGAACCTGAGCTTCTCGGCCGCCTCGGCGATCGCGGCCCGGTCCTGGGCCAGGATCGCGCCCGTCAGCGCGTACGGGGCGACGTCCGCCGCCTGCGCCAGCAGGTCCGCGTAGGCGTCGTCCGGGTAGGGATGGACGGCCAGGATCGGCCCGAAATACTCCGTGGTGAACACCTCGTCCGCCGGGTCGGTGCACTCCAGCACGGTGGGCGCGACGAAGTAGCCCTCGCGGTCGTCGGTGCGGCCCCCGGTCAGCACCCGGACGGCCGGGCGGTGGCGGGCGCGCTCGAAGGCGGCCGCGTGCCGGGCGAGGGCCCGATCGTCGATCACCGCTCCCATGAACAGGGACAGGTTGGAGGACACGTCACCCATGGTCAGGGACT
This sequence comes from uncultured Actinomycetes bacterium, assembly GCA_963732345.1. Lineage (GTDB taxonomy): Bacteria > Actinomycetota > Actinomycetes > Streptosporangiales > Streptosporangiaceae > Bog-532. The sequence goes on along the minus strand of CAVSZI010000019.1, from coordinate 346,338 downwards.
CGACCTGGTCGATGAAGTCGTCGCGGTGCCGCTCCCAGACCGACCGGGGCACGTAGGCGCGGGACGAGGCCGAGCACTTCTGGCCCTGGTATTCGTACGAGCCGCGGATCAGCGTGGTGGCCAGTGCCTCCTCGCTGGCTGATGCATGCGCGATCACGAAGTCCTTGCCGCCGGTCTCGCCGACGAGCCGTGGGTAGCCGCGGTAACCGGTGATGTTCTCGCCGACCGTGCGCCACAGGTGCTGGAACGTCGAGGTCGAGCCGGTGAAGTGGATGCCCGCCAGGTCGGGGTGCGGGATCGCGACGCGGGACATCGCCTGCCCATCGCCGGTCACCATGTTGATCACTCCCGGCGGCAGCCCGGCCGCCTCCAGCAGGCGCATCGTGTAGTGCGCGGCCAGCTGCTGGGTGGGTGACGGCTTCCAGACGACCACGTTGCCCATCAGCGCCGGGGCGGCCGGCAGGTTGCCCGCGATCGAGGTGAAGTTGAACGGGGTGATCGCGACGACGAACCCCTCGAGCGGCCGGTATTCCATGCGGTTCCACGCGCCCGGCACCGATTGCGGCTGTTCGGCCAGGATCTGCCGCGCGTAGCGGACGTTGAAGCGGAAGAAGTCGATGAGCTCGCACGCGGCGTCGATCTCGGCCTGATAGGGCGACTTGGACTGGCCGAGAACGGTGGCCGCGTTGAGCGTGGCGCGCCACGGCCCGGCGAGCAGGTCGGCGGCGCGCAGGAACACCGCGGCGCGGTCGTCGAAGGAAAGCGCGCGCCAGCCCGGGGCAGCGGCGCGGGCGGCCCCGATCGCGGCGGCCACGTCCTCGTCGGTGGCGTTGCCCAGGCGGCCGAGGACGTGCCGGTGGTTGTGCGGCTGCACCACGTCGATCGCGTCGCCGCCGCCCATCCGGAGCCGGCCGCCGATGGTCATGGAAAGTTCGGCACGCTCGGCGGCGAGCTGCTTGATCTTCTTCTCCAGCGCGGTTCGCTCGTGGCTCCCCGGCTGGTACTGCCGGACCGGCTCGTTCGCCGGGACCGGCACGTTACTGACGGCGTCCATGACGGCGCCCTCCCTGCTGCTGTTCGGATGCTGGGAGGCTACCCGCCTTCGCGGGTCAGGCGAAGAACCCGAGTTCCTGGGTGGCGTACCAGAGGAGCTCGTGGCCTTCGGCGCCGTCCACCGTGAACCGGGCGTCGTCGTCGCCGTCGTCCGCGGCGTCGAGCGCGGCCACCGCGGCCCGCACGTCATCGATCGCGTCCAGGCCGTCGAGGTGACCCGCCGCCACGTCGGTGAACGGGATGGCGCTCAGGATCTGCACGGCGGCCTGGTGGTCGCCGGAGCGGCCGACGTCGTCGCCGGAGACCTCGGCGACCAGGACGACGCGGCGCGCGGGCGCCTCCGGATCCCCGGCCAGCAGCCGCAGTGCGGCCCGGGCCGCCTCCATCAGCGCCACGTACTCGAGCTCTTCCAGGTCACCGCTGGCGTACCCCTCGCGCAGCGCGGGCGTTACGGCGAACCCCGCTATCGGGGCCGGCCCGATCTCCCCGGCCTTGAGCGCGGCGGTGAGCGCCGGGAGCGTCGACGGAAGGTATACACGCATGGGTTCCTCGCGCGGCTTCGATTGGTCACGAGTGAAACAAGCCCGAAGGCGAGTCGATCAAGAGTGTGACAGGTCAGGCGGTGGCCCGGCATCATGGATGGCCTTTTGCTGGCCCGGCTCGTTGCTGGCCCGGCTCGCGGGTCATCTGCGGCGCCTGGGGCTTTTGTGCGCTGGGGGTGCCCAGCGCGGTGACCACGGCGGCGACGGCGGCATCCAGCGGCACGTGCTCCCACAACCGGACCACCCGCCAGCCCGCCAGCTCCAGCGCCAAATCGGCGGCGCGGTCCCGTTCCACGTTGCGCAGCAGCTTCGGCGCCCAGTATCCCTGGTTGACCGAGGGCCTGGAACCGTGATCCGGGCAGGCGTGCCAGAAGCAGCCGTCCACGAAGACCGCGACCTTGCGCGCGGTGAACGCGACGTCGGGCCGCACCCGCTGGCCGGTGTCGAGGTCGAGGCGGTAGTCCTTGCGGAAGCGGTACCCCATCCGGTGCAGGGCCCGGCGCAGCGCCAGCTCGGGTTTGGTGTCGGTCCGCCGGATGGCGCGCATGTTAGCCGAACGGCCCTCGCTGGAGGCCTTCGGGCAGCGGGGGGCCTCTGGCCGCTGGAGGGCCTCCGGCCGGTGGAGGGCCTCGGGCTGGTCCGCCATGGCGCCTAAGGCTAGCGTGACCGGACCGTTCGACCGGGCTAATGGGCGGCCAGGGAAATGCCGAGCAGGCCGGACAGGCGCTCCGCGGTGCTCTGGGGATTGTCGTGCCAGATGCCGGTCATGCCGCACTCGCGCGCCGCGGTCACGTTGGCCTCGATGTCGTCGATGAACACGCACTCGCGCGGCGGCAGGCCGATCAGCTCGGCCGAGTGCCGGAAGATCCGCAGCTCGGGCTTGCGCATGCCGACCTCGTGCGAGATGACGACGGCGTTGAACAGTCCCGGGAAGTCCTCGCGCGGATACCGGCCGGGGCCCCAGGAATTCGACAGCAGGCAGGTGCGGATGCCGGCCGCACGGATCTTGCGCAGCATGTCGTACATGACCGGGACCGTCAGGCTGGCCGCGAACATCCGCTCCAGCAGGCCCTCGGCCAGGACCGTCCCGCCGTCGAGCCGCAGCAGCCGCGAGGCGAGGGTCTGCTCGAAATCCGCGACACTGCATTCGCCGCGCTCCAGCGCGTGCACCGGGTTGCCGACGGCATCCGGGAGATAAGCGTCGTCCAGCCACGAGTGCATGCAGGCCGCGTAGCTGTCCCAGTCGATACCCTCCGCCTCGACCCAGGCCCGCACCGTTCCGCGCAGCGGATTGGTCAGCACGCCGGCCCAGTCGATGATGACACCGCGCAGGAGTGGAGACATATTTGAGATCGTAAGCCCCGGTTAGCCTAACTAATTCCCTATATATCCAGTTGATTTAATAGGGAAAACTGGCCACTATGGGTTACGCCGCTCTGATTCACCACGGAAGAGGTTCCACCGTGCCCGTATCCACCAGGACCAGTGCGAGCAGGCAGGGCAGCCCGGCCGAACCAGCAGCGGGCGCGGGAAGCCTGCCCATCGCGGGTGTCACGGCCGCCCCGCAGGAGCGCCCCGGCCGGGGCCGAAGCTGGCGGCACAAGGGCTGGCTGCGCCTCATCAGCCCGATCGTGATTCTCGCGCTGTGGCAGGTCATCTCCGTGACCGGCATCGTGTCGCAGCAGAAGCTTCCGTCGCTGACCACGCTGTGGAGCACCGCGGTCCGCCTGATCACGACGACCTCACCGACCTACGGGACGCTGCAGGGCGCCATGGCCATCTCGCTCGAGCGGGTGGCCATCGGCTTCGCGATCGGCGGCGGCTTCGCCGTGATCCTGAGCCCGACGATGAAGAGCCGGTCGGCGAGCTCCCGGCCGACGAGCTCGAGGGTGTCCGGAGGATCGTCGTGACCCTGACCTTCCACTGGTTCCTGCCCACCTCGGGTGACGGCCGCTCGATCGTCGGGCGCGGGCACAGCGTGCCGAGCCGAGCCTGATGCTCAACGTGTACGCCCGCTTCACCACCCGAATGCTCATGCTGAACTTCAGCCATGGTGCTGTTTCAAGCGTGCGGCGCCACGCCGGGCCAACCCCGCCCTAAAGGACGGAGCTAGCGCCCTGGAAGGATTTGGTCATTGGCTGCACACCGGTCACTGCCTGTAGACCAGGTCGCCGGCCACCCAGGTGGCCCGGGCTCGCAAATCCTCGCCCAGCCAGGCCAGATCGGCCAGCGCGCCCGGGGCGATCCGGCCGAGCTCGGGCCGGCCGATGAGGTCCGCGGGTATCCGGGTCGCGGCCGCGACGGTGGCAGGCAGCCCGGCGCCCGCGCGGACCATGTTCGCCACGGCCACGTCCATCCGCAGCGCCGAGCCCGCCAGTGTTCCGCTGGCCCGGATCGGCGGCATCCCGTCCCCGGCGGGCAACTCGATCGGCTCACCGCCCAGCCGGTACGTCCCCGGCGGCATCCCAGCGCACGCCGCCGCGTCCGTGATCAGGTGGATCCGCCCCGGCGCGGCCGCGAAGGCGAGCGCGCAGACCTCCGGCGCGACGTGATGGAAGTCGGCGATCAGCCCGCTGGTCAGCCGGGGATCCGACAGGGCTTGGCCCGGGACCCCCGGCTCCCGATGGTGCAGCGGGCGCTGGGCATTGAACAGGTGCGTCACCATCCGCGCCCCCGCGGCGGCGGCCGCCGCCACCTGGCTGGCGAGCGCGTCCGTGTGGCCGACGCTGACCAGGACGCCCGCCTCGGCCAGGCGGGTGACGGCCTCCAGGGCGCCGGGCAATTCCGGGGCCAGGGTGACGATCTTCAGCACTCCCTGGCCGGCGTCGAGCAGCTCGCTGATGGCGCCGGGCGCCGGATCGGTCATCCAGTCCTTGTTATGGGCCCCCGCCCGGAGCGGTGAGATGAACGGCCCCTCCAGGTGCACGCCCAGCACCCGGGCTCCCGGGGCGCGCCCGGCGTACCCGGGCTGCCCGGCGTACTCGGCGTGCCCGGCTCGCTGGGCCTGCTCGCGGACCAGCGGGGCACCCCGGCGGAGGGTGCTGGCGAGTTGCGCGACGGGGGCGGTGATGAACGTCGGCATGAACGCCGTCGTCCCGGTCTCCGGGAGCCGGGCGGCGATCATCCGCCACTCATCGGGCCGCACCGCCTCGAGCTCAGCGCCGAAGTAACCGTTCACCTGAAGATCGACGAAGCCCGGGACGAGAACCCCGAAGTCCAGCCGCACGTCCGGCCGGCGCGGGGGCGGCCCCTCCCCGACCGCCGCGATCACGCCGTCGCGAACCAGGATGTGGCCGGGGGCGATGGTGGTGAGGCCGCCCGGCACGATGCGTTCGGCCTCGATCAGCATCTCGGCCAACGCGCACGGCTCCTCTCTCGGCCCTCGGCGGACCCATTACTGTGCAAGAAATTTTACTATTTGGGCCAGTCCCGCTCGGTGAGTTTGACGGTCCCGGCGGGAGACGGCCCGCATTCTGATTACATGCAGTAATATCTGGTTACTTTGAGTCGGGAATGGTGTGCGGGCGGGGCCTGGCCGTTTCCGCCGGGACTAGGGCGAAGGAACAAGGGGGAGAGGTTATGCGTGTACGGGGGGGCGTTCGCGGTGCTGCTGGGTCCGGTGGGTGGTTTTCCGCGCGTCGGTGGTGCGCTGCGATGGTGCCGGTGGTGGTGGGGATGCCGCTGGTGATTGCGGCGCATGCTCCGGCGGCGGTTTGTTACCGGGTGACCCGCACCATCCCCGTGGGCACCGAGCCAGGCGGGGTGGCGGTGGATCCCGCTGCCCGCACCGTCTACGTGGCCAACGCCGGCGGTGGCACGGTGTCGGTGATCGATGCGGCCACCGGCACCGTGACCCACACCATCCCCGTGGGCGCCGGCCCGGATGCGGTGGCGGTGGATCCCGCTGCCCGCACCGTCTACGTGGCCAACGCCGGCGGTGGCACCGTGTCGGTGATCGATGCGGCCACCGGCACCGTGACCCACACCATCCCCGTGGGCGGCGGCCCGGACGGGGTGGCGGTGGATCCGACCACCCACACCGTCTACGTCAACAACGGTGGCACGGTGTCGGTGATCGACGAGGCCACCGACACCGTGACCCGCACCATCTTCGTCGGCTCATACTCGTCGGCGGTGGCGGTGGATCCCACCACCCACACCGTCTACGTCACCAGCCCTGGCAAATTCGGTGGCACGGTGTCGGTGATCGATGAGGCCACCGGCACCGTGACCGGCACGATCCCCGTGGGCGCCGACCCGCACGGGGTGGCGGTGGATCCCCCTGCCCGCACAGCGTACGTTTCCAACGAGAACGGTGGCACGGTGTCGGTGATCGACGAGGCCACCGACACCGTGATCCGCACCATCCGGGTGGGCTCATTCCCGTTCGGGGTGGCGGTGGATCCCGCCGCCCGCACCGTCTACGTGAACAACTGGGGCGATGGCACGGTGTCGGTGATCGACGGGGCCACCAGCACGGTGACGGCCACCCTCCCCGTGGGCTCATACCCAGTCGGGGTGGCGGTGGACCCCGGTACCCACGCCGCCTACGTGGCCAACTTCGGCGGTGGCACGGTTTCGGTGATCAGCCGGTGTATGTGCTGAGAGGTGCCCGGTGGTCGTCTGGCTATGTGCGGTTTTCCCGCCACGATCATGAAAAGACCGGGCCGGTACCGGCAGGGGCGGTGTACGGCGGCGGAAACGTCACTGGCTGCTGCTAGAACGGGGACGTGCCGCAAAAGCGGCGCGAGCAGAAAAGCGTGGCGGCGCGGTGCTTGACGGCGTTGTTGTCACGCGGCGCGCGCTGTGATCTTTGCGGAGGAACCATGGATGACTCGCCTGCTGCCGGGGGCCTTCGGCCAGGGGAGGTCCCACTGGGCCCCTGCCAGTCTCCGGAGACGGGGCGGCCGTTGCCCGATCTGATGGCGATTCATCTCGCCGACGTGCCCGATGCGTGGCCACCTTACGACGATGAGGTCTTCGCCCGGCAGACGGCAGGGCTGGGCGCTCCCTTTCAGGCGGCAACCTCGCGGGACGCGGAGGCGCACACAGCGGGGGCGCAGCACGCAACTGGGCCGGCGCACGCAACTGGGCCGGCGCACGCAACTGGGCCGGCGCACGCGACCGGAGGGACGCACGCAACTGCGGGAACGCGCGCAGCCGGGGTGCCCAGAGCCAGCGGGGAGGACGAACGCCGCCGGGAACGAGAGAGCGGGGATACAGACTCTGACCGGTGGCCGAGCCAGTTCGCCCAGGTTCTCGCCGAGACGCTGGCGGGCTCCCGGCCCGCCAGCCAGATAACGCCCTGGACCACCGAACGCGCGCGGGCGCACATTCGCCGCCTCGGTCCCCTGCTGGCCGCCGAACAGCGGCCAAGGGTGCAACGGGTCCTGACGTCCCGCCCCGTGAAGGACGTGGTGGAAGTCTCCGTCATCGTCGGGTTCGGGTCGCGGACCCGCGCCCTGGCTGCCCGGCTGGAACGGGCAGGTCCGCAGGCGGCCACGCTGGGCCGCCCTGCCCGCCAGGCACGCTGGCTCTGCACGGCGGTCGAATCGGCCTGACACGCCCGCGCCAGCCGGTCCCGGCCGGGCTGGCCACCCGGTTGCGGGTCAGCCCGTGCGCCCGGCAGGGTCAGCCCGGCAGGGCCGCGCCAGGGTCAGCCCGGCGCGGCCAGCACCATTGCCGAGGTCAGCCCGGCGCGGCCAGCACCCATGCCGAGGTCAGCCCGGCGCGGCCAGCACCCATGCCGAGGTCAGCCCGGCGGTCGTGGAGTCAGCTGGTCGCGCGGTTGCGGGGGTCGCCGTGGCAGCGCTTGTACTTGCGGCCAGAACCGCACGGGCACGGGTCATTCCGCCCGGCGTGGGCGAAGTCCCCGGTGGGGGCGCCTTCGATGTGGCTTTCCACGTGGGTGCCGCCGTCTACGGAGGGCGCGGTGTACTGGAGCGCACCCGTCCGGCGCGGGGCGAGTCCCGGCGGAAGCACGGGGGATGCGCCGTTGCCGTCGGTGGCCTCCGGCGCCGGACCGGCCCGGTGCCGGCCACCGGACCTGCCGGACCCGGTCGCGGTACGACCCGCGGTCCCGGATGCTTTCGCGGTCCCGGATGCGCCCCTGGCTCCGGCCGGAGCGCCACCGGAGGCGGTCGCGGCCTTGTTGCGCCCGCGGTTGCCCGTGCGCGAGGCGCCCGCGCCCGTCGCGGCACCCGCGCTCGTGCCTGCCCGGGTGGCGGCGCCGGTTGCCGGGGCCGCACCCGCCTGGGGCACCGCGCCCGCGGGGCCGACCGCGCCCGCTGGGGTCCCCGGGCCCGCCGGGGTCCCCGGGCCCGCCGGGGCGAGGCCGGGCTGAGCCCCGGGCACCGCACCGGCGTCGGTGGCCTCTTCGGTGATCGGGTTCTGCTGGACTTCCACCTGAAGGTTGAACAGGGCCCCGGCCGACTCTTCCTTGATGCCGTCCATCATGGCGTTGAACATGTCGAAACCCTCGCGCTGGTATTCGACCAGCGGGTCGCGCTGCGCCATGGCGCGCAGGCCGATGCCCTCGCGCAGGTAGTCCATCTCGTACAGGTGCTCGCGCCACTTGCGGTCCAGGACGGACAGCACGACCTGGCGCTCCAGCACCCGCATGACGTCGGGCGTCAGTTCTTCCTCGCGGCCCGCGTAGGCCTCATGCGCGTTCTCGGTGACGACCTCGGTGATGAGGTCCGACGACAGGTTCGCCTTGCCGTCGGCTTCTTCCTCCATGTCGGCCACGGTCAGGGTGATCGGGAACAGCTGGCGGAATGCCTTCCACAGCTTGTCTAGGTCCCACTCCTCGGGGAATCCCTCGCTGGTCGCGCCCACGACGTAGGACTCGATGACCTCATTGGTCATCCCGAGGATCTGCTCCTTCAGATCCGCCCCCTCCAGCACCCGGCGCCGCTCGTCGTAGACGACGTGGCGCTGCCGGTTCAGGACGTCGTCGTACTTCAGGACGTCCTTGCGGATCTCGAAGTTCTGTTGCTCCACCTGTGTCTGCGCCGACCGGATGGCGCGCGTGACCACCTTGGACTCGACGGGCACGTCGGCCGGGATGTTCAGCCGGTCCATGATCGCCCCGACCCGGGCGGAGTTGAACATCCGCATCAGGTCGTCTTCGAGTGAGAGGTAGAACCGCGTCTCGCCCGGGTCGCCCTGACGGCCGGAACGGCCGCGGAGCTGGTTGTCGATCCGGCGTGACTCGTGGCGCTCGGTGCCGAGCACGTACAGGCCGCCGGCCGCGACGACCTCCTCGTGTTCCTCGGCCACGGCCCGCTTGGCCTTCGCGACCGACTCGGGCCAGGCGGCCTCGTAGTCTTCCGGCGTCTCCAGCGGGGACAGGCCACGCTGGTGGAGTTCCAGGTCGGCAATGAAGTCGGGGTTGCCGCCGAGCATAATGTCGGTGCCACGGCCGGCCATGTTCGTGGCCACGGTGACCGCGGCCTTGCGCCCGGCCATGGCCACGATCGTCGCCTCACGCTCGTGGTACTTCGCGTTCAGCACCTCGTGCACGACACCGCGGCGCGTGAGCATCTGAGAAAGGATCTCCGACTTCTCCACGCTGGTCGTGCCGACGAGGACCGGCTGGCCCTTGTGGTTCCGCTCCACGATGTCCTCGACGCACGCCTCGAACTTGGCCTGCGCCGTCTGGTACACGACGTCCGACTCGTCGGCCCGGATCATCGGCTTGTTAGTCGGGATCGGCACCACGCCGAGCTTGTAGATCTGGTGAAACTCATTGGCCTCGGTGATCGCCGTGCCGGTCATGCCGCCGAGCTTGTCGTAGAGCCGGAAGTAGTTCTGCAGCGTAATCGTGGCGAGGGTCTGGTTCTCGTCCTTGATCTGGACGCCTTCTTTGGCCTCGATGGCCTGGTGCATGCCCTCGTTGTAGCGCCGGCCGTGCAGGATGCGGCCGGTGAACTCGTCGACGATGAGGACCTCGCCGTTCATTACGACGTAGTCCTTGTCCCGCTTGTACAGCTCCTTGGCCTTGATCGCGTTGTTGAGGAAGCTGACCAGCGGGGTGTTCACCGGGTCGTAGAGGTTGTCGATGCCGAGAGTGTCCTCGACCTTCTCGACGCCGGACTCCAGGATGCCGACGGTCTTCTTCTTCTCGTCGACCTCGTAATCCTCTTGGCCGTCCTCACCCCGGCGCAGCCGCGGTACGATCTTGGCGAACTCGACGTACCACCGCGCGCTCTGCTCGGCGGGGCCGCTGATGATCAATGGCGTCCGCGCCTCGTCGATGAGGATCGAGTCGACCTCGTCCACGATCGCGAAGTGATGGCCGCGCTGGACGCAGTCCTCGAGGCTCCACGCCATGTTGTCGCGCAGGTAGTCGAAGCCGAACTCGTTGTTCGTGCCGTAGGTCACGTCAGCCGCGTACTGCTTACGGCGTTCCTCGGGCGGCATCTCCGAAAGGATCACGCCGACCTCGAGGCCGAGGAACTGGTGCACGCGGCCCATCCACTCGGCGTCGCGCTTGGCCAGGTAGTCGTTGACCGTGACGACGTGCACGCCCTCGCCGGCCAGCGCGTTCAGGTACGCCGGGAGGACTGACGTCAGGGTCTTGCCCTCACCGGTCCGCATCTCGGCGATGTTTCCCATGTGCATCGCCGCGCCGCCCATGAGCTGGACGTCGAAGTGCCGCTGGCCGAGCGTGCGCTTCGCGGCCTCGCGCACGGTCGCGAACGCCTCCGGGAGCAGATCGTCCAGCGCCTCGCCGTCGGCGTACCGCTGCTTGAGCTCGTCGGTCATGCCGCGCAGCTCAGCGTCGCTCATCGCGACGAAATCGTCCTCGATAGAGTTGACCTGCCCGGCAATCCGCTTGAGCTTGCGAAGCATCTTTCCTTCGCCAGCACGAAGGACGCTGTCTAGGATGACTGGCACTTCTTGTTGCGCTCCTCGCGGATTGTCTGAGCTGACGGCCACCGGCGCCCAGCGGGCCCTGCGTGCCCGGGCGGCCGGTCTTCGCCAGGCCGGGCGAGCCTTGGGATACGGGACATGCGCCCCGACAGTCATGGTAGGCGAGTCACGGCGCGGAACCGAGCCCCTACGGAAGTCCCGTGGCGGGAGGGACAGACTCTTGGTGCGCCAGGACCGGTACTAGCCCCCGCATGCCTGCCCCACAATAACCGGTACTAGCCCCCGCATGCCTGCCCCACAATAATATGTGTCGCAGCGACGGCAAGGGACGCGCGCGCCACGCTCTTACCACGGAGCCGGCGCGGGACGAGAGGAGCAAGGCAATGACCGAGCAGCCGGGATCGGGGATGCTGGCGGGTGCCACCAGCGGCACGGTCGGGCAGGCTCCGGGAATGGTCGGCCCCGCTCCGGAGGAATCACCGGCCGGGCACGCCGTGGCCCTGGCTCACGAGTCGTTCCACGGCCGTCCCGTCTCGTGGGTGGCCGTCACGGTCATCGTCATCGGTTTCATCATCGGCGGCTTCGCCATGGTTCCCACCCCGACCTGGTGGCTGTTCTGGACCGCGGCCGGGATCACGGTGGTCGGCCTGGGCGCCGGCGCGCTGGCCAGAATGACCGAAGACTGGTACTGAACGGGCGTCAGGGCGCCGTTCGGACCGAGCCGTCCGCCGCGGTACCGCCGCATGAATGATGCCGAACGGGCCCCGCTGGGCGCCTGGCGACGGGTGGGACCAGCCCCGGTTGATGTCACCCCCTGCGGCTACGCTCGGGTTCTGTGCCGAGTCTTTCCCACGCCGGCCGTCCGGCCCCCCTGACCCCGGCTGCCTCCGCATCCCCGGCCGGGTCAGCGCCCCCGGCTGCCACCGTAACGTCGCCCTCCCCCGTGTCCTCGACCGAGGCGGTGGCCCTCAGCCTGGACGACGCCCGGCGGATGACGCTGCGGGCGCAGGGATTCATCGGGACGTCGGCCCGCGCGGGCGGCGTGCCCGCGATGCTGCGCCGGGTGGGCGGCGTCCAGCTGGACACGATCAGCGTGCTCGCCCGGTCTCACGAGCTGGTCGCCTACGCGCGCCTCGGCCCGGTGCCCCGGGATCGGATCGAGCGCGCGTACTGGAATCCGGCCCATCCGTCGGCGTTCGAGTACTGGGCGCACGCCGCCTGCGTGCTTCCCATCGAGGAGTGGCCGTATTACGCGTTCCGGCGCAGGTGGTTCCGGGCCCGTGGCATGCGATGGCACGAGGTCTCCCAGCGGGTATGCGCGGAGGTCCTAGCGCGCGTGGCCGCCGAGGGCCCCGTGACCGCCACCCAGCTCGGGGGCGCGAAGGGCGGCGGTCCCTGGTGGGACTGGTCCGAGGTCAAGGTCGCCGCCGAGTGGCTGCTCGACATCGGCGATCTGGTCTGCGTCCGGCGGACCGGCTGGCGCCGGGTATACGACCTGGCGGAGCGGGTGGTCCCGGCGGACCTGCTGAACATGGATCCCCCCGACGAGGAGTGCGTGAGCCATCTCGTGGGGGTGGCCGCGCGGGCCCTCGGCGTGGCCACGCGGGGCGACCTGACCGACTACCATAGGCTGCAACGGCGGCTGCCGGGCGGCCACGGCCGCACCGAGGCGCTGGACGACGCGGCCCGGGCGGCGGGCCTGGCGCCCGTCACGATCCCCGGGGCGCGGGGCAGCGTCGCCGCGTGGGCCGACCCGGCCGCGCTGTCCGCCGCGGACAGTAACCGCCGGGAACGGCACCGGGTCACGCTGCTGTCGCCGTTCGACTCGCTCATCTGGGACCGCAAGCGGACGGCGCGACTGTTCGGCTTCGCGCACACCCTGGAGGCCTACGTGCCGAAGGACAAGCGCGTGCACGGTTACTTCGTCATGCCGCTGCTCGCCGGGGGGCGCCTGGTCGGCCGGGTGGATCCGGTGCGCCGGGGCACGACGCTGGTCGCCCGCCAGGTCTCCCTCGACCGGCCTTCGGCGGCGGAGCCGATGGCCCGCGCGCTGCGCGAGGCCGCCGAATGGGTCGGCTGCGACCGCATCGAGCTGGAACGAGTGGAGCCCGCCGCCAGCGAGACCCGCCTGAGGGGAGCTGTGTTAGCCGGGGGGACGACCCCCCGGAACCCCCCGCTGCGCTCCGCGCCCCGCGGTGGTACTTCGCCGGCACACCGGCCGCTCACCGGGCCTGAAGGCCCGGTTCGCTGTGCTGGCCCGGGGAGACGACCCCCCGGAACCCCCCGCTGCGCTCCGCGCCCCGCGGTGGTACTTCGCCGGCACACCGGCCGCTCACCGGGCCTGAAGGCCCGGTTCGCTGTGCCGGTATGAGCGGCTCACCGTAACCCGCGCGTGGTGCGATTAGACATCCCGAGCCAGTGCCGTCTAACTGAACTCGATGAGTTTTTCGCGGACGGCGATCATGACGGCTTCCATCCGGGAGTGGATCTGAAGTTTCTCCAGGATATTGCGGACGTGGTTCTTCACCGTGTTCTCGGAGATGAACAGTTCCTTGGCGATGTCGCGGTTGTTCATGCCGCGCGCAACGAGCTTCAGAACCTCCATCTCGCGGTCGGTGAGCTTGGGCGCGGGGACCTGCTGCGGGCGCTCCTCCTCGGAGTCGCGGCGGGCCAGCGTGGCGAACTCGGTGAGGAGCTTGCCGGCCATCGAGGGATTGATGAGCGACTGGCCGCCACACACGGCCCGCACGGCGTCCGCGACCTCGTCCAGCGGAATGTCCTTGAGCAGGTAACCGCTGGCCCCGGACCGGATCGCCTCGAAGAGGTCTTCCTCTTCGTCGCTGATGGTCAGCATCACGATCTTGGCGCTGGGGGCGGACTCCTTCATCGCCCGGGCCGCCTCGATCCCACTGGTCTTGGGCATGCGGATGTCCATCAGGACCACGTCGGGAAGGAACTCACCAGCCCGGGCCACCGCCTCGGCGCCATCGCTGGCCTGGCCCACCAGCTCGATGTCGGGCTCGTCGGCCAGGACCATCTCCAGCCCGCGCCGGAAGAGCGCGTGATCATCGGCGATCAGCACGCGAATGGGGTCGGCTGAGGCCTTCTCGCTGGCCCGCTCGCCGTCGGGAGCACCGGGACCCTCGCTCACGCTGTCTCCTCCCACCTACGACCGCTGGCCCGGATACCGGCCGCAACGGCCCGTCGGCGTTCGATCGACATAGCGCTCATGTCCACAGACTCTGCCGAGCCGTGGCACGCTGCGCAAATCAGGCGCGCCGGGCGTCGGCCGCAGCGCCGGTATCCGCTACCTCTTTCCGCCAGCCCTATGCGGAACCTTCCATCAATCGGATCACACCGTAGTCGTAGCCCCGGCGCCGGTAGACCACGCTGAACAGGCCGCAGTCGCGGTCATGGAAGAGATAGAAGTCGTGCCCGACGAGTTCCATCTCCAGCAGCGCCCGGTCGATCGTCATCGGCTCGGCCTGGTGCAGCTTCTCCCGGACCACCAGGGGCCCGTCCCCTTCCATCGAGATCGGGACCAGGTGCGCCGACGCGGACTCCTCCGCGTCGATCTCGTAGTTCAGCATGGCGTCCTCGTCGAGGTCCGGGGCTTCCAGGTCCGTCAGCCTGGTCCGCCGGTGGCCGTTGCTGCCGGGACTGCCGGGACCCGCCGACGCCGGGGCGCCCGGCCCGCCGGGAAGGCCCAGTTCCGGCGGAGTTGGCACGATGGCCTCCCCGGGTACGGGCTCCACCGTGCTGCCGGCCCGGACCAGGTCCCGTTCGCCATGGTGGATCTTCCGCCGGTCGCAGGCCCGCCGCAGCCGGGCTTCGAGTTTGGCGAAGGCCAGGTCAAGGGCCGTGTAACGGTCATCGGCGCACGCCTCTGCGCGAATCACGGGGCCGCGGGACAGAATGGTGAGCTCAACCCGTTCCCGGCGCCCTGACTGCCGCGGATTGGGCTCCTTGCTGACCTCCACATCGACCCTGGTTGCCTTCGGATCCAGTTTTTCGATCTTGACGAGCTTGCCGACCGCGTGCTCGCGGAAGCGCTCGGGGATATTAGTGCGCCGGCTCCTGAAGATGATGTCCATTGCGATCCCCTCTAATTGCGAGTGTCGCTCCTGCTGGCGACTGTACGGGGGCACCCGTCCGGCCGACCTGGTCTTCGTCCCCACATCCGCCTGCTGAGGGGTTCGCGGCATCTCTGTGGCCACTACTGCCCTTCTCCCGGCCCAGCGAACCTGGTGCTCGCTGGCGGGGCAGGACTTACTTCTAAGCCGCACCGTGATCGGTCGACGAGAAGTCGCCTTACGTGGGCCGTTTAGCCTGCGGCTGGCATCGGCTTGCCATGCCGGGCGCAGCCCTTGAGTCGTGCCCAAGGGGCCCAGCCTGACGCAACCACGGACCCGGACGGGTGCCATGACACGAAGGTAGCCCTATCTGGGCCAATTGTCAGCGGGGAACCGTAAGCAAAAAGTAACTACTCGTTTACAGAATGTCTCACCATGGTCATCGGCACCCTATAACGGACAGGCCAAGTTCCCGTAACGAGCAGGAAACGACACACTGTCAGCCCGGATAAGCCGGGGCCCGGCCCGCTCCGACGACTCCGCTCCATAGGCCGCCCAGGCTCGCCAGCGTGGTCATCTGCCCGCTGGACAGTCCCGCGACCAGCGGATTGGAGGAGCCGTCCGCGGTGATCGAGACGGTGCCGTCCACCGCCGGCACCGGCACGAGCGTCTCGCCGTTGATGGCGACTTCGTCCAGCACCGTGTTGCCCGACGACCGGCTCAGGACGATCACGTGATCCTCGTCGTACCAGCTCAGAGCGATAAAGTCACCATTTTGCGAGCTGATCGGAACCGCCGGGCCGATGAAGGCCTGCGAGCCGGAGTGCACGATCGCCGCGAGCATGAGCTGTGACCCGCCGCTCCCGGTGACGAGCATGGCACAGCGGACCCCGTCCGGGGCCACCTTCAGGGCGGAGACCTGTTTGCCGGACGGCAGCGTGGTGGCCACCGGGATGGCCGCGCCGCCGCGCCCGGGCACCAGCCAGACCTGCCCATTGCCTGTTGCCCACAGATCGTCGTGGCTGTCCCAGCTCAGGGACGTGAAGGGGCCGTTGGCCCGCTGAGCCAGCGTGGCGCTCCTGGTCGGGGGGCCGATGTAGAGGGCGCCGCCGGGGCCGAGCCCGGCCACGTAGCGACCGGTGGGTGAGACGGCGACCTGGGTGAGCGGGATCTGTCCCGTCCCGGCCTGGCCGGGGACCGGCGCCCCCTGCGGCGCGTTGGCCTCGGCGGTGCCGGACAGCGAGCGCACCGCCCCGCGGCTGTCGGCGTAGTAGAAGCTGGCGTGCGCGGGGGCGGAGGGGACGTAGCTGGCGTAGGTGCCGATCTGCTGGACGGGGCTCTGCGACCCGGCCAGTGTCCGCGGCGTCCCGTTGACCTCCAGCTCCACCGACTGGATCGACGGCTGGTCCGAACTGGAGCCGGCCAGGGTCCACAGCAGCTGGGCGAACATCTGGCGCAGGGCCTGGTCGCTGGCGCCCGCCACCGGGCCGCTGAGGTTCACGATCGCGGTGCCGCCGTCGAGGGAAACGTTCAGCAGCCGGGTCCTGGCCGGGAACGCCGTCTGCGCGGCGTCGAGCAGCCAGCCGGACGGCGCGGCCAGCAGCACCTGCAGGAGCTGGGTCATCAGATCCGCCGGGGTGGCCGCCTGCGGCACGTACACCGGATCGGGCAGCAGCACCTTCATGGCCGGGTCGAAGAAGTAGATATTGCGCGGCTGATAGACGTGCACGAAATCAGCCTGGGTCAGCAGCACGACGCTGGGCAGGTTGGAGATCCGCCACTCCCCGTTCTGGCGGACGAGCTGGAACTTCTCCTGCGCCGCGGACTGGCCCTGCGATGAGGTCGCGTACTGCCCGCTGCCGGAGACGCTGCCCAGGACCGGGCCGCTGACCTCGACCACGGTCGTAGCGGCCGTCTTGCCCGAATACGGCGAGCGCACCGGCGTGACGATGTTCGGGCTCTGGCCGAAGACCTTTACCGCCCATCCCGGGTGCCAGGTGCGGCTGGCCGACGGAATCAGGTACTCGCGCGCGACCGCGTGACCGCTGGCGAAGCTGGCGTTGGCGGCCAGGAACCCCGACACGATCTGCTGCGGCGACCAGCCCTGCCCGGGCGGGACCGGGATCGGCTGCAGGTAGTACTGGCCGCCGCCCGAACCGCCCTGGGTGACGTTCATGGACTGCACACGACCACTGGTCGGTACGGTGACGCACCCGGCGAGCAGGAGCCCGCACAGCGCGGCGACCACCGCCAGCCCTCTTCGTTGAGGCCGGGGCGTCCTAGCCACGCGTGCCCACCCCGGTCCCGCCGACCGGGTCGGCCTGATCGAGCGGCCCGGTCTCGTCGCTGCGGACGGCTCCCGGCGGCGGAGCCGCGGCCCCCAGGACCAGGCCGCCGGAGACCACCTCACCGAGGCTGGGGATGACGTCGGTGTCGTCGGGGACCAGCGGCAGCGGGGAGCCGACGAGCTTCTGGCCGGCGACGCGCGGGATCGTGAGCCGGAAGACGGACCCCTTGCCCGGCGCACCCCACGCCTGCAGCCATCCGCCGTGCAGCTGGGCGTCCTCCAGCGCGATGGCCAGCCCGAGCCCGGTGCCGCCGGTCGTGCGGGCGCGGGCCGGGTCGGCGCGCCAGAAGCGGTCGAAGACGAGCTGGTCCTGCCCCGGTTTCAGGCCTACACCGTGGTCGCGGACCGCAACGGCGACCGCGTCCCGGTCGGCGGCCACGGTGACGATGACGTCGTTGCCCTCCCCGTGCTCGACCGCGTTGACGAGCAGGTTGCGCAGGATGCGCTCGACCCGGCGGCGGTCCGCGTCGGCCATGCACGGCTCGGCGGGCAGCCGGAACTCGATCCGCCCACCGCGGCGCTCCGCGAGCTGCTGTGCGTCGTCGGCGGCCCGCCGGGCGAGGTCGCTGATGTCGACGGAGTCGGCGTCGAGGGTGGCGGCGTTCGCGTCGTGCCGGCTGATCTCCAGGAGGTCCTCGAGCAGCTCCTGGAAGCGTTCGAGCTGCCCCTGCAGCAGCTCGGCCGAGCGCGCCGACGAGACATCGAAGGTGTCCTTGGCCTCGAGCAGCACCTCGGCGGCCATCTTGATCGTAGTCAGCGGGGTCCGTAGCTCGTGTGAGACGTCGGAGACGAACTGGCGCTGCACCTTTGACAGCTCTTCCAGCTCGCGGAGCTTTTCCTGCAGGCTCACCGCCATGTCGTTGAACGACGTCGCGAGCGCGGCGAGGTCGTCGGCGCCGCGGACCCGCATCCGCTCCTCGAGGCGGCCCGCGGTCAGCCGCTGCGCCGCCTGCGCCGCGTGCCGGACCGGGATGACCACCCACCGCGTCACCAGCGAAGCGATCACGGCGAGCAGGACGATCAGCGCCAGCCCGGCCCCGATCAGCGTGCGCTGCACCAACTGGAGGGTCTGCTGCTCCTGCCGCATGGGGAACAGGTAGTAGAGCTGGTAGTAGTTGCCCAGCGGCGTCCCGATCGCGAGCCCGGGCTGGTTGGCGCGGTCCAGCGTCGACACGATCATCGTCGGCACGTAGTACATCTTGCTGGCCCCGCCGCGGTCCTGCTCCGCCTGCACGCTGGCCGCCAGGGCGGCCGGAATGCTCACCAAGGGGTCGGCGCCGCCCGCCACGCCGCGGGTGTAGACCGGGGAGGCCACCCGGTCCTGGCTCACCTCGATCACGACGTCGTAGCTGCCGTCGTTGCCGCTCGCGTTCTGCAGATCCTGCGCGGTCGGGTAGAGGAAGGTGTCGGCCGCCGCGGCACTCGAGGGGGCCCGGTTGAGCAGGGGACTGCTCTCGGCGACGGTCAGGCCCTGCGACACCTGGGCGGTGGCGGACCTCTCCTTGTTCAGCAGCAGCCCGTCGGCGATCTGCTGGGTGAGGAAGAAGCCGAGCACGGCGACGACCAGAGCCGACAGGGCCAGCGTGGTGGTGACGACGCGCAGCTGGAGCGACCGGCGCCAGCGGCAGCGCAGCTCCTCCGACCGCTCGCGCTGCCACTTCCGAGCCGCGCGCAGGATCCGCTTGGCGCGGTGGGGCAGTCGGCGGCCGACCAGTTTCGCGAGCCGCGACTGGCGGACGATCTTGTACCAGCCCTTGCGCCTGCCCTTTCGCCGGCGGCGCGGGGGCGCCCCACGACCCCCGGCCGCGCCACCGGCACCCGGCTCGCCCTGGCCCTTCCGCGTATCGGCCGCTGAGCTAGGCGCAGGCACCCCCGTCATCGTTCATTGGGAGCAGCATAGGCCGTTCCTCCTGGTCCAGCCAAGGTTTCACCGCCCAGCCAGGCGCCACCGATCAGGCGGGGCCGGCCTTGTAACCGACGCCACGCACGGTCACCACGATCTCCGGCCGCTCCGGGTCCTTTTCGATCTTGGCCCGCAGCCGCTGGACATGCACGTTGACCAGCCTGGTGTCGGCGGCATGCCGATAACCCCAGACCTGCTCGAGCAGCACCTCCCGGGTGAAGACCTGGCGCGGCTTGCGGGCCAGGGCGACGAGGAGGTCGAACTCGAGCGGGGTGAGGTTCAGCGCCTCGCCGTCCCGCTTGACCGAATGGCCGGCCACGTCGATGCTGATGTCCCCGATCTGGAGCATCTCCGGCGCCGGCTCGTCGGTCCGGCGCAGCCGGGCCCGGATCCGGGCGACCAGTTCCTTCGACTTGAACGGCTTGACGAGGTAATCGTCCGCCCCCGACTCAAGGCCGAGCACGACGTCCACCGTGTCGGTCTTGGCCGTCAGCATGACGATCGGTATCCCGGACTCGGTCCGGATCTGGCGGCAGACGTCGATCCCGTCGGTACCCGGCAGCATCAGGTCCAGCAGCACCAGATCCGGCCGTGTGTCACGGAACACCTCCAGCGCCTTGTCGCCGTCGGAGACAAACGTCGGCTCGAATCCTTCGCCGCGGAGCACGATCCCGAGCATTTCTGCGAGGGCCGCGTCGTCATCGACGACCAGCACACGTCCTTTCATGGCCCTATAGTTCCACGTGATAGGGCATGGGGAGGCCAGTGCGGGAATGCCGGGGCCGCAACTATGCGGCGAGAGCCCGATTTAGCGGGTCCGCCACCCGGCCGCGGGCCCAGGCCGAGCGGTCCCGCGTGGCCAGGAACTTCGGGGTCCGGGAGTCATCGCGGTGGACGCGCCGCCGCTGCAGTTGCCGGCCGCCCTCGCCGACGCGTATCTGGCCCTCAAAGCCTCCGGCCGTCTGTGCGGGCTGGGTCCTGTCTACGGAGCTGGGCCCTGCCTACGGGAGCTGGGGCCCTTCAGATCTGGCTGTCCTCTTCGCTCGTGTCCTGGGCGATGGCCGTGTATTCGATCCACTCTCCGGTGGCGGGGTTGAAGAAGGGCCGGAAGCCGGTCATGGCGTTACCGCCTCCGTTTGGTGGTCATGGCGTGCTGGAACGGCTTCGGTACCAGGCGACGGTCGCGGCGATGGCGACGGGCAACCGGGTGCCGGTGGCTCCAAACGTGGAGTCGTATTTACTGGTGTCAAGGACGAAGGGCTGGTCGAACTGGTAGGCCATCTCGCCCAGCTCCCGGATCGTCGGGTTGACCAGCCCCAGACCGCGCAGGGCCAGCTTGGATAGCCCGCGAACGGCGACCGGATGCCCGACCTCGTTGGCGACCAGATCAAGGAGCGCCCGGGTCGTGACGGTCTCCGGGCCGGGCAGGTGCCACACTTCGCCGATCGCCCGGACGTCGGTGCCCAGAGTGGCCAGGCCAGCGGCGACGTCGGGAACGTAGCTGTAGCTATGGGGCAGATCAGGGTTGCCGATGAAGTCGGCGCGCCGCCCGTCCAGGGCGTTGCCGAAGACCCGCTCGCCGAGCGTTGAGCCCTGGGTCACGCCGGGGCCGAAGAAGTCCGAAGCCCGGCCGATGGCGATGCGGACCCGGCCGGCCGCGGCGGCGGCCAGCAGTTCCCCGGTCATCGCCGCCCGGGTCCGGCCCTTGACCGTCGTCGCCGCCAGCGGGAGGTCCTCGGTCATCGGCCTGCCCTCGGTCGGGCCGTATCCGTAGACGTTCTCCAGGCTCACCAGGAGCGCGCCGTTGCGTTCGGCGGCGGCCAGCACGCCCCGCTGCAGCGGGGGGAAGCATTCCGGCCATTCGGAGTACGGAGCGTTGAGGCACTGGTAGACGACCGACGCGCCCTTGGCCGCGTCGGCGGCGGCTTCGGGGTCGGTGACGTCCACGGGCCGCCAGTCGACTCCGGCCAGCGCGGGTGGCCGGTGCCTGGACACCGCCCGGACGGCCACCCCTTGGGTGGTCAGGTGCGTGACGAGGGCCTGCCCGACCTGGCCGGTCCCGAACACCACGCGCAGGTGATCCTCATCCATAGCTAGGTCCTTTCGAGGAAGGCATCAGTCCGGGTGGTTTCTGGATCGTGACGGCGAAGTCGGCCGCCGAAGGCCGCGGCAAGGCTGAGCGCTTCACGCAGGCTCGAGCGCGAGGACGTTCCGGCTACGACGAAGGGTGCGAGGCGCTGCCCCCGGGCAACGGCGAGCCGGCGGGGCGTGCCGTCTGAAGGGACCCGCACCGCGGACCTGGAATCAGGCCGGGTGACTTTTTCAAACTACGCTCGCACCTGCAAGCTAACAATAAATTTCCAGAGTTAACGTGCCTGCTTATGGGAGCGTGTGAGTTCACAATCGGTGTCGGTTTTCCGCAGATGTGCTGAGAACGCTGCCCCCATCCGGCTATCCGCCCCGCCAGCGCGGGCGTCACGCGGGAGTGGCGAGGCGCCGGCGTTCAGCACCAGGACGGCGGGCCGGTACGCATCGATGAGCTGCCCGGCGGCGACCGGATCCGCCGCGTCCGCGCTGACCGGGGTTAATGTCTCCCCGAGTTCGGCGCGCAGTTCCTGCAACCGGGCCTGATCACGGGCGACGCCGACGACCGGCGCTCCCGCCTGGCTGAGCCGGGCGGCGGCGGCCTCGGCTTCAGGAGCGCGGGCGGCGGCCGAGGAAGGCCACCAGCCGGTCGCCCGGGCAGGCCAGGTCGGCGACCGGAACCGGATCGGCGAACAGCCCGTCCCGGGTGCCGCGGGGAGCCAGCAGCGCGGCGATCGGCAGCAGTTCGCTGGCCAGGCCGGGCGGAACCGTCCCCGGTCCGCCACAGGTGACGGCGATGTCCCAGCCGTGCACCGCGATCTCGACCGCCCCGGTCATCGTGATCAGGCTCGCGTTCAGTTCACGGTCACCGATGATGACGCGGCTCTCGGCCGAGCCGGCTACCGCACACGCGCACAGAAGCGCTGCGGCCCGCTCGCTCAAACCGCCGGCCGGGCCGACGGGCTGGGCGCAGCCGGGCTCCGCCCAGCCAACGTCAGCATCCGCGCCCGGCTGGACGAAACCGGTGGACAGGCCCTCAGACAGCGCGTCCATCGAGTCGCCGACGTGGTGCAGCAAGGTCCGCAGGTCCCATCCGGCGCAGGGCGTCGGCAGCGGCAGGCGTGGCGGGGTGGCCAGCCGGGCCGCGGCCAGCGCGTACCTGATCGCGCGGACCAGCAGCCCGCGCTCAACCGGTGCAGTCACGGTGACCCGCGCGGTCAGCGCGCGCCACGGTGACCTGCGCGGTCAGCGCGCGCCACGGCGCTGGTGAAATCTTCGCTGGCCGTCATCGCCACCCCAGTTCGTCCGCGCCGACGGCCAACGCCGTCACTGATACAGACTCACCGCCAATCCGAAAGTCACCGTGCAGACCGGGAGACTTTCCCGTAAGGCGGCGAGCGACGGGGGAACATCCACTGGGGGCTGCGCGCCGCCCGTGTGAGGGCCGCGTATCAGCGGGCAGGCGGCGGGTAGAGTGGCTCGCCATGGCGGAACCCGAAGCGGAGGCCGTGACCGAGCGCACGGGAGACCGGCCGCTGCAGAACGTGATGGAGCCCGGGTGGGCCGAGGCGCTGGAACCCGTGGCGGGGCGGATCAAGGAGATGGGCGACTTTCTCCGCGCGGAACTCGCGGCCGGGCGCCGTTACCTGCCTGCGGGCGAGAACGTCCTGCGCGCCTTCAAGCAGCCGTTCGCCGACGTGCGCGTGCTGATCGTCGGGCAGGACCCCTACCCGACGCCGGGGCACCCGATCGGGCTCAGCTTCTCGGTGGCGCCGGACGCGCGGCGGCTGCCGCCGAGTCTGGTCAACATCTTCCGGGAGTACACCGACGACCTCGGCCTGCCCGAACCGTCGAACGGTGACCTGACCCCGTGGGCGGAGCGCGGTGTGCTGCTGCTGAACCGGGTGCTCACCGTGCAGCCGCGCAAGCCCGGCTCACATCGCGGCCGGGGCTGGGAAGAGGTCACGGACCAGGCCATCCGCGCGCTCGCCGCACGGGGGGTCCCGCTGGTGGCCATCCTGTGGGGCCGGGACGCCCAGAACCTCGCACCGCTGATGGAAGATGTGCCGAAGATAGAGTCCCCGCATCCGAGCCCGTACTCGGCCGACCGCGGCTTCTTCGGCTCGCGCCCGTTCAGTCGCGCGAACGAACTGCTGGCGGCCCACGGCGGCGAGCCCATCGACTGGGCCCTGCCCTAACCGGTTCAGGAGCCGATGCGCCAGGACTCCAGGTAGGCCGACTGGGCGGGGGTGAGGACGTCGATCTGGGTGCCGATCGCGGCCAGTTCGAGCCGGGCCGCCTCGGCGTCGATCGGGGCCGGGACCTCGTGCACGTCGGGGGCCAGTTTCCCGGCGTGGCCGGCCAGCCAGGCCAGCGCGAGCGCCTGCACGCCGAACGACAGGTCCATCGCCTGGGCGGGGTGTCCCTCGGCGGCGACCAGGTTCACCACCCGGCCCTCGGCGAGCAGCAGCAGCCGGCGCCCGTCGGCCAGGTCGAAGGAGTCCACGTGCGGGCGCAGGTCGCGGCGGACCGCGACCGCCATATCGGCCAGCGCCCGGACGTCGATCTCCACGTCGAAGTGACCGGCGTTGGCCAGGATGGCCCCGTCGCGCATGAGGGCCAGGTGCTCGGCGCCGATTACCTCCGTCGACCCGGTCACGGTGATGAACACGTGACCGGCGGCCGCCGCCTCGGCCATGGGCAGCACGCGGAAACCGCGCAGCACCGCGTCGAGGGCCCGCACCGGGTCGATCTCGGTGACGACGACCTCGGCGCCGAGACCGCGCGCCCGCTCCGCCACGCCGCGGCCGGACGCGCCGAACCCCGCGACGACCACCGTCTTGCCGGCCAGCAGGGTGTTCGTCGCGCGCAGGATGCCGTCCAGGACGGACTGCCCGGTGCCGAAGGTGCTGTCGACCAGGCGCCGGGTCGCGGTGTCGTTGGCCGCGACGACCGGGAACTTCAGCGCGCCCTCGGCCGCCATCCGGCGCAGCCTGATCACGCCGGTGGTGGTGGACTCACAGCCGCCGCGCACCCCGGGCAGCAGGTCCGGCCGCTGCGTGTGCAGCGTGTTGACCAGGTTGCAGCCGTCGTCGACGACGAGATCGGGCGCCCCGTCCAGGGCGCGGGCGATGTGCGCGTAGTAGGTAGGCCGGTCCACGCCGGCGCGGGCGAACACGGCGATCCCGTGCCGCAGGGCCAGCGCGGCGGCCACGTCGTCCTGGGTGGACAAGGGGTTGGACGCGGCCAGGGCGACGCTGGCCCCGCCCGCGCGCAGCGTCCGGAGCAGGATCGCGGTCTCGGCCGTCACGTTCAGGCAGGCCGCGACGGCCAGGCCGGCGAACGGGTACTCCGCGGCGAAACGCTCCTGGAGCAGGTGAAGCACCGGCATGGCCCGTTCGGCCCATTCGATACGGGCACTGCCGGAGTCGGCCAGCGACGGATCGGCGATGTCACCGGGCGCGCCGGGCGGCACTTCCCCATCCAGTCTGCCTTCCAGCGGCACCTCCAGCGGGCCGCCAGGCCGCGGCGCGCGCGGCCTGGCGGCGGCTCTGCCGTTCGCCACGTCGTCAGTACCGGTACTGGTCCGGCTTGTAGGGGCCGTCCACCGGCACGCCGATGTAGTCGGACTGCTCCTTGGTCAGCCGGGTCAGCTTCACGTCCAGCGCGTCCAGGTGCAGCCGGGCCACCTTCTCGTCCAGGTGCTTCGGCAGGGTGTACACCCCGATCGGGTACTGGCCGGTCTGGGTAAACAGCTCGATCTGCGCCATGACCTGGTTGGTGAAGCTGTTGGACATCACGAAGCTCGGGTGGCCGGTCGCGTTGCCCAGGTTGAGCAGGCGCCCTTCGGACAGCACGATGACCGCGTGCCCGTCCGCGAAGACCCACTCGTCGACCTGCGGCTTGATGTTGATCCGGCGGATGCCCGCGGTCTGGGCCAGCCCGGCCATGTCGATCTCGTTGTCGAAGTGGCCGATGTTGCCCACGATCGCCTGGTGCTTCATGGCGGCCATGTGAGCCGCCGTGATGATGTCGCGGTTGCCCGTGGCGCTGACGAAGATGTCGGCGGTGCCCACCGCGTCATCCAGCGTGGTGACCTGGAAGCCGTCCATCGCGGCCTGCAGCGCGCAGATCGGGTCGATCTCGGTGATGATGACCCGGGCGCCCTGCCCGCGCAGCGACTCGGCGCAGCCCTTGCCGACGTCGCCGTAGCCGCACACCACGGCGACCTTGCCGCCGATCAGGACGTCCGTGCCCCGGTTGATCCCGTCGATCAGCGAGTGCCGGCAGCCGTACTTGTTGTCGAACTTGCTCTTGGTCACCGAGTCATTGACGTTGATCGCCGGGAACAGCAGCGAGCCGGACCGGGCCATCTCGTACAGCCGGTGCACCCCCGTCGTGGTCTCCTCGGTCACGCCCACGATGGAGTCCGCGACCGCGGCCCACTTGCCCGGCGTGCCGGCCAGCGACTCGCGCAGCAGGTCCAGGACGACCTTCCACTCGTCGGCGTCGTCCTCGGCCGCGGACGGGACGCCCCCCGCCTTCTCGTACTCGGCACCCTTGTGCACCAGCAGGGTGGCGTCACCGCCGTCGTCAAGCAGCATGTTCGGGCCCTCATCGCCCGGCCAGGTCAGGGCCTGGTTGGTGCACCACCAGTACTCTTCGAGGCTCTCACCCTTCCAGGCGAAGACGGGCACGCCCTTCGGGTCGTCCGGGGTGCCGTCCGGGCCGACGGCGACCGCGGCGGCCGCATGGTCCTGGGTGGAGAAGATGTTGCAACTGGCCCAGCGGACCTGTGCGCCCAGCGCGGTGAGCGTCTCGATGAGCACGGCCGTCTGCACCGTCATGTGCAGCGACCCGGTGATCCGGGCGCCGCGCAGCGGCTGGGCGTCCGCGAACTCGGCGCGGACCGCCATCAGGCCCGGCATCTCGTGCTCGGCCAGGCCGATCTCCTTGCGGCCGAACTCCGCCAGGGAAAGATCAGCGACCTTGTACGGAAGCGGTGCGTTGGACATGCATTCTCCTCGTTATCTCCGGCATTCCCGGTTCGTGGGCCCGCGCCGCCGGGCGGCGCGGGCGCGCTATCGACCGTACGGGAAGTCTGGGGGCCGCGCACGCCTCAGGGGCCGTTCCTTACAAAGGATTGTAAGCTTCACGCTATGCGCATCTCTGAGGCGGCCAGGCGGCTGGGAATGTCACCGCGGATGCTCCGCTACCGCGAGGATCTGGGGCTGCTGCCGCCGGTGCGCGAGGCGAGCCACGGACCCGGGCGCGGGCCGCGGCACCGGCAGTTCGGCGAAGCGGATCTGGGCGCGGTGACCGCCGCCCTGCAACTAGAGCGGCGCTACCAGGTCAGCCCCGCGTCGGTGGCGTTCGGCTTGCGCGTGCTTTCGGAACCTGCGGTACGTGCGGCCGTCGCCGACCTCAGCCGCCGCCTGGGGCGGCTGCCGGAGCGGCCGGAGCGGGCCCTGGATTTCGAGCAGGAACGGGCGCTGCGGCTGCTGGGCCGCCCGCAGCGGCCGGGCCAGTAACAGCCGGTGGGGAGACGGTGCGCCGGTCCGCCGGGCCGGTTCGGCCGATCAGGGCGGTCAGGGCGGTCAGGGCGGGGACTCGCGCTTGCCGGTGATGGCCCGCTGGGGACCGGTGCCGCCGCTGTCGTCCCAGGCGCGCTGGACGACGCGGATCGCCGGATCGGTCTGGTCGGCCCTCGACTCCTGGTAGATATCCGGTTCGAGGTAGATGACGCGGGCAATCGGCAGCGCCGCGCGGACCCGGCTCTCGGCCGCGTCGATGCCGCGCACCACGGTCGCGGCGGAGTCATCGGCGCGCACCGCGACCTTGGCCGCCACCAGCAGGGAGTCCGGGCTCAGGTGCACGGTCCGCAGGTGGATCACCCGCTCGAGCTCGGGGCCGTTCTCCAGCGCGGTGACGATCGCGCGCTCGGCCTCGGCGCTCGCCGACTCCCCGATCAGCAGGCTCTTGGTCTCCCGGGCCACCACGACCGCCACGAAGGCCAGCAACAGGCCGATGGCGACCGACCCGGCACCGTCCCAGGAGCCGTTCCCGGTTAGCACCGACAGCCCGATCGCGGCGAAGGCGAACGCGAGGCCGGCCAGGGCGGCCGAGTCCTCCAGCAGGACGACGATCAGGTCCGGGGCCTTGGCCCGGTGGATGAACGAGCCCCAGCCGCGGCCGCCCCGGTGCGGGTTGGACTCCCTGATCGCGGTGCGCAGCGAGAAGCCCTCCAGGATGGCCGAGACGATCAGCACCCCGAACGCGACGTACGGCTTCGTGATCGCCTCGGGATGCAGGATCTTGTGGACGCCGTCGTACACGGAGTACGCGCCGCCCACCGAGAACAGCATCACCGCGACGAGAAACCCGAAGAAGTAGCGTTCCCGGCCGAATCCGAACGGATGTTCCTCGGTCTTCTCCCGCTGGGCCCGGTTCCGCCCGACGAGCAGCAGGATCTGGTCGCTGCAGTCGGCCACCGAGTGCACGAACTCGGCCAGCATCGAGGCCGACCCGGTGAGCAGGAACGCGATCAGCTTGGTGATCGCGATGCCGACGTTGGCCGCGAGGGCGGCGAGGACCGCGGTCAGGCTCCCCGACCGGCCCGGCCGCGGGCGAGCCGGCTCGCCGCCGGGCTCATCCGAGCGCTCCGGCTGGGCGACCGGGGCGGTGGCCCTTCCCGCGGGCGGTGTTGTCCCTCCCGGCGCCGCGGCGGCCCCTCCCCGGGGCGGCTGATCCTGTGCTCTGATGCCGGCTTCCTTCCCGGACTCCCGGGCGGGGCCTAGGAGATCCGCTCCTTCAGCTCCTGGATGATCTCGATCGGCGTGGGATCCACCCCAGAGGCGATGCCCAGATACACTGTCGCGTAATCGATCAGCTGGACCACGCTGGCGAAGCGGGGCAGCGGATGCTCCCCCTCCATGACCAGCTCCGAGACGCGGATGCCCCGTTCGGAGGCGAGCTCCGCCGAGGCCGCCCGCCGCTGGGCCACCTGCGGATGCTCGTCCGGATCGGCCAGCAGGACGAGCCGCAGCGGGAAGCCTGACTCCGCGGCCAGCCGGGTGCGGCCCGGCGCGAACGCGCCGTCGAAGGCCACCACCTGGTTGTGATTCGCCTCCGGCAGTTCCCCGGCGATACCCGGGTACTTCGCGTTCTCGTTGAGCTGGGCGGCGAAGCGCTTGGCCGCGACCCCGCTGAGCGGCGAGCTACCCCAGATTATCGGGAGCGAGCCGAGCAGATCGAGCGCGAGCGACTTGCCGGGATTGACGAACGACTCACTGGTCGGCCGGCACTGGAAGGAGATCTGCTCGAGGAGGGCCGCGGTGGTCTCGTAGACGTCCTCGCCCACGTCGACGACGCCCGCCTGCTCGGCGATGGCGATCAGCGGGATCGACAGCCCCCACAGCGTCGAGCGGGGCATGCCCGCGGACTTCACCGGGACGAACGGTGCCCGCGCCTGGGTGGCGATGGCCTGCAGCGGTGACCCGGCGCCGCCCACCCCGACCAGGGGGCAGCCCCGGCGGGCCGCCTCCGTCGCGGTGGCCAGCGTCTCCTCGGTGGAGCCGGAGCACGACACCGCGACGACCAGGTCGGCGGCGCCCACCCAGGCCGGGAGCTGGTAGCCGTGCGAGGTGACGATCTGCACGCCGTTGCCGGCGCCGCACACCGCCGCGAGCACGTCGCCCGCGATCCCGGATCCGCCCATGCCGGCCACCACGATGGCGCGGGGCCGGCCAGCGGAGGTCACCGGCGACAGGTCGACCTCCGCGCATGTCTGGACGGCTGACCTGACCTGGGCGGCGGACGACGCCACCTGCCGCAGCATCTCGCCGGGGTCGGCGGCCTCCACCAGCTCGGCTTCGTCCAGCCGGTCGGCGGCCAGTTCGGCGTCCAGGCCGGCCAGATCGCCCGCGTCGGTCACGCCTCCACCCCGGGACGGCGCGCCTCGTCCACGAGCAGGACCGGGATGTCGTCGCGGACCGGGTAGGCGAGGCCGCATTCGGCGGAGGTGCAGACCAGCTCGCTGGCTTCGTCGTCCGCGCGCAGCGGCGAATGGCAGTTCGGGCAGGCCAGGATCTCCAGCAGCCAGTCGTCGAGCTTCACGCTTTCTCCTAGTTTCCTACGTTGCCGGTTTGTCCTGTGCGGGTTTGTCCTGGTGCAGGCCGCGGGCCGGGGCCCGGCGCCTTTGTTCGGTGCGGGCCGCGGGCTAGGCTACGGCGCCACGGGCGATGCCGAGCACCTGGTCGCGCACCGATTCCATCGTCGCCACGTCAGCAGCCTCCACGTTAAGCCGCAGCAGCGGTTCCGTATTCGAGGGCCGGAGGTTGAACCACCACTCGGGGGCCAGGACCGTGAGCCCGTCGAGCTCGTCGGTGCTGACCGCGGGGCGGCCGGCGAAGACGTCCCGGACCCGGGCGGTGGCCTCGGCCTGGTCGGCCACCTCGCTGTTGACCTCCCCGCTCGCGGCGTACCGGCCGTAGCGGGCCAGCAGCCCCGACAGCGGGCCGTCCTGGTGCCCCAGCGCCCCGAGGACGTGCAGCGCCGCGAGCATGCCGGAGTCGGCGAACCAGAAGTCCCGGAAGTAGAAGTGGCCGGAGTGCTCGCCGCCGAAGATCGCGCCTGTGCGCGCCATCTCCGCCTTGATGAAGGAGTGGCCTACCCGGGTCCGTACCGGGGTGCCGCCGTTCTCCGCGATGATCTCGGGGACCGCACGCGAGGTGATCAGGTTATGGATGACGGTCGCGCCGGGCTCACGGGCCAGTTCACGGGTCGCGATGAGCGCGGTGAGCACCGACGGGGAGACAATCTCGCCGTTCTCGTCCACGACGAAGCAGCGGTCGGCGTCGCCGTCGAAGGCGAGCCCGATGTCGGCGCGGGTCTCGGTCACCACCCGCTGGAGATCGCGCAGGTTGGCCGGCTCGATCGGGTTGGCCTCGTGGTTGGGGAAGGTGCCGTCCAGCTCGAAATACATCGGCACGAGGTCGATGGGCAGCCCGTCGAACACCTTCGGCACGGTGTACCCGGCCATGCCGTTACCGGCGTCGACCGCGACCTTCAGCGGGCGGATGGCCGATACGTCGACCAGCTTCTTCAGGTGCTCCGCGTAGCCGGAGAGCATGTCCTGACTGGTGCGGTGGCCGGGCGGCGCGGCGCTGGCCGGCACACCCGCCTCGATCATCGCGCGCAGCTCGGCCAGCCCGGTCTGCTGACCGACCGGCTTCGCCCCTTCCCGGCACAGCTTGAGGCCGTTGTAACGCGACGGGTTGTGGCTGGCGGTGACCATGGCCCCGGGGATGCCGAGGGTGCCGCTCGCGTAGTAGAGCATGTCGGTGGAGCCGAGGCCGGCGTCGATGACGTCCGCGCCCTGCGACGTGGCGCCCCGGCCGAACGCCGCCACCAGCGGCCCGGAGGACGGGCGCATGTCGTGCATCGTCACGACCTCGGCCGCGCCGGTCAGCCGGACGAAGGCGGCACCCACTTCCTCGGCCACGTTCTCATTGAGCTCGTCAGGCACGACACCGCGGATGTCGTACGCCTTGATGATCTTCGCCAAGTCAGCCACTGCGGCTCGCGCCTCCTGTGCCCCGTGCCCGATGCGATTGCCCCGTGCGATTACCCGGTGCGATGCGCTGGTGCCTCGCCCGCGGGGCGAACAGAACTCGTCCGCCCGCTGCGCCGGCACCGGGCACCGGGCACCGGGCACCGGGCACCGGGCACCGGGCACCGGGCACCGAGCCTACCGTCCCCGTCGCGGAGAAGATCCTCGGCGGGCAAGTACGCAGGCGAGGACGTGCGACAAAGACGCGGACAAGGACGCGGGCGGGTCGCCGCTAGGTGGTGGGCTGCCGGCCGTGGCTCACCCGGCGGGGCCGTCTCCGGCGGGGCCGAGCGGACCATCCTCAGGTGGCGGCGCCGCCCTACCTCGACGCCCTGTCCGACCGGCTCGGGGCTTGGCGGGCCCTGCGGCTCCCGCGAGCGCTGGCGATGCTGATGGGACGCCTCCCGGACCGCGTTGGCCAGGGCCTCTAGATCGTCCACGCTCTGCTGGACGGGATCGCCGGGCAGCCGTACGACGTCCCAGCCCCGGGGCACGGTGAGCCGCTCGGCGTGCGTCGCGCACAGGTCATAGCAGTGCGGCTCGACGTAGGCCGCCAGCGGGCCCAGAACCGCCGTCGAGTCCCGGTAGACGTACGTGAGCGTGTAGACGGGGGGCTGCCTGCATGCGGTGCGCGAGCAGCAACGCGAACTCACCGACCCACCTCACTCACATGATCAAACTCCGCCGGCACTGCCGAGACCGCATCGCAGCGGCCGGGACACGCCGGATCGCTCGAGCGTCCCGGAGAGCTTGTCGCCCTCGGGGGCCGGACCTGGCAGCACTATCCCGGAGCAGGTCCGGAATAGTCCAGCGCGCGTCCCGTACACCCGTCGACGGTAGCTGGCCGGGGTCGTTAACGCCACCACCCGGGGCACTCTGTGCGATCGTGTCTTCGGCCGGGCCGGCCGGCGTCTACCGGCTGCGCGGCCCGTGGGGATACGCTCGGTAATTATGCCGACCGGCGAGACCAGTTCCGTACCCGGCCGCCGGCGCATCAGGCGGCGGGACCGGCACGGGCGCGGCCTGCGGGGCCGGCTGGTGCCCACGGACGTTCCGCTGTACCGCAGCCGCGCGCAGCAGTTCGACGACCTGGTCCTGGACGCGGTCGCGCGGCTCGAGCCCCGGTGGGAAGCGGAGCTGTCCGGCATCGAGTTCGCGGTGCAGGAGGTGCCAGACGAGGAGATCGGCGGTGAGGAGATCGTCCCGGTGCCGCTGGCCCGGATCGATCCCGGGGAAGCGGACCCGCTGGACGCGGCCGGCTCACGGTCGCCGCGGATCGTGCTGTACCGGAGGCCGCTGCTGGCCCGGGCGGAAGACGAGGATGAACTGAGCGAGCTGATCTTCGACGTGGTGGTCGAGGAATTCGCCGAGCTGCTGGGAATGGATCCGGACACGATCGATCCGGGTCATCCCGAAGGGGACTGACTCTCCGGGGCCAGAGCGTGCCCGGGTCGCCTGATGGAGGCCGGACTCCTGCGGCCGGGCCGTGCCCGGCCCGCGGGCCCTCGCCCCGCCGGGTCGGCGCCGACGGGGCGAGGGCTACACGGCTTCCCGCTTCAGCCGCCGACGTTCCCGCTCGGACATGCCGCCCCAGATACCGAACCGCTCATCGTTCTCCAGCGCGAACTCCAGGCACTCGGCCCGGACCTCACACCCCCGGCACACCTTCTTGGCCTCCCGGGTCGAGCCGCCCTTCTCCGGGAAGAACGCCTCAGGATCGGTCTGGGCACACAGGGCCCGGTCTTGCCAGCCAAGATCCTCGGCGTCGTCTGACCACTCCACACCGTGCTCAAGTGGGACGATGACCCCAGACACGCGCACCTCCTGCCCCTTGCGGGGCCCCCGGACTCGCGCCCCTCCCCCGGGGGCGCGTACTTACAACAGTGAAATTACACGCGCGTGTCTTGCTTCCCGTCAAGCCGGCTAGGTGATATTGGCCGTACTAATGTCCACTGATGTCCGCGGTTGGGCGAAAAGTTCCCCAAAATTGCGGCCTATCCGTTGCCGGGCCGTTAGCGGCGAGCGAGCCGGGGCCGGCACGCAGCGAAGCGAGCGAAACCAGCGCCGCCGGCGAAGACCCCTGGGGCGCGATGGGGCGCGATGCGAGAGCCTGCCAGACTTTGCCTTATGCGGATCACCGTGCTGGCCGGCGGCGTGGGCGCCGCGCGCTTCCTTCGCGGCCTCAAGGCCGCCGCCCCGGACGCGGAAATCACCGTGATCGGGAACACCGGCGACGACATCACGCTGTTCGGCCTGCGCGTCTGCCCGGACCTGGACACGGTGATGTACACGCTCGGCGGCGGGATCAACGAGGCCCAGGGGTGGGGCCGCGCCGGGGAGACGTTCGCCATCCGGGACGAACTGTCCGGCTACGGCGCCGGGCCGGACTGGTTCACCCTGGGCGACCGCGACTTCGCCACGCATATCGCGCGCAGTCAGTTGCTGGCCGAGGGCCACCCGCTCTCCGCCGTGACCGGGGTGCTCTGCGGGCGGTGGCAGCCCGGGGTCCGGCTGCTGCCGATGTCGGACGACCAGATCGAGACGCATGTGCTGATCGATGACGGCGACGGGCCGCGCTACGTGCACTTTCAGGAATGGTGGGTCCGGATGCACGCGCAGGTGCCGGCGTCGGCGATCGTGCCGGCCGGCGCAGCCGGCGCCCGCCCCGCCCCCGGCGTGCTGGACGCCATCACCGGGGCCGACGTGGTGCTGTTCCCGCCGTCCAATCCGGTGGTGAGCATCGGCACCATCCTCGCCGTGCCGGGCATCCGGGAGGCGATCGCGGCCAAGACCGTGGTCGGCGTGTCTCCGATCATCGGAGGGGCCCCGGTGCGCGGGATGGCCGACGCGTGCCTGGCCGCGATCGGCGTGCCGACGACCGCCGTGGCCGTCGGGGCCCACTACGGGGCCGGGCTCATCGACGGCTGGCTGGTGGACGACGAGGACAAGGCGGCCGCGGCGGACACGGCGCTGGCCGGGATTGAGGTACGGATCATGCCCCTGTACATGCGTGACCTCGCGGCGACCGCCGGCATCGCGCGGGCGGCGCTCGACCTGGCCGCGGAGCTCGCCTGATGCCGGGGAGCGGGGAGATCAGCGTCCGGGGCATTCCCGGGCTGCCGGAGATCGTGCCGGGCGCGGACCTGGCCGCGCTGATCGCGGACGCCGCTGATGACCTGCGAGACGGCGACATCGTCGTGGTGACGTCGAAGATCGTGAGCAAGGCGGAGGGCCGGGTCACGCGCGGCGACCGTGAGGCCGCGATCGACGCCGAGACGGTCCGGGTGGTCGCGCGGCGCGGTGACGCCCGCATCGTCGAGACCCGGCAGGGCCTGGTGCTCGCCGCGGCCGGCGTTGACGCCTCCAATACCCCGCCCGGCACGGTGGTCCTGCTGCCCGAGGACCCGGACGAGTCCGCGCGGCGGCTCCGGAAGGCGCTGCGCGACCGGCCCGGCGCCGCCGTCGGGGTCATCATCACCGACACGCTCGGCCGGGCGTGGCGGATCGGCCAGACCGACACCGCGATCGGCGCCGCGGGCGTGCGGCCCTTCGTCGACTACCGGGGCACCGAGGACAGCTTCGGCAACTCGCTGGAGGTCACCCTGGACGCGGTCGCCGACGAGATCGCCGCCGCCGCGGACCTGGTCAAGGGCAAGGCCTCGGGCGTGCCGGTGGCCGTGGTGCGCGGGCTCGCGGACCTGGTCACGGCCGGGGACGGCCCAGGGGCAGGCGCCCTGATCCGCCCTCCGGCCGAGGACATGTTCCGGTTCGGCGCCGCCGACGTGCCGCTGGCCCGCCGGACCGTTCGGGAATTCACCGGCGAGCCGGTCAGCCTGGCGGCGGTCCGGCGCTCGATCACCACCGCGCTGACCGCCCCGGCGCCGCACCACACCGAACCGTGGCGTTTCGTGATCCTGGAGTCCGCGCAGAGCCGGGCGGACCTGTGTGCGGCCATGCTGGACGCGTGGATCACCGACCTGCGCGGCGACGGCTTCAGCGAGGAGCAGATCGCCCGGCGGGTCCGGCGCGGCGAGCCGCTGCGCAACGCCCCGCTCATCGTCGTTCCGTGCCTGATCCCCAAGGGCCTGCACCGCTACCCGGACGAGCGGCGGTCGCGCGCCGAGCAGGAGATGTTCCTCATCTCGATGGGAGCGGCGGTGCAGAACTTCATGGTCGCCCTCGCGGTCGAGGGCCTGGGCTCGTGCTACATATCCAGCACGCTGTTCTGCCCCGACGTCGCGGGCGATGCCATCGGCCTGCCGTACGACTGCCACCCGATGGGGGCCATCGGCATCGGGCACCCCGCGGCCGCACCCGCCCCGCGCCCGCCCCGCGACCCGGACTACTTCATCCTGACCCTGTAGCGGCCGCTGCCCCGGATGGCCCCCGGGGTGAGTCCGGGCCGGATTAGGCGCCCAGAACCGGCAGCGGCGAGCGGATGGAGGCGCACACGCCGTCGCTGGCCGCGGCGGCGGCGAGACGCTCCGCCGGGACCTCGCCGTAGCAGGTGGTCCGCTGCCGGGCGGGCCGGCCGGTGGACGCGATCATCGCCTGAAGCTGGCTGATCGTGCGGAACGAACCATTGTCGGCGCCGGCCATCCGGCTGATCGTTTCCTCCATCAGGGTGCCGCCCACGTCGTTGGCGCCGCCCTGCAGGACATCGTGGCACAGATCCTCGCCGAGCTTGACCCACGAGCACTGGATCGAGTCGATCGCGCCGTGCAGCAGCAGCCGGGACACCGCGTGGACGGCCCGGTTCTCCCGGCGGGTGGGGCCGGGGCGCGCCAGGCCGGCCAGGTAGATGGGCGCGCTGGAGTGGATGAACGGCAGCAGCACGAACTCGGTGAAGCCGCCGGTCTGCTCCTGGATCCGGCGCAGCACCCGCAGGTGCGCGACCCAGTGCGCCGGCGTGTCGACATGCCCGTACATCATGGTCGACGAGCTGCGGAGGCCGAGCTCGTGCGCCGTCGTGATCACCTCGATCCACACCGAGGTGGGCAGCTTGCCCTTGGTCAGGATCCAGCGCACGTCGTCGTCGAGGATCTCCGCGGCGGTGCCGGGGATCGAGCCGAGCCCGGCTTCCTTGGCGCGGATGAGCCACTCGCTAATCGGCAGCCCGGTGCGGGACGCCCCGTTGACCACTTCCATCGGCGAGAAGGCGTGCACGTGCATGCCGGGGCAGCGGCGCCTGACTTCGGCGGCGATGTCGAAGTAGGCGGTTCCGGGCAGGTCCGGGTGGATTCCGCCCTGCATGCACACCTCGGTCGCCCCGGCCTCCCAGGCCTCCTGCGCCCGGTCCCCGATCTGCTGCAGCGACAGGGTGTAGGCGTCGGCGTCGGTGCGGCGCTGCGCGAACGCGCAGAACCGGCAGCCGGTGTAACAGACGTTGGTGAAGTTGATGTTGCGGTTGACGACGTAGGTGACGTCGTCGCCCATCACGTCGCGGCGGATCGCGTCGGCCAGGCTGGTCACGGCGTCCAGGGCGGTTCCGTCGGCGGCCAGCAGGGCGAGCGCCTGATCGTCGGAGAGCCCGGCCGGGTCCCGTTCGGCCTGGCGGAGCGCGGCTTTGACGTCCGTGTCGATCCGCGGGGCGCCGGTGTCCTGGCCGCCGCCGAGGCGGGTCCTGATCTGGTCCCAGTCGCCGTAGACCTCGGCGAAGTCGTCCCGGCGGTCCGTCGTGCGGCCGGTCGTGTCGATCGAGGTGTGCAGGTCGGTGCGGCCCGCCTCCTGCCAGCCACCGTCCGGCTCCTGCCACGGCAGCCCGTGCGGCATGGCGCCGTCCCGGGCCAGGCCCGTCGCCCGGTCGGCCAGGGCGGACACGTGCGCGGCCAGCCGCGGGTCGAGCCACGGCTCGCGGATGTACGGCGGGTAGATCGTCAGGCGCTCGCGCAGGGTGAACCCCCCGGCGGCGGTCTGGGCGGCCAGCTCGCCGATCTGCGGCCACGGGCGCTCGGGGTTGACGTGGTCCGGGGTCAGCGGGGAGACCCCGCCCCAATCGTCGATCCCGGCCGCCAGGATCATCCGGTACTGGTCGCCAATCAGGTTCGGCGGGGCCTGGATACGCGCCTTCGGCCCGAGGACCAGCCGGGCGACGGCGATGGTCGCGGCGAGGTCGTCGAGCTCGGCGTCCGGGACGCCGCGCATCTTGGTGTCCGGCTTGGCCCGGAAGTTCTGCACGATGACTTCCTGGATGCCGCCGTACTCGCGGGCGACCTGGCGGATCGCGAAGATCGATTCGGCCCGCTCGGCAAGCGTCTCACCGATGCCGATGAGGATTCCGGTCGTGAACGGCACCCCGGAGCGCCCGGCGTCCTCCAGGACCCGCAGGCGGACCGCGGGGTCCTTGTCGGGGCTGCCGTAGTGCGGGCCGCCCTTCCCGGTGAACAGACGGGCCGCGGTGGTCTCCAGCATCATGCCCATCGACGGCGCCACCGGCTTGAGCCGCTGGAAGTCCGCCCAGCCCAGCACGCCCGGGTTAAGGTGCGGCAGCAGGCCGGTCTCTTCCAGCACGCGGATCGCCGTGGCCCGGACGTAGGAGAGCGTGTCGTCGTAGCCGCGGGCGTCCAGCCACTCCCGGGCCTGGTGCCAGCGCTCCTCCGGCCGGTCGCCCAGGGTGAACAGCGCCTCCTTGCAGCCGAGGGCGGCGCCCTGCCGCGCGATGGCGAGGACCTCGTCGGGCTCCAGGTAGGGGCTGTCCAGCCGGTGCGGGACCGTCGCGAACGTGCAGTACGCGCAGCGGTCCCGGCACAGCCGGGTCAGCGGGATGAAGACCTTCCGCGAATACGTGATTACCCCTGGGCGCCCGGCGGCGGCCAGGCCCGCGTCCCGGGTCCGGCTGGCGTAGCCGAGCAGCGTTTCCAGGTCGGCCCCGCGGCTTTGCAGCAGGATCGCGGCCTCGCCCGGGTCCAGGGCCTTGCCGTCCCGGGCACGGGCCAGCGCACGGCGCAGGCCTGGCTGAGGCTCAGCGGAAGACGTCACGCGTTATCCCTTCGTCAGCGATCGGGGGCAGGGCAAGCCGACGGCGGCCGTTACCTGGCCAGAAACCCACGTCGACCCTACGCCGCGGGTACATCTGCCCCGAAGGGCACCCGGGCCGGGTCAGAAGTCGCGGTAGTCGCGGACGCGGAGGCGGGGGCCGCGCCGCGGCGGCCGGATGCCGCTCAGTTCGATGAGCCGGGTGACGCGGTAGCGGTGGCCGGCGTAGGGGGCCAGCAGCTCGAGCATGCCCTCGTCGTCGACGATCCGGCCGGCCAGGGCCCAGCCGACCGCCTTGGGCAGGTTGTAATCCCCCACCGAGACGGCGTCCGGGTCACCGGCGGCCCGCTGCATGATCTCCGCGGCCGTCCAGACGCCGATGCCGGGGATGGCGCGGAGCCGCCGGCTGGCTTCTTCCGCTTCCAGCCCGGCGATCTCCTCCATTCGCCCGGCGACCTGCGCGGCCGCGGCGATGGTGCGGGTCCGGACCGCTTCCACGCCGGCCCGGTGCCACTCCCAGGACGGGATCCGGGCCCAGACCCGCGCGGGCGGGACCACCCGCATCCCGCGCGGGGCGGGACCGGGGGCCGGGGTGCCGTACCGGTACATCAGCGCGCGCCAGGCCCGGTGCGCCTCGAGGCCGAGGACCTTCTGCTCCAGGACCGCGGGGACCAGCGCCTCCATGGCCCGGTGACTGCGGCCGATGCGCAAGCCGGCGTGCCGGGCGGCCAGCTCCCGCACCAGCGAGTGCCCGGGGCGGAAACCGGACCGTTCGTCCCGGCCGCCCAGCATGTCGGGGAGGGTGTCCAGCAGCCAGTCTGCACCCGGTCCCCAGGCGGTGGACATGATGATGATGCCGCGGGCGGGCAGCACCCGCAGGGTGGCGGGGCCCTCGGGGGTGAGCGAGGTCCGCCAGACTGCCCCGGCCGCGTCGACGCGGTAGGCCGGGTCGCCGCCACCCCGTCGGTGAACGGACAGGGTCAGCGGCACGTCGATGGGGAACGGCGCATGCCAGTCACGGACGGCAGGCACCAAGGCCGGCCCGGACGCGGGCCCGGACGCGGGATCGTCCGCCCCGGTCATGTCACGGCCCCGGCCCGGCCAGGTCAGGCGTCGGAGGAGAATCGGATGGACGTTGGGCCGAGGCGCACCCCGGGCCAGACCCGCATGCCACGGGCCAGCTCGTTGCCCGCACCGATGACGGTGCCATCGCCGATGACCACGCCGTCCACGGCGGCGCCCGCGGCGATCTGCGCGCCCGCCCCGACGATGCTGTCCCGGACGACGGCACCCGGGCCGACCCGCACCTCATCGAACAGCACGCTGCCCTCGACGATGGCGCCAGCGCCGATGTCGCAGCCCGGGCCGACGACCGTGCCGGCGGACACCACGGCGCCGTCGGCCACGGACGCGCCCGGGAGCACCAGGGACGCGCCGCACGGGCCCGGGAGCGCAGCGGAGGCCAGCCGGCCGAGCACGAGGTCACAGGAGCCGCGCACGAACGCGGCCGGGGTGCCCACGTCGAGCCAGTAGGCGGACTCGGCGTACCCCATGACGGTCTGCCCGGCGTCGATCAGGCCGGGGAACGTCTCCCGTTCCACCGAGACCGGCCGGTCAGCCGGAATCGCGTCGATCACCCGCCGGGTGAATACGTAGCAGCCGGCGTTGACCCGGTTCGTGACCGGGTTGAGCGTCTTCTCCAGGAACGCGGTCACCCGCCCGGCCGGATCGGTCGGCACGCAGCCGAACCGGGCCGGGTCCGGCACCTCCACCAGGTGCAGCGTGACCGCCGCGTCCGCCTTGCGGTGCATGTCGAGCTGGGCGCCGATGTCGTGCCCGGACAGGACGTCGCCGTTGAGCACGACGACGGGATCGTCGGGGCCGCCACGAAGCCGCGCGGCGGCGTTACGGATGCCGCCGCCGGTGCCCAGCGGCGTGTCCTCGCAGACGTACTCGACGGACAGGCCGAACGCGGCTCCGTCCCCGAAGCACTCGCGGAACATCTCGGCGCGGTACGAGGTGGCCAGTACCACGTGGGTGACGCCGGCCGCGGCGGCCCGGGCGAACTGGTGGCACAGGAACGGCACGCCCGCCGTCGGCAGCAGCGGCTTCGGCGCGGAGAGGGTCAGCGGGCGGAGCCTGGTGCCCTGTCCGCCGACCAGGAGGATCGCCTCAAGCGGTTCACGCGGCATGGGTTCTGGTCGCCTCTGTCGTCATCTCTTGGCAGTTGTCCAGCCGGCCGGGTCAGCGGCCCGGCCAGGATGGTATCCGGAGCTAGACGGCGCTCTGCTGGTCGGCGCCGTCCTCGACGGCCCGGCGGTAGCAGGCCAGGTGCGCCTCGGCCGACGCGGCCCAGGTGAACTCCTGCGACCGGGCGTGGCCCGCCAGGGCCAGCGCCTCGCGGCCGACGGGATCGTCGAGCAGCCCGCGCAGCGCCGCCTGGATACTTTCGGCGTCCGGCTCGGTGTAGGCCACCGCGTCGCCTCCCACCTCGGGCAGGGACGTGCAGTGCGTGGTCAGCACCGGGGCGCCGCACGCCATCGCCTCGAGCACGGGCAGCCCGAAGCCCTCTCCGCGGCTCGGGTAGGCGTAGACCAGGGCGCCGCCGAGGAACCCGGGCAGCAGCGAATAGGGCAGATAGCCCGGCCGTACGAGACGCAGGTGCGGCGGCACGGCGGCCACCGCCGCGTCCACCTCGTCGCTCCAGCCGCCCCCTCCGGCCAGCACCAGCGCGGGCGATTCGTCGAGGTCGGCGACCGCACCGGCCCAGCCGGTGATCAGCGCGGCCACGTTCTTCCTCGGATCCAGCGCGCCGAGGAAGGCGATGTACGGCTTGCCGTGCAGGCCCAGCCGGTCGGACACCTGGCTGACCTGATGGGGATCGGGCCGGTGGAACAGCGAGTGATCCACGCCGTGGTAGGCGACGTCGATGCGGGTCGGGTCGGCGTCCAGGACCCGGACGAGCTCGTCGCGGGTGGCCTTGGACGGCACGATCAGCCGGGCGGCGCGGCGCACCGCGGTGCGGATGGCCGACTTGTAGAACACCGAGGCCACCGGGCTGTGCAGCTCCGGCTCGGTAAAGAACGTGAGGTCGTGGATGGTCACGACGGTGGGCCGGCCCGGGCGCAGCGGCATCGAGTAGTGCGGGGCGTGAATGACGTCGGCGGCCACCTGCTGGGCCACGACCGGCAGCCCCGACTGCTCCCACGCCAGGCGGGCCGCCCGGTGCATGATCGCCGGGGGGGCGGTCACAACCTCGGAACCGGAAATCAGCCTGCGGTAGCGCTCCTCATCCGCACGCTGGCAGGCGATGGCCAGGTCGGTCCCGGCCGCGCCGAGCGCGGTCAGCAGCCCGTCGACGTACCGGCCAAGCGCCCCCCGGTCCGCCGGTACCTCTGTCGCGTCAACAAGCACACGAGGCGCCACGGCCGTATCTGCTCCTCTCCACCCGGTCACGGGCACACAGGGAGGCCAGCAACGCTGTGGATGTCCCGTCAGCACCGAAGCCTACGCCCTCCGCGCAGCAGTAGGCAGCGTCCCGGCTCATGTCGCGGCCGCCTCGGCCGCCGCCTGCCCCGGGGCCGCCGCCGCGCGGTCAGCCGCCCGCCGCCGGGCGCGCACCAGCACGATGGCGCCCCGGTCCGCGCGCGTGCCGCGGTCGGCCGCGGCGACCAGCGGGACGAGCGGCGCGGCGGCGTTGAAACCGACCTGCCCACCGCGCGCGGACAGCGTCAGGTACAGACGCTCTGACCAGCGCGAACGGAACTGATAAAGGTACTCGGCGACGTCCAGCCCGCACTCATCGAGCAGGCCGCTGAGCTGCTGGTGGGTGTAGGTCCGCTGGACGTGGTAACGCTCGCAGTGAGCCTTATACAGGTGCGGCCACTCGGCGGCCCGGCTCAGCGTGTCGGCGGACAGGACGAGCTCACCGCCCGGCGCGAGCACCCGGGCCATCTCGCGGAGGGCCAGCGGACCGTCGTCGAAGTGCTCGATCGCGCAGATGGACATCACGCGGTCGAAGCTGGCGTCG
The DNA here is from genome assembly GCA_963732345.1 of uncultured Actinomycetes bacterium. GTDB lineage: Bacteria > Actinomycetota > Actinomycetes > Streptosporangiales > Streptosporangiaceae > Bog-532. The sequence goes on along the minus strand of CAVSZI010000019.1, from coordinate 304,843 downwards.
GGGAACGGCAGCCGCAGCGCGTCGCCGAGGACGAGGGACGGCGCGCTGGCCAGCTCGCGGCCGCGCCGGAGCTTAGCGCCGGCGATGTCGACCGCGACCGCGTGCGCCCCGCGCCGGCGCGCCTGCCCGGCCCAGTACCCGTCACCCCCGGCCACGTCCAGGACCCGCAGGCCGCGCAGGTCCGGGCCGAGCCAGCGCAGCAGCGTCCCGGCCTCCCGCCACCGGCACACGTGCACCTGGTGCCCGGCGAACGCGACCGCGTCCGTTACCTTCATGAGGGCCAGACTATGGCCTAGACCATACGAATAGATCCAGCGGTGCGGGGATGCAACGGTTCCGCGCCCGCAGCGTCGGCGTCACCGCTCAGCAGGCGGGGACGGAACGGCCGGCCTTGATCGCCTGAAGGGCGGAGATGGCGCCGGAGAGCGTGCTGACCTTTACGACCCGCAGGCCGGCTGGGACCGCGCCCTTCGTGTCGGCGCAGTTGCCGGCGGGGGCGAGGAAGACGGTCGCGCCCGCGTCGCGTGCGCCGGCCATCTTCTGCTGGATACCGCCGATCGCCCCGACCGCCCCGCCGGGGGAGATCTCCCCCGTGCCGGCGATGAACCGGCCGCCGGTGAGGTTCATCCCCGTGAGCTTGTCGATGACCCCCAGCGCGAACATCATCCCGGCGCTCGGGCCGCCGATGTTCCCGATGCTGATCTGCACGGAGAACGGGAACTGGTACTGCGGCTGCACGATCACGCCGAGGGTGGGACGGCCCTTGACGAGCCGCGGCGTGATCTGTACTTGCCGGGTGGCACCGCCCCGGACGATCGTGAGGTGCAGCGGCGGCGCCCCCGAATGCGCCCCGATCAGCGACGTGAGCTGGGCGGCGCCGGTGACGCGCTGGCCGTCGACGGCGGTGATCAGGTCACCGGCCCGCAGCACTCCGGCGGCGGGCATCCCCTTCTCGGTACCCACGACGCCCGCGACGGTCGTGTAGCCGATGCCCAGCTGGTGCAGGGCCGCTGCGGTAGCGGTCTGCTGTGAGCCGGTCATCTGCGCCTGATCCGCCTGCTGGACCTGCTGCTGGGACTGGCCCGGCGCGAACAGCTCACTCTCCGGGACGACCGCCTCGCTGTGGTTCAGCCATCCGCGCAGCGCGGTGAACACGTTGAACTCATTGCCCGGGCCGCCCTGGTAGCTGACGGTGACCATGTTGAGATTGCCGCTAGCCGGGTAGACGCGGTGGCCGGTGATCGTGATCAGCGGCTTGCCGTTGGCGTCGCGGCCCAGGGTGTTCAACGTGGGCCCCGGGCCCAGGATGACGTACGGGACCGGCAGCAGGACGGCGGCGACGAGGGCGACAATGACCGCGGCTCCCGCGATGTACAAGGTCAGGGCGCGTCGGGACATGACCCGAAGACTACGCACACCCCACCCATTCGCTGCTCCCATCCGTGAAGCGCTGATGCTTCCAGATCGGCACCGTCGCCTTGAGCTCGTCGATCAGCATGCGGCAGGCGTCGAACGCGTCGCCGCGGTGGGCGCACGACACGGCCACCACCACGGCCAGGTCGCCGATCCGCAGGTCGCCGACGCGGTGCACGGCCGCGACGGCCTGGACCGGGTACTTCTGCGCGACCGTCTCCGCGACGCTGCGCAGCTCGGCCTCGGCCGACGGGTGCGCGACGTAGGTCAGCCCGGTGACCGGATGGCCGTGGTCATGGTCGCGCACGGCTCCGGCGAAGACCGCGATCCCGCCCGCCTCGTCCGCCATCACGGCGGCCTGGACCTCATCCACCGACAGCGGGCTATCGCGCAGCGCGATCAGGCGTAGGGGACTCACCCAGCTAACGGTACCCCGGGTCACGTGCCGCCCTTGCGGCGGCGGCGCGCGATCCGGACGATCGCGGCGGTCCCGATGACGGCGCCGGCGCCGGCCGCCGCGCCCGCCGCGGTGATCGTCGCCTCCTTCCGGGTGATCCGCCTGGCCGACCGCGTGATGCCCGATGCGCCCCTCCAGCAGCACCTCCAGGGCCTGGGTGTTTTCGTACGCCGGGTGCCAGCCGGCCTCGCGCAGCGTGGCACAGTCGACCACCCAGGGGTAGACGACGTAGCGCAGGTCGGCGGCCGGGGCCGGGGTGACCCCGACACGGTGCAGGCGCTGCGCGGTGCCGAACGTCAGGCTCGCGGGCAGCTCGATCCCGCGCAGCCCGCTGAGCTCGGCGACCGCCTCGGCGCCCAGCCAGCCGTCGCTGCCCACCGCGAACTCGCCCGCGACCTTTCCGGTCACGGCCAGCTCCAGGGCCGAGATGAGGTCATCCAGGTGGCAGAACTGCCAGCAGGGCTCACAGCCCTTGACCGTCAGCAGCCGGGGCGCCTCGAAATGCCGCGTCACGATCGTGTCGATGCCGTCGCCGACGAGCGCCGCCGGGCGGACGACTGTCAGCTCCATGCCCGGGTGGGCGCGCAGGGAGCGCTGCGCCAGCTGCTCGATCTCCAGCAGGTCACCCGCCACGCTGCTGTCCACGTCGGCCGCCAGCGGGGTGGTCTCCGGCAGCGGCACCGGGTTGTCGGCCCGCGCGCCGTACACCATCGCGCTGGTGACCAGGATGACCCGCCCCACCCGTTCGGCCGCGGCCGCGGTGAGCACGGTCTGCGCGCCGCGGACGTTGAACGCGCGCCGCGTCCGGTGCTCGGAGTCGGGCGCGAGGTCTAGGTCGGTGTGCACCACGACGTCCACGCCGGCCAGCCGCCCGGCCAGGGCCGGGTCGCGCACGTCGGCCACCCGCCAGGTGACGCCGGGGGTGTCACCACGGTGATCGTCGATCGCGACGACCTTCCGGACGTGGGCAGACGTGGCAAGCTGGGCGATCAGCGCCCGCCCGATGCCGCGCGCCGCTCCGGTGACGGCCACCACGGGATGCTTCCGGCCGGCCCGCCGCCACTGCGCCGTGGGCGAACCTGGCCTTGTACATTTCTCAAATTAAGCCGCTCCCGAGATAACGTGACGGTCATGACCCTTCCATCCTGCCCGAGAGGACGGACAAATGGCTGATCGTCCGTTCGGCTTTGGCCCGTCCGACCCTGAGCGGCGGCCGGGTGAGCCCGGAGGATCCGGTGGTTCCGGCCGGCCCCCCGGCGGTTCTGGCGGCGGCTCGGGCGCAGGCGGCGGGGGCCAGCCCCCCGAACCGGGCGGCCCTTTCGGGGGAGCGAACCCGTTCGGTGATCCTCAGCAGTTCGCCGACGCTCTGCGGCAGTTTGCCGACCTGATGTCGTACCGCGGCGGGCCGGTCAACTGGGACCTGGCCAAGAACGTGGCCCGGCACGCGGTCGCGGCGGCCGGCGACCCGAGCGTACTGGCTTCCCAGCGGAACGAGATCGTCGAGGCGGTACGCCTGGCCGACCTATGGCTGGAGGACGTCACCACCTTCCCCTCCGGGATCAAGACGGTCCAGGCGTGGAGCCGCTCGGAATGGGTGGAGGCGACCTTCCCGGTCTGGTCGAAGCTGTGCGAGCCGATCGCCGCCACCGTGGTCGAGGGCATGAGCAGCATGCTGTCGGTCGACCCGTCGCAGATGGAAGGGGTCCCGGAGGAGCTGAAGTCCGCATTCGGCGCGTTCGGCGGCGGCCTGGGCGGCCTGGGCGGGCTCGGCGCGATGATGAAGCAGGTCGGCGGGGCGATGATCGGCGGCCAGACCGGCGCGGCCGTGGCTGAGCTGGCCAACGAGGTCACCGGGTCCTTCGACATCGGGCTGCCGCTGGGGCCCTCGGGAACGGCCGCGCTGCTGCCGTCCGGCGTGGCGGCGTTCGGCGAGGGCCTCGGCCTGGACGCGGGCGAGGTCAGGCTCTACCTCGCGCTGCGTGAGGCCGCCCACCACCGGCTCTTCGCGCACGTGCCGTGGCTGACCGCCCACTTGTTCGGCGCGGTTGAGGCGTACGCCCGGGGCATGACGGTCGACCTGTCGCGGCTCGAGGAAGCCATGCCGCAGATCGACATCAGCAATCCGGAGGCGATGCGGGACGCGCTGGCCGGTGGTGAGCTGTTCCGCCCGGAGAACACCGAGGCACAGAAGGTGGCGCTGGCCCGGCTGGAGACCGCGCTGGCCCTGGTGGAGGGCTGGGTGTCCACCGTGGTCGATGCCGCGGCCGCCGAACGGCTGCCGCACGGGAGCGCGCTGGGCGAGGCGATCAGGCGGCGCCGCGCGACCGGCGGGCCCGCGGAGCGCACCTTCGCCACGCTGGTGGGCCTCGAATTGCGGCCGCGGCGGCTAAGGGAAGCGGCGGCCATCTGGGCCGGGCTCACCGCCGCCCGGGGGGTGGACGGCCGGGACGCGATGTGGGCCCATCCCGACCTGTTGCCCACGGCCGACGACCTCGACGACCCTGAGAGCTTCGTCCGCGGCGGCCCGGAACTGAACATCCCCGATCTGGAGGCGGACCTGGGCAGCGCCGGGCCGGAGGGCTCGGAGCCGCCCGGCGGTCCGGAGGGCTCGGAGCCGCCCGGCGGTCCGGAGGGACCCGGGAAATCCGAGGGGCCCACGAGCCCGCAGGACTGACGCCGTCCGGCCGGAATCTTCCCTCCACAGGCGGTGGACGACGTTCCGGCAGCTAAAGGTGTACGGCAACAATTGCGCACGGGGAAATCCACAGGGTCAGGAAACGGATTTCCCCAGGGACACGCCGGACGCTCCCCATGTCCTCCACAGAGTTATCCACAGGCTGTGTTGACGCGGCAGCAGGCGGCTCCTAAGTTCGCCAGCAGAGTTCCCGGGTGTGCGGGCACGTGGTCACTTTGGCAGAGCCATTCGTCTTCAGGGGAAGGGAGACGGTCGGCTCGCGAGAGCGATCTTGCGGTCCCGGTTCAGACCGCCCGCGTGCCCGGGATCTTCTTTTCCGCGCGGCCTTCCCGTCTGCGTTCCGCCCCCTGCGGGCAGACGGAAATGTCAGCCGGCGGTGTCACCATCAGCCGCATGAGACCAGCGCTGAGGGCCGGGCTGCTGCCGGTGTGGCGTGACCGCGACACGCTGCAGATCGGCGTGAACCCGCGCCGGGCGACGGCTCTGTCCGGGATCGGTGAATCGGCCGCCGTGGTCGGGCTGCTCGACGGGAGCCGCGACTGGGCCGCGATCATCGAGGCCGCGGAGCACGCGGGCATCCCGGCCGAGGCGGCGCACCGGGTGCTCGGCTTACTGGCGGCCGCGGGGGCGCTGGCCGACTCCGCCGCGCGGGAACTCGCGGCGCTGCCTGCGGCACAGCGCGGCCGGCTCGCTCCCGAACTGGCCACCGCCTCCCTGGCGTACGGGGACAGCGACGGCGGAGCCCGGACCCTGGCCCGGCGGCGGGCGGCCCGGGTGCGCGTGCACGGCGCCGGGCGGATCGGCTCCGGGGTGGCCAGCCTCCTCGCGGCCGCCGGGATCGGCCACGTCTCGTGCCAGGACAGCGAGCTCACCCGGCCGCAGGACCTCACCCCAGCCGGGCTGGGCCTGGCCGAGCTTGATCTGCCGAGATCCCGCGGTGTGGCCCAGGCGATCAGCCGCATCGCGCCCGAGGTCCGGACCGGCGACGACGGCGCGCGGCCCGATCTCGTGGTCCTCGCGGAGATCAGCGACCCCGGGCCGGGGGCGGCGCTGGTCCGGGAGCGGATCCCGCATCTCGCGGTCGGGGCCGCCGAGGCCGTCGGCGTGGTGGGGCCGTTCGTCAGCCCGGGCCGGTCGGCGTGCCTGCGGTGCCTGGACCTGGGCCGCGCCGAACGTGACCCGTCGTGGCCGCTCATCCTCGCGCAGCTCGCCGGGGCCCGGCTGGAGCCGCAGGCGTGCGATACCGTCCTCGCCGCCGCGACCGGAGCGCAGGCCGCGGCACAGGTACTGCTGTTCATCGACACGGACCGCCCGGGCGCCGCGGTCACCAACGGGACGCTGGAGCTGACTGTGCCCGACTGGCAGTGGCGGCGCCGGACCTGGCCGCCGCACGCGCGCTGCACCTGCGGTGCACCGCCGCCACGACACAGCGGCACGCTGGCATGACGGACAATAGAGCACGTGAACGACGTGCCTCAACGCGCTGTGACGCGCACCGCCAAGGTCGCCGGCCGGTCGCTCCCGGTGGGCTGAGCCAAGGCCCGCGTTCGGGCCTGAGGCCGCGGGCCCCGGCCGATGTTTCCGGCGGCCGGGGCCCGCGGCGCGGCGTCTGCTGTGACTACAGCTCCAGTTCGGTGCGCAGCCGCGCGACGACACTGCGTGCGTGCCGCATGCGGCGCTCGGCGCGTTCCACCCGCCGGGCCGCCCGGTGCAGGGCCCGCAACCGGACTGTCTGCCGCGCCCGTGACGCCTCTTCCCGGTACCTTCGCTGTCGTTCGGCCGCCATTTCCTCTATCTGATACATGCTGGTCGCCACCTTCGGATGCGTGTTCAGGCCGCCGATATGCGGTTCAGGCGGCCACCTCGGTCTTGCGGGGACGTCCCCGGGGCCTCTTGCGCGGCACGACCGTGCCGTGCAGGAGAAGTTCTCCGCCCCAGACGCCCCACGGCTCCTTGCGCTCGATCGCGCCGGACAGGCAGGCCAGCCGCGCCGCGCAGTCGCGGCAGAGCGCCTTCGCGCTCTCGACGTCTGCCGGTGATTCGGCGAAAAACAATTCCGGATCGTCGGTGCAGGGAAGGTTCGTCGCCGTCACCCCACCCAGCACCGGCACCGGGCCGCCCCCGGACCCGGCCAGACCTGCCTCGAACCCCTCTGCGTCCGCCACGCTGGCGGTGGCATTGGGCCACTGCATCGGAGCCAACCCCTCTCGTCGCTGATCCCTCGTCGTTCATGCGATTGCTCGCCCGTCCGGAGGGACCGAAGCCCAAATGCTTAAGGCCGCGGACCCTGTGTGGGGTCCGCGGCCTTGAGAGGTTCTGGCCGGCTCGGTTAGGCCGGTTTACTCAAGGGTTGCGGACCCGATCCGCCCTCGCCATCGGCGTAGACGCGGGTCATGTTCGTGTGCTGGTTGCGGATATTCGTGTGCCCCGGCTTCGTCACGTCGGCAAGCCTCATGGCGAGCGCGAATCCGGTGCCGGTACGGCCACCCAGACGCGGTCGCTTGATGCTGGCGGCGGTACGCCAGGAAGCGGGCAGGCAAACGCCGCTTGTACCCAGCGGGGTGGCGCTCAGCGGGGAAAAGCCGTCGCGACCAGGCTGCACGGCAGCCAGAACGGCGAGATCAATGTTGTTCACTGGGCACCTCCCTTCGTGGGATCGACAGCGGCGCCAGGCGCATGCGAGAAGCCTACGTAGGCCGCCCCGTGATGGGCAACACATTTCTGACCTGGTTTTTTGCCTGAAACATCAAGGATCAACAACGGGGCGGGGCCGGACGCGATAACGGCCCGAACAGGACGCGTACGGCAGCGCCGGACGCGATAACGGCCCGAACAGGACGCGGTTACAACTGCGTCCGGATGAGGCCTTCCTGGACGACCGAGACGACCAGTTCTCCCCCGGCGGTGAAGACCTCGCCGCGCGCGAGGCCGCGGGCGCCCGCCGCGACCGGGGACTCCTGGGCGTAGAGTGCACCGGCCGTTCCGCGTCCACGGTCCGCCCGGCGGCGACGAGCGCCTGGCCGGCGACCTGGCCGCCGAAGACGCGCTGCACCCTCTCGTCGGGGCTGCGCCCGCGGAAGATATCCAGCTCAATCTGCTCCAGGTCGAGCAGGTCCAGAAGCTTGTCGAGGGGCTTGCTCATCTGTGCAGCTTACTCATCTGGCGCATTTCACCCACCATGTCGTCGCCGCGTAGAGCCGCTGCCTGGATTATCCCGAAGCCGTGCCCCGGCCGGCGCCGCCGGGGCCAGCTCCGCCAGGTAGCGGGAGGGCTGGCCGGAGGTCCGTGCGCCCGGCCCGCGGGCCGCCGCCCACGACAGGAACAGCCGTTCCCGGGCCCGCGTGACGGCCACGTAGAGCAGCCGCTGCTCCTCATCAACGGCCTCCGGCGTCCGGGCGTAGACGATCGGCATGACGCCTTCCACGAGGCCCGGGAGCAGCACCCCGTCCCATTCCAGCCCCTTGGCCGCGTGCATGGACGCGAGCGTCACCCCGTCCATCACCGGCGCGTGGCCCACGTCCGCCCGGTGCTGGAGCTCGGTGACGAAGCGTTCCAGCGTCGCGTCCGGGTGCGTCGCGTACATATCGTCGGCGAGCTGGAGGACGGCGGCCAGCGACTCCCACCGCTGCCGGCTGGCGCCTGCCCCGGCCGGCTCGGCCTGCGTCAGGCCGAGCCCCGACAGGACGTCGCGTACCTCGGCCGGGAGCGGGCCGGCGCCGTCTCCCTCCGCCCGGCCGCGCAGGGCTCCGCGCAGCAGCATGACCGCCTGGCGTACCTCCGGCCGCTCATAGAAGCGTTCCGATCCGCGGACCTGGTAGGGCACGCCCGCGGCGGTGAACGCGCTCTCGAACCGTTCCAGCATGGCGTTGATGCGGACCAGCACGGCGATCTCCCGCGCGGGGACCCCGCCCTCGATGAGCGATCGCGCGTGCGCCGCGACGCCCTCCGCTTCGGCGACCTCGTCGTCGTAGGCCTTCAGCACCGGTTCCGGACCGGGCGGCCGCTGCGCCGCGAGCGCGGCGGCCGCCCCGGCCAGCCGGTTCGCCACCGCGACGACCTGCGGAGTCGACCGATAGTCCCGGACCAGGCGGACCACCGTCGCGTCCGGGAATTCGGCCGCGAACCCGGCGAGGTACCGGTGGGTCGCCCCGGTGAAGGAGTAGATCGTCTGATGCGGATCACCAACCACGCACAGGTCGTCGCGGTCCCCCAGCCAGACGTCGAGCAGCAGTTTCTGCAGCGGGTTGACGTCCTGGTATTCGTCCACGACGAAGTACCGGAACGAGGCCCGCACCTGGTCGGCGGCCTGGCGGCTCTCGGCCACGATCGCCGCCGTCAGCTCCAGGACCGATTCGAAATCGATCAGCTGGCGCTCCCGCCGCAACCGTTCGTAGGTGTCGTAGAGCGCCGCCACCGCGTCCGTCCCGACCGGCCCGGGGGGCCGTCCCGCCTGGGCCGCGGCGGCCACGTACTCGTCCGGGCGCACCTGCGTCACCTTGGCCCATTCGATCTCGGTGGCGATATCGGAGAGGCCGCCCTCGCCCAGACGCAGCCGCAGCACGCGCGCCGCGTCGCCGATCAGCGGGAGCTTGGACTCCACGAGGCGGGGAGGGCGCCCGCCGACCACCCGGGGCCAAAAGTAGGTGAGCTGGCGCAGCGCGGCGGCGTGGAAGGTCGTGGCGCGCACGGCCCCAGTGCCCAGGCCCGCGCCGCCGAGCACGCGCAGCCGGCCGCGCAGCTCACCCGCGGCCCGGACGGTGAACGTGAGCGCGAGCACCCGCGCGGGATCTACCACCCCGGTCAGCGCGGCGTAGGCGATCCGGTGGGTGATGGCCCGGGTCTTTCCGGTCCCGGCGCCCGCGAGCACGCACACCGGCCCGCGCACGGCCAGCGCCACCTCGCGCTGTTCCGGGTCCAGCGCGCTGAGCACCGCGTCGGCTCCGAACTGGCTGACGTCCGCCTCCAAGATCTCGTCCGCCCTTCTGCCTGACGGGTTACTCTAGCCCGCCGGGGCCGCTGCATGTCTTCCCAGATGCCGCTGCCCGGGCGCAGGCTGGGGAAGGAACGACGGAGGTACCGGCTGATGGAGGTATCGGTGCAGATATCAGCAATCCTGGTCCGGACCGGGGACCGGGTGATCGGCGACGCGGTAGCCGCCCTCGAACAGCGCGATCAAGCCCGCCGTGGCGTGCCCAGCCCGGCGGAGCGCCGTCGCGACGTTGAGTACCTTTTGGAGCTGGTCGGGCAGTGCCTGCACCAGGGCCGCTCCGATCCGATCATCACGCCGTCCGAGCAGCTCGCGGTGGACTGCTTCGGGGCCGGCATCGACCTGGCCGACGTCCAGGCCGCCTTCGTGGTCTTGCAGGACGTGCTCTGGCGTCATCTGTCCGCTGCACTGCCGGGCGACCAGCAACTCGAGACGCTCCGGCTCGTGAACGCGATCCTCGGGACCGGTAAGGATGCGCTGGCCCGGACCTACGTCGCCCTGGCCAAGGGAGGGAGCGGGACGGTTGCCGTGACCGGACCCGCCGGGGCGTCCGGGGCAGACGGGGCCGATGGGAGCGGAACGGGCGCCCCGGTGGACGCCGTCGTCCAGACGGCGATGCAAGGGCAGGTGGGCATCATAACGCTGGCCGACCAGCATAAACGCAACGCCATCGGGGCCCGGATGGCCAACGGCATCATTGCCGCGCTCGCGAGCCTGCGGGCGCAGAACGTGCGGACCATCGTGATCCGCGCCGCGGAGGGGATGTCCATCTGGTCGGCGGGGCATGACATCAGCGAGCTCCCCGGGGCCGGCGCGACCCGCTCGGCTACGACGACCCGCTGGAAGGGCTGCTCCGCGCGATCCGCACCTTTCCCGCGCCGATCGTGGCCATGGTGCACGGCACGGTGTGGGGCGGGGCGCTGGACCTCGTGCTCAGCTGCGATCTGGTCACCGCAGATGAGACGGCGTTGTTCGCGATCACCCCGGCGAACCTGGGACTGCCCTACAACACGACCGGCCTGCTGCACTTCGTCGCTCGGCTGCCGCTCAATCTGATCAAGGAAATGTTCTTCACCGCCGCCCCCCTGGACGCGCAGAAGGCCAAGGAGTCGATGGTCGTCAACCACCTGGTGGCGTCGGACGAGCTCGAAGCGGTAACCCTGGAGCTGGCCGGGATCATGGCCACGAAGTCGCCCATGGCCATGGCGGTCATCAAGGAACAGCTCCGGGTCCTTACCGACTATCAGCCCATCGCGGCGCAGGTGTACGAGCGCCTCCAGGGGCTGCGCCGTCAGGCGTATGACAGCAGCGACTACCTGGAGGGTCTCAGGGCGTTCGCCGAGAAACGCCAGCCCATCTTCCACGGCACCTGACCGGCCGTCGCCTCGCGGGAAGCCCAGCGGAGCCTTCGGTGTTGCTAGCCCTCAGACGGGGGCACGTGACGGAAGGAGACAGCAGGTGTCGGCTCCGCTGACCATGTACACCACCCAATGGTGCGCTTTTTGCAGGCGTCTCAAGGGCCAGCTGGCCCGGGACGGGATCACCATGACCGAGGTCGACATCGAGCGCGACCCGGCCGCGGCCGATTATGTGATGAGCGTCAACGGAGGCAACCAGACCGTGCCGACTATCGTGTTCCCCGACGGAAGCGTGATGGTCAACCCGTCGGCCGCTCAGGTGAAGAAACGAATGGCAGAGCTCGCGCTGAGCGGGTGAGCCTGGTAAGGAGCGGCTGAATAGGCTCCCCGTGCTGGTCCCGCACGGCCGGCTGAATAGGCTCCCCGTGCTGGTCCCGCACGGCCGGCTGGCCCATCCCGGCCCAATTATCACCGTGCCGCGCTAACGTCCCAGACAGGACACGGGGCGGCGGCACGCGCCGTTCACCGTGACCGGGATTCGTCTGCGCCAAGATGGGTGGCAGACGCCGTGGGCAGGAGGAGGGCGCGTGACGGATCTTGAGGTCATCGAGATCTGCGCCGGAGCAGGCGGGCAGGCCCTGGGCCTCGAACGTTCCGGTTTCGAGCACGCCCTGGCCGTCGAGCTGGACCCGTCGGCCTGCGCCACCCTGCGGGCGAACCGGCCGGCCTGGAAGGTGGCCGAGGGGGACGTAGCGGACCGGGAGGTATGGGAACCGGAAACCTACACCGGCGTGGATCTGCTGGCGGGCGGCGTGCCGTGCCCGCCGTTCACGGTGGCCGGCCGCCAGCTCGGCGCCACCGACGAGCGGGACCTGTTCGCGTGGGCGGTGGAACTGTGCGGGCGGCTGCGACCCCGCTCCCTTCTGCTGGAGAACGTCCGGGGGCTCAGCATGAGCCGATTCGGCGCCTACCGGCAGCACGTGCTGGACCGGCTGCGCGCCCTCGGTTACGTGCCGGGCTGGAAACTGCTGAACGCATCTGACTTCGGGATTCCGCAACTGCGGCCCCGATCCGTGCTGGTCGCGCTGCAACCCGAGGACGCTCCCTGGTTCCGCTGGCCCGCGCCGTCCGCGGAACGCCCCCCGAGCGTGGGCGAGTCGGTCGGGGACCTCATGGGCGCCCGGGGCTGGCCGGGCGCGCCCGGGTGGGCCCGCCGCGCCAGCACCATCGCGCCCACGATCGTGGGCGGCTCCAAGAAACATGGCGGCGCGGATCTTGGCCCGACCCGGGCCAAACGCGCCTGGGCGGAGCTGGGTGTCGACGGGCTCGGCCTCGCCGACGAGCCGCCCGCCCCGTGGGCTGACCCGGCGCTGATCCCCCGGCTTACCTGTGAGATGGTAGCCCGGCTGCAGGGCTGGCAGGACGAGTGGGGCTGGGAGTTCAGCGGCCGCAAGACGGCACGGTACCGGCAGGTGGGCAACGCGTTCCCGCCGCCCGTCGCCGAGGCGGTCGGTGGCGCGATCCGCCGCGCGCTGCGGCACGAGGGTGACCCGTACCCGCTGACCGACGAATCCGCGCACCTGCACGACCCGGTCTTCGCGGTGCTGCGGGCGCGCGATGCGTTCCTGACCGCCGCGCAGATCGCCGCGGCCGTCCGGGCCGAGGCCGCGGCGCGCGGGATTCCGGGGGCCGTACTCAGCCCGCCCGCCGTCCTCCGGCGCCTGGAGGACCTCGGGCGCGACTTTCACGTCGAGACGGCGACGTCCCGCGATGGCACGGCCTACCGGCTCGGCGCGTTCAGGGCCTTCCTCGGCCAGGTCGACCATGTCCGGCACGAGCGATTCAGCTCGGCCCGCGCCACGATCAGCTAACCGCCGCAGCCGTCACGGTGAGGACGTCGCCGTGACGAGGGCTGGCCCGGTCGCCCCAGCAGCCGGACGGATGTCAGCTCGCTTTGCGGTAGCGGTCGAGGATCGCCGCCCGCAGCGGGGCCGGCGAGACACCGAGGGCCGACATGATGAGCGGGACCATCCCGTCGTCCATGCTGAGCAGGGCGAGCGCGACGTGCTGGACGCCGATGTAGCTGTCGCCCGCCGCTTGCGCCTCGCGCAGGGAGCGCTCCAGGGCCTTCTTGGCCCGGGGTGTGAAGGGGATATGGCCGCGCGGCGCGTCGGCCGCCTCCAGCCTTCTATTGCCCGCCGCGGGGGGCAGCAGCCGGGCGTCGCGCGCCGGCCTCCGCAGCCGCGACCGGAGACCGCGCCGCCGGCGGCGGCGGACGGCCGGAACCGCACGGGCCAGCGCGTCCGGTCCGAACGTCGCCTCGATCCGGCTGCGCACGACGTCCAGGTCGATCCCGATCGAGGCCAGCGCCTCCCGGTCAAGGCCGCCCAGCAGGGTGACGGCCCGGCCGGACCCCACCAGGCGGATGACTTCGGCCCGGGCCCGTTCGGGGGTCAATTCGTGCTCGCGCAGGACGGCGGCGGCCGGCTCGTCGACGGCGAGCAACGCCAGCAGCAGGTGCTCGCAGCCGATGTAGCCATGGCCGAACTGGCGCGCCTGCGACTGGGCCTGGACGACGATCTGGCGCGCGCCGTCGGTGAAGCGCTCGAACATCATCGCCTTCCCATCCGCCGGCCGTGCTTACGGTGCACGGTCTGCTTGGTGACCCCCATCCGGCTGGCGATGTCCTGCCAGGACCAGCCAAGTTCCCGTGCGTTCTCGACCTGGAGGATCTCCAGGCGTTCGGTGAGCGCCCGCAGGGCCGCCACCGCGCGCAGCCCGACCTCGGGGTCGTTGCTGGCGGCGCCCTCGGCAATTTCGAGAGTGGTTTCCATAGCCGTCAGCATAAGCTGACGACACATCGCAGTCAACCTATGCTGACGGTCCAGCTGGCGGCCTGGCTGGAGGACCCGGCTGGGCGGTTCCCTCAGCGGCTCAGGGGGAGGCGGACGCCGAAGGCGCGGAGGCGGGCGCATTCGGCAGGACGACGCCGGAATGGGCCCACGGCCGGATGAATCCCACCACCTGGTTGTCGCCCCCCGCGGATGACGCGCTGCCGTAGGTGGAAATCCGGATCGGAAAGCCGGTCGCGTACGCCTCGATCATCTTCCCGCCCCCGATGACCAGCGCCACGTGCCCGGGATTGGTCGCGGTGCCGTCCGATCCCGCGAAAAACACCAGGTCGCCCGGCTCAACCTGGCTGGACGGGACCTGCGGCCCCCACGCCCATTGCGCTTCAGACGTGCGGGGAATGGCCACGCCTGCGGCCTGATAGGCCATCATGACCAGCCCGGAGCAGTCGAAGGCATCCGGGCCGGTGCCGCCCCACTGGTAGGGCTTGCCGATCTGCTGCCGGGCGAAGGCGATCGCAGCGGAGACGGCCTGGTTCGGCACCGTGGTCGAGCCGCTGATCACGGTGCCGGCCAGTTGCACGCACGCCGCCGTGCTGGCGGCCACGCTGCCCACCGACGGGGCGACCGAGTACCCACCGCTGGCGTAGGTGCTGGCGTAGTTCTGGACCGCCTGCACGTAGGAATCGAGATGGTTGTAGGCGAAGATCGCCGAGGAGGCGCTGGTGAGTACGCCGTGCGCGAGCAGGTATTTCGCGGTTCCCGCGATCGCGTCGGCGGGATCGTAGACGCTCGCGATCCCGTCGCCGTCTTCGTCGGTGGCCACCCCGTTCACCGTCTCGCTGGCCGGATGCACCGGCGCGCCACCCCAGGAGTTGCCGGCCGCGCCGCCGATGCCGATCTGCATCGGGCCCGCCGCGCCGAAGGCGTTGGACAGGCTGTGCACGCCGGGCAGGGTCGACTGGCCGTTGTCGCTTTCCACCGTGCCGATCCCGGCCAGGATGACCCAGGGAACGCCGTACTGCTGGCCGACCTTCTGGTACCAGTTGAGGTAGTCGGACGGGATCGAATTCTTCGCCTGCGCGCTGACCTTGGACTGCAGGGCACTCTTGGCCTGCTGGGCCGAGCCGGAGCACCCGAAGCCGCCGGTGCCCGCGGAGAACAGCAGGCTGGAGCCGCCCACGATCATGGGCACGGTCAGGGCACCGATCAGCAGCAGGGCCGCCGCGCCGATGATGCCGATCACAACGATCTGGCTGGCCCCGGCGTCCCCGCCGTCCCGGGCGCGCCGGGCGAGCCGGGCGGCCCGCGCGGCAGCCCCGTTGCGTTCTGCGCTCCTGCGTCGTCCCCCTGGTCCCCGGCCTGGCAGGCGGGTCACGTATTACCTGCCCCGGCCGGTTCGATGTCGTAGACCTGCCACGATCCGCCCTGACCGCTGACCGTCACCGCGAACTGCGCGCTGCTGGTATGGCTGCCCTGCGTCCCGGTGAGCTTCTGCGTCGCGGTGACCACGAACGTGATGCTGGACGAGCCGAAGGTACGGATCGAGTCGATCGTGGCGCTGCCGGTCGAGACCTGCTTCTGGCTGGTCCGGGCCTGGGCCACGCCCAGGGTCGAGAAGCCGTTCTGCAGCGTCTGGCTGAGCTGGCTGGTGATCAGGCCGTTCATCTGGGCCACGTAACTGGCGGCACTCTGGGTGTAGGTGAACGTGTAGTAGTCGGTGGTGACCTGCGTGGTCACCGCGGCGGCCCGGGCGAGGTCCGGCTGGGTGAACGGCAGCCACTGGTAGATGTTCACGCTGGCATTGCCCGCAGCGCCGGTGGGCGACGGCACGGCCGGCGGTGAGCCGGCCGCCCGCGCGGGCGGGGACGGGGAGGCCGACGGCGGGCGGGACGCCGCCGGCTGCTTGCTGCCGTGCGAGGTGATCAGGAAGATCCCGAGCCCCGCCAGGACAACGACGATAACCGCGAAGAGTGCCTTCTGCTGGCCTGCGGACAGGTCCATCGTGCCGCGCTACTTCCTGCGCCTAACCGGACGGAGCCAGAAGGGCATCGGCGGGTCCGGCGGTTCCGCTCCGCCCGCGTCACTCCCGTTCCCCGGGCGCGCCGGGGCCGCCCACCCCGTCGAGCCCGCCGAACCGCTCTGGCCGCCCGGATCACGGTTGCCGCCGGACCGTCCACGTGATGGGCTCCCGCGGCCGCCGCTGCGACTGGGGGCCGATGACCGGGAGCCGCCGGCCGATGGCGCGCCCCCGGAAGCTTCCGGTGCACGGGCGCGTCCCGCCCGCCCACCCGAGGGCCGGATCGGGCCGGGCTGCCAGCGTGGCCGCGTGGCCGCACCAGACCAGGGTCCCCCGGACGGGCCGCCGCTCGCCTGGCCGCCATTCCCGCCGCCGGAGCCGTTCCCGCCGCCGGAGCCGTTCCCGCCGCCAAACCCGTTCCCGCCGCCGGAGCCGTTCCCGCCGCCAAACCGGTTCCCGCCGCCGGAGCCGTTACGGCCGCGGCTGGGCGCCGGGCGGCCGCCGAAGGCGGGCGGGGAGGCAGGCGGGGCGGATGACGGCCCCGGACCGGCCGGACCAGCCGGGCTCCGGGGCGGGCGGCCGCCTGCGGACCCTCCCGAGGATGGCCACCACGATCCACCCGAACGTGACGCCGCGGGCCCGCTCCCACCTGCGGGCGGGCCCGCCGACGAGGGGCGGCCTGCGGACGCCGCGGCTTGCTTGACGCCGGAGCCGCCGGGTCCGCTGGGCCGGCCAGGGCCAGCGGGCCGGCCCGCTGAGGCCGCGGCCTGGCCGGGCGTGCTCGTGACGCGCACTGCCGAGCGCGGCCGGGGGGGCGCTTCACCGCTCCGCACCGCCGCGCCCGCCTGGGCGCTGGTGCGCGCCCAGCCGGATCCGCTCCCGGCCTGCTCGCCGCCACCGGTCCGGGGAGGCAACTGCAACGGCGGCGCGGAGCGCCGGCCACCCTCGTCCCCGTCCGGCCCGCGCCGGGCATGCTCCGCCGTCGCGGGCCGTACGCCGGGGCTGCCCTGAGCGGCCTGCTCGGCGTCACCTGGCTGGCCGTCGGCCACCGGCCGGACGCCCGCCGCGGCCTCGTCGGTGGCGCCGGACGCCCCGCCCGCCGCCTGGGCCGCGGCCATCTTTCCGGCCGCGGCACCCGCGCCGGCGGCACCGGCCGCGCCGACGATCCCGGCCGCGAGCGCGGCCGCCTCACCGGGATTGCGCCGGGCCCACCGGCCGACGCGGTAGGCCGCGACGCCGGGGACGGCGACGGTCGCGGTGTCCCGCGTGACGCGCCGGAAGGTGGTGCCGGCCTGCCGCAGACTGACGTCGGCACGGTCCTGCGATCCGATGACGCCGTAACCCACCGCGGAGAACAGGTGCTGGAAGGGTTTGCGGTAGATGAAAACCGCGACGGTCACCAACGCGATCATAAGGATCTTCAGCGCCCAGGGCAGCACCGCGTCGCTGGTGCCCATGATGAGCGAGTAGGCGTACAGCAGGACGCTCAGGGCCAGGGCGACCGCCACCTGTTTCATCAGCACCCCCACCAGCATCTCGAACCAGCGGATCGCGATGATCCGGCCGAAACCCGGATGGGTGCCGATGATCAGGAAGAACGGGCCCGCGATGAGCAGCAGCAGGAACCCGAGCTTCAAAATGATCAGGGTGAGGGCGATCAGCATAATGAGCAGCCCGGCCACCAGCGCCGCGAACAGCGCCGCGAACCCGATCTCCAGCCGCGTCGTCCACTGGTTGCCCTGGAAGAGCGGGTAGATCGCGGGGTTGTTCTGCTGCAGGGCGGACGCGATGCCGTTGTAGGTCGCCTGCTTGGCCTGGATGAGGCTGGACGACGGCTGCTCGTTGGTCGCGATGGCCTGGGCCCACAGCAGCTGCCGGCCGTAGGTGTTCACCACCGTCTGTGGCGCCCTGGCCGAGGTGGCGTACTGGGTCGTGCCCAGCTCGCCGTCCAGCCACGGCTTGCAGACCAGCACCGACCACAGCTCGTTGGCGTTGCTGTCGACCAGCCCGTTGCTGGAGGTGAAGCCGAAGTTGCCGGAGGCCGCCTGCGGGTCACCGCCCTGGACGGGCACGCAGTTGCTGCCGCCGGGGTTGGGCAGCTTCGCGAAGGCGACGTTCAGGACCTGGGTGACGCCGTTGGAGACGGTCGTGCCCACACCGGTGAAGTCGGCGGGCCGGCCGATCAGCCAGATCGCCGCGGCGCACGCCACCACCATCCAGAGCGTGCCCTCGATGGCGCGGGTGGCCCGCTTGCGGACCAGGCCGTTCCAGGCCAGCCAGATCGCGCCGAGGATGATGACCGGGGCCAGGTACGGGAAGTAGATCGCGTTGCCCAGCGCGCTGATCAGCCGGTCCACGACGCTCTGCAGCCAGTTCAGGATGCCGTTGCCGGCCGCGGACTGGTACACGGTAATCGTGACGCGGTCGATCGATTTCGCCGCGTCGAAGACCATGCCGGCCACGTTGTTGCCGATCAGCGAGGTCATATCGGAGCACTGAAGGCCATGCGCGGCCCAGAACTGCCCGGCCACCCCGTAGCTGTCGTAGAGGGTGTTTCCGGCCGCGACCCCGGCCGGGGGCTGGATCAGCGCGTCGATTCCGCCGTTGGCCGGCTCCGGCTGCGGGATGGACGGCTGGCAGACGTTGTTCAGGGCGCCGATGATGCCGCTCGACCCGGCCGAGCAGAGCCCCAGCAGGCCGCCGATGTCACCGATGCCCGGTACTGAGCAGACGCCGCCCGCGGGCGCACCGGGGGTAGCCGCCGCATGCGCCGCGGTGAGGACCGCTTTGGCGTCCTGGGCTGCGCCGGCGGGCGGCGGCACCGGGCCGGGATGCGCATCCGTCGCGGCGGGCACGGGCACGGACGCGGGCGCGCCGGTTCCAGCCGGGGACGACGCGTACGCGGCCGCGGCGTAGAGGGGGACGGCCACGATAGCGCCGATGACAATCAGCAGCCGGGCCACCCAGCGCAACGGGGATCTGGCCATCTGGGGAGCTCCTGATGAGCTTCTTCGGGTGGTCACTTGCTCGCCTCGCCTGCGGTCTCCCGGGCCGGATGGCCGTCGTCGCCGGGCCCGGAGCCTGCGTCGCCGTCGTGCCCGCGGCCGGGCGGGCCCGGCGTATCCGGCTCGCCGCTGTCCGCGCCGTCCGCACCATCCGCCATGGCCCCGTTGTCTGGGCTGCCCGCCATGGCCGCGCTGTCCGCACCGTCCATGCCCTCGGTGCCGGCCGCAGGCGGCGCGCCGCGCGGGTGCGAGGCCTCGTCCGGCCGGGACCGGGTCGGGTTCGTATCCAGCCAGCGCTGCAGTTCGTCGGAGGCGAGGTCGATGCCGATCCGGCCCGCGCGCCCGTCCAGGTCACGGAAGATCGCTTCGCCGTTGCCGAGACCGCGCAGGACCGCCTTGTGCTCATCGGAGGCCTCGACGCCGAGCAGCGACATTACGCTCTGGACCTCGGCCCGTTCCGAGGAACGGAACGCGAAGACGCTGGAGATACAGTTCGTCACCTGCTCGTTCAGCAGGTCCCTGGCGTTCTGCGAAACCAGGATCAGCGCGGTGTTCCTCGACCGGCCCATCCGGGAAACCTCCGGCACGAGCTTCGCGCCCTCGGGCGTCGCGGTGATCGCCCACGCCTCGTCGAGGAAGATCG
Organism: uncultured Actinomycetes bacterium; assembly: GCA_963732345.1. Lineage (GTDB taxonomy): Bacteria > Actinomycetota > Actinomycetes > Streptosporangiales > Streptosporangiaceae > Bog-532. The sequence goes on along the minus strand of CAVSZI010000019.1, from coordinate 285,416 downwards.
CCTTCGGCATCCGCCGGTCCATCCCGTTCAGCAGCCGGCGGGCGAACTGCGACACGAGGTAGAGCAGCGCCACCGACAGCCGCTGCTCATAGGAGTAGTCGTCCCGGCCGATCGCGGTGTCCGGCAGGGTCAGGCCGCCGAGCGTGAACACTGTGGTCCAGCCCTCCGCGTCGACCTGCTGCCCGCCCGACGGCGCGAAGCACAGCCGGGCCAGGCGCATCTCGGAGATGGACCGCATGACGGCGCCGAGGTTCTTCGACGCCGGGTCGTCGGCCTGCTCCAGGTGCCGGACCACCTTCCCCAGGCTCGGCCGCGGACCGGCGGCCACCGCCCCGACGGCCTGGATCATCGCGCTTTCGCGTTCCTCGCTCATCCTCGGCAGCAGCAGCCGCAGCGTCTCGGTGGCCATCGTCCGCTTCGTGGCCAGGTCGTCGCCGAAGGAGAAAGGGTCGAGCAGCCCGGGCGCCGCCGACTCCAGCGAGAGTATCCGCGCCCGGCGGCCGCGTGACTGCAGCAGCCGGACCAGGGACGTCGCGTCGCCCTTAGGGTCGATCACGGCGACCGTCGCCCCGCGCAGCGCGAGCTGGTAGATGAGCAGCAGGGCGAGCGTCGTCTTCCCGCCGCCCGGCTCCCCGGTGATCGCGATGGCGGTCGGCCGGTTGCGCCCGGCGGCGATCAGCGGGTCGAAGTGCACGATCGCCCGCGCCCGGCCGAGCGTCTCGCCGATATACGGGCCGATCCAGCCGACACCGTCGGCGATCCGGTCGCCCAGGTCCACGGTGGCGGTCGGCATGCCGCCCGCGATCGTGTACAGCGGCTGCCGCTGCAGGTATGAGTTGAGCCGGACGCGGTCCCCGGGCAGCGACTCGCACAGGAGCGAGAACTGGTCCCCGGTCGAGTTGACGATGTCGATCCCGATGTCGCGGTAATGCTCGATGACCGCCTCGACCCGCCGGATGACGAGGCTCCGGGTGGGGGCGGTGACGATCAGGCGGTGCCACCCGTACACGAACGGCAGGCGTTCCTTGGTGATGCCGTGCTCCAGCATGCGCGCCGCCGCAATCTGCTCGGCGAGCGCGATCGGCGCCTCCACGCCCGCCTCCCTGATGTGCGCGTCCATGTCACGCGCGTGGGCCAGGCGGCGGCTGACGTCCTTGCTCGCCTTCGCGGGCGGGATCAGCCGCATCCGCGAGCTGACCTCGACCGGGAACGGCAGCGAGTCGGCGTAGTGCAGCCACGGCTCCCCGTCCGGGAAGGCCATGACGTCGGGGAAACGGGAGAAGGACAGGAACGCGGCGAAGGAGTCGCCGGTGGCGTGCTCGAGCCGGAGCAGCGTGCGGCCGTTGTGCACCTGGCCCTCGAACAGCCCCTCGATCTCCCCCGCGCCCCAGGCCCGCCGGTTGGTGGCCGACGGGGGTGGATCACCGAGCGAGCCCATCAGGGCGTGCCGCAACAGCCAGGCGATCTCGTCGGAGGTGGCGTGCCGGGCGGCGAGCGCACTGGCGGCCAGCGCGCGGCCGACCCGTTCGGCCTGGTCGATCCACTTGCCGGCCTCGGTCGATCCGACCGCGTCGTCCTCGATGCCCAGCCGGCGCTCGCCGTTCTGATAGAGGGAGATGAACTGCGACAGCACCCCGCCGGACATCTGCGCGCGCATGCCGCGTTGCCCGAGCCGGACACCCAGGTAGATCTCCTTGCTCCAGAAGTCCTTCGTCCACACGTGCTGGTAGGACTCATCGAGGTATTCGCGCCAGCCGGAACCCCCATCGGAGGTGGCGTCCAGGCCGGTGGCCCAGTCCGCCGCCGGATAGGACCGGTGCGCGATCCGCAGGTGCACCTCGGCGTCCGGCATCCTGATCGCGGCCAGCGCGACCGTGATGTTGGTGGCCAGCGCCTCGCGTTCTTCCGGCGTCGTGAACTCGAACGAAATCGACGGCAGCCGGAAGTACGCCCACGCGTGCATATCCGTCAGCAGGATCCGGTCGTCGAAATACCGGATGCCGAGCCGGCTGCGGCCCTTCGTCCGACTGGTCAATGCAGGACCTTCCGGGGAACCGGGGCTGCGGCCAGGCCCGCGACGAGCACTCCGGCGAGAGCGGTGTAGGCGTGCCGGGCCTGCGGCCCGAGCACCGACACAAGGGCGGGCGCTGCGGGCCGTTCGCTTTTTGCATCGCCTGTGGCCAGCGGGTCATCCCACGGAATACGGACGATCGCACGGCAGCGCCCGCGCGCGACGGCCTCGGCCTGCTCGACGTCGCTCATACTGGCCTTGCTCACCCCATTTACCACGGTCACCGCACGGGCCGCCAGCTCAGCGTGCCCGTTGCTGTTCAGCCATTCCTGGGTCATCGCCAGCGACCTCGGCGCGTCCGCGCTGGCGGGCGCGACGAGCACGAGCTGGTCGGCGATACCCAGGACCCGGGTCACCTCCGGGGCACCCGGATCGAGCATGGTCAGCGGGTAATGGCGGCCCGCCCGCTCCGCGAGCCGAGGGTAGTCCCAGCCTCCGGGTACCGCCGGGGCCGCGTCGGCGGTGATGACGTCGAACCTGGCTCCCGCGGCCGCGTTCGCCGGGCCGGGCGGCTCCGCGCCGTCCAGCAGCGCGGCCACGGTGAGCGCCGGGGTGGCCTGCGCCTGCCGGACGAGCGACCCGTGGCCGGGATTCAGGTCGATGGCGGCGACCGGGACGCCGCGCAGGGCGGCCAGCAGCTGGCCCGTCATCAGCGCGGTGATGGTCTGGCCCGCGCCGCTGGTGCAGCCGAGGAACACAATGCGGCGGGGACCGGTGAGCGGGAGCCGCGCCCGGTCCCGGTCCAGCGTCTCCTGGTCCCGCTTGCCCGGTCCCTGGCCGCCGGGGACCACCCGGACACGCCGCTGCCAGCTGTCGATCCGGTCCGGCCCGTTCAGGGCGCGCTCGATCGATGGCGCGGGCGGCCCCGTGTCCCGGGGCCCGGCCGGTGGGGCGCCGGTCGCGGGTGACGGCGCGTCCATGGTGCGCGGCTGACCCGCACCGGGGGCCGCGGCACGGGGAACGGGAGCGCTGGGGGCCGCGGCACGGGGAACGGGAGCGCTGGGGGCGGGACGGCGAGAGGACGGGCGGCCCCAGAGGGGGACGCCCGCGGGCCCCTGCGGTCCCTGCGTCTCGTGGGCTACCTCGATGGGCGGCGGCGCTATCGGTCGCGGACCGGCCGCCGCGGGACCAGTCGGAGCCCGGACGGCCGCAACGGGACGACCTGCAGCGGGATCAGCCGCAGCGGGATCAGCCGCAGCGGGACGAGCCACAGCAGGTCCGCCCGGAGCGGGACCGGCTGCCGCGAGGCCGCCCGGAGCGGGGTCCCTCAGCACTTGGCCCGGGATGGCGAGCCTGCGTCCCGGGGAGATCGCACCCGAACCCGTCCGCACAGCCGCGGGCCTCGGCGGGCGCGCCGCGCCCGCCGCGCCTGATGAGCTCGCTGGGCCAGTCCAGCCCGGCGCGGACCGTCCGGTCCCGTGGCGCGCGGCGGGAGCGGTACGTCCCAGGGGGGCCCGTTCGGAGCCCGCCCGGACCGGCACGGACAGTCCTCCCGCGCCTGCCGCGTCCCTGGCGGCCGGTACCGGAGCGATCCCGGCGTGCGGCCACATGCGCGAGCCGGCCTGCGCCGACTGCGGCAGCTGATCCGGCCGTCCCGGGCGGGCCTGCCAGATCCGCCGCGCCGGACCGGGGCCCCGGCCGCTTCCCGGCCGTGGCTCCGGGGCCGCCGGAAGGCCACGGCCACGCAGGGCGGGCGCCCTGGCGGCCGGCGCGGTGAGCACCTCGGCCTCCTCGGCATAGGCCGGGGCGCGGTGCCACACCCGGACGTTGACCCGTATCTCATTCTTCTCAGACAATGGCGCGAGGCGGCACCACGTGCGCGGTTCGCCAATGTAGCGAAGCTGAGAAACAAGCAGCTCAGGCAGCCGCTTGTTTTCCAGCACGGGCCGCGTTGTGAGCCAGGTCAGAACACCGGGCGGAAGGACGTAGAGCCAGAGCAGATTGTGATTGAAGGGCACACCAATAGCTACGAGGATGGCAACGTAGGGAATCGTGATACCACAGAAAACGGCGATCCAGCTGATGGGCAGCGGCATCGGCAAGCGGAAATCATAAAGCTTGTAGAGCCGTTTCTCAATTCGCCAGATGTTCGTATATGTGGGCAGGTCCACGAAGTGCGCTCCTTTGGCCGTGACGGGGTTTCGCCGTTACGGTGGCTAGTGGACTCCGAGCGCGTTGGTGATTCCCGTGGCCAATGCCTGCACGATGCTTGGCGTGTAGAAAACGATCGCTATCAGCACGGCCAGCACAATAAACTGGACGAACCGCGTGATCTCACGCGTGAAGAGGAAAAAGAGCGCCACTATCCCCACGATGCCGAGGAACAGCGGCCCGAACAGCCCCTGCAGATAGGTGACGAGCCCCTGGGTGCTGAGGGCAACCGGCTCCGTGGCCAGGAGATGCAGCGACATAACTCTTCCCTTCCGGGATCATCAGGTACCTGCCAGGCGGCCGGTACCTGCCAGGCGGCCGGCGAGAACCGTGCCGCGCCCACACTAAGGCAGCCCATTCCAGCCGGGGACGAAGGCTCACCCTCGCCCATAACCTCCCCCAGGAAATACGTCAGGCCCCCCGGGTGTGGTTCACCCCACGTCTCGCCCGTCCGGGCCGCGGAGGGATATACGGCGTATGTCATGTGCCCCCCGTGGGCTGATTTCCCCGTGTCGACGCCGCTATGTCTTGCACGTACCATTTCCCGCCCTGGTCGATGACGGTCATGTCATACGTCATCTCCAGCTTGGCGGGGCCGCTCGCGCCCGACCCGGCCAGCTGCCAGACGACGGTGGCGGTGATCTCCCGGGTCGCGCCGCCCGTCGGCACGTACAAATTCGAGATGCCCGTGTAGGTGAGGGCACCGGCCAGGCCGGACACCGTCGCGCCGGGCGCCAGGAACCGGTTCAGCGTGGCGCTGTCGCCGCTCCCGTAGGCCTGGAAGAAGGCAGGCAGCTGGGCGTTCAGCGCACCCGTCGCGGCCGGATCCGACGCCGCGGCAGGCGGCGAGGGCGGGGCCGCCTGCGGTGGGGCGGCCAGCCAGGCAGGCTCCCCGGACACCACCAGGCCGCCGTTCGCGGCGTAAATCGGCACACCCAGCTCCATCAGCTGTCCGTTCACGCTCGCCAGCAGGGTCACCACCGCGTGCGTGGCGTCCTGCACGGTGATCCCGGCGACATGCTCCGAATCCAGCTGGAGGCTCCCGGAGCCGTCCCAGCCAAGCTGCGGGTCAGCGCTGATCAGAGCACCCGGCACATAAGCCGCCAGCTCCTGGGAGCGCTGCCCAGCGGTTGCCGTGCTGAAGTTCAAATAGACGGCGCCGAACTGCATGGCGTACGCCCCGGCCAGGGTCACGGGGAACTGGCTCGTGCCGGTGCCGCCCGAGGCCGGGGCGGACGAGCCGGAACGCGACGCCGGAGTCTCGTTGAAGATGATCGCCGTGATACCCCGATAGCCGATGATGAGCAGGACAATCCACAGCACAGCCCTGAGGGTCCAGACCAGCCACCGGCCTCCGCCACCGTTCCACGAGCGGGCCGGGCGGGATTGCCCGCCCGGCTGTCCTGGTATGCCAGCATCCATCTCTTGGCCGTCAGCGTACCCAGCCGGTCGCGCCGCGTCATCCACGCCCGAACCGCGAACCATCACACCTCCGCCCACTCCGCGTTGGGCCCTTCATTAGGCTGACGCCACCCCGCCCACCTTAGGACTCATTGTGCGTCATAAAAGCCCGTCATGGGAGGACGTTTTGATGAGTCTTTAGCCTGCACCCGAATAACCCGATAAAGCCCAGGATCTGCCGATGCGCGGGTAAACCAACATGCTTAAACCGTGACTCTATGGCCTCGCCTTAGCTGCGCGACCCCAAACGCCCCTCCAAGCGACCAGAACAAGCCGCTGACCTGTGCAAACAACCGGAAGCGACCGCCGCCGTGGCCGCATTTCGTCCTGGCCAGACGCCGGTGACCAGGCGTAGCGCGGCCTCCGCGGGTACGTCCCGGTGGGAATGCAGTTACGGATGATCACCCACGCGGCCCTGTGGGGTGCCCGAAAAGATCTTCCCGCTCGCTGGGCTCATTCGCTGCCTTGGGAAGCGCCGCGGGTTGAGCGTGGGCAGGAGCCGGTCGAAGTGGTAGCGGATGAGACGCGGCGCATCATCTGGGCTGCGCTGGCCGGTCATGACGCTGTTGCCGAGCCCGGCGGAGATGGCCATCAGGCTGGTGGCCTCGGCGCGGGCATTCCAGCCGGGGTGGCATCTGGCCGACTTGCTGGGCAGCGCGCAGCTGATCTGCCAGGACGTTTTCGACCGCATCAGAGTTCCGAATCAATGGCTCGATAGCGAATGCCGGGTCGGTCGGTCAGCATAGGTCGCGTATCGATGTGGAAGGTGCGGCCTTCCTCGTCTGCGGGCAGAGCCTCGGTGAGGAAAGCCTCAATGACTGCCCGCGGAGTGGGTGCGGCGCCGGACGCCCTGACCCTGGCCCCCCGTCTAGACGTTGAAGCGGAATTCCACCACGTCGCCGTCGCGCATTACGTAGTCCTTGCCCTCGATGCGGACCTTGCCGGCGGCGCGGGCCACCGTCAGCGAGCCGGCCGCGATCAGGTCATCGTAGGAGACGACCTCGGCCTTGATGAAGCCGCGCTGGAAGTCGGTGTGGATGACACCCGCCGCCTCCGGGGCGGTCGCGCCGATCCGGATCGTCCAGGCCCGGGTTTCCTTCGGGCCGGCGGTAAGGAAGGTCTGCAGCCCGAGCGCGCGGAACCCGGCGCGGGCCAGCTGGTCCAGGCCCGGCTCACCCAGGCCGGCCTCGGCCAGCAGTTCGGCGGCCTCATCCTCGGGCAGCTCGGCCAGGTCCACCTCGGTCTTGGCGTCCAGGAAGATGGCCTCAGCGGGCGCCACCAGCGCGGACAGCCGCTCCCGGAGCGCCGGGTCGGCGAGCTCGTCGCTGTCGGCATTGAAAACGTACAGGAAGGGCTCGGCCGTCAGCAGGTGGAACTCACGCAGGTCGGCCAGGTCGATCCCGGCCGAGGCCGCGCCCGCGAACAGCGTCGTCCCGGAGTCGAGCAGCTTCTGCGCCCGCACCACGGCGTCGGCCACCCGGTTCCGTTCGGGATCTTTAGCGAATCTGGTTTCCTTGGCCAGCCGCGCTGAGGCCTTCTCCAGCGTCTGCAGGTCGGCGAGGATCAGCTCGGTGACGACGGTCTCAATGTCGCGTTCCGGTGACACGTCGCCCTCGACGTGGCTGACGTCAGGATCGCTGAACACCCTGACGACCTGCAAGATCGCGTCGGTCTCACGAATGTGGCCGAGGAACTGGTTGCCGAGCCCCTGGCCTTGCGCGGCTCCGCGGACCAGCCCGGCAATGTCGACGAAGCGCACGGCGGCCGGGACAATCCGGGCCGAGTCGTACAGCTTGGCCAGCGCGGCCAGCCGTGGGTCGGGCACCCCGACGATGCCGACGTTCGGCTCAATGGTGGCGAAGGGGTAGTTGGACGCCAGCGCGCCCGCCCTGGTCAGCGCGTTGAACAGGGTGGACTTCCCAACGTTCGGGAGGCCGACGATGCCGATGGACAAACTCACGTGGCGATTTTAGGTGCCCGCGCGGACCAGTTGCGGCGGTGCGGGCGCGCCCGGCCTGGTCAGCTTCGCCGGCGAATGTTGCGGGCACCTGTCGATACGGGCGGGTCCCGTTCGACTATGGGTAAGTGGCCGGCACGGGCCGGCCCACGGCGGAGAGGTGTCGCGCGATGAAGTACATGTTCCTGCTGTATGGCCCTGACCTGCCCGAACCGGGAACCGATGCGGCACGCGCGATGTTCGAGCAGTGGAACACGGCCCGGCAGGCGATGGCGGACGCCGGCGTGCTGGTCGACTGTGCGCCGCTGCAGCCGCCGGGCGCGTCTACGACGGTGCGGGTCCGCGGGGGCGAGACACTGCTCACCGACGGCCCGGCGGCGGAAATCAAGGAACAGTTCGGGGGCTTCACGCTGATCGAATGCGACGGGCTCGACGATGCACTGAAGTGGGCGGCGCGCATCCCGACCGCCCTCGACGGCTCGGTAGAGGTCCGCCCCGTGGTGAGCGTGGAGGGGCCGCGCTGACCGACGACCCCGGCGAGCTGTTCCGGGCGCACTGGTGGCCCGCGGTCGCGACCCTCACCCGCCTGCTGGGAGACCTGGAGGCGGGTGAGGACGCCGTGCAGGACGCGTGCACGCTCGCGCTGACGGTATGGCCCCGGGAGGGCATTCCGGCCAACCCGAAGGGCTGGCTGATCGGCGTGGCCCGGCACAAGGCGGTCGACCGGATTCGGCGCGAAAGCCGGCGTGCCGAGAAGGAGGCCGAGGCGATGCGCACCCTCCGGACGGAGCTTCCCGGCGTGCCGGAGACCAACGCGGCTAGGGCTGGTGTGGCGGCTGTGGCTAGTGCGGCGGCTGGGTCGGCTGGGTCGGCTGAGGCCGCACTGGCCGAGGATCAGCTCGGCCTCATCTTCGCCTGCTGCCACCCGGCGCTCGATCCGGCGGTCCGGGTCGGGCTGACCCTCCGCTCCGTCTGCGGCCTGAGCACGGCTGACATCGCCGCCGCCTTCCTCGTGCCGGGGCCGACGATGGCGCAGCGCCTGGTCCGGGCCAAGCGCAAGATCCGCCAGGCGGGCATCTCCCTGCGCATGCCGGAACCGCCCGACCTGGCGGAACGTCTGGACGCCGTGCTCCGCGTGGTCTTTCTCGTCTTCACCCAGGGGCACCGGGCGGCCGCCGGGCCGGCTCTTGTCCGCGGGGAACTGTGCGATCAGGCGATCGGGCTGTCCCGCGCGCTGGCCGCCCTGCTGCCGGACCAGCCCGAGGTGACGGGACTGCTGGCGCTGCTGCTGCTCACCGACGCCCGGCGAGGAGCCCGGATCGGCGCCGACGGGAACCTGATCGTGCTGCCCGACCAGGACCGGGGACGATGGGACCGGGACAAGATCGCTGACGGTGAGCGGCTGCTGGAGACGGCGCTCCGCGCCCGCCGCCCGGGTCCTTACCAGCTGCACGCCGCCATCGCGGCCTGCCATTCGTGCGCTCCCACCGCCGACGCGACCGACTGGCGGCAGATCGCAGCCCTATATGGCCAGCTCATCCGGTACGAGCCCAGCCCGGTGACGGAGGCCAACCGGGCGGTCGCGGTCGCCATGGCCGAGGGCGCCGCCGCCGGGCTCGCGATCCTCGACGCGGCGGGCGCGCATCCGCAGCTGGCGCGCTGGCCGCAGTTCCATATCGCCCGGGCGGAACTGCTCCGCCGGGACGGCCGTGAAGCCGAGGCGGCGGAGGCCTTCCGGGCCGCGCTGCGGCTGAACCTGCCGCCCGCTGAACGGACCTTCATCGAGGCCCGGATCGGCCGGGCCGGGCCGGTCCGCCGGGCCGGGCCGCCGGGGGCCGCGTGGCCGCCGGGGGCTCCCGGGCCGCCGGGGATTCCGGGCCCGCCGGGCCCCGCGCCCGCGTGAACGGCGTGTCAGGGCTGGAATGTCATTACTAGCTGCCAGTATTGCGACGCATGAGCGCGATCATGCTGATTGCCGGACTGGTACTCGGGCTGCTCATCGGCGCGGCCATCGGGTACCTGTACGCCCGCGGCCGGATCGCGTCCACTTCTGCCGACCTGGCCAGCCAGGCCAGCGCCGCGGCCGAGCGGGCCCGCGCGGCCGAGGAGCGGGCGACGATGATCGAGCGGGCCGGACGGGAACGGGCGGCGCTGATCGACGGCCAGCTGGCCCAGCGGTTCCAGAGCCTGTCCGCGGAGGCCCTGGACGCCAGCACGGCACGTTTCCTGGAGATCGCCGAGGGGCGCCTGCGCGCGGAGAACGTCAAGGCGGCCGGGGAACTGGAGAACCGCCGCGCCGCCGTCGAGCACCTCGTCGCCCCCCTGAACGACACCCTCGCCCGGCTGGAAGCGCAGCTGCGTGAGTCCGATTCGGCCCGTCGCGCCTCGCACGCGGCCCTGGCCGAGCAGGTCAACCTGACCAGGCACAGCGCTGAGCAGCTCCGCGGCGAGACCCGGGCGCTCGTCACCGCGCTGCGTCGGCCGGAAGCGCGCGGGCGCTGGGGCGAGCTGCAACTGCGGCGCGTGGTCGAACTAGCCGGGATGGTGTCTCGCTGCGACTTCGAGGAGCAGGTCGCGGTGGCCGGGGACGATGGCCCGCAGCGGCCCGACATGGTGGTGCGGCTGGCCGGCGGCAAGAACATCGTGGTCGACTCCAAGGTGTCGCTCGCCGCCTACCTCGAAGCGGTGGAGGCGGCCGATGAGTCCGTTCGTGTGGCCCGGCTCGATGCGCACGCGCGGCACGTGCGCGAGCATGTGGACCGGCTGGCCGCCAAGGCCTACTGGACGGCACTGCGCCGGACGCCGGAGTTCGTCGTGCTGTTCATCCCGGGTGAGGCCTTCCTGGCCCCGGCCCTGGAAAGGGACCCCGGGCTGCTCGAGCACGCGATGATGCGCCGGGTCCACATCGCCACCCCGACGACGTTGGTGACCATGCTGCGGACCGCGCAGTACGCATGGCAGCAGGAGGCGCTGTCGGAGAACGCGCGCGCCGTGTTCGATCTGGGACGCGAACTGCACGCCCGGATCGCGGGGATGGGCCGGACCATGGACACGCTCGGGCGGACGCTGACCAAGGCGGTGACGGCCTACAACCAGACGGTCGGATCGCTGGAGAGCCGGGTACTGGTCAGCGCGCGGCGGCTCAGCCAGCTGGGCGTGGTGGACAGTGAGCTGCCGTCTCCCGCCCCGGTCGAGGAGGCCGCCCGCGCCCTGTCCGCCCCCGAACTGGCCGGATCCGCCCCCGAGCTTCTCATCCCCGAAGTGCCCGCTCTGGCCGCGCCGATCAACCCATCCGGATCAAAACCGGGCACGGAATCGCCCGAAATCGGTGACCACGATCAGCTCATCGAGGCGTCACAATGGACCTGAGACCAGCGATGCCGGAGGTCTCCTGCTGCCAGGCATCGCCACGACGGGAGGATGAAGCGCAGGCGTGCCCGAATACACGTGGCAAGGTCCGGTACGGCCGCGAATCGCTCCGGCGGCCGCGGCCGATGATGCCGTCGGCCGGCCCATGGTGCGTGGCACTCCCCCTTCGCCGCGTCAAGGATGGCCGGATGACGCCAGGAAGCAGATGAGCCGGCCGCGCCCGCAGACCGTCGCCGGCCGCGGGGAGCCGCGGAGCGCGGCGGGCCGGGCCGAAGTCCCCCGGCCAGGGCTGCGCGGGCCCGGAGCCCGCGGGACGCGGGGTAGCCCCAACCGGGCTCCCGATGCCCGCGAACCGCGAGATTTCCGCGAACCGCGCGCCCCCCGGGAACCACGGGGGTCACGGGAACCACGGGGGTCACGGGAACCACGGGGGTCACGGGAACCACGGGGGTCACGGGAGGGCGATAGGGCGCCCGAGCTGCGCCTGACCGGCCGCGGCGCAATCATGGCCCTGCTGGTGCTGTCCTTCCTCGGGCTGATCGTGTCGGACTGGCTGGACTGGGGGATGCTCGCGGACGCGACGTTCGTCGCGGCGTGCGTCGTGATCGCTTGCTACGCGAAACCCAGCGACCTGCTCCCGGTCGCCGTGTGCCCGCCCCTCGCGTTCTTCGTCGCCTGTGTCTGCGCCAAGCTGGCCACGTCCGCGGGCGGCACTTCGGCGGCCGAGGGCACCCTCGTCACGCTGGCCACATCAGCCCCGTGGCTTTTCCTCGGCACAGCGGTGACGATCCTCATCGGGCTGCGCCGTGGTCTCCTCGACAACATCCGTGACCTGCGCCGGGGCCTGCGGGGTGAGCCGGACGGACCGTCGCCGGACCGCGTCCGCCGCGCCGCGGGGAGCGGCCCCGGCGGCCCGCTGGACCCGGGTTCCGGCGGCCCGACATGGAGACACTGAACCTAGGCCACAGTCACGCGCACGAGCCGGGGCGAGCCACCCCGGAATTACCGGACCCGGACTCCGCGCAGGCCAGGATTACCCGCGCACGTTCCGCCAGGCGCGGCGACCCCGACTCCAGCAGGCGCCCGGGCTGAACGCGGTCCTCATCGGTCAGCGCCCGAGGCGCAGCAGGAAGCGACATGACAACAACAAGCTACACACTTACATCGCAAATTTCAGGCGCAGCACACTAGCTAGCTTTCCGCCGCGTGGCTCTCGGCGTGGTCCCGAGTGCGCGGCGGCCTGATCTCGCGCGGCAGGGCGAACGACATGCGTTCCTTGATGGCTTCCACTTCCTCCACGCTGTCGAAGCCCCGCTCCGCCAGCCAGCCGAGCACGCCGGAGACGAGTTCTTCGGGAACTGACGCGCCGCTGGTCACGCCGGCGGTGCTCACCCCCTCCAGCCAGCGCTCGTCGATCTCCGATGCGTCGTCCACCAGGTAGGCCGCAGCCGCACCCGAGTCCTTGGCCACCTCGACCAGGCGGACGGAGTTGGAGGAGTTCTGTGAGCCGACCACCAGGACCAGGTTGGATTGGCCGGCGATCTCCTTCACGGCCAGCTGACGGTTCTGGGTGGCGTAGCAAATGTCGTCGCTCGGTGGATCTATCAGGGTGGGGAACCGGTCCCGCAGCGCGGCGACGGTCTCGGTCGTCTCGTCCACGGACAGCGTCGTCTGCGACAGCCAGACCACTTTGGCCGGATCGCGGACGTCCACCGAACCGGCGCCCTCCGGGCCGTCCACCAGCCGGACGCGCGTCGGCGCCTCCCCGCTGGTGCCGATGACCTCTTCGTGACCTTCGTGGCCGATGAGCAGGATGTCGTAATCCTGAGCCGCGAAGCGCCTGGCTTCGTTGTGCACCTTGGTGACGAGGGGGCACGTCGCATCGATTACCTGGAGTCCACGCTCCTGCGCGTCCGCACGGACGTCAGGGGCGATCCCGTGCGCGGAGAACACCACCACCGAGCCGGGCGGTATGTCCGCGTTTTCGTCGACGAACACCGCGCCGCGTTCTTCCAGGGATCGCACCACATGCAGGTTGTGCACGATTTGCTTGCGTACATAAACGGGGGTGCCGTAGCGCTCGATCGCCATCTCGACCGTCTGCACAGCCCGGTCGACACCGGCGCAGTAGCCGCGCGGCTTTGCGAGGAGGACACGCCTGGTGGTCACAGACATGCCACCCATGTTAGGCGAGGGAAGACGGCGCGCACGCGACCGCATGCCAGAGCCCGCGCACGGCGGGCCACCCGCCGGTAACCAGGCCTTGACAAGGGGCGATTTCGTGTAATTGGCGACGGGCTCCGGTGAGGGGCCAAGATGCCTGCCGGGAAACGCATCGATGAAGAGCGCGACCGAGTCGCTTCCGTATGGCATCCTGCACGTGTCCGTCCCCTTTCAGGGAGAGATTCGATATGCGCTTCCCGCAGATAAGCGAACGGGTTAAGGAGGCACCGGCGCACGCGCTGCGTGCCGTGTTCGCGAGCATCGGCCAGGTTCTGCTGGTCACCGACCGGATGAAGAACAAGCCGGCAGAGGAAAAGGCCGCCGGACCGCGCGCGGACGAACGCGCGGAAGAGGCGGCCGCCACTGCCACCGCGCCCGCGGCCCCCGGGAAGACCACAGCTGCGGAGACCACTACGGCGGAAGGGCCCACGCCCGCCGCCGAGCCCAGGCCGGCGGCTCCGGCGGCCGCCACCGCGACTGAGGCCAAGGCCCCGGCGTCCGCAGCCCCCAGGACGGCCGCCAAGACCGGGAAGAGGGCCGCCAAGGCACCGGCGGCCGAGTCGCCCGCGGCCAATCGGGTCACGCAGACCGGAAACGTCCGCCTGCTGCCTGACGCTGGCTCCGCGCCCGCCGCGGACGCTCTGGCGACGCCAGCAGCGGAAACACCGGCCGCACCCGCAGCAGAAGCACCCGCAGCGCCCGCGGCGGAGGCACCGGCAAAGCCCGCGGCGGAGGCACCGGCAAAGCCCGCGGCGGAGGCACCGGCAAAGCCCGCGGCGGTACCAGCCGCCGCAGAGCCTGTCGCCGCAAAGGCCGCTGAGGCGGCAACGGCGGCCACGGAGCCAGCCGCCACCCAGCCAGCCGCCACGGAGACCGCACCGCCGATCGCCAACTACGAGCAGCTGACCATCGCCTCGCTGCGCGCCCGGCTGCGTGGTCTCACGATCACCCAGGTCCGCGAGCTCATCGTGTACGAGCGGGCGCACGCCGACCGTCCGGACGTCATCTCGATGTTCGAGCGCCGCGTGACGAAGCTGGAAACCCCGGAAGGCTGAGCCGGCCGGACCATGGCTCTGCAGACGTCGGCCGAATCGCCGGTCCCCGTCCGGACGGTGCTGCAGCTCGTTGGCGGCTGGGTTTCCCGCCTGGGCCGCATCTGGGTGGATGGTGAGATCGCCGAATGCGCCCGCCGTGGCGGGACGGTATTCCTGACCCTCCGTGACCCGGCGGCGGCCGTATCGGTCCGGGTGGTCTGCACGCGTGCCGTATTCGAAGCGACCAATCCCCCGCCCAGTGAGGGGGCCCGGGTGGTCGTGTACGCCAAGCCCGACTTCAACGCCACGCGCGGATCTTTCGCGCTGACGGCCCTGGACATCCGGCCGGTCGGCATCGGTGAGCTGCTGGCCCGGCTGGAGCAGCTCCGGCGCACACTGGCCGCCGAGGGACTGTTCAGCCCCGATCGCAAGCGCAGGCTGCCGTTCCTGCCGCGCGTGATCGGCCTGATCTGCGGGCGCGATTCGGCCGCTCAGCGCGACGTGCAGCGCATCGCCGCGCGGCGCTGGCCAGCCGTGCGCTTCCGGGTCGAGCAGACGGCGGTCCAGGGGCCGTACGCCACCGGGGAGATCATCGAGGCCTTGCGCCGGCTGGATGGGGCCCCCGGGGTAGACGTAATTATTATCGCTCGCGGCGGAGGCTCCCTGGAGGACCTGCTCCCGTTCTCGGACGAGTCACTGATCCGCGCGGTGGCCGCGTGCCGCACTCCCGTGGTCAGCGCCATCGGGCACGAGCAGGACAGCCCGCTCCTCGATCATGTGGCCGACCTCCGCGCGGCCACGCCGACCGACGCCGCCAAGCGTGTCGTCCCGGACGTCGAGGAGCAACTGTCCCTCATCGCGGGCCTGCGGGACAGGGCGCGCCGCTGCGTAAGCGGCCGGATCGAGCGCGAGACGTCCTGGCTGGACGCGGTCAGGTCACGGCCTGCGATGGCCAGTCCGGTGCGGGAGGTCGAGCGGCACCAGGAGCAGGTGGCGGCGCTGACCGAACGCGCGCGCCGGTGCCTCGGCGCCGCGCTCAACCGGGCGGGCGACGATGTGGCCCATACGCGGGCCCGGCTGCTGGCCCTGTCGCCCGCCTCGACGTTGCGGCGCGGCTACGCGATCGTCCAGCACGCCGACGACGGCGTGGTCCGCAGCGCGGCCGAGGTGTCCTCGGGTGAGCCGCTGACCGTCCGGTTCGCCGAGGACCAGCTCAGCGTCACGGCCGGCCCACCGCCCGCTAAGCGGGCCGGCCCGGCGCCCGCGCGCAAGCAGCCCCCCGGGGCGACGCCCGGAAAGCCCGCCCGGGCGAAAGGCCGCGCGGGAGACCGGCAGCCTTCGTGAGCGTCGTTCCGCATCAGCGACGCGGACCGGGATAGGCTGGCGCGGTGGCAGACAGCGACAGCCGCGCGGCTGGCGAACGGCCGGACGAGACCGGTGAGCAGGCCGGGGCGCTGTCCTACGAGCAGGCCCGGGACGAGCTCACCTCGGTGGTCAAGCGGCTGGAGGCCGGCGGCCTCACCCTTGAGCAATCACTTGAGCTCTGGGAACGCGGCGAGCGGCTCGCCGCCGTCTGTGGCCGGCTGCTGGACGGAGCACGGGCGCGGCTGTCCGCGGTGACGGCTGAGCGTTCCGGCGACGGCGATCCCGACGCGCCGTTCTAACGCCACACCGGGCGTCCCTGGCGCCAGACCCGCGTCCCTAGCGCCTCAGCGTCCCTAGCCAGGGCCTCAGCGTCCCTCGTGCCGGCCTCCCTGGCGCCGGGCCCCGGCCTCGCTCATGGCCCTGGCGTCTCTAGCCCTCGGGCGTCACCGGGAGCCCTCGGGCGTCACCGGGCGCAGCGATGCGGCCAGGACGCGGAGCTGGGCCCAGGAGGCGTTGCCCGTGATGACGATGGTGGCCCCGGCCGGGTCCGTTTCGTAGAGAGAGCGCTGATCACGGCCGGCGTTCACCGAGGCGCGCCACGTCCGGCCGGCGACGCGAACCGGCGCGGCCGCCGGGCCGGCGTTGGTCATCCGGCGGATGAAGCTGGCCGCGGCCGCGTCGCTCTGCTCCACCGACGCGAGCGTCCCGGACGAGGTCACGTAGCCGAGATGCCAGGTCACCGTGCCCGCGCCGTTGGCGCCGCCGAGGGCGACACCCGAACTGACCGGCGACCACGCCGTCGGCAGCCCGGCCGGCGCCAGCACCGTGTACGGCGCGGCCCGCGTCATCGTGGCCAGGTCGCTCTGGTAGCTGACGGCCGACGGCGGGCTGGCGTACTGCAGCGGCACGGCCACGATGATGACGAAGGACAGCAGCAGACAGGTCAGCACGGACCGGCCGCCGCGCAGCACCGGGTGAGCGGCCAGACCGGCGCGCAGCACCGGGAGGGGGGAGACGAGCACCGCCGTTCAGCCCCGGCTCGTCATATCGCTGCGCCCGAGCACGCCGTCGGCGAGCACCCAACAGTGTCCTCGATCTGCCGACATCGCCGCCAGTGCCTTCCAGTCCCGGCCCTACGGGCCCGCCGCTTCGGTGACCAAACCCTTGCAGGGCGCAGGCCCCGTCCTTCAGGGCGGGGTTAGCCCGGCGCGGCGCCGCTCGATTGAAACAGTGTCATAATAGTATTTTGGCGTGAGCAGGCGGGTGGTGAAGCGGGCGCACAAGTACCGCTTCTACCCGACCCCCGCGCAGGCCGGCCTGCTCAACCGCACGTTCGGATCGGTTCGCTACGTCTACAACCGGGCCCTCGCGGAACGGTCCCGGGCGTGGACCCAGGAACACAAGCGGGTCACGTTCGCGGAAACCTGCCGGATGCTCACCCGGTGGAAGAACAACCCGGACACGGCGTGGCTGTACCAGGTGTCCAACGTCGCCCTCCAGCAGGGCCTGCAGCATCTCCAGAACGCCTACGTCAGCTTCTGGGCCAAGCGGGCCAGGTACCCGACGTTCAAGTCCATCGAGGACCTGCCGGTCCGGAACATGGTCCGCAACCACACGCCTGCCCGCGCGATCTCGGATGCGGCGTGGGCGGAGCTGCGGCGGCAGCTGGAGTACAAGGCGGACTGGTACCGGCGGACCCTGATCGCAGTCGACCGGTTCTACCCGAGCAGCAGGACGTGCTCGGCGTGCGGGGTGATCACCGCGACGATGCCGCTGACCATCCGGGAGTGGGTCTGCGCCGCCTGCGGTGTGCGGCACGACCGGGACGTGAACGCGGCGAAGGTCATACGTGCGGAGGGGCTCTCCGTTCAAGCCTGCGGAGATGGTGTCAGACCGTCCCGCGCGTAGCGAGGGAAGGCGACCGTCAGTGAAACAGGAACCTCGGCCCGCGAGGGCTGAGAATCCCCGTCCTTCAGGGCAGAGAGAAGTCAATAGGCTACGCCGAACCAGTAGCTGTATTTCATGAGCTCATAACCGATCATAGGTGAGGCCGGATGGCCGAACGTACGCTTGTGACGTAACAGGAGGGACGGCCGGATGCCAGCCGACGACGTGAGCACCAATACCACGCCTGACCCGCCCGGTCCCGGCGCCGAAAGTCCGCTGCCGGAGCCAGGCAAGCACGCGCCCGACCGGAACCTCGCGCTGGAACTGGCCCGGGTCACCGAGGCAGCGTCGATGGCGGCGGCTCGCTGGGTCGGCCGCGGGGACAAGAACGGCGCGGACGGCGCCGCGGTCAACGCCATGCGGCTGCTGATCAATTCGGTGTCGATGCGCGGCGTCGTGGTGATCGGCGAGGGCGAGAAAGACAAAGCGCCCATGCTCTTCAACGGGGAGGAGGTCGGCGACGGCACCGGCGCCGCGTGCGATGTGGCCGTCGACCCGATCGACGGCACCCGGCTGTGCGCCAACGGCATGCCGAACGCGGTATCCGTGCTCGCGGTGTCCGCGCGGGGCTCGATGTACGACCCGTCCGCGGTCTTCTACATGGAAAAGCTGGCCACCGGCCCGGAAGCGGCCGGCATGGTGGACGTCAGCGCCCCGCCCGCGGCCAACATCGCCGCGGTGGCCCGGGCCAAGGCCTGCTCGCCGCACGACGTCACCGTCGTCATCCTGGACCGGCCCCGGCACAAGGAAGTCATCCACCAGGTCCGGGCGGCCGGAGCCCGGATCAAGCT
The DNA here is from genome assembly GCA_963732345.1 of uncultured Actinomycetes bacterium. Lineage (GTDB taxonomy): Bacteria > Actinomycetota > Actinomycetes > Streptosporangiales > Streptosporangiaceae > Bog-532. The sequence goes on along the minus strand of CAVSZI010000019.1, from coordinate 267,047 downwards.
GATCACCGACGGCGACGTGGCCGGCGCGATCATGGCGGCGCGGGAGGGCACGGGGATCGACCTGATGCTCGGCACCGGCGGGACTCCCGAGGGCATCATCGCCGCCTGCGCCCTGAAATGCCTCGGGGGCACGATCCAGGGCAGGCTGGCCCCCCGTGACGACGCCGAACGGCGGCGCGCCCTCGACGCAGGTCACGAGCTCAACCGGATCCTCACCACCGACGACCTCGTCCACTCCGATGACGTCTTCTTCGCGGCCACCGGGATCACCGACGGGGAGCTGATGGCGGGTGTCCGCTACCGCCGCGGCGACGCCACCACGCATTCCCTGGTCATGCGCTCCCGGTCCGGGACGATCCGGAGCATCAAGAGCGAGCACCAGCTGTGGAAGCTGCGCGCCTATAGCTCCATCGACTTCGGCTGAACGGACATGCTGCGGGCCGGTCCCCGTGATGTGGCCCGGCCCGCAGGCCTCAGACCGACCCGCCATTGGCCAGCGTTGTCATGGGAGCCTCCCGAGCCGCGCTGGCCCGGCGCTGTCCGGGGAGCCTCCCGAGCCGCGCTGGCCCGGCGCTGTCCGGGGAGCCTCCCGAGCCGTGAAGGGCAGACGGGCCGGGACAGGCAGGCCGCGGCAGGCGGGCCGGGGCGCGTTCATCTACTCGGGCCTGGACGGGATCCGCGGGCAGATCGATCCCGGTGAGGCGGTGAACGTGGATCCCGCCACTCTTTCCGATGCCGAACGGGCCCGCCTGGGAGCCCGCCGTCTGCCTGACTCCCTCGACGCCGCGCCGAATGCCTTGGAGGCGGACGATCTGCTGATGACGGCACTGGGGCCGCCCGTATTCGTGGCGGCTAACCCGCGGATGTCGCGGAAAAGTCGCCGCAGATCACGCAAAGGCCCAGTGCGCAAAGGCTTGGTCGCGGCGGCGCCGCCCACTCAGCCACACGCGGACGGGGGCACCGCGTGGCGAGCGGACTTCGCGCGGACGGGGGCACCGCACGGCGCGGCGCCGCCGCATGCCGCCACCATACAAGGACCGTTATAGGTACTCAAGACAAGGACCGTTATAGGTACTCAAGGCATGGGATCAGGTGACCTGCCGCCGGGCGGGGGAAGGTCGCTGAGACTGGTACTGGCGGCGGTGACGGGGTGATTCCCGGCCCCGTGCCAGTCCAGGCACACGGCGATCGCGTCGTCGGCCAGGTCGGTCCCCTCGTGGTGCGCGAGGAGGTCGGTGATCAGGTAGCGCACGGTCTCGTTCGGGGCCTGGAGGCGGGAACTGCGCAACGCCGCGGTGAGCGGGGCCTGGCCGTAGACCCGGCCGGACGGCCCGCGGGCCCCGTAAAGACCGTCGCTGAGAACGATCAGGCGGTCCCCGGCCAGGAAGGAAGCCGGCTGGACCCGGTAGCGCGTGTCGCCGAACATGCCGAGCGGCATCTGCTGGTCCAGCTTGATCGGCTCGATCTCGCCGCGGCGGACGCGGAACATACGTGGTGACCCCGCGTCGACGACCTCGGCTTCCCCGGTCGACAGGGCGATGCGCAGCAGCAGGGTCGAGGAATACTGCGTCCCGCCGTGCTGGGAGTAGACAATCTCGTTGGCCAGTTCGGCCGCCTCGGCCGGTCCGGCGCCCGAGCGGCGGGCGTTCCGCAGGGCGTTGACGGTCAGCTGGGTCAGCAGCGCGGCGGCGATGCCGCTTGCCATCCCGTTGCTCACCGAGAGGGTCAGGTACCTAGCGGAGAGCGACCAGTCGAAGTTGTCCCCGGACACCGTGTACGCGGGCTCCAGCTGACCGGCGAGGGCGAATTCGCCCGACTCGCAGGTGCGGCCCGGCAGCAGATCCCATTGCAGCTCGGCGGCGATCGTCAGGCGTTTGCGCCGCCTGACTTCGCGGTAGATGTCGGTCGCGGTGTCGGCCAGCCGGATCGACCGGGCCACGCTGGCGGCGATCTCCGTCAGGTCCTCGTCGCTGACGTCGGTCCCGGTTGGCAGCCTCACGGCGAGAACGCCCATGCGCTCGCCGTACACGCTGAGCGGGAGGTACAGATGATCGCCGTCCTGGACGGCCCGGCCCGACGCGAAGGCCCGCCCCGCCGGGTGTGAATCGACCGGGACGGGCGTTCCCCCGTCGCCGTCGGCGAACGGGATGAGGTGCGACTGGTGGTAGTCGACGAGCAGGATCTCCGCCCCCGATACCCCCAGCCAGCTGTCGATGGACTCGCGCGCGGTCTGCACGAGCCGGGTCGGGCGAGCGGCCCAGATCGAGCGCTCGATGGTGCTGCGGTCTTCAGGCATGATGTCCCAAGTACGTTCCTTCAGCGCTGGGCCGGCCTTGCAAAATGGCCGGACCAGTCACGATTGACGAAATGGTAGGTGCTTTGCCGCACCCGAATGTGCGACAGTGGACACATGGCCTCGCATAAGGCTGACCCTGCAGCGGCACAGCAGGCGGCAGCCGAGGTGGAGGCAGCCGCTGAGGCCCTGGTGGGCATCTGGTCGCACGTCGCGGATTCCCTGGATGTGCGGATCTCGCCCACCCAGCTTCGCGCGCTCACCGCGGTGGGCCGTAACGGCGAGCTCAACCTGAGCCAGCTCGCCGGAGCTCTCGGTGCCCTGCCCTCCTCGGCCAGCCGCTTGTGTGACCGGCTGGAGGCGGCCGGTCTGATCACCCGGGACACGGGCCGCGCGAGCAGGCGCGCCGTCAGCCTCCGCCTCACCGCGGATGGTGAAGCCCTGCTCGAACAGGCACGGCAGCGCCGCCAGGAGCAGATCGCGCAGGTCCTCGATGTCATGCCGCCGGCGGGGCGCACCGAACTGGCCGACGGCCTGGCCGCGTTCCAGCGGGCCGCCGAACCGGACGGCCTCACGCCCGCGGACGCGGACGCGGGCACGGACGCGGGCACGGACGGATCCCGGGGGCCCGGTATCCCTTTCTCCATATCCGCGTGAGACGGGACAGGACCGGGCGCGGCGGTCACTAGGCGGACGCCAGAACGGCCGCGCGGCGGCATCCGGATGAGACAGCGACCGCTGCACGGCCACAGCGGCCCGGTACGCGCGGGTTTGCCGCTATCGCAACCGGCCCGCGTCTCCGCGCAGCGCCCTAAGCTGTAAGCAAATCACGGTCGACCGACGAGGATCTGCCACGATGCCTGAATTCAGCTACACGGACCTGCTGCCGCTGGGAGCGGATGACACCACCTACCGGCTGATCACCGAGGAAGGCGTCACTACCCGGCAGTCGCTCGGCAAAACGTTCACGGACATCGCCCCGGCGGTCTTCACCCAGCTGACCAGCGCCGCGATGCATGACATCGCCCACCTGCTCCGGCCTTCGCATCTCAGCCAGCTTCGCTGCATCCTGGACGATCCTGAGGCTAGCCCGAATGACCGCTATGTCGCTCGCGACCTGCTGAAAAACGCGTGCATCGCGGCGGGCGGGGTGCTGCCAATGTGCCAGGACACCGGGACCGCCATCGTCATGGGCAAGCGAGGGCAGCACGTCCTCACCGACGGCTGCGACGAGGAACACATCGCCCGTGGCGTCTACGACGCTTACACCACGCTCAACCTCCGTTACTCGCAGATGGCACCGCTGACCATGTGGGAGGAACTGAACACAGGCAGCAACCTGCCGGCCCAGATCGAGATCTACGCCACCGGCGGCAACGCGTACAAGTTCCTGTTCATGGCGAAGGGCGGCGGATCGGCGAACAAGTCGTTCCTCTACCAGGAGACCAAGGCGGTGCTGAACCCCGACCGGATGATCTCCTTCCTGGAGGAGAAGATCAGGTCACTGGGCACGGCCGCGTGCCCGCCGTACCACCTCGCCATCGTGGTGGGCGGCACCAGTGCCGAGTTCGCGCTCAAGACGGCCAAGTACGCGTCGGCCCATTACCTGGACACGCTGCCGAAGGAAGGCTCCCTGTCCGGTCACGGCTTCCGCGATCTGGAACTCGAGCAGCAGGTACTCGAGCTCACGCGGCGGATCGGGATCGGCGCCCAGTTCGGTGGCAAGTACTTCTGCCATGACGCCCGGGTGATCCGGCTGCCCCGGCACGGTGCGTCCTGCCCGGTCGCGATCGCGGTGTCCTGCTCGGCCGACCGGCAGGCGCTCGGCAAGGTGACGCCGGAGGGCGTCTTCCTCGAGCAGCTCGAAACCGACCCGGCCCAGTATCTGCCCGATCCCACGGACGCCGACGCCGAGGCCGAGGCGGGGGTGGTCCGCATCGACCTGAACCGGCCGATGGACGAGATCCGCGCCGAACTGTCCCGGTACCCGATCCGGACCCGGCTGTCGCTGTCGGGCCCGCTCGTCGTGGCGCGTGACATCGCCCACGCCAAGATCGCCGAACGGCTGGACGCGGGCGAGCCACTGCCCGCCTACCTGCGTGATCACGCCGTCTATTACGCGGGACCGGCCAAGACGCCCGCCGGCTACGCGTCCGGCTCCTTCGGGCCCACCACCGCGGGCCGGATGGATTCCTACGTGGAGCGTTTCCAGGCAGCGGGCGGGTCGTATGTGATGCTGGCCAAGGGCAACCGGTCGGCGGCGGTGACCCAGGCCTGCCAGCGCCACGGCGGCTTCTACCTCGGCTCTATCGGGGGCGCGGCGGCGCGGCTGGCCCAGGACTGCATCACCCACGTAGACGTGCTGGAGTACCCCGAGCTCGGCATGGAAGCGGTCTGGAAGATCGAGGTCCGGGACTTCCCCGCGTTCGTCATCGTGGACGACAAGGGAAACGACTTCTTCGCGGACCCATCCGGGCCGGCGCTCACGATCGGCAGCGCGCCGCCCCGGTAAACGCCCGGGCGGGCGCCCGGCGCGTCGCCGGTGAGCGCGGGAGGCTCGATGAGCTGGCCGGTTGGCATCGTGACCTAATTCCCATCGAACTCTCACGAGCAACCTAGGGACCTATCCGCCGATCCCGTGTATGGTCCGGCTATGCACGCTATGGCGGGCACGGGGCGCGTCATAGCGGGGCGCTACCGCCTCAAGGAGCCCATCGGGCGGGGCGCGATGGGCACGGTGTGGCGCGCGTGGGACGAGATCCTGGACCGCGAGGTCGCCGTCAAGGAACTGCGTATCAGCGACGGCCTGCCACCGGACGAACGCGCCAAGGCCCACCAGCGGACCCACCGCGAGGCCAGAACCGCCGCGCGGCTCAGTCACCCGGGCGTCGTCACCGTCTTCGACGTGGCCGAGGAGGACGGGCGCCCCTGGATCATCATGGAACTCGTCGCGGCGCGCTCGCTCGACCAGATCATCGCCCACGACGGGCCGCTGCCGCCGCACCGCGCGGCCCACGCCGGCCGCCAGCTGCTGGCCGCCCTGGCCACCGCGCACGCGGCCGGCGTGCTGCACCGCGACGTGAAGCCGAGCAACGTGCTGCTCGCCGACGGCGGCCGGGCCGTACTCACCGACTTCGGCATCGCGACCTTCCAGGGAGACCCGAAGCTGACCCAGACGGGCATGGTCATGGGCTCACCGGGCTTCACGGCCCCCGAGCGCATCCAGGGCAACCCGGCCACGCCGGCATCGGACCTGTGGTCGCTCGGCGCGACCCTGTACGCGGCGGTCGAGGGACACGGGCCCTTCGACCGGGCGGGCGGGGCCATCACGACGATGTCGGCCATCATCAACTCCGACCCGCCGTCCGCCCCGCCGGCCGCCGGGCTCGGCGCGGTCATCGACGCCCTGCTGCGGCGCAACCCCGCGGACCGGCCAGACGCCGCGACCGCGGCGCGGATGCTCGGCACCATGGGACCGCTTCCGGGCCCCGTCGGCCCGAGGAACGTCTTCACGCCGTTCCGGCCTCGCCGGACGGAACCTGGCTCGCCGGACGGCGCCGAGGCCGGGACGCCCGATGCGCCGTCCCCCGGGGCGCCCGGAGTGCCCGGCGTGCCGCCTTCCTGGGTGCCCGGCGCCGCCGCTGGGCTGCCCGGTGCGCTCGGCGGGGCGATGCCCGCCTCACCCCTCCGGTCGGCCCCTGGCCCGGTCGGCGGGCAGAGTCCCGGGGCAGACAGCGGGCCGGGCTCAGCGGCGCTGCCGCCCACGCCGACTTCGGTGGACCTGCCGCTGCAGCCGGACCAGACCATACCGGTCAAGCGGCCCGGTTCCCTCCGCACCGCGGCCAGTCGGGCGGCCGGCCGGCCAGAGGCGGGAACCGACGACCGGCCGTCTGATGACACCCTCAGGTTTGCCGCCGCACCCGGCCGGCTGACCGGCTCGGCTCCCCCCGCCCGGCGGGATGAGGCGGCGCCGTTCTGGGGCACCGCCCAGCCCGAAGAGGCCGCGCCGTCCTGGATCGGAGCCCAGGCGGGCGGCGCCGCCCGCGCCTGGGGTGGAGCCCAGGCCGGGAGCGCCGGCCAGGCCTGGGGAGCCGCCTCCACCGACCACACCGGCCAGCCGGCCGATGCCGCACCGGACTGGGACGCCACGCCGCCGGGCGGCCACTCTTCCGTGACGCAGGCCAGACGGCGGCCCCGCCGCACCGGCCTGCTCACGCTCGGGATTGTCCTCCTGGTGGTGGCAGTCGCGGGCGGATTGCTCGTCTACCGGGTCCAGCACCGAACGGGGCTGAATACGGCGGCCAATCAGACCGGCTCGTCCGCCTCCAACACGACCTCCGACTCGCCCGTGGCCGCGGCCGCCGGAGCGGCCACCACGGGACCGCCGCCCGCCGGATACCGTTCCGTCACGGTGGGCGCCGCCACACTGGGCTCGACCTCGGGCTTCACAATCGCCGTGCCGGACACATGGAAGTTCTCGATCAGGGGAACCGCCGCCTTCGCCGAGGCGCCCACTGGCGGTGCGTTCCTCCAGATCGACCTGACCCCGCACACGTACCGCGACATGCTCAGGGAAGCGCGCTACCTGGCGGCCGTGACGCAGGAGCAGGGCAAGTTCCCCGGCTACCTCGGCCTGGGCATCCGTCCGGCGAACGTCCGGGGTACCAGCGGCGCTGCCTGGCAGTTCACCTGGCAGAGTCCGGCCCTGGGCCGGGTACGGGCCCTGGACCTCGTATACAACGCGTCCACATCGGCCGGCCTGCAGTCCTTCGCGCTCTACATGTCGTCGCCCAACCCGGCGTGGACCAGCAATCTGGCCGCCTTCGACGAGGAAGTGCGGACGTTCCGGCCGTATCCTTAGCCGGCCGCCGGTACCGGCCGCCCGCCCGGCTAGGACGGACTGGGACGCGCCGGCGCGAGCGCGGCGGTGCCCGGCGCCTGCTGGCTGGCGGTCTGCCGTCACACGAGCTGGACGCTGACGAGCACCTCCAATGCCGGATGAATCAAGCGAACAATGCCAGTATTGCGTGTGACATGGATCACATGACGCCGCGAACGGGCCGCTCATTGGCCTCAAATATGGGCTCTTAGCTGGGAAGACATGGCTAATCATCATCCGCGCCGACATTAAGAACAAGTAACGGGAGCGCGGCCCGGACTACGACCTTGATGCTGAAAAATACCTGAATATTACCTTTATAAAGCTTCTAAACGACGCCGAACACAATAACGTTCCGGTTATTTAAACGCACTGTAGCATTCTGCAGCCGAAGAGTAATCTTACCGGATGATAACGTGATGGGCGAAACATGGACACGATTCGCCAGAAGAAGCTATAAGGCCCTCTTTAGCGCTGCCCGCAGTACGGCTGGTCCCATCCGGGCGGAGGACACCGGCGGGCGTCACGCAAGCATCCGGGCCGCAGCGCCCGCTCAGTAGTAGTTGTTTGCCAGCTCGAAATTCCACGCGGCGCAGGGCGTCCCATACACGCTCTTTATGTAGCCGAGACCCCATTCGATCTGCGTCGTCGGGTTGGTTTGCCAGTCCGCGCCCGCAGTGGCCATCTTTGACCCGGGCAGAGCCTGCGGAATGCCATACGCGCCGCTGGGATTTTCCGCGTCATAGGACCAGCCGCTTTCCCGGTTCCACAGGCTCTGCAGGCAACTGAATTGCGATGTGGAAAATCCAAAGCTGCCCAGCAGGTTGTAGGCGATCGACTGGGCGGTGCCCGGATCGGGCGCGGCGACGGGAGGGGGCGGCGCGCTCCCGGTGGTGGACCCGGTGGTGCCGCCGGAAGACGGACTGCCCGACGCCGCTTGGACCGCTGTCGCCGCAGCTGAGGCCGGCGACGCCAGCTTCGGCTGGGCCACCACGGTCAGGGTGCGGGAGGCCGCGCTCATGACGATCATCTGCTGGCGCTCCTGCTCGAGCAGCGCGACCGTTTTGCTGTTGGGAATCGCCTCAATCGCCTGGGCGGCGCCCGATGCCCCGGATACTGACGGGCCCATTAGCCAGGCGGCCGCGGAAACGCCAGCGACCACAATTGCCGCGACACCAGCTGCCGGAAGAATGACTCCGCTGCGGCGCACAAAACGGCTGCCTCGCCGCGTGCTGCGGGCCCCTGTCCGGTGTCGTGACAAGGCAATCCCTTCGTCAGCCAGGCGCACCAGACGGGTCTGCCGGGCGCATTGACCGCTGCGGCTTACGCACGGGCAGCGATTCTCCGGTTAAGCACCTCACCGTGCCCGGGCCGTCACAATTGCGAATGATGCACATACATTGGCCGTGTCGGGCCTTGCTGTAAGGGACAATCACCGTTGGCGACCTACATTGCCAGCAAAGGGGGGTGGGTCCGCAACCGATTCGCCGAGGTTGGCCCGGCGGGTTGACCGCACGTGCTGTGATGTTAATCACGTTTAACTGTGAGTGTTTTTGTTGCGACGAATCGCGCTATTTCCCCGGCCGCGGCCACGCCGCTACCCCGCCGTCCCAGTGGTCATCCGGTTGCTACAGTGCGGGAAAGCCGCGGACTGCCGGCTGAAACCGTGCCGGGCAGCCCCACGACGGACCGCCCCGTGACAGAGAGGCCAGACCGGGTGAGCGAGCACGCCGTGAGCGGCCGCCGCCCGGTGGCCGGGCCGCGCGGCCTCCGCAACCGGCTCGCCCGCAACTGGCACTGGGGCCTTCTCTCGCTATGGACGGTGGCCTGGTTCATCGATATGGCGCCGGGCGGCGGCATCGCCTGGGTCTTCTTCCGGAGCGGTACCGCGGCGCTGTTCGGTGAGCCGGGCTCGTTCCGCCCGCCGGGCGGCCTGCACCTGTATGCCACCAATCCCGACCTGCAGATCGGGCCGCTGTCGTTCGCCGTCGCCGAAGTGCTGCGGCACCTCGGGCCGGACAGCGGCATCGTCGTGGCCGAGATACTGCTCACCGCGGCCGGGGTCCTGCTGATCGCGGCCATCGAGAGCCTCGCCCGCACGGTCCGGCCGGAACTGCGTGAACGTCCCCGGGGGCTGCGGCTGACTGTGCTCTTCGGCGGCGGGGCATTCATGATCGCGTGGGTCAACCTCGCGGTCGGCTACCTGCACCTGGACGACGGCCTCGCGCTGATCCTGGCGGTTCTGGCGCTGCGCGCGGTGGTCGCCCGCCGGCCGGTGCTGGCGGGTCTGCTGGTTGGCCTCGCCACCGCCGCCAAGCCATGGGCCCTCGTCTTCGCCGCCCTCCTGCTCCTGCTGCCGGCGCGGGACATGTGGCGCGGCGCCGTAGCCCTCCTGGCCGCGCTCGCCGCCGCCTGGCTGCCGTTCTACCTGGCCGATCCGGGCACGATGACCGCCGCGCGCTACACCATCCGCAACCTGCCCACCTCGGCGCTGCGCGCTCTCGGGGTCACCACCCCGCAGACCCCGTCCTGGGACAGGCCCGCCCAGGTCCTGCTCGGCTGGGCGCTGGGCGCGGCGGCGATATGGCGCCGCCGGTGGCCCGCCGTCATCCTGCTCGGCGTCGGCGCCCGGATCGCCCTGGACCCAGGGGTGCACGGCTACTACACGGCCGGGGTCATGGTGGGCGCGCTGATCTGGGACACCATCGGCGCCCGGCGGCCATGGCCGGTCTGGTCCCTCCTGTCCATCCTGGCCCTGGCCGGTGTCCCGGTCGTGACCCGCGATCCCCAGATCCTCGGGGACGCGCGGCTCGCCATCGTCGTGGCGTTCACGGCGGCGCTGCTGCTGGGGCCGTCCCGCTGGGTATGGCAGACCGGCCACCGCCCCGTGCCGGCGCCGGCCGGGCCGGCACCAGATCCGGGCCGGCTGAGTGCCCCGGCGCAACCACCGGTGCCCGGTCCTCCTCCGGCCCCCGCGGTCCGGTCGGCCCCCGGAAAAGCCCGTTCGGCCCGGGAAGAAATCCAGCCGGAGGACGCCGATGAATGAGCAGAGCCGGCCGGGCGGGACCGCCGCCCTGCCGCTGCGGGACATCCTGGTTGTCGCGCTGGAGCAGGCGGTCGCGGCTCCCTTCGCCACCCGCCAGCTGGCCGATCTCGGGGCACGCGTCATCAAGGTTGAGCGGCGCGGCGCGGGGGACTTCGCGCGCGGATACGACCGCTCGGCGAACGGCCAGTCGAGTTACTTCGTGTGGCTGAACCGGGGCAAGGAAAGCATCGAGCTCGACGTCAAGGAGGACGGCGACCGCGCGGTGCTGTCCGCCCTGCTGAGCCGGGCGGACGTCTTCGTGCAGAACCTCGCGCCCGGCGCCGCGGACCGGCTCGGCGTGGCTGGCGACGTGCTCCGGGAACGCCATCCCGCTCTGATCACCTGCTCGGTATCCGGCTACGGCGCGGAGGGCCCCTACCGCAACAAGAAGGCCTATGACCTGCTGGTGCAAGCTGAGGCCGGCCTGCTGTCGATCACCGGCAGCCCCGGCGCCCCGGCCAAGGCGGGCATTTCGGTGGCCGACATCGCGGCCGGCATGTACGCGTACAGCGGCATCCTGGCCGCACTGTACGAGCGGGAGCGCACCGGCCGCGGGATCAGCGTCGATGTGTCGCTGCTGGAGGCGCTCGGCGAGTGGATGAGCCAGCCGGTCTACTTCACCGGCGACGGGCAGCACCCGGCGCGGCGGACCGGAGCCCGGCACACGTCCATCTCCCCGTACGGCCCGTACGCCGCCGCGGGCGGGGGCGAGGTCTTCATCGGCGTGCAGAACGAGCGTGAGTGGGCCGTTCTCTGCCGGGAGATCCTGCGCCGCCCGGAACTGATCAGCGATGAGCGGTTCGCCACCAACCCGGACCGCGTGGCGCACGACCGTGAGCTGACCGCGATCATCGAGCGCGCACTGTCCGGGATCGCGCCCGGCCAGCTCACCGCGCTGCTGGACGAGGCGGGCATCGCCAACGCGCGGCTGCGCACCCCGCAGGAGTTCGCCGCCCATCCGCAGCTCGCGGCGCGGGACCGGTGGCGGGAGGTGGATACGCCCGGCGGCCCGGTCCGGGCGATGCTCCCACCGGTGACCGTGCCCGGCCGGGAGGCCGCCATGGGCGCGGTGCCGGCCGTCGGCCAGCACTCCGCCGCCATCCGGGCCGAGCTCGGGCTGCCCCCGGATACCGGCTGACACCGCCGGTTCCCATGATCGGCGCCGGTCTTCCGGACGTGCTGCGGAAGACCGGCGCCTACAGGTTAACTGGGCTGAACACAGCGATTGCAATGCTAGCATTGTAAGCATTGGTGCGCAGGGAGGTCGAGGATGCCGACGCTGACGATTCGCGGCCTTGACGAGGAGACGCACGCCCGGCTCCGTGTCCGTGCCGCACAGCACGGAAGATCGATGGAGGCCGAAGTGCGAGCGATCCTCACCGAACGGCTGGCCTCCCCAACGCCGGACTACGGCCTCGGTAGCCACATTCACGCACGGTTCGCCGCTGTGGGGGGCGCAGGCCTCGATCTTCCTGCGCGCAACGAGCCGCCGCGCGCAGCGGTGTTCGACGCGTGATCATCCTCGATACGAACGTCATCTCTGAACTTGCCCGTATCGATCCCGAGCCCAACGTAGTGACCTGGCTGGATTCGCTGCCCGCCGCCGAGATCGCCACCACTGCGATCACGGCCGCGGAATTGCTGTACGGCGTCGCCCGCATGCCGGATGGGCGGCGCCGAGCCGCACTTGGCGGAATAATCGATGCGCTGATCAGCGAAGATTTCCGTGATCGCGTGCAGCCGTTCGATAGCCAAGCAGCTAACCAGTACGCCACCGTCGTTGTCGGCAGGGAGAAACTGGGACGGCCCGTCAGCATGGCAGATGCCCAGATCGCAGCCATCTGCCGAGTACACGGCGCAACGCTGGCTACCCGCAACACCAGCGATTTCACGGACACCGGGGTCAGCCTCCTCAACCCCTGGGACGGCACCGGCTGATGGCCACCGAGGGCGAGCCGCCCTTACGTCGCAGCGAGGACACGACCAGATCCCGCAGGCGCTGATCGACCGGGACAAGCCGGGCGCCCTCCCTAGCTTGCCCGGGGTGACCACTCCTCGGCGAACGTCTCCATCTGGCGCAGGACCAGTTCGGTCGCGGTTGGCTGCGCGTCGGGCGGATAGCCGTGCCTGGCCAGCAGCCGCTTGATCGTGGAACGCAGCTTGGCACGTACGTCGTCGCGGGACACCCAGTCGGTGGTGACGTCTCGCCGCAGCGATTTCACCAGGTCACGGGCGATGTCGGCGAGGATGGTGGTGCCCATCTCAGTCACGGCGGCTTCGTTCTCGGCGACCGCGTCGTAGAAGGCGAGCTCGTCGTTGCTGAGCGGCGGGCTGAACTGGCTGCCCCGGCTGGCATCCGCGGACACCTCCCTGGCCATAGCGACCAGTTCGGCGATGACTTCGGCGGCGGTCAGATGCTGGTTGGTATAGCGCGTCATGAGGCTGAGCAGACGGTCGGAGAAGCTCTGCTGCCGGACGACGTTGTGGCGGGACGACACGCGCATCTGCTGCTCGACCAGGCGGCGGAGCGCTTCGATGGCCAGATGCGGGTGCTGGGTATCCTGCATCTTCTTGATGAACGCCTCGTCCAGGTGGGACAGGTCAGGCCGGCCGATACCCGCGGCCTGGTAGATGTCGGTAACGCCACCCGCCTCGATGGCGCCTGCGGTCAGCTGGCGCAGGTACATCTCAACGTCGGCCGGGACGGACATGCCGCGGGCCCTGCGGTCCTCGGCGTCGAACTTGACCATCCAGACCCGGACTTCTTCGAAGAAGGCAATGTCGTCCCGGTAGGCACGCAGCTCGCCGCGTGTCGAGCAGAGCGCGTAGAACCTGGCCAGCCTGGACGACTCGTTCCGGAACCGATCGGCCAGGCTGGGTTCGCCTTCTTCGACCTGATTGCCTGGAGAGGCCGGATCGCGCAGGTAGTTGACTGTCCCGTTGACCGCGTTGCGGAACGCCTTGGGCGACCGTGCGGCCAGTCTCGCTCGCCAGTCATAGCCAGCCAGGATGACGTTGCCGATCACGTCGTGCAGTTCGCGGACCTTGGCCAGCGCCTCGTCCGTGTCCCGGCCGACTGGCCGGGTGGTCTGGTCGTTGACGGTGTATTCAGCCAGCGCCGCGTACAGGTTCTCGGTCAGCGGCGCGTACCCGACCAGGAGGCCGTCCTGCTTGTCGCGGAAGGTCCGGTTGACCCGGGCCAGGGCCTGCATGAGCGCCGCGCCCCGCATCGGCTTGTCCAGGTAAAGGGTGTGCAGCGGCGGAGAGTCGAAACCGGTGAGCCACATCGACTGGACGATGACCAGCTCCAGCTCCTCCTGCGGGTCTTCGCTCTTGGCTCGCCGCTGGATGATCTTGTTCTGTGATGGGCGGCGGACGTGCCGCCTGATGAGGGTCTTGTCGCCGGGACCGCCGGTGTAGACGACCTTGATCTTGCCTTTGGTGATGTCGTCGCTGTGCCAGTCCGGCTTTATCTCGATAATTTGCTCGTAGAGTTTCGCGCAGATCTCCCGGGTGGCGCAGACGATCATTCCCTTGCCGGGCATGCCGATGAACTTGCGCATCTCATGAGACCGCGCCTCCCAGTGATCCACGAGATCGCGGGCGAGCGTACGGATACGGTCGGGCGCGCCGTACACCTCGTTCATCACCGCGACGGCCTGCTGGATCCGTTCCCGCTCGGAGTCGTCCAGCCCGGCGGTCACCTCGTCCACGCGCTCGTCGATCAGTTCGGGGTTCAGGTCCTTGGGCAGGCTTACCGGGATGAGACGGCTCTCGTAGAACACCGGGACCGTGGCCCCGTCGTCGACGGCGCGGGTCAGGTCGTAGATGTCGATGTAGTCGCCGAACACCTTCCGCGTGTTCCGCTCGGCTTGCGAGACCGGCGTCCCGGTGAAGGCGATGAGCGTGGCGTAAGGCAGGGCGTCCCGCAAGTGCCGGGCGTAGCCGTTCAGGTCGTCATAGTGGCTGCGGTGCGCCTCGTCCACGATCACGATGATGTTCCGCCGGTCGGACAGCAGCGGGTGCCGGGCCCCGCTGTCCCGTTCCTCCTTGGTCCGGCCGAACTTCTGCAGCGTGGAGAAGATGATCCCGCCCGTGCGCCGGTTCGTGAGCTGGGTGCGCAGTTCGTCTCGGGTCATGGCCTGGATTGGCCGTTCGGGCAGCAGTTCGCTGGCCTCGAAGGTGCCGTAGAGCTGGTCGTCCAGGTCGGTCCGGTCGGTGAGGACGACGATGGTCGGATTCCCGAACGCCGGACCGGTCAGCACCTGGTTGGCGTACAGCTCCATTTCCATGGACTTACCGGAGCCCTGGGTATGCCAGACGACGCCGGCCTGCCCGTGGCTGCGGACCGCTTCGGTGGTCTTCCGGACGGCTTTGGACACGGCGAAGAACTGGTGGGGCTTGGCAATCCGCTTAGCAGGACCGTGATCGCCGCGGGAGAAGGCCACGTAGCCGCGCAGCAGTTCCAGAAACCGGTCCTGGGTGAACAGGCCGTACAGCAGTACGTTGATCGCCAGGTCCTCGTCACAGTCCGACGGCGGCACGGGGTTCCCGTCTTCATCGACATTCCACGGCGCGAAGTGCTCGAACGGAGTGAACGGTGTACCGTACCGGGCGGTGATCCCGTCGCTGATGACGCAGACGACGTTGCAGTGGAACGCCACGGGCAGCTCGTTGACGTATGTCCTGAGCTGGGCGTGTGCAATATCTAGGTCGGCGTCCAGGTCACCGGCCTTCTTCAGTTCGACGATGCCGAGCGGCATGCCGTTGACGTAGAGCACGATGTCAAAACGCCGCTTGTACTCCCCGTCGGTCACGGTCACCTGGTTTACGGCGAGAAAGTCGTTCGCGTACGGGTCAGTGCGGTCTAGCAGCCAGATCGTCGGGTTCTTCTCTGCACCGTACTCATCGGTGTAGACGACGCCACGGATACCCCGGGTCAGGAACTCATGAATACGGTGGTTTTCGCTGAAGGCATCACGTGACGCGGGTGTAAGGACAATGGCGAGCGCATCGTCCACGGCCGAGGCGGGAATATGCGGATTGATCCGTGCGATGGCGGTGCGCAATCGGTGCGGGATGATCGACTCCAGCCAGGACTCCCGTTCACCCGATCCGGGTGCGATCTTCTTGCCGTCCAGTGACTCCCACGCCAACTCGCCGAGCGTATCCAAGGCGAGCGCCTCCCACTGCGCCTCGCTCATGCCGCCGCTCATGTCACGTCCTCGACAGATTTCTCGGCATCTCTAACCTGGATTTCCCCCGACATCATTTTAGGCAGCAATGTGTCACGCGTCACGGCTAGCCGCACATTTTCTTGCAGGAGTTGGTCTTGCAATTCATGAAGCAAGCCAGTTTGCTCCTGAAAGGCCTGACGGTCGCGAGCGTTACCCGCTGGGAGCAACAAGTCTGGAATGGTCTTTACGTTGAGAGCAGACAAAACCGTGCCATGATCAGTTTTGGCCTCAATCTCACGGCGAACCGTCGCGCTACGTAGCGCTTCAACAAGATATGAGGGTGGACATTCCGCGCGGCCTCGGACTCCTGTCATGTTACGCCCTATAGCAGCTGTGACACCTTTCGGGATCTGGCCTACGGCACCCACTCTTCCTACATTCGTAAGAAGGCAATCGCCTTGATGGGCCTCAATTCGGCGAGTCCATTCTTGGTAGTCTTTGTCTGAGACAGTAAATTTTGCTGTTGGTTCGAGCCGAGAGTCGTCGCGGATATCAGATAGAATCAGATATCTGCGACCATCTTCGGTAAATTCTGGTTTTCTCGCATGCAGGCAATCGATAACGTCAGCCATATCGCCGAGCCTAGCGACTTCTACCGAATCTCCTTGTTCAAATTTCGCTTTGAATATGGTAGCAGCAAGCTTATTCGAGTCCAGTATGATCGCAAGGTTAGAATTGATCTTGTCGTCGAGCGCGCAGAGCACTGAGGCTATGGACTGCTGAGTGTCAATCGGAGGAATTGAAAGAAGAAGCTTGCGTGCTGAAGCGACATTGAAATGCTGCTGAACAGCGCCGACCAGATGTGCGGCTATGTATTTACCCGCTGTAGCATTGATTGCATAACATAGATATCGGGCATCAACATCCTCTCTAGGGCGTGCGATTACTAGATCGGAGCAATTAAGCTCACCAAGATTGTTTGGAATTAGCGCTGCTGCGCCCGGTTCCCCTGTTCGCACAATAACGATGTCGCCTGAGCTTAGCTTAGATTTCTTGAGTCGTTGATGGAACTTTGGCGATATGTACTTTACTTTGGAAAAGTCCAAGCGCCCCGTCTTCACGTTCTGAGAGCGAAGAAAGGGCACTCCATCGGCTATATACTCTGCGGCCATTGATCCGACGTGGCCGACCGTTAGCTCAGTGCACACCTCTTGAAGACTTCGTTTCGGCCACTCAGACATCGAGCTGCTCCAGTCGCGTCCGGACGACCTGCTCCAAGCGAGCGGATTCGTCAAGGTGGGCGAAGAGTTCCTTGGTAAGGCGGTCGATCTTCTCGGCGATGGGTTCGTCGCCAGAGTCGTCTACCTCTGCCGATCCGACGTAACGGCCGGGGGTGAGCACGTGGTCGTGCTTGCGGATCTCTTCGATCGTAGCCGAGTGGCAGAATCCAGAGACGTCCTGGTATTCGAGCTGTGCCCCGCGAGCGCTAGGAGTGCCGCGCCAGGCATGGTAAGTGTCGGCGATTGTTGCCAATTCCTGCTCAGTCAGAATGCGCTCGGTCCGGTTGATGAGGGCACCGATGTTGCGGGCGTCGATGAACAGAGTCTCGCTGCGGCGGTCGTTGAGGTGCTTGGCGCCTTGCGGGGTTTTGTCCTTGGCGAGGAACCATAGGCAGGCGGGGATCTGGGTGGTACGGAATAGTTGCGGCGGCAGGGCGATCATGCAGGCGATCAAGTCCGCCTCGACCATGGCGGCGCGGATCTGGCCTTCGCCTGATTGCTGGGAGGACATTGAGCCGTTGGCGAGGACCACACCGGCGGAGCCACGTTCGCCAAGCTTGGAGGCGATGTGCTGGAGCCAGGCAAAGTTGGCATTGGCGGCCGGTGGGGTGCCGAAGCGCCAGCGCGGGTCGTTCGCATTGCGTGCCCAGTCGGACATGTTGAACGGCGGGTTGGCCAGGATGTAATCGGCGCGTAGGTCCGGGTGCCGGTCGGCGTAGAAGGTGTCTTCCCAGCGCTTGCTTAGGTCTCCGTTGATGCCATGGATGGCCAGGTTCATCTGGGCCAGGCGCCAGGTGCGCTCGTTGGACTCCTGGCCGTAGACGGCGATGTCATCCCGGCGGCCGCGGTGCGCGAGGACGAATCTCTCCGCCTGGACGAACATGCCGCCAGAACCGCAGCACGGGTCGTACACCCGGCCGGAATAGGGCTCAAGGACCTCAACGAGCAGTCGGACCACGGTGGCCGGGGTGTAAAATTCGCCGCCGCGCTTGCCCTCGGCACGGGCGAACTTCTCTAGGAAGTACTCGTAGACCTCGCCGAGCACGTCGCGGGCGGGTTTGTCGCCGTGGCCAGTGAAGCGGGCGTCGCTGATGAGGTCGACTAGTTCGCCGAGGCGGCGCTGGTCCACGTTGTCGCGGTTAAAGATCTTCGGCAGCACGCCGGTCAGTGACTCGTTCGTCTTCATGAGCGAGTCCATGGCGTTGTCGATCAACTCGCCGATCCCCCCGCTCTTCGCCTGGGCGGCCAGCCGGTCCCAGCGTGCCCCCTCGGGAACCCAGAACACCCCTTCGCGCTCGTACTCGTCCTTGTCATCGAGGAACTGCTCCAGTCGCGCTTCGGGCACGCCTTCCGCTAGGACCTCCTTGCGGATCTGTGTCCGGCGCTCCTCGAAGGAATCCGACACGTACTTGAGGAACACGAGGCCGAGGACGAAGTCCTTGTACTGCGAGGCGTCCATCGAGCCCCGCAGTTTGTCGGCGGCCTTCCATAGCGTGTCGCGCAGGTCCGCCATGGTGGGCATGCCGGGCAGCGCCGCCTGGTCGGTCTTTTTCCTCGGCGGCATCAGGTTCCCCTCACAGATTCAGTCACTTCGTGTCACCAGCGAGAGACAGTGTTCCATCGCGCAGACCGACGGTGGCGGTCCTGGCGAGTTCGTCGATGATGCCGATCTCCTTACGTACGTCCTGCCTGCGCGCGTCCAGTTCCGCCAGCAGAGCGTCCAGCCTCATTACGTCCGCCGGCGGCAGCACCGGCACTTGATGGTCTTCGATGCGGCGCGCAGCGCGGACCGCGCCGTCCGGGCGGTCTAGTGAGTCCTCCGCACTGAACATTGCGGCCAGGACGCGCGGCGTCAGTGGCACGTCGCCGGTGTCGCGGACACGCAGCACGCGGACTGGGAACTCGGCCACCGAGAAGCCGTCATGATCAATGTGCACGCCGAAGCCCGGGGCGGTGGTGACCAGTACGTCACCCGGTTCGGTGAGCTGGGCGCGCGGGTAGCGTTCGGCCAGAAGCGTGCGGTCGATCATCCGCGCACCTGATCGCCGCAGACCGAGCACCTCCGCGGAACCGAGTACGACGTGCTGACCCGCGCCCGTGATGTCGGCGAGGTCGATGCGCGTGCCCTTGAGCAGAGCGACGGCACCCTTCTGGACCAGCTTTCTGACGCTGAGCGTTGCCGGTCGTGCGCGCACGACCGCGATGAGGTTGGTGCGAATCGCCGGTCGGGTGGCCGTGGCGTACGCGCCGAGCCGGTTAAGTTCAGTCTCCAGTTCCATCACCGTTGCGACACGATCAGCCGCATCGGTGGCCACCGTGCGCACGTTCCGCGGCCGTCTGACGATGAGCGGCCTGGGCGGATCCACCAGGTCGCTGATCAATACCTGCACGCCGAAAGCCCGGGTATGCGCATCGGGGTCGTAGCCTTCACGGCGCCAGGTGATCACGTCATCGGCGACCAGGCCGGCAACCTCATCGGTCAGTTCCCGGTCCGAGACGTCGGCGAGCAGGACGCGTCCACGCCACGGTGAGTTGTAGGCCGAGTTCAAGATCCATAGCGCGGTCTCGTAGCCGGGCCGGAATGGCACCAGGCCGCCGGGAAGCTTGATCACACATTCCACCATGCCGCCGCGCAGAAGGGTGGCCCGCGCGCGCTCTGCCTCCGAGTAGGCACCCAGTTCACTAGTAAGGACATCAGCAGGCCCGAGAAGAACAGCGGAGCATCCGGGCCGGAGCCGCAGTGAGACGTCGTCGATGAGGTCCAGTACTTCTTTCACGGACCGGTCCTCACCCGGGGCGTAAGGGATCTGCGTCACGATGACATCCGGCTCGCCGCAGTCGTCCGGCAAGGTATCCGCGACCCGAACGTCCACATCGACGATCGGCAGCCCGTGCGCGGCAAGCCGCCGCCGGACGAGCCGGGCCAGATAAAGGTCCCGCTCGGCCGCCACACATGCCGGTGCATAGTCCTCGCCCAGCAGGTCCGTGACCGCGATCAGCAGATCGCCGGCACCGGCGGCGACATCGGCGATCACAATGGGCCCGTCCTGACGTGCGCGTTCAGCGGCGCCGGAGACGCGGGCGATCAACTGGGCGAGCTCTGGCCGGACCGCGCTCGCCGAGATGTCCGTTGCCCCGAGGCGCCGGCGTACGGTCATTACCCGTTCAAAGGCTCCCTGGCACCCCCAGGCCGCCTCCACCAGGTCATCTACGGCGATGGCCAGCCAATCCGCATCGTCGGGGAGCCGGAGTATCTCGCTGACGAGCATCTCGTCGTCCATGTCTCTGCGGACGGCGCGAACACGCAGTGCCGCAAGGACGTCGTCGCTGCCGTCAGCCAGCGGCTCGTCACCGTCGAGCTGGCGCAGGCAGATCAAGGCCGTGACGAACGCGATGAGGTCATCGGGGGGTATCCGGCCGCCGAGGCCGGCCAGAGTGTAAAGGCTGAGATCCGGTTCTATCTGTTGCCGATCCGCCCTGCCCGTGCTGACCAGCCAGTTGGCGATGGAACGTGGGTCGAACCGGGGCTGGGCGACGCTTCCCGTGACAGGGTGCGGGAAGTCAGCGTGCCGCCTCCGCCATTTCGTGACAACGGGGCGCTGCACATTGGCCAGCTCGGCGATGTCGCGCATGGACATGAGAAGCTGCGGGCGCGGGTTGCGGACCGGAGTGGTGGCGGAGTACCTGTCCGGCATCACTACCTCCGCCCTGCCCGTCGGAACGGATGTATCTGTGCTCGCAAAGCTAGCACTACGGCGGTGAGTTGGGCGCGAGCCGACTGATAACCCCGGTTGTCGGTGATATGCCTTCCGTTGAACCGGAGGTGTTCCTACGGTTGGCCCGGTGAGCACGACATGACAATCGCCCGATCACCGAGGAGAGCCCCCATGCCGGACGCAGGACTGCCGAGCACCGCCGCAGCAACACCATCACCGCCGTCCATCGTCTGCCCAAACTGCGGTCAGCCGATCAGGCTCGATGACGCCCTCAGGCAGCAACTGGCCGCCGACCTGATCGCCAGCAAAGAGGCCGAGTTGCGCAGGATGGCCGAGGATGAGGCCGCGGAGAAAGTCCGCGCAGCGCTGCAGGGCCAGCTCGCGCAGATCGAGGAGCAGGACGAGAGGCTCAACGAGCTGACCGGCAAGCTGAAACAGCAGCAGGAGGCGGAGACGCAGCTCCGGCGCAAGCAGCGTGAGCTGGAAGATCAGAAGGAAGCCTGGGATCTCGAGCGGGAGCGGATGCGGGATGTAATCCGCAAGGAGGAACGAGACCAGGCGGCCACGCTTCAGCAGGAACGCTTCGAACTGCTGGCCAGGCAGAAGGATGAAGACCACAAGACCGAGGTCCGGCAGCTCACGGGCAAGATCGAGCGGATGAACGCTCAGCTCGAAGAGGCCGTCCGGCGGGGCGCCACGGGGGCGCGCCAGGAAGAAGGCGTCGCTCGCCAGGACGTGTTCGCCGAGGAACTCCGGCAGCGGTTCCCAAGGGACGAGATCGCGGTCACCGCGCGGGGACAGGCAGGCGCTGACGTCATTCAGCGGGTGCGCCACGGCGGCCGGGACTGCGGCGTCATCTTGTGGGAGTGCAAGCGGGCCGCAAGCTGGAACGGTGCGTGGGCCGGCAAGCTCGCGGACGACGCGAACAAGGCGGGGGCCGCGTTGGGCGTGATCGTGTCCGAGACGCTTCCGCACGGCATGGACGGCTCCGGGCGTGTCGACGAGGTGTGGTTGTGCCAGTTCGGCTACGCCACGCACCTGGCGACCGGGCTGCGGTGGGTGCTGATCGCGGCCTCCCAGTATGAGGCGGCCAACGCGGCCCGGGACGACACGTCCGGCAAGGTATACGACTACATCGCCACCGGCGGCTTCGCCTCCCGCTGCGATGCCATCAGCCGGGTCGTCGACACGATGACGACGACCCTCAGCAAGGAGAAGCGGTACTACGAGCAGAAGTGGAAGGAATGGGAGCGGCACATCGAGACCGTGACCGGAAGCCTCTACGGCATCGCCGGTGACCTCGTGGGCCTCGGTGCCGAGATTCCTCCGCCGCTGCGTGCGGAACTCCCGCAGGCGAGCGTTCCGGCTCTGGCCAGCGGGACAATCGGCGGCCTTTCCAGGTAGCCGTGCCGAGGGGGAGAGCCCGGCGGCCCAAGTGCCGCCGGGCTCTGGCACGTTAAGACTCACAAGCGTGACGCGGCTGCTGTCCCGGCGAGTCTGTGGCGGGTGGCTGGTCGGCTGTGGCAGGGTGGCGGCCTGGCAGCTGGTGAGGGTCTACGCTCGCGGAGGCGCAGTGCGCGAGGTTGAGGTCAAATACCGGATCCGGGACGCGGAAGCTCTGTTCGCGGCGCTGAAACGACGGGGGATCGAGCTGGGCGCCCCTGTCCGTCAGGACGATCAGGCGTACGCGCCTAACGGCTGGGCTTACGGGGATGCCAGGTGCGGGGTGCCGTTCGCGCGCCTGCGCACCGTGGGCGACCGGCATGTCTTCACCGTGAAGCGCCCGGCTGAAAATGTCCTGTCGTGCGAGGAGCACGAGACGGTTGTCGCGAACCGTGATCAGATGCACCACGCGATCGTCGCGATGGGTTTCTGGCCGACGGTCCGGATCGTCAAGACGCGGCGTACCGCGACCTTCGGCGACCTGGTCCTCTGCGTAGATGAGCTGGACGCTCTGGGCGTGTTCTTCGAGGTGGAGCGCATGGTGCCCAGCGACATGCCCGGTGAGGCCGTGCAGGATGAGCTGTCCCGTTTCGTGGCGTCACTGGGTATCGAGGCTGAGCAGACCGGTCAGACCTACGATTCCCTGGTGCGCGCCGCGCCTGCCTCTGCCTGAGCGCTGACCGGGCCAGGGCAGGCGGATCGCCTGCAGATCAGAAAAGCGTGGCGGGCGCGGTGGCGGTGACCGGATCCGACACTGCCAGCGCGGGTGGTGCCTGCACCGTGAGGCCCGCGGTCAGTGCTGAGTGGTCGGACAGCCCGTCGGTGCGGGGCTCGTGCAGGTACTGGCAGCTGCTGATGGCGGGCGCCAGGACGGCGGAGCAGAACGCATGGTCGTACCGGTACCCGTCGCCGGTTCGCCCGACCCAGCTGTACTCGGCCGCTGCCGGGTGCAGATGCCGGAATGCGTCCGTGAAACCGTGCTCGGCGCTGAGCGCGCGGTAGAAGTCGTACTCGAACGGGACGAAGAACGGGTAGTGCGGCCGGTGGTCGGGTTCGAGGACGTTCAGGTCCCCGAGGAACATCGCCGGGATGGCGGGATCGCGGGCCGCCAATGCCGCCCGGAAGGCGGCCAGCCAGGTGCGCTTGCGTTCGGTCTTTTCCAGCCCGGCGTCGCGGGCCGGCGTGTACGCGCCGATGACCTGGATCGGCCCGGCCGGGGCCGGCAGGGTGACGGAGGCGGCGCGGGTAGGCAGGTAGCCGACCGTGGAGCCGAAGCCGTCCAGCTGGGCCTGCACCCGGCTGATGATCATGACGCCGTATTCGCCGGGTCCGGGGACCGGGAAGGTGACGTGGCAGCCAGCGGTGGTGAACGCGCTGGCCAGCAGCCGGCAGCCGGCGCTGGCTTTGGTCTCGGTGAGGACCATGACATGCTCGGGGCGGCCGGCGAGCCAGGCGAGCTGGCGCTGTGCCCGCTGCTCGGAGGGGTTGCCAATGTTGAAGGTCAGGAAGGACAGGTCGCTAGCCGCCATGAGCGCTCCGGTCGGCGTGCAGGGGGAGGATACGGTCGATGACTATAGCCGCGACGTCGCCGGGCGCGCGGTCGGTTGTGTCGATGCTGCAGACGGGCCAGCCAAGGTCGGTAAGCCGGGCGGTGGTGTCCTGGTAGAGAGCGGCTTCGGTGGCCGGGCCGTCTGGACGGCGCTCGAAGCGGCTGTGGGTGCCGCCGCGGCCGGCCAGCCGCCGGGTGAGGACTGCTGGCGTGGCGTTGAGGATGACGGCCAGGTCCGGGGGCTCCGCGCCAGAGTTGAGCTGCCAGATCGTGTCCCACTCCACGTCGTCCATCCGCTGCAGGACCAGGCTGGAGGGAAGGTAGCGGTCGCATATCACGATGGCTCCGGCCTGGCGCTGCGGGCGGATCTCGGTGGCGAGGTGGTGGTGGCGGTCGCCGGCGACCAGGCAGGCCAGCGCCATCCCGCGGTAGAGGTCCGTGCTGGCGCGGATCATCTTCCCGAGCGGAGTGGAAGATGGTTCTGCTGTCGGGAAGACCTGCAGCCCGCGGCGGGCGAGCTGGCCGCAGACAAGCGCGGCGGTGGTGGACTTTCCGGCGCCGCCCGGTCCATCGAGGCTGACGAAGATCCCGCGCACGCTCATGCGGGCCTGAGCGGCAGCAGCCGGCGCTCCCCGGACGTGACGGGGCATACCTCGGCGTCCACGGCGCCGATGCGCTGACCGGCGGAGATGACCGCGGCCGGGCAGCCTTTGCCGCACGAGCCCGCCATACCGCACGAACCGCAGGTGGGGTTGGCTCCCATCGCGTAGCGGCGCTCGAAATGGTAGGCGTCCAGCCGTGCCGCGATGCCGGGGTCGGTGAAGATGTTGCCGACGATGAACTCGGCCGGGTCGTGCCGGGACTGCGGGGTCCGGGCGGCGAAGACCAGGTACGGGCACACGGTCACCTCGCCAGGGGTGAAGACGTAGATGATGGTGCCTGCCTGGCAGCCGGCCAGCGGCTTGCTGCCGGTGCTGGGGAACCGGATGTGGACGACATCCAGATCGGCGCCGTCGAACGGGGCGGTCAGCCGGTGAATGGTGCGCATCCGCTCCTCGGTGGCGGCGAGCCGGATGCGGGCTTTCACGCCCCGGCCCATGGAGGACAGCGGATTCAGCAGGACGTAGCCGGCGCCGTGCTGAACGGCGAACTCGCACAGCTCCCGGTACTCGCCGTCTTCAGCGAGCGAGTTCGGGGTACAGAGCAGCCCTTGCAGGAGTCCGGCGGCGGCCAGGGCCCTGACCGTGGCGACCGTGGTGCGGAAACTATCCCGGTCACCGCGGAACCTGCCGTGCGATTCCGGCCGGAAACCGTCGAGGGACACGTTGCAGTGCACGCCGCCGATCCGCGCCAGAGCGCTGATCTGGTCCCCGTCTAACGTTGTCGCGTTCGTGCATACCCCGACCTGCATCCCGGCGCGGCGGAACGCCCGCACCACGTCCAGGAACCGCGGGTGAATCGTCGGCTCGCCGCCCGTCAGCGTCACCCGCTCCACCCGGCACTCCGCCAGCCGCGGGATCAGCACGCTGGTGATCTGCTCATACGGCATCGTGCCGCCGTCCCGGGTTGCGGAGACAAAGCAGTGAGCGCAATGCAGGTTGCACCGCTCGTCGATCTGCACCAGCGCCTTGCGGTAGTGCCCGTCAGTCGTGGTGCGGAAATAACACGAGGACGCCTGAGCATCCGAGGCAACGCTGCGTGCCGTCATGGGCTCCGCCTTTCTAATATGCGTTACTTAATAGCGGCCCGAGCCCGAAGATCATCACCTGTGATGTGACCGGCCCGCTGCTGACGCGATCTCAGCATGGCCGCCGGAATGTGGCCGGTCCATTGCGGAACGTCATTGCTCGGGTGCGGGGGCTATGACACATTGGCATTGCGCCGCCGTGACGTGCCTGCCTAGCCTGGTGCCCCTGTCCGGCGCGGCTTTCTGACCGGGAGGCGAGAATGCCCGAAACGCAGCGGTGTGCGGCATGCAAGCGCCCGCTGTCCCGTTACAACCCCGATCCGCTGTGCTCCTCGTGCCTGCGCGCCGCCCGTTACGGCCCGGATGGCGCTGAAATCCCGGTGGACGGTGGTGGCTTAACGCCGGTGTGGTTGTGGGACTCGCCGCCCATGCGCCGGGCGCTGGCCGGGCTGGATCTGGCCGCCATGATGGTCATTTTCCGCGCCGCAACGGGTCTGTCCCAGCTTGAGTTGGCGCAGCTTCTGGGCTGGTCGCAGAGCACGGTAAGTTTGATTGAGAAAGGCCAGCGCGACACTCTTTTTGACATCCGGGAGCTGCTGCGGTTCGCCAGGACCGTCGTGATGCCCCGGGAGGCGCTGCTGCCGGCCATATTGGGCCGCCCGGACGCTGCGCTACGCGATGTCAGTCTCGCGAGTGCCGGGCTAGCCGACGCCTGGATGGTGGAGGACGCAGGCTTGGATGTGGACCGGCGCACGTTCGGTGGGCTCGTGGCCGGTGCGGCGGCGGCCGTCATCCTGCCGTCCGCGGCCGTCCCTGCCCAGGTGACCGCCGCTCACGCCCGGTACCTGCAAGCATGCGTAGACAGCCTGTACGCGCGCGATCAGGCAGTGGGCGGCGCGGCTCTGCTGCGGCAAGCGCTGATGCACTGGCAACACGCTCGCCGGATGCTGGGTGAATCCAGCTATACCGAACCGGTAGAACGGCAGCTGCTCGCCACCACCAGCGAGCTGGCCATCTGCACCGGCTGGCTCGCGTTTGACGGCGGGAACGTACCGCTGGCCCGGTATCTGTATGCCGAAGCCCATCTGGCGGCCGGTCATGCCGGCAATCCGGTCGTCGCGGCGCACGCGCTGGAAAAGTGGTCGATGCTCTGCAGTTACCTCGCGCGGACAGCCGGCGCGGCCAACGAGCGCAGGAGCTCCGCCCGTGAGGGTCTCAGGCTGGCCCTGCAGGCAGCCGACCAGGCACGCCACGAGCCGATCCCGCGGCTGCACGCACTGATCGCGATGCGTCATGCGAACGCCGCGTCACTGCTCGGAGACGAAGCCGCCTTCCGCTCAGCGATCACACGCGCGCGGCGGGAACTCGACCGGGGCGCCCGGGCGGACGACCCGGAGTGGATACAGTTCGTTGACGAGACGGAGATCACCGGCCACGAAGCCATGGGAGTCCTGAATCTCGGAAAGCCCGGCCGCGGCGAAACGCTCTATCGCGCCGTCCTGGACAGTAACCTAACGTGGCGGAACAGAACGTACTATGGGGCGCTCCTATCCGGCGCTTTGCTTAAACAAGACGCCCGGGAACACGCAATCGCTGAGGGAATGAGCATACTTCCCGCCCTGGCCGACGGTGTAACCTCGGTGCGGACGCTGAACGAACTCCGCCCCTTGCGCGCGGTCGATGGCCCGCATACAGAGGAACGAGCTGCTTTCTGCGAGCAGTTCGATGCCGTTGCCCGGTCGATGGCATCGTAATGGCTCCCACCGGTAATACTGCGGCCCCGCGGCTGTCGTTCCGCCGCTTTGACCGGGCCGCGGCTCGTGCCCAGCGCGACACGATTTTGCACATTCATAACGACGCATATGTGAAAGCCATCGAATCCGGCGACCCTTTCGAGACGCAGGAAGCATTCCTCGAACGCTTCGACGCCTACACCTCTCGTGATGGGTTCGACCTCGTTATCGCCTATCTTGGCGACGAGCCGGCCGGGCAGGCATGGGGCTGGGCGCTACGCCCGCCAGACGGTGCATGGTGGCCCTGGCTGACCACACCGGTTGAGCCGGGTTTTACCGAGGAAGACGGTAAACGTACCTTCGCGCTGAGCGAACTCATGGTCCGCCAGCCTTTCGCGGGACGGCATATAGCGCACGCGCTGCATGACGAGCTTCTCACGCCCCGCAAAGAGCAACGCGCGACGCTTCTGGTAGAGCCGGGCAACACGACCGCTTACCGCGCGTACCTGAAATGGGGATGGCGTAAAGTTGCCGAGCTTCGGTCTAACTGGCCCGACTCTCCGCTCTTTGACGTTCTGATCCTGCCGTTGCCGATAGGTGCGCTGACATAAGCAGGCTCCTCGCTGGCTCCGGCCTGCCGCGTGGCAGCAGAACGTTAGCTGACCCGCACACGGTGAACGCGGAGCTTGATATCGCTGGTGAACCGGGTGTCTGGAAGATGCCCGGAATAACGTGGGCGTTGATCCGGATGTCGCCCGCGGCCGCTTTCACGCCGATGTAGGCGGTCCACCTGCCACGTTTACGGGTGTCGCGGCCGAGTTGGATGAGCGCCTCCCGCTGCGGCGACCGCACCCCGTACAGGTCCAGCATGTCCTCCAGGTCGTCGGTGCTGATCCGGGTACGGCCGGCTTCGATGCGGTAGAGCTTGCTCTTGCTCCAGTCCAGCCGGCTGGCGGCCGTGTCCATCGACAGGCCGCTGTCAGTGCGCACGCGCACGATCTCACGGATCAGGCACCGCGCGCGCACCGTGGGCTGTACTCCATTCCCTTACCCCTCGCCACATTCGTGATCCCGGCCTGCGGCGCAGCTTCCCGCCGCCCAGCGAGACGCGCAACGGATCATCATGACGATGTGTGATGGGCGCCTATGCGCCGGTTATGACACATCGCGGCCGTGACGCGGTGGCGGCCAGGACATTTGTCGCGCACGATGGCACGCACAAACGAACTAGCCGCCAATTCCGGTCTACCCGAGTCCATTGCCCCGGCAATTTGCTACGAGGCCGTGATGAAGAATCACGGGACCGCAGTGCGGGATGGGCTGATTAAGCGAGGTACCCGAGCAGACGGCCCGGCGGATTATTGCCAGCACGATGCCGCATTAGCCAGCAGATACGCGGAGGCCGGGACCACGCGTCAACGTTCCCGGCCTCCGCTTGCTCCCTTAGCAGGAAGGCGGAATTTAGTATGCACGCCTCACCGGCCGTCCCCCCTCACGGGCCGGTTAGATCAGTACAGAAACCCCCGCGCCCGGCCGTAGCAGCCCCGCCGACATCGCAGTTGCGGTCCCCGACGGCGTGCTGGGGTTCGAGGCGTTCTTCCGCCGCCCGTCTTTCCGCGATGCTGCCGCGGCGACCACCAGGCGCTCATGATCACGCTCGCCCCCGTCAAGGTGACCGGCCTCCCGCCCGGCACCTTTCCCTAGCCCCGCAGCCCGCGGGCTGCCGGGAAGTCCTGGCCGGCGCGTGCACCTGCCCGGAACCCGATAAGGAAGCGCAGCGATGAACGGCGAGACTAGCCAGTGGCCGCTCCACAGCTTCCTCGAACTCGGCGCGCTGCCCGGCGCGGTGCCCTGCGCCCGGCTGCATGCCCAGCAACTGCTGTGGGAATGGGGACTGGCCGCGCTCACCGACAGCACCGAACTGATCGTGTCGGAGCTGGTCACCAACGCGGTGCAAGCATCCCGCGTAACCCCGCAGACGGCGCCGGTCCGGCTGTGGCTGCTGTCGGATAAGGCGCAGGTCCTCGTGCTGGTCTGGGACCCCAGCCCGCATCCGCCCGTCCAGACGGCCATCAGCGACGAGACCGAAAACGGCCGGGGCCTGCTACTGGTAGAGGCCCTCAGCGAGCAATGGGACTGGTATTACCCACCGGATGAAGAGGCTGGGAAATACGTATGGGCGCAGATCACAAATGGCTGACGACGATATGGCAGCAGGTCGCGGACTGGCAGGCGGGCGGCGAGTTCGTTCCGGCTGCCGATGCCGAGCTTGGCGTAGACATGAGCAAGGTGATTGCTGAGCCACCGGGTCGGGCCGGGCCCTGCAGGAGCGCGTTCCGGGATGCGCGGACGTCTGGGTGGTTATGACAGGCGCGGCTACTCCGCCGCGATGGCCGCCAGGACGTCCAGCTTGGCCGCCCGGCGGGCCGGCCAGCTGGCGGCCACCAGGCCGAGCAGCGCGGAGAGCAGGAGGAAGACCAGAAGATTGGACGCAGGCACGACGGTGTCGGTGATGCCCTGCTGTTTCAGCGACGACACCAGCGCGATGCCCATTCCGGTGCCGATGATGATCCCGATGATGGCGCCGAAGATGGCGAGGATCACCGCTTCGGACCGGATCATCGTCCGGACCTGGCGCCGCTTCATACCGACCGCCCGGAGCAGGCCGATCTCGCGGGTGCGCTCGAACACCGAGAGCATGAGCGTGTTCACGATCCCGATGAGCGCGATGAGCACGGCCAGGCCAAGCAGTGCGTAGACCAGGCCGAGCAGCTGGCTGACGCTGGCGGTCTGGGCTTTCTCGAACTGGGCCCTGGTCTGGACCTGCAGGTTCGGATAGGCGCCCAGGGCACTGGTGACGGCCTTGTCCACGGCGCCGCTGCCGTTGGTGCGCAGCAGGAGTGCACCCAGAGAGGGGTTGCTGAAGTGGGACAGGAAGAACGGGGCACTGACCAGGTAGCTGCCGATGAGGGCGTTCGCCTGGTATATGCCCCCGACACGCAAGGCGGAAGAACCGCTCTCGGCGAACTTCACCGGGACCGTGTCGCCGACCGACAGGTGCTTCGACTTCGCGGTCGTCGAGTCCATGAGCAGCTCACCCCGGGCCAGGGCGGCCGTAGTACCCGCCGTCATGCGCAGGATGAGCGTGTCGGCCAGGTGCTGGGCCGACACCGCGGTGAGCGTGGCCAGCGAATTCTGCACCTCGAACTGTGACCGGTAGACGGTGGTCGTCGCGGTGACGCCCGGCACGGCCGACGCCGTGGCCGGCACCGACTGGCTGAGTTGTCCCGACCCGCTGGCCGTGCTCACGATGAGATCGGCGCTGATCGCGTCGTCCACGCTGCTGGTGGCCGACCTGGAAAGCGAGGCGCCGAACACCGACATCGCGGCGACCAGGGCCAGACCGACCATGAGCGCCGAGGCGGTCTGCGCGGTGCGCCGGGGACTGCGCATCGAGTTCTCCCGCCCGAGCTTGCCAGCTTCCCCGAGCAACCGGGCCAGCGGACGGCCGATCACACTCGACAGCGGGCGCGCGACCGCCGGGGCCAGCATGGCGACACCGACGAAGATCCCGACCGCGCCCAGGCCCACGAGCAGGATGGCGGGCTTGGCCAGCCCGATGGCCAGCATGACCGCACCGGCCAGGGCCAGGGCCGCGCCCCAGACAAGCTGACGCCGGGACGAGGCATCGCTGCCGGACTGACGGTCGTCGAGCGCGGTGACCGGAGGGATGCGCACGGCGTTCCGGGCGGGGCCGATGGCGGCCACAACCGTCACGCCGACACCGACGGCGAGCCCGACCAGAACGGTACGCGGCTCGAACACCAGCGATCCCGTGGGCAGCGTGATCCCGAACCCGCGCAGCAGCGCCTCGAGCCCGAGCGCGGCCAGCACGCCGAGACCGAGACCGATGAGGGAAGAGACGAGCCCCACGATGGCCGCCTCGGCGAGCACGGAACGGAACACCTGACGGCGGCTCGCCCCGACGATACGCAGCAGGGCCAGCTCCCGCGTCCGCTGCCCGACGATGATCGAGAACGTGTTGTAGATCGTGAACGCGCCGACGAACAAGGAGATGAACGCGAAGACCAGTAGCGCCGTGGAGAAGAAGGAAAGCGATTGGTTAACCGAACTCGTATTCTCATTCACCACGGTTTGCCCGGTGACCACCTCCACTCCCGCTGGCAGGACCCGGGCGATGTCCCGCTGGACCACGGGCTTGCTGGCGCCCGGGGTGGTGACCACGTTGATGTCATCCAGGTGGCCCGTCTCCCGGACAACGTCCTGTGCGGTCGGGAGCGTGAACGCGGCCAGGGTCGCCCCGGCGAGGTTGTTCGCCGACCCGAACTGGGCGATGCCCGTGATGGTGAAGCTCCGGGTGGGCCCGGCCGACAGGATGCGGACCCGCTGCCCCACGGTGAAGTCGTACTTCTGGGCCGTCCCGGCGTCCATCACCACGTCATCGGAGGTCACCGGCGGGCCGCCCGCGATAAGGTGCAGGGCGGAGATCTGCCGATAGGGGTCGAAGCTCGTGCCGAGGGTAGGCGCGCCACCGGTCTGGATCGCCCTGCCGTCGTGGGCTACGAACTGGGCGTAGCCCTCGACCTCGCCCTCGGCGGCCTCGACTCCGGGCACGCGGCGGATCGAGGCCAGCAGCGACTCGGGCAGCTCATTGCGTGTCGCGTTCGCGCCACTGCCGAGCTGCGCGACCCCGCGGACCTGGAAGTCCACTTTCTGGTAGATGTTGCCGAACAGCGCGGAGAACGTGTTGTTCAGGGTGTCGGTGAGGACGAACGTCCCGGAGACGAAGGCGACTCCGAGCACGATCGCCAGCGCGGTCAGGACCAGCCGGAGCTTGTGGGCGAGAAGGCCCTTGAGGGTCACGTTTCGCATGTCAGGCCCCCAGGGTCCGCATCCGCTCCAGGACCGAATCGGCGGTCGGCTGTTCGAGCTCGCCCACCACGGTCCCATCGGCTAGGAAGATGACCCGGTCCGCATACCCGGCCCCGCGCGGGTCGTGGGTCACCATGACGATGGACTGACCGAACTCCTTCACCGATCGCCGCAGGAACGCCAGGAGGTCCGCGGAGGCATTGGAGTCCAGGTTGCCCGTGGGCTCATCGGCGAAGACGAGGTCCGGCTTGTTGATCAGCGCCCGGGCGCACGCCACCCGCTGCTGCTGGCCGCCGGACAGCTCACCGGGACGGTGCGCCAGCCGGTCGCCGACACCCAGCTGTTCCACCAGGTAGTCGAACCATTCCCGGTCAACCTTGGTGCCCGCGAGGGCGGCGGGCAAGGTGATGTTCTCGGCCGCGGTCAGCGTCGGGATGAGATTGAAGGACTGGAAGACGAAGCCGATCCGGTCCCGTCGCAGCTTGGTAAGCCCGGCATCATCGAGCCTCCCGATGTCCAGGTCGCCCACGAACGACTGCCCGGACGTGGGCCGGTCCAGACCGGCCATGCAATGCATGAGCGTCGATTTCCCTGAGCCCGATGGGCCCATGACGGCCGTGAAGCGACCGCGCTCGAAGGTCACGGTGATGCCAGCCAGGGCGTGCACCACTGCCTGTCCGGCCCCGTACGTCTTGCGCAGGTCTACGGAATGCGCGGCCGGTGCGGCCCGCGTGTCTCCGGTCAATGTCTGAGATGGGAGGACCATGTCTTTTCCCCGCAATTCCTAGAAGACCTCTCAATCGTCGCGCCGATCGGCGCCAGCATCGGCCGTCCGGTTAAATTACGACCGCCACCGGGATGACCCACGCGAGTACCGGCAGTCCGATCCGCGAGAGTCCCTGACCTGATGGTCCGGCGGTACCGGCCGAGCCGCGCTGATCCCCGGGACGCTGACATCAGCCGGTTCGGCATCGCCCTCACCGGCCCCGGCCGGATCGCCCTGCGGGGAAAAATCCGGAACTGGGCACCATGAGACAGCGCCGAGTCGGCTGGGCGAGCCGCTGGAGGCGGGTCCGGTGGGAGAGGGCAGGAACAGGCTCAGCTCGCCGGTGCCGGAGACGTAGAGATGGTCGCGGGCGCGGGTGCAGGCCACGAACAGGACGCAGCGCTCGCGCTGCAGGTCCTGAGCGTGCGCCAGGGCGTCCTCGTCCTCGGGGATGACCGCGGCTGGTTCCGGGACGGCGCCCTGCTCCACGCCGATCACCGCGACCGCCTGGAACTCCAGGCCCTTCGTGGCATGCATGGTGCCGGCCCGGACCCCTTGTGTGCTGCCCCGGCCGCTCAGGGCGGCAGTCTCGATGCCGTCCGCCTTCAGCGCCTCGCGGGCCTCACGGACCAGGCTGGCGGACCGGGCCGCCACCCCGATGGCGTGCGACTCGATACCGACGGCCAGCCACGAGCGGATCCGTTCGGTAAGAAGAGCGAATTCTTCGGCACGGGTGGCCGCCATGCGCACCTGCGGGCGCTGGCCGTGCATGGGCGACCGGTAGCCGAGCAGGGAGGCGGCTTCGTCGTCCAGGCCGGTGACCGGATCCGTCCCGAGCAGCGGCATCGCCCAGGCCAGGATCTCCTGAGTGGTCCGGTAGTTCAGGGACAGCCTTCGGCTGCGTCCCCGCACGCTGATCCGCAGGCTGGCGAGGGAGACTCGGTTGTGGTAAATGCGCTGATGCGGGTCGGCGGCGATGAACAGGTCGTCCGGGCCCGATGCCACGGCGGCGCGGAGCAGCCGCCACTGCGATGGGTGCAGGTCCTGGGCCTCGTCCACGAGGATGTGGCGGTAGGGTGGCGCTCCTGCCTGCCGGAGCAGGTGGGTAGCCTCGTTAGCCAGCTGCAGGTGAGTGGACTCGCGCGCCGCGTCCAATTCCGCGGTGACCTGCTGGGCGGCCTGCCAGACCTGGCTGCGCTGGGCTTTGGTGAGTGGCCTTCCCCGGCCGGTCCGCAGGCAGGTCAGGTACGCCTGTTCGTTGCGCAGATCCTGCCCCAGGATGACCTGCTCCCACTCATTCTTCAAGAAGGCCGGGGTGAGGTCCAGCCCAGAGGCGGCAGTAGCCTCCGTCCAGCGGATGCGCAGCACCCGCTCGTCCGCGATGACGGGAGTTCCGCGGGCCTGCTTGACGATGCTGTAGGCGAGCCGGTCCACGTTGCGGACTTCGATCCGGCTGCGCAGGCTGGCGTCTCGGATCAGCAGGTCAAGCTGGGTGTGCAGGGACTCGGCCAGGTTGCCGTTGAATGTGGTCAGCAGCACCGGCCTGGCATCAGGTCCTGGGGGAAACGCCTGTCGTGCCGCATCGGGCTCGTCTGCTGGGGATGAGGTGGCGGCGCGCGCGGCGAGGAACGCGGCCCGGTGCAGCACGGTAACCGTCTTGCCGGTTCCGGGGCCGCCGGTCACTTGAGCGGGGCCGGCGTAGCTCGCCCGGTAGGCGATCTTGCGCTGGCTCGGGTGCAGGAACGTCCGCCACGCTGCGAACGGGTGGGCGAGGATGAGCTGCAGTTCCTCCTGCCCGGAGACGAAGGTGACCTGCCCTGGTGTGCGTTCCATGGCGGAGACCAGGTCGCCTGGGTCCATCTGCCCGGGCGGTGTGTCGCCCGGCAGAGGCTGGGCTACCTCAGCCCAGGCTTCGTCGACCGTCATCCCGCGGGCCAGCGCGTACAGCGCGGTGTACTGGGCGTCCGGCAGCACCGACTGCAGTGTTCCCAGATCCGCGTCGCTGGTCAGCAGCCGGACCAGGGGCAGGATCTGGGCGTCGATGCCGAGCCGGGTCAGGTCGGCGTCGCTGACGTCAGCGAGCAGCCGCTTGTCCGCCGGGCCGGCAGCGGCCTGCAGGGAGGGCTGTAGTTGCTGGATCGCTATTTCGTTCGACATCTCCAGCATGCCTGTCGACGGGTTAACGCTGAACCGGTGGCTGGCGGCGTAGCCGATCGCCTTTTCCTGCGGCAGGACCGTGAGCAGGCAGTAGGTTTCCCCGCCGTCCGGAGCCAGCACGACGCCACGCCAGACGCCATCCACTCGGATCGTGCGGATCCGGTCGTCGCGGCTGCACGGCACCTTCTCCAGCTGCCAGCCGGGGTCAGGGTCCTTGGCGAACTCGGTGATCGCCGCCTCGACGGCGTTCTGGACACCTTTGTCCAGTTTCGCGTACTCCGCCAGGACACCTTTCGTGATCGCCAGGCGAGCCACTGGCTATGTCCTCCCCTGGCCGGCCGTCCCCGAAGCTGGCTGCCTAGTTTAGTCAGGAATTCGGCGGTTTCCCGATCATGGTCCAGTGGCCGCAGTTGGACAGGACGTGCAGCCGGGAATCGGGCAGCAGGCTGCGCGGGCGGGCCAATCCCCAGAACGCGCCGCTACGATGACCGCGAGGGGAAGGGGCGGCGCCAACGCGACGGGAGACGGCATGACCGTGGAATCCAGCTGGGTACCACCGGGAATCGATATCGGCAAGGCTAATATCGCCCGCGTCTACGACTACTGGCTCGGCGGGAGCAACAACTTCCGCGCCGATCAGGACGCGGCCCGCGCGATGATCGCGATCGAGCCGAACATCCGCGGCATCGCCCGCGCCAACCGGGCCTTCCTCGGGCGGGCCGTCCGGTTCCTGGCCACCGAGGCGGGCATCCGCCAGTTCGTCGACATCGGCTCGGGCATCCCGACCGGCCGGAACGTGCACGAGGTGGCCCAGCAGGCGGCCCCCGGCTCCCGGGTGGTGTACGCGGACGTCGATGAGATCGCCGTGGCGCACAGCAGGCTGATCCTGGAGGACAACGCGGACACCGCGGTGATCCAGGCCGACCTGCGCGATCCGGACGCCGTCCTGACGGCCCCGGAAACCCAGTTGCTCATCGACTTCAGTCGGCCCGTCGGCCTGCTGCTGGTGTCGGTTCTGCACTTTCTCGACAGCCAGGACGACCCCTGGCGGGTCGTGGCCCACCTGCGGGATGCCCTGGCACCGGGCAGCTACCTCGTGCTCAGCCACGGCACCGGCGAGGCGAAGCCCGACGTCGCCGCGGCGGCCAACACCGTGTACCTGAACAAGGTCGCGGCGCGCGGAAACTGCCGGTCCCGCACCGACATCCTGCGCTTCTTCGACGGGTTCAGCCTCCTCGACCCCGGGCTCGTCTACCTCACCCAGTGGCGCCCCGAGGAGCCCGGCGACACCGACGCGAACGCGGCCAACTTCTGGCTGCTGGCCGGGGTCGGCCGCCGCGACGACCCGTCCGCGTAATTGCCCGCGCAGCGCCGCCCCGTCTGCCCGGGCAAAGGCCCACCGCCCGCGGCACCGGCCTGCGGCGCAGGCGGCAAGGGCACGGCGCGCGGAGGGGCAGGGCGCGGCGCGAAGCAGCGAACTTGTGGCCGTGAATCGACTCGCGTTACGGTTTCCGCGAAGGGCATGACCCGGCGTTCCCCGGCCGGTGGTTGCCGTCCGGCCGTCAGGAGATGCGGCGAGGCCATGCGCGTGGTACGCGTCCGGCCGCACACGAGACGGTGGGGAACATGGAGCAGTGCAGATACAGCGCCCTCGTCAAGCTGAGTGAGCCCAGCAGCACGGGTACGGACCCGCCGTTGGAGCCCGGAGCCCGGGTCGCGGTGCGGGCCCGGCACCATGAAACCGGCACCAGCAAGCTCTTCAGCGCGCAGATCGTCGTGATACAGGAAAACTCTGTGCGGGCGGACCACAGCATCCCGCTCACACTGACCGTGGTCGGCAACGACGTCCCCAACTACCTGGACGCCGGGGACAGTTTCGCGCTCTGGCGCGGCCACGACATCGGGCACGGCGTGATCTCGCGGCGCCTGTCCTGGTTCGCCGATGCCCCCTGAGCGGCCGTCCCTGGCCCTGGCCCGGAGAAGGCCACCGATAGCCTGTGGTCTGGTCCCGGGTTCCCGGCGGCCGCGAGGCGTTTCCCCTGGACCTAGGAGCGACCGTGACCACAGGTACCGACCCGCTGGAGGCCGTGCTGGCGGCGCTGGGCAACTCACACGCCCGGCTGGCCGCCGTCGCCGGACCGCTGACGGCCGAGGAGGTGGCCGGACCCTCGTACGACGACGACTGGTCGATCGCGCAGGTGCTGTCCCATCTGGGGTCGGGAGCGGAGATCTTCGAGCTGATCCTGGACGCCGGGCGCCGCGGGGACAACGCACCCGGCCCGGAGCAGTTCCAGGAGATCTGGGGCCGCTGGAACGCCAAGAGCCCGGCCGAGCAGGCGCAGGATGGTGTCGCCGCGGACGCGGCCTTCCTGGACCGCCTCGCCAGCCTGGAGCCGGCCGAGCGGGACGGGTGGCGGCTGTCGTTCTTCGGCGGGGAGCAGCGGCTGAGTGACATCGCCCGGATGCGCCTCAGTGAGCAGGCCCTGCACACCTGGGATATCGCGGTGGCGCGGGACAGCAGGGCGGCGCTGGCCGGGGACGCCGTCGAGCTGATCCTGGACACGCTGCCCGGATTCGCGCCCCGGATCGGCCTGGCCGGTCAGAACCTGAGCGTCCACGTGACCACGTACGATCCGGATCGGCGGTTCCGGCTGGACGCCGGCCCGGAGGGTGTGAGCCTGTCCCCCGATGCCCCGAGCCCGCTGCCGTCCGGCAGCGCCGTCCTGCGGCTGCCCGCGGAGGCGTTCATCCGGCTCGTGGCCGGGCGGCTCGACGACGAGCACACGCCCGCGGCCGAGACCGAGAACGTCGATCTGGCCACGCTGCGCCGCATCTTCCCCGGGTTCTAGCCGTCCCGGGTTCTAGCCTGGCTCAGTCACCCGGAAGGGCCGGTCCCCTCCCGAGCCGCCGGGCGGAGATCAGGAGCGCGGCCAGAACGCAGCCGAGCCAGATCCCCTGGACGATGAACGGCCGCGGCCAGCGGGGCGATCAACGCCAGCCAGTCCGCGTCATGGTAGGCGTCATCCGGCGCGGTACGCGCCCGATCGGGAGTCAGGGACGCGCCAGCGTCAGCGCGGAGGCGCCGCGGCTGAACGCGGCTTGGGCCGCCCGGCTGTTTTCGACGTGCCAATCCTGGTGGTAGATGCCGTTGTGCTGGGGGATGTCGAACCACACCAGCCCGAGCGTGCCGTACTGGCTTATCCCGGCGAACAAGTTCGAGATCTTGGCCGGCTGGTCGCCGTCCTGCCCGACGGCGGTCTCCGATACCAGCACCGGCTTGGCCGTGAACATCCGGACCTGGGCGATCGTCTCGCCGAAGATGCTGAAGAAGGTGTCGGAGGGGCGGTAGTAGTAACCGTCGACGCCGATCCAGGTGACGTACTGCGCCCCGGGCCACCAGGACGCGATCGGCCCGGTGCCGGCCTCGTCCGCCTGGATGGTCCAGAGCCAGGTCACATTGTCGGCGCCCTGAGCACGGAACAGCGTCACGATGTGGCGCCAGGCCGCGACGAACTTCGACGGCGCGGCATGCCCGTAGGCCCATGGATACCAGTAAGCGTTCATCTCGTGGCCGAACCCGATGACCACCGGATAACCGAACTTACGCACGCTGTCCGCGAATGAGCGCAGGTAGCTGTCGTAGTCTCCCGCGGCGATCGATGACACCGAGGCCCAGGTGGGTTCCATCTGGACGATCGTGGCCGCGCCGTGCTGATGAACCGTTTCCGCGAAGGAAACCTTGAAGGGTTCTCCCCAGCCGCTGTAATAGCCGACGAGATTCGGCTGCCTGCCGACCGCCTCCGTGAAATTCGCCACCGGCTGGTAGGCAGTGGGCGGTCCATTCTCGTAGACGCCCAGGTAAGAGGCAGGTGCTGACGCCAGGGACCGGTGCTCTCCCGCATGACCGGCAGACGACCAGATGAGGTAAGCGACCATCGCGGTGACGGCGGCCGCAACGAGCGCAACGGGCCCGAATGTCACCGAACGGGATCTCACGCTGTCCTGGCTCCAGAAGATCACGCGGCTTACGGAGTGCCATCGGGTCGATCAGAGTGGCTGATCGTGCAGCGTAGCCGATCGCGCGGCGGTTCGGCATCCACCGGGAACCTGCGTTTGAGCTGGCCCAACGCGCGCGCCACGGGGGGCAGGTACCGTTGCTCGAGCCCTTAGCCGCTCAGAAAGGAAGGTTATGGCCCCGGCAGAAGATGCCGCCCGGCGCCGCATCACCGTGCTCGGCACCGGTTACCTGGGGACAGCGCACGCCGCGTGCCTGGCCGAGATGGGCTTCGAGGTGCTCGGCGTCGACGTCGACCCCCTCCGGGTCGGGGCCCTGGCCCGGGGCGACCTGCCGTTCTACGAACCAGGCCTCGAAGCGCTGCTGCAAGCGGGCCTCGCGTCCGGCCGGCTGTCCTTCAGCACGTCCTACACCGAGGCGGC
Organism: uncultured Actinomycetes bacterium; assembly: GCA_963732345.1. Classification (GTDB taxonomy): domain Bacteria; phylum Actinomycetota; class Actinomycetes; order Streptosporangiales; family Streptosporangiaceae; genus Bog-532. The sequence goes on along the minus strand of CAVSZI010000019.1, from coordinate 227,952 downwards.
CGCGTTCGGCGATGTGCACTTCGTCTGCGTCGGCACTCCGCAGCGCGAGGCCTCCTACGCCGCCGACCTGTCGCAGCTGGACGGGTGCATCGACACGCTGGGCCCGCTGCTGGACCGGCCCTGCCTGGTGATCGGCAAATCGACGGTGCCGGTCGGAACGGCCGAGATCCTGGCCGCGCGGCTGGCGCGGATGGCACCGGCCGGGACCACGTGCGAACTCGCGTGGAACCCGGAGTTCCTGCGCGAGGGCCACGCCGTCGAGGACACCTTGCGGCCGGACCGGATCGTCGCCGGTGTCCGTTCCGCCCGGGCCGAAGCCGTGCTGCGTGAGGTGTACGCGGATCCGATCGCGGCGGGGGCTCCCCTTCTGGTCACCGACCTGGCCACCGCGGAACTGGTGAAGGTCGCCGCGAACGCGTTCCTGGCCACGAAGATCTCCTTCATCAACGCGATGGCGGAGGTGTGTGAGGCCGCGCACGCCGACGTCACGATGCTGTCCGAGGCACTCGGCCGTGATCCGCGGATCGGCAGCGCGGCGATGCACCCGGGGCTCGGCTTCGGCGGCGGCTGCCTGCCCAAGGACATCCGCGCGTTCATGGCCCGGGCGGAAGAGCTCGGGGTCGAGCCGGCCCTGTCGTTCCTGCGCGAGGTGGACAACATCAACATGCGCCGCCGGGCCCGCATGGTCGATCTCGCGCGCGAACTGGCCGGGGGTTCGTTCGAGGGCCGGACCGTCGGCGTGCTCGGTGTCGCGTTCAAGCCCGATTCGGATGACATCCGGGATTCCCCGGCCCTGGATGTCGCCGCCACCATCCACGGCCTGGGCGCGTCGGTGACCGTGTACGACCCGGCGGCGGTGAGCCACGCGCGCCGGGCCCGCCCCGAGCTGACGTACGCGGGCTCGGCGATCGAGGCCGTCACCGACGCCGACGTGACGCTGCTGCTGACCGAGTGGCGGGAGTTCCGCGAGGCCGACCCGGAGGAACTCGGCAAGGCGGTAAGCCGCCGCAACATCGTGGACGGCCGCAACGCGCTTGACGCCGCCCGCTGGCGCGCCGCGTCCTGGCACTACCGCGCCCTGGGGGCCAGCGCCGGCGGGTCAACTCCGGCTTTACGATCATCGAACGCCGTTCGTGGGCGATAACTGCCGCAACCGCAGGCGGTTAGTTGGGCTTGGGGCCGGTGGGGCGCTGGCCGCGGAGGGCTTCGCCTTTGGCACGGGCGGTGGCGGCGAGCTGTTCCTGGAACTCAGTCATCCGGCGGCGCAGGTCCTCGTCGGCGGCGGCGAGGATGCGGACCGCGAGCAGGCCGGCGTTGCGGGCGCCGCCGACCGCGACGGTTGCGACCGGGATCCCGGCGGGCATCTGGACGATCGACAGCAGTGAGTCCAGCCCGTCCAGGTGGGCCAGCGGCACCGGCACCCCGATGACGGGCAGCGGGGTGACCGCGGCCAGCATGCCGGGCAGGTGCGCCGCGCCACCCGCGCCCGCGATGATGACCCGCAGCCCGCGCCCGGCCGCGGCGGAGCCGTACTCGATCATCTCGCGGGGCATCCGGTGGGCGGACACCACGTCGGCCTCGTAGGCCACGCCGAACTCATCCAGGGCTTCGGCGGCCGCGCGCATCACCGGCCAGTCCGAATCACTGCCCATGACGACGCCGGCCAGCGGCTGGCCACTCATCGAAAACCTCCGGTGCGGAAACCCCGCTGTTCAGGGCGGGGAGGAGCGCCGGGTAGCGCGGGCGCCGATCTTCTCGCAGGCGGTGCTGACCTCATTCGGCGTCCTCGTCTCCCCAGCGCAGGAAGCTCGCGGCGCGGCGGGCCCGTTCCCGCAGCCCGGCGACGTCGCCGCCGAGCACCGTGACGTGCCCGATCTTGCGCCCGGGCCGGACGGCCTTACCGTACAGGTGCACCTTCACGCCGGGATCGGCGGCCATCACGTGGATGTACCGGTCGTAGACGTCCGGGTCGTTCCCGCCCAGCACGTTCGCCATCACGACAGCGGGCGCCAGCAAGCTGGGCGCTCCGAGCGGAAGGTCCAGCACGGCCCGCAGATGCTGCTCGAACTGGGAGGTGGTCGCGCCCTCGATCGTCCAGTGCCCGCAATTGTGCGGCCGCATGGCAAGCTCGTTGACCAGCAGGCCGCCCGGGGTGTCGAACAGTTCCACCGCGAGCAGGCCCGTCACGTCCAGCTCGGACGCGAGCCGCAGCCCGATCAGCTGGGCCTCTTCGGCCCGGTCCGGGGCGAGGCGCGGCGCGGGCGCGAGCACCTCGCGGCAGATCCCCTGCCGCTGGACCGTCTGCACGACCGGGTAGGCGGCTCCCTGCCGGTGCGGCGATCGCGCGACCAGCGCGGCCAGCTCGCGGTCGAAGGCGACGAACTCCTCGGCCAGCAGCCGCAGCCCCCGGCCCGACGCCCCGGCCACGACCTCGGCCGCCTCATGGGGCGTCGCGCAGACCCAGACGCCTTTGCCGTCGTATCCCCCGCTGATGGCCTTCAGCACCAGCGGCCAGCCGGAGCCTTCGGCGAACCGCTCGATGCCGGCCAGGTCACTGACCGGCACGTACCGGGGGCAGGCAATGCCGAGCTTGCTCAGCCGCTCGCGCATGGCCAGCTTGTCCTGCGCGAAGTGCAGTGCGGCCGCGCCGGGGCGGAGCACGAACCCGGCCTGGTCCAGCGCGGCCAGCGCCGCCCCCGGTACGTGCTCGTGGTCGAACGTCAGCACGTCACAGCCCGCCGCGAAGCCGCGGAGATCGTCCAGCGACCGGTAGTCGCCCAGCCGTACGTCGGGCCAGACGCGGGCGGCGCTGTCCCCGGCGGCGTCGGCCAGCAGACGGAAGCCGACGCCGAGCTCGGCGGCGGCCGGGCAGGTCATCCGGGCGAGCTGGCCGGCGCCGACCATGCCCACGGTGGGGATTCCCTCCTCGGGAGGCTCCCCGGCGGGCGGCGGCGCCGGGCGTTCGCCGAGCTGTTCACTCACGGCCCGTAGCTTATGAGCAGCCACGGCGTGCCCGCACACCGTGTCACGGTTCGGCCCGCACTGGGCAGAATTAACCCGGGCGATACAGTTCTTCCACGGCAAAAGGCCTATGATCGGCGCGATTACCAGCAGGCGAGCCGGAGGACCACATGGCCATGCCCGACCACGACGCTGCTGTCCTGACCGAAGAGGATGTACCCCCCGGCGCGATCGTACGCGAGGGCACCTACGGCCAGCGGGTCGTCGCCGTCGAGCCCGGTGGCGCGGAATTCATCCCCCTGCACGAACGGCACGGCAAACCGCTCCAGCTCTTCTGGACATGGAGCTCGCCCAGGTCGCCTTCTTCGGGCACAACCTGGTGCACGTGTTCGAGCGCTACGCCTTCCCGATCCTGACGATCATCTTCCTGATCGCCGCCGGGGTCATCCTGTCCAAGGCGCACCCCGGCGCGCCCAGCCACGGCGGCGGCATCGGCGGCTTCCTGCTCACCGTGGGCGCGGCGTTCGGCTACGCGGTCGGCTGGAACCCCTACGCCTCCGACTACACCCGCTACCTCCCGCCGTCGGCGAACAAGCGCGCGATCGCCCTGTGGGCCGGGCTCGGCCTATTCCTGTCCTGCGCGCTGCTGGAGATCGTCGGCGCGGCCGCCGCGACCGTGGTCAGCCCGGGTGCGGCCCTCGGCAGCAACCCGACCGGCGCCTTCACCGGGCTGCTGGCCACCCCGCTGGCCGACCTGGCGCTGCTCGCGATCGCGCTGGGCGCTGTGTCCGCCAACGTGCTCAACATCTACTCCGGGGCGCTGTCATTCACCGCGCTCGGCATCAGGCTGCCGCTGTCGCTGCGGCGGGCGATCGTGGCCCTGGCGTTCGGCGCGATCGGCTTCGTCCTGGCGCTCACCGGGCTGAACGACGCCGGCACCAAGTACCAGAACTTCCTGCTGATCATCGCCTACTGGATCGCGCCGTGGCTGGCGGTGGTCCTCTGCGACCGGCTGGCGGCGCGCAAGCGCCGATCGCCGCGAGTCCGGCCCTTGTGGCCGGCCGAGCGGCGATGCTACGGCGAGAACCGGCGCGCGGGCGCGAAGCGCACCGGGGGGCTCCGAGGGGTCGTCCCCCCGGGCCAGCACGGTCAGGCCGGACCGCTGCGGACCGGCTGGCTGCGGGAGGCGGGCGGGCGGCGGGGCAGGAAGACGGCGAAGACCGGGGGCCGCTGCCGGACCAGCACGACCCGGCCGCCGTCCGCCGCCGCCATCGTCCGGGCTAGCGGCAGGCCCAGTCCGGTCCCCTCGGGGCGCCCGCTCACGCTGCGCTCGAAGATCCGGGACACCAGCTCCGGCGGAACGCCCTTGCCCTGGTCCTCTACCTCGATCACCGCCGACTTGGTGTTCTGCGACGTGCGGATCTCCACCGTCCCGGCGCCGTGCATCAGGGCGTTGTCCACCAGCGTGGCGAGCACCTGCGCCAGGCCGCCGGGCGTGACGTGCGCACGGAGTCCCCGCTGGCCGGTCACCACGAGCTTGCGGCCGGACCGGCGGAACGCGGGACCCCACTCGACGACCTGCTGGTCGATGATCTCGTCGATGCCGGTGAGCGAGGCCGTCTCGGCGGCCCCGCGGCGGGCCGGGTCGAGCAGCTGGCTGACCACGTCGGCGAGACGTTCGGCCTGGGCGAGCGCGGCCCCGCCTTCCTCCCGGACCGCCTCCGGGTCCTCGGCGGCGGCGATCACCTCTTCCAGCCGCATCGACAGCGCGGTCAGCGGGGTACGCAGCTGATGGGAGGCGTCGACGGCCAGTTCCCGTTCGGCCGCCAGCAGGCTGGTGACCCGGCGGCCCGAGCTGTCCAGGCCGTCCGCCACCTGATCGAGCTCGGCGATCCCGTAGCGGCGGCCGATCGGGCGCGGGTCACCGGACCGGAGCCGGTCCGCCGCCTCCGCGAGTTCCTCGATGGGCCGGGCGAGCGCCCGGGCCTGGAAGAACGCCACGACCACGGCGGCCACCAGGGCCGCGGCTCCCAGGCCGAGGATGAGCACGCGCAGGCCGGTCCCCGCCACCGCGGCCGCGGGCACGCCGACCACGAGGACGGCCGTCACCGTGACGGCCAGCATGGTCAGCAGCAGCCGGCGCCGCATGAGTCAGCCGTCCCGCCTGTCAGTCGCCGCGCTCAAAGCGGAATCCGACCCCGCGCACGGTCGTGATGTACCGGGGGCTGTGCGCGTCGTCGCCGAGCTTGCGACGAAGCCAGGAGATATGCATGTCGAGCGTCTTGGTCGAAGTCCACCACTTGGCGTCCCAGACCTCGCGCATGATCTGCTCGCGGGTGATCACCTTCCCGGCGTCCCGGAACAGGATCCAGAGCAGGTCGAACTCCTTGGTGGTCAGCTCCAGCTCCGCGTCGCCGTGCCAGGCCCGCCGGGCCTCGGGGTCGATGCGCACCCCCATCACCACGGAGTTGTCGGCCGTGCCGCGGCGCAGCAGGGCCCGGACCCGGGCCAGCAGCTCGGCCAGCCGGAACGGCTTCGTCACGTAGTCGTCCGCACCCGCGTCCAGGCCGACCACCGTGTCCACCTCGTCCGCCCGGGCGGTGAGGATCAGCACGGGCACGCCGTGCCCCTCGGCCCGCACCCGGCGGCAGACCTCCAGCCCGTCCAGCGCGGGCAGCCCGATGTCCAGCACGATCAGGTCGATGCCGTTATTGAGGGCGCGCTTGAGCGTGCTCGGGCCGTCGGCGGTCACGACGACGTGGTATCCCTCGCGCCGCAGCGCGCGGGAGAGGGGCTCGGAGATGGACTCATCGTCCTCAGCGAGCAAAACGCTGGTCATGCCCTGATCGTAGAGGGTCGACGGTCCCGCCGTTTGCTCGCGCCGCTGTCAATCAGGGCGGGGCAGCTCATACCGGAGCGATGCCGTGCCGCCGCCGCGGCGCGGCGCGGTCCTTGCCCCGGGCGGCCGCGAACCGGCGGATCAGCTCCGCGCGCAGGTCCTCGGGCTCGACGATGTCGTCGACGACGAGGTCGCCCGCGAGCCGCATAATGTCGATGTCACGGTCGTAGGCCTGCCGGAGCCGCGCCGTCTCGGCGGCCCGCTCGTCCGGGTCGGTGATCTCGGCCAGTTTCCCGGCGTAGACCGCGTTCACCGCGGCTTCCGCGCCCATCACCGCGATCTTGGCCGTCGGCAGGGCGAGGGTGGCGTCAGGCTCAAAACCGGGGCCCGCCATGGCGTAGAGCCCCGCGCCATAGGCCTTCCGCACGACAACGCAGATCTTCGGCACCGTCGCGTCAGAGACCGCGCTGATCATTTTCGCCCCGTGCCGGATGATGCCCTGCCGCTCCACCGCCGTCCCCACCATGAAGCCGGGCACGTCCGCCAGGAACAGCAGCGGGATACCGAACGCGTCGCAGGTCTGGATGAACCGGGTGCCCTTGTCCGCCGAGTCGACGAACAGCACGCCGCCCTTGAACATCGGGTTGTTCGCGACCATGCCGGTGACCTGCCCGCCGACGCGCGCGAACCCGACCAGGAGCTCGCGCGCCCACAGCGCGTGCACCTCGAACAGGGAGCCCTCGTCGACCAGGCCGCGGACGTAGCGGCGCATGTCGAACGCCTGCCGCTCACTGCCCGGGACGAGCGCGCGCAGATCGGCGGGCTCCGGGTCGCGGGGCGGCGCCGTGGGCGGGGACTGCTCCCAGTTGCCCGGGAGGTACGACAGATAGGCGCGGACAGCCCCCAGCGCGTCCCGTTCGGTGGGGGCAAGAAAATGACCGCAGCCGGACACGGTGCAGTGCATCCGCGCCCCGCCCATCTCCTCCAGCGTGGTCTTCTCCCGCACGACCATCTCGACCATCCGCGGGCTGCCCAGGTACATCGAGGCGTTGCCCTCGACCATCGCGACGAAGTCACAGAACGCGGGGATGTAGGCGCCGCCCGCGGCCGACGGCCCGAACAGCGCGCAGACCTGCGGGATCGACCCGGACGCCCGGACCTGGGCGTGGAAGATCCGCCCGGCGCCGCGGCGGCCGGGGAACATCTCCACCTGATCGGTGATCCGCGCGCCCGCGGAATCCACCAGGTAGATCATGGGCAGGCCTGACGAGTACGCCTTCTCGATGACCCGGATGATCTTCTCGACCGTACGGGAGCCCCAGGAGCCGGCCTTGACCGTGGAGTCGTTGGCCATCAGGGCGACTGGCCGGCCGTCGATCAGGGCGGTCCCGGTGATCACGCCATCCGCGGGCAGGCCGTCGCCCAGCGCGTTGGCGTACCGCCCGTCCTCGGTGAAGCTGCCGGCGTCGACGAGGAGGCTGATGCGCTCCCGCGCGAACAGCTTGCCCTTCGCGGCGGCGGCCTCGTGGTAGCGCGGCGCGCCGCCCCGCTCGATGCGGGCCCGCGTCTCCGCGACGGAGTCGGCCGTAGACGGGGAATCGGTGGCCGGTCCGGCCGGATGCGCGTTCACGTTTGGCGAGCGTACCTCCAGAGCTCGGCGGTGCTGCCTTTTACGACCCTATCGATGGCCCGAACGGACCTTCGAGGGGCCATCCCCGGGCGCGGGGCCGGAGCACATACCGGGCTCTCAGCGGACGTGCCGGACATCCCCCGCGCCGACGGCGAGCGGCCCCCCCGGGGCGCTGACGATCAGCCGGCCGTCCGCGTCCAGGCCGGTGGCCATGCCGGCGCTGACCGTTCCGGTCGGCAACTCGACCCGCACGTCGCGGCCGACGGTCGCGCAGAGGCGCAGGTACGCGGCGCGAAGACCGGAGGTTTCGGGATCCCCGGGGGGGTCCGTGCCGCGCCAGGCGAGGTACCAGCGCTCAGCCCCGGCCAGGATCCGGCTCAGCAGCAGGCCGCGGTCCAGGCTGGCCGAACCCTCTAGCAGCAGGGAGGTGGCCGGCAGCGAGGTGGCGCCGGCGGCGGGAAGTTCATCGCGGGCGGTGGACACATTGAGCCCGATGCCGATGACCACCGCGTCCCCGGATTGTTCGGCGAGGATGCCGGCCAGCTTCCGCGGCCCCAGGAGCACGTCGTTCGGCCATTTCAGCACGGCGTCGAGGCCGGAAACCTGCCGGACGGCCGTGGCCGTGGCCACCCCGGCGAGCAGCGGGAGCCAGCCACGCCGGGCGGGCGGCACGCCCACCGGGCGGACCAGCAGGGAGAATGTCAGCGCGGCGTGGGGCGGGCTCAGCCAGCTGCGGCCCAGCCGACCCCGGCCCGCGGTCTGCTCCTCGGCGGCCAGGACGAGGCCCTCCGGCGCTCCGCGGCCGGCCCGCGCCACCAGGTCGGCGTTGGTGGAGCCGGTCCGTGGCACGACGGACACCTCGCGCCACAGGCCGCCCGGGCGGACGAGGTGCTCCGTCAGCGGCGCGTCGCTGAGCGGGTGACGGGGCGGCGGAATGTCATCTGTCATCTCGGCGCCCATTATCGCGTGCGCGCATTGTCTGCCGCTTGGCTGCCGCCATGTCCGTGGCGCCGGGTCCGGGCAGACACCGGCCGGGGCAAGGACCGCGGCAAGGAGTGGGTAAGAACGGGGGAACGAAAAGGGCCCCGCCGGGGCGGGGCCCTTCCGGTCAGGCGGTACCGGATGGCCGGGACCGTTCGGCGCGATTAGTACTGACCGCCCTGGTTGGGGTCGTCGTAGCCACCCTGGCCCTGGTCGCCGCCCTGGTTGGGGTCGTCGTAGCCACCCTGGCCCTGGTCGCCGCCCTGGTTGGGGTCGTTGTAGCCACCCTGGCCCTGGTCGCCGCCGTACTGGCCACCGCCCTGGTTCGGGTCGTTGTAGCCGCCCTGGCCACCGCCCTGGTTCGGGTCGTTGTACTGGCCACCGCCCTGGTTCGGGTCCTGGCCCTGCTGCTGACCCTGGCCCTGGCCGCCGAGATAGTTCTGGCCCGCCTGCTCGCCCTGCTGGATCTGGCTGTCGAAGCGGTTGCCCGTCTCCTGGTCGGCGAACTGCCCCGCCTTGTTCAGGGCGCTGTCGGCCTGGTCGGGATACTCGCTGCCGAGCTTCTTGGCCTCGTCGGCAAACTCATTGAAGTCAGGCATGGGTGCCCCCTCTTCCGTCGCTGGTTGGATGACCATTCTTCGCACAATGACCCATCCTTCGCACAAAGGCTCAGGTTCCCATGGCGCTGCTCGCTAAACAAGGGCCGGACCCGGTTCACGCAGGCCCTGACCTGGCCCGACCTGTCCCGGACGCCTAACGGTCAGGAAAAGTTAACCGCCGATGCGGATGCGGAGACGGCGGAAGCCTTTGCCCTTGTTCTCGACCTTGACGACCTCGATCCGGCCCACTTGCCGGGTGGAAGCGACGTGCGTGCCACCGTCCGCCTGCTGGTCGAGCCCGATGATGTCGACGATCCGGACGTCTTTGACCTCCGGGGGCACCAGGTTGGTGGCCGTCCGGATGATGTCGGGCAGGGCGAACGCCTCAGCCCGCGGCAGCACCCGGACGTCGATCCGCCGGTCCGCCGCGATCTCGGTGTTACAGGCGTCCTCGACGGCCTGGCGGAATCCGTCCGGGACCGCCGGCAGGTTGAAATCCATGCGCGCGGTCATGGGCTCCATGTTGCCCCCCGTGACCAGGGCGCCGAAGTCACGGAAGACCACGCCGCACAGGACGTGCAGGCCGGAATGGGTGCGCATCAGCGCCGTCCGCCGCGCGTCTTCCACCGCGCCGCGGACCGTCGTACCGGGCGGCGGGACCGGGTCCCCCTCGGCGGGAATCAGGCACAGGTCGTCACCCTTCCGCACGCCATCGATGCGGGTCTGTACGCCACCCCAGAGCAGGACGCCCTGGTCCGGTGGCTGGCCTCCGCCACCCGGGTAGAACGCCGAACGGTCGAGCACGATCCCCTCGGGCCCGGCGGCCAGCACGGTCGCCTCCCACTCGCGGAGCGTCTGATCATCGAGTTCGAGCCGGTGCGTTCGCCATTCAGTCTCAGCCACCTGAGCAGCCTACTGCCGGGCTCGCGGCGCCGCCGGTCCAGCGATCCGGCTACTCCGCCAGAAATGGCGCCGTGTTCAGAGCCGGATCGTACCGGCTCGTTCATCCCGCCAGTTCTGCCCTAACCCCGCAGCGGCGCGGGGCTCCGGGCCACAGCGTCAGGCGGCGCGGCGGGTGGCGAGGATGCGCCGGATGCCGGCGGTCTCCTCGTCGCTGTAGCGGTCGAGGATGGCGTCCAGGTCGTTCAGGTCGCTGGCTGACGTGTAGGTCGCCAGCTCGTCCGCGAGTGACTTGCGGGCGGCGCGCGCGTCACGGGTGTCACGGATTTCTTCCCGGATCGCCATCAACCGCCGGCCGAGAGTGCGTGTTGCGGTTTCCATCATTCCTGTCCTCAGCATCGGAGATCCTTCGCTCACCAGTCTCACCGCCATCGACCTATGCGTCCAATGATTTAAGATCATTTGATCTATGAGCTACCGTCATAGTTATGGAGACGGATTCTCTGCGGTGGTTCCAGCAGGTTGCCGACGGCGCGACCGTGACCGAGGTCAGCGAGCTGGAGTCGGTGACGCAGTCAGGGGTGTCCCGGGCCCTGGCCCGGCTGGAGGCGGAGATCGGCACGCCGCTGCTGCAGCGCTCCGGGCGCATCCTGCGGATGACGCACGCCGGGGCGGTATTCAAGCGGCACGTCGATGCGATGCTGCACCATCTCGACGACGGGATCGCCGCGGTCAACCAGCTCATCGAGCCGGACACGGGAACGGTGGCCCTGGCCTTCCAGCACTCCCTGGGTACCTGGCTGGTGCCGGACCTGGTCCGGAGCTTCCGGGCGGCGCATCCACACGTCCGTTTCCAGCTCACCCAGGTCCGCGACGAGCTCCATTCTGCCCCGTTGGCCGCGGGCTACGCCGACCTCGAGATCGGGACGCGCCGTCCGCATGATCCGGCCGTGCATACCCGGCGGATCGCCCTGGAGCCGCTGCGGCTGGCGCTGGCGCGCGATCACCGGCTCGCCGGGCAGCCGCGCATCCGGCTCGCTGAGGTGTCCGCGGAGCCCTTCGTCAGCCTGCGGCCGACGTCCGCGCTGCGGAGGCTGACCGACAGCCTCTGCGATCGGGCCGGCTTCCAGCCCGATGTGGTGTTCGAAGGCGACGACCTGTCCACCGTCCGCGGCTTCGTCGCGGCGGCCCTGGGCGTGGCCATCGTCCCGGCGCCGCGTGCGGGCTCACCGGAGGCGGCGAGCGGGCCGGTGCTCTACCGCGAGATCGAGGACCCGGGGGCGGTGCGTGAGATCACCCTGACGTGGTCCGGCGAGCGCCGCCTGCTGCCGGCCGCCGACCTGTTCCGACGGCACGTTATGCGGCGGGCGAGCGCGGGACGGGTGCCCACGCTCTCGGAGTAAGACCGCCCGGCGCGGCCCATGCCCGGGAAAACCTCGCCGGGCGCGCCCCGGGACCTCGGCTGGCGCGGCGAAGACCGGGGCGATGGGGCGCTGATCCTGATCCCTCCTGAAGTCCCGAAAATCCTGCTGGTCACCAAGTGGCCCGCCCCGCCGTGGTCGGCCCGGGTCAGCCGGTGTTCTGCAGGCCCGCGGCGACGCCGTTCACGGTGAGCAGGAGCAGCCGCTCCAGCCGCTCCCGCTCGGCTGGATCGTCCGCGGCCGGGCCGCGCAGCGCCGCCAGCGCCCGCAACTGCAGGTGCGACAGCGCGTCCACGTACGGATCCCGGAGCGCGACGGCGCGCGCGAGGACCGGCCGGTCGGCCAGCAGCCGGCCATGCTGGGTGACGGCCAGGACAAGCCGCATGGTCAGGTCGTACTCCGCCAGCACCTGGGCGGACAGATCGTCCCGGCCACCCAGCGCCAGATAGCGCTCGGCGATCAGGCGGTCGGTCTTGGCCAGGCTCATCTCCGCGTTGTCGATGAGCACGTTGAACAGCGGCCACTCCGCGTACGCCCGCCGCAGCTCCGCCACGCCGGCCCCGTCGCCGTCCGCGCCGGACTCCACCACGCCGGCCAGCCCGCTGCCCAGGCCGAACCAGCCGGGCAGGTTCACCCGCGTCTGCGACCAGGCGAACACCCATGGGATGGCGCGCAGATCATCCAGGCTGACGGCGGACCGGGACAGGCCGCGCCGGGCCGGGCGGGACCCGATCCGCAGGCCGCCGATCTCCTCCAGCGGGCTGATCCGGGCGAACCACTCCGCGAAGCCGTCGCTCTCCACCAGGGTGCGGAAGGTACGCCGCGCCGCCTCGTCGATCACGTCCGCGACCCGCCGGAACCTCAGGGACACCTCGCTGCTGCTCCCGGTGCGGGCGGGCGAGGAGGCCAGCAGCACGGCCGACGTCACCTGCTCCAGATGCCGCTTCGCGATGACTTCCCGGCCGTACCGGGCGAAGATCACCTCGCCCTGCTCGGTGACCTTGAACCGGTCGGCGACCGAGCCGGGCGCCTGGGCGAGCACCGCCTGCCCGGTGGGGCCGCCGCCGCGGCCGAGCGCGCCGCCGCGGCCGTGGAACAGGGTCAGCCGCACGTCGTGGGCCTCGGCCCACGACGCCAGCTCGGCCTGCGCGTCGAACAGCCGCAGCGTCGCGCTGACCGGCCCGAGCTCCTTGGCCGAGTCGGAGTAGCCGAGCATTGCCTCCAGCTGCCGGCCGTTGACGGCGAGCCGCTCAGCGACCGGGGGCAGCTTCAGCACCTCGGTCAGCACGCGGGGCGCGTTGGCCAGGTCCTCCCCGCTCTCGAACAGCGGTACCACGTCCAGCACCGGGGCGTTGCCGTCGGGCAGGGCGCGCTGCGCCAGCTCGTACACGGCGGCGATGTCCTCGGCCGACCGGGTGAAGCTGACCACGTACCGCTGGCACGCCTCCGGGCCGAACCGCCGCTGGATCCAGGCGGCCACGCGCAAGGTCGCGAGCACCTCCTCGGCCGCCGCCGACAGGGGCTCACCGGCGGGCGCGGCCCGCACCTCGGCGAGTACCCGGGCGTGCACTGCGCTGTGCTGGCGGATCTCCAGCTCGGCCAGGTGGAACCCGAACGTCTCCGCCTGCCAGATGAGGTGCTGGACCTCGCCGTACGCCTGCTGACGGGCACCGGCGGCCGCCAGCGATTCCTGGACCAGGCGCAGGTCGGCGATGAATTCGGCCGGCCCGGAGTAGGCCAGGTCGGCGTGGCGATTGCGGGTCGCCTCCAGCCGCGCCGCGGTGTACAGCAGGTAGGTGCGGTACGGCTCCTGCGGAGAGCGGGCCGAGATCTCCGCGAGCAGCTCGGGATGCGCCGCGGCGGCCACGTCGAGCGCGCGCCGCAGCCCCGGCGACGCCGGCGTCGTGGCCTCGTACAGAGTCAGGGACCGGCCGATCCGGGAGGTGGCCCGCTCGAACGCGCGCAGCACATGATCGGCCTGGATGGTCGCGGCCTCGCGGGTGACCCGCGCGGTCACGAAGGGGTTGCCGTCCCGGTCGGCCCCGACCCAGCTCCCGAACCTGAGGAACGCGGGGACCTCCGTCGGGACGCTGCCGCTGTCCGAGCCCGCGACGGCGTGGTCCATCGAGCGGTAGAGCGCGGGCACGACCCGGAACAGGGTCTCGTCGAACGCGGCCATCACCGAGCGGACCTCTTCGATGGGGTCCATGGCGTTGACCCGTAGCTGTGAAGTTCGCCACAGCACATCGATCTGCTCGCGCAGCTCGCGGAGGGTCTCGGTACGGTCGGTCGCCGCAAGCCGGGGATCGTCGAGCGCGTCCACCAGGACGGAAATCCGCCGCAGCGAGGCGACCACCGCCCGGCGCCGCGCCTCGGTGGGGTGGGCGGTAAACACCGGGTGCACGCGCAGGCCGGCGAGCAGCTCCTCGAGCCGGTCACCGCCCTGGGAGCGGCGGATCTCCCGCACGGTGGCGTCCAGGGACTCCGGCAGGGGGTGCCCGGTCACGTCCCGCTCACGCAGGGCGCGGATGCGCTGATGCTCTTCGGCCAGGTTAGCGAGGTGGAAGTACGCGGTGAAGGCGCTGGCGACCTGCTCCGCCCGGTCCAGTGGCCACGAGGCGACGAGGGCGGCGATGTCGTCCGGTGAGCTGCCCGGTTCCGGCCGCTCGCCGTCCAGCTGCGCGGCATCCGCGCGCCGCGACTGGATCACGGCGTGCCGGAGCTGCTCCACGTCGTCCAGCAGCTCCTGGCCGCCGGCCTCACTCAGCACGCCACCGAGCAAGCTGCCCAGCAACCGGACGTCGCGCCGCATCGGCTCCGGCATCCGGTAGCGGTCATCTTCCCGGCTGATCGTCTCCCGCTCCACGCCGCAAGCGTAGCGAAACGCCCGCCCGCCTCCTCGATACCCTTAGGCCATGACCACTCATGCCCCCGCGGAGCCGGGCGCCGGCCCCAGCGGCAACGATCCGGACCCGCACACGACCGCCGGCAAGATTGCCGACCTGGAGCGGCGCCGCCAGGAGGCGGTGCACGCGGGCTCCGCGCAGGCGGTGGGGAAGCAGCACGCGAGGGGAAAGCTGACCGCGCGGGAGCGGATCGAGAAGCTGCTGGACCCGGGCTCGTTCGTGGAGTTCGACGAGTTCGCCCGGCACCGGGCCACCGACTTCGGCATCGAAGAGAACCGGCCGTACGGCGACGGCGTGGTCACCGGGCACGGCACGGTAGACGGCCGCCCGGTCTGCGTGTTCAGCCAGGACTTCACGGTGTTCGGCGGGTCGCTCGGCGAGGTCTACGGCACCAAGATCGTCAAGGTGATGGACCACGCGCTGAAGGTCGGCTGCCCGATCATCGGCTTCAACGACGGCGGTGGGGCCCGGATCCAGGAGGGCGTGGTCGCGCTCGGCCTGTTCGGGGAGGTCTTCTACCGGAACGTGATGGCCTCGGGCGTGATCCCGCAGATCTCGCTGATCATGGGGCCGTGCGCGGGCGGCGCGGTCTACTCGCCGGCGATCACCGACTTCACGCTCATGGTGAGCGGGACATCGCACATGTTCATCACCGGCCCGGACGTGATCAAGACGGTGACCGGTGAGGAGGTCACCTTCGAGGAGCTGGGCGGGGCGCACGCGCACGCCGTCCGGTCCGGCGTCGCTCACTACCAGGCCAAGGACGAGCAGGACTGCATCGACTTCGCCCGCGACCTGCTGTCCTTCCTGCCGTCCAACAACCTCGAAGAACCCCCGGTCATCGAGCCCGACGACCCGGCCCCGGCGGACGAGGTCACCAGCCACGACGAGGCCCTGGACACGCTGATCCCGGACTCCCCGAACCAGCCCTACGACATGCATACGGTCATCACGAACGTGCTGGACGACGCCGACTTCCTCGAGGTGCACGCGGGGTTCGCGCCCAACATGGTCTGCGGCTTCGGCCGGGTGGCCGGGTCATCGGTCGGGGTGGTGGCCAACCAGCCGATACACTTCGCCGGCTGCCTGGACATCAACGCATCGGAAAAGGCTTCCCGGTTCGTCCGCACCTGTGACGCGTTCAGCATCCCGATCCTGACCTTCGTGGACGTGCCCGGCTTCCTGCCCGGCGCCGACCAGGAGTGGAACGGGATCATCCGGCGCGGCGCCAAGCTCATCTACGCCTACTGCGAGGCCACGGTACCCAAGGTCACCGTCATCACCCGGAAGGCCTACGGCGGCGCCTACGACGTCATGGGCTCAAAGCACCTCGGCGGCGACGTCAGCCTGGCGTGGCCGACGGCGCAGATCGCCGTCATGGGCGCGCAGGGCGCGGTGAACATCCTGTACCGCCGCGAGCTGGCCGCCGCCGACGATCCGGACACGCTGCGGACCCAGCGGGTCGCCGAGTACGAGGACACGCTGGCGAACCCCTACATCGCAGCCGAACGGGGCTATCTCGATGCCGTCATCCGGCCGGCCGAGACGCGCTCGGAGGTCACCCGCGCCCTCCGTGCACTGCGGACCAAGCGCCAGACGCTGCCGCCCAAGAAGCACGGCAACATACCGCTTTGATCCGGGGGGCGACCCCCCGATTCCCCCCGCTGCGCTTCGCGCCCCGCTGCGGTAACTCGCCGAGACACCGGCCGCTCACCGGGCCGGAGGCCCGGTTCGCTGTGCTGGCCCGGGGGGCGACCCCCCGGAACCCCCCGCTGCGCTCCGCGCCCCGCCGCGGTAACTCGCCGAGACACCGGCCGTTCGCCGGGCCTGAAGGCCCGGACTCGCTGGGCCGGTATGAGCGACTCGCCGTAACTTGCGTTGGTGTTCGCGCTTCGCGCCCCGCGGTAACTCGCCGACACACCGGACCCGCGCCGTTACTGGCTCTCCAGGCGCCAGGCGACGCGGCGGCGATCTGACGGCGGCGTCTTCTCCTGGGGGCCAGCCTCAATTTTCTCCGGGTCGGTTCCGGCATCGCCGACGGCGCCGGTGAGCTTGCCGACCGAGCTCAGGTGGCGCAGCGCCTGGGCGTACGAGCCGAGCAAGCTCGTCTGGCAGTAGGGCAGGCCGCGGTCGGCGCAGAACGCCGCCACCAGCGGCTGGGCCCGGCGCAGGCTGGGCCGGGGCATCGACGGAAACAGATGATGCTCGATCTGGTAATTCAGGCCGCCGAGAGCGGCATCGGTCAGCCAACCACCGCGGACGTTGCGTGAGGTCAGCACCTGGCGGCGGAGGAAATCGGTACGGTCTCCCGCCTCCAGGAGGGGCATTCCCTTGTGGTTGGGGGCAAACGAGCAGGCCAGGTAGAAGCCGAACAGGCCCTGCTGCACCAGGATGAACAGCACGGCCCGGACGGGCGACAGCACGAGGAAGACCGCGGTGAGGTAACCGGCGGCATGCAGCGTGAGCAGCGCTGCCTCCCACGCCCCGTGCTGGCCGGCCCGGTGCTCGCGGATCCGGCGCGTCACCGAACGAAGGCTGGCGCCGTGCAGGCTGGCCGCCTCCAGGAACATCAGGGGGAACAACAGGAACGCCTGACAGCGGAAGATCAGCCGCCGCACCCCCCGGGCGGCCCGCGCCTGGCCGCCGGAGAACGCCAGCACACCGATCATGATGTCGGGGTCGGCGTCCTCGGTGTTGGGGTGGGCGTGATGCCGGTTGTGCTTGCCGGTCCACCAGCCGAAGCTCAGGCCGATGCCGAGATTCCCGCACGCCACGCCGAGGAGGTAGTTGGCCTTCCGGGAGCGGAAGATCTGCTGGTGGCCCGCGTCATGGCCGAGGAAACCGAGCTGGCCGAACATCACGGCCAGGAAGACCGCGATCCCCAGCTGCCACCACGAATCACCGATCAGCGCGAACGCCGCCCAGCCGGCCACCAGCGCCGCCGCGGTGACCGCGATTTTCGCGGCGTAATAGCGCAGCCGCCGGTCCAGCAGACGCGCCTGCCGGATCTGACGTGACAGCATCGCGTACTCGCTGCCGCGCAGAGGCGCGGACGAGGGCGCGGGCAGGGACGCGGACGAGGGCGGAGACTGAGGGCTGGGCCCGGCCTCATTCGCGGGAGGAACATGCACGCCGGGACTCCTTGGCTCGGGAACGCGGCCCTTCTGACCGCGCGCCGCCAGGGTCCGGGACGACATGCGCGAACCTCGAACCGGAACCACCGCGGATACTCCGCTGGCCCCCGATCGAAGCTGCTCCGACCCTACCTCCTTGCGGTGCGGATACGGACAACTGAGGGCACAGCGGCCGGATGGACGCCGGACAGCTAAGGGCAGAGTGATCAGATGGGCGCCAGTGCGGGACAATGCCTACGAGGCCTTGGAGGTGGGACGTATGAACACGCCCGATGTATGGATAGCCAAGGACGACGGGAGCGATATCGTCCGCGCTAGCGCGATCGTCGGAGTAGGCATCGACTACAACGGCAACGTCACGGCCCGGCTCGGCCACGGCGAGGGCGCGACCGTGACCCTCGCCGACCAGGGCCGGCAGCACGGTGTCCGCCCGCCGGCCGATTTTCACCGGCACCTGATGCGGATCATCGCCCAGTTGTCGGACGCGTCCGGGGCGTTCCTGGTCCGGCCGGTCCACGATGAGGCCCACGGCTGGACATGGGCTACCGAGCCGCTGTAACGCCGGGGCCTTGGGAACATGACGGCCGGATATGACTCGGACACCCGAGCTGCGCTGGGCCGCAGGTCAGCCTCCGGACCTGGCCCAGTCATGCGCGGGCTGCCCGGCCCGCGGGCAGCACTATGTCGAGGTCGCCGACCGGACGGCCCTGGCGACTCGGCGAGTTTCAGATTACGGTCGCGGGCGTAGCCGCTCAACGCGCTAAAGGCCGTGTCGATGCCCACCTGCACACGCTCCGCGAGCACGCCCCTGGGCTGCTCGATCACTATCCGGCTGTTCAGGGCTACCTGCAGCTGTTCCGTGACACCTCATGACTCTACCGGCGCTGAGCAGGATGCCGATCGTGGCCACGTCGGCGAGCGCCTGGCCCAGTTCCGTGGTTTCGGCATCCAGTGGCCCGGGGCGGAAGGTGAGGGCACCGACAGCCTGCAGGCGCAGCCGCATCGCATAGCGTGCACGCGCGAACCCAGCCGCCATGCACGGGGCGGCCCCCCCCGGCTCGGGGAGGTCGGTCGAGAACCTGGGCGAAATGGTCGCGCCAGGGCCTCGGGTACGCGCTTGGACAGTGGGACTCGGGCCAGTATCGGTCGATGCGGCGACAAGATCCAGGTTGCCAACCGGTTCCGCCAGCAGAATCCCGCACGCGGAGACGCCGAGCAGCTCGACACTGTACTCGGCCAGCGTATTCAGGAATTCAATGTGTCGAAGTCGGACAGCAGGGTATCGGCGACCTTGACGAAGGCTCGCCATGCGAGCCTGTCCGAGGGGCTCATTGGCCTTCCATCCCTCGTCCTTGTCCTCGGGGTCTTGTCCCTGGTCTGCTGCCGGGGTGGGGCCGGGCCGCGAGGCGATGCCGAGCGTACGTTGGTTACCGCCCCAGTCTGGCCTCGGGTGCGCGCCTGAGGGAAGGTGGTGAACTGGCCGGCGAAAGAGGCCGCCTGCCTACCAGATCGGCCTCGACCCGTGAGATCGGCTGGGCCTGGGCGTGGACGTGGGCCAGTAACGCACCAGAGCACGGTCACGGGATGCCCAGCTGCACCGAGATCATCCCGGTCGCCTGGTGAACCTGGCCCTGCGCTCAGAAACGCCGCGTCCACGGCGGTCTGGGCCAAGCCACCGCGACGTCAAGGGCCAGCGCATTGCCGCGTCGGCGTACAGGAGCACCGTTCGAGCTGGTCCCGGCCCAGCGCGCAGGGCTGCTCCTGGACAGGCACAGCACCCTCAGCCGGGCCGCGCCCGAGCTCACCGGGACGCGAAGACGGCCGTCACGCCGCGCGTCAGCGCCATGGGTGCGAACTCCGGCCAGCGGACCTGCGCCTCGGGCAGGTTCAGGTCAGGGGCCAGCACGGGAACGTTGCCCTGCCCGGCGTAATGGCTGGCCCCTCACCGAGGGTGGTTTGCAGCTCCGCCAGCTCGTCACTGCGGCCTCGGTGGCGAACAGGGCTCGTAGGCCGGTGTCCGCCGCGACCTACAGAGGCGCTCCCGCGCGAGTACCTCCGCGCAGGCGATGATCGCATGCCGGACAGCCACGGGGCAGGTTCCCTGCGGGCCAGGGCAGTGATCGACAGTCTCACGACAGCGGCGTGTGCCGGCACGGCAACTTCCTCTCGGCCGCAGGACGCGGTAAATGGCGATTCTCCTACGGCCATGCTGTGTCTGAAGATAACGTGCCCTCAGCTTATGAGACGAAGGTCTCCTACCATCTGGAGCGTGTAACAGCTTAAACCCACGCGCATACGTCACCTAAGATCTACGTTCGCGCTATCCAGCTCCTGACTGCTATCGCGCGGATAAGCACGGTACTCTGAGGTATTAACATCTTTTTTCTCCCTTCTCTTATTCCTATATATCCACAGTACAGTGCTGATGAAGCTTACCTTTTATGTTATCCTGGTTGCAATAGCTTTTATCTTATCTTCTTCTTTCTCTACTTCAATGTTGTCTCTACTTCATCTTTTCTTTTGCTTTACTGACCGCCTTTTTCTACGCCTTCATCTTCGATGTTCTTCTCCCTGACCCACAGTTACTATCTCTTCTATCCAACCCCCGGCGCTGCTTTACCTTTTTCCCGCCTTTTACAATCTGTTTGTCTTTTCTGACTCCAGTATTTCCGACGGCATGGCCACCCGGCGGCCTGCCCTAGAGTCTTGAACACGATGAGCGAATACGGAGCCCCACTCCCGCTGCTGGCCCGCTATGCCGTCATGGTCGACGTGGGCTACATTTTCGCTGCCGCCGGGGAACTGCTACTCGGCACGAGCTCACGCCGCGACTTCCGGGTCGACGCCGTGCCGCTCATCCAGGCGGTCAGCAAGCACGCGGACGAGCTCGTCCGCGGCGAGCTGCTGCGGGTGTACTGGTACGACGCGGCCCGCGACCGCGTGCCCACCATCGATCAGCGTGTCATCGCCCAGATGCCACTGGTCAAACTTCGGCTCGGCAACCTCAACGCGCGCGGCCAGCAGAAGGGCGTGGACGCGCAGATCCGCGCGGACATGGAGGCGCTGGCCCGGCATCACGCGATCACCGACGCGGTCCTGGTCGCCGGCGACGAGGACATGGTGCCGGCCGTGGAGGCCGCGCAGGCCTACGGCGTGCGCGTCCACCTGTGGGGCATCGAGCCGCCCTACGGCACGAACCAGGCCGAACGGCTGGTCTGGGAGTCTGACACGGTCGAGATCCTGGACAGCGCGTTCGTCAAGCCCTACTTCACCCGGCAGCCGGTCAGCGTGGTCGAGACCGCCCGCCCCGAAGAGCCGCCCGCCAGCACCGTACCCTCCCCGGCGCAGCTCTTCGGCGACCGGGTACCGACACGCGCGCCTGGCAAGCCCGCTCACTCCCCGTACCCGAGCGCGCCCCTAGCAGGCGCGGCCGCGCATGGCGGCGGCGTTCCGGCGGCACATGGGCCGCACGCGCCCGGAGTGGGCACCGGCGCGGGCCCGGGGCAGCCCACCCCGGCCGCAGCCCGGCTCGGGCCGGACCGGTCGCGGGTGGAGGAGGCGGGCGAGCACGTGGCGCAGAAGTGGATCCTGACCCGCGGCACCGACAACATCCGCGACCTGCTCCCCGGCCCGATCCTGCCGCCGGTCATCGACAAGGAGCTGCTGGTCGAGGCGGAGAAGGAGCTCGGCCTGTCGCTGCGCGCCTACCAGGAGGCGCGCGAATGGCTGCGGGACGCGTTCTGGGTCCGGGTGCATCGTGAGTTCGGCATCACCGTGGGCCGCTCACGCGACTAGGCCACCCGGAAACTGGTCGCCCGCAGACCAGCCCCGCAGGACAGGCCCGGCAGGGCTGGGCCCCTCAGACTGGCCCACAGGACTGGGCTCCGGCCCGGCAGGGCTGGCCCCCCGGACTGGCCCGTAGACTGGCCCCGTGCCAGCAGACCAGTCAGGCCAGCCGCTCCTGCGCATCATCCGCGGTCACGCCAGCACCGAGGAGATCGCCGCGATCCTGGCCGTCCTTGCCGTCCGCCGGGACGCGGCCTCCGCCGCCGCGGCAGCGGCCAGGACGACTCCCAGCCGGGCCCGTTCGGCATGCTCGGACAGATCCCGGCAACTGCGCGCGCCGATATTCCCCAGCCCAGACGGCTGGCGGCGCTCCGCCCTCCCCCGCGGTTAGGTCAGTCTCGCCAGGATTAGCTGGCGGACTTTGGCGGCGTCGGCTTGGCCGCGAGTGGCCTTCATGACCGCTCCGACCAGAACGCCGGCCGCGGGGATCTTGCCGCTGCGGACCCTTTCCGCGACGTCCGGGTGAGCGGCGACGGCCTCGTCAACCGCGGCCTGCAGCGCGCTGTCGTCACTGACCACGGCCAGGCCGCGCGCCTTGACCACATCGTCCGGGGTGCCCTCGCCGGCCAGCACTCCGTCGATCACCTGGCGGGCCAGCCGGTCGTTCAGCGCGCCGGACGACACCAGGCCCGCGACCCGGGCCACCTGATCGGGCGCAATCGGGAGGGCGGACAGCGCGGTGCCGGTCTCGTTCGCGCGGCGGGACAGCTCGCCCAGCCACCACTTCCGGGCGTCAGCCGGGGACGCGCCCGCGGCCACGGTACCGGCTACCAGGTCGAACGCGTCCGCGTTACGCAGCGCGGCCATGTCGGCGTCGGACAGGTGCCACTCGGCCTGGAGCCGTTCCCGCCGCGCCGAGGGCAGCTCGGGCAGCGACCGCCGGATCCGCTCCACCCATTCGCGGGGCGGGGCCAGCGGCACCAGGTCCGGCTCGGGGAAGTAGCGGTAGTCCTCCGCCTCCTCCTTGCTGCGGCCGGGCGTCGTGATGCCGGTGTCCTCGTGGAAATGCCGGGTCTCCAGGGCCACCTTTCCGCCCGCGTCCAGCACAGCGGCCTGCCGCTCGATCTCGGACCGGACGGCCCGCTCCACCGAGCGCAGCGAGTTGACGTTCTTGGTCTCCGTCCGGGTGCCCAGCACCGCCGAGCCGCGGGGCGCCAGCGAGGTGTTCACGTCGCAGCGCAGAGAGCCCTCCTCCATGCGCACGTCGGACACGCCCAGGGACCGGACGACCTCCCGCAGCTCCGCGACGTAGGTACGGGCCACCGCGGGGGCGGCCGCACCCGCGCCGGTGATCGGCTTGGTCACGATCTCCACCAGCGGGATGCCGGCCCGGTTGTAGTCGACCAGCGAGTAGTCGGCGCCCTGGATCCGGCCGGTGGCCCCGCCCACGTGCAGCGATTTGCCGGTGTCCTCCTCCAGATGCACGCGCTCGATGCCGACCCGTACCTGCTGCGGCTCGGCGTCACCCTCGTCCACCATCACGTCGAGCCAGCCGTCGGTGCACAGCGGCTCGTCGTACTGGGAGATCTGGAAGTCCTTGGGCATGTCCGGGTAGAAGTAGTTCTTCCGCGCGAACCGGCACCACTCCGCGATCGAGCAGTTCAGCGCCAGCCCGATCCGGATGGTGAACTCGATCGCGGCCCGGGACGGTACCGGCAGCGAGCCGGGCAGGCCGAGGCAGACCGGGCAGACGTGCGTGTTCGGCTCCCCGCCGAACTGGACCGGGCAGCCGCAGAACAGCTTGGTCAGCGTGCCCAGCTCGACGTGCGTTTCCAGGCCGATCGCCGGCTGGTAACGCGTCAGCGCCTCCGCGTACGGGATGGGCGGCAGCGGTTCGGCCGTCATCGGCCCGCTCCCTTCGTCTCACTCGTCGTGCTGGTCCCGCTCTGGTGGTCGAGGCCGCGCGCCCCGGCCAGCAGCGGATGGCCCCAGCGCCCGGTGAACGCGGCCTCCGCCGCGGCCGCGACCCGGTAGGCACGGTCGTCGGCCAGCACCGGCGCCATGATCTGCAGCCCGACCGGCAGGCCGTCCTCGGGGGCCAGGCCGCACGGCACCGAGATGGCCGCGTTCCCGGCCAGGTTCGACGGGATCGTGCACAGGTCGGCCAGGTACATCGACATCGGGTCGTCGGTCCGCTCCCCGACCGGGAAGGCGGTCGTCGGCGTGGTCGGCGAGACCAGCACGTCGACCTGGCCGAACGCCGCCTCGAAGTCACGCGTGATCAGCGTGCGGACCTGCTGCGCCTTGCCGTAGTAGGCGTCGTAGTAGCCACTGGACAGGGCGTACGTGCCGAGCATGATGCGCCGCTTGACCTCGGCGCCGAACCCCGCCTCGCGGGTCAGCGCCATGACCTCCTCCGCGCTGCGGGTGCCGTCGTCGCCGACCCGCAGGCCGTAGCGCATCGCGTCGAAGCGGGCCAGGTTGGAGGAGCACTCGCTGGGCGCGATCAGGTAGTACGCGGGCAGCGCGTAGCGGAAGTGCGGGCAGGACACCTCGGTAACCTTGGCGCCGAGCGACTCGAGCAGCTCGATCGCCTGGCTGAAGCGCGACAGCACGCCCGGCTGGTAGCCCTCGCCGGAGAGTTCGGTGACCACGCCGATCCGCACGCCGGCCACGTCCGCCTGGCGGGCCGCGGCCACCACCGGCGGCACCGCCTCGTTGATGGACGTGGCGTCCATCGGGTCGTGCCCCGAGATGGCCTCGTGCAGCAGCGCCGCGTCCAGCACCGTGCGGGCCAGCGGGCCTGGCGTGTCGAGCGAGGACGCGAACGCGATCAGCCCGTACCGGGAGTTGCCGCCGTAGGTGGGCTTCATCCCGGTGATGCCGCAGACCGCCGCGGGCTGGCGGATCGACCCGCCGGTGTCCGTGCCGATGGCCAGCGGCGCCTCGTACGCGGCCACCGACGCCGCCGAGCCACCCGACGAGCCGCCGGGCACCCGGGACAGGTCCCACGGGTTGCGGGTGGGGCCGAACGCGGAGTTCTCCGTGGAGGAGCCCATGGCGAACTCGTCCATGTTGGTCTTGCCGAGGATGATGGCCCCGGCGCGGCGCAGGCGGCTGGTGATCGTCGCGTCGTACGGCGGCCGCCAATTTTCGATGATCCGGGAGCCGGCCGTGGTCGGCATGTCGGTGGTCGTGAAGACATCCTTCAGCGCGACCGGGACCCCGGCCAGCGGGCCCGGCTCCGCGCCGGCCGCGCGCTGCTCGTCCACCCGCCCGGCCGCGGCGAGGGCCTCCTCCGACGCGACGTGCAGGAACGCGTGCACGCGGCCGTCGACCGCCGCGATCCGGTCGAGGTGCGCCTGGGTGACTTCGGTAGCCGAGACATCCTTGCTGACCAGCGCGGCGGACAGGTCCGCCGCGGCCATCGTGGTGAGCTCGCTCATGCGTCAGTCCTCCGCCAGGATCCGGGGTACCTTGAACCGCTGCTGCTCCACGGCCGGCGCCTGGCTGAGCACCACGTCGACGGGCAGGCACGGGACGATCTCGTCCTCGCGGAACACGTTGGTGAGCGGCAGGGCGTGCGAGGTCGGCGGGATCCCCTCGGCGGCGATCTCCTGGACCCGGGCGACCGCCGAGATGATCTGGTCAAGCTGGGGCGCGAGGTGGTCCAGTTCCTCCTCGCCGAGGGCGAGCCTGGACAGCCTGGCCAGATGGGCGACCTCGTCGCGGGTAATGGACATGCACGCCATCCTAGAAGCCCGCGCACCCCTCCCCGACCGGATTTACCGGGTGCCGCTCCGCTACTCCGGCGCCGGCCCTGCCTCCTTCGTGGCGGGCTCGGGGCGGAACGCGTCCGGGCCCTCGGCCAGCAGGACGCGGAAGGCGGCCTCGTCGAGGATAGGGACGCCGACCTCGACGGCCTTGTCGTACTTGGAGCCGGGGTTCTCCCCCGCCACCACGAAGTCGGTCTTCTTCGACACCGAGCCGGTGACCTTCCCGCCCGCGGCGCGCACCGCCTCCGCGGCCTCGTCCCGGCTGAGCTCCGGCAGCGACCCGGTGATCACGACCGTGACCCCGGCCAGCCGCCGCGGCGTCGCCCCACTGGGGTCGAAGCCTTCCTCCTCCATACGCACACCGGCCGCGCGCCACTTGTCCACGATCGCGACGTGCCAGTCCACGCCGAACCAGTCGGCCACCGACGCCGCGATCGTCGGCCCGACGCCGTCCACCACCGCGAGCTGCTCGACGCTGGCCGCGGCGATCACGTCCAGCGAGCCGAACTCGGTGGCCAGCGCGCGGGCTGCGGTCGGCCCGACGTGCCGGATGGACAGCGCGACCAGGATCCGCCACAGCGACCGCTGCCGGGCCACTTCCAGGTTGGCCAGCAGCCGCCCGGCGTTGACCTTCAGCGTGCCCTGCTTGTTGACGAAGAACGGCGAGGCCTTGAGCTTGTCCTCGGTCAGGTCGAACAAGTCTCCCTCGTCGGTGACCAGGTGATCGTCGAGCAGCGCGGTGACCGCTTCGTAGCCCAGCACCTCGATGTCGAAAGCGCCCCGGCCGGCCAGGTGGAACAGCCGCTCGCGCAGCTGGGCCGGACAGGACCGGGTGTTCGGGCAGCGCCAGTCGACCTCGTCCTCCTCCCGGGCCAGCCGCGTACCGCACGCGGGGCAGTGGGTGGGGAACTCGAACTCGCGCTCGTCACCGGTGCGCAGGTCGGCCACGGGAGCCACGATCTCCGGGATCACGTCCCCGGCCTTGCGCAGCACCACCGTGTCGCCGATCAGCACGCCCTTGCGCTTCACCTCGTCCGCGTTGTGCAGGGTGGCCATCTCCACCGTCGACCCACTGACCTTGGCCGGCTCCATCACGCCGAACGGCGTCACCCGGCCGGTCCGGCCCACGTTGACCCGGATGTCCAGCAGCCGGGTAGTGACCTCTTCCGGCGGGTACTTGAACGCCATGGCCCAGCGCGGCGCGCGCGAGGTAGCGCCCAGCGCGCGCTGTTCGTCCAGCCGGTCCAGCTTGACCACCACGCCGTCGATCTCGTACGGCGGGTCGTGCCGGTGCTCGGCGTAGAAGTTGATGTAGTCGTGCACCGCGGCCAGGTCCGGCACGACCTTGATCCGGTCGCTGACCGGCAGCCCCCAGCCCCGCATCCGCTCATACCAGCCGGACTGGGTCTCCGGCGGCTCCTCGCGGTCGGGGATGCCCTCCACCCGGCCGACGCCGTGCACGATCACGTCGAGCGCGCGGCTGGCGGTGACCCGTGGATCCTTCTGCCGCAGTGAGCCTGCCCCCGAGTTGCGCGGGTTAGCGAAGGCTGGCTTACCCGCCTCGGTCAGCCGCTCGTTCAGCTCCTCGAACGCCTTGACCGGCAGGAAGACCTCGCCGCGCACCTCCAGCGTCTCCGGATATCCGCTGCCCTTCAGCTGCGCCGGGATCGAGCCGATGGTGCGGATGTTCGGCGTGACGTCCTCACCGGTGCGCCCGTCACCGCGGGTCGCGCCGCGGGTCAGCCGGCCGTTCCGGTAAACCAGCGCGATGGCCAGTCCGTCGATCTTCAGCTCGCACAGGTATGGCCCGGTGCCGCCACCGCGCGCCGCCCGGTCGGCCCAGGCGTCAAGCTCGTCGGCGGAGAACGAGTTGTCCAGGCTGAGCAGCCGCTGCAGGTGCTCCACCGGGGTGAACAGGGTGGAAACCGACCCGCCCACCTGCTGTGTGGGCGAGTCCGGGGTGCGCAGCTCCGGGAAGCTGTCCTCCAGGCCCTCCAGTTCGCGCATCAGCGTGTCGAACTCGGCGTCCGAGATCGTGGGCCCGTCCAGCACGTAGTACCGGTGCCGCGCCTCGGTGACCCGCGCGCTCAGCTCGGCGTGCCGCTGCCGGACCTCGGTCGGTGTCTCGTTCGGATCCTTCGGTTCCTTCGAGTCGGCGGTCCCCGCGTCGCTCATGCCCCGCCCTCCGTGTCCTCGCTCTCTTCGGCCAGCTCAGCGACCATTCTCGCCGCTTCCCGGCAATGCCCCAGCACGCCGGCCGCCCGTTCGGGCGGCGCGCCGGCCAGGCCGCAGGCCGGGGTGACGACGACCTGCTGCGCGCAGTCCTCCGGCGCCATCCCCAGCCGCCGCCAGAACCGCAGCACCCGCTGCGCGGACTTGACCGGCTCCTCCCGCTCGCCGGGCGGCGGCGGGCCGGGCACCGCGCCAGCCAGGATGCCGGTCCCCGCGTCGGCCATCTCGGCGACGCGGTCAGCTTCTTCCCGCCGCAGCAGGCTCAGGTCGAAGGCGACCGCATCCGGCCCCGCCGCCCAGATAATCCCGAACGGGACCGGGCTCGCGCAGCAATGCACGACGGAGTACCGCCCCGCCGCGGCCAGAACCGTGCCCAGCCGGTCGGACATCACCGCCGCGTCGACGGCGGCCAGCCGGGACAGCCCGCTGGCGGTGGGTATCTCGCCGCGCGCCACCACAGCCAGCGAAGGCTCATCAAACTGGACCAGCAGCTCGGCGCCGGGCACCCGCGTGGCCATCTCGGCCACCACCGCGGTCGTCGCCTCGGCCAGCGACCCGGTGAGATCGGCGACCGCGCCGCTGTCGGACAGGGCCGGGTTCAGCGTGCGGGGCAGCTCGATGCCGGCGGCCAGCGTCCACGGGCCGCACAAGCTGATCTTGAACGGGCCCTCGAAACCGGAATAGACCTCCTCGATCGCGTCGAGGTCGGCCGACATCATGCTGCGGGCGGCCCGCATGTAGCGGCCCGGCCGGTCCGCGATGCGCCACCCGCCGGTCGTCGTCTCCACCGGCATATCGATCAGGAGGGCCGCGGTCCGGCCGATCAGGTCCGCGCCGGGCCCGCGGTTGGGCAGCTCGGGCACGAAGGGGAAGTCCGGCAGCTCACCGGCCACGATCCGGGCTGCCTCCATCGGGTCCGTTCCCGGCATGGAACCGATGCCCGTGGCGCTGCCAGCGAGCCACGGGAATTCCGGCCGCGGGCCGCGCGCGCCACCGAGCATGTCATCCTGCACAGGGCGAGCTTAGATGCTCCCGGCACAAGATGCTCAAGGCCGACTCAGCAGCGGATCAGATCGGCGGCGCGGTTCACAGGCGGCCGGGACATGCCTTTCAGTTGTCAGGGTATGCCGAGCTGTGCACACCCGTCCCGGTCAAGCGCCGGACCTTGCGCTCGAGGAAACCGAGGTACAGCCGGGCCAGCGAATCACTCCACCGTTCCGACCTGATGGCCACCATGCTCGTAACGATCACTCCGGACATGACACCAGTCGAGAAGGCGACCACTGCCGCCACGGCAATGTCGCGAGCCATGATGGCCTCCTGCAGTAGACGACGGTCATCATATCCGCCGGGTCCTTACAGCGAGACACGCTGCGTCTGGCGTTGAACGTTGAACACATTATCTCCGTGTCGTGATCCTGCGAAACCGGGGGTTGAAGCCCGCCTTGCCCGCAGGCCCGGAATGGGCACCTGCGGGCAGGCGGTGCGACAGCTGCGGATCCGCGGTGCGGGTGCTCAGTCCCCGCCCGCGCCGGGGCCTCCTCCCGTTCCTCTCCGGCGGCCAAGAACGCCGACGACGATCAGGACACCCACGCTGAACCCGACGATGAACAGAATGAGGATCACAGTTCCCAGTAGGACCACATCGGCCACGACGGCCTCCCGCAGCGCTGCGGCGGACGGCGCTCGCCAGCGGCTCCCGCAGAGCGCGCCCCTATCGCTCCCGGCATTGGCCCGCTCATTCGCCCTCGGTCGCGTGAACTTGATGTCGGCAGATCATGCCTCAGGCCACCCGATGTGCTGTTATGCCTGTAAGTCCCACCCCAGCTATCCCTCATAGGCCCTCGTTGGGTCCTAGTGGTGTATCTGGTCTTAGGTCTTTAGGTCTGTCAGGCCTGATACCAATCACTGGTATCAGGCCAAGGTATTCCCTGCCCTCGCGTAAGTGAAACCGCGACTGTCGGCCGCTCGGCCCCTTTCCGCTGAAGTTGCATGATCAAGCGGTCCAAGGCCACCGTGCGCCGCTTCAGAAGTGAATAACCAGTCCCTAAAGTGACCGACCGGGGTGTAGACGGGAGGCCGACCGCACGGCCAGCGCCGCTCAGGAAACAGTTGAGGTGCAGGTCAGAACGTTCAAGGCCTCAGATGCGACTGCAAGTAAAGCCACTCCAGACACGGCTACCCAACGTTTTAACAGCAGTATCTGTCGAGGCGCCGGTACTATCGTCGGGTAACCCCGGCGCGTTGCCGCGCCGGGGTCCCCTCAGAACCGGCCGTGCCCGCTTTCCGGGCAGCTCGGCTCAAGCAAGCCCTTAAGGCTGCGGGCCGGGCAGAAGCGCCGGGCTGGTACCGCTGCCGATACGGTGACGGCAGTGTGCGTGTATGAGGTGGTATGCGACGCGTCCGTCCGGGGTGCCGAGGTCTGTCACGCTGTCGATCGCGTGCTTGCGGATCGCCTTGCGCGTGACGGTGTGCCACTGCTGCCATTCCTCCGGGCTCTGGGGCTGGCGGTCGGCGTGCAGCAGCAGTCCCCGGCAGAGCGGGCACCGGCCGCGCTGGCGGCGCAGCAGGTGCCAGGTCGCGGGGTCCACCGGGAGGCGGTCACGGCGTCGCCGCTGCTGCCAGTACCCGGTGAGGGCGGGGTCGTCGGGAGACGCCCGCCCGGCGACCATCCGGTGCCGGACGATTTTGGTCCAGGCGAACTTGCGGAGGTAGAAGCCGGTCTCCCGGCTTCCGAGCACCCACTTGTCCTGCCTGGCCGGTTGAACATGCCGAAGTGCCGGGTGATGATCCAGCGCCTCGGCTTGTTCGGGTGGGAGAACTTCGCCCATTTCCAGGCGAGTCTCCACAGGTGGGCATCCAGCGTGCCGTAGGCGCGCTTAGATACCCCGATCCGGTAATACGCGGCCCAGCCGGTGATAATCGGGTTGAGCCGGGCAATAAGCGCGTCCGCGTTGGCCCCGCGCATGGCGATGGCCTCGGCGGACAGGCGTTCCCGGATCCGTCGCATTGCCTCCTTGCTCGGCTTGGTCAGGAGCTTGCCGTTTGGGTAACGGCGGATGCTGAACCCGAGGAAGTCGAACCCCTGGCTGAGGTGGACGATCCTCGTCTTGGACTCGTTGAACGCGAGGCCCCTGGGCTCCAGCCACCCGGAGAGCCGTTCCTTGACCTGCTCGGCCTGCGCGCGGGTCGCGCACAGTACGGCCAGGTCATCGGCGTACCGGACCAGGACAGGCGTTCCCGGGACGGCGCGCAGGGTGGCGCCGCCCTCCCAGTACCTGACCCCGGCCGCCT
The DNA here is from genome assembly GCA_963732345.1 of uncultured Actinomycetes bacterium. Taxonomy (GTDB): domain Bacteria; phylum Actinomycetota; class Actinomycetes; order Streptosporangiales; family Streptosporangiaceae; genus Bog-532. The sequence continues at coordinate 197,493 of CAVSZI010000019.1, read as the reverse complement.
GCTCCATGCCGTGCAGCGCCACGTTCATGATCACGGGGCTGATCACGCCGCCCTGAGGTACTCCCTCCCTGGTCAGCGTGACCCTGCCGTCTTCCATCACCCCGGCCCTCAGCCACCGGCGGACAAGTCCCCTGGCGGGAAACGCCCCCAGCGAGCGGAGGATGTGGTCATGACTGAGCCGGTCGAATGCCGCCTCCAGGTCCGCGTCGAGTACCCACAGCCTGCGTGCATCCTGGCGGGATGCCGAGGTGTGGATGGCCACGATCGCGTCATGGCAGCCCCGGCCCGGCCGGAACCCGTAGGATCTCGGCTCGAACCGGGCCTCCCACTCGGGTTCCAGCGCGTTCACCGACAGGGCCTGAAGCGCCCGGTCGGCGATCACGGGAATCCCGAGCCCGCGGCGGCGCCCGTTGCTCTTGGGCACATACACCCGCCTGACGGGCAGGGGCCTCCATCTCGGCCGCTCCGTGCTGCAGCCAGGCGGCCATGTCGGCCTTCTCCCAGCCCGCGAGCACGATGCGCCCGTCGACCCCGGCCGTCTTGCGGCCAGCGTTGATCTCCGTCACCCGCCGCACGCTCACCAGAGCGTTGCTGCGGGACCGGAGCATCAGCTTCTGCAGACTGCGGACCTTCTTCAGGTCCCCGGCCTGCGATGCCGCGAAGATCCTGCGCCTCAGCCGCCGTACGTTCTCCTCGGCCTGGCCCCAGTCCACTGAGTCCCAGCCCGGGTCGCCCTCAGGTCCGTTCACCTGCACGGTGTCCAACTTGCCCCTCGGTGATGGCGTCCTTGCGTCTTCTCTCCGCAGGCTCACCAGACCCGCGTCAGCGCTCTTTCGAGCCGGGCAGCCGCCCTATCCGGCCAGTTATGCGGGAACCGCTGGCGGGAGAGCCAGCACCCGGTTCCCGGTTTCCTGCTGCCTTTCGGCCACCGGCATTCGCTTCTCGGGTCTTCCTGCGCCCGCTGGGGAATTCGGCTTCCCTCACGGTCGGCCTACCGGCAGATATCCCGCCGGACCTCATCGGGGTTGTCACGTTCCGCATGCGATAGATGCGACCGCGGTGGGCGTCCTCTGAACCCCGGGGACGATGGTGCGCTCCCGGCCAGCCAAATACTCTCCGGCCGGCACTCGCCGCCTTCCAGCGGCCGGCCCCTGTTCTCCCGCCTTCTGCAGCCCACCGGCGAGAGTGCTAATGACGAGGCGTCATCGAGGATTCACTCACGTTCACCCGTCCGGTCTTCCCCAGCCTGTGGTCTCCCGGATGGAACGGGAGCCCTTGGGCCTTTCCCCGGCTCCGCACCCTGCAGTTACCCGCAGCGCACGCCGGGCGACGGTCCTTGCGCACTGGACCGGAGCTACGTCACCGACATCAGTCGATCTCCCTTCGACGAGCGCCACTCATCACATGCGACCTCGTGTCGCACTACTTGGTTCATCCACGTGACTTGGATTATTCGAAATATCCTAGCCATACCATCGGTTGGGATGTATGGTACATAGATAATGGGCTCCACTCTGGCCCCGGGGTGATCGGCGCGCCCGGGTTGGACCGACAAACGGGTTGTCCCGTTTCACCCAAAGTGACCATGGTCGATCCAGCGGAGGCGTTATGGCCGACCCCCTGTACAGGCGGATCGCCGACGACCTCCGCGCGCAGATCGAGACCGGCCAGCTGGAGCCCGGCGCGCAACTGCCGCCCGAGGAGAAGCTCGGCGAGCTGTTCAAGGCCTCGCGCAATACGATCCGGGATGCGATCAAGTTCTTGATCAGCCTGGGCCTCGTCGAAACCCGGGCGGGCCAGGGCACGTTCGTGGTGGACCCACCGGACCCGCTGGTGACCACGCTGACCACCAAGGAGCCCGGTCTGGGCGGCGGCGAGGGGGCCGCATACCTGAACGAAGCCAACGAGCGTGACCCTCGCAGCGACATCCCCACCGTGGAACTTCAGACCGCGCTGGGCGAGATCGCGTACCGGCTGGGAGTACCGGAAGGCACGCCCGTGGTGAGCCGCCACGAGCAGCGTTTCATCCGGTCCAAGCGCGCCAGCCAACCGACAGCACTGGACAGCGATGAGACCCCATGGTCGATGCAGACCTCTTTCTACCCTCGCAGCTTCGCGCTGAAAGGAGCCGAGCGCCTGCTCGACAACGAAGACATCGAAGAGGGCACGGTCGAGTACCTGAAAGGCACTCTAGGCCTCACCCAGGTCGGCTATCGCGACTGGATCACGGTACGCGCGCCAAAGAATAATGAAGTCGGCTTTTTTGGGCTACCGCCTGACGGCCGAGTCCCCGTGTTCGAGATCTTCCGTACAGCGTTTGATCAAAACGGAAAACCGATGCGGGTAACTGTCACCATATTTCCGGTGGACAGGCAGCAGTTCATCATTGATGTCGGCGAGGTCCCCGCTCCGCAGTACGAGCCCGCGAAGCGGGCAAAATGACACTAGCGGAACCAGGGTTCCGCACGCAGGGCCTGCCATTACCGATCTCGATATGTAGGGCAGCTAAGCGTTCTTGCTGGCATGGCCTTATCTCGCTATCCACCACCAGATCTCTTCGCACAGTCGCTTTGAGGTGCCCGAACCCTGAGGCAGTCATAAGCGACGTCCGCCAAGAAACATTGGCCAAAGCCCTTAGCAGGAGCCCCTGACATCACATCGGCCTCAACCATGTGTTGGTAACATGATCCCGGTTATTCTTGATGTCCAGCCATACCATCAGCCGGATGCATCTCGTCCTCGATGCCGAGCGACCCGCGCAACACCCGCGGTATACCGGCGAGTGACCAGGGCCGATCCAAGGAGGCGCCGTGGCCGACCCTCTGTACCGGCGGATCGCCGACGACCTCCGCGCGCAGATCGAGACTGGCCAGCTGGAGCCCGGCGCGCAACTGCCGCCCGAGGAGAAGCTGGGCGGGCTGTTCAAGGCATCGCGCAATACGATCCGGGATGCGATCAAGTTCTTGATCAGCCTGGGCCTCGTCGAAACCAGGGCCGGTCAGGGCACGTTCGTGCTGGACCCGCCGGACCCGCTGGTGACCACGCTGACCACCAAGGAGCCCGGCCTGGGGGGCGGCGAGGGGGCCGCCTACCTGAACGAAGCCAACGAGCGTGACCCTCGCAGCACCATCCCCACCGTGGAACTTCAGACCGCGCTGGGCGAGATCGCATACCGGCTCGGAGTCGAAGAAGGCACACCCGTGGTGAGCCGCCACGAGCGGCGTTTCATCCGGTCCAAGCGCGCCAGCCAACCGACAGCACTGGACAGCGATGAGACCCCATGGTCGATTCAGACCTCTTTCTACCCGCGCAGCTTCGCGCTGAAGGGAGCCGAGCGCCTGCTCGACAACGAAGACATCCGAAGAGGGCACGGTCGAATACCTGAAAGCCACTCTAGGCCTCACCCAGGTCGGCTATCGTGACTGGATCACGGTGCGCGCGCCAAAGAATAATGAAGTCGGCTTTTTTGGGCTACCGCCTGACGGCCGAGTCCCCGTGTTCGAGATCTTCCGTACAGCGTTTGATCAAAACGGAAAACCGATGCGGGTAACTGTCACCATATTTCCCGTCGACCGGCAGCAATTCATCATTGACGTCGGCGAGGTCCCCGCTCCGCAGTTCGAGCCTGCGAAGCGGCCAACATGACACCATCTCCTTTAATCAGCCCGACTGTGCAGGCTGATCACCCACGGGGCCATCCGGCGATGCCGAATTCGACGATAGAGCCTGTCCGGAACATCGCTGCTGCCATCACTGCAGACAGCTGCACGGCGCGAGTGGAGCCTGAACCGCAGTACCCCGGACCGGTTACGGACGACATGTCCGAAGTAGTCGTGAGCCTCGTCCGCAAGGGGAAGCTAAGCCTTGACATCAGGTGTGCCGTTGACAGTGACCTGCCCGCTGTCCTTGAGCTCATCGATGAGGCGAAGCTGTGGCTGTCCAGCAAGAAAACGAATCAATGGTCCAAGGACTGGGCCGACCAGAAGGGCCGGAAGCGCAGCGACCGTGTCCAGGCTTCGCTGGCGCAGGGGACAACCTGGATTGTCACCGTAGCGCGCGAAAAGCAGACATACGCCGTGGCCACGGTGACAATTGACCCTAAAGCGAATCCACTGGTATGGGATCGTCCAGGAGATCTTGACGATTCTGCTGTGTATCTCAGCCGCCTCGTTGTAGCGAGGAGGTTCGCCGGGCTGAGAATTGGCGCCGCTCTGCTCAACTGGGCGTGCGATCATGCTCGTCATCGGTATCAGGCTGAGCTGGTCCGCATCGATGTTTGGACCCGCAATCTCGCGTTGCATAGTTACTATCTGGCACAGGGCTTCCGGCCGCAAGAATATTGCCGAGATACGTCCTATCCTTCTGGTGCGCGTTTTCAGCGGCCCACCGGCCGGAAAGACCGAAGGACGCCACGGCTATTGACCGTGTAAAAAAGCGTACTCGGACGCGCAGCCCGCGTCACTTGCCAGTAGGAGTAGGCGGTCAAAAGGGCTGTCCGCTCAGAGCAATTTATCGTAGTGCGGACGACACTCGGCCCATCAACTGTCCGTGCGAGCACTGGAGCCGTGCACCGGGGTCCCCATCAGACGTCGGACCTTGATCTCGAGGAGGTCCAGCGACAGGCCGACCACAGAATTACGCCGGCCCTTCGACCTGATCGCCAGCGCCGTGGTGACGACCACGCCGGACATGACACCGGTCGAGAAGGCGACCAACGCCGCCACTGCAATGTCACGGGCCATCATGGCCTCCTGCGTCGGCCGTCGGTACTCGTTCCGTCGGACAGGTACAGCGAGACACGCTGTGATTGGCGCTTACTACCGTATCCCCGGGTCTTGATCATCTGAAACCCCGGAGGCACCGCTATTAATTACGTCGGCGTCCCGACTTACGGTCGGCGTCCCGACGTTGCCGGCCGTTCCTCCAGCGCCCGATGACCCCCACAATCAGGACGCCGACCGCGAAACCTACGGCGAAGAATGCGAGGACAACGATTCCGATAAGGACCACATCGGCCATCTGGCCTCCCGCAGTCTCGCCGTCGGCGGTCCGTGCCGCCGACGACTTCCGCTACCACCTACCGAGGCTGGCGCCCACAGGTCGCGGCGCCGTTCTTCACCGGGGAAGTTGCCTCGGGCCGTTGCGCTGGCCCGCGCCGGCCAGCCAGCGCACGCCGCGAGACACAGATCCTTGGGGTTCTTCGTGCAACAAGATCGACCCGTCCAGCCGCTGCGTCGTGAGCATCCGCCGCCTGGCGGCCCTGTCCTCAAGGTTGATGCGGACGGCGATGACCAGCAGTGCTCCAACTAGGAACCCCGCCACGAAGAGAACGAACAAAATGGCGGCTATCAGCAGTCCGAACATGGCCTGCCTCCTGAGATCCAGCGGCTTACTTCGCCGCCCGGTAACTCGTGCGTCGCTCTCGCTGTGGATCCTGTCGGCTCTTACGAGAGCACGTGCCCGGGCGGGTTGCACTCGTCCCGGGCGATGTCCTGCTGTTGGAAGTAGATCGACGTGGTGGAGAGGCCCCAGCTCACATGCAGCAGAGAGCGATGAGCGGGCCTGGCCGCAGAGGCGAAGTCACGGGTGTCGATCACGTCGACCCGGCCTCCTGGCTGGGATTATGCGATCGTTACCGTTTCTCAGTACCACGGGTACCTAACTACCCTACAATCAGACTCGCTTGATAGTCTTACTTGTACGTACCTTTCATACCGCCAGGTTGAGAGGGCTAAACATGACGTCTAAGCTGATTTCTAAGTTTGGATGGTTCAGAATCGTCCTACACTGAGGGTTGTGCTGCACTGACACATCGACGGGAGGAGCTGGCATGGCTGAGCCCATGTACCGGGTGATCGCCGATGACCTCCGGCGGCAAATCGAAGCCGGCGAGCTCCGTGCCGGGGTACAGCTCAAGACCGAAGTCGAGCTCAGGGAGGAATACGGCCGGGCAGATACGCGGATCTCCAGAACTACGGTCCGTGATGCGATAAAACTTCTCGTAGCCCGAGGCCTGGTCGAGACCCGACCCGGCCAGGGGACCTTCGTCCTGGGACGCAACGACCCATTTGTGTCCAAGCTGGCCGTGGACCCAGCAGCTGGCGGCCTGGAAGACAAGATCTACAGCTCCGAAGTCAAACGGCAGGGTCGCGTACCAGACGAGACCCGCCCGCGGGTGGAGGTGCAGCCGCCTCCCCCCGCAGATTGCGCAGTCACTCGGCCTCAAGGGAGACGACCAGGTCGTCAGCCGGCACCAGCAGCGATCTATCGACGGCACCCCGTATTCGATGCAGACCACCTACTACCCGATGAAGTTCGTCACGGAAAAAGGTGCCACGCGGCTACTAGAGGCCCGGGACATCGAAGGCGGAGTGGTCGATTATCTCCGTGGGCTCGGCATCGATCAGATCGGATGGCGCGACCAGTTCATCCTGCGGCCACCGGACGGGAATGAGCGGACCTTCTTCAACTTGTCTGAACGTGTGCAGGTGGCCATGCTCCGTGTACAGCGGACCGGATACGACGAGGAAGGCAATCCGATCCGGGTGACCGTCACCATCTACCCCGGCGATCGCAATCAGTTTGAGATGGAAGCCGGCAAAGTCCCGCCGCCCGGTCTGCCGTCGGCTCGCTCGTCATCGTCGAGCGAGCCGGCCGCCGACGGAGCGAAGGCAACAAGGTCAACCGCTGCGGACGCCTCGTCGTGACAAGCACTACCCGCTTCGGCGGCAGCCAGGTCAAATTACATAGTTGAGCGGCCCGGGAACACCAATTTCCGTCTATTTTAGTCGGAATTGTGGATTTAGACCCGGATCAAGCCGCGCGGCTTAACGGCCGAACAGATGTGAAGCAGGGCTGCTGCCGCAGCGGTCAGAACATACAGAAAGGAGGCGTCACCATGGCAAAGCGATACGGTCGCCCTTCCCTGCACTACCGGTACGAGCACTACGACCCCCGTTGATGCGGTCGAGATAGTCGTCGGCGCCGCGAGGCCGCACGCCACGCGGCGCCGACGGCTCACCACAGACGGCGTGCCACCGATCGGCCGTAAGTGTTAGCCCTGCACGGACGTTTTCGCTTCCGGACGGGCGTCTATGGCCTCGCATCTGGCACTGTACGATTCACTCAAATGATTACACTCTGCTACACGTGCATGACCGGAATCGCGGTCCCACCGCAGGAGGCTGTTCCGGTAACTGCGAGTAAGCATCGTCCTCACCATACGGCGTTGCGGTATTTCGGCTGCACATTCGCTAAGGAGCCGGTTTTAGACCGCGCACATCCAGCGCATGCATCCAGCAGCCCGCACGTTACTTAGCCGTGCATATGTGCCTCCTGAAGTCAGCAGGAAAGGAGCACGCTGGTGGACTACGCTTTCACGGTCGAAACAATCGCCATTCCTGTTTCGGTGACCATAGCTATCTGGCAGCACATAGCACTGAGGGCCTATCGTAAAATTGATCAGGCGCGTGCGACTGTCGAGGCCGCAGAAAAAGAAGCGCGGCGGCAACGCCTAGACCGGCGAGATTCCTGGGAATTGGTGTTCGTAGATGTTCAGGATACGCTTCGCCGGACAGAAGATATAGCATCTGAAGCGCGGACCCGACCGCTGGACAGCCAAGCTATGGCCTTCACTGACCTGGCCCGACTTCAGTGGCATCTGGAAAACCTTTCGGCTCGCTGCCCGTCCTCCCTGACGGACCCGTTGCAGGCCGTAGCAGCAGCGATCGGAGATTTGCGGGGACTTCCATTTCCGGCCGACGGCGAAATAATGCACACTTATGGTATCGCGTGCAAAAGCACGCCTCCACACGATCTCGCGCCCGAAGCAATGGCGAGTTCACTCGGCGTCAAGGCCATCACACAGTACCAAGCAACTTTGAAATTGCACAGAGCACTTAAAAGCGCGTGGGAAGCCGTCCAAAATGAGCGTGGGAACACATAATCTACGGTGACAAAGCTACGCTGGCCAGGATTAATTTCCGTACTGGCTACGATCACCGCAATAAGAAAGTAGTACGCCATGGCCGGTCGTCTCTGCTGTCCTTATACTCCCGTTACGAGCATTACGGTTCCGCTCATGTAGATGATCTCGCTATCGGCTCCAAAATTTCCCGGACCAAAGCGACGCCCGACGGCGGACCTTCAATCCCCTACTCGGCTCCGTACAGGTGGCGGTTGAGCTCAGGAGGACGGGTCGATTCCGGGCACTCGTCTGTGTAGTAGTTCATCACCGCCACCACGCGGATGTCATCGTCGGCTCGAAGCGGGCGCACGTAGTGCGGGTGCTGGCGGCCGAAGAAGAAGATGAGGTGCCCGGCGTGTGGCCGCAGCGCCGAGCATGACCGCTCGACGTCGGCCAGGCTGCTGGCCATCTCGTCGTGCGCGAACACCAGCTCGCCTCCGGCGCCGGGCCCGTGGTCGGTGCAGAACAGCAGACCGGTCAGCGGGTTCGAGTCGACGTGACATTCGAACCGCATCCGGGTGCCGCGCTGCATGTTCAGCACGGTCCCGTACCGCTCGTCGGCGGCGGCGTACACCTTACCGCTGGTCGCCTGCTCACCCAGCTCCCGGAATTCGCTTCGGTAGAGCTCGCGCAGCCACGACAACCGGTTTGCTACCTGGTCCGCGTGCACCCGGCCGCGCTTCACGTGCTGCACATCAGCCGCCTCACGTGAGATGACCGGGGTACGCGGGAACTCCCGGTCATCGGACTCATCTGCGACCGCCAGCACATCCTGCCGCCACCCGGCTGGCAGCATTCCGGTGACGTCGAAAGTCGTCCAGTACAACGTAGGCCGCATCAGCAAAGCCTGCCCCGCGCACGCTAGCGAGAGCGCGCGCAAACAATTTCCTTCCACCATCAGCTATGACAAGGGATGCTGGCAACCCCCTTCAGGGCACATCCCGGTGGCCCTGCTAGGAGCTGACGGCCACTCGCGTGGCGGTGATGGTGGCGCTGCCCAGGACCGTGTCGCCGTCGTAGAGGACGGCGGTCTGGCCGGTGGCTACGCCGCGGGCGGGGTCGCGGAGGGTGATCTGGAGGGCGTCGCCGTCGAGGCGGGCCTCGCAGGGGTAGACCTCGCCGTGGGCGCGGAGCTGGACCTCGCAGTCGCGGGGCTCGGTGAGCGGGTCGCAGCCGGTCCAGACCGGGCGCTGGGCGGTGATGTCGCGGACTTCGAGCTCCTCGGCGGTGCCGACCGTGACCGTCCGGGTGACCGGCTCGATACCGAGGACGTAGCGGGGGCGGCCGTCGGCGGCGGGGCGGTCCAGGCGCAGGCCGCGGCGCTGGCCGACGGTGAAGGCGTAGGCGCCGTCGTGGGTGCCGAGCGTCGCGCCGGAGCTGTCCACGATTGGGCCGGGGGCCTCGCCCAGCTGCCTGGTCAGGAAGCCGCGGGTGTCGCCGTCGGCGATGAAGCACACGTCGTGGCTGTCGGGCTTGTCGGCCACGCCCAGGCCGCGCTGCGCGGCCTCGATGCGGACCTGGGCCTTGGTGGTGTCGCCGAGCGGGAACATCGCGTGCGCGAGCTGGTCGCGGGTGAGCACCGCCAGCACGTAGGACTGGTCCTTGGCATTGTCGACGCTGCGGCGCAGCAGGCCGTTCTCCAGCCTGGCGTGGTGGCCGGTGCAGACCGCGTTGAAGCCGAGCGCCAGCGCCCGGTCCAGGACCGCGGCGAACTTGATCTTCTCGTTGCAGCGGACGCACGGGTTCGGCGTGCGGCCGGCCGCGTACTCGGCCACGAAGTCGTCGACCACGTCGTGGTGGAACCGTTCGGCCATGTCCCAGACGTAGAACGGGACACCGATCACGTCGGCGGCGCGGCGGGCGTCCCGCGCGTCCTCCAGCGTGCAGCAGCCCCGCGCGCCGGTGCGGTAGGAGCTCGGGTTGGCGGACAGCGCGAGATGGACGGCGGTCACCTCGTGGCCGGCGTCCACGGCCCGTGCGGCGGCCGTCGCCGAATCAACGCCGCCGGACAAGGCGGCCAGCACCCGTAGAGAAGTCATCGCCTACCGAGGCTACGCGTCCACGGGACCGGCTCCACCCATGGGACGCGAGCCAGGGTCGACGGGAGGCGGGGCGGTGGCGGAGGGAGCGGGGACGTAGCCGGGGCGACGCGGAGCAGGGCGGCGGGACCGGCGGGCGGACTGTCAGCGCGACGGGGCGCGGCGGGCGCGTTCCACGGCTTCGCCGATGGCGGCGGCTACCGCGTCGACGTCTTCCTGGGTGCTGGTGTGGCCCAGGGAGAAGCGCAGCGAGCCGCGCGCCCGGTCCTCGTCTGCGCCCATGGCGAGCAGGACGTGGCTGGGCTGGGCCACGCCGGCGGTGCAGGCCGAGCCGGTCGAGCAGGCGATGCCCTTGGCGTCCAGCAACATGAGCAGTGCGTCGCCCTCACAGCCGGGGAAGGAGAAGTGCGCGTTGCCGGGCAGCCGGCCCGGGCCGGGCGGCGGCCCGTTCAGCACGGCGTCCGGGACCGCCTCGGTGACCTGCCGGATCAGGTCGTCCCGCAGCACGGCCAGGCGCTTGGCCTCGGCCTCGCGGCGCTCCGCCGAGATGATGACGGCGGTCGCGAAGGCCCGGATAGCCGGGGCGTCGAGGGTGCCGGAACGCACGTCACGTTCCTGGCCGCCCCCGTGCAGGACCGGCACGGGCTCGGTGCCCCGCCGCAGCAGCAGCGCCCCGACGCCGATGGGGCCACCGAGCTTGTGCCCGGTAACGGTCAGCGCGTCCGCGCCGGAGGCCGCGAAGTCGACCGGGAGCTGCGCGGCGGCCTGCACGGCGTCGCTGTGGAAGACGATCCCGTGGGAGTGCGCGACCTCGGCCAGCTCGGCGATCGGCAGCACCGTTCCGACCTCGTTGTTTACCCACATGACGCTGACCAGCGCCACCCGGCCCGGGTCGGCCTCGATGGCGGCGCGCAGGGCCGCGGGCCGGAGCATGCCCTGGCGGTCAACGTCCAGCCAGCAGGCCTCGGCGCCCTCGTGGCGGCTGAGCCAGCCCACCGAGTCCAGCACCGCGTGATGCTCGACCGAGGTGACCAGGATCCGCCGCCGGGCCGGATTCGCCTGACGGCGGGCCCAGTACAGGCCCTTCACGGCGAGGTTGTCCGCCTCGGTGCCGCCGCTGGTGAAGACCACCTCACTCGGGCGGGCGTTCAGGACCTCGGCGATCTGCTCGCGCGACTCCTCCACGACCCGGCGCGCGCGACGGCCCGCGTTGTGCAGTGAGGAGGGGTTACCGAGCTGAGCCAGCTCCTCCGTCATCACCTCGATGGCCTCGGGCAGCATCGGCGTCGTAGCCGCATGATCGAGGTAAATCACGGGGTTAGCCTAGCCGGGTCGCGGGCTAGCCTGGCCCGCCGGGCTCGCTGCGCCTGCCGGGCCCACTGGGCCCCGCTGGGTCCGCTGCGCCTGCCGGGTCCGCTGCGCCTGCCGGGCCCGCTGCGCCTGCCGCGGACGCAGGGCCCGCCGGGCCGGGCGGTCCAGCCGCCGCGGCCCGGGGGCGAGCGCGGTCAGCCTCCTGATCGTTTCGCGATGTCCTCCATGAGCTGGGGGACGACGGTGAACAGGTCACCGACCACGCCGAAGTCGGCCAGCTCGAAGATGGGCGCTTCGGGGTCCTTGTTCACGGCGATGATGGTCTTGGAGGTCTGCATGCCGGCCCGGTGCTGGATCGCGCCGGAGATGCCGATCGCCATGTACAGCTGCGGGGAGACGGTCATGCCGGTCTGGCCGACCTGGAACTTGTGCGGGTACCAGCCGGCGTCGGTCACCGCCCGGGACGCGCCCACGGCCGCTCCCAGGGAGTCGGCCAGCTTCTCGATCAGCTCAAAACCGTCCGCGGAGCCGACGCCACGGCCGCCGGAGACCACGATCGCCGCCTCGGCCAGCTCGGGGCGCTCCCCGCGTTCCTGGACCACCTTCTCGGTGACCTTGGCGCCCCTGGCCGCGTCGCTGAGGCTCAGGTCCACGTTGGCCAGTTCGGCGGCGGCCGGGGCCGGGGCGGGGGCGACCGAGTTCGGCCGTACGGTGATGACGGGGGTGCCGGTTTTGACCGCCGAGTGCACGATCGTGGCCCCGCCGAAGACCGACTGCTCGGCGACGATCTGGCCGCCGTCGCCCGCGGTCAGCCCGACCGCGTTGGCCAGCAGCCCGGAGTTCGTCCTGACCGCGAGCCGGCCCGCCACTTCCTTGTTCTGCCCGGTGGAGGCCAAAAGCACCGCCACGGGCGACTTCTGTTCGACCAGCGAGGCCAGCAGCTCCGCTTCCGGGGCGGCCACGTAGCCGGTGAACTCGCTGCCGCCGGCCTCATAGACTCGCGCCGCGCCGTACTCGGCCAGCCGGGACTGGCCCTCCGCAGCACCCGGACCGGCCCACACCGCGGCCGGCTCGCCGAACTGCCGCGCGAGCGTCAGCAATTCCAGGGTGACCTTCTTGACCTCGCCGCCGGTGTGCTCGGCCAGGACCAGAACCTCAGCCATATCGCCCCCCCTTCTCAGATGAACTTGCCCGCGGCGAGGAACTCGGCGGCCTTGGTCCCGCCGTCTCCCTCGTCCTTGACGATCGTCCCGGCCTGGCGCGGCGGCCGTTCGGTGAAGTCGACGACCTCGGTGGCGGCGTTCGCCAGGCCCACCAGGGACGGGTCGATCCCGGCCTCAGCCAGGCTCAGGACCTGCATCGGCTTCTTCTTCGCGGCCATGATGCCCTTGAACGACGGATACCGGGGCTCGTTGATCTTCTCCACCACGCTGATCACCGCGGGCAGATCGGCCTCCACCACCCAGTAGCCATCCTCGGACTGGCGGTTGACCCGGACGTGCGAACCGTCGATCTCCACCTTGGACGCCAGCGACAACTGCGCCACCCCGAGCCGCTCGGCCAGCATCGCCGCCATCGCGCCCATCCGCGCATCGGTCGACTCCGCGCCCAGCACCACCAGGTCGAAGCCGATGCTCTGCAGGACCTGGGCCAGCGCATAGGAGGTCGCCAATGCATCCGACCCCGCCAGCGCATCATCGACCAGGTGCACGGCCTTGTCCGCGCCCATCGACAGCGCCTTGCGGACCGATTCAGACGCCTTCTCCGGGCCCATCGTCACCACCGTGACCTCACCCCCATGCGCCTCCTTGATCTGCAAGGCCTCCTCAATGGCGTACTCATCCAGCTCATTGATCAAGCCATCAACAGACTCACGATCCAGAGTGGCGTCACCTTGCTTCAGCTTCCGCTCAGCCCACGTATCCGGGACCTGCTTGACGCAGACGACGATGTTCATCGGCGACGCCTACCTCCTTGCATTGGGTTCACATCTACCTACAGCCTGCCAAAAAGTGCAGGGAAAGCGCCATGAGGGGCTCCGCCTGCTTCATCACATCGTATTACCGAAGAGTAACTTGCCGGTAACGGGGTGGCGCTGGACGCGAGACTTCCGGGAAGCCGATCCGGTAGGGCCCCCCATCAGGCGGCCCGTTCGGCGGCTTCCACGACGTTGAGGAGCAGCATGGCGCGGGTCATCGGGCCCACACCGCCGGGCATCGGGGCCAGCCAGCCGGCCACCTCCACCACCGGCGGGGCCACGTCGCCGACCAGGCCCGCATCCGTGCGGGTGATCCCCACGTCGAGTACGGCCGCGCCGGGCTTGACCATGTCCGGGGTGAGCAGGCCCGGCACGCCCGCGGCCACGACCACGATGTCCGCCCCGCGGGTGTGCGCGGCCAGGTCCTTGGTGCCGGTGTGGCAGAGCGTAACGGTCGCGTTCTCGCTCCGCCGGGTGAGCAGCAGGCCCAGCGAACGTCCGACCGTGATGCCGCGGCCGATCACCGTGACGTCCGCGCCCGCGATCTCGACCCCGTATACCCGCAGCAGTTCGACGATCCCGCGCGGGGTGCACGGCAGCGGTCCCCGCTCACCGAGGACCAGGTTGCCGAGGTTGACCGGGTGCAGGCCGTCGGCGTCCTTGGCCGGGTCCATCCGGCGCAGCACCCGGTGCGCGTCCAGGCCCGCCGGGAGCGGGAGCTGGACGATGTACCCGGTGCAGGCGGGATCGGCGTTCAGCTCGTCGACGACCGCCTCCACCTGCTCCTGGGTCGCGTCGGCGGGCAGGTCACGCCGGATACTCGCGATCCCGACCTCGGCGCAGTCCCGGTGCTTGCCGTTCACGTAGGCGCGACTGCCGGGGTCGTCGCCGACCAGGACCGTGCCCAGCCCGGGCACGATCCCGCGTTCGGCCAGGACCGCGACCCGTTCCGCGATCGCACTGCGGATCTCGGCCGCCGCGGCCTTTCCGTCCAGGATTTGCGCGTTGACTTCTCCCCGCCTTGAAGGACGGGGATTCTCAGCCCTCGCGGGCCGAGGTTCCTGTTTCACTGACGGTCGCCTTCCCTCGCTACGCGCGGGACGGTCTGACACCATCTCCGCAGGCTTGAACGGAGAGCCCCTCCGCACGGATGACCTTCGCCGCGTTCACGTCCCGGTCGTGCCGGACACCGCATGAGGCGCACACCCACTCCCGGATGTTCAGCGGCATCGTCGCGGTGATCACACCGCACGCCGAGCACGTCTTGCTGCTCGGGCAGAATCGGTCCACCGCGATCACGGTCCGCCCGTACCAGTCCGCCTTGTACTCCAGCTGCCTGCGCAACTCCGACCAGGAGGCGTCGGAGATCGCGCGGGCCAGGGTGTGGCTGCGGACCATGTTGCGGACGGACAGGTCCTCGATGATCACCGTTTGGTTCTCGCGGATGATCCTCGTAGACAGTTTGTGCAGATGGTCGCGGCGCCGGTCGGTGATCCGGGCGTGCGCCCGGGCCACCGTCACCCGGGCCTTGGCCCGGTTCGCGGAGCCTTTCTGCGTGCGGGACAGTGCCCGCTGCGCCTTCGCGAGCCGGGCCCGGCCGCGGCGCTCGTGCCCGGGGTTGGTGACCTTCTCCCCCGTCGACAGCGTGACCAGGGAGGTGATCCCCGCGTCGATCCCCACGACCGCTCCGGCCGGGGGCAGCGTCTCGATGGGGCACTCGGCCAGGATGGAGATGTGCCAGCGTCCGGCCGCGTCCCGGCTGACCGTGACCGTGGACGGTTCCGCCCCCTCGGGAAGCGGCCGGGACCACACGATCGCCAGCGGCGCGGGCATCTTCGCCAGCCAGATCTGCCCGTCCCGGTACCGGAACCCCGAGGTGGTGAACGTCGCCGACGCCCTCGACCGCTTCCGGGACTTGAACGTGGGGTACCTGGCGCGTTTGGCCCAAAAGTTGACGTAGGCGTTCTGCAGATGCTGCAGGCCCTGCTGGAGGGCGACGTTGGACACCTGGTACAGCCACGCCGTGTCCGGGTCGTTCTTCCATGCGGTGAGCATCCGGCAGGTTTCCGCGAACGTGACCCGCTTGTGTTCCTGGGTCCACGTCCGGGACCGTTCCGCGAGCGCCCGGTTGTAGACGTAGCGGACCGACCCGAACGTCCGGTTCAGCAGGCCGACCTGTTCCGGGGTCGGGTAGAAGCGGTACTTGTGCGCCCGCTTCACCACCCGCCTGCTCACGCAGAAATTCCATCATGGTGCTGTTTCAATCGTGCGGCGCCACGCCGGGCTCACCCCACCCTGAAGGACAGGGCCTGCGCCCTGGAAGGATTTAGTCATCTGTGTCAGCCTTCCGGTTCATCGAGTTCTCCGCGGGCTCGCGGGTACTCCGGTCGCCTTCGCGTGGCCACAGTGGCACCACCGTGGTCGTGCGGGCGACCACGGTGGTGCCATTGCGGTCGCCCGCGCCGGAGTGAGGGCGCGGCGGGGGCGAGGGCCGGCAGCGGGCGCGCGACGGGCGGGGGAAGGACGGGGCGTCAGTGGTAGAAATGGCGGACCCCGGTGAAGTAGAGGGTGATACCGGCGCGCTCGCAGGCCTCGACGACCAGGTGGTCGCGGATCGAGCCGCCCGGTTCGGCGATGGCGGCGACGCCGGCCCCCGCGAGGACGTCGATGTTGTCCGGGAAGGGGAAGTACGCGTCGCTGGCGCACACCGAGCCGACCGCCCGGTCCCCGGCCCGGGCCACGGCGAGCCGACATGAGTCGACCCGGTTGACCTGGCCCATGCCGATGCCCACCGACGCGCCGCCCGAGGCCAGCAGGATCGCGTTCGACTTCACCGAACGGCACGCTCGCCAGGCGAAGGCCAGGTCGCCGAGGGTCACCTCGTCCAGCGGGACGCCCGTCTTCAGCTCCCAGTTGGCCGGGTTGTCACCCGGCGCGTCCACCCGGTCGATGGACTGCATCAGCAGGCCTCCGCTGATCGGCCGCCACTCGGTGCCGGGGCCGCGGTAGGGCGGCGGGCAGGCCAGCAGGCGGATGTTCTTCGCCTTGGAGAGGATGGCCAGCGCCTCGGGATCGAAGGCGGGCGCGATGACCACCTCGGTGAACACGTCGGCGATCTGGCTGGCCAGTGCCGGGGTCACCATGTCGTTGACCGCGATCACGCCGCCGAAGGCGGATACCGGGTCGCACGCGTGCGCCTGCCGGTGGGCCTCGGCCAGGTCGGTGCCGATCGCGATGCCGCAGGGGTTGGAGTGCTTGATGATCGCCGCGCAGGGCTGGGCGAAATCGTAGGCGGCCCGGCGCGCCGCGTCGGCGTCCACGTAGTTGTTATAGGACATGGCCTTGCCGTGCAGCTGGCGCGCCGCGGCGATCCCACCGTCCCCGGCGGGCCCGGCGGCACCGGTCCCGGCCCGGGGAGCTCCCGCGGGGGCCCGTTCGGCATCATCGGGACTTGGCGACCCGGCCCGCACGTACAGCGCGGCGCGCTGGTGCGGGTTCTCGCCGTACCGCAGCACCTCCGCACGGGACCAGAACGCGCCGGCGACGTCCGGCCAGCCCGCCTCCCGGGCCGTCCCGTCGGGCGCGTACTCGGACGCGAACCAGGACGCCACGGCTACGTCGTAGCGGGCGGTGTGCGCGAACGCGCGGGCCGCCAGCCGCTGGCGCTGCCCGAACGTGAAGCCGCCGGCGCGCACCGCCGCCAGCACGTCGCCGTACTGGGACGGGTCGGTCACGACCGCGACGCTGGCGTGGTTCTTGGCGGCGGCGCGGACCATGGCCGGGCCGCCGATGTCGATCTCCTCCACGCACTGCTCGGCCGGCGCCCCGCTCGCCACCGCGGCCTCGAACGGGTACAGGTTGGACACGAGCAGCTCGAACGGCGCGATGCCGAGGTCGTCCAGCTGGGCCCGGTGCTCGGGCCGCCGCGTGTCGGCGAGCAGCCCGGCGTGCACCCGGGGGTGCAGGGTCTTGACCCGGCCGTCCAGGCATTCGGGGAAGCCGGTGAGCTCCTCCACCTTCACCACCGGCACGCCCGCCCCCGCGATGACCGCCGCGGTACTGCCGGTGGAGACGATCCCGACGCCGGCCTCGTGCAGGCCCCGGGCGAGCTCGTCCAGGCCGGTCTTGTCGTAGACGCTGACCAGCGCCCGCCTGATCTCGATGGTGCTCAACTGCCGATCCTCACCTTCCTGCCGTGCACGGACCACCCCGCGCGGGCCATCCGGCCCACGGTCTCCACGAGCAGCGCCCGCTCTGCCACCTTGATCCGCTCGTGCAGCGCAGCCTCGTCGTCCTCGTCCTGCACCAGGACGGGACACTGCGCGACGACCGGCCCCGCGTCGATGCCGGGATCCACGATGAGCACGGTGCACCCCGTCACCTTCACCCCGTAGCTGAGGGCGTCCCGCACACCGTGCATACCGGGAAATGACGGTAGCAGCGCGGGGTGGGTGTTAAGGCACCGGCCGCCGAAGCGATCAAGGAACCGCGGGCCGACGAGCTTCATGAATCCGGCCAGGATGACCAGGTTGGCGTGGTATGCCGCGCACGAATCGGCGAGCGCCGTGTCCCAGTCCGCGCGGGAGGAGTAGTCCTTGACGCGGTGCATGAAGGTGGGGATGCCGGCCCGCGCGGCACGGGCCAGGCCGGCGATGCCGTCCCGGTCGGCGCCCACGGCCACCACGTCGGCACCGTAGCGCTCGTCGGCGCAGGCGTCGATCAGGGCCTGAAGGTTGGTTCCCTCACCCGAGACCAGGACGACCAGGCGTGCCCGCATGCGGCTACCTTAGCCGCGCCGCACCGCTGCCATTCCCGAGCATGCCGCCCGAGACGGCAGAATGAGAACCTATGGCCACACCGACCGACCGGCCGCCGACCCGTCCGCCGAGGACGCCGCGGCGGGCGCTGACCGGGCGGCCCCCGTCGCCCCCGGATCCCGCGCTGCAGCAGCGGGCCTGGGCTGCGCTGGCGCTGGGCATGCTCAGCCTGATCGGGCTCTCGCTGGCCGGCGGCCTGCGCCGCGCGGTCTACATCGTCATCGCCACGCTGGTACTGGGGGCGCTGGCGGCGTGGCTCGGCGGCACAGCCATGTCGCGGGCCCGGCGCGCGGGGTCAGCCCGGCCGCGCGGCGCCATCGCCGGGACGATACTGGGCGTGCTGGGCCTCTCGTTCAGCGCCATTACGCTGATCGTCTTCGCGATGTTCTGGAACGAGCTGTCGGCCTACTCGAACTGCCTCAGCGGGGCCAACACGCTGACCGCCCAGCAGGCCTGCCAGCAGCAGTTCAGCCACACCATCACCAACCAGATCCGGTCCCTGCAGCCCGGGGGCTGATTAGCCGGGGCCGGGGTCGCGGTCTCCGGCCCAGGGATCCAGGTAAATACGGTGCCCGCCGGCGTCGTCAGTCTCGTCGACCAGCACCGGCCCGTGGTAGTCGTCCGCACGGTCCTCCCCGGCCGGGGACGCCGCGGCCGCCCCGGCGGATCGCCATCCGGCGGCGGTGTGCCTCAGCGTGAGCCAGTTCGCCGCTCCGGCGGCCACAGCGGCCGTCACGCCCATCTCCAGGACCGCGATGAGGGTGACCTGCCAGCCGGATGGCCCAACGGCGGCCAGCCGGCCGCTGCCCAGCGGGCCGCCCGCGAACGCCGCGAGGACGCCGACCACGCAGCCGGATGCGGCACCGGACACGAAACCCCACAGCGGTGCCGCCTCGAGCATGGGCGTCGGCATGATCCGCACGGTGAGCACGCCGCCGGCTACCGCGGCCAGGTACGGGACCGCCAGCACGAGCAGGGACAGCCACGCGGGGACGCCTCCCCCGGCGGGGAGCGCGGCGAGCATCGGGAAGGCGGGCATCGCCCCGAGGGCCGAGCCGGTCGGCGCCACGAATGTGCCCGCGCCGAAGGCGAAGCCCGGGCCGAGCGAGTACGCGACCGCCCAGACGATCGCGTTGGGCAGGTAGGCCAGTTCGGCCAGCAGCAGCAGCGCCGAGCCGGCCAGGCCGGGCGAGAGGCTGTCGGTGAGGGCCCGGACCTGGCCCAGGTGCACGGCCAGCGACCCTCCGGCCAGCACCGCTCCCGCGGCGGTGAGCAGGCCGAGCGTCGTGAGCATGCCCATCGTTACCGAACGGCACCGGTCCGGGAGCCGACCGGCCAGCCGGCGCCACGGCGCGAGCGCGTGCGCGCCACCCAGGCCGCCCGCGACCAGGGCGGTCAGGAACGGCCCGATGACGGCCTGCGTCAGCGAAGGGGCCGCCAGCGAACTCCGGGCGGCCAGGGCGAGCGCCGCCGACAGCACCGCGTACGGCAGCGCGAGGGCCAGCGCCGCGTACCCCACGTGCTGGAGGCGGGCCACCTCACCGGAGCGCACCACCCAGCGGCCCGCGCGCCACAGCAGTGCCCCGGGGATCAGCAGCAGGCCCAGCGGGAGCATGCCGATCTGCCCGGCCCCGTGCAGCGCGAAGGCGACGTGGTGGGCGGCGAGCCAGAGCGTGATCGCGGTCCGCAGTACCCCGGGCAGGCCGTTGCCGAAGCCGTCGTGCGGGGCGGTGATCCACCCGATCGCGGTCAGTGTGGTGAGCAGCGCCACCCCGGTGCCGGCCACCGCGCTCGCCGCCATGGCGCCGGTCACCGCCAGCGGACGGCGGTAGCTACCGGGAGAGGGCGGCGGGGCGCCTCCGCCCTCCGCGCCGGCCCCCTCACCCGGCGTACCCGGGTTCGGGGGGCGGGCCCGGCCGGGAGCCCGCGGGGAAGCACTCACAAGGCCCAATCCTGGCAACGCCCGGCGCTGATGGCCTGGAGGCGCGCCGGGCGGTCTTCGGGCCTGCGGCGTACGGCGCACCGCGCGAGCCTGCGGCGTACGGCGCGGGTCCGGCTGGGGTGGCGCGCCGCGGTGGGCAGGCGTGGGAGGGCAGGCGCGGCGCGGGGCGGGGTCAGGCCCGGCGGATGGCTTCCCGGGCCAGGCGCGCCGTCTCGCTCGGGGTACGGCCGACGCGGACGCCCGCCTTCTCCAGCGCTTCCTTCTTAGCCTGGGCGGTGCCGGACGAGCCGGAGATGATGGCGCCCGCGTGGCCCATCGTCTTGCCCTCGGGCGCGGTGAAACCGGCGACATAGCCGACGACCGGCTTGGTGACGTGCTGCTCGACATAGCCGGCGGCCCGCTCCTCGGCGTCGCCGCCGATCTCCCCGATCATCACGATCGCGTCGGTCTCCGGGTCCTCCTGGAACGCCTGGAGGCAGTCGATGTGCGTGGTGCCGATGATGGGGTCGCCGCCGATGCCCACGGCCGTGGAGAAGCCGATGTCACGGAGCTCGTACATCATCTGGTAGGTCAGCGTGCCGGACTTGGAGACGAGCCCGATGCGGCCCTCGGAGCTGATGTCGGCCGGGATGATGCCCGCGTTGGACTTGCCGGGCGAGGCGACACCGGGGCAGTTCGGCCCGACGATCCGGGTCGCATTCCCGGCCGCGCAGGCGTAGGCCCAGAACTCGGCCGAGTCGTGCACCGGGATGCCCTCGGTAATGACGACGGTCAGCGGGATGCGCGCGTCGATCGCCTCGATGACCGCATCCTTGGTCCGGCTCGCCGGCACGAAGATCACCGAGACGTCGGCGCCGGTCTCGGCCATGGTGTCGGCGACCGTGCCGAAGACCGGGATGTCGCTGTCGTTCAGGCTGACCGTCTGCCCGGCCTTGCGCGGGTTGGTCCCGCCGACGATTTTGGTGCCGGCCGCCAGCATCCGGGTACCGTGCTTACGGCCCTCCGAGCCGGTGATCCCCTGGATCATGACCCGGCTCTGGGCGGTGAGGAAGATCGCCATCTCTATGCTCCTGCTCCGGCCGTGGACGCCAGCTCGGCGGCCCGCCTGGCGGCGTCGTCCATGGTCCCTACCTGCTCCACCGAGCCGATCCCGGCTTCATCGAGTATCCGCCGGCCCTCGGCCGCGTTGTTGCCGTCGAGACGCACCACGATCGGGTGATTGACCTTCTCGCCGCGGTCGCCGAGCATGCCGATGGCCGAAACGATCCCGTTGGCCACCGCGTCGCAGGACGTGATGCCGCCGAAGACGTTGACGAAGACGCTGCGGACCGAAGGGTCGGACAGTACGATCTCCAGGCCGTCGGTCATCACTTCGGCCGAGGCGCCGCCGCCGATGTCGAGGAAGTTGGCCGGGCGGATGCGGCCGAACGCCTCACCGGCATAGGCCACCACGTCCAGGGTGGACATGACCAGCCCGGCGCCGTTCCCGATGATGCCGACCTGGCCGTCCAGCTTGACGTAATTCAGGTGCTTGGCCTTGGCCTGCGCCTCGAGCGGGTCGGTGGTGCTCTGGTCGGCGAACTTGGCGAAGTCCTCACCATGGCGGAACGCGGCGTTGTCGTCGAGGGTCACCTTGCCGTCGAGCGCGACCACGCGGCCGTCGGCGGAAAGGATCATCGGGTTGACCTCGACCAGGGTCGCGTCCTCGTCGGTGAAGACCGTCCAGAGCCGCTCGGCCAGCTGGGCGGCGCCGGTCAGCGCTTCTTCCGGGAGCTGGCCCGCACTGACGATTTCCCTGGCCTTGTCGTGGTTCACTCCGGTCAGCGGTGACACGGGGATGCGCGCGACCGCCTCCGGGCTGGTGTGCGCGA
The DNA here is from genome assembly GCA_963732345.1 of uncultured Actinomycetes bacterium. Lineage (GTDB taxonomy): Bacteria > Actinomycetota > Actinomycetes > Streptosporangiales > Streptosporangiaceae > Bog-532. The sequence goes on along the minus strand of CAVSZI010000019.1, from coordinate 175,569 downwards.
CCTCCTCGATTTCCATGCCGCCCTGCACCGAGCAGATCGACAGGAACGTCCGGTTGGCCCGGTCGAGCAGGAAGGACAGGTAGTATTCCTGCGCGATGTCGCTGGCCTCTTCGACCAGGACCTTGTGCACGGTGTGGCCCTTGATGTCCATGCCGAGGATCTGCTGGGCGATCTCGTAGGCGGCCTCGGGGCCGCCGGCCAGCTTCACTCCGCCGGCCTTGCCGCGCCCGCCGACCTTCACCTGCGCCTTGATGACGACCCTGGGGCGGCCCGCGGCGGCGAACTCCGCCGCGATGTCGCGCGCCTCCTCGGCCGTGTGGGCGACCTTCCCGCCTGGCACGGGAACGCCATACTCGGCGAAGAGCTCCTTCGCCTGATGCTCGAACAGGTCCACCTCTGCCCGTCCTCGGTATCGCTTGCCGGCCGCCACCAGTGGCGGGCCCGCCCTGCCCGCAGCCTAGCCGTGATCGCCCTTCAGCGCGCCGACTGGTTCCCACGCGGCCTTGTGAGGTCGCTCTCAGGCGCGGTCGGATGCGGCGGGAGCGCCGGTCGGGCCCGGCCGCCCGCCTGGCCCGAGCGCCTGCCAGGCGGGCGCCCGCCGGTCAGGTACGGCTGGACGCGGCGGAGGCCAGGTCGGACTGGACCCAGTCCACGATCGCGTGGGTGGACGCGCCGGGGGTGAAGATGCGCGCGACCCCCATCCGGGTGAGCTCGCCGATGTCTTGCTCCGGGATGATCCCGCCGCCGAAAACTATGATGTCCTCGGCGCCGCGCTCCCTGAGGATCTCCAGGACGCGGGCGAACAGGGTCATGTGCGCACCGGACAGGACGGACAGCCCGATCGCGTCCGCGTCCTCCTGGATGGCGGCCGCCACGATCTGCTCCGGGGTCTGGTGCAGCCCGGTATAGATCACCTCGACGCCGGCGTCCCGCAGGGCGCGCGCCACGACCTTGGCCCCTCGGTCGTGCCCGTCCAGGCCCGGCTTGGCGATGACAACACGGGTAGTGCCCATAAATGCATCCTGCCCCAGCCGCGGCCGAAGGCTTTTCCGTCGGGTGCCGGCCGCTTTACCTTCGGCTTTAAGCTACAGCTTTTCGAGCGGCGCGTAACGAAGCACCAGGTGCTTGACCCCGTAATCGGAGCCGAAGTCAATCTTCGCCTCGGCGCGGTCGCCCGCGCCGTCGACCGAGACGACCGTGCCGAGCCCGAATTTGTCGTGGTTAACCGTGTCGCCGGGCGAGAGCGCCGGCACCTGGCGGTTGCCGGGCGAGTCCACCCCCGGCCGCTGCGCGGCGCGCTCCAGCGCCGGGGCGCTGGCCGCTCCCTCGTCCCGCCGCCACTCCATCAGCGACCCGGGTATCTCGCCGAGGAACCGCGACTGGCGGTGGAAGGACGGGCGGCCCCACCACATCCGGCCCACCGCGCGGGTCAGGTAGAGACGGCGCATCGCGCGGGTGATCCCGACGTAGGCCAGCCGCCGCTCCTCTGCCAGTTCCTTATCGTCGGCGGCGGACCGCTGGTGCGGGAAGACGTCCTCCTCCATACCGGTGAGGAACACCACGGGGAACTCCAGGCCCTTGGCGGTGTGCAGGGTCATCAGGGTGACCATGCCGCCGTGCTGGGCGCCCTCCGGGATCTGGTCCGCGTCGGCGACCAGCGACACCTGCTCGAGGAAATCGGGGAGCGACCCCTGCTCATTCTGGCCATCGAACTCGCGGGCGACCGAGACCAGTTCCTGGAGGTTCTCCACCCGGCTGGCGTCCTGCAGGTCGTTCGACTCCGCCAGCGCGGTCAGGTAGCCGGACCGGTCGAGGACCGCCTCGGCCAGCTCGGCCACCGGGACCTCGGCGGCCAGGTCCCGCAGGCCGTCGATGAGCGCGTTGAACCGCTCGATGGCCTGCGCGGACCGTGCAGCCAGGCCGGGCACATCACCGGGCCGGGTCAGCGCGGCGGCGAAGCTGATCCGCTCGCGCGACGCGAACGCGGCCACGTAGTCCTCGGCCCGCTCACCGATGCCGCGCTTGGGCACGTTCAGGATCCGCCGCAGCGACACCTCGTCGTTCGGGTTGGCGATCAGCCGCAGGTACGCCAGCAGGTCCCGTACCTCACGGCGCTCGTAGAAGCGGACCCCGCCGATCACCTTGTACGGCAGGCCGACCCGGATGAAGACTTCCTCGAACACACGCGACTGGGCGTTGGTCCGGTAGAAGACGGCCACGTCGCCGGGCGTGGCCTCGCCCGCGTCGGTGAGCCGGTCCACCTCCTCGGCGACGAACGCGGCCTCGTCGTGCTCACTGTCGGCGACGTACCCGGTGATCAGCGGTCCGGCCCCCTGGTCCGACCACAGATTCTTCGGCTTGCGGCCCGCGTTGCGGGAGACGACGGCGTTGGCCGCGGACAGGATGTTCTGGGTGGAGCGGTAGTTCTGCTCGAGGACGATCACCCGGGCGTCGGGGAAGTCCTGCTCGAACTCCACGATGTTCCTGATGGTCGCGCCGCGGAAGGCGTAGATCGACTGGTCGGCGTCACCGACGACGCACAGCTCGGAGGGCGGCTCCCCGTCGGGCCCGGGGCCGTCCGGGCTGGCGTGCGCGCCGCCGTGCGCGCCGACCAGTTCCCGGATCAGGACGTACTGCGCGTGGTTGGTGTCCTGGTACTCGTCCACCAGCACGTGCCGGAAGCGGTGCCGGTAGGCGGCCGCGACCTCCGGGAACGCCTGGAACAGGCAGACCGTCACCATGATCAGGTCGTCGAAGTCCATTGCCCCGGCCGCGGTTAGCCGGCGCTGGTACTCGGCGTAGGCCTCGGCGAGCACCTTCTCCCGGTGCGCCTGGGCCCGCGCCGCGAATGTCTCGTAGTCGACGAGCTCGTTCTTGAGGTTGGAGACCTGGGCGTGCAGCGCCTTGGGCGGATACTGCCGGGCGTCGAGCTCCAGCTCGCGGCAGACCAGGGCCATCAGCCGCTGGGAGTCGGCCTGATCGTAGATCGAGAACGAGGAGGGGTAGCCGAGGCGCTTCGCCTCCCGGCGCAGGATGCGGACGCACGCGGAATGGAACGTCATGACCCACATGGCCCGGGCGCGCGGGCCGACCAGCACGGCCACCCGCGATGCCATCTCGCCGGCCGCCTTGTTGGTGAAGGTGATGGCCAGGATCTCGCCCGGCAGGATGTCCCGCGCGGCGAGCAGGTAGGCGATCCGGTGGGTCAGCACCCGGGTCTTCCCGGAGCCCGCGCCCGCCACGATGAGCAGCGGGCTGCCCGCGTGGACCACCGCAGCCCGCTGCTGCGGGTTCAGCCCGTCCAGAAGGGAATCAGCAGCCGAAGCGGTCACCCGAACAGCCTAGGCGCTCCCGCCGACAGCCGGACGCCGGACCACGCGGGTTCCGGAGGCCGCGGAAGGGGCGCGGGAGGCGGTGCATCAGAGGGGTGGCGATTACTAGCCTGCGCCGGTCCGATACCCTTCGTTCCTTTTGGGCCGGATGCCGCGATTATTTATCAATGCGTGTACGGCTAAACGCCCATTTCGATACTTTAGGCGGCCTACCGGTGACGCGATCCTGCCCCGTGGGAGGCGGCACCGGAAGATCTGATCGCACGTCTCTCGCCAAGGGTAAGGATGCCTAACACCAATAGTCCGGCTGCCGGGGGACGGCGCGGCCCCTCCATTCGCCGCCCCCTCTATTTTCTTGTCGCCATCCCGTTGCTGACGGTGATCGGGCTGTACGCATTCATCCTGTACACCACGGTCGGGGACGCCATCAACCTGGACCGGGCACCGAACCTCATCAACGCGACCTCCATACCCGCCGCGAAGTTCGACCTCAACATCCAGAACGAGCGCAAGGCGTCGCTGGTCTACTTGGCCGCGCCCACCCCCGTGAACCGGGCCCAGCTGGAGGCGGCCCAGGCGGCCACCACGCGGGCGTTCCCGGCGTTCGAGGCCCAGATGACCGGTCCGGCGACGACGAGTGCCGCTACCACCACCGAGACGGCCGTCATCAAACGGATGCTCGACAGCATTCAGGGCCTGTCGGCTATCCGCCCGCAGATCCTCGCGGGAGCAATCAGCCCGACCCAGGTGTTCGACGCGTTCAGCAACATCCTGGCCGAGCAGATGACGCTGTTCATCGTGGAGAACGCCAGCCTGACCAATGCCACCGCGGCCACCCAGTCGCTGGCGGCCATCAACAGCACCGAGTCGGGCGAGTTCCTCCTCCAGGAGGACGCGCTGGTCTCAGCGGCGCTCGCGGCACACCGGCTGACCCCGGCCACGCGCATCCAGGTCACCCAGCTGGCCGGGGCGCGCCAGGCCATGCTCCAGGCCGCCACTTCCCGGTTCGGCGCAGCCGACCTGGCCACGTTTAACGCCCAGATGAACCACTACGCGCCGCCCGCCGTCCAGTCGGATCTGGCTCAGCTCGAAAATGCGATCGCCGCCGATCCCACCGGGCCGTTCCCGCCCATCAAGGCCGCCGAGTGGAACCCGGTGGTCCAGAGGGAGGCGAGCGGCCTGTTCTTCGGCGGCGTGGCCGCCGTCCGGCAGCAGGTGCAGCACGACAGCGCGATCACCAACGCCGCCTGGCGGCGGGTGGCGCTGGCCGGCGGGTTCGGCCTGCTCGGCCTGGTGCTGTCGGTGCTGATGTCCGTGCTGATCGGCCGCTGGATCATCCGCCGCCTCGGCCGGCTCGAAGAGTCGGCGACCGCCCTGGCCGAAGTGGAACTGCCCAGCGTGGTCGCCCGGCTCCGCCGCGGCGAGGACGTGCCCGTCGAGGAACTGAGCGGGACGACCGCGGACCTGGGCCGGGACGAGATCGGGCGGGTCGGCCGGGCGTTCGACGCGGCCCGCCGCACGGCCATCGAGGCCGCGGTCGGCGAGGCCCGGACGCGGCGCGGGATCAACGACGTGTTCCGCAACCTGGCCCGGCGTAACCAGTCGCTGCTGCACCGGGAACTCACGGTGCTGGACGGCATGGAGCGGCGCACGACGGACCCGGAAACGCTGGAAGACCTCTTCCGCCTCGACCACCTCACGACCCGCATGCGCCGCCACTCCGAAGGCCTGATCATCCTGTCCGGGGCGGCACCCGGCCGCGGCTGGGTGCACCCGGTCCGGATGATCGACGTGCTGCGGGCCGCGGCCGCCGAGGTCGAGGACTACTCGCGGGTGTCGGTGACCGCCCCGTCCCAGGCGGCGCTCACCGGGCCGGCCGTGGCGGACGTCATCCACCTGCTCGCCGAGCTCATCGAGAACGCCACGACGCTGTCCCCGCCCTACACGCCGGTGCGCGTCTCCGGCGACCTGGTGGCGAACGGCTTCGCGGTCGAGATTGAGGACCGCGGCCTCGGGATGAGCGAGCAGCGGTATGTGGAGCTCAACGGCCGCCTGGCCGAGCCGCCGGAGTTCGACGTCTTCAACAGCGAGCAGCTCGGCCTGTTCGTCGTCGGCCAGCTCGCCAAGCGGCACGGCATCCGGGTGACGCTGCGCCCGTCCCCGTACGGCGGCACCACCGCGATCGCGCTCATCCCGACCACGCTGGTCGGCGTGGAAGAGGGCTTCGTGGAGGGGCTGCCGACCGGGATGACCGCCATCTCGTCGGCCTGGGCCGCCGGCCGAAACGAGATGCCCGCCGGCGACACGACGGTGCAGCCGTCCTCCTCGCGCACGGAGCTCACCGGCCAGTCGTGGAGCGCGCTGCCGCAGGGCAACGGCTCGTTCGGCCCGGTGAACAGGGACACGCCGGTAGCCGGGGGCGCGGGTTCGGCCGGGTCCTTCGCGGCGGGCCCGTCGTTCGGCGCCGGCCCCTACGCCGACCAGCCCTCACCCGGCCTTTCGAACGGCGGCCTTTCCAACGGCGGCCCGGCGAATGGCGGCCCGGCGAATGGCGGCTCCAGCGGCGCTCCGTCCAACGGCCCCGGCGTGCCGTACGGCGAGCAGCCGTACGGCACCGATCCCTACACCGGCCAGGCGTACGGCTGGACGTCCCCGCCGAGCGGCTCGTCCTTCGGGCCGCCCGCGGACACCAGCCCCGCCCAGACGGAAACAGGCCTGCCGTGGCCGTACGACCGCCCGGCGCCCAGCGGCAACGGCATGGGCCAGCCGCCCACGGCCTCGTTCCCGGCGAGCGACCCGGCCTATCCGCCCGCGGGCACCTACCGGCCCTACACACAGGACGAAACGGCCTTCCCGCCGCCGGTGGATCCCTTCCCGGCCCCGCAGGCGCCGCTGCCCCCGGCCGAGCCGGCGTCCCGGCAGGCGCAGCCTTCCTACTCCGAGGCCGAGCCCGCCATGCCGCCGGCCGGCGTCTCCCACCCCAGCGCCGAGACGGCCCTCCCGCCCGCCGGTTCGTTCCCCAGCGAGAACGGGGCCCAGGCGCAGCAGGATGAGACGCACAAGGGGCTGCCGAAGCGGGTCCGCCAGGCCAGCCTGGCTCCGCAGCTCCGCGATCGCACCGCGCCGAGCAGCACGCCGTCGGCGGCGTCCGGGGACAACGTCGTCAACCGCTCGCCCGACGACATCCGCAGCGCGCTGTCGGCGATGCAGCGTGGCTGGCAGCAGGGACGCGCCGCGAACGAGGGCGGCTCGCCGCGGCAGGACGGCGCATCCGCCAACGGGGCCCACGCGGCCCGTGGGGGCCATGCGGGCGGCCCGGACGACGGACCGGTGCCCGGAGACGAACGGCTTGTGACCAACGAGGAGCGGGCGACCGCCCAGGGCCACGGAAGTGATAAGGGCAGCGACGGCGGCAGCGGCCACGACGGCCGTTACGGCAGCGGAGCCGGCTACGGGACAGCCGGCTCCTACGGCGCCGGCAGCGTCGGATACCCGGACTATTCTGCGCGACCGGAACCAGCGGGTGACGCAGCACACGACACGGAAGCGGAGGCCAGCAGCCACGACGAGCAGGGCTACCGCGGCGGAAACGATGACATCTGATCGTGAGCGAAAACCCGGGGGAACACAATGACACCGCATCACGTCAGCCCTTATCCGATGACGGCCGGTCAATCCGATCCGGCTCCGTGCGCGGAGTAGTCGCCTGATGCCGAGCCCTGAGGAACGATGGCTGGATTCCGCAGCCGGTCCGGTCGTGCGCCCCTACGCACTGATCGGCGGCAGGACGCGGCACGCCGGCGAAAAGTTCGATCTGGTCGCGACGGTCAAAGCCACGCGCAAGGAGATCTTGTACCCGGCCACCCTGAGCCCCGAGCAGATGTGGGCCCTGAACCTGTCCCGGCGGCCGACCACCGTAGCCGACCTGGCGTCCGAGCTGAACCTGCCCCTCGGTGTCGTCCGGATCCTGCTCGCCGACCTTCGCGACGCGGGATTGGTCATCATCCGGGCCCCGGAGACCGGGCAGAGTCACCGCGACAGCCATATTTTGAGAGAGGTGCTCAATGGCCTACGGGCACTTTGAGCCGGCGGCCATCGCCGCGCCAGGCCACACAGCGATCAAGATCCTGCTCGCCGGCGGCTTCGGCGTGGGCAAGACCACGATGGTGGGAGCGGTCAGTGAGATCAAGCCTCTCCGGACCGAGGAGCCGCTGACCGAACGAGGTCTGCGGACCGACAACACGGCCGGGGTCGAGGGCAAGACCACGACCACGGTCGCCATGGACTTCGGCCGGATCAGCCTGCGCGAGGATCTGGTCCTGTACCTGTTCGGCACGCCTGGTCAGCAGCGATTCTGGTTCATGTGGGACGAGCTAGCCGTCGGCGCGCTCGGCGCGGTGGTGCTAACCGACACGCGGCGGCTCGCGGACTGCTTCCCGGCCGTGGATTACTTCGAGCGGCGGCAGATCCCGTTTATCGTGGCGGTGAACTGCTTCGAAGGATCGGTCACCCATGACCCCGACGACATCCGGGTCGCGCTGGACCTGGACCCGGGTTTCCCAGTCGTGCTCTGCGACGCGCGGAGCAAGGACTCGGCCAAGGAAGTGCTGATCGCGCTGGTGGAGTACGTGCTCATGACGGTGGAGGAAGCCCCCGGCCAGCCGGAAGCGGCGGCACACGGCTGACCCCGCGGGCCCCAGGGCGCTATGCGCCGCACCGGGAGGCGTCCCCGGCAGGCCCGTTCGGCAGCAACAATCCGGTCGGCGGTGCGGCTCATTCGTACGGCAGCACAGCCCAGACGGCCTTGCCGTGGCCTTCGATCGGGCTCCATCCCCACACGCTGCTGAGCGCGTCGACGATCTGCAGTCCGCGGCCGCTCTCCCTGGCCCAGTCCGGCTGCCGGGGCGCCGGGGCGTCGTCGCTGGCGTCGATGACGGCCAGCATGACTTCACCCGCGCGGCGCAGCAGGCACAGCCTCAGCACCGCACCGGCGGCGGATCCGGGCGGCCGGGGGATCCCGGCGCGGGGGACACCGGCGCTGGGGTTCGCGGCGTCGGTGAGGCGGCTGGCCCAGGCGGCCCGGGCCCGGGGATAGCCGGTCTTGCCCCGCGCGTGCCCCGCCCGCGCGCACCAGCCCTGGCCCCCGGTGTCGCGCGTCCCGTGCTGGACCGCGTTGACAACGAGCTCGCCAATGATCGTTTCCGCTTCGTCCCCGAGCTGGCCGAAGCCCCAGGAGAGGAGGACTTCCCGGGTGAAATGCCGGGCGGTACCTGCGGACTCGGGCTGCGCGGCCAGCACGCAGGAGGTGACGGCCGGTGTTTCCCACCAGGCGGACGGCACAGGAAAGAGCCGGGGTGAGGACAACCCAGGCTCGGGTCCAGCGGAGCCGCTGACAGCCAAGTCGTCACCCCTGGTTCCGGAGCCAGCCCGCGCCCCCGATACTGCTGCCGGTCCATGCGATGTCGTCGCAGGTCCGGAGCCCTATCCGGCGCACTGTATTGGTATCCGTCATTCCTATGCTGCCTGATACATTGTGCAAGTGCAAGGCCAAATGCACGTTCATCCGAATGTGCACGGTGCGAGTCTATATGTGTATATGGCTCATGCATACGGGGGTTCGGGGTAGTCACGAGCGACGGCGCCGCCGGACCAAAAGCAAGGCCGGTTGAGCACCTAGAGGGTGTGGCAACCGGGCCACACTGCGCGGGCGGTTCCGCCCCGCCGCCGGCCCGGGCGTTTCAGCCTCTCAGGCACGCCGTCGGCGCCGGGGCCGAAAATCGGGGGCCTGAACGCGTCAGCAGGGGCCGACGTTTAGTTAGTGACCTCATTTACGGGAGACACGTCATGGATGAGCCCTACAACGGGATGCCAGCCACGGCGCTCGGCCACCTCACCTGGCTCAAGAGCCGGCACAGCAATCCCAGCGGTAACTGCGTGGAGCTCGCGTGCCTGCCAGGCGGCGAGATCGCCGTGCGCAACTCGCGCCACCCGGCAGGTCCCGTGCTCGTCTACACCCAGGCCGAGATCACCGCGTTCCTGCGGGGGGCCAAGGACGGCGAGTTCGACCGCCTTGTTTCGTGAGCGGCCGTGTGGGCCGCCCCGGGGCGGCATGACGAGACCTCGTTCTGACCTAGGCCGCGCGTGACCGTAAAAGCGCGCTCAGTGCACGTGCCTTCGCCCTGACCGCTGCGGGATTTGGCGCATCCGGGCCTCCCGGACGGTTGATTCGCTAATCATCCGCTTAACTACCTAGTAACAAAAAGCCACGTCAAATTATGATTTGCACCCTTTGCAATCCCAAGATCACGTGCGAGACTGGCCACGCGCTGCAATATGACAACGACCCGGGGGGGTGGTGATGAACGCGTCTGAGGGCGTCGCCTGGGAGGGCCCGGTCCGGAGTTTCGGTCGGCGCGCGAGTGGACCGACCGTTCAGCGGATAGTGCTGGGCGCGCAATTGCGACGGCTGCGCGAGGCCAGGGAAATCACGACGGAGCAGGCCGCCGAGGCTATCCGCGGTTCGCATTCCAAAATCAGCCGGATGGAGCACGGCCGGGTCGGGTTCAAGGACCGGGACGTCAGCGACCTGCTGACGCTGTACGGCGTGACCGACCCCGACGAACGGTCCAGCCTGCTGACGCTGGCCCGGGAGGCGGGCAACCCCGGCTGGTGGCACGACTTCGGTGATCTCCTGCCACACTGGTTCGAGCCATACATCAGCCTCGAAGCCGCCGCCTCCGTCATCCGCAATTACGAAGTGCAGTTCGTGCCGGGCCTGCTGCAGTCGCCGTCTTACGCGCGCGAAGTGATCCGGCTGGGACACGCCTCCATCGCCGGTGCGGAGCTGAACCGGCGGGTCCAGCTCCGGCTGGGCCGTCAGCGGCTGCTGTCCAAGCCGGACGCGCCGCGGTTCTGGGCAGCGCTCGACGAGGCGGCCCTGCGCCGCGCGATCGGCGGTCCCGACGTCATGCGGGAGCAGATCGGGCACCTCATCACGATGGCCGCTAATCCCGCCGTGACGCTGCAGATCGTCCCGTTCCGCGTGGGCGGTCACTCGGCGGCGGGCGGCCCGTTCTCAATCCTGCGCTTCGCCGAGCCGGAGCTGTCCGACGTGGTCTATCTCGAGCAGCTGACCAGCGCGCTCTACATCGACAAGCCCACCGAGGTAGACCGGTACCTGGAGGTCATGGAGCGGCTCTGCGTCCAGGCCGAGACGGCGACGGACACCATCACGCTGCTCGAGAAGATCCGCGACGAGATGCCGAGTTAGCCCGGGGGGCACCCCCCCCGCGGGCTGCGGGGGGTCCAGGGGGTCGTCCCCCCGGACGGCGTCCCCCGGACGGCGTCCCCCGGTTCGCTGGGCCGGTTGGTTAGTTGGAACCGGGGAGGCCTTCGGGGGTCTCGGGGACCAGGGTGGGGGTCGCGCGGGTGAGAGTCTCCTTCTTGAAGAAGGCGGGCCCGGTGATCCGGCAGTAGATATACACGAGGACCCCGGCCAGGGCCGACAGGAAAGCGATGACGAATACGCCGCCGATCTGCCAGTGCGGCGGGAACGGCATCGTCCAAGAGGTGTAGCTGTTACCGGTGGCGACGTCCCAGTCGGCCCAGAGGCTCCAGCCGCCGGCGAAGTACATGATCAGGCCACCCAGGACGGGCAGGATGCCGCGCATGAGCAGGTTGCGCGGGCTGCTCAGCAGCGTGCGGCGGTAGTACCAGGCGCAGGTGAACGCGGTGAGCCCGTAGTAGAAGGCGATGTAAAGGCCGATCGCCGTCACCGCGTCTGGGATGACGCTGCCGCCTGACAGGTAGTTCAGCGGGATGTACAGCGCGATCGATATGGCGCCCATGACGAGGGTGGACACGGTGGGCGTGAGGTACTTCCCGTGCATCCGGGCGAACGCGCGCGGCAGCGCCTTGTACACGGCCATCGACAGTGTGGTCCGCGCGGTCGGCAGGATCGTCGTCTGGGTCGACGCGGCCGCCGAGCTGAGCACCATCAGGACCAGCAACCTGGCCAGGAAGGTCCCGAAGCCGGAATCGCCGAAGACCGCGGTACCGAGTACGGACAGCACGTCGCCGACGTTGTTCGAGTTACCCAGGCCGATGCCCTTGGTGCCGATGCCGGCGAACGACTGAGCCGAGACGATGACCAGTACGTAGGTGATAAGCAGGACCACCGTGGAGATGATCGCGGCCCGGCCCGGGGTCCTGTTCCGGTCGGCGGTTTCCTCGTTCACGGCGACAGCCGTATCCCAGCCCCAGTAGATGAACAGCATGAGGATGAGCCCAGTGACGAACGACTGGAAGCTGGCGATGGAGAACGGGTTGAACCAGGACCAGGAGGGATGGATCGATACGGCCGGGTGATGTCCGGTGCCCACACGGATCAGCGCCACCACCGACAGCACCAGCAGCATGACGATCTCGATGGCGAGCAGAGCGCGCTGCAGCCGGGCGGAGACCTCGATGCCGCGGTAGCAGATGTAGGTCATCGCGACGATCCAGAGCACACCGACGAGCAGGACCCACCCGCTGGTCGGGTTCGAGCCGATGCCCTTGGCCCCGAAGAGCAGGAACACGTACTGCCCCGCGACCTGCGCCAGGCTCGCCATGACCAGGATGTCGGCCGCGATGATGCCCCAGCCGCCGGCCCAGCCCGTACGCGGCCCGAACGCGCGAGTGGCCCAGGTGAAGGTGGTGCCACAGTCCGGGTCGGCCTTGTTCAGCTCGCTGTAGCCGATCGAGGTGAGGAGCATCGGCACGAACGCCAGGACCGCCACGACCGGCGACTGAAGACCGATGGCAGCCACGATGAACCCAAGGGTGGCGGCCAGGCTGTAGGCGGGCGCGGTCGACGCCACGCCCATAACGATGCTGGACACGAGCCCGAGAGCTCCGGGCTTGAGGCCTTTTTCGATCTGCTCCTCGGTTGGCCCGATGGCTTCCTCGGCCGCGGTCATCTCGTCACCCCCCTTTACATGATCTACTGACGACGGTTCTAGCACATGAAACCGCCGACTACGAGGGTTTCAGTCGTAACATGTACATTTCACCGCTGGATGCGCGGGTAAAAGGGCGATGATCTACGGCATCCGTAGCCGGGATACCGGTCGCCTCTGCCGCAGGAATTCCGCGGAAACCGTAGCCGGAGGATGCCGCGCCGCCCGGGCCGGGACCAGTTCCGTAGGATCACGGATGTGCGAGACGACTCTGAGATCAGCCGGGTGCTCGCCATCGCGGCACACCCTGACGACCTGGACTTCGGCGCAGCGGGGACGATCGCGGCCTGGACCGGCGCGGGGATCGATGTCGTCTACTGCATTGTCACCGACGGCGACGCGGGCGGATTCGACGAGACGTTCCCGCGGGCGGAGATGGCGCCGCTGCGCCGCGCGGAGCAGATCGCGGCGGCCAAGTGCGTGGGCGTGCACGACGTCCGCTTCCTCGGTTACCCGGACGGCAGGGTGGAGGCGAGCATCGGCCTGCGCCGGGACCTGGCCCGGGTGATCCGGCAGGTCCGGCCGGATCGCGTGGTGTGCCCCAGCGCCGAGCGCAACTACGCGCGGGTGGGGGCCAGCCATCCCGACCACCGCGCGGTGGGCTCGGCTGCGCTGGACGCCGTCTACCCGGACGCGCGTAATCCGTTCGCCTTCCCGGAACTGGCCGGCGAGGAGCGACTCCCCGCCTGGACGGTCGGGGAGGTCTGGATCGCCGGCAGCCCAGCGCCGGACCACTACGTGGACGTGACCGGCACGTTCCCTCGCAAGCTGGCGGCGCTGCGCGCGCACGAAAGCCAGACCGGCCACCTGACCGACCTCGAGGCGCGGCTGCGCGAGCGGCTGGCCGCCTCGGCCGGGCACGCGGGCCTGGAGGACGGCCGGCTCGCCGAGGCATTCCAGGTTCTGGAGACGGCCTGACCTAGTGCTCGGTCCGGCGGCCAGGGCACCGCCGGGCCCCCAGGCTCACCGAACCCCGATTACGTGGGCACTAAAGTAAGTGTCCTGAATGATCGCCAGACGCCGTTCTGGGCCGGAGAAAGCGAACCACCATGAGCATGGAACTTGATCACTCGTTCACCGTCCCCGTCCCGCCGGACCAGGCGTGGAACGTCCTGCTCGACGTGGAGAAGATCGCACCCTGCATGCCGGGGGCCCAGGTCGACACCGTTGATGGCGATGACGTTGCCGGCCGGCTGAAGGTCAAGGTGGGGCCGGTGTCGCTCACCTACAAGGGAACGGCCACGTTCAAGGACCGGGACAGCGCGGATCGTTCGGTGCTGGTGGAGGCGTCCGGCAAGGAGATGCGCGGGGCCGGGACCGCATCCGCGACGGTCCGGGCGGCCCTGCGCCCGGAGGACAGCTCCAATTCGGGAACCCTGGTGACGATGCACACCACCCTGAACGTGACCGGGCGGCCGGCGCAGTTCGGCCGCGGGGTGATCGCCGAGGTCGGCTCACGGCTGATCGACAAGTTCGCGGACAACCTCGCGCAGCAGCTCACCAACGGCGGGGTGCCCGCAGCTGCCGCGGCCGCGGCTGGTCCGGCCGCTGCTGGTCCGGCCGCTGCTGGTCCGGCCGCTGCTGGTCCGGCCGCTGCTGGTCCGGCCGCTGCGGCGCCCCCGGCACCTGCCCCGGGCGCGGCCTCCAGTACCCCGGGCGCGGCCTCCAGTTCCGCGGGGGGACGACGGCCGGCAACGGTGCGGGCGACGCGCCCTCCGCCGCGGCTCTGTCGGCTTCTGCCTCGTCCGCCGCCGAGACGTCAGCTTCCGCGCCGTCGGCTTCCGCGCCGGCAGCGACGGCGCCGGCGGCCCATGTGCCCGCTCCGACCGCGCCGGAGCCGGTGCAGTCCGTGCCCGTGCAGCACCAGGATGACTCGCTGGACCTGCTGAGCCTCGTGGGTCCCGTGATCGTCAAGCGCCTGGCCCCGGTGGTCGGCGCCGCCGCGGCCGTCGCGCTCCTGACCTGGGGCATCCGGCGCGTCATCCGCCGCCGCAAGTCCGCGTAGCCGGGGACTCGGCGCATTCTTCCCCTGCGAGGAAGGGCGCGGGGCCTGGGGTAGCGGCCGCGCCGAGCGGGGAACAGACGGCGCGGGCTGGGAGCGGTCGGGCAGCGGGGCCGAACGGGGAGCCTGGGCTAGTGGACGACTACCTCGGTGATGGGGAGAGAGGAGTCAGCGGGCAGGTCCAGCGGCGACGCCTGAAGGCCCCGCGAGGCGAGTTCGGAACCGAGGGCGGCCACCATCGCGCCGTTGTCCGTGCACAGGCCCGGGCGCGGGACGCGCAGGCGGATGCCGGCGGCCGTGCAGCGTTCCTCGGCCAGGGCGCGCAGGCGGGAGTTGGCGGCCACGCCGCCGCCGATGACGAGGTGGCCGACTCCGTACTGGAGACAGGCGGCTACGGCCTTGCGCGTCAGGACGTCGGCCACCGCCTCCTGGAAGGACGCGGCGACATCGGCCACCGGGACCGGTTCGCCCCCGGCGGCGCGTCCCTCGACCCACCGGGCCACGGCCGTCTTGAGTCCGGCGAACGAGAAGTCGAGCGACCCGTCGTGGTACTTCCCCCGCGGGAACGCGATCGCGGCCGGATCGCCGGACCGGGCCGCCTTGTCGATGGGCGGCCCACCCGGGAACGGGAGGCCTAGCACCCGGGCGACCTTGTCGTACGCTTCACCCGCGGCGTCGTCGACGGTCGCGCCGAGGGATATCACCTCACCTGCGACGTCAGGGACGAGCAGCAGCGACGAATGGCCGCCCGAGACGAGCAGGGCGATGACCGGCGCCGGCAGCGGGCCGTGCTCAAGCTGGTCGACGGCCACGTGCGCGGCCAGGTGGTTGACGCCGTACAGCGGCTTGCCGAGCGTGAGCGCGTAAGCTTTGGCCGCGGCCACCCCCACCAGCAGGGCACCCACGAGCCCAGGACCCGCCGTCACCGCGATCGCGTCCACGTCGGCCAGCGTGACTCCGGCCTGGGCCAGCGCCCGGTCCACGGACGGGATCATCGACTCCAGGTGAGCCCGGCTGGCTACTTCCGGCACGACGCCGCCGAACCGAGCGTGCTCGTCGACGCTGGACGCCACCGCGTCGGCCAGTAGCTCGTGGCCGCGCACCAGACCGGCTCCGGTCTCGTCGCAGGACGTCTCGATGCCGAGAACGAGCGGGCCGCTCATCGCGCACCCTCTGCGGGCGCCGCGCCCCCGGCCGGCTCGGCGCCATCGGCCGGGACGGCGCCATCGGCCGGGACGGCGCCATCGGCCGGGACGGCGCCATCGGCCGGGACGGCGCCATCGGGCAGGGCGGGTTCGCCGAGGCCGCAGCGCATCACGATCGCGTCCATGCCGGAGGGCTGGTAGTAACCGTGCCGGATTCCGACGTCGGAAAAACCGAACCGGCGGTAGAGGTTCTGAGCCCGCGAGTTGTCGGCTCGCACCTCGAGGAACATTTCCGTGCAGTCGTGGCGGCCCGCCTCATCCAGCAGATCGGTCAGCAGTGTGGAACCTATCCCCCGGCCCCAGCGCGCCGTGTTGACGGCCAGCGTCAGCACCTCGGCCTGGCGGCCACCGGGCAGCATCATCCCGGCGTATCCCACGAGTCTGTTTCCTTCCTCGGCCGCCACGTAGTGGCGGCCGCGTCCTTGCATGGCGAGCTCTTCGGCGAACATACCCGGCGACCACGCGTCGTCGGGGAAGAGCGAACGTTCCAGGTCCAGCACGGCGGCCAAATCGTCGTAGCGCAGTGGCCGCAGCCGCACGCTCACAGCGACGTCACCCGCTTCGGCGGGCCGGGAACCCGGGCGTCCGGCCGGCGCAGGTACAGCGGCTCAGGCGGTAGAAGCGCCAGCCCGGTCCCGGGCGCGCTGGGCCCGGTCTCCGGGCGGCTGAACTCAATCCCGGACTCGCCGAACTCAGTCCCGGACTCGCCGAGCCCGGTCCCGGCAACGCTGAGGCGCTCGGCGGCGAGCTTGGCCAGGACGGCCGCGGACGGGTGCTCGCGCCAGATCGGCTCGCCGAGCTCGTCCGGGTAGAGCGACGCCGCCTGTCCCGCGACGGGCAGCCCCGCGCCGTCGGGAATCTCGGCGGGGCGGCTGACGGCGGGCCCGGAGATCCGCGATCCTGACCCGTCGTAGCGGCCCCAGTAGAGCTCCTTGC
The DNA here is from genome assembly GCA_963732345.1 of uncultured Actinomycetes bacterium. Lineage (GTDB taxonomy): Bacteria > Actinomycetota > Actinomycetes > Streptosporangiales > Streptosporangiaceae > Bog-532. The sequence continues at coordinate 159,095 of CAVSZI010000019.1, read as the reverse complement.
GGCGCGCGTCGGTCACGGCCAGGAATTCCCGGCCCGCCGCAGCGGGAACGGCGGCGCGCGCGAGGACGTCGAGTGTGCAGACACCGTAGACGGGTATGGCGAGCGTCCGGCCGAACACCCGCGCAGTGACCACGCCCACGCGCAGCCCGGTGTAGGGACCAGGGCCCACGCCGGTCACTATCGCGGTCAGGTCGCCCGGCTCAGCATCCGCGTCGGCGACGACCTTGGCGATGGACGGGGCGAGCAGTTCACCGTGCCTGCGCGCATCCACCGTGACGGTCTCGGCCAGCACACGCTGTCCGTCATACAGGGCCACGGTGACGGCGGGGGTCGCGGTATCGAAAGCAAGCAAAAGCACGGATGTACAGCCTAGTTGACCTGGTCGATGGTGGCGTTCTTCAGCGGGACGGCGGGATCGGTGAGGAGGCTGGCGTCGACGGGCGCCCCGGATGCGATCACGCGACGGCCCTGGGCCAGGTCGCGGGGACGGTCGACCGCGAGCAGCGCCACCAGCCGGGGTCCCGACAGCCAGCAGACCGTCCACGGGCCGGACGACGACGGGCCGGGACCGCGCCAGAGCAACCGGTCGGCGGCTCCGTGGTACCCGGCGTACTGCATCATCCGGCCGAACTGTTCCGACCAGGAGTAGGGCACCGGGTCGTAGACCTCGTCCGCGCCGAGGACGTTGGCCGCCGCCACCCGCGGAGCCTGCAGCGCTATATCCCAGTGCTCGAAACGCAGCCGCCGTCCGTACCGGACCGACAGGAACGACGTGCAGTCGCCGACCGCGTACACGCCCGGCACGGACGTGCGCAGGTGCTCGTCGGCGGCGACCCCGTTGTCGAGCCGGACGCCGGAGCCCGCCAGCCACGCCACGGCCGGGCGGACCCCGACCGCGGTGACGATCTCGTCGGCGGGAATCCACCCGCCGACGGCCAGGGCCAGGCCGCCGTCCTCCACCGACTCGACGGCCTCCGACGTCCGCAGCTCGACGCCGGCGGCCGCGTACCAGGGGACGGTCTGGGCGCCCACCTCGGCGCCGACCGCGCCGGCCAGCGGGCCGGCCCGGCCTCCACGACGGTGACGCGGCAGCCGCGGGCGGCCGCGGCGGTGGCGAGTTCGGCCCCGATCCAGCCCGCTCCGACGATGACCAGGCGCACCCCCGGTCGCAGCCGGGCGCGCAGTTCCATCGCGTCCTCGTGGGTGCGGAGAAACCGCTGGCGCCCGGGACCCGGCAGGACGACCGGTTCCGCGCCCGTGGCCACGACCAGGCGCTCGAACGGGTACGCGCCGCGCTCCGTGCGCACCAGGCCGCCGGACCCGCTGGCCCCTCCGGCCGCGCCGGGCCGGAGCGAGCCGCCCGGCCCGGCCAGTTCCAGGCCGGTGGCGGGCTCGCCCAGCCGCAGGTCGACGTCCAGCGCGGTGAAGTCCGCCCGGAGCGTCGTGTCCAGCTCGGCGCTGATTTCAGCCGCGTCCGGCTCCCCGGCCAGAACCTCCCCCGGCAATGCCTCGCCGACCAGAAACCCCCCGGACGCGGGCCGCGCAGGCGGTGATTGCTCCGGCAATGTCCGTTCGGACAATGCTTGCTCAGACAGAGCCTGCTTAGAAAGGGGCGGCCGGTCGTACGGGGGCCTGTTTTCGGCGGCGATCATGGTGATCTGGCCGCCGAAGTCCCGCGCCCGAAGTTCTTCGACGGTCCGGAGCCCGGCCAGCCCCCCGCCAGCGATGACGACCTGCATGACGACATAGGCTAGGCCGAAACGCGCGGGAGTCCGGTGAAGACTGGACTGAGAGGGAAGCTGGCGAGTTTCCGACCGCAGTACCTGATCCGGATCATGCCGGCGAAGGGAGCGAGGGCGATTGGCGACAGTGATCGTGGCCGGCGGCGGAGTGATCGGCCTGGGCATCGCCTGGCGCGCCGCCCAGCGCGGGTTCAGCGTGACCGTCGCCGACCCCTCCCCCGGCCAGGGCGCCAGTCATGCCGCGGCCGGCATGCTCACGCCGGTCTCCGAAGCCAGCTACACGGAAAAGGAGCTCTTCGCGCTCGGCGCGGCTTCGCTGGAGCGCTACCCCGGCTTCGTGGCCGAGCTGACCGCAGCCACGGGTGAGCCGACCGGTTTCCGCCAGACCGGCACCCTCCAGGTCGGCTACGACGCCGACGACCTCGCTGTCATCGACGAGCTGCACGCGCTGCACGACAGCCTCGGCGTCCCGGGCCGCCGCCTGACGACGCGGGAATGCCGCCGCCTGGAGCCCATGCTGGACCCGTCGGTACGCGGTGGTCTGCTCGCCGAGACGGACGGCTCGATTGACCCACGGCTGCTTACGCGCGTGCTGCTGGCCGCAGCCGCGCAGGCCGGGGTCCGGCTGATCAGGCAGCCCGTCGCGCAGATAATTCATGATGCCGAACGGGCCCCGGCGGGACCCGGCACCGGACCAGGACCCCGGCCGGATGGGGCTTCTGCGGGAGAGGGCCCGCACGGAGAGGGCCCGCACGGAGAGGGCCCGCAGGGTGGCGGGCGGGTCCGCGGCGTCTGTCTCGCCGACGGGACGACGATCACGGCGGACTGGACCGTGCTCGCGACCGGCTGGAACTCGGCGGTCATCAAAGGGCTCCCGGCAGACTGCGTGCCGCCGGTCCGGCCGGTCAAGGGGCAGGTGGTCCGGCTGCGCGCCCCGGACGGCTTCCTGCACCGGACCGTGCGCGGCATCGTCAGAGGCTCGCCGGTCTACCTCGTGCCGCGCGACGACGGCGAGCTGGTGGTGGGCGCGACCCAGGAAGAACTCGGCCCGGACACCCACGTGACGGCCGGCGGCCTGTGGGAACTGCTGCGGGACGCGCGGGCGCTGGTGCCGGGCATCACCGAGCTCGAATTCACCGAGGCGGTCGCGCGGCTGCGGCCCGGAACGCCGGACAACGCCCCCATCCTCGGCCCGTGCGCCGCGGCCGGCCTGGTGCTGGCGACCGGTCATTTCCGCAACGGGGTGCTGCTCATGCCGGTCACCGCCGACGTGATCGCGGACTATCTGGAGACCGGGTGGCTGCCCGACGGGGCGGCGCACTTCACGATCGGCCGCTTCCAGCAGAGCCGTCCCGGACCCGGGGGCCGGCCTGATCGGGGGGGACGGCCCGGATGAACGTCGTCGTCAACGGGCGCGCGTTCGAGCTGGCCGACGGCGCGACGGCGGCAGCCGCAGTCCAGTTGCTGACCAGCGCGCGCAGCGGCGTCGCCGTGGCGGTCAACGGCCAGGTGGTGCGGCGTTCCGCCTGGGATTCCACGCCGCTGGCGGACGGCGATCAGGTCGAAGTGCTCACCGCGGTCCAGGGAGGCTGAATGGACGATCCACTCGTAATCGCCGGAGAGAAGTTCGCTTCGCGGCTCATCATGGGCACCGGCGGGGCACCGAGCATGGACGTCCTCGACCGGGCGCTGTCGGCGTCGGGCACCGAGATCACGACCGTGGCGATGCGCCGCGTCGCGCCGGGCAGCGGGCATTCGGTGCTGGACCTGCTGACCGGGCGCGGTATCCGCGTACTGCCGAATACCGCGGGGTGCCACACGGCAGCCGACGCGGTGCGCACCGCCGAACTGGCCCGCGAGGCGCTCGGCACCCGGTGGCTGAAGCTCGAAGTGATCGCGGACGAGCGCACCCTGCTGCCGGATCCGGTGGAACTGCTGGACGCGGCCGACCTGCTCGTGGCGCGGGGATTCACCGTCCTGCCGTACACCAGCGACGACCCGGTGCTGGCCCGGCGCCTGGAACAGGCCGGCTGCGCCGCGGTCATGCCGCTCGGCGCGCCGATCGGCTCCGGGCTCGGCATCCGGAATCCGCACAACATCGAGCTGATCGTGGAGGAGGCCGGCGTCCCGGTGATCCTCGACGCCGGCATCGGGACCGCGAGCGACGCCGCGATCGCGATGGAACTGGGCTGCGACGCGGTGCTGCTGGCGACCTCGGTGACGCGGGCCCGGGACCCGGAGCAGATGGCCGGGGCGATGCGGCACGCCGTCATCGCCGGGCGGATGGCCCGGCTGGCTGGGCGCGTCCCGCCCCGGCGCTACGCAAGCGCCTCATCACCTCCGGCGAGTGGCGGACCGCAAAGCGGTTAATCCAGCCCAGCGCGGTTGACCTGCTCGTACAATTGGCCCCGATGGACACCACCCTCGCGGATCCCCTGGTCGGGCGGCTGCTTGACGGCCGCTACCAGGTAGAAGCGCTGGTTGCGCTCGGCGGCATGGCGACGGTGTACCGCGCCATCGACACCCGCCTGGACCGCCGGGTCGCGCTCAAGGTGATGCACGCCGACCTGGCGCGCGACGAGGATTTCGTCGGCCGGTTCATCGGCGAGGCCAAGTCGGCCGCGCGGCTCTCGCACCCGAACGTGGTCTCCGTCTACGACCAGGGCCGGGACGGCCCGTACCCCTATCTGGCCATGGAGTACCTGCCCGGCCGCACCCTGCGCGACCTGCTCGGCGAGCGCGGCTGGTGCCCGCCCCGTGAGGCGCTGGCCATCATGGTGCCGCTGCTGTCGGGCCTGGCGGCCGCGCACACGGCCGGGATCGTGCACCGGGACGTCAAGCCGGAGAACGTGCTGATCGCGCCGGACGGCCACCTGAAGGTGGTTGACTTCGGCCTGGCCCGGGCGCTGTCCGTCAGCAGCCAGACGCGGACCGGCATGATCATCGGCACCGTGGCGTATCTGGCCCCCGAGCAGGTCACCGGGACCAGTGCCGACGCCCGCACCGACGTCTACGCGGCGGGCATCGTCTTGTTCGAGCTGCTCACGGGGGTTAAGCCACATACCGGCGACGGCCCGCTGGCGGTGGCGTACAAGCACGTCAACGAGACGGTCCCGGCCCCCTCACGGTTCGTCCAGGGCATTCCGCCGGAGGTTGACCGGCTCGTCCTGCAGGCCACCAGCCGGGACCCTCGGGGGCGCCCGGCGGACGCGTCGGATTTCCTCCGGCTGGTCTACGACGTCGTGCGCGGGCTGCCGGACGACGGCCGGTGGGCCGCCCCGGCGGCCGCGTGGCCCGGGACCGGCCCCGCCGCGCACGGGGCGACCGGATACGGGGCGACCGGATACGGGGCCACCGGCGGCCCGGGATACGGTGCCATGGGATACGGGGCTCCGGGATACGGGGGCGAGAACCACACGCAGGTCCTCGGGATCCCCGGCGACGGCCAGACGGTCATCGCCGGGCGCGGCGACCCGGGCGGCTACGACGGCTACGGTGGCACCGGCGGTCACCGGCGCAAGCGACGGATCTGGCTGCTGGCGACCCTGCTGGCGGTGCTCGTCTTCGCGGCGGCCGGGGGCGCCGGGTGGTGGTACACCCAGGGCGGCTACACCACGGTCCCGGCGGTCGCGGGCATGACGGACGGCGCCGCCCTCACGGCGCTGCGCGCCGACGGCTTCACCGTCCGGATGGGCTCGGCGGTGACGGATAATAACGCGCGGGCCGGGACGGTCGCGCGCACCGTGCCGGCCGTGGGCGGCCGCGTCCATAAGGGATCGGCGATCACCATCATCCCGTCCGCCGGGCCCCGGATGATCAAGGTGCCTGACGTGTCCGGGCAGCAGCTCACCGACGCTCAGCAGGCGCTGCGCAACGCCGGGCTGACCCCCGGGCAGGTCCGCAAGGCGGCATCCGGCTCGGTCGACGCCGGGATCGTGGTGAGCACCCAGCCGGCCGCCGGGCTGTCCTCGCCCCAGCAGACGCCCATCGCTATCACGGTCAGCGAGGGCCCTCCGCTGCCCGACTTCCGCGGCCAGGACCAGCAGAGCATCCAGCAGTGGGCGTCGCAGAACGGCATCACGCTCAACGTCCAGCAGGACACGGGCAGCTCCCAGCCGCAGGGCACCATCACCCGGCAGTCGCCGGCCCCGGGCACGCCGATCACCCTCAAGGAGACGGTGACGATCGGGGTGTCGGCCGGGCCGCCCCAGGTCGCCATCCCGAACGTGGACGGCATGGGCATCGGTGAGGCGCGGCAGAAGCTGATGAAGCTCGGCTTCGACGTGACGGTGAACCGGTTCGGGCCGTTCAACAAGGTGTTCGCCTACTCCCCGCGCGACCAGGCGCCCGAGGGCAGCACGGTCACCATCGACGCCGGCTTCTGAGCCGGCATGACCCGGTCCCGGGCGCAGCGTCAGACCTGGATGCCGAGCCCGCCCTGGATGCGGGCCCGGCCCCTGGATGCCGGGACCGTGACGGTCGCCTGACCCGGCGCGGTGCGTTCAGCCGAAGAAGACTTCGGCCTCCGCGTACCGCTCGGGGGGCACGGTCTTCAGCTCGGCGGTCGCCTCGCTCAGCGGCACCCGGACGATGTCAGTGGAGCGCAGCGCCACCATGTTGCCGAACGCGCCGTCGTGGACCGCTTCGATCGCGTGCACGCCGAACCGGGTGGCGAGCACCCGGTCGAACGCGGTGGGGGTGCCGCCGCGCTGGATGTGGCCGAGCACAGCGACCCGGGCCTCCTTGCCGGTCCGCTCCTCGATCTCGTTGGCCAGCATCTGCCCGACGCCGCCCAGCCGTACGTGGCCGAACGCGTCGAGATCCTTCTCAGTGACCGCGATGTCCGCCTCGACCGGGTGTGCGCCCTCGGCGACCACGACAATCGGCGCGTACCGTGTCTGGAATCGGTGCTCGACGTACTCGCAGACCTTCTTGATCTCGAATGGCTCCTCGGGGATGAGGATGACGTTGGCGCCGCCGGCGACCCCGGTGTGCAGCGCGATCCAGCCGGCGTGCCGGCCCATCACCTCCACGATCAGCGCGCGGTGGTGGCTCTCGGCCGTCGTGTGCAGGCGGTCGATGGCCTCCATCGCGATGTTCACGGCGGTATCGAAGCCGAACGTGTAGTCGGTGGCGCCCAGGTCGTTGTCGATCGTCTTGGGTACGCCGACGACGTTGACGCCCTCGGCGTACAGCCGGGTCGCGGCGCCGAGGGTGTCCTCGCCGCCGATCGTGACCAGAGCATCGACCCCGAGGCCGGCCAGATTGTCCTTGATCCGCTCCACGCCCGAGCGCTCACCGCCCTGGTCAGCGAAGGGATTGGTGCGCGACGTGCCCAGGATCGTCCCGCCGCGCGGCAGGATGCCCCGGACGGCCTGCACGTCCAGGGGGACGGTGTCCCCCTCTAGCGGGCCGCGCCAGCCGTCACGGAAGCCGACGAACTCGTATCCGTACTCCTGCACGCCCTTGCGGACCACGGCGCGGATAACAGCATTGAGGCCGGGGCAGTCGCCGCCACCGGTAAGCACTCCCACTCTCATGGGGCCACCTTAGCCCGTGCCGGGTCCGCGGTCCGGGCCTTAAGACCTGGTTTCCGGGCGTTTCGGGCTGCGGTTCCGGGGGCGTTTGCGGTCTTGCCGCGCAGCGGGAGCGGGCCGAAAAAGTGGTCGGCGAACGAGAGGTGATTGCTCGCCATGATGGCTGGCCCGCGCCGGGGCACGTTCCGCGCGCCCTCCGCCCAGGGACGGAAAACGATCTTGAGCATTACGCCGAGGGTGAGCTGCGCGAGTTTGTAATACACGCCCAGATATTCGCGCGTTCGGCGGTGTTTTTACCGCCACGCGGGGTGCGATCTGGCCGCCCGCGTGCGACGATGCCTAGCACCGGCCGGTTGACCACGGCGGGGAGGGAGCGGCGCTTCATGGCCGAGTTGCTGCCAGGCGCGGAGCCGTTTTACCGCACGGGCGGTGCCGTCGGGGTGCTGCTCTGTCACGGGTTCACGGGAAGCCCGCAATCGCTGCGCCCCTGGGCGGAGTTCCTGGCCGACGACGGGCTGGCCGTGTCCGCGCCCCTGCTGCCCGGGCACGGTACGACCTGGCAGGACATGGCGCGGACCACCGCGGCCGACTGGTACGCGGCGGTCGAGCAGGCCCTGGCCGGGCTGCGGGCGCGGTGCTCCGAAGTGTTCGTGATGGGCCTTTCGCTGGGCGGCTGCCTCGCGCTGCGGCTCGCCGAATGCCGCGGCCCGGACATCAGCGGCCTGGTGCTGGTCAATCCGTCGCTGGCTCCCGACACCAGGCTGTTCCTGCTGGCCCCGGTGCTCAAACACGTCCTGCCGTCGCTGCCCGGGGTCGGCAGCGACATCAAGAAGCCGGGAGTGGCGGAGCTTTCCTACAAGCGGGTTCCGGTTCGTGCGGCCGCGTCGCTGCCGCAGATGTGGCGGCGGACCACCCGCGATCTGGCCGGCGTCACCCAGCCGGTGCTGACCTACCGGAGCGCCGAGGACCACGTGGTCGGGCCGGCCAGCATGCGGGCGCTGGAGGCGGGCCTGGCCCCCGGCCTGCTGACCGTAAGGACCTGCAGCGATAGTTATCACGTTGCGACGATGGATAATGACGCGCAGGCTATTTTTACCGGAAGCCTGCAGTTTGTCCGGGACCACTGCCGGGACAAGACCTGGTCCGCCGGCGGCACCGTGCCGGAGACCACGTAGCCGGGGAGGGAGGTGCGAGACAAGGACGTGAGCAGCGGCGAGAACGACGAAGAAGCGGCCTGGCTCGACCTGATCGCGAATTACGACGCATCCGCGCACATTGAGGGCGGCTGCCCGTGGCCGGAGCGGGAGAACCTCTCGCAACCGGACAGCGCTCCCATCCCTGGCGCCTCTCAAGTCACACGATCCCCCCAAACCCCGGAATCCCCGCAGGCAACCGGCCCGTTCCCGGTCAGCGAAGCACCGCCGGGCATTCGCCCCGCGGCCCCGGCCGACCCGGTGCGTGACCCGGACCGGCCGCGTCCCGGCGAGCTGAACGGTCCCGGAACGGGAAGGCTCAGTGGCCCCCCCACGCTGGATGACCCTGGCGAGCTAGGTGGTCGCGAACTCGGCGCCCCTGGCGAGCTCGGCGCCCCTGGCGAGCTCGGCGCCCCTGGCGAGCTCGGCGCCCCTGGCGAGCTCAGCGCCCCTGGCGAGCTGGAAGGTTCCGGGCCGCTGGGCCGTTCCGGGCCGGGCCTGACTCCGGGCCGGAACGGCGCTGGCCCCGCGAACGGCGCCCCGTCACCTCCGGGCGAGGCGGCCCAGCGGGCCGCGCCGGGACCGGACTCGCAGGAGGAGCATTACTTCCCGCCCCCGCCGCCGCCGCTGCCCAAGCTGGACCCGCTCAGCAAGGGCGCGTGGGTCGCGTTGTTCGGCGGGCCCGCGTACCTGCTGATCGCGACGGCGGTGGGATGGACCGTGCCCGCGGTGGCGGCGTTCCTCGCCATCGGCGCGTTCGTGGGCGGTTTCGCCGTCCTGGTGCTGCGGATGGGAGACGAGCCGAGGAACGGTTCCGGTCCCGACGACGGCGCCGTCGTCTAGGCCCGGGCCGTGACGTACCGGCGTGCGAGGTCGGCGGCGCCCACCACGCCCGCGTCGGAACCCAGTTCCGCGAGCCGGATGTCAGCGAAACCGCGGTAACCGCGACCGGGCAGCGATCTCTCGTACGCCCACCGGGCCGGATCGACGAGCAGGCTGCCCGCATCCGATACCCCGCCGCCGATGATGAAGCAGCCCGGATCCATAATCGCGGCCAGATCGGCCATACCCTGGCCGAGCCAGCCGCCCACGATCTGGAAGCAGCGCAGGGCAGCCGGATCGCCTTCGCGTGCCGCCTGAGTCACCTGGGGGCCGGAGATGCCCTCCGGCGTTCCGCCGCCCAGCTGCAGGAGGCGCATGGCTCCCTCGGGAGTCCGCCGGGCGAACTCGCGCGCCTCGGCGACCAGCGCGTTGCCGCTGCAGTACTGCTCCCAGCAGCCGCGGTTGCCGCAGCCGCAAAGCCGGCCGTCGGGGACAACCCGGTAGTGGCCGGGCTCGCCGGCGATGCCGAACCGGCCGCGGTAGAGGTCCCCGCCGATCAGCATGCTCGCCCCGATGCCCGTGCCCACGGCGATCAGGAACACGTCCTGGTAGCCGCGGGCGGCGCCGAACCGGGACTCGGCCCAGAGGCTCGCGTTCGCGTCGTTCTCCACGAACACGGGCAGCCCGATCTGTTCCTGCACGGACTCGCGGAGCGGCTCACCGCGCCAGGCGAGGTTGGGCGCGAACAGGATGGTGGAACGTGTCTCGTCGACGAAGCCGGCCGCGCCGATGCCGACGGCGGCCACGTCGTGCCGGGACGCCAGTTCCCTCACGACGTCCGCGATGACCTGCTCCGTGTCGGACGGGCTCGCCGCGGGCGTGGAGCGCTTCAGCTTCTCGATGATCCGGCCGTCGTCGCCGACGACGCCGGCCGCGGCCTTGGTGCCCCCGACATCAATGCCGATCGTCAGGCACACGACCAGCCTCGCCGGGGGGATCGGTCGCGTCTGACCAGGAGCGGGCGGACGGTCCGGGGGACCCTGCGGGCCGTGAAGGCCCTCCGGGCCGGTCCTGCGGATGCGTGTGCTGCGGTGGCTTCATAACCGCCTCGAAGGCCGAATAGGCCTCCTGGACGACGGAGGCCAGCGCGTCTCCGGCCCCGGCCAGGGGTGAGCCCTGGCCGCCCTGGCGGGACTCGCGCAACCGGCGCGCGGCCCGGCAGACCGGGCACCAGGCGCATTCGGGCGCTTCCTCGTCGCGGAGGGGGCGCGTCGTGGCAGTCTCCCACACGTCGGCCCGCTTACCGGAGGGTTCCTGGCCCAGCGCCCGGCGGACCGGGCCCGTGAGGTCCTTGGTGAGACTGCGCGCACCCGAGCGCATCAGCCACCGCTGGAGGTCACCAATCGGATCCCCGCCTGGCTGGCTGTCCCGCTCGGTCACGTGGCGCCTCCCGCTCTCAGTTCTTCCCTTCGAGCGTACCTCTACCACCGGAGGACATAGGGCAGCCCGGTGACGCGGAAGTGCCCGACGTTGATGCATTCGGTGGCGCCGATCCGCACCCGGCGCGCCAGCGGCTGGTGCACGTGACCGAAGAGCGCGAACCGGGGCTGGGTGCGCCGGATCGCGGCCAGCAGCGCGTCACTGCCGCGCTCCATCCGCCGCGCCACGGTGTCGTAGAGAAGTTCGGGCACCGCGGGCGGGATATGGGTGCAGAGCACGTCGACCGCGCCGACCTCCTCGATCTTGGCGGCATAGGCCTCCTCGTCGATCTCGTTGGGCGTCCGGTACCGGGAGATCAGGCCGCCGCCGACGAATCCGAACGTCCAGCCGTCCAGAACCGCCCGGGCGCCGTCGAAAACCTGATGACCGGGCTTCAGGTACCCGGCCCACATACCCGGGATATCGACGTTGCCATAGGTCAGGTACGCGGGCTCGGGCAGCGCGGCGAACAGTTCCGCGTACTGGCGGGCGGCCGCCTTCTCGATGGCCGCGCGCACCGAGCCGCCTGGCAGGCGCGCGGCCAGCCGCGCGGACAGCGCCCGCGCCTCGCCGAACCGCTGGGCGCGCCGGAGCGCCATGAACGTGCGGGCCTCCTCCGCGCCGAACAGGTCCGCGAAGATGCCGCGGCGATGGTCGGCGTAATCCATGAACAGAAGCAGGTCACCCAGGCAGATGAGCACGTCCGCATCCCGCGCCGCCGCGGGCAGCGCGTCGGCCCGGCCATGTACGTCGCTCACCACGTGAATCCGCATGAGGCAACGCTAAGCCGGCCCCGGATAGGCTAATCATGCGGGTTTCGCGCCGCGCCGGGACCTGACCGTGACCGGGATTTCGCTCTACCGGCCAGTAGCTTTACGCGATACCGTGAGCGCGGCGGCAAGGGAACCCGGGAAGGAGACAGCGTCGTGCGCCAGCACAGCATCCCGGCTCTCGTGCAGATCCCCGATTCGGCGAATCTCGCCGAGGTCGTGTCCAGGCGCGCCGCTGACCAGCCGCAGCAGGTCGCCCTGCGCCGCAGCGCCGGCGCCGGGACCTGGCAGGACGTCACCGCCAGCGAATTTCGCGACGAGGTGACGGCGCTGGCCAAGGGGCTGATCGCGGCCGGGATCGCCGTCGGTGACCGGGTGGGCCTGATGTCGCGGACGCGGTACGAGTGGACGGTCCTCGACTACGCGATCTGGACGGCCGGTGCGGTCACCGTGCCGGTCTACGAGACGTCCTCGGCCGACCAGGTCGAGTGGATCATGAGCGACTCGGGCGCCAAGGCCATCTTCCTGGAGACCGCGGCGCACGAGTCGATCGTCGCTGGGCTGCGCGACCGGCTGAGCACCCTTGAGCACGTCTGGCGGATCGAGGTCAGCCCGGTCTCTGGGCAAGAGCCCGGGCAAAGACGCGGGCAAGAGCCCGGGCAAGGACGCGGGCAAGGACGCGGGCAGGCCGCCGGGGACGCGGGTGACAAGGCCCCCGGGCTGGACGTGCTGGCCGCCGACGGCGCGTCCGTAGCCGACGACGTGGTCAGCGAGCGCGCCTCGGCGCCCAGCGCCGCCGACCTGGCCACGATCATCTACACCTCCGGGACCACCGGGCGGCCCAAGGGCTGCGAGCTGACCCACCGCAACCTGCTGTCCGAGGTACGCAACGTGACCGCGGCCGCGTCGGAGATCTTCAGCGCGGGTGGTTCGACGCTGCTGTTCCTGCCGCTCGCCCACGTCCTGGCGCGGGTCCTCCAGGTGGGCTGCATCGAGGACGGCATCATCCTCGGGCACAGCCCCGATGTCACCAACCTGCTGCCCGAACTCGGCTCCTTCCGGCCGACGTTCCTGCTGGCCGTCCCGCGCGTGTTCGAGAAGGTCTACAACGGCGCCGAGCAGAAGGCGGAGTCCGAGGGCAAGCACGCGATCTTCCGGCGGGCGGTACGCACGGCGATCGCCTACAGCCGGGCCCTGGACAGCCAGGCCCAGGGCGGCCACGGCCCGGGCGCCGGCCTGCGGGTCACCCACGGGGTCTTCGACCACCTCGTCTACACCAAACTGCGGGCCGCCGTCGGTGGCCAGGTGCAGTACGCGGTCTGCGGCGGCTCTGCCCTGGGCGAGCGGCTGGGCCATTTCTTCCGCGGCGCGGGAATCACGATCCTGGAGGGCTACGGGCTCACCGAGACCACCGCGGCGGCAACCGTGAACCGGCCGAGCGGCAACAAGATCGGCACCGTCGGGCTGCCCGTACCGGGTAACGCGCTGAAGCTCGCCGACGACGGCGAGGTCCTCATCAAGGGACCGAACGTGTTCGGGGGCTACTGGGGCAACAGCAAGGGCACCGCGGAGGCCCTGACCGACGACGGCTGGATGCGCACTGGTGACGTCGGGGAGCTGGACGACGAGGGATATCTGCGGATAACCGGGCGGAAGAAAGAGATCATCGTCACCGCGGGCGGCAAGAACGTCGCGCCCGCGCCGCTGGAGGACCGGGTCCGCGCGCACTTGCTGGTCAGCCAGAGCATGGTCGTCGGCGACGGCAAGCCGTACGCGGCGGCGCTGGTGACGATCGATGAGGAGGCGTTCCCGGCCTGGAAGGAAAAGCACGGCAAGCCAGCCGGCGCGACCGCGGCCGAGCTGCGTGACGATCCCGATCTGGTGGCCGAGATCCAGGCGGCGGTGGATGACGCCAACACCACGGTGTCCCGGGCCGAGTCGATCCGCCGCTTCCGCATCGTGGACGGCGACTTCACCCAGGAGAACGGCCAGCTGACACCCTCGCTGAAAGTGCGCAGGAACGTGGTGGCCAAGGACCGGGCCGCCGACATCGAGGCCCTCTATGCCTAGATGGCTACTGGGACGCGGGAGGCTTCACCGCGCTTGCGGCGTTCGGGGCCGCTATGGGTGGCGTGGGCGTCTGGTCCGAGGGGGCATGAGCCTGTTACCCCAGCCCAGCACGCTCGTAGTATCCAGCCCGGCCTCGTTCGAGGCCGGGCACCGGCTGCGCAGAACAGGCGGTCAGGTGAAACGGACGCATAGGCGAGCGGGCAGGGCGCCATATCTCCAGCGGACTGCCCGCGGCGTGGAAGAGACCCTGGTGCCGCGCTGGGTGCCTTACTTGTTCGCGGTGCTCAGCCTCGCGCTGGCCCCCGGCATCGCGCGGGTATTCGCCTCCGCGCCGCCGCTGCACCTGGCCATGCACTGGCGGCTGGCCTGGGGCGGCTTCGACGTGGCCCTCGCCGCGCTGCTCGCCGCCACGGGGATGGCGCTTTTCCGCCGCTCCGCCCTGGCCGAAGTACTGGCGGCGATGACCGCCACCCTGCTGTGCTGCGACGCGTGGCTGGACGTGCTGAGTTCCGTCGGCCAGGGCCGGAGCGCGACCGTGGCAGCAATCGGCGAGGCGGCCTTCGCGGAACTGCCGCTGGCCGCCTTGTTCGCATGGGTGGCTCTGCGCTTCGCCAGGGCGGTCGCGCAGGCCCGGCCGTCGCTGCAACGGGAAGGCTTCCGGATCCACCATCGCCGCCTGGTGCCCCCGGCCGGGAATGACCCGGTCCTGCTGGACGGGGAGCCTGCGAGCCAGCCCCCGTGGCGGCAGTGGACACCCCGCGGGCACGCCGGGCAGCCGGGGCTGCTGCTGCCGTGGTGGCTGCCGGCGGCCTGTCTCGGGCTTGCCATCGTGCTGATCCCCTGGATCGCCTGGCTGTTCGCGACCCTGCCGCAAACCCATCTGGCCGCGCACTGGGACCTGGTGAGGGCCGGTCCGGACCTTTTGCTGGCCATCGTCCTGGCGGCCAGCGCGGTCGCGCTGCTCCGCCGCTGGCCGATCGCCGAGGTGCTGGTCGCGATGGCCGCCGCCCTGCTGCTGAGGGACGCCTGGTTCAACGTTCTCACCGCCAGGCGGGGGCATTCAGCAGGCGCGCTGGGGGTAGCAGCCGGGCTCGAACTGCCGCTGGCAGGCCTGTGCCTGTGGGTGGCCGCTCTCCACGTACGGGCGGTCGAGGTCGCCTGGCCGTACGTGCGCTCACTGCGCCGGGAGACCGCCCGCAGGGACACCAAGGCCCAGCCAAGAGTGAAATAGCAGAGAACATCCATGCCCCGCAGTTACTGAAACATTAACGCAGACCACACTACAAAGTGTAAACTTTGATGCATGACCAGCTATGCGTTGACTGCGGCTCGGACACACCTTGGGGAACTTGTCGCCCAGGCCAGGCACACCCACCGTCCCGTCACGATCACCGAGCACGGCAAGCCCGTCGTCGCGCTCATCAATATCGACGACCTTGCGGATCTGGAGGATCGCGCGGCGCTGGCCGCGCACTTCGCCGAGAAGGCCGCTGGGCACAGCGGGGTCAGTCTCGACGCGCTGGACGCCGCGCTTGACCGGATCGACGCAGAGACCATCGAGTGAGCCTGACCGTCGTCTTCCGGGAGACGGCGCTCCGTGCTCTGGCCCGCGTCCGCAGCGACGACAAAGAAGCGTTCGCCCAGATACGCCGTACCATTGCCGCCCTCGCTGACCAGCCCCATCCTGATGGCGCGGTTGCCTGGGGCGGCACCGGCATCTTCCGGCCGCGCGCAGGCAACGCCCGGATTCTGTATGAGGTCGACGACGAGGCCCCAATCGTCTACATCATCAACATCGGCCGCATCTCATGAACGGCGACCGCGCGGCGACGCGGTCTCGCTTCCGCTGCGCCGGACCCACGAGGCGTCGCGCCCGGGATGTGCGCTGTCGTCGGCCGCCCCCGACGCCGACTTCATCCGCCGCCACCCAGCCTGTCCTCACTGATCCCGGTTCAGCTGGCGCAGGCCGCCCCTCTGTGTGTTGTTATGACAACCAGGCGCGGTCGCTACCCGTCGCCGCGCAGGATCGCGTCCAGGCGGCCGGCCACGCGGGTCCAGTCCCATTCCTGCTCGGCCCAGGCGAGCCCGCGGCGGCCCATCGCTTCCGCCCGCGCCGGGTCGCCCAGCAGTTCGGTGATGCGCTCCGTGAGTGCGGTCACGCTGCGCCCGGGAACCACGTAGCCCGTCTCACCGTCCAGGATGGCGTCCGGGGCACCGCCGGAGTCGCCGCCGATGACCGGCAGCCCGGCAGAGGATGCCTCCAGGTACACGATGCCGAGGCCCTCTACGTCCAGCCCGCCCCGGCGGGTGCGGCACGGCATGGCGAAGATATCGCCGGCCGCATAGTACCCAGGCAGCTCGCTGGCAGGGACGCTGCCGGTGAAGGTGACGGCATCGGCCACCCTCAGGCCGGCGGCGAGGCGCAGCAGGTCACGGCCGTACGGCCCGTCGCCCACGAGCAGCAGCCGGGCACCGGGGATCGCGGCGCGGACGCCGGGCCAGGCACGAATCAGGGTGTCCTGCCCCTTGCGCCGGACCAGCCGGGATACGCACACCACGACCGGACAGCCCGCCAGGCCCAGCCGCTGCCGGATCCCGGCCGACGCCGGGCCTCCGGCCGGGCCGGGCCGGAAAGCGGCGACGTCCACGCCGGGGGCCAGCCGCACCATCCGCGCGGCGGCCTGCGGCGACAGCGCCCGCGCCAGGCGGGACCGGAAGTACTCGCCGAGGTAGGTCACGACGTCGACGCTGTCCCCGATCCGGCGCAGCAGGCCCCGGGCGCCGGGGAGCGCGGCCCAGCCCGCCTCGTGCCCGTGGGTGAGCGCCACCAGCCGGGTGGCGCCCGCGCGCCGCAGGACGGGTCCCAGCAGCCCCAGCGGGGCGGCCGCCCCGAACAGCACGGTGTCGAAGTCGTGCTCGCGGAGCGCGGCGGCCGCGCGGTGGCCCACGGACGGAACGGGCAGCATCAGCGACGTCAGGTGCCTGATCACGGGGAAGGGCTGCCGGGCGTCGAAGTTCTTGGCGCCGTCCCAGGCCGGGGCGTACACCGCGACCTGACCGGGGGGCAGCAAGCAGGCCAGGCCGTGCACGAACGACTGGATTCCGCCCTGCCGGGGCGGGAAGTCGTTGGTGACGATCAGCGTGCCGCGCATAGCGCCCGAGTCTAGGGGGGCCCGGCAACCAGGGACGGCGCGGCCACAAGTGAGCCGGGCGGCTCGCGCGGGTGGGCCTGGCAGCTGTCGCGGGTGAGCCCGGCAGGTCACCCTGCCGGGCTCATGGTCCTGCGGGCTTCGCGGCTTGCGGCCCTAGGGACGGACAGCACCGTCCGTGTTCTGCGCGTACCAGCCCTCGTTCATGGGAATCTCCTCGACGTCGGCTCCGGTATGCGGTGCGTCGACGATCATCCCGTTGCCGACGTAGACGGAGACGTGCCCCTCGCCGTCGTAGAGGATCAGGTCGCCCGGCTCGAGAGACGAGAGGGAGATGTGCGGCAGCTGGGCCCAATCGTCGTACGTCGTCCGCGGGATCGAGATACCCGCCGACCCCCACGCGGCCTGGGCGAGTCCCGAGCAGTCAAAACCGCTCCCGCACGGCCCGGTGCCACCGTAGACGTACGGGCAGGCGGCCTGCGCTTCGGCCACGCCGAACGCCGCCGCCTTCCCGCCCTGGGTAGCGGTCGACCCGGTGTACGCCGTCGCGGTCGTCGCGCCCGCGCCAATGGTGTTGGCCGCCACCGTCTGCTGTTGCTGCGGGGTCAGGCTGGCCAGCACGGCTTTCGCGTTGACCAGGATGTGACTGGCACGCTGCTGGTTCTGCTCCCTCTGCTGCTCGATCGCGGCCAGGCCGTCCCTGGTCCGCTGGGCCTGCTGCTGAGAGTCCCTGAGCTGGCGCACGGCCGCGAGGAACTGCTCCATCTGCTGGTTCCGGTTGCCGGATATCTCCAGCAGCAACGACGCGCCGTTCAGCACGGTGTTCGGGTCGTTCGAGGTCAGCAGGCCGGCGACTGACGTCGTGTCACCGCTCTCGTAGCTCTCAGCCGCGATCTGCGCGACGGCGCCCCGCAGCTTCGTGAACTGGACCTCGTTAGCGGCGACCTGCTCGTTGATGGCGGCCAGCTTCTGCTGGGCCTGCTTGGCCTGCTGCACGGCCTGGTCGTACTGCTGATTGGCCTGATCGTACTGCGAGTTGTCCTGGTTGACCTTGGCCTGTGCCTCGGACACAGAGGGCTGTGGCGCCGCTCCGGCCGTGACGGCGTAGGTGCTGAGGCCGAAGACAGCCATAACAGCCGTCCCGGCCGCGGCACCTATGCGAAGCCGGGTCTTTATGCCCGGTAGCGGCGTACGCACGTGCCAGACACTCCTTCTGCCCCGGCGAGTCTTGCTGACTGTGACCACCCGGCACCCCGGGCTGGCCGAGGTAATTGAGCGGTGTAACCGGAAGGAGACGTTAGTGAAAGCAATAGGCCGTTTCAACCGTTTCGGCCAGTGTCGCCCCGGATTCGCCAGTCACCCCACAGGCAAGACCGAATAACGCTAGAATCGCCCCCGCTGCCTTAGTGGCAGGACGGTACCGTAGCGGCGGAACCAGGCCCGCCGCCGCGAGTGAACTCAGTCCGCGCAGCTCAAGGGCACCGAAGGCATGGCGGCCGGGGACACCCTCCGGCGGGTTGGCGCGGTTCGGGGCGCGGCCTGCCCGGTGCGGAACGGCCGTGATATCAGCCCTTTTGTGCCGAGTGTCGCCATTACTTACGTCATTATTACGTCGGCGATCGATTTCCCTTCGGCCGCCGCTGTTACGTGATCCGCTTTCGACGAGAACCGTGACCAGGCAGTCACCGCACGCCACAGCGCGGAACTCGCATTGCCCGCAGTCAATAAACATGACTCTCCGTTCATCGCGTCAATGGACGCGGCTCACGTTAAGAGGGGCCACTGACATTCTGGCCCGCGAAGCAACTGGCCTCGCCGTACGCGGTACGGTCCACGGCCGAGCGGCGGTCTGCTGGCCCAGCGCGGCGGCGGATCTGCTGGCCCAGCGCGGCGGCCGGCCTTCTGGCCCAGCCCAGCGGCGCGGCGGTCCGCAAAGTGTCGGTAGGCCGTCCTACCGTGGAACTGTGACCGATCCGCACCCCAGCAGGCCCACCGGCCTCGCCGGGCCCACCGGCCTCGCCGGGCCCACCGGCCTCGCCGGGCCCACCGGCCTCGCCGGGCCCACCTGGGCTGCCGCGGTCCGGGTGCCCGCTGTCCGGTCTGCCGGCCTGCCGCTCACCGGCCTCCCGCTGACGCAGGTCGAGTTCGCCGTGATCGACGTGGAGACGACAGGCTGGTCGTCGGCCGAGGCGCGGATCACCGAGATCGGTGCGGTCAAGCTCCGGGCGGGCCGGGTGACCGGGGAATTCTCCACCCTGGTCGATCCGGCCATGCCAATCCCCGCCGACATCGAGGCGCTGACCGGGATCAGCAGCCAGATGGTTTCCGTCGCCCCGCCCGCCGCCGATGTGATGCCGGCCTTGCTGGTCTTCGCGCGCGGGTGCGTGCTGGCCGCGCACAACGCGCCGTTCGACCTCGGTTTCCTGACCGCCGCGTGCGCCGCATGCGGCCTGCCCTGGCCCGAGTTCGCCGTGCTGGACACCGTGCCGGTAGCCCGGCAGGTCCTCATCGTCGACGAGACGCCCGACTGCAAGCTCGCCACGCTGGCCTCCTTCTTCGAGACTCCGGCAATGCCCTGCCATCGTGCACTGGCCGACGCCAGGGCCACCGCGGCCGTGCTCGACGTGCTGATCACGCGGCTGGCCCTGCTGGGAGTCCGCACCCTCGACGAGCTGAGCGAGTGGCTGGCGGTACCCTGAGCCGGGCCCGGCGGAGGGCGCGAGGACATGAGGGCCCACGGACACGAGGTTGCGAGGAAAGGCCAGGGAGGCAGCAATGGTGACCGCGATCGTCCTGGTGAAGGCCGATATCCAGCGCATCCCCGAGGTCGCGGAGATGATCGCCCAGATCGCTGAGGTCAGCGAGGTGTACTCGGTGACCGGTGAGTTCGACCTGGTGGCGATGATCCGGGTCCGCGGGCACGAGCAGCTCGCCGACGTAATCCCCGGCCGTCTCAACAAGGTGCCGGGCGTCACGCACACCGAGACGCACATCGCGTTCCGCGCCTACTCGCGGCACGACCTCGAGGCCGCCTTCTCCCTGGGCGCGGCCGAGACCGGCTGAACCCCCGGAAGGCCGGGCCGGGACCGCCGGAAGGCCGGGACCGCCGGAACCACCGGAAAGGCACTGGCCGACCGGACGGCGGCCAGGCCTTCAGAGCGGGCCGCAGACCTCAGAGCGGGCCGCAGACCTCAGGACGGACTCCACGGCGTCAGGACGACACCGAGGCGGCGAGGCGCTGGCTGGCCTTTATCCACCGTGCCAGCAGCTCCGAGGCGGCGCCCGTGTCAACCGCTCCGGCGGCGCGGGCCAGGCCGACGGACAGCACTGGGTGCAGGTCCTCCGGGCGGCGCACGCCCTCGTCGGCGGCGAGGGCCGCCGCGGCGTTGAGCAGCACAATGTCGCGCACCGGGCCCGCCTCGCCGGCCAGCACGGCCCGCAACACGGCCGCGTTGTGGGCGGCGTCGCCACCGCGCAGGTCGCTGGGCTTCGACCGGGACAGGCCCAGCTCTCCCGGGTCGAGCTCGGCCGCGGCCACCGCCGAACCGTGCACCACCCAGACCGAGGAGGTCGTGGTCGTGGTCAGCTCGTCCAGCCCGTCCCCGCCGTGGAACACCAGGGCGCTCGCACCCCGGGCGGCGAGCACGCCCGCGATGACGCTGCCCATCCGGGCGTCAGCCACCCCGACCGCCTGGGCCTGGGGGCGGGCCGGGTTCGCGACCGGCCCCAGGAAGTTGAACACGGTGGGCACGCCGAGCTGGCTCCGGCTCGGCCCGGCGTAACGCAGGGCGGGGTGGTACAGCGGCGCAAAAAGAAAGGCCGCCCCGATCTCCGCGGCGAGCTCCACGGTCGCCGCCGGCGGGAGGTCAATGACGACCCCGAGGGCCTCCAGCACGTCGGCGGCGCCGCACTTGGAAGACGCGGCCCGGTTGCCGTGCTTGATCATTCGTGCGCCGGCAGCGGCCGCAACGATCGTGGCCATCGTCGAGATGTTGACCGTGTGCGCCCCGTCCGCCCCGGTGCCGACCAGGTTGACCAGGCGCCCCGGCACGCTGATCGGCGTGGCGTGGTCCAGCATGGCCCGGGCCAGGCCCGCCAGCTCGGTAGGCGTCTCGCCCTTCATGCGCAGGGCGATGGCAAAACCCGAGATCTGGGCGTCCGTCGCCGCGCCTTCCATGATCTCGTTCATGGCCCACGCGGCCTCATCGGCGGTGAGTGACTCACCCTTGACGAGCGCACCAATCAGCGCCGGCCAGCTCATTCGGGCTTCCATGCCGCCGGTCAGGCGCTGGTGATCTCGGAACGCCCGGCGCGGCGGCGCATCAGGCCGCTCAGCTCCCGGGCGAGCTGCCGCGGGTCGATCGGGTGACTGATCACCGCGTCCGCCCGGGACCAGGTCGCAAGCCAGCCGTCATCGACCCGCCCGGTGATGAGCAGGACCGGCGGGCAGTCGTAGATCTCATCCTTGGCCTGGCGGCAGACCCCCATCCCGCCGGCGGGCTGTGCCTCCCCGTCGAGCACCATCACCCCGGCACCGCCATCGTCCAGGAGCCGGAACAGCGCTGGCTCGGTGGCGCACTCGATTATCTCGGCATCCGGCGCGTCGGGCTCCGGGCGGCGGCCAATGGCCAGCCGGATCTGGGCCCGGACGTCGGCATCATGACTGTAAACAACGACCTTCACAAGAATGGTTGCTTTCTCGCTGGTAACCGCAAGGTCCTGAGCTGCGACAATGCTTGACTCGCGTCGAGTCTATCGGTGAGCGGAAAAACTCCGTTGGCGCTTCGGTCACTGGTCTCCCGCATGCTGCCCGCACGCCCCCAGTCCACCCCAGTAGCGCGGCCCGAGCCAGCCGGGGCCGCTTCCGTAAAAATAAATGCCACTGAGTTGGGGGGGCGGCTGCCGCACGCCTACGGGTTGTCGTAATAATGACGTCGTGGCGACAGCATCCGTAACTCAGGCGGGACCCCGCACGCCGGCCAACCGGCCGAACCTGGTCAGCGTGGGCACGATCATCTGGCTGTCCTCAGAGCTGATGTTCTTCGCGGCCTTGTTCGCGATGTACTTCACGGTGCGTTCCGTCGAGAAAGGCGAGGGCCTGCCGTGGCCCGGCGCCCACCTGAACGTCGTCCTGGGGTCCATCAACACGACCGTGCTGCTGCTGTCCAGCGTCACCTGCCAGATGGGCGTGTTCGCGGTCGAGCGCGGCCAGGTCGGGCGCGCGGGCAGCCTCTTCAACGTGAGCAAGTGGGGCCTGCGTGAGTGGTACGTCCTCACGTTCCTGATGGGCCTGTACTTCGACCTCGGCCAGAGCTACGAGTACTTCGACCTGGTGCACAAGGAGCACCTGACCGTTTCCTCCAGCGCGTACGGGTCGGTGTTCTACATCCCCACCGGGTTCCACGGCCTGCACGTGGCCGGCGGCCTCGTGGCGTTCCTGTTCCTGCTCGGCCGCACGTACGCGGCTAAACGGTTCACCCGGGAGCAGCAGATCAGCGCGATCGTCGTCTCCTACTACTGGCACTTCGTCGACGTCGTTCTGGATCGGCCTGTTCACCACCATCTACCTGATCCACTGAACAACCTGACCTGAAGACGGGGATGCCGCCACCGCAGTGACGCAGTTCACGTCCGCGCCATGCATCCAAGAGCACGCGAAGCCACGAAGACACCAATGAACAACTATCCGGGAAACCGAGGGCAGCAGTGAGGTGGATCACCGCGCGGCGACGTCGCCCGCTCTTCGGCTACGCAGCCGTCCTGCTGGCGCTGGTCGCGGTCGGCATGCTGTACGCGGCTGTCACAGGGCTGGGCGGCGGCAGCGCGTCGGCGTCGTCACCTAACCCGTCACTAGACCAGGTCTCGGCGGGCAAGGCTCTGTTCGCCGTCTCCTGCGCGAGCTGCCACGGCGAGTACGCCCAGGGCAGCAGCGTGGCACCGAGCCTGATCGGGGCGGGCGCCGCGGCCGTTCATTTCCAGATGAGCACGGGCCGCATGCCGCTGAAGGACACAGACGCGGAGGCACCGCGCAAGCCGGTGACCTTCAGTCAGCAGCAGATCTACGCCATCGCGGCCTATGTCGCCTCGCTCGGCGGCGGCCCCGCGATTCCGACTCCGGACCAGTACAGCACCGCCGGCGCGGACACCGGCCTCGGCCAGAGCCTGTTCAACGCGAACTGCGCCCAGTGCCACAACTACGCCGGGGCGGGCGGCGCGCTGACCGATGGGAAGTACGCCCCGCCGCTGACACAGGCCACCAACCGGCAGATCTACGAGGCGATGCTGACCGGCCCGGAAGCCATGCCGGTGTTCAACGACAGCACGCTGACCCCCAGCGACAAGCGCGACATCATCGCCTACGTGACGCAGACGCGAGCCGAGCCCAACCCGGGCGGATTCAGCCTGGGCCGCGTCGGCCCGACCACGGAGGGGCTGGTCGCATGGCTCGGGGGAATCGGCGCGCTCGTCCTCGCCGCCATGTGGATTACCGCAAAGCGCCGGGAAGAGCGCACGGGAGAAATCACGGGTAACCGATGAGCGACGACGACAGCGACCTGGACATCACGCCGGAGGAGCGGCCCGCTCCACATCGCATGATCGGTACTCCCCCGCCCGCGCGCGGGCTGCTGACGGAACCCGGGCCCGGCGACAGCGGCGAGGCCGAGGCACCCGAACTGCACGAACTGCCGACCGATCCCCCGGACCCCATCTCGGCCAGGAAATGGGAGCGGGTCGCGGCGGCCCTTTTCCTGATCTCACTGCTCGCCAGCGTCGGCTTCGTCGCGGCCTACGTCGGTCTCGAGGTGCACAACGGCGGAAACGTCTTGGACGCGGTACTGCGGTCCAACCTCGCGCTCGGCTCCGCGATGGCGGTCGCCTTCCTCGCCATCGGCGCCGGCATGGTGATCTGGGTCCGCAACATCATGCCGCCGGTGGAACTCACCGAGGATCGCCACCCCATGGCCTCCCCGCCGGAGGACCGGGCGGCGTTCGCGGAGACCTTCATCGAAGGCGCGGAAACGAGCCAGATCACCAAGCGCCCGCTGCTGCGGCGGACGCTGATCGCGGCGACCATACCGGCCGCGCTCGCCCCGCTGGTGATCCTGCGCGACCTGGGGCCGCTGCCCGGCACGAGCCTGCGGCACACCGTGTGGAAGAAGGGCACCCGCCTGCTCGTCTACGGCTCGAACCAGCCGATCACGCCCGCCGACTTCGACTCCTCGGGTGGCATGATCACCGTGGTTCCGGATGGCTACCAGGACAACGACGAGGAGCTGGCCAAGGCCACCTCGATCATCATCAAAATGGAGCCCGGCCAGCTCAAGGCGCCCACGAACCTGAACTGGACGGTCGACAACATCGTCGCCTACTCTAAAATCTGTACTCACGTTGGATGTCCCGCCGCGCTGTACGAGCAGACGACGCACCGGATTCTCTGCCCGTGCCATCAGTCCACGTTTGACGCCACCCAGGGCGCGCAGGTCATCTTCGGACCCGCGCCGCGGCCGCTGCCGCAGCTCCCCATCACGACCAATGCACAGGGCTATCTGGTGGCCCAGAGCGACTTCCACGAACCGGTCGGGCCAAGCTTCTGGGAGCGGGGATGAGCACTAGCAACGGACGGCTGACCATACCCAAGCCGCTGCGAGAGCAGGGCGCCGGACTCGACGACCGGCTGCACGCCGCCAAGGGCGTCCGGACGCTACTGCGGAAGGTCTTCCCGGACCACTGGACGTTCCTGCTGGGCGAGATCGCGCTGTACTCGTTCATCATCCTGATCCTGACCGGCATCTTCCTGACGCTGTTCTTCAATCCGAGCATGACCCAGGTGGTGTACCACGGGTCGTACACGAAGCTGAACGGCGTCCGGATGAGCGAGGCGTACGAGTCCACGCTGCGGATCAGCTTCGACGTGCGCGGCGGACTGCTCATGCGGCAGATCCACCACTGGGCGGCGGACCTGTTCCTGGCCGCGATCCTCTGCCACCTGCTGCGGATCTTCTTCACCGGCGCCTACCGCAAGCCCCGCGACACCAACTGGCTGATTGGTATTGTCATGTTCACCCTCGGCATCTTCGAGGGTTTCCTTGGCTATTCCATGCCCGACGACCTGCTGTCCGGCACCGGCGTCCGGATCGCCGAGGGCGTCCTGCTGGGCATCCCGGTGGTCGGCACGTACCTGTCGTTCTTCCTGTTCGGCGGGCAGTTCCCCGGCACCGAGTTCGTGACACGGTTCTACATCATCCACGTGCTGCTGATCCCGGGGCTGCTGCTGGCGCTGATCAGCGCGCACCTGTTCCTGATGGTGCACCAGAAGCACACCCAGATGCCGGGCAAGGGCCGCACTGAGGGCAACGTCGTCGGCCAGCCCATGTACCCGTACTTCATGGTCAAGACGGGCGCGTTCTTCTTCTTCGTCTTCGGGGTGCTCGCCCTGCTGTCCACGTTCGCGCAGATCAACCCCATCTGGCAGGTCGGTCCCTACACACCGGTGGCGATCTCCGCCGGATCGCAGCCCGACTTCTACATGGGCTGGCTCGAGGGCGCGCTGCGTATGTTCCCGAGCTGGACCTGGGATATCGGCGGCCATACGATCGCGTGGAACGTGTTCGTGCCGGCCCTGGTGGTTATGGGCGTGCTCGTCACCGGGCTGGCCATATGGCCGATGCTGGAACGGTGGGCGACCGGGGACAAGGGCTACCACCACGTCAACGACCGGCCGCGGAACGCCCCGACCCGCACCGCGTTCGGCATGGCCGGGGTCACCTTCTACGGCGTTCTCTGGCTGGAAGGCGCCAACGACATCATCGCCGTGAAACTCCAGATCCCGCTGTACCTGACCACGGAGATCGCCCGCTGGGCGATCTTCATCGGGCCGGTGCTCGCCTTCTGGGTCACCCGGCGCATCTGCCTGGGACTGCAGCGCCGGGACGCATCGCTGCTCCTGCACGGCGTGGAGACCGGCGTCATCGTGCAGCAGCCGAACGGCGCCTTCGTCGAGCTGGAACGCCCGCTGGACGAGGAGGAGATCGCGGTCATCGCGGCCAAGCCGCCGGCCCCGATCACCGTGGGCCGCGATGTGGATGACAACGGCATACCGGAGCCGTCCCGGCGGGGCGCCCTGGGCAAGGTGCAGGAGCGGGCGCGCGAGCTCTTCGCCGAGAGCATCTCGCTGGTCCCTCCCGCCGACGGGAACGGTCATGGCAATGGGCACGCCATCGACGGCGGGAACGGCCACGCGGCCGTCGAGGGCGAGAACGCGGGCGAGCCCGCGGCCGTCGGCGGCGGGCCCACCGCCCCTGCGGAGGCCGAGGACGGCCGTACCGGCGAGGGCGGCGAATAGCTCCGCCGAACGGACATACGAGGAGCTGAACCGCGGGCGGCGGCCACCCGGCGGGGTGGCCGCCGCCCGCGTCTCTGCGGGCGGAGTAGTCCCTTGTTCTGCGCGCGGAGCAGGCCCCCGCTGGACCGCTCCGTCCCCGCTGCGCCGTCCTTCACGGGCCATCGCGTCAGGCCGCGTCGCCGCGCAGGGCGGGGGGACGGCAGCTTCCTGACCGCGACCGCCAGGGCCATGCGGTCACGATCGCGCCCGGCGAGGCGGCTGACCCGTACGCCTGCAGGCGTAGGCTCGTCGGCGGACGCGCGCGGGCGGCCTGCACGGTTACCGTAGAACCGTGTACACCGGGCCGGGCGAGCCGCCGAGGGTGCCGCCGCCGCTGACCAAGCGGCTCACCCGCCGTCACTGGATCCTGCTCGACTGCCTCGCCGCGCTCGCGGCGGTCACGATCATGATCACGGGCGTGTGGGCAAGCCACCGTTCGGCTTCGGGGCCGCATTCCGACGCCGGGCTGGCCCTCGGTACCCTGCTCGCCGCCGCGGGAGGCGTCCCGGTCGCGCTCCGGCGGGTGCGGCCGCTGGCCGCCCTGGGAGCGCTGGGCGCCATCTCCGTGGCGCTGTCGGTGATCGCGGCCCATGACGGCCTGATCGTGGCCCCACCGGCCGCCTACGTGCTGTACATGGTCGCGGCGACATGCCGGCGGCGGGTGGCCGCGATCGCGCTCGCCGCCACCCTGTGCCTCGTGCTGGGCGAGTCCTTCAACGTCTGGACGTCGGACGGCGGGAGATTGGGATCAGCCGTCACGCTGGGCCTGATCCTGATCATCTTCTGGGGCTTCGGCTCGGCGGTCCGGCAGCGCCGGGCGTACGCGAACGGCCTGCAGCGGCAGGCGGCCAGCCGGGCGGTGGCCGAGGAACGGCTGCGGATCGCGCGGGAACTGCACGACGTCGTGGCGCACAGCATGAGCGTGATCGCCGTACAGGCAGGCTTCGGCCAGTACGTCATCGACGACCAGCCCGGTAAGGCCCGGGAGGCGCTGGGGGCCATCCAGGCCACCAGCCGGGACGCCCTGGACGAGATGCGGCGCATGCTCAGCGTGCTGCGGCAGGCCGACACGGCAGGCGACGACGCTCCGGCCACGGCGCCCCAGGCTGACCAGCCTGGCCGGCTGGACCTGGCCGACCTGGCCGCGGACGCGCCCATGAGGCCCTCAGGGACCGCCGGCGCGCCACCGGCGCTAACGGGCACCCAGACGGCCGCGGGCGGCGAGCGGCCGTCTGGGGCGCCGCTGCGGCCCGCTCCCGGGCTGGCTGACCTGGACCGCCTGATCACCCGGGTCGGGCATGCCGGGGTGCATGTCAACCTGCGGGTGAGCGGTGAGCGCGGTGACGTGCCGGCTGGGGTCGAGCTGTCCGCCTTCCGTATCGTCCAGGAGGCGCTCACCAACGTGGTCAAGCACGCCGCCACCCCGGACTGCCGGGTCACGATCGACTACCGGGAGGATGAGCTGAGCCTGGAGATCATTGACGACGGCGGGGCCGCGGTGCTCACCCCGGCCGGCGGCGCCCCCGGTGACGTCCCGTCCGGCCACGGGCTGATCGGGATGCGCGAGCGGATCCATCTGTGCGGCGGCCAGTTCAGCGCCGGGCCACGTCCGGAGCGCGGCTTCCGGGTCGCCGCGACCCTGCCGCGGAACCGGGCGACGGCGTGAGCCTCAAGGTGGTCGTCGCCGACGATCAGGCCCTGGTCCGGGTGGGCTTCCGCGGCATCATCGACGCCACCCCCGGTTTCACGGTGGTCGGTGAGGCCGCCAATGGCCAGGAAGCGATCGAGGTGGCCCGCCGGGCACATCCCGATGTCATCCTGATGGACGTCCGGATGCCGCTCATGGACGGCATCGAGGCCACCCGCCAGATCACCGGCTCGCCGGAAACGTGCCACATCCGCACGCTCATCCTGACCACATTCGACCTTGACGAATACGTCTACGCCGCGCTGCGCGCCGGAGCCAGCGGATTCCTGCTCAAGGACACCCTGCCCGCGGACCTGCTCAGCGCGATCCGGGTTGTGGCCGCCGGGGACGCGCTGCTCGCGCCGAGCATCACCCGCCGGCTGATCGGCGAGTTCGCCCGCCTGCCCGCCACAGCGAAGGAACCGCGCGGCCCGGACGGCGCGGGCGCCCTGGCCGGGCTCACCGAACGGGAGGTCGAGGTGCTCACCCTGGTCGCGCGGGGCATGTCCAACGCCGAGATCGCCGACCACCTGACCATCAGCCCGGCCACCGCCAAGACCCACGTCGGCCACCTGCTGGCCAAGCTCAGCGCCCGCGACCGAGTCCAGCTGGTAATCCTCGGCTACCAGAACGGCTTGGTGGCCGTGTCGTAATGAAGACCACGCCGGGGCACCTCTCTGACTCCAGCCACCGCGTCTTTAACTCTAACGCCAGCCACCACGGGCTACGGCGAGGCGTTCATACCGGCCCAGCGAACCGGGCCAACGGCCCGGTGAGTGGCCGGTGTGCCGGCGAGTTACCGCCGCGGGGCGCGGAGCGCAGCGGGGGTTCCGGGGGGTCGTCCCCCCGGGCCAGCACCGCGAACCGGGCCAACGGCCCGGTGAGTGGCCGGTGTGCCGGCGAGTTACCGCCGCGGGGCGCGGAGCGCAGCGGGGGTTCCGGGGGGTCGTCCCCCCGGGCCAGCACTAGTGCGCGTAGTGGCCCCGGTAGTACTCGAAGACGAAGCCGATCAGGGTGCACATGGTCAGCAGCGCGCCGATCAGGAACAGCCACCAGCCGATCGCGAAGCCGGCCGCGGCGACCGCGCAGGCGAAGCCGACGAACAGCGGCCACCAGCTGTGCGGGCTGAAGAAGCCGACCTCGCCGGTGCCCTCGGCGATCTCGCCCTGCGGGTTGTCCTCGGGACGCTCCGGCAGGCGTCGGCCCGTGAACAGGACGTAGAACCCGACCAGGAGGGCCAGCGCGACCGCGAACGCGAGCGCGGAGGTGCCGGTCGGGTCCTTCGAGTAGTACCAGTAGAGGATGTCCAAGCCGCCGAAGAACGCCGCGCAGCCCAGAAACAGCCAGCCTTCGACCTTCATGCGTACCTCACCCTCACCGTGCCACCCATCGTCAGCGAAGTTGTCCGTTACTCCCCGGCCGGCGGGATCTCATTGACCGGCGGGGGCATCGTCTGCGTCAGCGACCGGGAGGCCACGCCCGACCTTATGTGCGGGTAGTGCAGCTCGAACGCGGGGCGCTCGGACCGGATCCGCGGGATGCGGTAGAAGTTGTGCCGCGGCGGCGGGCAGGACGTGGCCCACTCCAGCGAGCTGGCGAAGCCCCACGGGTCCTCTACGTTGACCTTCTCCCCGTACCGCCACGTCTTGTAGACGTTGTAGAAGAAGATCAGGATCGACAGGGTCAGGATCCATGATCCGATCGAGGAGATCTGGTTGAGGGTGGTGACGTTGCCGGGCAGGTCCGGGTAGTTGGCCACGCGCCGCGGCATGCCCTCGACGCCGATCCAGTGCTGGACCAGGAACGTCATGTTGAAGCCGATGAACATCAGCCAGAACTGGATCTTGCCGATCCGGTTGTCGAGCATCTTGCCGGTCATCTTCGGCCACCAGAAATAGAAGCCCGCGAACATCTCGAACAGCACGGTGCCGGCCAGCACGTAGTGGAAGTGCGCGACCACGAAGTAGGAGTCGCTGACCGCGAAGTCCATCGGCGGCGAGGCGAGGATGATGCCGGTGATGCCGCCGAACAGGAACACGATCAGGAAGCCGACCGTGAACAGCATCGGCGGCTCGAACGTGAGCTGTCCCTTCCACATCGTCCCGGCCCAGTTGAAGAACTTCACCCCGGTCGGGATCGCGATCAGGAAGGTCATGAACGAGAAGAACGGCAGCAGTACTCCGCCGGTGGTGAACATGTGGTGGGCCCATACGGTCATCGACAGGCCGGCGATCGAGATCGTCGCGGCGATCAGGCCCTTGTACCCGAACAGCGGCTTGCGGCTGAACACCGGCAAGATCTCCGTCGCAATGCCGAAGAACGGCAGCGCCAGAATGTAGACCTCCGGGTGGCCGAAGAACCAGAACAGGTTCTGCCACAGCAGCGCCCCGCCGGTGGCGGCGTCGAAGATGTGCGCGCCGAGCCGCCGGTCGATTTCCAGCACGAGCAGGGCCGCGGCCAGGCACGGGAACGCGAGCAGGATCAGAATGCTGGTCAGCAGGGTGTTCCAGGTGAACATCGACATCCGGAACATCGTCATGCCGGGCGCGCGCATGCAGAAGATCGTCGTAATGAAGTTGACGGCGCCGAGGATGGTGCCGAGCCCGGACAGGGTGAGGCCCATGATCCACATGTCCGCGCCGATGCCCGGGGAGTACACCGCGCTGGTCAGCGGCGAGTAGGCGTACCAGCCGAAGGCGGCCGCACCGCCCGGGGACAGGAAGCTGGCCACCACAATGAGCCCGCCGAACAGGAAGAAGTAGTAGCTGAGCAGGTTCAGCCGGGGGAACGCCACGTCGGGTGCGCCGATCTGCAGCGGCATGACCGCGTTCGCGAACCCGATGAACAGCGGGGTGGCGAACAGCAGCAGCATGATCGTGCCGTGGATGGTGAACAGCTCGTTGTACACCTGGTCCGAGACGATCTTGTTCGCGGGCTCGAACAGCTGCAGCCGGATGATGATCGCCATAATGCCGGCGATGATAAAGAAGGCGAACGAGGTGATCAGGTACATGTACCCGATGACCTTGTGGTCCGTCGACGACAGCCAGCCCGCCAGGATCGTGCCCTTGCGCTCGGTGCGCTTCCCCGGAATGACCGGCTCGCCGGTGGGCGGGAGGCCGGTGGCCGGCCACTGCTCGATCGTGCTCACTGAACACCACTCCTGGATGCCGTCGTCGCCGCGGGCTGGCCGCCGGATGACGAACTCGAGGCCGCCTGCCGCGACGAGATCCACTGCTGGAACTGGACCGGGGTCACCACCTTCAGGGTGAACAGCATGCGGCTGTGGTTAAGCCCGCACAGTTCACTGCAGTGCCCGAGGTAGGTGCCGGTCTTCGTCAGCGTGACCTCGAAATGGTTCGGGTGCCCGGGGATGACGTCGCGCTTGAACAGGAAGGCCGGCACCCAGAACGAGTGGATCACGTCGGGCGAGGTGAGGTTGAACCGCACGGTCTCGCCGGTCGGCAGCTCGAGCATCGGCAGCGGTCCCGGGTACATGACGCCATTGTCGGTCACGTTGTACTGCGGGTACTGGAACTGCCAGCTCCACTGGTAGCCGATGACGTTGACCGTCACGTTCGGGTTGGAGGACAGGTTGTCGATGTAGTTCTCGTCCTTGGCCGTGTAGTAGAAGAGCACGGCGATGAGCACGAACGGCAGCGCCGTGTAGAGGATCTCAATCGGAAGGTTGTACCGGACCTGCGGGGGAAGCCGGTCACCCCGCTTGCGGTGGAAGATCACCGCCCACAGGATCAGCCCCCACACCACGACCGCGACGCTCATGCCGGCGATCCATGATCCCTGCCAGAGGTGCAGCGTGACCTGCCCCTGCTTGGTAATGGGGTTCGGGAAACCCAGACGCGTGAACGTGTCGTTCGTGCAGCCGGTCGCGGCGACCAGCACCACGGCCAGGGCGGCCGCGCGCGGCACCCAGCGGCGCGGCCTGCCTACGCGTCCGCTGCGCGGAGCGGGGCGGATGGGAGTCAACGGAATGCCTTCCGGGCGGGGTGTCCCCGGCTCAGGGAGCCGGTGCTCAACGTCCTTCTACAGCGTGTCGTGGAAACAGTATCGCGCTTCCGCCGCCTGCCGTCGGAGACCCCCGGCGTTTTGTCGCTAGCGGGCCCGGTGACGCGGAGCGCCGGGCAGCCGGCCGGCCAGAGCGGGAAGCCCCCAAGGGGATAATCCATAACGAATTGGAGTCGAATGGTTTCAAATTGAGTTGCCGAGCGAAGGACACAACTGTCAGGGCATCATGGACGCTGTGGGCGTGATCGCATGAGCAACCGCTGGTTTGGCCGTACCGCCGGACACAGCGCTCCGGCCACGGTCGGCGCGGTCCCGGACGGCGTGATGCGCCCGGCCGGTGACGGCCGGACGGACCCGGCCGCGGACGATCTGGCCGGCCCGGCGGCCCCAGCAGGCCCAGCGGCCCCAGCAGGCCCACCGGCTCCCACGCCCCTGCTGACGATCGACGCCCTGGGCCGCAAGTGCCCCATCCCGATCATCATGCTGGCGGAACGCATCCACGAGGTGCCGATCGGAGAGATCATCGCCGTCCTGGCCGATGATCCGGCCGCCGAGAACGACGTGCCCGCGTGGTGCCTGATGAAGTCGCATGACCATGTGCTGACACAGCCGCTGGAGCGCGGCTGGTCGATCCTGATCCGCCGCGGGTACTGACGCCGTCCGGGGGGACGACCCCCCTGGACCCCCCGCTACCCGCTGCGGCCCTCGCCGTAGCACCGGCCACTCACCGGGCACAAGGCCCGGTTCGCTAGGCCGGTACGAGCGGCTCGCCGTAAGCCATGTCGGGTGCATGCCAGCACACCGGGCCGTTACTTTCCCGGTTGGGCGAACGCGGCCCGGGCAACCGCCAGCGACCCGGCCGAAAGCTCGCTCATCGATACGGGGCCATACCCGCCGCGGTTGGATCGGTCCAGCCCGTTCAGCACGACGGTGATCACCACGTTCCGGTAACGGATGACCGTGGTGGCCACGTCGGTGATGGCCCCGCCCACCTGGTAGACCTGAGCCGCGGTGAACGCCGCCGTCCCCAGCCCCGGCACCGTGGTGACCTGCGCGCGGGGGGCGCCGGTCCCGGCGGGCGGATCCTGCTTGGCCTGCAGGGCCCCGGCGTACGCGTCGATGGCGGCGAACGTCGCGCTGCCGGTCCCGCTGGCCAGCCCGTTCGGGGTGTAAGCCTGGATGTCGAGCTGGAGCAGCCGGTAGACGGGACGGGCGTCCACGGTCCAGTCGCACTGGCTATCCAGCACGCCGTCGAGCGGCGGCGGCGCCGCGACCTTGGGCTGGCCGGGAAGGTAGCTGCCCACGATGGCCGCGGGGATCGCCGGGCACGCGCCCGGCACCTTCTGGATCTCACCCGGCAGGAATGTGGTGATGAGCGAGCCCGGGGTGACCGTCGCCGGGCCCGAGCCGCCCGGGATGATCACGACCGCGACCACCACGGCGACGACGACGATGACCGCCGCGGCCAGCACCGCCCAGGTCAGCGGGCCGTTCCGGCGGCCCCGCTTCCCCCGGCCGCGGGTGCGGCCGCATTGAGGACCAGCCGGCCAGTCGACGGGTGCGACGTCATCGGGCCGCTCCGCCACCGGATCGGCCAGTGGACGTGGCGGAAGTGACCCCTGCTCTGTCACAGCGCGCCTCCGGGGAAGGAATCAGACCGGTCGATCTTATGGCAACGGCCCCTGGACGCGTGGCCGGTTCGGGCCGGGTGAAGACGCAATCAGGAGGGCGGATCAGGCGGGTGTCAGGACGGCGCCGGCCCAGCGGGGGCCCACCCCGCATATCCGCACCGTCCGCGCGGCACCGGACAGCTCGATCGAGATCTCCAGCCGGTCGTCCGACAGCCCTTCGGCCAGGCCCTCGCCCCACTCGACGGCGGTCACCGAACTGGCCGTGCCGGAGTCCAGGTCCAGATCGTCGATCTCGGCGGCACCGCCGAGGCGATACGCGTCGGCGTGCACCAGGGCCGGGCCGCCGCGCAGCGACGGGTGAACGCGGGCGATCACGAACGTCGGCGACGTGATCGGGCCCCGCACGCCGAGGCCGTCACCGATGCCCTGGACCAGGGTCGTCTTGCCGGCGCCGAGCGGCCCGCTGAGCACCAGCAGGTCCCCCGCGCGCAGGCCGACGGCGAGACGGCGGCCCAGGGCGCGCATCTCTTCGGCCGTCGCGACCTCGACCTGATCACGCATCGGCGGCCTCCTCCGGGCCGCGGGCAAGGGCGCGGGCAGAGACGCGAGCGTAGGTCCGGGGCACCCTCGCGCCGATCCCGGTGACGATCTCGTAGGAAATGGTGCCCAGGGCCTCGCCCCACTCCTGGGCCGTGGCCTCGCCGTCGTCGCCCGGGCCGAACAGCACGACCTCCTCGCCGGGCGAGACCGGCTCATCGCCGAAGTCGACGACGAACTGGTCCATGCAGACCGTCCCGGCGATGGGCCACCGGCGGCCACGCGCCTGCACCAGCGCCCGGCCCGCTACGCCGCGCGGCACGCCGTCGGCGTAGCCGAGCGGCACCAGGCCGAGCGTGGTCTCCGCCGTGGTGACGTAACGGTGGCCGTAGGACACCCCCGTGCCCGGCGGGACCCGTTTCACCTGAGCCAGCCGGGCGGTCAGCGTCATGGCGGGCCGCAGCCAGCCGGGGGCGCCGCCCGGCAGGGTGGACAGGCCGTAGATGGCGCCGCCCAGCCGCACCAAGTCGAGCCGGGAAGGCGGGACGGTCAGCGCGCCCGCGGTGTTGGCGATATGCCTGACCTCGGGCGTCAGGCCGGCCGTCACCGCGTAATCGGCCGCCTCACCGAACCGCGCGAGCTGCGCGGCGACCGACGGGTGCCCGGGGTCATCGGAGCAGGCGAAATGGGACCACAGACCGGTGACCCGGAGCTGGCCGTCGTTCTGGGCGGCCAGGGCGGCGTGCACGACCGCGGGCCATTCGGCCTTGGTCGCGCCACCCCGGCTGAGCCCGGTGTCGGCCTTGAGCTGGAGCCGGGCCGGGCGCCCGGCCCGGGTGGCCGCACCCGCGATCTGCCGTACCAGCGGCACCGTGCCCGCGGTCAGGTCGATCCCGGCCGTGATGGCATCGCCGTGCGCGTCCTCGGCCAGCGCCATCAGGCACAGCACCGGGACGGTGATCCCGGCCCGGCGCAGCCGCAGGGCCTCGGCCACGTGCACGACGCCGAGCCAGTCCGCACCGCCAGCGACAGCCGCATGGCCGGCCTGGGTGATGCCGTGGCCGTACCCGTCGGCCTTGACGACGGCCATGACCTGGCTGCCGTTCATCCGCTGCCGCAGTGCCGCCACGTTGCGGGTGATCGCGGTCAGGTCGATCAGCGCCTGTGCGTGATACGTCTCCCCGGGGCCGTCCATGGACGTCAAGTCTGCCAGGCTCCCGGCGCTGCCAGTAGCTCGCGCTACGTCCGTTCGGCTGGAGATCACGCCCTGACGGCGCGAATGGCCCCTGGCAGCGCCCGGACGACATCGGCGGCGCCAATGGGCGCACCGTCGGTCAGCGACCCGTCCCCGGCCGCTTCGTCTACCACGGTCCCGCCATCGGGCGCGGGGCCATCCGGGTCACCGGCGGCGGCGCGGCGGGCCGCGACGCCGTGCAGGAACGCGGCCGCCAGGGCGGCTCCGGCCGGGTCCAGTCCCTGCGCGATCAGGGAGCCGGCCAGGCCGGACAGGACGTCGCCGGTTCCGGCGGTCGCCAGCCACGGCGTCCCGGTCGAATTAACCAGGTCGGGCTGTCCGGGCACACCGAGGCCGCCGGGCCAGTGGCCGGGTGAGCCGGGCGGTGAGCAGATGACGGTCGTGGAGCCTTTGAGCAGGACCGTGACGCCGAGCTGGCGGGCCGCCGCCCGCGCGTGCCGAAGGCGCTGGGCTTCGATGTCGCCGCGGTCGGCACCGGTGAGGCGCGCGAGCTCACCCGCGTGCGGCGTGATCAGCGTAGGCGCCTCGCGCGGCAGCAGATCGCGGTGCGCGGCCAGCACGGTCAGGCCGTCCGCGTCGACCAGAACCGGCACGTCGGTGCCGAGCACCGCCCGGAGCAGCCGGGCGGCATCATCGTCCGTACCCATGCCGGGACCGATGACCCAGGCCTGCACGCGGCCGGCCGAGGCGAGAACGTCCTCCGCCGTGGTGCCGGCGAACCGGCTGCGGCCCCCGGCCGGTTCCGGCGGGAGGACCGTGATCACCGTCTCCGGCCACCACTGCCGGACCACCTCGACCGCGGGCTGGGCGGAGACGAAGCGGACCATCCCCGCGCCGCCCCGGATGGCGCCGCCGACGGACAGCACGGCCGCGCCGGTGAACTGCTCGCTGCCGGAGACGAGACCGATCACGCCCCGGCGGTACTTATCGGAGTCGGCGGTAGGTGACGGCAGCATCGCGGCGACGTCCGCGGCCTGCGCCGAGACGACGTTGGGCGGCCCCAGGTGGGGTCCCAGGCCAATGTCGACCAACTCGACCACACCGGCGTGGGCGGCTCCCGGATCGACGAGGAGGCCCGGCTTCCACGTGCCGAAGGTGACGGTGACGTCCGCGCGGACGGCGGGGCCGTCGACCGCGCCCGTGTCGGCGTCGATGCCGCTGGGCAGGTCCACCGCGACCACGGTCGCGGCGGATCGCGCGGCCCGGGCGGCCAGCGCTGCGTAGGGATCCCGCAGTCCGCCCTTGCCGCCGATGCCCAGCATCCCGTCCAGGATGAGGTCGGCCCGGCTGATCGCGGGCTCGACGGCCCGATCGGCGCTGGTGACGATGCGGCCACCGGAGGCCCGCAGCGCGGCCGCCCCGCCCTCGTGGGCCCGCGACCCCGCGGCGACCGCGATCACCGCCGCGCCACGCCGGGCCAGGTGCGCGGCGGCGTAGAGCGCGTCCCCGCCGTTGTCGCCGCTGCCGGTCAGCACGACGACCCGCGATCCGTAGATTCGGCCCAGGAGCGTCGCGCACACCGAGGCGAGCCCGGTCGCCGCACGCTGCATGAGGGCGCCATCGGGCAGGACGGCCATCAGTTCGCTTTCGGCCGCGCGGACCTTGGCCACGTCGTGAGCATCGCGCATGAGGAATGCCTACCCTTCAGACGGGATCTTCACCGAGGCCCTTCGGCCATAACCATGGCCACGGCGGCGCCTGCGTCGTGGCTGAGGGACAGGTGCCACCGGGCGACACCCAGCCGGCTCGCCGCCGCGGCCACCGTGCCCCGCGTCAGCAGCGATGGGCGCCCACCGTGTTCGCGGACCACTTCGGCGTCGGTCCACCGCAGCCCGGCCGGCCCGCCGAGGGCCTTGGCCACCGCTTCCTTGGCGGCGAAACGGGCCGCCAGCGAGCTCACCGGCAGGCCGCGTTCACCATCCGCGAACAGGCGCTCAGCTAGGCCCGGGGTCCGGTCCAGCGCGGCCGCGAGCCGGGCGATGTCCACAATGTCGATGCCGATGCCGACGATCACGGTGTAAGGGTATTGGGCTGTGCTGGCCCGGGGGGACGACCCCCGGAACCCCCCGGCGCGCTTCGCGCCCCGCCGCGGTACTTCGCCGTGACACCGGCCGCTCACCGGGCCTAAAGGCCCGGTTCGCTGGGCCGGTATGAGCGCCTCGCCGTAGGCCGTGGGAGGTTAGGCGAGGGCCTGGCGGATGGTGTCGGCCACGCGGCGGGCTATGGTTTCGGCTTGGTGGGTGTCGACGGCTTCCACCATGACGCGGATGATGGGCTCGGTGCCGCTGGGGCGGACCAGGATACGGCCGGATGAGCCCAGTTCGGACCGGGCTTCGTCGACGGCAGAGGCCACTTCGGGCGAGGTGGCGGCGCGCGCTTTGTCGCCCGGGACGTTGATCAGAACCTGCGGATACCTGGTCATGACCTTGACCGCCTCGGCCAGCGTCACGCCGCGGCGGGCAAGCACCGCGAGCAGGTGCAGACCGGTGAGAATCCCGTCTCCGGTCGTCGCGTGGTCGGCGAGGATGATGTGCCCCGACTGCTCGCCGCCCAGAACGTGGTGCCCGGCCTGCATGGCCTCCAGCACGTACCGGTCGCCGACCGGCGTCTCGACGACGTGGATGCCGGCATCGTCCATGGCCATGCGGAAGCCCAGG
Source organism: uncultured Actinomycetes bacterium (assembly GCA_963732345.1). Classification (GTDB taxonomy): domain Bacteria; phylum Actinomycetota; class Actinomycetes; order Streptosporangiales; family Streptosporangiaceae; genus Bog-532. Next base: position 121,158 of record CAVSZI010000019.1, on the reverse strand, counting down.
TTCGACATGACGGTGACGACGACCGTGTTCCCGGCGAGCCGGCCTTGCTCCTTCAGGTCGGTCGCGAGGACCGCGAGGATCTGGTCGCCGTCCACTACCTGGCCGTCGGCGTCGACGGCCAGGCACCGGTCCGCGTCGCCGTCGTGCGCGATGCCGACGTCGGCGCCCTGGGCCAGCACCGCGGCGGACACGGCCTCGAGGCAGGTCGATCCGCAGCCCTGATTGATGTTGTCCCCGTCGGGTTCCACCCCGATCGCGATGACCTCGGCGCCCGCCCGGCGGAGCGCTTCCGGAGCGATGGCGTAGGCGGCTCCATGCGCGCAGTCGACGACGACACGCAAGCCCGACAACGCTGATGCGGCTGGGTGCGGGCGACCGGTCAGGGAGACCAGCAGATGGTCCAGGTAACGTTCCTGATCCGCCTGGGCATCGACGACCCGGCCGAACCCAGCCGCAGGCGGCTCCTCCGGCCGGCCCAGCTCGAGCAGCGCCTCGATCCGGTCTTCCACGGCGTCCGGGAGCTTCACCCCGCCGCGTGCGAAGAACTTGATCCCGTTGTCCGGGGCCGGATTGTGGCTGGCCGACAGGACAACGCCGAAATCGGCGTCGAGTGCCCTGGTCAGGTAGGCCACGGCGGGCGTGGGGAGGACGCCGAGGCGGAGTACGTCCACGCCGGAACTGGCCAGCCCGGCGACGACGGCCGCCTCGAGAAACTCACCGGAGACCCGGGGATCCCGGCCCACCACCGCGCGCGGCCGCCGAGAAGGGCTCGCCGCGCGGGAAAGCCCGAGCTCGTGCGCGGCGGCGGCCGCGAGATCAAGGGCCAGTCGCGCCGTAAGATCACGGCCAGCGACGCCGCGAACACCGTCCGTACCGAAGAGCCGGCCCATGACGTTATGCCCCCGCTCCGGAAGGTTCCGGTTTTCTGTAAGACGCGCGAGATTACTACTTGGAGTGCCTGCAAAATACTACTTCCGGTACCCGAGAGATTACCGCTTGGAGTACTGAGGCGCCTTGCGGGCCTTCTTCAGGCCGTACTTCTTGCGCTCCTTCACCCGCGCATCGCGGGTCAGGAAACCCGCCTTCTTCAGCGCCGGGCGGTTCTCCGGGTCGATCAGGATGAGCGCCCTCGCGACGCCGAGCCGCAGCGCGCCGGCCTGCCCGGTGACCCCGCCCCCGCTGATGCGGGCGATCACGTCGAACTGACCCTCCGCGCCCAGCGTGACCAGCGGCTCACCGACGATCTGCTGGTGGACCTTGTTGGGGAAGTACCCCTCCAGGGTACGGCCGTTGATCTGCCACTGCCCCGTGCCGGGGACGATGCGGATCCGCGCGATCGCTTCCTTGCGGCGGCCGGTCCCGGCGCTCTGGCCAGTCGTCACCGGACGGCGCACCGCACCTTGACCGGTGGCGTCCGCGGGCGTCTCGCTGGTGTACTGGGAGGGAACGGAGTCTCCCTGGAGTTCCCCGAACTCCACGCCTTCGGCGCCTGCGTCTTCGATGGGCTTCTCTACCCCTGTGGGCTCAGCCACGTTTACTTCCTCGCACTTCCTTGCCTGGAGCTTTCGTCTGCTCGGCGGTCGTCTGCGGGCCGCGGGACCGCGCCTGCTGCGCTTGCTGCGCTTGCCCGCTGCGTGGGCTGGTCGTTACTGCGAAACCTGGGTGATCTCGAACGGCACGGGCTGCTGGGCCTGGTGCGGGTGGTCGGGCCCCGCGTACACCTTGAGCTTGCGTAGCGTCTTCCGGCCAAGCGAGTTCTTCGGCAGCATGCCCCGCACCGCCTTCTCGACGGCGCGCTCGGGGTGCTTGTCCATCAGTTCGCCGTAGCTGACCGACCGCAGGCCGCCCGGGTAACCGGAGTGCCGGTACGCCTGCTTCTGCTCCAGCTTGTTGCCGCTGAGGGCGACCTTGTTGGCGTTGATGATGATCACGAAATCGCCGGTGTCCACGTGCGGGGCGAAGATCGGCTTGTGCTTGCCGCGCAGCAGCACGGCCGACTGGCTGGCCAGCCGGCCGAGAACGACACCGGACGCGTCAATAACGTGCCACTGCCGCGTGATGTCACTGTCCTTCGGGCTGAACGTGCGCACAGTCGAGCCTTTCGCATGTGGGACTGGAGATAAGGGACCCGTGCCACGGCGACCACCTGAAGGGAAGCCCGCCGCACTGCACTGGCCGAACTGGCCGCGCCCGCAGGCTGAACCGCCTGCCCGGGCGCCACGCGCATGCTCACAACACATGGACGCGAATGCAAAGGATACTCGTTGTCCAGCGTGGTTTGCAAAGTAAGTGGATTACGGCGCTGCCGCCCGGGCCGGAAGCCGTCCGGAGGCCCCGCAGCGGCCTCCCGCCAGGGGAAGCTGTGGCTGGAGACTCCCGGAGAGCGTTCAGTGCCTAAGCGTAGCGGAAAAATATCGCGACCACCTTAGCCGCGCCGGGACAGGACGATAACCTCACTTTTATGGGATACCGGGGCACTGAAGGCACCCGCACACCGGCCGGCTGGCACAGCCAGCGGCCCGGGCGGCCTCGGTCGTATTCGGCCCGTCCAGCCACGGAGCCCGGCGATGGCGGCTCCGGTACGCCCGGTGGGCCCGGCGTCTCCCCCGATCATGGCGCGGGTGACGACGAAGTGGGATACGGCACTGGCGAATGGGACGCTGACCACCGGGGTGGTCCTTACGATGGCGGCGCCACGCAGAGTCACGACCTGGCTTCGCGCGGTCCTGCCCGCGGTTTCCCGCCGGTGCCGGGGCAGCCCGACCCGATCTACCCGCACGACGATTTCGAGGCCTGGAGCGACAGCACGGGCGCGGTCGGCGGCCAGGCCGGTAGCCCGCAGGGCCACGAAGGCCAGCAGGGCCAGTGGGGCGCGCCCACCACGGGTGACGAGTGGGATTTCCCGGATGCGAGCGGAGAGCGGGACTCCGGCGCCCCGAGCGGAGAATGGGACTCCGGCGATGCGAGCGGAGAATGGGACGGCCCCGCCGCGGGTGCCCCCCCGGACGGCCCCGCCGCCGGTGTCCACTGGGACGCCGCTCCCGTCGGCCACTGGGAGTCCAACGACGATCAGAGCAAGGACAGGGAGGGCGGCGAGCACTGGGAAGAAGGCGGCCGCTGGGACCAGGGCGAGGGCCCCTCCCAGCCGTGGGGTGAGGGCAGCGGACACTGGGACGCGCCGTACGGCCAGTGGGACGAGAACGGCGAGTGGCACAGCCCGGCCGAGCACGACGGCGATGACGGCAGCGACCAGGAGGGGAACGGCCACCGCGCGAGCGGCTACAACCGCGCCGACTTCGCCATCGCCGGCCGGGACGCGGGCCAAAATGCGGGCCAGGACGCGGGCCGATGGGATTCGGCCAATTACCCTTCCTACGGCGGATACCCGGGCGAGCTGGAGGCCGGGAAGGAAGAGGACGCCGACCGGCGAAACCGCCGCCGCCGGGGCGGCCAGGAGCGGAAGGCCATGGCCGGGCTGTCAGCCGACGCTGGACCCGGCGGGCCCAGCGCGCCAGGCCGCGGTCGCGGCGCGGCGCGGAAGGCGGCGGACGGCTTCCGGACCAGGACCATCGTCCTGGCCGCGGCGGGCGTGGTGGTGATCGCCGCGCTCGCGGTGGTCGCGTACACCTTGCTGAGCGGTCATTCGGGCCATTCCAGTGCGGCCACGGGATCTTCGCCGGGCCTGTCCAAGCTCCCGAGCCCCAGCGCGTCGGGCTCGCTGGGCACGTCGGGCGCATCGAGGCTCGGTAAGTGGGGCTACATCACCAGCCGGGCCACGGACGCGGCGCCGCTGACCGTCGCCGAGCTGTACCCAGCCCAGTTCCTGATCACCGGGAGTTCCTTCGTCCGGACCACGGACCGGGCCGACACCAACTGCGATCAGGCGCTGTTCGGAACGCAGCTGCAGGACGCGGCCAAGGTCTACGGCTGCTCGCAGGTGGTCCGGGCGAGTTACATCTCCGGCAGCCAGACCATGATGGGCACCGTCGGCGTGGTGAACCTGTCCAGCGCCAACGACGCCGCTAAGGCCGGGAACGCCTCCGGGGCCAATGACTTTGTCACCCCGCTGAACGGCAAGACCGGCCCGACCCGCAACCTGACCCAGGGGACCGGCGTCGTGCAGGCCGAGTACAAGGGGCACTACCTGATCCTGATCTGGGCGGAGTTCACGAACCTCAAGGCACCCACGACCGCGGACCAGCGGAGTCAGCTGGAGCGGTTCGCGTCCGGTCTCATTTCCGGTAGCGCCAACATCGCCCTGAGCAACCGCATGGTGAGCGGCCATCCGGAGGTCACGGGAAATCCCGAATAGCGAACGGGCACGCCGGGCACCCCGGACGATGGGCGACGGCACCCGGACGACGGGCATGTCCGGACGACGTCAGGCCGGAGGCACGGACCGCACCCGGCGGGTCGCGCGGGCGCGGGCGGCGAGTTCCCCGGGTGGCGGATAGCGGACCTCGGCCAGGCACAGTCCATGCGGCGGCACCACGTGCACGGCGTGATCCCGTACCGCCGCCGCGAGCAACTGCCGCGGCCAGTCCAGGTCCCGGCGGCTCTCGCCCACCGCGAGCAGCGCCCCGATGAGGGCCCGCACCATGTTGTGGCAGAAAGCGTCGGCCACCACGGTCGCCACGGCCGCCCCGTCGTCGTCCCGCGCCCAATCGAGCCGGAGCAGCCGCCGGACCGTGGTCGCTCCCTCGCGGCGGCGGCAGAAGGCGGCGAAATCGTGCTCCCCGAGCAGCGCGGTGGCCGCGGCATTCATCCGGTCCACGCTGAGGCGGCGTGGATACCACAGCGTCTCGCCGCGCCGGAGCGGGTCCGCCGTCGCGGGTTCGTCGCTGACCCGGTAGGAGTACCGGCGCCAGAGCGCCGAAAACCGGGCGTCGAATCCGTCCGGGGCCTGCGCCAGGCCACGCAACCGCACGTCCGGCGGCAGCAGAGCGGCCAGCGCACGGAGAGCGCCGTCGGCCGCGCGGAACCAGGCGTCCGCGGGCACGTCGGTGTGCGCCACCTGCCCCCTCGCGTGCACACCCGCATCCGTCCGGCCCGCGACCGTCAGCCGCGGGGCGGACGGTCGCGGGCCAGGCGGCCGCAGCACCCGGTCGAGCGTTTCCTCGGTCACCGCCTGCACCGTCCGCCGCCCGGGCTGGCTGGCCCACCCGGAGAAGCCGGAACCGTCGTAGGCCAGGTCCAGCCGGAGCCGCACGAGTGGCTCGCCGGGCGGGCAGGCCGGATCACGAACCGGCTCCGCCGCGGCGGGACCTCCCCCAGCATCCACCTTGTCCATGTTCACGTCTCTGGGCGCTCCGCGGACGCAGCAACGGGCTGTCCCCCATCATGCAGGGACAGCCCGTCGGATGCGATCTCTCAGGCAGACTCTTCGTCGTCGGCCCCGGCCGGCGCTCCGGGCTCGTCGCCCTCGGCGGCCGGCGCTTCCGTCGTGTCGACGGCACCATCGGCCGCCTCGCCGGCCGGTCCGGCCGTCTCGGTGCTGGCCGCGGGCGCCTCAGCGTCCTCGGCGCTCCCGGTCTCGGTGGTGCTTGCCGCGGGAGCGGGAACTTCGTCCCGCGACCGGCGGATTCCGGCGGCGCGGACGCGACGTGACCTCGTCCCGGACCAGTTCGATCACGGCCATCGGGGCGTTGTCGCCCTTGCGCGGCCCAATCTTGGTGATCCGGGTGTAGCCACCGTGACGCTCAGAGAAACCCGGCCCGATCTCGGTGAAGAGCGAGTGCACGATTCCCTTATCAGAAACGACCGTGAGCACCTGCCGCCGGGCGTGCAGGTCACCCCGCTTGGCGAAGGTGATCAGGCGCTCGGCCACCGGGCGGAGCCGACGCGCCTTGGCCTCGGTCGTGGTGATCCGCCCATGCTCGAAGAGCGCCGTGGCCAGGTTCGAAAGAATATGCCGCTGGTGGGCCGAGCTTCCGCCCAGCCGCGGCCCTTTCGTGGGCGTGGGCATTCGTTTCCTCTTCTCGGTTTCCTATTGGCTTGCTGTGCGGTACGTCAGTACTGCTCGGTCTCGACGTAGCTGTCGTCCTCGTCCGGCGCGTAGTTGTCCACCGCGCTGCTCGGGTCGAACCCGGGCGGGGAGTCCTTCAGCGCCAGCCCCATGTCGATCAGCTTCTGCTTGACCTCCTCGATGGACTTCGCACCGAAGTTGCGGATGTCCAGGAGGTCCTGCTCGCTGCGCGACACGAGTTCGCCCACCGTGTGGATGCCCTCACGCTTGAGGCAATTGTACGAGCGGACGGTGAGGTTCAGGTCCTCGATCGGCAGCGCCAGGTCCGCGGCCAGGGCCGCGTCCGTGGGCGACGGGCCCACATCGATGCCCTCGGCGTCGACGTTGAGCTCGCGCGCGAGCCCGAACAGCTCGACGAGCGTCTTGCCGGCGCTCGCCACCGCGTCCCGCGGCCGGATGGAGGACTTGGTCTCCACGTCGAGGATCAGCCGGTCGAAGTCGGTCCGCTGCTCGACACGGGTGGCCTCGACCTTGTAGCTGACCCGGGTCACCGGGGAGTAGATCGAGTCGATGGGCACCCGGCCGATCTCCTGGCCGGGCTGCTTGTTCTGGGTGGCCGAGACGTAACCGCGACCGCGCTCGACGGTCAGCTCCATCTCGAGCTTGCCCTTGCCGTTCAGGGTGGCGATGTGCAGCTCGGGGTTGTAGACCTCCACCCCGGCCGGCGGGGTGATGTCCGCGGCGGTGACCACGCCCGGACCCTGCTTACGCAGGTACATCACCACGGGCTCGTCGTGCTCGGAGGAGACGACCAGCCCCTTGAGGTTGAGGATAACGTCGGTGACGTCCTCCTTCACGCCCGGCACGGTGGAGAACTCGTGCAGGACTCCCTCGATCCGGATGCTGGTGACGGCCGCGCCGGGGATGGACGACAGGAGCGTCCGGCGGAGCGAGTTACCGATCGTGTACCCGAAACCCGGTTCCAGTGGTTCGATGACGAACCTGGACCGGGCGTCACCTATCTGCTCTTCCGTCAGGGTGGGACGCTGAGCGATAAGCATGGTGCCTTCCTTCCCGTGACGCCCGCTATTTGACGTCACGATTTCGTCCCGTGACGCCCGCTATTTGACGTCACGATCTTTCCGGCGACCGCATGGCCGCCGGCTCCGTCCGGCGCTAGTGACCGGACGGATCAATCAGTTACTTCGAGTAAAGCTCAACAATGAGCTGCTCCTGAACCTGCGTGTCGATCTGCGCACGGACCGGAAGCGCGTGCACGAGCACACGCATCTGGTCCGGGACGACCTCGAGCCACGCCGGAACCTGGCGCTCACCGGCTTCAGCCTGCGCCACGATGAAGGGCGTCATGTCGCGTGACTTCTGACGGACCTCAACGATGTCGTTCTCGGCCACCCGGTAGGAGGGGATGTCCACCTTCCGGCCGTTGACCGTGAGGTGCCCGTGCGTGACGAGCTGGCGGGCCATGTCGCGGCTCTTGGCGAACCCGGCCCGGTACACGACATTGTCCAGGCGGCTCTCCAGGATCTGGAGCAGGTTGTCGCCGGTCCGGCCGTGCCGGCGCGTCGCCTCTTCGTAGTAGTTGTGGAACTGCCGCTCCAGCACGCCGTACATGCGGCGGGCCTTCTGCTTCTCGCGGATCTGAAGGAGGTACTCGCTCTCCTTCGGGCGGTTCCTGCCGTGCTCACCCGGCGGGTAGGGCCGGATCTCGATCGGGCACTTCGGCGAATCGCACTTGGCGCCCTTCAGGAACAGCTTCATCTTTTCGCGGCGGCAGCGCTTGCAGTCCGCGCCCGTGTCTCGAGCCATCTGCTCTTTAACTCCCTCAGACCCGGCGCCGCTTCGGCGGGCGGCAGCCATTGTGCGGAACCGGGGTGACGTCCTGGATCGAGCCGACCTCCAGGCCGGTCGCCTGCAGCGACCGGATGGCGGTCTCCCTGCCCGAGCCGGGACCCTTAACGAAAACGTCGACCTTGCGCATGCCGTGCTCCATGGCCCGGCGCGCGGCGGCCTCGGCGGCCATCTGCGCCGCGAACGGCGTCGACTTGCGCGAACCCTTGAAACCGACCTGCCCGGAGGACGCCCACGAGATGACGTTTCCGGTCGGGTCGGTGATTGAGACGATCGTGTTGTTGAACGTGCTCCTGATATGGGCGTGCCCGTGAGCGACGTTCTTCCGCTCCTTGCGGCGCACCTTCTTGGCGCCCGCGCTGCGGCTCCTCGGCGGCATCTGCTTTTAACTCCTGAGGTGATCGGTCCGATGCTGACTTGTTTCCGGCTGTTTGCGGGCGGAGCCCGCGCCGGGGGTCCGGGGGGCGTCCCCCGGGCCAGCACGGCTACTTCTTGCCGGCCTTCTTCTTGCCGGCCACGGTCTTCTTCTTGCCCTTGCGGGTGCGCGCGTTGGTCTGCGTCCGCTGACCGTGCACGGGCAGGCCCCGGCGGTGCCGGATCCCCTGGTAGCAGCCGATCTCGATCTTGCGCCGGATGTCGGCCTGAACCTCACGGCGCAGGTCGCCCTCGACGCGGTAGTGCGCGTCGATCCAGTCGCGGAGGCGGACCAGCTCGTCTTCCCCCATGTCGCGAACCCGGGCGTCCGGGCTGACGCCGGTTCCGTCCAGCGTCTCCAGGGCCCTGGTCCGGCCGATGCCATAAATATAGGTGAGCGCGACCTCCATCCGCTTCTCGCGGGGGAGGTCAACGCCGACAAGGCGTGCCATAAACGGGCAGTTCTCCTTCGGTCAGTGGGAGGTCCTTCGCGCCGCTTCCCGGCCCTGCCCGAGCCAGCCCCGGCCTCCCCCGGGGGTTGCTCCGTGGCCTGCAGGCCACAGAGCTGCGGTACGCGTTTTCAGTTGTGATGTGGGCGGAGCCCACACCGGGGGGTCCGGGGGGGTCGCCCCCCGGGCTAGCACAACAGCGTGGGCTGCGGCGAAGGTGATCTTAGATCACCGAGCAGCCTTAGCCCGTCCAGGCTGTATCAGCCCTGGCGCTGCTTGTGCCGCGGATCTGAGCAGATGACCATCACCCGGCCGTGCCGGCGGATGATCCGGCACTTGCTGCAGATCTTCTTGACACTCGGCTTGACCTTCACGGCCTGCGTCTCCTCATGGGCCCGCCGCGTGAGCGGCCCTCTTACTGTGCTGTTGGTGCTCGGCTTACTTGTACCGGTACACGATCCGCCCGCGGCTCAGGTCGTAGGGACTGAGCTCGACCACGACCCGGTTGTCAGGCAGGATGCGGATGTAGTGCATCCGCATTTTCCCGCTGATGTGAGCGAGAACCTGGTGCCCGTTGTCTAGCTCCACCTTGAAGAAGGCGTTTGGCAGGGACTCGACAACTGTGCCTTCAATTTCGATGGCGCCGTCCTTCTTGGGCATGTCCTCCGCGTTTCGCTATCCGGCTCGGCCGCGCGCATGGCGCACGGCGTCGCATTGCTACGTATCCTGAGTGGGCACCCGGCCAGGTACGGGGCAGAGGCCTCCACCTCGCCGGGCCCGTCCGGGGCGGAATCCGCCTCGACAGGATCGGTACGGCCGAGCAGACGTTGCTTCGCGGTAAGGCTACGCGAGAAGAACAGCCCACAAGCCGTGAGCGAGCTTACGCGATACGCGGCACCAATGCGAACTCAGCAGTTCACCCGGATCCGCGCCAGCGTACGGGCCCGGCAGCACGGTGGCCGCCGGCTCAGAGTGCCCTTCCGGCGGGACTATAAGCGACGCGGCCCCCGTTTTATGCCCGCGGCCGGGCGGGACGCGGCCGGGGCCCGGTCTCACGGTTGCCGCCGGGCGGGACGGCCGCCGAAACCCGGTCTCACAGCCGCCGACCGGGCCAGTCCGCCGGGAGGAGACCTTGCGCGGGCGGGCGGTGCAGCGAGGCATCCGGGAGGGAATACCGGCGCAGGTCGACGTGCGGCAGATCGGCGAGCAGCTCATCGAGCTCGCCGAGGGTCCGGGCGCGCAGCGCTGCCTCCATCCGTTCGGCGAATTCCTCCGCGGTCAGCCGCCCGGCGGCGTGGTGCTCCTGCAGCAGCGAGGCGGCGTGATCCCGGTCGGCGTCCGAGGCACGGATCTGTGATTCCGACGGCACCAACATCCTCCTCACCCATCGTCCCGGGGGCAGGTGGCGGCCCTGCTAGCGGCGGAGCCTCTCTTCTGAGAGTGCATCCTCAGGTGCCCTCCGGGCAACTACGGGCTGCCCAATGGCCGAGAATCCGGCCGCGCCGCCGTCCTGCGCGGTCAGCACCCAGGGGCCGTCCGGGGTGATCGCAACGGTGTGCTCAAAGTGGGCCGCGCGGCTCCCGTCGGCGCTGACGACGGTCCACTCGTCGTCCAGGACCTCGGTCTCGGCGCGGCCGAGGACGATCATTGGCTCGACGGCGACGGCCATGCCCTCGGCCAGCCGCGGGCCACGGCCCGGCCGGCCATAGTTCGGCACCGGCGGTTCCATGTGCATAGCGCTGCCGATGCCGTGCCCGACGTACTCCTCGATGATCCCGTACGGTCCCGCGCCCCGTACGGACGCCTCCACGGCGTGGGATATGTCGGTGAGCCGGTGGCCGGTCCGCGCCTGCGCGAGGCCCCGCCACAGCGCGGTCTCGCACACCTCGAGCAGCCGGGTCAGCTCGGGGGCGATCTCGCCCACGCCGACGGTGAGAGCCGCGTCCCCGTGCCAGCCGTCGACGATGGCACCGCAGTCGATGGAGATGATGTCGCCCTCGCGCAGCACCGTGTCCGGGCGGGGGATGCCGTGCACGATGACCTCATTGACCGACGTGCAGATCGACGCCGGGTACCCGTGATAGCCCTTGAACGAGGCGGTGGCACCGGCCCCCCGGATCCCGCGTTCGGCCAGCTCGTCCAGGTCGGCGGTGCTGATGCCGGGCCTGACCGCCGCACGGAGCACCTCCAGGGTGCGCGCCACGACCAGGCCCGCTTTGCGCATGGACAGAATCTGCTCAGGGGTCTTGATCTCTATCCCCGACTTCGCCCGCATCCGCGTCCCCCATCTCGTTCGTGCGCGTGTCAGCGGGCGAAGGGCCGCAGCCCGGCCAGTGCCCGCTCGGTGATCTCCTCGACCGGTCCGGTCGCGTCGATCCCGATCAGGATTCCCTCGTCGGCGTAGTAGGCGACCAGGGGCGCGGTCTGCTTGGTGTAGACCTCGAGGCGGTGCCGCACCGTCTCCTCGCGGTCGTCGTCGCGCTGGAAGAGCTCGCCGCCGCAGGCGTCGCAGATCCCGTCCCGGGTGGGCGGGTCGAAAAGGATGTGCCAGACACGCTCGCACCGGCGGCACGTCCGGCGGCCGGACAGCCGGCGGACCACCTCGTCCTCGTCCACGACCAGCTCGAGGACCACGGTGAGCCGGGTACCCCAGTCGGTCAGCAGCTTCTTCAGCGTCTCGGCCTGCGGCACGTTCCGCGGGAACCCGTCCAGCAGGAACCCGGCCTGCGCGTCGTCCTCTCCCAGCCGGTCACGGACCATGGCGATGGTGACTTCGTCCGGCACCAGGTCGCCGCGGTCCATGTACTGCTTCGCCTGACGGCCCAGCGGTGTTCCGTTGGTGACGTTGTGCCGGAAGATGTCACCTGTCGATATTTTCGGGATCGCCAGGTGTGAGGCTATGAATTGGGCCTGTGTCCCCTTGCCCGCTCCGGGGGGCCCAACGAGGACGATGCGCACTATCGGAGGAAACCCTCATAGTTGCGCTGCTGCAACTGGCTCTCGATCTGCTTCACCGTATCCAGGCCGACACCGACCATAATCAGCAGGCTCGTGCCGCCAAACGGTATCTCGTTGCTCACGTTCATCAGCGCGAACGCCACCATCGGGATCAGGCCGATCACCGCGAGATACACCGAGCCCGGCGCGGTAAGGCGCGTGAGCACGTAGTTCAGGTACTCGGCGGTGGGCCGGCCGGGCCGGATACCGGGAATGAAGCCGCCGTACTTCTTCATGTTGTCGGCGACTTCGGTCGGGTTGAAGGTGATCGACACGTAGAAGTACGTGAAGCCGATGATCAGCACGAAGAAGGCGAGCATGTAGAACGCCGAGTCCGTCGAGGCCACGTAGCGGTCGATCCACGCCACCCAGCCCTGCGGCTTGGTCTGGTTCCCGAACAGCGACGCCGCCAGCTGCGGGATGTACAGCAGGGACGAGGCGAAGATGACCGGGATGACACCCGCCTGGTTGACCTTCAGCGGGATGTAGGTGGACGTCCCGCCGTACATGCGCCGCCCGACCATGCGCTTGGCGTACTGCACAGGGATCCGCCGCTGGGCCTGCTCCATGAACACGATGAACGCGACGATCGCGATCAGCACGATCACGGTGATCCCGGTGACGAACGCCGACTTGGTGCGGTAGATCTCCAGCAGGCCGCCGGGGATGACCGCGATGACCTGGGTGAAGATGAGGATCGACATGCCGTTGCCGACGCCACGGTCGGTGATCAGCTCACCCATCCACATGATGACGGCGGTGCCGGACACCATGGTGATCACCATGGTGGCGATCGTGAAGACCGACGCGTTGGGGATCAGGGGGGTGTTGCAGTTCGGGTACAGGCGGCCGGACCGGGCCAGCTCCACGTAGCCGGTGGATTGCAGCACGCCCAGCCCGATGGTGAGGTACCGGGTGTACTGCGTGATCTTGGCCGTGCCCGACTGGCCCTCCTGCTTCAGCGCCTCGAGCCGCGGGATGACCACGGTGAGCAGCTGGAGGATGATGCTGGCGGTGATGTACGGCATGATGCCGAGCGCGAAGACCGACATCCGCAGCAGCGCGTTGCCGCTCAGCAGGTTGATGAGCTGGTAGACACCCTGCGCGGCGCCGTTGCTGGCCTCGATCCCGGCACAGGTGGTGATGGCCTTCTCGGAGATGCCGGGGGTCGGCACCGCGGCCCCGAACCGGAACAGCGCGATGATGCCGATCGTGAAGAGCAGCTTCTTGCGCAGGTCTGGCGTCCGGAAGGCGCGGAGGAACGCGGTCAGCATGCGCAGTCCTCGGTTCGATTGATCAATGTCTCCCAGCCGTGCGGCTTCCGTATCCTACCCGGCAGTTCCGGCATTGTCTTCTCCAGATGGCCGGAGCGCCCGCCGTCGGGCGGGCGCTCCGGCCATCACTAAGGCGAAAGGGTCAGTCGCTCACAGCTCCGCGACGGAGCCGCCCGCGCCGACGATCCGCTCCCGGGCGGTCGCGGAGAACGCGTGCGCGCTCACCCGCAGGGCGACCGAGATCTCGCCGTCGGCCAGCACCTTGACACGCTCGCCCTTACGGATGGCGCCCTTGGCCACGAGGTCGTCCGGGGTCACGTCGCCGCCGGCCGGGTACAGCTCGGCGAGGCGGCCCGTGTTCACCACCTGGAAGGTGGTGCCGAAACCGGCGTTGGAGAAGCCCTTGAGCTTCGGCACGCGCCGGTACAGCGGCATCTGACCGCCCTCGAAGCCGAGGCGCATCGTGTTCCGCGCCCTGGTTCCCTTGGTGCCGCGTCCCGCGGTTTTACCCTTCGAGGCCTCACCCCGGCCGACCCGGGTCTTCGCGGTCCGCGCCCCAGGCGCCGGCCGGAGGTGGTGAAGCTTCAGGCCACGGCCCGAAGGAGCGGCGGGCTCCGCCACGGGCTCACCGGCGCTCCCGGGCTTACCGGTGGCCTCCGGCGCGCCCTGCGCCGTCTCTGGCGCCTTCTCTGCCCTGGGTGGCATATCAGTCCACCTCCTCTACGCTTACCAGGTGGCGTACGGCCTGGATCATGCCGCGGAACTCGGGCTTGTCCGGCTTGATGACAACCTGCCCGATCCGCTTCAGGCCGAGCGAGCGCAGCGAGTCACGCTGCGGCCGCGTGCCACCGATCTCTGACTTGATCTGGGTGACCTTCAACTGTGCCATGGTGCCGCTCCCGCCTAGCTGGCCGCGGCCGCGCGGGCCCGGAGCATCGCCGCCGGAGCGACGTCCTCGATGGGCAGACCGCGCTTGGCCGCGATCTCCTCCGGCCGGCTCAGGCCCTTCAGCGCGGCCACCGTCGCGTGAACGACGTTGATCGGATTGGAGGAGCCGAGCGAGCGGGAGAGCACGTCATGGATACCCGCGCACTCGAGCACGGCACGCACCGGGCCGCCGGCGATGACGCCGGTTCCCGGGCTGGCCGGCTTGAGCAGCACGACACCGGCCGCGTCTTCGCCCTGCACCGTGTGCGGGATGGTGCCGGCGATGCGCGGCACCCGGAAGAAGTGCTTCTTGGCCTCCTCGACGCCCTTGGCGATCGCCGCGGGCACCTCCTTGGCCTTGCCGTATCCGACGCCGACCATACCGTTGGCGTCGCCCACCACGACGAGCGCGGTAAAGCTGAACCGGCGGCCACCCTTGACCACCTTGGCCACCCGGTTGATGGTGACCACACGCTCGAGGTAGGCCGGCGACTTGTCGGCCCCGCCTCCGCGTCGGTCGTCACGGCGTTCACGCCGCTCGCCGCCGGATCCGCGCCGCGGAGCTCCTGGCATTAGTTTTTCCTCATCTCAGGTATTGCGTACACGCAGTGTCGAATTAGAAAGCTCACGTTATTCAAAGAACCCGCTGGGCTTTCTGCCACAGACACCTGCACTGGCCGCTCACCCGGGCCAAGAGGCCCGGGTTCGCCAGCCAGTTTTGAATAACGTTCGCAGGCCATCAGAAATCGAGCCCGCCTTCCCGGGCGGCATCGGCGAGCGCCGCCAGCCGGCCGTGGTAGGCGTAGCCACCCCGGTCGAACACCACGGCAGTGATGCCTGCCCCGGCCGCCCGGCGGGCCAGCAGTTCGCCGACCTGGCGGGCCCTGGCCGTCTTGTCTCCGCTGCCGCCGCGGATGTCCGCGTCCAGCGAGGACGCGGACGCCAGCGTACGGCCTGCGGTGTCGTCGACGATCTGCGCGAACATGTGCCGCGCGGACCGGTTAACGACCAGCCGGGGCCGCTGCGGGCTGCCGGTGACCTTCTTGCGCACCCGCAGATGCCGCTTGGCCTGCGAGGCGGCGCGGGCGCTCAGCCGCCGCCCGCTGCGCGCACGCGACCTGGTCTTCGTGCTAGCCATCGCTACTTCCCAGCCTTCCCGACCTTGCGGCGAATCTGCTCGCCCTGGTACCGCACGCCCTTGCCCTTGTACGGGTCAGGCTTGCGCAGCTTGTGGATCTGCGCCGCGATCTCGCCCACCTGCTGCTTATCGATGCCCTCGACGACGAACCGGGTGGGCGCCTCGACGCGGAAGGTGATGCCCTCGGGGGGCGTCACGGTCACCGGATGGCTGTAGCCGAGCGAGAACTCCAGGTTCTGCCCCCGGGCCTGCACGCGGTACCCGACTCCGACGATCTCCAGCGTCTTGCGGTAGCCGTCGGTGACACCCGTCACCATGTTGGCGATCAGCGTGCGGGACAGGCCGTGCAGCGCACGGACAGTGCCCTCGTCGCTGGGCCGGGTGACCTTGATGGTGCCGTCGTCGCGAACCACCATCAGCGGCTCGGGCACGGTGTACTGCAGCGTCCCCTTGGGCCCCTTGACGGTCACGTCCCGCCCGTCGATGGCGACGTCGACGCCACCGGGCACCGTGATGGGGAGCCGTCCGATCCTTGACATAGCCGCCTCCCCTCTTACCAGACGTAGGCGAGGACTTCCCCGCCCACGCCGCGCTTGTTGGCCTGCTTGTCGGTCATCAGGCCGTTGGAGGTCGAGATAATCGCGACGCCCAGACCGCCCAGGACCCTCGGCAGGTTGTCCTTCTTCGCGTACACCCGCAGGCCCGGCTTGGACACCCGCTTAATGCCGGCGATCGAGCGCTCACGCGAGTTGCCGTACTTGAGGCTGACCACGAGCTTCCTGCCCACCTCGGCGCTCTCCACCGACCAGCCGGCGATGTATCCCTCCTGCTGGAGGATCTCGGCGATGTGGGACTTGATCTTGGAATACGGCATGGCCGCCGTGTCGTGGTACGCGGCGTTCGCGTTGCGCAGACGGGTCAGCATGTCTGCGATCGGGTCGGTCATCGTCATGGCCTGATGGCCCTCCTCACCGTGGTTTCCGTCCCCGCCGGGGCTGCCTGCCCAGGCGGTGCGGACCTGCGGTGTGGTCGGTGGATGCGCGGTGCGCATCCAGGGTCGGTCTTATTTGCTCATCGGTGGCCGCCGAGGCACGGCGGCCACCCCTGGATTACCAGCTGGACTTCGTGATGCCCGGCAGCTCACCGCGGTGCGCCATCGAGCGGAAGCAAATGCGGCAGAGGCCGAACTTGCGGTACACGGCACGCGGCCGCCCGCAGCGCGTGCAGCGCGTGTACGCGCGCACGGCAAACTTCGGCTTCCGGTTGGCCTTGACGACCAGCGCCTTCTTCGCCACTATCAACCCTCCCTGAAGGGGAAACCGAGGCGCCGCAGCAGCGAGCGGCCCTCATCGTCGTTGGTCGCGGTCGTGACGAAGGTGATGTCCATTCCCCGCTGCCGGTCTACCCGGTCCGGGTCGATCTCGTGGAACATCAGCTGCTCAGTCAGGCCGAACGTATAGTTGCCGCGGCCGTCGAACTGACGGGGCGACAGGCCGCGGAAGTCGCGGATCCGCGGCAGTGCGATCGTGAGCAGCCGGTCGGCGAACTCCCACATCCGGGTGCCCCGGAGGGTCACGTGCGCCCCGATCGGCATGCCCTCGCGCAGCTTGAACTGGGCGATGGACTTCTTCGCCCGGGCCACGGCCGGCTTCTGCCCGGTGATGAGGGAAAGGTCACGGACCGCGCCCTCGATCAGCTTGGCGTCGCGGGCCGCCTCACCGACGCCCATGTTGACCACGATCTTGGCCAGACCGGGTACCTGCATGACGTTGCCGTACCCGAACTCCTCACGGAGTCCCGGCGCGATCTCGCTGAGGTAGCGCTCCTTGAGGCGTGGCACGGCCGACGCGGGCGGGGCCGCTGTGGTCGCCTCTCGTGTCGCTGCTGGCATCAGATGTCCTTACCGCTCGGCCGGGCAACCCGGACCTTCTTGCCGTCCTCGTCGACGCGGTGGCCGACGCGGGCCGGCTTCTTCGTGTCCGGGTCGGCGATCTGCACGTTGCTCACGTGAATCGGCGCTTCGGCGTGGACGATGCCGCCCTGCTTGGCGCCTCGGATGCCCTGGGTGACCTTGGTGTTCTTCTTCACCATGTTCACGCCCTGGACCAGCACCCGCTGTCGCTCGGGGTAGGCGGCGATGACCGTGCCCTCACGACCGCGGTCACGGCCCGCCACGACGATCACGTGATCGCCCTTCTTGATCTTCACTAGAGCACCTCCGGCGCGAGCGAGATGATCCGCATGAACCGCTTCTCGCGCAGCTCGCGGCCGACCGGGCCGAAGATTCGGGTACCGCGGGGGTCCCCGCCGTCCCTGATCAGGACCGCGGCGTTCTCATCGAAGCGGATATAGGAGCCGTCACCGCGGCGGCGCTCCTTACGGGTGCGCACCACCACCGCCTTAACAACGTCGCCCTTCTTCACGCCGGCACCGGGAAGCGCGTCCTTCACGGTAGCCACGATGACGTCGCCGATGCCCGCGTATCGCCGGCCCGAACCGCCGAGCACACGGATGCACAGAATCTCCTTGGCACCCGTGTTGTCGGCGACCTTGAGCCGCGACTCCTGCTGGATCACGTCAACTCCTGCTTCTCACGCCGGGCATCGTGGCCGGCGAAGTTTCCTTCTTACTTGGCCTTTTCGAGGATCTCGGCCACGCGCCACCGCTTGGTGGCCGACAGCGGCCGGGTCTCCATCAGCAGCACGCGGTCACCCACGCCACAGGCGTTGGCCTCATCGTGTGCCTGGTACTTCTTGGTACGGCGGATGACCTTGCCGTACTTGGGGTGCTTGACGCGGTCCTCGACCTCGACCACGACCGTCTTGTCCATCTTGCTGCTGGTGACAAGGCCCTCGCGGGCCTTGCGGTAGCCGCGCACCGCTGCCCTGCTGGCCGTGGTCCCCGTGTTCTCACTCACTGGCGTCGGCCTCCTGGTTCCCGGCGTCTTCGGTCTCGTCCGGAAGCTCCACGACGATGCCAAGTTCCCGCTCCCGCATCACGGTGTAGATGCGGGCGATCTCCTTGCGGACGGCACGCAGCCGCCCGTGGTTCTCCAGCTGGCCGGTGGCGCCCTGGAAGCGGAGGTTGAACAGCTCCTCCTTCGCCTCGGCCAGCTTGCTGCCCAGCTCATCCTCGGTGGACGTCCGCAGCTCAGCGGCGGTCAGGCTCGTTGCCATCACGCCTCACCGCCCTCTCGCGTAACAACCTTGCAGGTCTTTAGCAAGCACAGCATCGGGAGCTTGTGGTTGAACATCAAGCTTCACCGCCCTCTCGCGTTACGACCTTGCACTTCATCGGGAGCTTGTGGATCGCCCGGCGAAGCGCTTCCCGCGCGACCGGCTCGGCCACACCGGACAGCTCGAACATCACGCGACCCGGCTTGACGTTGGCCACCCACCACTCGGGTGAGCCCTTGCCGGATCCCATCCGGGTCTCGGCCGGCTTCTTGGTCAGCGGCCGGTCCGGGAACACGTTGATCCAGACCTTCCCGCCGCGGCGGATGTGCCGTGTCATGGCGATACGGGCCGCCTCAATCTGCCGGTTGGTCACGTACGAGTGCTCGAGCGCCTGGATGCCGAACTCGCCGAAGACCACGCTCGTGCCGCCCTTCGCCTTGCCATGGCGGTCGGGCCGGTGCTGCTTACGGTGCTTGACTCTGCGTGGAACGAGCATGTCCTAGCCCTCCGCTCCGGTTGCGCCCGCCGAACCCGCCGGCGCGGCGGCCGGTGCCTCGGCCTGGGCAGACCCAGAGGCCGCAGGAGCGGACGAACCGCCCGGGCCGCGGTCGGGCCGGTCCCCGCGCTCGCGGCGGTCCGGACGACCGCCGCGCCTCGGCGCGGGACCTCCCGGCCGCTCCCGGCGCGGGCCGCCGGCGCGCAGGGCAGCCTGAGCCGCCTCACGGGCCGCACGGGTCGGGGGGGCCTCACCCTTGTAGATCCAGACCTTCACCCCGATGCGGCCGAAGGTCGTGCGCGCCTCATAGAAGCCGTAGTCGATGTCCGCGCGCAGCGTGTGCAGCGGCACGCGCCCCTCGCGGTAGAACTCCGAGCGCGACATCTCCGCGCCGCCGAGGCGGCCGGAGCACTGCACCCGGATGCCCTTGGCACCGCCCTTCATCGCGCTCTGCATCGCCTTGCGCATGGCCCGCCGGAAGGAAACCCGGCTGGACAGCTGCTCGGCGACACCCTGAGCGACGAGCTGGGCGTCGATCTCGGGGTTCTTGACCTCAAGGATGTTGAGCTGGATCTGCTTGCCAGTCAGCTTCTCCAGATCGGTCCGGATGCGGTCCGCCTCGGCGCCACGGCGCCCGATGACGATGCCGGGTCGCGCCGTGTGGATGTCCACCCGGACGCGGTCCCTGGTCCGCTCGATCTCGACCTTGGAGATGCCGGCCCGCTCCATGCCGCGCTGCAGCATGCGGCGGATCGCCACATCTTCCTTGACGTACTCCTTGTACAGCTTGCTGGCGTACCAGCGGCTGTTGAAGTCGGTTGTGATGCCAAGCCGGAACCCGTGCGGGTTCACTTTCTGTCCCACTAGCGGGTCCCTCCTTCGGCCTCGTCCGAGACGATCACCGTTATATGGCTGGTGCGCTTGTTGATCCGGTAGGCGCGGCCCTGGGCCCGCGGCCGGAACCGCTTGAGCGTCGGCCCCTCGTCGACCCATGCCCGGCTCACCACGAGCTCGCCACGGTCGGACCGCCGGTCACTGCCCCCGGCATTGGCGATCGCGCTCGCCAGGACCTTGCCGACCGGGCCGCTGGCGGACTGCGGCGCGAAGGCGAGCACCGCCTGTGCCTGCTCGGCGGGCATCCCGCGGATAACGTCCACCACACGGCGGGCCTTCCGCGGCGTGACACGCACGTAGCGCGCCTTTGCCCTCGCTTCCATCAGTATCTCCGTCTCTGCGTCAACAGGATCTAGCGCCGGCTGCGCCGATCGTCCTTCACGTGGCTGCGGAACGTTCGCGTGGGCGCGAACTCCCCGAGCTTGTGGCCGACCATCGACTCGGTGATGAACACCGGGATGTGCTTGCGGCCATCGTGGACGGCGATCGTGTGACCCAGCATGGCCGGGATGATCATCGAACGCCGGGACCACGTCCGGATGACGTTCTTGCTGCCCTTTTCGTTCTGCGTGTCGACCTTCTTCATCAGATGGTCGTCGACGAAGGGGCCCTTCTTAAGGCTACGAGGCATAGCGTAGTGTTCCTTCACTCAGGCTCGCGTTATCCGGATGACCGGAGTCCTGTCTCATCAACTTGTCCTGTCTGATCCGCCCGCACCGGCCGCTCGCCCGGGCTGGGCCCGGGCTTGCTAGCCGGTTCCGGATAACGCTCACCGGGTCCTACCGCTTCTTCCTGCCGCGGCGGCGGCTGATGAGCCGGTCGCTCGGCTTGTGGGCCCGCCGGGTGCGCCCTTCGGGCTGGCCCCATGGGCTGACTGGATGGCGCCCGCCCGAGCTCTTGCCCTCGCCGCCGCCGAGCGGGTGGTCAACCGGGTTCATCGCGACGCCGCGCACGGAGGGGCGCTTGCCCTTCCACCGGTTGCGCCCCGCCTTGCCGAGCTTGATGTTGCCCTGCTCGGCGTTGCCGACCTCGCCGACCGTGGCGCGGCAGTTCACGTCCACCCGCCGGATCTCGCCCGAGGGCATCCGGAGCTGGGCGTAACCACCCTCCTTGGCGAGCAGCTGCACGCCGGAGCCGGCCGACCGGGCGATCTTGGCGCCGCCGCCGGGCCGGAGCTCGATGGCGTGCAGCACGGTGCCGGTCGGGATGTTGCGCAGCAGCAGGCAGTTGCCCGGCTTGATGTCGGCCCCGGCGCCGTTCTCCACCGTGTCCCCCTGGGACAGGCCCTGGGGGGCGATGATGTACCGCTTCTCGCCGTCGGCGTAGTGCAGCAGCGCGATGCGGGCGCTCCGGTTCGGGTCGTACTCGATGTGCGCGACCTTGGCCGGCACGCCGTCCTTGTCGTGCCGCCGGAAATCGACCAGCCGGTAGGCGCGCTTGTGGCCGCCACCCTGGTGCCGCGTGGTGATCCGGCCGTGCACATTCCGGCCACCGCGCGAATGAAGCGGGCGCACCAGCGACTTCTCCGGCTCGTCCCTGGTGATCTCGGCGAAGTCGGAGCCGCTGGCACCGCGCCGGCCCGGCGTGGTCGGCTTGTACTTACGGATAGCCATGAGTGCTCAAATCTCCTGTATCGTCCCTGCCGTTAGCGGACCGGGCCGCCGAAAATGTCGATCCGGTCGCCCTCGGCCAGGGTGACGATCGCCCGCTTGGTGTCCGGCCGCTTGCCCCAGCCGACCCGCGTGCGGCGCCGCTTACCCCGCCGGTTGACGGTGTTGACGCCGGTCACCTTGACGCCGAAGACTTCCTCGACGGCCAGGCGGACCTCCGTCTTGTTGGCGTCCGGCGCCACGATGAACGTGTACTTCCCCTCATCGAGCAGGCCGTAGCTCTTCTCGGAGATCACCGGCCGCAAGAGGACGTCCCTGGGATTGTCGGTGCCCTTCACTGGGCTGCCTCCTCATTGCCCGTCGCACTGCCGCGGCCGACGAATGCCCGCAGCGCCTCGGCGGTGAAGACCACGTGATCGGCGGCCAGCACGTCGTAGGTGTTGAGCTGGGTGTCCGCCAGGACACGCACGCCCACCGCGTTGCGCAGGCTCTTCCAGGTCAGCTCGTCATCGCGGCGCGCGACGACCAGCACGGCGGTACCCCGGCCAGCGCCCGTCGCCGAGCCCAGCACGGCCAGCGCGTCCTTCGTCCGGGGCTCGCTGCCGTCGACGAATCCGCTCACCACCTGCACCCGGCCGTGCCGCGCCCGGTCGGACAGGGCACCGCGCAGGGCGGCCGCCTTCATCTTCTTGGGCGTGCGCTGCACGTAGGAACGGGGCTGCGGGCCGTGGACCGTGCCGCCGCCCGCGTATTGCGGAGCGCGCAGCGAACCCTGCCGCGCCCGGCCCGTGCCCTTCTGGCGGTATGGCTTCTTGCCGCCGCCGCGGACCTCGCCGCGCGTCTTGGTCGCGTGCGTGCCCTGCCGGGCCGCCGCGAGCTGCGCCACCACGACCTGGTGCATCAGCGGGATGTTGACCTTGGCGTCGAAGATCTCGTCGGGCAGCTCGGCGGTTTCGCTCTTGCTGCCGGACGGTCCGACGATGTTGATGGCGGTCATCAGGCCTCCTTCGCGGCGGGCGCCTTAGCAGCGCTGCGGACGAGGATGAGGCCGCCCGCGGCTCCCGGTACTGCGCCCTTGATCAGGAGCAGCCCGCGGCCGGAGTCGACCGAGTGAACCGTGAGGCTCTGCACGGTGGTCCGGACGGCGCCCATCCGCCCCGCCATGCGCAGGCCCTTGAAGACCCGCCCGGGCGTGGCACAGCCGCCGATGGAACCGGGCGAGCGGTGCTTGCGCTGGGTACCGTGCGAGGAGCTGAGGCCCTTGAAGCCGTGCCGCTTCATGACACCGGCTGTGCCCTTGCCCTTGCTGGTGCCGGTGGCGTCGACGAGCTGCCCGGCCTCGAAGACCTCAGCCGTGACCTCCTGGCCGACCTGGTACTCGGACGCGTCGTCCGTGCGCAGCTCGGCCAGGTACCGGCGCGGTGTCACGCCCGCCTCGGCGAAGACGCCCGCGACCGGCTTGGTCACCTTGCGCGGGTCGATCTCGCCGTAGCCGAACTGCACGGCGGAGTAGCCGTCACGATCCGGCGTGCGCACGGCGGTGACGACGCACGGGCCGGCCTTGACGACAGTAACGGGCGTCACCTGCCCGGTCTCGTCGAAGACCTGGGTCATACCGAGCTTGGTGCCCAGGATGCCTTTCATCTGTGTGGCCATGTCGGTGCGTTCCTCAGAGCTTGATCTCGATGTCGACGCCGGCCGGCAGGTCGAGGCGCATGAGCGAGTCGACCGTCTTGGGCGTCGGATCGATGATGTCGATCAGCCGCTTGTGCGTCCGCATCTCGAAGTGCTCGCGCGAGTCCTTGTACTTGTGCGGTGAGCGGATGACGCAGTACACGTTCTTCTCGGTAGGCAGCGGCACAGGGCCCGCGACGCGCGCGCCAGTCCTGGTCACCGTGTCGACGATCTTGCGCGCCGAGTTGTCGATGACCTCATGGTCATATGCCTTGAGCCGGATGCGGATCTTCTGTCCCGCCATTGGCCTTTTCCTGTTCCTTCGCTTCGGTGGTGCCGATGCCGCTATGCCTGGCTTGCCGGGTCCCGGGATCAGCCGGGGGCCGGCACTGTACGGCGGCCGGGCCGGGTGGCCCGGCCGCCGTGACAGCCGCTACTTCAGAATCTTCGTGACCCGGCCGGCGCCCACGGTGCGGCCGCCTTCCCGGATCGCGAAGCGCAGTCCTTCCTCCATGGCGATGGGCTGGATCAGCTCAACGTGCATGTCGGTCCGGTCGCCCGGCATCACCATCTCCGTGCCCTCAGGCAGGGTGACAACGCCGGTCACGTCCGTGGTCCGGAAGTAGAACTGCGGACGGTAGTTGTTGAAGAACGGCGTGTGCCGTCCACCCTCGTCCTTGGACAGGATGTAGACCTGGCCCTCGAACGAGGTATGCGGGGTGTTGGTGCCGGGCTTGATCACGACCTGGCCGCGCTCCACGTCCTCGCGCTTGATGCCGCGGAGCAGCAGCCCCACGTTGTCGCCCGCCTGGCCCTCGTCGAGGATCTTACGGAACATTTCCACGCCGGTGACCGTGGTCGTCTGCGGCTTCTCCTTGATGCCGATGATGTCCACGGTCTCACCGGTCTTGATGACACCGCGCTCCACCCGGCCGGTCACCACGGTGCCACGGCCGGTGATGGAGAAGACGTCCTCGACGGGCATCAGGAACGGCTTTTCGATCTCGCGCACCGGCTGCGGGATGCTCTCGTCGCACGCGGCGAGCAGCTCCGCGACCTTCTCGCCCCACTCGGCGTCGCCCTCAAGCGCCTTGAGCGCGGACACCCGGACCACCGGGACGTCGTCGCCGGGGAACTCGTACTCGGTGAGCAGGTCACGGACCTCGAGCTCGACGAGCTCGAGGATCTCCTCGTCATCGACCATGTCCGCCTTGTTGAGCGCCACGACGATGTAAGGCACGCCGACCTGGCGGGCGAGCAGCACGTGCTCGCGCGTCTGCGGCATCGGGCCGTCGGTGGCGGCCACGACGAGGATCGCCCCGTCCATCTGGGCCGCACCCGTGATCATGTTCTTGATGTAGTCAGCGTGACCGGGGCAGTCCACGTGGGCGTAGTGGCGCTTCTCGGTCTGGTACTCGACGTGCGAGATCGAGATGGTGATCCCGCGCTCCTTCTCTTCCTTCGCGTTATCGATCTGGTCGAAGGGCGTGAAGGGGTTGAGCTCGGGGTACTTGTCGTGCAGCACCCGGGTGATCGCCGCGGTCAGGGTCGTCTTACCGTGGTCGATGTGCCCAATGGTGCCGATGTTTACGTGCGGCTTGGTCCGCTCGAACCTGGCCTTCGCCACTGGTGTCTCCTCGTTGCGATCCGCCCCACCGCAGTGGGGCCAGGCGCTCCATCGGGCGCCGTGATTTCCTTACGTTCCTTCTGCCTACTCGCCGCGGGCCTTGGCGATGATCTCCTTGGCAATCGATACCGTGCGGCACCTCGGCATCATTCGCCCCGTGCTTTCGCGATGATCTCCTTGGCAATGCTGGGCGGCACCTCTGCATACGAGTCGAACTGCATGCTGTAGTCCGCCCGGCCCTGAGTACGGCTCCGCAGGTCTCCCACGTAGCCGAACATCTCCGACAGCGGCACGTGAGCCTTGATGACCCGGCCCGCGGAGCGTTCCTCCATGGCCTGGATGTGGCCCCGCCGACTGTTGAGATCCCCGATGACGTCACCCATGTACTCATCGGGAGTCCTGACCTCGACCGCCATGATCGGCTCGAGCAGCACGGGGTTGGCCTGTGCTGCCGCCTTCTTGAAGGCCATCGAGCCCGCGATCTTGAAGGCAAGCTCAGAGGAGTCCACCTCGTGGTAGGCACCATCGGTGAGCGTGACCTTCAGGTCGACCATCGGGTAGCCAGCCAGCACGCCGAACTCGGCCGCCTCCTGGCACCCCGCGTCGACCGAGGGGATGTACTCGCGCGGGATCCGGCCGCCGGTCACCTTGTTCTCGAACTCGTAACCGCCGCCGTCGCCGCCGGTCGGCTCCAGGTTGATCACCACCCGGCCGAACTGGCCGGAACCGCCGGTCTGCTTCTTGTGGGTGTACTCGATCTTCTCGACCTTCTTCCGCACGGTCTCCCGGTAGGCGACCTGCGGACGGCCGATGTTGGCCTCGACCTTGAATTCACGCCGCATGCGGTCGACCAGCACCTCGAGGTGCAGTTCGCCCATGCCGGAGATGATGGTCTGGCCCGTCTCCTCGTCGGTCCGCACCTGGAAGGTTGGGTCTTCCTCGGCGAGCCGCTGGATCGCGGTGCCCAGCTTCTCCTGGTCGCTCTTGGTCTTCGGCTCGATCGCCACGTTGATGACCGGCGCCGGGAACGTCATCGACTCCAGGACTACGGGCTTGGCCTGGTCACACAGCGTGTCACCGGTGCTCGTGTCCTTCAGCCCCATCACGGCGACGATCTGGCCAGCCACCGCGACGTTGCGCTCCTCACGCTTGTTCGCGTGCATCTGGTAGATCTTGCCGATCCGCTCCTTGCGGCCCTTGATCGCGTTCAGCACGCTGCTGCCGGTCTCCACCGTCCCGGAGTACACCCGGATGTAGGTGAGCTTGCCCAGGTGCTGGTCGGCCATGATCTTGAAGGCCAGGGCCGAGAAGGGCTCCTCAGGGTCGGAGTGCCGCTCGACCGCGGTCTCCTCGTCGCCCACGGCGTGCCCCTGGATGGAGGGGATGTCCATCGGACTGGGCAGGAAGTCCACGATCGCGTCGAGCATCGGCTGGATGCCCTTGTTCTTGAACGCGGTCCCGCACAGCACCGGGGTCGCCTCGCCGGCGATGGTGACCCGCCGGATGGCGGCCACGAGCTGCTCCTCGGTGGGCTCGGTGCCCTCGAGGTAAAGCTCCATCATCTGCTCGTCGTTCTCGGCGACGGCCTCCAGCAGGCGGTCGCGCCACTCGCGCGCGGCGTCGGCGTGGTCGTCGGGAATGGCCACAATGTCGTACTTGTCGCCCTTGCCCTCCGTCTGCCAGAGCAATGCGCGCATGCGGATGAGGTCGATGACCCCACGGAAGTCGGACTCGACGCCCCACGGCAGCTGAACGACGATGGGCTGCGCGCCCAGCCGGTCCACGATCATGTCCACGCAGCGGTGGAACTCCGCGCCGACCCGGTCCATCTTGTTGACGAAACAGATTCGCGGCACGTTGTAGCGGTCAGCCTGCCGCCATACGGTCTCCGACTGCGGCTCGACGCCGGCCACGGCGTCGAAGACGGCAACCGCGCCGTCCAGTACGCGCAGGGAACGCTCAACCTCGACGGTGAAGTCGACGTGCCCAGGTGTGTCGATGATGTTGATGGTGTGGTCGCGCCACGTCGTGGTCGTGGCGGCGGAGGTAATGGTGATCCCCCGCTCCTGCTCCTGCTCCATCCAGTCCATGGTGGCGGCGCCCTCATGGACCTCACCGATCTTGTAGTTGATACCGGTGTAAAAGAGAATCCGCTCGGTCGTCGTCGTCTTGCCCGCGTCAATATGCGCCATGATCCCGATGTTGCGGACCTTGGCGAGGTCGACGGCCGTCTTGGTGGCCACTGCTAGTTGCCCTCGTTCCCTGAGCTCTAAATTCACCAGCGGTAATGGGCGAACGCCTTGTTCGATTCGGCCATCTTGTGGGTGTCCTCGCGGCGTTTCACGCTCGCGCCCAGGCCGTTGCTCGCATCCAGGAGCTCGTTCATCAGCCGCTCTGTCATGGTCTTCTCGCGGCGCGCCCGTGCGTACTGCACGATCCAGCGCAGCGCGAGCGTGGTGCTGCGCGAGGCGCGCACCTCGACCGGGACCTGGTAGGTCGCACCGCCAACCCGGCGGCTGCGGACTTCGAGTGTCGGCTTGACGTTGTTGAGAGCACGTTTCAGCGTGACCACGGGGTCATTGCCTGTCTTGTCCCGGCAGCCTTCCAGGGCGCCGTAGACGACGCGCTCGGCGAGCGAGCGCTTACCGTCCCTGAGCACCTTGTTGGCCAGCGCGGTCACGAGCGGCGAGCCGTAGACCGGATCGGTGACGAGCTGCCGCTTCGTCGCTGGGCCCTTGCGCGGCATGTCAGCTCTTCTCCTTCTTCGCGCCGTAGCGGCTGCGTGCCTGCTTGCGGTTGCGGACACCCTGGGTGTCGAGCGAACCGCGGATGATCTTGTACCGGACACCGGGCAGGTCGCGCACGCGGCCGCCGCGGACGAGCACGATGGAGTGTTCCTGCAGGTTGTGCCCAACCCCGGGAATGTAGGCGGTGACCTCGATCTGGCTGGTCAGCCGGACACGCGCCACCTTGCGGAGCGCCGAGTTCGGCTTCTTCGGCGTGGTCGTGTAGACACGCGTGCACACGCCGCGGCGCTGGGGGCTTCCCTTCAGCGCCGGGGTCTTGGTCTTCGCCACCTTCTCCTGGCGGCCCTTCCGGACAAGCTGCTGGATCGTGGGCACCGAGTCTCCGTCTTCCCTGTATCTCCGCCGGCGCGCCGGGGCGCGTCTCTTCTTTCGCGCCGGGGCGCGTCTCTTCCTGCCAGTCCGCACGGCCAATCCGCGCCCTTTTGACGTGGCCTCACCTGCGGTTTTATCTCCCGTCCCGACCCCCGTGGTCGGGCGTGTCGCCGACCTCAGGGCACGCCCGGCCCATTACGAGCCGGCGTTAGTTCGGGGAGTAACCAAGCGGTCAGGGCTATCCGGCCCGCACCCGGCCCTCAAGGGCTCCGGGCTCGCTGCCGTCCCGCCTGCTGACACGCATACGTGCCCGCCTTGTTACGAGCACGAAGACACAGGTTACCCAGGCCAGGCCCAATGGTCAAAATGAGGCCCGGCACCAGATCCCTTGTGCCTCAGACAGTGTACACAACGCCGCGGCCGGCGATTTCATTTCCTGTGTTAACCCGGGGGGACGACCCCCCGGAACCCCCCGCTGCGCTTCGCGCCCCGCGGTGGTACATCGCCGGCACACCGGCCGCTCGCCGGGCCGGAGGCCCGGACTCGCCGTGCTGGCCCGGGGGGCGACCCCCCGGAACCCCCCGCTGCGCTTCGCGCCCCGCGGTGGTACATCGCCGGCACACCGGCCGCTCGCCGGGCCGCAGGCCCGGACTCGCCGTGCTGGCCCGGGGGACGACCCCCCGGAACCCCCCGCTGCGCTTCGCGCCCCGCGGTGGTACATCGCCGGCACACCGGCCGCTCGCCGGGCCGGAGGCCCGGACTCGCTAGCCGGTATGAACGCCTCGCCGTAAGCCGCGCGGGTGGCCACGAACCGGGCCTGGCGGCCCGGTTCGCTGGGCCGGTATACGGAAGGGCTCCCGGACCGAGCCGGGAGCCCTTCGCGGCGCGAGCCGGTGGTTACCGGTTGTAGGAGCCGAAGTCGTACTCCTCGAGCGGCACGGCCTCGCCGGAGCCCTGCCCGAAGGCGTACGCCTCGGACTCGGCGTAGGCGCCGGCCGGGTAGGCCGATGAACGCGCGTCCTCGGTCGGCTCCACCTTGACGTTCCGGTAGACCTGCATACCGGTACCGGCCGGGATGAGCTTGCCGATGATCACGTTCTCCTTCAGGCCGAGCAGCGAGTCCGACTTGGCGTGGATCGCCGCGTCGGTGAGCACCCGCGTCGTCTCCTGGAAGGAGGCCGCCGACAGCCACGACTCCGTGGCCAGCGAGGCCTTGGTGATCCCCATCAGGACCGGGCGGCCAGCCGCGGGAGTCCCGCCCTCGCCGACCACCGCGCGGTTCAGCTCTTCGAACCGCGGGCGCTCGACGAGCTCGCCCGGCAGCAGCTCGGTGTCACCGGACTCCAGCACGTTCACCCGCTTGAGCATCTGCCGGATGATGATCTCGATGTGCTTGTCGTGGATCGAGACACCCTGCGACCGGTACACCTCCTGGACCTCATGGACCAGGTGCAGCTGCACCGCCCGCGAGCCCAGGATCCGGAGCACCTCGTGCGGGTTCACCGCGCCGAAGACGAGCTGCTGCCCGACGGACACCCGCTCCCCCTCGGACACCAGCAGCCGGGAGCGCATGCTGACCTGGTAGGCGATCTCCTCCGAGCCGTCGTCCGGCACGATGATGATCTTCCGGGTCTTCTCCGTCTCCTCGATCTTGACCCGGCCTTCCACCTCGCTGATCGGTGCGAGCCCCTTGGGGATGCGCGCCTCGAACAGCTCCTGGATTCGCGGCAGACCGTGGGTGATGTCCTGGCCCGCCACACCACCGGTGTGGAAGGTGCGCATGGTCAGCTGCGTACCGGGCTCACCGATCGACTGGGCGGCGACGATGCCGACCGCCTCGCCGACGTCCACCCGCTTGCCGGTGGCCAGCGAGCGGCCGTAGCACTTGGCGCAGACACCGGTCTTGGCCTCGCACGTCATCGCGCTGAACGTCCGGACGCCACCCACCCCGGCCTCGACCAGGCGGTCGATCATGGTCTCGGTGGTGTCCTCGTTGACCGCGGCGATCGTGGTGCCATCGACCACGACGTCCTCGGCGATCGTCCGGCCGGTGCCGGTGTTCTCGATGTTCGGCAGCTTGCGCAGGTTACCCTGAGCGTCCCGGTCGGCGATCTTCATCACGATCGACCGGTCAGTGCCACAGTCCTCCTCGCGGACGATGACATCCTGCGCCACGTCCACCAGGCGCCGGGTGAGGTACCCGGAGTCGGCGGTCCGCAGTGCGGTGTCCGCCAGGCCCTTGCGCGCGCCGTGGGTGGAGATGAAGTACTCCACCACGGACAGCCCTTCCCGGAAGCTCGACTTGATCGGCCGCGGGATGGTCTCGCCCTTGGGGTTGGAGACCAGGCCTCGCATGCCGGCGATCTGCCGGACCTGCATCATGTTGCCCCGGGCACCGGAGTTGACCATCATCCAGACCGGGTTGGTCGGGGGGAAGGCCTCCTCCATGTCCTTGGCCACGTCGGCCGTCGCGTGCGTCCAGATCTCGATGAGCTCCTGACGGCGCTCGTCGTCGGTGATCAGGCCACGCTCGTACTCGCGCTGCACCTTGTCGGCGCGGCGCTCGTAGTCCTCCAGGATGTGCTGCTTGTTCGGCGGGGCGACGACATCCTCGATGCCGATCGTCACGCCGGACCGCGTGGCCCAGTGGAACCCGGCGTCCTTGAGCGCGTCGAGCGCCGCGGCCACCTGGACCTTCGGGTAGCGCTCGGCGAGCTCGTTGATGATCACTGAGAGCTGCTTCTTGCCGACCTCGTAGTTGATGTACGGGAAGGCGGCGGGCAGCGTCTCGTTGAAGATCGTCCGGCCCAGCGTGGTGGACAAGCGGAACGGCTCACCCGGGACCCAGTCCTCCGGCATCGCGACGCCGCGGGGCGGCGTGACGTTCTTCAGCCGGATCTCGATCCGCGCCTGCAGATCGAGCTCGTGGCGGTCGTAGGCCATGACGGCCTCCGACGTCGACGCGAAGCTGCGCCCGGTGCCGGTCGCGCCCTCCGCCTCCTGCGTCAGGCAGAACAGCCCGATGATCATGTCCTGGGTGGGCATGGTCACCGGCTTGCCGTCGGCTGGCTTGAGGATGTTGTTGGTGGACAGCATCAGGATCCGCGCCTCGGCCTGCGCCTCCGCCGACAGCGGCAGGTGCACGGCCATCTGGTCCCCGTCGAAGTCCGCGTTGAACGCGGTGCAGACGAGCGGGTGGATCTGGATGGCCTTGCCCTCGACCAGCTGCGGCTCGAACGCCTGGATGCCCAGGCGGTGCAGCGTCGGCGCCCGGTTCAGCAGCACCGGGTGCTCGGTGATGACCTCCTCGAGCACGTCCCAGACGACCGGCCGCGCGCGCTCCACCATCCGCTTGGCGGACTTGATGTTCTGCGCGTGGTTCAGGTCGACCAGCCGCTTCATGACGAACGGCTTGAACAGCTCGAGCGCCATCTGCTTGGGCAGGCCGCACTGGTGCAGCTTGAGCTGCGGGCCGACCACGATGACGCTGCGGCCCGAGTAGTCGACGCGCTTGCCGAGCAGGTTCTGGCGGAACCGGCCCTGCTTGCCCTTGAGCATGTCGGACAGCGACTTCAGCGGGCGGTTGCCCGGCCCGGTGACCGGGCGGCCGCGGCGGCCGTTGTCGAACAGCGAGTCCACGGCCTCCTGGAGCATCCGCTTCTCGTTGTTGACGATGATCTCCGGCGCGCCCAGGTCAAGTAGCCGCTTGAGCCGGTTGTTCCGGTTGATGACCCGGCGGTACAGGTCGTTCAGGTCCGAGGTCGCGAACCGGCCACCGTCGAGCTGGACCATCGGCCGCAGGTCCGGCGGGATCACCGGGATGCAGTCGAGGACCATGCCCATCGGGCTGTTCCGGGTGTTCAGAAAGGCCGACACGACCTTGAGCCGCTTCAGCGCGCGGGCCTTCTTCTGGCCCTTGCCGCTCCGGATCGTCTCGCGCAGCGAGGCGGCCTCGGCGTCGAGGTCGAAGCTGCCCAGCCGGTCCTGGATCGCCTGGGCGCCCATGCCACCGCGGAAGTAGCGGCCGAAACGGTCGCGCATCTCGCGGTACAGCATCTCGTCGCCCTCGAGGTCCTGGACCTTGAGGCCCTTGAACCTGCTCCACACCTCGTCAAGCCGGTCGATCTCCTTGCCCGCGCGGTCGCGGAGCTGCTTGCACTCGCGATCGCAGCTCTCGCGCACCTTGCGGCGCGCGTCACCCTTGGCCCCGGCGGCCTCCAGCTCGGCCAGGTCGGCCTCAAGCTTGGCCTGCCGCGCCTCGATGTCGGCGTCCCGGCGCTGCTCGATCTGGCTGCGCTCGACGGAGATCTTCGCCTCCAGCGAGGGCAGATCGCGGGCCCGGGCCTCGTCATCGACCCAGGTGATCATGTACGCGGCGAAGTAGATGACCTTCTCCAGGTCCTTCGGCGCGAGGTCAAGGAGATAGCCGAGACGGCTCGGCACGCCCTTGAAATACCAGATATGGGTAACGGGCGCGGCCAGCTCGATGTGGCCCATCCGCTCGCGCCGCACCTTGGCGCGGGTAACCTCCACGCCACAGCGCTCACAGATGATGCCCTTGAACCGGACACGCTTGTACTTACCGCAGTAGCACTCCCAGTCCCGGGTCGGACCGAAGATCTTCTCGCAGAAGAGCCCGTCCTTTTCCGGCTTGAGGGTGCGGTAGTTAATGGTCTCCGGCTTCTTCACCTCGCCGTGAGACCACTGCCTGATGTCGTCCGCCGTGGCGAGGCCGATACGTAGGTCGTCGAAGAAGTTGACGTCCAGCACTTGCACTTCCCCTGGGTAGATCCGGATTAAGAGTGCGGTCGGGCAGCCCCGGCGTACGGGGCTGCCCAGGTGCACTCAGACCTCTTCAACGCTGCTTGGCTCACGCCGTGACAGGTCGATGCCGAGTTCCTCGGCCGCGCGGAACACGTCCTCGTCGGTATCCCGCATCTCAATCGCCGCGCCGTCGCTCGACAGCACCTCCACGTTGAGGCAGAGCGATTGCATTTCCTTGATGAGGACCTTGAAGGATTCGGGGATACCCGGCTCGGGCACGTTCTCGCCCTTGACGATCGCCTCGTACACCTTCACGCGGCCGAGCACGTCGTCGGACTTGATCGTCAGCAGCTCCTGCAGGGCGTAGGCGGCCCCGTAGGCCTCCAGCGCCCACACCTCCATCTCACCGAACCGCTGCCCGCCGAACTGCGCCTTGCCGCCCAGCGGCTGCTGGGTGATCATCGAGTACGGGCCGGTGGAGCGAGCGTGGATCTTGTCGTCCACCAGGTGCAGCAGCTTGAGGATGTAGATGTAGCCGACCGCGATCGGGTCCTTGAAGGGCTCACCAGTGCGGCCGTCGAACAGCCTCGCCTTACCGCTCTGGCCGACCAGCTGCTGGCCGTCCCGGTTCGGCAGGGTGCTGCCGAGCAGGCCGGTGATCTCCTCCTCGCGGGCGCCGTCGAACACCGGCGTGGCCACGGGCGTACCGGCCGGGGCAGTGTCCACGCCGACGCTGCGCAGCCGGGTCTTCCACTCCTCGTCGTCACCCTGGACCTGCCAGCCCGTCTGGGCCACCCAGCCGAGGTGCGTCTCGAGGACCTGGCCCACGTTCATCCGGCCCGGCACACCGAGCGGGTTGAGCACGATGTCCACCGGCGTACCGTCCTCGAGGAACGGCATGTCCTCCACCGGGTTGATCTTCGCGATCACGCCCTTGTTGCCGTGCCGGCCCGCGAGCTTGTCGCCGTCGGTGATCTTGCGCTTCTGCGCGACGTACACCCGGACCAGCTCGTTCACGCCCGGGGGCAGCTCGTCGCCGTCCTCGCGGGTGAACACCCGGACGCCGATGATCTTGCCCTCTTCACCGTGCGGCACCTTCAGCGAGGTGTCGCGCACCTCGCGCGCCTTCTCGCCGAAGATCGCGCGGAGCAGGCGCTCCTCCGGGGTCAGCTCGGTCTCGCCCTTGGGGGTCACCTTGCCGACCAGGATGTCGCCGTTGACGACCTCCGCGCCGATCCGGATGATGCCCCGGTCGTCGAGGTCCGCAAGGACCTCCTCCGACACGTTCGGGATGTCACGGGTGATCTCCTCGGGACCCAGCTTGGTGTCCCGCGCGTCGACCTCGTGCTCCTCGATGTGGATGGAGGAGAGCACGTCGTCCTGCACCAGCCGCTGGGACAGGATGATCGCGTCCTCGTAGTTGTGGCCCTCCCACGGCATGAACGCCACGAGCAGATTCTTGCCCAGCGCCATCTCGCCGTTGTCGGTGCACGGCCCGTCCGCCAGGACCTGGCCGTCGGCGACCCGCTGGCCCTCGTCCACGATGGGCTTCTGGTTGAAGCAGGTGCCCTGGTTGGACCGGCGGAACTTGGAGACCAGGTAGGTCTTCCGGGTGCCGTCGTCGTGCATGACCGTGACGAAGTTGGCGCAGACCTCCTCGACCACGCCCGCCCGCTCGGCGACGATGACGTCACCGGCGTCGACCGCGGCGCGGTATTCCATGCCCGTGCCGACCAGTGGCGCCTCGCTGCGCAGCAGCGGAACGGACTGGCGCTGCATGTTCGAGCCCATCAGCGCGCGGTTGGCGTCGTCGTGCTCGAGGAACGGGATCATGGCGGTAGCCACCGACACCATCTGGCGCGCGGAGACGTCCATGTAGTCGACGTCGTCCGGGCGGATGAGGTCGACCTCACCGCCCTTCCGGCGGACCAGGACGCGATTCTCCGCGAACGACCCGTCGTCCGCGAGCGGCGTGTTCGCCTGCGCGATGACGTGCCGGTCTTCCTCGTCGGCGGTCAGGTAGTCGATCTGGTCGGTCACCTTGCCGTTGCGGATCTTCCGGTAGGGCGTCTCCACGAAGCCGAACGCGTTGACCCGCGCGTACGAGGACAGCGAGCCGATCAGGCCGATGTTCGGCCCTTCCGGCGTCTCGATCGGGCACATCCGGCCGTAGTGGCTGGGGTGCACGTCACGGACCTCGAACCCGGCCCGCTCACGGGACAGGCCACCCGGGCCCAGCGCCGACAGTCGGCGCTTGTGGGTCAGCCCGGCCAGCGGGTTCGTCTGGTCCATGAACTGGGAGAGCTGGCTGGTGCCGAAGAACTCCTTGATGGACGCGACGACCGGCCGGATGTTGATCAGGGTCTGCGGCGTGATCGCCTCGACGTCCTGCGTCGTCATCCGCTCCCGGACCACGCGCTCCATCCGGGCCAGGCCCAGCCGGACCTGGTTCTGGATCAGCTCGCCGACCGTGCGCAGCCGCCGGTTGCCGAAGTGGTCGATGTCGTCGGTCTCGAGCGGGATGGTGCCCGGGCCGACCCTCATCTCCTCCTCGCCGGCGTGCAGCCGGACGAGGTACTCGATCGTGGAGACGATGTCTTCCTCGGTCAGCGTGCCCTTCCGCAGCTCGACGTCGAGGCCGAGCTTCCGGTTGAGCTTGTAGCGGCCCACCTTGGCCAGGTCGTAGCGCTTGGAGTTGAAGTACAGGTTCTCCAGCAGCGCCTGCGCCGACTCGCGGGTCGGCGGCTCACCCGGCCGCAGCTTGCGGTAGATGTCCAGCAGCGCGTCGTCCTGGCCGGTGGTGTGGTCCTTCTCCAGGGTGGCGCGCATCGACTCGTAGGCGCCGAAGCGCTCGAGGATGCGGGCGTCGTCCCAGCCGAGCGCCTTGAGCAGGACGGTGACGCTCTGCTTGCGCTTGCGGTCGATACGGACGCCGACGGCATCCCGCTTGTCGATCTCAAACTCCAGCCAGGCCCCGCGGGACGGGATCACCTTGCAGCTGTAGATGTCCTTGTCCGAGGTCTTGTCCACCTGGCGGTCGAAGTAGACGCCCGGTGAACGGACGAGCTGCGAGACCACCACGCGCTCGGTGCCGTTGATAATGAACGTGCCCTTGGCGGACATCAGGGGAAAGTCCCCCATGAAGACCGTCTGGCTCTTGATCTCACCGGTGGTGTTGTTGATGAACTCCGCCGTCACGAACATGGGGGCGGAGTACGTCATGTCCTTGTCCTTGCACTCCTCCGAGGAGTACTTGGGCGGCTCGAACCGATGGTCTCGGAACGAGAGGGACATGGTTCCCGAGAAGTCTTCGATGGGGCTAATTTCCTCGAAGATCTCCTCGAGCCCGGACTGCTCAGGGACATCCTTGCGCCCTGCCGCCTTGGCGGCCTCCACCCGGGACTTCCACTTGTCGTTGCCCAGCAGCCAGTCGAACGACTCGGTTTGGAGGGCCAGCAGGTCCGGAACCATGAGCGGTTCCTGGATACGAGCAAAAGAGACGCGGCGAGAATCATGAGCGGAGGCGCTGCGCGATGCTGCCAACAGGGATCCTTCCGAACTTGTGGCGGACCTATCACCGCACGCACGCCAAACGCCCCACGGCTATGCCGCCTGGGAGCGAGGAACCGAGGACGTTAGAGTGCAGCGCAAATGAGCAGTGTAGCCCAAGGCGACACCGCTAGTCAACTATACGCCACTTTCAGGATCACGACTGCTCCGCAGCATTGCTCGTCTGCGCCGAAACGTCAAGCCTCCACCCGGCAGATCGGGCGACTTCATGTCGTGACAGATGCCACACAAGCCTGGACGTGTAAGCGGTTCCTAGCAGGGTATACCTCTTGATTCAGCAGGTGAGGCACGTTTTCAGTGTCTCGGCCGACCGGGCGGGCCCGGGCCGGGTACCGCGATAGCAGAGATCTACGGAGCAGGCGCGAAACCGGTACGTGGTTTCTAGCCGCCTAGCACAACCAGCCGGTACACGCAAACATTCCGCGCCGGAGAAATTTCTTTTCCGGGCGGTCCTGCCCAGGAGCGGCCCTGGCCCGGCACAGCGAAACGCGGCGCGGGCCGGCCCGGGCCGGCCCCGCGCCGCGCGGTGGGTGCTGGCCTTACTTGACGGTGACCGTGGCGCCGGCGCCCTCGAGGGCCGCCTTAGCCTTTTCCGCCGCCTCCTTGTTGACGTTCTCGAGCACGACCTTGGGCGCGCCGTCAACCAGGTCCTTGGCCTCCTTCAGCCCGAGGCTGGTGAGGGTGCGGACCTCCTTGATGACCTGGATCTTCTTGTCGCCCGCGGCCTCGAGCGTGACGTTGAACTCGTCCTTCTCCTCCGCGGCCGGGGCCTCGGCCCCACCGCCGGCGGCGGCCGGGGCCGCGACGGCGACCGGTGCGGCGGCCTTGACGTCAAACGTGTCCTCGAACTGCTTCACGAACTCCGACAGCTCAAGGAGGGTCATCTCCTTGAACGCCTCGAGCAGGTCGTCGGTGCTGAGCTTCGCCATAGTGCTGGTTCCTCCGTCTACCTGGCGTCTATCTGTGTCATCGATGCCTCGCGGCCATCAGGTCCGGCCGCGGGCGGGTCAGCTCTCGCCGGCGCGGCCGGCTGGGCTCTCGCCAGTAGGCTCGCCCGCGTCCTCGCCCGCGTCCTCGGCGGGCGCCTCCGGCGCCGCCTCCTGTGGCCGCCCTGCTCGGCCCGCTGGACCCGCAGAGCCTCGAGAAGCTGGGCGACCTGCGTCGGCAGCGCGTTGAACACCGCGGCGGCGCGGGACATCGACGCCGTCATGGCGCCGGCCAGCCTGGCGAGCAGAACCTCGCGCGGCTCCAGGTCAGCCAGCCGGGTGATCTCGTCGGGCGTGAGCGCCTTGCCGTCGAGCACGCCCCCCTTGATCACCAGAGCGGGGTTGTCCCTGGAGAAGTCACGCAGGCCCTTGGCCGCCTCGACCACGTTGCCGCCGACGAACGCGATGGCGGACGGGCCGGAAAGCAGCGGCGCGAGCTGGTCCTGAAGACCGACCTCGCTGACCGCGATCTTGGTAAGGGTGTTCTTGACCACGCTGAAGGTGGCGTTGTCCCCGAGCGACTGACGAAGCGCGCGGAGTTGCGAAACGCTGAGCCCGCGGTACTCGGTCAGCACGACGCTGTCCGATTCCCGGAGACGGTCGGTGAGCTCCGTAACGGCAGCCACCCTGTCCGCTCTCGCCATGGGCCTCCTTTCTCCTGCCGGACCCGGCGCCGCCGAATCGCGGCCGTCGCGAGCCCGGACAGGACTCACGCGGCCCCGCGACAGGGCCGGGAAATGTCTCCGATGCGCACGAAGAAGTGCCCGTAAAGCGAAACGCCCCAGGCGCAGGCGCACTGGGGCTTCGTCATGATCCCCGGGCAGGAGTCCAGGCACCACAAGCTTGCTCAGTTACCTGCGCAGGATGCCCGTTCTTCACGGGACCTTCGGTCACCCGAGCCGGATGGCTCGTGACAACCTGCGGTCTTCGGCCCTCACAGCATACGGGCCCCCGGTCCCTCCGCCAAATCGCGCTCCGCGCCACACGGCTACGGCACACGGCTACGGCGAGGTGATCGCTACCGGCCTGGCGAGCCCGGGCCTTGTGCCCCGGCGAGTGGCCAGTGTGTCGGCGAGCACCCGAGCAGGTTACGGCGAGGCGCTCATACCGGCCTAACGAACCGGGCCTTGTGCCCGGTGAGCGGCCGGTGTCTCGGTGAAGTACCACCGCGGGGCGCGGAGCGCAGCGGGGATTCCAGGGGGTCGCCCCCCTGGGCTAAACCGCGGCGGGCTCTTCGTCCTCGACGAAACCACGGGTCTTGTTGGGGTCGACGGGGATGCCGGGGCCCATGGTCGTGGTGATCGTCGCCTTCTTGACGTAGCGGCCCTTGGCGGCGGCCGGCTTGAGCCGGATCACCTCGTCCAGGGCGGCCGCGTAGTTCTCCAGCAGCGCGCGGGACGGGAACGAGGCCTTGCCGATCACGAAGTGCAGGTTGCCCTGCCGGTCGGTGCGGAACTCGATCTTGCCGCCCTTGATATCGGACACTGCCTTGGCCACGTCGGGGGTGACCGTGCCAGTCTTGGGGTTCGGCATCAGGCCACGCGGGCCGAGGACCCGGCCGAGGCGTCCCACCCTGCCCATCAGGTCCGGGGTGGCGACAACCGCGTCGAAGTCCAGCCAGCCGCCCTGAATCCGCTCCACGAGGTCGTCGGAGCCGACGTAGTCCGCGCCGGCCGCGTGGGCCTGCTCGGCGCGGTCACCGGTCGCGAAGACGAGGACACGTGCCGTCTTACCAGTGCCGTTCGGCAGGTTGACGGTGCCGCGGACCATCTGGTCGGCCTTGCGGGGGTCGACTCCGAGCCGGAGGGCCACCTCGACGGTCGGGTCGAACTTGGTCACCGAAGCCGACTTGGCGAGGGCCACGGCCTCGGGCGGGCTGTAAAGCCGGTCACGGTCGATCTGTTCGGCGGCGTTGCGATACGCCTTACTGCGCTTCATTCTTTCTCCTGCTCAGCTGAGGAGGTCGTGGTCCTGGGGCCGCGCCCGGCCCTCCCACGCCTGCATCTTGTGCCGTCTTCTGTTGTCCCGGCCGGGGTTCACCCTGCCGGAGCGGCCTGCGTCAGCCCCGGACCTGAATGCCCATCGAGCGGGCGGTCCCGGCGATGATCCGTTCGGCCATCTCGATGCTCCGCGCGTTAAGGTCGGGCATCTTGGTCTGGGCGATCTCACGGACCTGGGCGGCGGTAATGGTGCCGACCTTGGTCTTGTGCGGCTCGCTGCTGCCCTTGGCGACCCCGGCTGCCTTCTTGATCAGCTCGGGCGCGGGCGGCGTCTTGGTGACGAACTCAAACGACCGGTCTTCGTAGATCGTGATCTCGACCGGAATGATGTTGCCCCGCTGGGCCTCGGTCGCGGCGTTGTATTGCCGGCAGAAGTCCATGATGTTCACGCCGTGCGGGCCAAGCGCGGTACCGACGGGCGGCGCCGGGGTAGCCTGGCCGGCCGGCAGTTGCACCTTGACAACCGCAGCGACCCTTCTCCTCCTTGGAGGCATGGTTCCCTTCCCTTGTTCGATCCCGGATGGCCCGGCGGGTCGCCGGGCTCGTTCTCACCCGGCCGGTCTAGGCCGGCCGGAGCTTTGCTCTGCGGTCAGATCTTGGCGACCTGGTCGAAGGAGAGCTCGACGGGCGTCTCCCGGCCGAAGATCGACACCAGCACCTTCAGCTTCTGCGTGTCGGCATTTATTTCGTTCACCGTTGCCGGAAGCGTCGCGAACGGGCCGTCCATCACGGTAACCGACTCGCCAACCTCGTAGTCCACGGTCGGCGCCTTCGCGGCCTCGGCCTGCTTGACCTGCTCCTCGGGCTCCGGCGCGAGCAGCCCGGCCACCTCGCGCAGGCTGAGCGCTGAGGGACGGCTGGACAGGCCGACGAACCCGGTCACACCCGGGGTGTTCCTGACCACGGCCCACGACTCGTCCGTCAGCTCCATCCGGACCAGAATGTAGCCGGGCAGCACCTTCTCCTGAACCTGCTGCCGCTTGCCCTGCTTGATCTCGGTCACCTTGTGCACCGGGACCTCGATCTGGAAGATGTAGTCCTCCATGTTGAGCGAGGAGATCCGGTTCTCCAGGTTGGTCTTCACCCGGTTCTCATAACCCGCGTAGGAGTGAATGACATACCAGTCACCGGGCATTGCCCGGAGCTGGCGCGTGAACTCCTCCACCGGGTCGGCCTCAAGCCGCGCCTCGGCTTCACCCTCGTCCGACGCCTCGGTGTCTCCCGGCTCGGCGTCTCCCGGCTCGGCGTCTCCCGGCTCGGCGTCTCCCGGCTCCGCGGCCGTCTCATCGGTGGCCGCGGCCGTCTCGCCGGCGGCCACAGGCTCGTCCGCGGCGCCGTCCGCCAGTACGGCGTCCTCGCCGAATCCGCCGGACAGGTTCTCGCCGGAGGAGTCGCCGTCCTCGTACGGCCCGGTCTCTTCCGGCGGGGCGCCGGAGTCTTCGGTCACGTCGGCCTCCCCGCCTCGCTCGAACCCTGCGATCGCCTCGTCGGCGGCTGCGGAATCGCCCACTTGCACTTGGGGCTCGGACACAGTTGCTCTTCCTTCTATGCTTCCTCGCGGATTCTTCCGCGCTTCCAGGCGCCAGATACCGATACCAGCCACAACATCGAGCTAGCGAAGGCGCCACGGCCCGCCCGGCCGGGCCGGCTGGCCCGTCAGCCGAAGAGCGCGATGACCAGCTTGGTAAAGCCGTAGTCCAGGCTGGTGACGATCGCGATCATCAAGCCTATGAAAACCAGGGCGACGGACGTGTACGTGACCAGTTCCTTGCGGGTCGGCCAGAGCACCTTGTGGAGTTCGGCGACAACCTGGCGGAAGAACAGCGCCGGTGACGTGCGGTTCCGCCGTGCGGGGGGCTTATCGCCACCCCGTCTCTCCGCGGCCTCACCGCGCGTCTGAGTCGCCATGTCCTCACCTATGAAGTGCTGAACGGTTTGTGCTTCCTACACACAGTGTCTGTTGCAGGGCAGGAGGGACTCGAACCCCCAACCACCGGTTTTGGAGACCGGGACTCTAGCCAATTGAGCTACTGCCCTTCGCCTGGCGGCCCGGCCAGCTCCGCCTTCCGGCCGCCACCTGGTGAGTGGCGCCATCCGGAGGCATGCGCCAGCAACGACGGAACACCATCAGTCCCGGAAGTCTAGCCCGCATACGCGCCCCCGTCGAACTGGTCCGGGGGGACGGCCGCACCACGGAAGGGTCATCCATGTGCAGGGCACCGGCTGTAGGTGTCACCATGGGTATATGCCAACGACACATCCACGCATCTCCGCGCGCTTGTCCGCGATCGCCGAATCGGCCACACTGGCGGTCGACGCCAAGGCCAAGGCGCTCAAGGCGGCCGGCCGGCCGGTCATCGGCTTCGGGGCCGGTGAGCCCGACTTCCCCACCCCCAGTTATATCGTCGAGGCCGCTCAGCGAGCGTGCGCGGAGCCGCGGTTCCACAAGTACACTCCCGCGGCCGGACTGCCCGAGCTGCGGCAGGCCGTCGCCGACAAGACCGCCCGGGACTCCGGCTTCGGCGTCACGGCGGGCCAGGTCCTGATCACCAACGGCGGCAAGCAGGCCGTTTTCCAGACGTTCGCGGCGCTTCTCGACCCCGGCGACGAGGTGCTCGTCCCGGCGCCCTACTGGACCACCTACCCCGAAGCCATCGCACTGGCGGGCGGGGTCACCGTCCCGGTGGCGACCGACGAGAGCACCGGCTACCTGGCGTCGGTCGCTGACCTGGAAGCGGCGCGGACCGAGCGGACCAAGATCCTGCTCTTCGTGTCGCCGTCCAACCCCACCGGCGCGGTCTACCCGCCGGACCAGGTCGCAGAGATCGGCCGGTGGGCCGCGGCCAACGGGCTGTGGGTCGTGACCGACGAGATCTACGAGCACCTGGTGTTCGGCGACGCAAAATTCTCCTCCATGCCGGTGGTGGCCCCCGAGGTCGTGGACCAGTGCGTGGTGGTGAACGGCGTGGCCAAGACGTACGCGATGACCGGCTGGCGGGTCGGCTGGATGATCGGCCCGGCCGACGTGATCAAGGCGGCGACCAACTTCGAGTCGCACGTCACGTCGAACGTGTGCAACGTCGCGCAGGCCGCCGCGCTCGCCGCCGTCTCCGGTGACCTGTCCGCGGTCGTACCGATGCGCGAGGCGTTCGACCGGCGCCGGCGGACGATGGCGCGGATGCTGAACGAGATCCCCGGGGTGGTCTGCCCCGAGCCGCAGGGCGCGTTCTACTGCTACCCGTCGGTCAAGGGGGTGCTCGGCAAGAAGATCGCCGGGCGCCGCCCGGCCAGCTCCGCCGAACTGGCCGCGCTGATCCTGGACGAGGCCGAGGTCGCGGTGGTGCCGGGCGAGGCGTTCGGGACGCCGGGGTACTTCCGGCTGTCCTGCGCGCTCGGCGACGCCGATCTCGAGGAAGGCGTCATGCGTATCGCCAAGCTGCTCGGCCAGGCCCGGTAACCCCACGGTGGCGGGCAGACTAGGCGGATGGCCCGTCCGCTCGATCAGCTGCCCAAGGCGCATCTGCACCTTCATCTGACGGGGGCGATGCGGCACTCGACCCTGGTCGATCTCGCCCGCACCCACCGCGTTCACCTACCCGCCGCGCTGGTCGAGGAGTGGCCGCCGGAGCTGAGCGGCGCGGACGAACGGGGCTGGTTCCGGTTCCAGCGGCTTTACGACACGGCACGGTCGGTACTGCGCACACCGGCGGACATCCAGCGGCTGCTGACCGAGATCGCCGAGGACGAGCGGGCGGAAGGATCCCGCTGGCTGGAGATCCAGATCGATCCGTCCGGGTACGCCGGGCGGTTCGGCGGCCTGACGCCCACGGTGGAGCTCGTGCTCGCCGCGGCGGCGGACGCCACCGCGCTCACCGGGGTAGGGATCGGGGTGGTCATTGCCGCGAACCGGACCCGGCACCCGCTCGACGCGCGCGCGCTGGCCCGGTTGGCGGTCCAGTACGCGGGGCGCGGCGTGACCGGATTCGGGCTCAGCAACGACGAGCGGCGGGGCCGCGCGGAAGACTTCGCGCCCGCCTTCCGCATCGCCGAACGGCGCGGCCTGCTCGCGGTGCCGCACGGCGGTGAGCTCGTCGGTCCCGAGAGCGTCCGGGCCTGCCTGGATGAACTGCACGCGGACCGGATCGGCCACGGCGTGCTGGCCGCGATCGACGACAAGCTGGTCAAGCGGCTGGCCAGCCAGGCCGTGACGCTGGAGGTCTGCCCGTCGTCCAACGTG
Organism: uncultured Actinomycetes bacterium; assembly: GCA_963732345.1. Classification (GTDB taxonomy): domain Bacteria; phylum Actinomycetota; class Actinomycetes; order Streptosporangiales; family Streptosporangiaceae; genus Bog-532. The sequence continues at coordinate 77,972 of CAVSZI010000019.1, read as the reverse complement.
GCGCTGGGTATCGCCACGCGCACCCGGGACGTGCCGGTGCGGCGGCTGTTCGAGGCCGGGGTCCCGATCGCACTGGGCGCCGACGACCCGCTGCTGTTCGGCTCGCGGCTGGTCGCCCAGTACGGCATCGCCCGCCGCCAGCACGGCTTCACCGACGCCGAGCTGGCCGACCTGGCCCGGATGTCGGTGCTGGGCTCGGCCGCGCCGGACGCGGTGCGGCTGGGTGTACTGGCCGGGATCGACACCTGGCTCGGCGCCGCCTGACCGGCCGCGCTCAGCGACCGGGCCCGCCGCGCGACCGGCCGGGACGTCCTGCCGGGAGTCAGGCCGAGATGCCGACGAGCACCGGCTCGATGTCCAGGGTCACGCCGAAGGCGTCCCGCACGCCCGCGCGGATTTCCCGGGCGAGGGCCAGCAGGCTGGCTGTGCTGGCCGCGCCGGGGTTGACGAGGGCCAGCGTGTGCTTGGACGAGATGCGGGCCGCGCCCGGCCCGCTGGGGCCGCCGGTCTGGCCGGCGTAGCCCTTGCCGAAGCCGGCGTGCTCGATCAGCCAGGCGGCCGGCACCTTGACGTGCCCGTCCGGGGCCGGGAAGTGCGGCACGCGGAGGTCCGGGTCACCCGGCCCCATGGACTGCCGGGCCCGGCGTGTGACGGCGGCGAACTCGCCCGCGGTGAGGACCGGGTTGGTGAAGAACGACCCGGCGCTGCGGGTATCCGGATCCCCGGCATCGAGCACCATCCCCTTGCGCGCGCGCAGCTTCAGCACGGCCGAACGGGCCTCGCCGAGGGGCACCCGGTCGCCGGGGGCAACGCCGAGTTCGGTGGCCAGCTCGGGATAGCGGATGGGAGAGGACTGGGGGCCGGATTGGGGACCGGGGGTGAGCCGGAAGGTGACCGCCAGCACGGCGAACCGCCCGGTGGCGGAGCCGGGCGCGAACGGCGTGCGCTTGAAGAAACTGGTCCGGTAGCCGAACCCGCACACCGCGGCCGGCATCTCGGTGACGCAGCGCTGCTGGCGATCGTAGACGCGCACGCTGGTGATCGTGTCGGCTACTTCCTGGCCGTAGGCGCCGACGTTCTGGATCGGGGTGGCGCCGGCCAGACCGGGAATCCCGGATAGGCATTCCAGCCCGGCCAGTCCCTCGGCCACGCACCGGGCGACCACGTCGTCCCAGTTCTCGCCCGCCGCGACGGTCAGGGCCACGGGGGCGGAGCCCGCTTTGCCGGGGCGGACGGGGCCGGTGGGGCCGGTGGGGCCAGCGGGGTCAGCGGGGTCAGCGGGGTCAGCGGCGGCGAAGGACATCCCGCGGGTGCCGACGCGGACGACCAGGCCGGGAAATCCTTCGTCGGCGATCACCACGTTGCTACCGCCGCCGAGCACGAGGACCGGCTCACCGCGCTTGTCGGCGCGGCGGACCGCCGAGACGAGCCCGGCCTCGCCGCCGGCCTCGATCAGGGTGGCGGCAGGACCACCGAGACCCAGCGTGGTGTAGCCGGCGAGCGGGGCGGAGCCCATCAGGGCAGGACCACGACCGCCCGGGCGCGGCTCAGGACCTTGGTGCCACCCGACCGGGCCACCAGCGCCAGCACGACCTTGTTGCCGTCCAGCTTCTCCTCGACGGTGCCGCTGACCTCGATCGTGGTCCCCTTGTCGTCGGGGACGACAACCAGGGAGGAGAACCGCACGCCGAACTCGACGACCGCGCCTGGATCGCCCGCCCATTCACTCGCGAAACGCCCGGCCTGAGCCATCGTGAACATGCCGTGCGCTATGACGTCGGGCAGGCCGACCGACTTGGCGACGCGCTCGTTCCAGTGGATGACGTTGAAGTCCCCGGATGCGCCTGCGTACTTCACCAGGTCGAGCCGGGTGACCGGGTAGCTCCTGGCTGCCAGTTCGGCACCGGGCTGCACGTCCGCGTATCTAACCGTCGCTGCCACCGTTCCCGCCTTCCGCTTCAGATTCGCGGCCGTCGCGCCCGCGTCTTTCCCCGGTCAGGCCCCCGTTTCCGCGGCATCCCCCGATGCCGCTCGTATCGCGCGGGCACAGTCCTGCGTCAATGTATGTGCCCGCGTCAGCCCGCTCCGCCGCGTTCGACGAGCGTGGACAGTGCGGTGCAGACGTGCTCGCCGCCGGTGGTCTTGATGTCAGTCCGGGTGGTCAGCATGACGTTGCGCCCGGCGTCCCGGATGTCGGTGATCGTGGACTGCGCCACCACCACGTCCCCGGCGTGCAGCGGACGCGAGTGCGCGAACTGCTGTTCGCCGTGCACCACCATCGAGTAGTCGAGCCCCAGGTCCTGGTCGGTCACCGCGTGGGAGCTGTTCGCCATGGTGATGACGATCGCGAACGTGGGCGGCGCGATGACGTCCGGGTACCCGGCGGCCCGGGCCGCGTCACGATCACGGCACAGCGGGCTGGGATCGCCGATCGCATCGGCGAACTCGGCGATCTTGACCCGGCTGACCTCGTACGGCTCGGACGGCGGGAAACTCCGGCCGATGTAGTCCCGGTTGAGCGTCATCGGGACGGTCAGCGGGTTTCGCGGTGCGGCCGGTGGCAGCGGCAGTTCGGGCAGTACTTCTTCAGCTCGAGCCGGTCAGGGTCGTTGCGCCGGTTCTTGCGGGTGATGTAGTTGCGGTGCTTACACTCCTGGCAGGCCAGGGTGATCTTGGGCCGGACATCGGTGGCAGCCACGGCGATGTGCCTTTCTCGTTCAAGGTTGGACAGCGAGACAGTGTATCAAGCGCCGTCCTTGTTCCCCGCAGGCCTACGTGGCCCACCGGCTCCCGCCCCGCGGGCCGAAGGCCCGCACCGGGGGTTCCGGGGGTCGTCCCCCCGGGCTAGCGCTGAGACAACGGCGCCACCGATCGAAGCTCGGCAAGCATCGTTGTCCGTAGCGGAGGCCGGACTTGAACCGGCGACACAGCGATTATGAGCCGCTTGCTCTGCCTGACTGAGCTACTCCGCCCTAAGACCACCGCGCCGACTAGGCATGCGGCGCGTTACGGGTCGCAGGTCAGGTTACCCGATCCTGCCGCCGCCGGGTGACGGGCGGAACGTAGTCACGGATCGGCGAGCGATGCCACCAGGCCCCGGTCGCCCGGAGTTCGCGCCAGGTCGTGAACCGGTACCGGTAGAGGCGGGCCCGCACGAAGACGGGCGGCGCGCCGGGGAAGTCGGGGGGGCGCATCGCATCACCGGCCGAAGGCCCGCCGCAGCGCGGTCGAGGCCGCGTGATACCCGCACATGCCGTGCACCCCGGGGCCGGGCGGTGTCGCCGCCGAGCACAGGTAGATGGACCGGTCCGGTGTGGCGTACGGCACGGGCGCGAACGTCGGCCGGAAGAGCAGGCGGAGCTGGTCACAGCGGCCGGCGGCGATGTCCCCGCCCACATTGTTCGGGTTGCGGGCCTCGATGCCGGCCGGGGCCGTGACCGTGCGGGCCAGGACCAGGTCGCGGAAGCCGGGGGCGAACCGCTCGATCTGCGCCTCGATGGCGGCGGTATGGTCCCGCGGCCATCCGTTCGGCACCTGGCAATACACCCAGAAGACGTGCGAGCCCGCTGGCGCGCGGGCCGGGTCGAACAGGCTCGGCTGGGCGGTGATGAGGAAGGGGCGCGGCGGCGCTGTGCCACGATGCACCGATCGCAGCGCGGCGCCGATGTCGTCCAGGGACGACCCCAGGTGCACGGTTCCGGCCCGGCGGCAGGCTCCGGCGGTCCACGGCACCGGGCCGCTCAGCGCGTAGTCAATCTTGAAGGCGCCCGGTCCGTGCCGGTAGCGGCGGAGCCGGCCGGCATAGCGCGGCGGCAGCCGGGAGCCGGCGATGCTGGCCATCTGCTCGGGCGAGGTGTCGAACAGGTAGGCACGAGCCCGGGGCAGCCCGGCCAGGTCACGGACTGGCTGGCCGGTCCTGATCGTCCCACCGAACGACGTCAGCAGGCTGGCCATGGCACCGGAAAGGGCCTGGGTGCCGCCGCGCGGGAAGGGCCAGCCAACCTCGTGCGCGGCCAGGGCGAACATCAGCGCCACGGCGCTGGTGGCGGGCGACGTCAGCGGGGCCGTGGCATGGGCCGCGAGACCGGCCAGCAGGCCCCGGGCGCGCTCACCGCGGAAGTAATGCGCCAGCGCGTCGGCGGGCGCCAGACCGGGCAGGCCGAAGCGGGCCAGTAGCAGTGGGTGGCGCGGCAGGCCGTTCAGCGGCGCCCGGAGCACGTCCGGGACCAGCTCATCCCAGCGGCCCGCGAACGGCCGCAGCAGCCGGAGATAGGCCTGCCGGTCGGCACTCAGGGACGCCGCGGTGCCAGTCATGGAGCGCGCCAGGGTGGCCGCTGACCCGTCCGGGAAGGGATGGGCGAGCGCCAGGTCCGGCTGGATCCACGACAGGCCGTGCTGCTCCAGCGGCCAGGCCCGCAGCACCGGGGACCCCGCGCCGAGCGGATGAACGGCCGAGCAGGGATCGTGCCAGAACCCCGGGAGCGTCAGCTCCTCGGTGCGAGCCCCGCCGCCCACCGTGTCCGCGCCCTCGCAGACCACGACCTCCAGCCCGGCCTGGGCCAGGGTGATCGCCGCGGCCAGGCCGTTCGGCCCCGCGCCTACCACCACCGCGTCGACCGCGTCCATACTCCCGCCATCCCCACCGCCGCCCGTACGGGCGGCTGTCTCTGCGTTACCCGCGCTGAGCCGGGAACCTACCGGCCATCCAGCAGCGGGCGGCCGGGATCCCACGAGGTCCGGGCGGCGTCGAGGCGCTTACGGGCCAGCGCCGACAGCGCCTCCAGCACGACGCGGTTGGCCAGCGACGCGGTGATCTCGGCATGATCGTAGGGCAGTGCGACCTCGACCAGGTCGATCCCGGCGACGGGCAGCTCGTAGCAGATCCGCCGCACGGCGTCGAGCAACTGGCGCGCGGACAGGCCCCCGGGCTCGGGGGTCCCGGTGCCCGGCGCGTGCGCGGGGTGATGTCGGGGCCGAACTGCGGACCGTAACGTGCCATGAACGGACTTTAGCGGACGGTTTTGCGGAACGACCTCGGCAAATGGGCTCACGCGCCGGCACCGCTAATCCGCCGGCCGATCCGGGTGTCTCATTCTGGGACTTACCGAATACATACGGATGCGCTGTGGTCATTGCGCGAGTCAGAAGGCGCCGGCATGATGAGTCATCCGGAAGCGCACACTCTCCGCACGCCGACGGGAAGGCACACCGCATGGCCAGTACGAGGGCGAAGCGCACGAAGGCTCAGCGCACACAGGAGCCCGCCAAGCCGTGGCGGGTCTATGCCACCAGCGGCTTCACGACCGATCACCGTTCGATGGCCACGGCGTTCGAGCAGGTGAAGGTGGTCCACCGGTGGGGCCTGGCCGCCTCCGTCTACCGCTGGCAGGACGACGGCTGGGCGCTGTACCGGCACATGGAGCCACCGGCACCGCCGTCCGTCCGGGACGCCTGGCCGTTCTAGGCCTCCGCCTGTGCTAGCCCTTGAAGGTATGGATAACGGGCGACGGCGGCTGCTCTCGGCCATGCCGCTGCACGCGATCACCGCAACCTACGGCGAAGAGGGCCTGCGGGAACGATTCACGGCGGAGATCGCCTCCTTCCCGGACGCGGAGCGGCGCCGCCTCGCGGAGGCCCTGGCGCTCGCGGCGGAGCTGCACGCCACCGACCGGCGCCAGAACGAGCCGTACCTGAACCACCTGCTGCGCGTGGCGATCAGGATCCTGTCGCATTACGGGGTACGCGACGCCGACGTGGCCATCGCCGGCCTGCTGCACGACGCGGTCGAGGACCACGCCGCGCAGCTCGCCCCGGACGGCAGCCAGGAGGGCGCCCTCGCGGTCCTGGCCCGCCGGTTCGGGCAGCGCGTCGCCGACCTGGTCGCGGCCGTGACCAACCCCGAATACGAGCCCGGCCGGGACCGGGACGAGCAGTACCGGGAGCACGTCGCGGCCAGCCTGGACCGCTCTCCCTGGGCGCGGGTCATCAAGGCGTCCGACTTCACCGACAACGGCGTGGGCCTGATCCACACCACCGGGCCGCGGGTGGAGCGGCTGGCCGCCAAGTACGCGCCGCTCATCCCGGTGCTCCGCGACGTCATCACCCGGCCCGACACCCCGCTGAGCGCCGCGGCCCGGCAGCGCATCCTGGACCAGCTCGACCGGGCCGCCGAGCGGTTCTCGGCCCTGCTGCTTCCCGGTCCGTCCGCGGGTACGGAGTAAGCTGCCCGGGCTCACCCCTCGACGAGCTGCTGGCTGCCGCCGATGTCGAAGATCGCGCCGGCTCCGAGGATGCTGACCAGGGCGGTGGGGTAGCTGAGCGGGTCCGGCAGACGGACGGCAGCGGGCCTTTACGCACGAGCCGGCGTGGATTGATCTGCGGTCGGTCGCGCATTTATTTCGTAAGAAGACGGTGCATGAAGAGCATTGCCGTTGATCATGACTTGCTGTCCAGATAAACGTGCCATCAACAGCAGCAACTTGCCCGCGGCGGCGATTAAGGACGACGAACACCGTCAGGATCATGTTCAGCGGGCCGTGTACCCGCCGTCGATCACAAGTTCGCTGCCGGTGACGAACTTCGCCTCGTCGGACGCGAGGTAGAGGATGCCGTAGGCGATGTCCTCGGGCTCGCCCAGATGCCCGATCGGATGCAGCTTAGTGAGCTGGCGTCGTGCCTCCTCAACATCTCCCAGCTCGCGGCAGGCGTTCTCGACCATCGGCGTCCAGATAAAGCCGGGGTGCACCGAGTTCACGCGGATGCCGTCCACGGCATAGAACAGGGCGTCGGTCTTGCTCATGAGCCGCACGCCGCCCTTTGCGGCGTGGTACGGGGGCGAGTCCGGCGCGCCGACCAGCCCGTAGACGGAGGACAGGTTGATGATGCTGCCGCCGCCCGCCTGCCGCATGTAGGGGATCGCGTACTTGGTGCACAGGAACACGCCATTGAGGTTGACCGAGATGACACGGTTCCATTCCTCCAGCGTGACCTCGTGGGTGGGCTTGTTCACTCCGGAGATGCCCGCGTTGTTGACCAGGACGTCCAGGTGGCCGAACGCGTCCGCCACCTCCGCGAAGACGCGCTGGATGGCTTGTTCGTCGGTGGTGTCGAGCTGCCAGTACTGCGCCTGGCCGCCGCGCTGCCTGATCTCATCCGCCGCTTCGAGGCCGGCCTCCGACTGAATGTCGGTCACCGCGACCTGTGCCCCTTCTCGTGCGAGCAGACCGGCGGCCGCGCGGCCAATCCCGTACGCAGCTCCGGTGACCACCGCAACCTTGCCGTCTACCCGGCCCATCTCTCCATCCCTTCCGAGCCCAGCCGCTCTGCACCCTGGACCGCCCGCTCCGGATCCTTGGCCGGTAACGCGTGCCCAACGCGGCCGAGCCCCGTGATAGGTGCGAACCTATGAGATGCCGGACAGGTCTCCATAGGACGCAAGTCCCCGGGCTGGCGAGACTTCGGTCACCACTACTAACCACTCGCACGGATTGCCGCAGGAAAACCGGCACAACTCCAGGCCGGTCACCCACGCCAGACCGTCCGCAGCGAGATCGTGCAGGCGGGAGGGGCGGCCCGGACGACATCTCCGCACGCCGCGTCGCGGTGCAGCCCCGCGAGCAGGTCTCAGGCACACACGTAAGCTGCGAGTGGGGGGCTAGCCGCGGCACCCGGCCAGACATCTCGTTCGGAGGTTGTTCCTGTGATCGATCTTTCCGGCCGCGTCGTCATCGTCACGGGCGGCAACAGCGGCATCGGACTCGGCATCGCCCGCGGCGTCGCCCGGGCCGGCGCGTCCGTCGCCGTCTGGTCGCGTCGCCACGAGCGCAACCTCGCGGCGGTCGCCGAGCTGGAAAGGCTGGGCGCCACGGCCATCGGCGTGCAGTGCGACGTCAGCGACGAGGACAATGTGGCCGGCGCCATGCGGGAGACGCTGGACCGGTTCGGCCGCCTCGATTGCCTCGTCGCCAACGCCGGGACGACCGGCAAGCAGTCGTTCACCGATATGTCGCTCGGCGAGTGGCACCGCGTGCTGCGGGTCAACCTGGACGGCGCCTTCCTCTGCTTGCGGGAGGCGGCCCGCGTGCTGGTCGGGCAAGGGCAGGGCGGGTCGCTGGTGGGCGTATCGTCGACCAGCGCGATCGACGGGGCTCCCGGCCAGCAGCACTACGCTGCCGGCAAGACGGCGCTGCTCGCGGTGATGCGGGCCCTGGCCGTCGAGCTGGCCCGGCACCAGGTGCGGTGCAACAGCCTCCTCCCCGGTTGGACCGACACCGAACTGCTGGCCGAGGCCAAGACGCACGAGAAGTTCGTGACCGCCACGATCGGCCGGACGCCGGTCCGCCGGTGGGGCACGCTGCACGACTTCGAGACCGTCGGGGCGTTCCTCGCCGACCCCTCGCTCATCTTCCATACCGGGGACAGCATGGTCGTCGACGGCGGCTACACCATCTTCTGATTCCCTATGCAGGATCGGTTGTCAAGCACTTGGCTTGACTGGCCCCTCGCACCGGGCGGAGTGGTGCCGCGGAGGAGGTCGCCTCGTGCGTATTATCCTGCGAGGACTTTCTCAGGGGCCTTCCGGCCCGGCGTCCGCTTCCGGCGGAAGGGAATAAGATAGTACTTGAGATGGCCACCGGGTCCGGGCGGAGCGCAACCATGACACGTTCGATCATCGAGCAGCTCGACGACGAATTTGTGCAGAGACCTTACGCCGTCTATGAGCGGCTGCGGGCCGAGGGCCCGGTCAGCCGGGTCGCGATGCCCGACGGCCATCCCGTCTGGGTCATCACCCGCTACGCGGACGCCCGCGCTGCGCTGGCCGATCCGCGACTGGTCAAAGACTGGCGCAAGCTGTTCCCCGGGAGCGCCGCCGGCCCGATGACGGGTTCGCGGCGCTCGACACGCACATGCTCAGCACCGATCCCCCAGACCATGAGCGCCTGCGACGGCTGGTCACAAAGGCGTTCACCGCACGGCGTATCGAGCAGTTGCGCCCACGGGTCACCGAGATCACCGCCTCGCTGCTGGACGCCATGCCGAGCGGCGGTCAGGTTGACCTGCTCGAAGCGTTCGCGTTCCCGCTGCCAATCACCGTGATCTGCGAACTGCTCGGCGTCCCTGACTCGGATCGGGCCGACTTCCGCGCCTGGACGCAGGCCATCCTGTCAACCGGTGACACGTCTGACGGGCCCGGGGCGGCCGCGATGGAGATGGCTGGGTATTTCACCACGCTGGTCGCGGACAAGCGGGCTCGCCCGGCCGACGACCTGCTGTCCGCGCTGATCGCCGCGCGTGACGCCGGTGACGGGCTCAGCGAGCGTGAACTGCTGGGCATGATCTTCCTGCTGCTGGTGGCGGGGCACGAGACAACGGTCAACCTGATCAGCAGCGGGACGCTGGCGCTGCTGATCAGCCCGGGCGAGATGGCGCGGCTGCGCGCCGACCGCTCGCTGCTGCCCGACGCGGTGGAGGAACTGCTCCGCTACACCAGCCCGGTCAACCACGCCACGTTCCGCTTCACCTCGGAGCCGGTGGAGGTCGGCGGCACGCTCGTCCCGGCGCGGGAGGCAGTGCTGGTCGCGATCGGCTCCGCGAACCGCGACCCGGGCCGCTACCCGGCGCCGGACCGGCTCGATGTTGGCCGCGACGCCGGCGGGAACCTGGCGTTCGGCCACGGCATCCACTACTGCCTGGGCGCGCCGCTGGCCCGCATGGAGGGCGAGATCGCGTTCGGTGGCTTGCTCTCGCGGTTCCCGGGCATGACGCTCGCGGTCCCGCCGGAATCGCTGCGCTGGCGGCCCAGCACGCTCATCCACGGCCTCGAGGCGCTTCCGGTCCGCCTGTCGTTACGCGCTCCGCCGCGTTCAAATGGTCGCTGTTGGCCTGACTACCCGGCGTGTTATCGGCGGGCAGGGCGACTAGGGTTGGGAGTTATGCCAGACGATGAAGCCGATCTCAGTTCTCCCGGCGGTTCTGCTTCGTCCGGCCCCGGAATGAGTGCCCGGCGTGTGCTGGAGCCCTTGAGTGAGGCCGAATGCATGCAGCTGCTCGCCAGCGGCGGCCTGGGGCGTCTGGTCTACAACAGCCGGTATGGGCCCACGGCGCTGCCGACCGTATACAGGATCGACCGCGAGTCGATTGTCTTGGGCACGTGGGACCCCGCCCTCTTTGACGAAGACCTGCGTACTGGTATTGCGCACGCCGAGTACCAGGTCGCCGTGGAGGCTGACCAGATCGATCTGGAGGCGCGCGAGGGGTGGATCGTCCTGGTGCGGGGAGCGGCGCATCATCTGGATACCGAGGCCGAGCGCGCGCCGATCATCGGCGCCGGGCTTGAGCCGTGGATCGAGGGGGTGCCTGCGCACTTCATCCGGGTGAACCCCACCAGTGTGTGGGGCAACCGCGTCCTCCGGGCATGATGCCAGCGGCAGTGTGACTCGTAGGAGCAAGGCTGAGCATCTGGGGTGCAAGATACGCCCAGACTGTCGGTTACGGTCACTCACCTGGGCTTCAGTAGCGAGATCGCATACGACAGGCTGGCGAACGAGATCGCAGCTACCGCACGCTGACCGCCACGCTCGCTGTGGTCGGCCTGCTGGTCGTCGCGATCGGCATGGCCGGCCTGGCCAACGCACTCACGATGAGCGTCCTCGAACGCGCACCCGCGAGATCGGCATCCTCCGCTCACACGCCCGCGCGCATCGATGCCCACCAGCGAATGGCAGTCGCCAACCATCACCTAACGGCAGTGAGCAAGCTGCCCGTGTGGATGGGAAACCAGAGCGCTCATAAGTCATCAGCGGGAAAGGCCGGGGGCGAAATCACCGCGGCGCTTTCGATTAGTTCGCGAAGTTCGGCGCCGAAGCGGGTGGCGGGTGCTCCGTCGACCACGTTGTGGTCGATTACCAGAGTGAGGTCCAGGACGTCACGGATCTCGACCTGGCCGTTGACGGCGCGCGGGCGCTGGGTCATTCCGCCGACGACCACCTCCAGGCTCATCATGGTCGGGGGGGTGAGGCCGAATCCTCCCCCGCCAGCGAAACATGCCCACAGCGGTCACGGCAACCGTGCCGACGCGCTGCCGGACCGCAAACCGATCGTGCCATCACGGCGTACATCGCCCCGGCCGCGCCCGGAATATGAGTAGCGACCGGTGCGGCTCGTTCGAGCCACCGGCCGCTGCCGCTGGCCGATGGCTCGCGTTTGACCCGATGCAGCTCGGCGGTCAGATCAGGCACCTCCCGGGCATCGGCGTCGCGCAGGACATGGGGAAGGCCGAACGGGCCTTGCCGGGTCGGGATCTCGATCATCGTGGTGACATCGACGTGGCGATGGGTCACCAACTGCCCTCGCCAGTTGCGGTAGGCGTGGACATCCGGGTGAGCCGCCGCGGCACGGGCGACGCTGGCGACGACGAAGGCGGTCAGGGACGAGGGCGGCTCGTGGGAGGCAAGGAGCCGGTTCGCCTTGGTCACGTCCACGTCGACCAGCCCGAACATCGGTGCCATGCGCCGGCCGGCGCGCATCGCCGCGGTGACCAGACGCCGATTGGACGGAAATGGATGTACCTGAACCCGGCGTGGACGCTCAACGGCCATGAACCTAGTCTGACGCCCAGGGGGGCGCCTGCGTGGCCCATCGGGACGGCCGGTCTCCGGCGGGTGCAGGTGATCGGCCTGCGGTACCGGAAGGCCGTCCGTGAGGCGTTCGGATACGCCATGCACGGCAATGCCAAGCCCGAACTGGCATCTACGGATCGGCGGGTGGGCACGCCAGGCAAATCGATCGCCCAGGAGGCGTGGCGCGCCGGTTTCCGCGATTGGCAGAACAAATGCGGGGCCTCCTCACCGGCAAGGATCGTCAGCGAGACTATTCGCTCCTGCCAGCACGTCCTCGCGCATAATTCTCCGTGCCTTTTCAGGTTCTTCCAGAAAAGGGCTGTGAGCAGAGCGATCAAACGAATAGAACCCCTTCAGCGGCGCCTTCAGCCCTTCAAAATAATCCTTTGCCAGCTGGTAGCTGACGGTGTAATCGTATATGCCGTGGAAGAAATAGGCGGGCAGGGCGAGTTCTGGCACCCGTTCGGCCAGATTGGCAGCCAGCGTCTCGCCCCACAGGACGCTCACGCCGGACGAGAGCTTGCCGCGCCACATCTTGGCTTTCTCGCGCAGTGTGTACTGCGGGCTCCTCAGTGATGGCCAGAAGATGCCGCTAAGCACGGACGTCATGTCATGTGTCGTGCCAACGCCTAGACGGTGCATTGCCTTGTCGCGCACTGCAAGGTATGCGCCCGGTGTTCCATCCGTCATGGTCACCGGTGCCGCCTCAAGTTTGCGTACCATCTTGCTGTTACCGGTCTCCTTGAATCGTTCGAGCATATACTCGTAGGCCTGTCTCTCGGACTTCAGCTGATGCACCGTCTGAGCCACGCCAATGTACGCGTGGTACAGCTCGGGTGCCCGGGCGGCGGCCTGCAGTCCGATGAACGTCCCCCCCGAATGCGCCATGAGGTAGATCTTCTCTTTGCCGAAGCGGTTCCGCAGGTAGCTAGTCACCGACAACGTGTCGGCTATGAACTGCTCCAGCGTCATCGTTTCGGGCGGGATATCGGGACTGTATGACAGCCCAGCGCCCCGCTGTTCCCACCAGACCACCGTGAAATCGTTTTCAAGACCGGTGGGGTACCGCTCCGTAAGGAAGTACTCCGGCAGGCCCCCATGGAGGAAGAGCAACACTGGATGTCTTGCATCTTTGCTCTGGATGAACATCCCCTGCCGTACGCCGTTAATATCGACAAAGGCCTTATCTGAGATGCTGCCGCGTAGCTGGCGGCCCTTCTCATCCAGGACAGGTTTCGGTCTGCCACGGCCCAGCAGCCTCAGCGCGCCCACAGGAATGAGTGTGCCACCCAGGAGGATGGAGGTCTTAACACGGTTCGTAACCCGGCCACGACCGGCGTCACGGCGAGGACGAAGCGGACCGCGACCTGAATAGCACCGGGGGAACCGGGTACCAGCACCTGTGGCCCGCGGCGTCCGCCAGCCACTTCAGCGACCGCCCGGATTGGCGGATCTCGCACATCCGCCCTCAGGTCGGCGGTGACGATTGGCTACTACGTCGCCGCGGCGAGCCCGGCTAGCATCGGGACAGGACGGATCAAGCGCCGCCCGTGTTCGGCTGCGAACGAGCCAAGCCGTTTAGACGCGGCGTGCCGCCGGTTGCCGAGGAGGGCCGATGGCCGCCCAGGAGGATGTCCGCCGCATCGCGCTGTCGCTGCCGCAGACAAGCGAGGCCGCGGACCACTTCGGCTTCGGCGTGCTCAGCAAGGGCAAGCTGAGGGGGTTCGCCTGGGCCTGGAACCAACGAATCGAACCGAAGAAGCCGAGGGTGCCCAACCCGGAGGTGCTCGCCGTGCGTGTCGCCAGCCTGGCGGAGAAGGAGGAACTGCTCGCAGCCGATCCGGCGAAGTTCTTCACCGAGCCGCACTACAACGGCTTCCCGGCGGTGCTCGTCCGGCTCCCGGCGATCGACGCCGGCGAACTCGCGGAGCTGATCACCGACGCCTGGCGCTGCCAGGCTCCCCGCGCCCTCGCCGCCGAGCTCGGCTGCCCTCCGCAGTAGGACCCGGCAGGCAGGTGCCGCCGTTCAACCCTGGCGCTCAGATCGCAGCCAGGGTCTGAATGCCCTGCTCGGCGCCTCACCCCTATGTCGGCCGTTCGTTATGTTGGCGGCTGTGTTCGGGCGAGGCGTTCGGCCCGCTGCTTGATGGTGCGCAGCATCTTGCGCTCCATCACCCATGAGCCTGGTTCGATGACCGGGTACGCGAGCTTGTCCTTTACCGGCAAGGCGGCGGTGTCGAAGCGGTTCCGGCTGATGAGCCTGGTATGCCCGTTGGCTGGCCGCAGCTCGAATGACCACACCCAGGCGTGGTTGCTGGAGCGGACGACCATCGCCTGCCCAGGGTCAAGCCGCTCGACGCGCATCGCGTAACCGGGCATCGTGATCTCATCACCGACCTGGAGGTGCTGCAGTTCGGGGATAACGCGGTCGGTGTTGCGGATGTCGATGCCGAGCCGGCGCTCGATCCAGTCGTAGGTATAGGCGCCGCCGCGTCCTGGCCCCATCTGTACCAGCCACGGCCAGATCGCCGACGGAGGTGCGTCGATCTCGACAACGCGAGTCGCCACGATGTTCGGGTGCGGCATCAGTTCGTCCCCGGCGACCTCGCCGCTCACCTCCTGTGCCGTGGCGCCCCAGTGCAGATGCCACGGGCGCAGGAAACGGAAATACACCGCCGCTGCCGCACCTACGATGACCAAACCCGCGCCCGCGCGCCTACCCAGCATCCTTGACCTCCGCCGCCCACGATAGCGCCGCCACCAGCCGAGCCGGGCTCACGAGATAGGGCACGCCCGTCATGTCGCTTTACCGTGCGGTTCGGCTCCGGGGACCGGGTTGGCTGCCGGGCCGGTGCTGGAGCTTCCGGTTGAGCCGGAGATATCGCCGAGGAAGCGCAGGACCTCCTGGTTGGCGGCATCAGGGGCGTCGGTGATGTAAACGTGGCCGGCGTCCGGGAAGACCACGAGCCGGGCTCCGGCGACGCCGCCGGCGAGTCGTTGACCGTTGACAGCGGGGACAACGCGGTCCAGGGCTCCGTGAATGACCAACGTCGGAATACGGATCTCCGCCAGCCGGCTGGTGGCATCGAAGCTCGCGGCGCCGATGAGCTGGCCGCGCCGTCCCCGCCCGCTGGCCCGGGTGCGCCGGACGATCTGTTGATCTTCCGCTCGGCGGCCGGCCGGGGTGCCCGGTGCATAAAGCAGCTTCCATGCCATGCGGTTGAGGGCGGCGGCGGGCACCAGGGACCGGACTCGTGCGAGTAGTGCGCCACGCGATGCGCCCTCCGCCGAGGCGGCGGTGCACCCGAGGGTCAGCGACCGGACTCTGCCGGGGTGGCCGAGGGCCAGTTGAAGAGCAATGAATCCGCCCATCGACACGCCGTAAACGTGGGCGGACGCGGCGCCGGCGGCATCCAGGATAGCCAGCGCGTCGTCCGCCATCAGCTGCACCGGGTAGGGCCCAGGCGGGTCGGAGCTGCGGCCGATCCCCCGGTTGTCGAACCGGATAACGCGGTAGGAGGCCGCGAGTGCGGGGGCGGTGCGATGCCACATGTCAGCCCCATAGGCGTGGCCCATGATGAGCAGGATCGGGTCGCCCGTCCCGCTCTGTTCCCACCAGATCCGGGCGTCAGGGCGTTTGACGAATGGCATCGTTTCCCTTTTCACGCTGATGTGCGAAGACCGTGGGGTGGCCGCCAGCTCATCACCGGGTACCGCCGGGTCGATTCGCTGGTGTACGGCGCCGGGCCGCTGGATACCGTGCCCGGCCGCGTGATCGGCGCCAAGCCCGCAGCGGTGTGCCGGTGGATCTTCACCCTGCTCGGCGCCGCACCTGGCGACACCCTGGATGACCTGTTCGGTGGTCTACGCGTCGTCCCCGACCGCGAGAGCGACGGTGCTACCCGTCGTGTGAGCGAATTCAGTCAGCAGATCGACGTACGCCAGGTTGGCAGAGACGAATGCCACGTACCTATTGGCAGCTCATAGACATCCTCTTCGGTCAGCGCCGAGTCATCCTTGCTGATCGCGCACCCGCCAGCATCCAGCAGAATATTCTGCTCGACCGGAAAATGCCCTTCAAGAGTTCAGGGCTTGGGAACTTGACACTCTTGGACAGAGTTGAGTACGACAGCGAGACGTTCTGGACTCCCTGCTGGGCCAGAAGATTCCCCTACTCAGAGTTCTAAGCTCCGGCAAAGAATATCTTCATCGTCATCAATCTCGCGCTGCGCTGCCCCGACGCAGTACCAGTAGCAGGTGTTCGAAGGAGTGCATCCCCACTTCTCAGCTAGCTCCCTGGCTTCCTCGTTCATCGTTCCTCCTGTATCTTTGAATCGTTCGTCTTTCGTCCACTGCCGGGAATCCTCGAGAACACGAGCCGCGACCTCATCCCACGGAGTAATTTCCGGCTTGTAACTGGGGCGTCATTCTTATTCCTGCTTGGAATAGTACGGGTGGAAGAAGCAGAGTGACTGCCCGGTAGGCCTCGGGGAGCGGCGCGGCAAAGTCTTCCGTCTGGCTGCTGGGATCGAGGATGGTGTCAAGGATTTCTTTCATGGTTGCCTCCTGCTTTCATGGTTGCCTCCTGCTTTCATGGTTGCCTCCTGGCCCGTACCTTGCGTCAAGGGCGCAGGGCGCCTGGAGAGACCGTGCCGCCACGCTGGTGGCGGCACCCATGTGCGAATGTCCGGGCCGCGGGCCCTGTCCCGGCCGCTGCGCTGCGGCCTCTCTCCTTAGCGTTCACCGCACTTGCCTGGATTGTCTATTAAGAATTAAGCGAAACAGTTAAGCGAACGCTTGATGGTGGCCCGGACCCGGCCCGGACCGGGTATATCCGCCCAGCGCACGGACGAGTTAGTCCGCACCCGCGCAGGGAACGCCAACCATATTTATGTGCTCCCATGGGAGGTTTGTCGCGCGGCTCCGTCTGTCATCTTTGCCCGGCGGTATGCCGGCAGTATGCCGCCCGACGCGAAGTAGACGTCTGGCGATCTTTTTGCCCGGACGCCTCGTGGTTCCCGGTCCCTACATATACAAGCCGCCGTTGACGGGGTAAACCTGGCCGGTGATGTAGGCCGATTCGGGGTCGGCCAGGAACTCCACCACCCGGGCGACCTCGTCCGGTTCGCCGAGCCGGCCGACCGGGATCCGGGCGACGACCTTCGCCATCGCGTCGGCCGGGACCGTCGCGGTCATGTCGGTCGTGATGAACCCGGGCGTGACGGTGTTGACCGTGATGCCCTTGCCGGCGGTCTCGAGAGCCAGGCTCATGGTCAGCCCGAACATCCCCGACTTGGCCGCCGCGTAGTTGGCCTGCCCGAACCCGCCCGCCGAGCCGATGATCGAGGAGATGTTGATGATCCGGCCGTAACCGCAGTCCAGCATGTGCTGCAGCACGGCCCGGGACGCGTAGAACGCGCCGGACAGGTTGACGTGGATGACGTGGTCCCACTCCCGCGGATCCATCTTCCGCACCGTCTTGTCGATGGTGATGCCGGCGTTGTTGACCAGGATGTCCACGTGCCTGTGCCGGTCGAGGACCTCGCCGAAGACGCGGAGAACGTCCTCGTTGTGGCCCACGTTGCCTTGGTGGATGCTCACGCCCCGGTCGGCGTACTTGTCGGCGAACTCCCTGGCGTGGTCGTGCCTGGTCGCGTAGCCGGCCGCCACCGTGACGCCGCGGTCGAGCAGCCGCTCGCTGATGGCCAGCCCGATGCCGCGGGTCCCGCCGGTGACCACCGCGACCTGCCCGTTCATGTCACCCACGGTGTACCTCCGATGCTGTCGGTTTGGCGGACCCTGAATCAGCCGGGCACGTACTCGCCCGTGGCATCCGCGATGGCCTGGTGCCGCCCGCTGCCCATGGGAAGCGGCTTTTCGCGGTCGCCTGCCCGGGGGCCGGGCCACGTCGTCCGGTCCTCCCGCCACGAGCCGCGGTGCTTGGTAGCCGGAGCGCGCCAGGCCTCGGGATCAGGGCCTGCGTAGTCGGCCGCCTCGGACCAGGCGGGTTGACGATTCCGGCGCGAGCGCGTCCGGCAGGAAACCGGTGGCGAGCCAGGCCTTGGCGTCGCCGGCCAGGTCGCCCGCCCTGGCCGCCAGATAGCCCTGGCGCACTGCGAAGAACGCCGGGTTCTCGCTCCACGCCGGGTCCGCGAACCGCCTGTCGCCCTCCGGCATGTGGACCGGCGGCTTCACGTCCATGCTCGGCCATGCCGACAGCCTGCAGCCGCCCACAGCCGCCCACTAGGGGAGAAAGTCCCGGTGTGCCGGGCGTGCACTCAACTCGCCGACAGCAAGCTCATACGCCACCAACCAGGCCTCGGCCCTGCAATATGACCGAGCTTCCCAGCACGCGGGATCCACTGGCACCGCATCGGACAATCCCGATATGCCAGATCGATCCTTATGAGCGGCGCAAACCAAGCAGTTCAGAAAGAACGAACGCACACCGATCGGCTGTTATCTCTAACCCACCTGCGAGAGCCCTGGTGGGGAACAAGTTCGGCCACGGCAGGATTCTGGCACGGAACTCGCGGCGGGGATGAAGGTTGCGAAGCCAGGAACCACCGGTCGTTCGGGATCTATACGCAGGACGCGAGATATCGATGACCTTCGTCTGCTGGCCGACATCATCGGGGTGAACTCGGCCGACGTCGCTCTGCGGATATGCACGGAATTTTACCCGGACGAACTGGTATCCCCGAGGTCGACCGCTGTGCTTCACGAGCTTTCGGCTGACGACTTACTCACATCCGCCAAAGTGGCTGCCACATAGCTCATGCGGCTGCGCTCGGCATTACTTCTGCATGAGGGCAGCGGTACCTTCCGGGCCGAGGGCCGGGATGTAGGGGATGTAGCCGCGCCGGAACGCCACCGTCTGCAGGTCGAGCGGGAGGGACCGGGCGTCCATGGGCAGGCCGTCGACCTCGATGAACCAGACCATGGGGTTCTCCGCGATCACGTCCGCGCGCAGGAACTCCGGCTTGAAATAGCTCATCTTCAGCATGTCCCGGACCTGTTTGGCCTTGCTGCCCATCGTGGTCTGGCGATCCCGAAGGCGGCGCTCAGCTCGTCGGCGGTACGGTGCAGCTCACGGGAAGAGTCGAACAGGAAGTTGACCTGCCCCAGGGCGTAGACGACGGCGGCGGCCCAGGTGACGCGACGGCCGCCGAGCAGCGGCGAGGGGCGTTTGCGGGCGAGTTTCGCGACCACCTGCCGGGCCAGGCTCGCGTACTCGGCGTCCAAGAGCTTCGCGCAAACCTCGTCGGTGATGCCGATGATCTCCTCGGCGACGGGGCGCGTCGCCTTCGGGATGTTCAGTTCGTCAAGTTCGGCCACGGCAGGATTCTGGCACGGAACTCGCGGCCGGGATGAGGGTTGCGAAGCCAGGAACCACCGGTCGTTCGGGATCTATTAAGGCGGTCAGGCCGCAGTAAGGCGGCGAGCTTGCGGCACGCCGCCGTTGGGGCGCCGCGAGGTCCACTTTGCCGCGGAGGCGCTCGCCGGTCACGCTTGATGATCGCCTTGCTCGGTGAGTTCGGCAAGAAGCGCCGCCCGCCTTCCCTCCAGGGTCGCGAGCTGAGCCCGGAGTTGTTTCAGCTCCCGGTTGACCTGCGCCAGTTCGGTCCGCGCCTGCCGTTCCCGCAGGTATCGCTCACCATGCCGGGTCCTGACCAGGTCCTCGACCTCGCGGCGGAGCAGCCGCAGCCATGGGTTCCCGTGCATCGCGGCGGGCCGGTACCGGAGCTTGCCCACGTCGATCGCCGCGAAGATCTCCTCCTGCGTTAGCCCGTACTCCGAGCGAGCCGTCTTGTCGCTCAGCGTCGCGCCCTTACGTCCCCATTCTTCGGCGCGAAATTCCATAGCTGGTCATTATCTCCAGGGATGGAACTCGTGCGGCCGGTCTTCGCGGGTTTACCGGCCGATGAGCTCGCTGAGGCGGGCGCCGATCACGGTGATGTCGGGATGGGGCTCGCGCTCGTCGTACCAGGGCTTTCGCCGGCGCAGCAAGGCCTCGCCGTGCTCGGCCCAGCTGAAATGCGGCTGGCCCAGGATCTTCCCGAACACCGCGTCGGCCGTCTGCGGGTGAGCGGTGGCCAGGCGGCGAAACGGCAGCGGGCCGATCGTCTCCGCCCGCAGGTATCCGCGCAGGACGTCCGCGTACCGCTTGTCGGACGCGAGAGCCGGCCGTCGGATCTTGGCCTGGCCGTCCAGCGGAGGGCGCTCGCTGAGTCCGGCCCGCTGATCTTCTTCAATGCGTGCCGGAGCGCCGCTGAGATACCCGGATTCACCAGGATGATGGGTTGGGCAAAGCAATTCATGGGTCGGCCGCGGGAGCATTTATCGGTTCCCTGTGGCCGGTAAGATCCGGCTCGGCAGGTGACTTCGCAGACGCCTTCTACACCGCCTTCGCCACCGAGCGACTGCCCTTCGGTGAGGCGACTCTTCAGGCAAGGAAGTCGATCGTGGAAGAAATGGGAGACCCGACGTGGCTCGCCTATGCGGTCTACGGCAACCCGGGGGCAACCGCTATTTGAGGACCCCAAAGCAACTAACTTCTGTGTTCATCAAGGGAGTCGACGGTGAAGGTCACCGGAAACGGCGTTCCGGTCACCGAGTTGATCAGGGTGATCAAGACCTCGGTCAAACGAGTTGGGGTGTCCCCGGCTGCGGACCTCCAGGTAGCCTCAGTCCAACTGATCCTAAATGTCATCACCACCAGCACGCTTGGCTGCCACGCTAATCTCGCCTTGTTCTCACTCCGGTGAAGACGGCGCATGAGCCCTGGACCGAGGGGCGCGCCCCAGGCTCAGAGCAACTTCCGGAACTCCTCGGCGTCCATGCCGATGATCGCCAGGATGTTCCGCAGGGTGCCCTTAGCTATGTCGCGGCCCGCGTGGACCGGTACGACGACCGTCCGGCCATCGGGATGGCGCATCACGCGATGGCTCCCACTGATTCTCACGACCGTGAAACCAGCCCGCTCAAGCGCCCTGACCACCTTCACCCCCGCAATGGCCGGGAGGGAGCCGGGCATCAGGCGACGTCAAGGGTCAGCGTCAGCTCATCCGGGGGGCCGACCTCGGCGAGCAACGCTTCCAGTGCGTCCCGCAGGTCGCCAACCGCGGCTTCCGCCGTCGGACCGTCGCCTACCGCCCCGACGCCCGGGCGCAGTTGCGCGGAGGCGCACCAGACGCCGTCTTCGTCCTGTTCTACGGCGTAAGGCACATGGACTACCCGGGTCACAATGCCGATTCTCCCACACCAGGAGCCTGGCACGGATCGGCGCGGGGTCGTACTCAGCCAGGCGCATAATTGCCGACGTGCAGCCGCGGGGCTGGTCCGCGCGCCTTATCCAGCCGGACCGGCTCGTCGAGCAGGACATGCCGCCGCCGTTCTCCACGACACGGAGACGGGCGGCGGCCGAATAGGGGAATAGTAGGGCGGTTTGGTCTTACGCTGTCGGGTCGACTCCCATCACCGCAGGCCAGAGGACCGCTGGTGTTTGGGTACGTCGCGCTGCACCTGCCGTCAGCTAGAGCCGCATCACTTGGTTATTCACTTGATCTTGAAACCAAGCGTTCGAAAAAACTCGCTGAGCTGGAGAGGTCCTCACGTTTGGGGCTGACCTGCGCAAACGGGGTCTGGCTGGATGGCTGCCCACAGGTTAAGCGGGCTTGGCCCACGTTTTCCGGAGCGGGAGGCTCCGGTTCGGCGGGCGTTGACGGCTCGTGGGTGCTGCCTGTTTCGATGATCTGCAGGGTGAGGTCCTGCAGTTCGCTGAGCAGGGCGCGGAGTCACTTCGCGTTGTCGAACAGGGGCTGGTATTCGGCGAGCTGGCGGGGGGTGAGCCGTCTGGTGATGGTCTTGCCGCCGATCTTGCGGGTCCATTCGGCGTAGGGGCCGTGCAGGCGGGGCGGGTCTGCGTGGCAGCGGCAGCCCGGCTTGCCGCAGGCGTAGGCGCGGACGGTGAGGGTGCCGGGCAGGGCGAAGCCGGCCTGAGCGAGCTGGGCGGCGATCCGGTCGCGGGCCGCGCGCTGGGCTGGGCTTGGTTCCATGCGACACACCGTCTCAGATCTGCGGGCCTGGCGCCTTTCCACAGTATATTCCTACGGAAAGTGCCTGCCTGGGAGGCATCATGGAGTCGGCAGACCCTGAGGTGGCCGCGTATGTCGCGCGGTGGCGACCGTCGTCTGTGTCGCCGCAGGCGGCGGCGTTCGCCCGGGACATGATCGGGCAGGTGGCGCCGGAGGGGCGGGAGCGGGCGAAGAACCTGCTGTGGGCGGCGGGCAAGCTCGCCAATTACGCGATTCCGCTCGGCCTGGAGCCGGTGCCGGAGATAGTGCTGCACCCGTCGGTGGCCGAGCGGTTCACCCGGCGTGCGCCGGGCCTGTCCAGCGTGGCGCGGCGGACGCTGCGGACGAACCTGCGGTTCATCGGCCGCCGGGTGGTGCCGCAGCCGTATCCGCAGGACATGCCGCTGCCCCGGGAGCGGGCCAAAGCGCCCTACAGCCCGGCGGAGATCGGCGGGTATCTCGCGCTGGCGCGATCATCGCCACGTTCGGTGCCGAGTACCGGGGGCTGGTCCAGTACTACACCCTGGCCGGGAACGTCCAGCGACTGAACCGAGTCCACTACGTCATGCACACCGCGCTGCTGAAAACCCTGGCCTGCAAGCACAAGACCACGGTGAACAAGATCGCGGCCCGGCACACGGCCAAGGTCTCCACACCGCATGGGTTGCGTACCTGCACCCAGGCCATCATGCAGCGCGACGGCAGACCGCCGCTGACGGCACGGTTCGGCGGCATCCCGCTGGTGCGGAAGAAAGACGCGGTCCTGGTCGACCAGATCCCCGTCCGACCCCCGCGCCGCAAGGAACTGATCACACGGCTCCTGAACGGGATATGCGAGGCCTGGCCATCAGTTGCGCCCACGCGGGTTTGGGGTTGTCCCTTTTGCTGGAGGTCTGCGAGTGTGCGGACGTGGTGCCGCCATTCAGGCTGATAGCTACGATCGGAGGCGAAGAACGGACCCAATCTGGAGGAGTGCCAGATGCCGACCACAATGGCCCGGCTAGTCCGCTTCCGGACGGTGGACGGAGTACGGATCCGGTACGCCGACAACGGTAGCTCGCAACAGCCGGCGGTCGTGCTTACCAGTCCCTGGCCGGAGAGCGTGTACGCGTTCGCGCCGATGTGGGCCTCGCTTTCCGGGCACGCCCGCCTGTTCGCCGTTGACCTGCCGGGCTTCGGCGCATCCGAACGCCGGGAGGACCTGCTGTCTCCGCGGGCGATGGGCGAGTTCCTGGCCCAGCTCATCGCCGAGGCCGATCTGGGCACGGCGCACCTCGTCGCGCCGGACGTCGGAACCTCGGCCGCCCTGTTCGCGGCGGCCGCACACCCGGAGCGGATCGCCAGCGCGATCGTAGGCAGCGGCGGAACCGCGGTTCCGATCCAGCTCGGTGAGCCGCTAGCGTCGTGGGTGCTCGATCCCGACCTCGACAAGTACCGCAGGATGGACCCGCGCGTGATCGTCGGCGCGACGCTGGACACCATCGCCAGCGGGATACCCGACGACATCCGCGCGGACTACCTGGCCTGCTACGACGGCGACCGCTTCGCCGAGTCGATGCGCTATGCCCGCAGATACCCCGAGGAACTGCCCGTGCTGGCCGGGCTGCTGCCGCAGATCACGACGCCGGTCACGATCATCAACGGCCGCCACGACCGCGTAGTCCCGCTCCCCAACGCGGAGTTTCTCGACCAGCGGCTGCCCACCAGCCGCCTCGTGATCATCGATGCCGGGCACTTCGCCTGGGAGGAGACCCCGGCGCAGTACGCCTCCATCATCCTCGACTCGATCACCGGCAACTGGCCATGACGCAGCGCAAGCCCGGTGCCCCGCGACGCGCGAGCCAGCCAGCAAGCGCGATCATGAACCCCGCGGAGGCTGCCTCGTCTGCTGGTGCTCGTTTAGTGGCTGATGACACGTTTCTTACTGGCATCCCAATTTCCTGAGCTGAAACAGGCTCTGGCCGACCTGCAAGGTCCTGGGCAATGAACACGACGCCGCCGATGTGCCTGCCGGCGACCGCGTTGCGGCCCGTCGGACACAGGGTGGTGCAAAGGTCCGAAGGCGAACCGATCATGGTTCAAGGGTGAAAAAAAAGGCCGATCAAGCTCAGGAACGAAGAAGATCGGCTAGGGCATGTAAGGAGGTCTCGGGGAATGGCTAACGCGGGTTTCCGCACCGGTTCTTGGCCCCTTGGATCAGGTGATTTCAAAGCCCAGCTGGCGTCCGGTCCAGCAACGCCCCGGGTCGGCATTGGGGGCCGATACAGCGGTCATCCTGCCGATCTGGTGCTGGACCGTTCTTGCGGCCAGCGCCCGACTAACCTCAATGATTCAGGGGGCAGGCGCGGCTGGTTACCGGTTGTGAGGTGCCGGTTTCTTCCGGTCTGGGCGGTTCTTGTTATCGCGGCGTGTGACGGCGATGCCCGATGTGCTCGGGTCAGCACCGGCTCCGACCGCGCCGGGCAGGCTCCTAATGTTCGCAGGGATAGTCCGTGCTGGTCAGCTAGGTGCGGGCAGGGCGCACAGCCGCCGCCAGCAGGTGGTGAACGCCTCCTTGGCCAGGTGGCGCTGATCTTGAAGATGCGCTTGCGAGCGTGCCGGACCAGCCGGGCGGGCAGGTTGAGAAGCCGGGCGGAGGGTGTCCGGCTCGGCGTCCTTGAGGCCGTCGCAGTCGTAGAGGCCGAGGAGCTGGCACCAGGCGGCCAGGTCAGCGGCGATATTGGCGGCGAGCACCCAGCCGCGGTTGACCGCCCGGGTTTTGGATGGCAGGTTCCGCAGGCCCATGGCCTTGTTCGTCCTGACACGGTCCTCGACGACGGCGTGCTCGCGGTGCGGCACATCGATGAACTGCGGATGGTGGCTGCCGGGCACCGTGGGGATCCCCGTCTCCGGGATATTGGTCACGATGATCGAGTACCGCCAGCCGGTCTTCTTCTCGAAGGCGGTCAGATTGGGCATCTGCCGCCGGGACGGCTTGGTGCGCCGCACAATCCACCGCAAGCCCTGCGGCCAGTCCGCGGCGCGGCTGGTCAGGTGGGTGATCTCAGCGACGGCCGTGCCCTTCTGCACGGTGCCGTCCTGGTCGACGGCCTGCTTCCACGCCGGTGCGGGCAGCTTCCTGATCGCGGCCTCGTCGGCTTCGGTGATCATCCACCCGCAGGTGAACAGCACCGTGCGCCGCCGGGTACCCAACGACAGCAGGTGCTTAACGAGGTCGTGAGTGGCGCCGGCGCCGTCCACCCGGACCAGCAGCTTCGATCCCCATCCGGCTGGGATCTGCGCCAGTGCCGCGCCCAGGACCCGCAGGTGGCCGGCAACCGTGTCCGGCCCGGCGTTACCCGGGCGCAGCAGCATCGCCAGCAGCGATCGGCGAGCTTGCGCAGCAGCACCGCCCCGGCATGGCCGATCAAGCCGTCGCCGTCGGCAGCCACGGACAGGTGCCGATCCCAGCGCGTATCCTTCGGCATTGAAGAGCGCTCCAGTCTCAGGAAATTACATCGGTGTCGTTACCGCGTAATCTCCCAGAACGGGGCGCTCTTCGCGATCTACTCTGCGTAACTCCCGGCCGCCGCACCCGGTGGGTGCAGCCCGCACCCCGTCAAACACGCGCAAACCTGCAGGTCAGCATCACGAAATCCCAAGAAACGGCTGATCACGGACACGGAGTTGAATCCCAGAGGCTGGGCGCCGAAGAGCTGCTTGTAGATTGGCTACGGCCTCCTCCGGAGGCCTAGCTCCGTCAGGTGGCCGGACCCGGCGATATGGTCAGGCCGGGCATTGGCCAGCGCCGACCGCTAGCGCCGAGCTTATATTGAGTCCGTGAAGTCGCCGCGTCGCCTGTCGATCCCTGGCTGCATCGGCTGCGGGGCGATGAGGCAGCAGGAGAGCTGCGAGGGAGCCTGCCGCGAGCGCAGGCTCGAGCTCGTCAGCGGCGGCGATTACGACGAGCTGACGGCGGCCGCGGCGGCCTGCCGTGTTCGCCTCGAGGGGTTCGGGGCTGTCGTCGGGGATCTGGCCAGCGCAGAGCCCGGCCCGGGCGAGTGGCGGGTCGCGTACGAGGCGCTGCAGCAGTCGGCGCGTTCGGTGCTGCGACACTCCGGGCCCGCGGCCGGGGACCGCGATGATGAGCTGCCTTCATGTGCTGAGACCGTGATCGTCTGGCGCTGTGAGGATTGCGGGGGCGTTGATGCCCCGCAGGAGTGCATCGATGTGTGCATTTGGGGCCCGGCCGACTGGGTGGACGTGGCCTTGTATGAGCCGCAGCGGTCGCGGGCCACCGCCGATCGCGAGGTTGAGCGGTCGCTGGCCGGGCTGCTCCGCAGGTTCGCGTTCACCACGCCGCGTGACGGGCAGTGGGAACGAAGCTGGCGTGCCTTTCAATCGCAGGCACGCCTCGCTTTTCGGTCGGGGGAAGCACGCCGCGTTGCGACCGAGAGCGCCAGCCGACAGGCTCAAGCCGATGGATAACGCTCCTTTGCTAGCCCCGGGCATCCAGGCACCGTCGCGGGCCCGGGCCAGTCCCTCTCTGTCAGAGCAGAAACACAGCCACGGGTTGCCGCCCCGGAGCACGCCTGAAGCCTTCAGCCCGCGAGGCAGTGCCGAGACAGGGCCTGCCGCTCAATTACGGTGACCATGCTCACCGGGATGTTCGATACGGTTTTGCCGACGACGGGGTGCACGCTGAGGAAGGGCTGAGCGTCGGCGCGGAAGGTCAGCTGATCCCGGTGAGCGGAATGCGGGAGCGGCCGGGCGGCTGCTCTTCCGGGCGCGGTCATCGCCTCGCAGATTGGATGTGTCGCAGGACATGCAGAAGTTCTCACTGGAAGCGCTGGGTCATCAGCTGCTGGAACGGGCGGGTGCCGCGGGCGGGGGTCACACCGCGGATACGATCGTCGGCGGTCACGAGCGGATGCTGCGCCAGACGGTCATTGCGATGCTCAAGGGCGCCGTCCTCGCCGAGCATGAGAACCCGGGCGAGGCAACGGTGTACGTCCTGCGCGGACGAGTGCGGTTGTCGGCCGGGGACGTGTCCTGGGAGGGGCGGCCCGGTGACCTTCTTGTCGTGCCGGACGCGCGCCACAGCCTGGAGGCGCTGGAGGCCTCGGCGGTGCTGCTGACGGTCGCTAAGCTGCCGTGACCACGTCCCTGGTCCAGTAGTCCGTTTCGCTGTCGGAGGTCCCGGACACGATCCGCTCCGGCACGGCGGACTTGACCGAAGCTGGGCGTCAGCGGCAGGAGGCGGCCGATGGCGAACGCAGAGGTACAGGTGCGCCGGGCATATGAGGACCCGGCGGAGGGCGACGGCACTCGGGTGCTGGTCGACCGGATCTGGCCGCGAGGGCTGACCAAGGCCAGGGCGGCGCTCGACGAGTGGTGCAAGGAGATCGCACCGTCGACGGAGCTGCGTAAGTGGTATGGCCACGATCCGGCGCGCTTCGGCGAATTCAGCCGCCGCTACCAGGCGGAACTGGCAGAGCCCGAACGGGCCGGCGCGCTGGCGCACCTGCGCGAGCTTGCGCGGGGCCGGGGAGTGACGCTGCTGACCGCGACCAGGCGGCCCGAGATCAGCGAAGCGGCCGTTCTCGCCAGGCTGCTGCGGGACTGACGGGCCTCTGGTGACTGTCACAGCCTTCCTCTGGGCGCCGTGTGGGTACGTGGGCTCAGCCTGCCATCAGATGCTGAGAAACGGGGCGGCCAGCGCGCTGGCGCCGGTGAGGGTGCCGAAGACCGCGAGCCCTGCGGTGCTGCGCGAGCGGGCGTGCAAGAAGGCCGTGACCCCCGGCACCAGTACCGCGGCGAGCTTGGCGATCAGCGTCGTCCGGCAGTTTTCCGGTGATCTTGTCCTGCTCGGCGGCGATGTTCCAGATGCCGGTGGCTACCAGGACGGCAAAGGCGGGCCAGGCGATCTGCCACCTCCGTCGCGCCCGTCGGGCGAAGACCGCCGTTGCCGTCCCGTCGGCCAGCACGCAGCGCCAGCGGGCCAGCGCCCATGCGGGCCGGAACTGATTGTGTGTCGCGGGCTGAGCGCTTGCGGCTCACCGCGGATCGCAGTAGGAACAAAACACCATTGAATCGCCGGTGAGCAAGACGTGATCCGGCCGCGGGCTGGCCTGAAGCGCACACGAAAGGGCGGCGAATGATGGCGTCGATGGACGAGGAGCGGGCAGGCGTCCCCTCATCTCCAGCAACCGGGCATGAGGAAGTCGGCGACCCGGCCTGCTGGGCGCACCGCGTCTGCCCGGAATGCGGTCGGCTCAACCAGGCGGAGCACCCCGGCGCGTGTGAGGCATGCGGGGCGGCCTTTCCCGCTTACTAGGCCCATGGGGAACGATGGAACGCTCATTGGCGGTAACGGGCTGCGGCGGGGCGGCTGGCGGGTGACCAGGCGGTTCCACTCGGTCCGGGCGGCGGGCTCACCGGGCGCGGCAGGATCGTCGCTGGCGGACTGGAGCCGCACGATCGGGGTCGATCAGACCGGCGTGTTCCTGGAGATGAAGACGGCCGCTGCGGCGCTCGCCACGTCCGGGCACGGGTCGGTGATCAACATCAGCTCGATCTTCGGAACCAGCGGAGGGTTCTTGGCCACCGAGCTGACCCGGCCCGTCGCGGCGCGACGGCGCCAGAGAGGGGCAGATCCTCGGGCGCTGCGGCGATGGGGACGCCACGAGCGGGTTGCGCAGCGCCAGACCCATATATTCGGTCGAGAGGTCCATCACTCGGGCCTGCGCGGGTCGGACGGGATCAGACCGCTGGAACCGCGGCGGTTGAAACCACCCCCACTCACTCCTACATGGGGTGCCGGGCCGCGGTGCCGTGCGGAGCTCATGGCGCCGAGGCGATGTCAGGTTCACGGGCCATGATGCCGGCTGCGCGCACCCTCTGCTGTCGCTGCCGGAACTGCCGGAGCAGCCCTCGCTCGATGAGGCCGGGGGAAGAGCTGGTTGGCGCGCCGCAGCCAGCGGACGCTCGCGGGAACACGATCAGCGCCTTGTTGCGCGCCACGCCGTCCAGGATCACCTGAGCCGCCCGTGATGGCTCCACCATCTTGGCCGGCGCGCCGGCCAGCTTCTCCCGGGACACGCCGGCGGGCAGGGTCACGTTGACTACCTCCGCGTTCCGGTAGACGTTGGTGCGTACGTAGCCTGGACAGACGCAGCTGACCTTCACCCCCAGGTCGGAACCCTCCAGGCGCAGCGACAGGGACAGCCCTATCAGGGCGTTCTTGGCCGTACCGTAGGGGGCGTTGCCAGGAAGCGGGAAGAAGGCACCTGCCGACGAGGTGTTCACGATGTGGCCGAACCCCTGCCTGGCCATGATCGGGTAGGCGGCGCGCATGCCGTGCAGGGACGCCGTAGAGGTCCACGTCCAGGACCGGCCTGCGGGGAACAATGGCATTGGCGGTAACGGGCCGCGGCGGGGCGGCTGGCGGGTGACCAGGCGGTTCCACTCGGTCCGGGCGGCGGGCTCACCGGGCGCGGCAGGTTCCGGGTCCGGTCTGGGGCCAGATCATCAGCCAGTGCGCATGCCGGCCATTTTTCACCGCCAGGATGTGCTCGTAACGGTGCAGCCGGATCTCCGGTTTGTCCTGGCTCACCTGGCCAGTCTTGCTCCTCATCAGGGGCGTCGGGGTCGCGGAGTTCGCGGATGGCGCCGGGTTCCAGGTCGGGCAGGGCGAAGGAGTAGGTTCCGTGCACCGAGGTGCTTACGGACGAACGGGCTGAGGCGCGCCTGTCTTCTTCGCGGACCGGGTAGCTCTGGGCCTTCAGCTGCTCAAGCGCGGCGTTGAGGTAGACGGTGGTCCACAGCACGACGGCGTTGCGATGCGCGGCGTTTCCGCGCAGCGAGCCCAGCAGCTTGCCGAAGGGAAACCAGACTTCCCAGCGGGCATCGTGCGGCTGGTACTGCCAATGCCTTTGGTTCCTGCTGGCCGATCGTGATCCTTGACAGACCGGCGGCGGTCGGCTGATCGTGGCCCGATATGGCGGGAGGCGCTGAAGATGGCAGCGAGGCGCGGGCCGGCCGGTATCGGCAGCGAGTTGGATGAGGCGCTGGTACGGGCCGGGCGCTACCTGCGCAAGGGCGTGGTCTCGGCCGACCTGCGGACGCTGGAGAAGACAGGCGGGCGGGAAGCGGACAGCTTCTACCGGGACCGCTGGAGCTATGACATGGTCGTCCGCTCCACCCACGGCGTCAACTGCACGGGCTCCTGCTCGTGGAAGGTGTACGTCAAGGACGGGATCATCACGTGGGAGGCCCAGCAGACCGACTACCCGCCGGCCGGCCCGGACCGGCCCGGCTACGAGCCGCGCGGGTGCCCGCGCGGCGCGGCGTTTTCCTGGTACACCTACTCGCCAACCAGGGTCCGCTATCCCTACGTGCGCGGTGTGCTGCTCGAGCTGTTCCGGGAGGCCAAGGCCCGCCACGGCGGTGACCCGGCCGGGGCATGGGCCCAGATCACCGGCAGCCCCGGCCTCGCGCGCCGCTACAAGTCAGCCCGCGGCAAGGGCGGCTTCGTCCGGGCCAGCTGGGATGAGGCGGTGGAGCTCGCGGCCGCCGCGCACGTGCACACGATCCGCACCTGGGGTCCGGACCGGATCGCGGGGTTCAGCCCGATCCCGGCGATGAGCATGGTCAGCCATGCCGCGGGCGCCCGGTTCCACGCGCTGATCGGCGCGCCGATGCTGTCGTTCTACGACTGGTACGCCGACCTGCCGGTCGCCTCCCCGCAGGTCTTCGGTGACCAGACCGACGTGCCCGAGTCCGGTGACTGGTGGGACGCCTCCTACCTGGTGCTGTGGGGCTCCAACGCGGCAAGACGCGGCGGGCGGCTGATCATGATTCTGGGAAGGATGGTCTCGACTATGGGCACCGGCGCTGCGGGAGGCCAGGCACGATCCTTGAGCCGGACAGCCACGGCTATCAGGGATCTCCACCCTGGCTACTTCGCATTTGTGATGGCCACGGGCATCATCTCGACCGGCACGTTCCTGCTGGGACCGTCCTGGCTGTCGAAGGGCGCTGCTGGCTGCCGCAGTCGGCCGGGCTCGTCGTGCTCAGCGCTGCGCTGGCGATCCGGCTGGCCGTCTTCCGCTCCAGCGTCGCGGCCGATATTCAGGCGCCGGAGCGAGTGTTCGGCTTCTTCACGATCGTGGCCGGGATCGACGTGCTCGGGGTCCGGCTCGGGACCGCGGGTCATCCGCTGGCCACGGCGATCCTGGCCGGCCTGGCTGCTGCCCTGTGGCTCGCGCTGACTTACGGCGTGCCGGCCAGCCTGCTGCTCACCCGGGAGCGCGACTCGGTCCTCGGCGGCGTCAACGGCACCTGGCTGCTGTGGGTGGTCGGCACGCAGTCCCTCTCGGTCGCCGCATCGGCCCTGGTTCCCGCCTGGCCCTCGCAATCCGGGCTGCTGGCGCCGGCCGCTGTCGGACTGTGGAGCGTCGGGCTGGTGCTGTATCTGCTGCTCGTCTCACTGATCTTGCTGCGGTGGCTGACAGTTGCCATGACCCCCGCCACCCTCGGGCCGCCCTACTGGATCCTGATGGGCGCCACGGCGATCACCGTCCTGGCAGGCGCCCGGATCCTGAACCTCCCCGCCGCGCTCCCTGTCACCCGGGCGACGGCCGGATTCGTCGAGGGATTCTCCTTTACTCTCTGGGCGTTCGGCACCTGGTGGATCCCGCTGCTCATCGTGCTCGGCCTCTGGCGGCACGTCCGGCGGCACTGGCCGCTCAGCTACGAGCCGACGCTCTGGAGCGTGGTCTTCCCGCTCGGCATGTACAGCGTGGCCACGTTGTCGTTCGGCAAAGTCGCCCATCTCAGCTTCATGGAACCCCTCGGCCGGTTCATGCTCTGGGTCGCCGTCGCCGCCTGGGTGGTGGTGGCCGTCGCGTTTCTGGTCCGGCTCGCCCGCCGTTCGGGCGAACCCGCATCCGGAGCACCAGCGGCGTCAGCCAGCGCGACAACCACTGCGACATGACCGAGACGCCCAGGCCTCCTCGCTGACCCGAGGTCGTGCCTGTACCGCCGTCAGCGCAGCAGCCGCAGCATCTGGCTCAGCCGGCCAGCAGGACGCCGAGGAACAACGCGGCCAGGGCGCTGACGCCGGTCAGTGCGCCAAAAACGGCGAGGCCGACGGCGCTGCGCGCCCGCGCGTGCAGTGCCGCGGTGATACCGGAGATGCTCACGACCACGAGCTTGACGATCAGCGTGTCCCGGTAACTGGCACTGTGGCTGATCTCGGACGAAGCGGCGGCGACGTTCCAGATCCCAGTGACAATCAAGACAGCGAACGCGATCCACGCAACTTGGTTGAAGCGCCGGGCGGCCGCCCGCGGCACCTCAGCGCCGAAACGGCGCAGAGCTGGGACCAAAGCGGCCAGTGTGAGCTGACCACCCACCCAGACGGTCGCCGCGAGGACATGGAGAAACAGCCGGACGGTATCCCAGCTGACCGGCAGCATCCTGCGGACCCATCCCTTTCGCCTGCGACGGGAACGGTGCTCCGTGGCTGCGCCACGCCAGCTGCGATCTTAGCGAGCCGGGTAGAACTGGCGGGGCTGGCAAGAACGCCTATCTCCCGTCTTCGGGATGGTTCAGCAGCAAAGCGAGCAAACTGTCGTGATCACCGCGGCAGGCCGAGCAGCCTGCAGGTGGGCGCGCATTCGCGGCACCTGAGCATCGGCGTCCTCCCGGGCCAGCTCGAGCTCGACGTAGGTATCGAGCGCCTCGAAGCACTCCTCGCAGCCGAGCTCAGGCTCAGCTGGCCCGGCCAGGCACTCAGCCCGGCGCCTGGCGTCATCTGAAACATTCTCGATCACGGCTCCTCGCCCCGCTCGTCCCCATCGATGCCAAGTCCCCGGGCCGCCAGAGCGGCCCTGAGTTTCTGCCGTGCGTCGTGCAGCGTCTTGTCAGAGCGCGCCGCGGGTAGTGTTCAGCCGCTCAGCCAGGACATCGATCGGGGCATCGCTGAGCGCGATCGCGACCAGCACCTCGCGCTGGTGGGCGGGCAGCCTGCTCGAGGCTGTGGCGCGCGTCAGGCACGACAAGCAGGTCACCGGACCGACCATCCCAGGACTGCTCACCGGCCGGCAACCGGACTCGCCCGCGTAAGACGTGCACCTTCGACGGTCGTGCGGATCTTCTCCCGTCACGGCGGCGATCATGACATCGCTGGCCGTGATGATCGTGCCTCCGGTCGCGGTCATGATCGCGAATGCCAGCGACGAGCCGAGCAGGCGGCTGCCAGCGAGCGCCCGGCATCCCAGGCCGGCAATCGGCGCGAGCGGTTGTCCCCGGTCGCTTGCAGTGATGGTATGGCTAGTTACGAGGGGACGGGGCTGATCGTCGATTAGGTGAGGTGGTCAGGTGACCGAACCGGACGCGCGGCAGGCAGGCAGGGCCGGCTGGCCGGCCCGCCCTCCCGCAGGCGGGGATGACCGGGAGTTGCTGGCACCGTTGCTGCCGGGCGGCGAGCCGGTCGAGCAGCTGCTGCGCAGGGCGCAGTTCTTCGTGCCGGGCGAGCCGTCGGGCGATTTCCGTGAGGTGCACCGCAAGGGTGGCCGGGGCGCGGAGGAGTTCTACCGTGAGCGGTGGCGGCACGACAAGGTGGTGCGGTCGACGCACGGGGTGAACTGCACGGGGTCGTGCTCGTGGAAGGTGTATGTCAAGGACGGGATTATCACCTGGGAGACGCAGCAGACCGACTACCCGTCGACGGGCCCGGATTCGCCGGAGTATGAGCCGCGGGGGTGCCCGCGCGGTGCGTCGTTTTCCTGGTACACCTACTCCCCGTCCCGGGTGCGCTACCCGTACGTGCGCGGCCAGCTGCTCGATATCTGGCGCGAGGCCCGGGCCCGGCTGGGTGACCCGGTGGCCGCGTGGGCGGAGATCACCGCGGATCCGCAGCGCACCGCGCGGTACAAGGACGCCCGGGGGATGGGCGGGTTCGTCCGGTCGACCTGGCCGGAGGTCACCGAGCTGATCGCGGCGGCGCACGTGCACACGATCAGCGCCTTCGGCCCGGACCGGGTGGTGGGCTTCTCCCCGATCCCGGCGATGTCGCAGGTGTCCTACTCGGCGGGCACCCGGTTCCTGTCGATGATCGGCGGGACGATCCTGTCGTTCTACGACTGGTATGCGGATATGCCGATCGCGTCCCCGCAGGTATTCGGCGACCAGACCGACGTGCCGGAGTCGGCTGACTGGTGGAACTCCTCCTACCTGATGATCTGGGGCACGAACCTGCCGATCACCCGCACCCCGGATGCGCACTTCATGACCGAGGCGCGCTACCGGGGCCAGAAGGTGGTGGTGGTCTCCCCCGATTACTCCGATCACACCAAGTTCGCCGACGACTGGCTGGCCGCCGTGCCGGGCACCGACGGCGCGCTGGGGATGGCGATGGGGCACGTGATCCTGACCGAGTTTTTCCGGGATCGGCAGGTGCCGTACTTCACCGGCTACGTGAAGTCTTACACCGACCTGCCGTTCCTGGTGACCCTGCGCGAGCGCGGGGACGGCTATGTGCCTGACCGGTTCCTCACCGCCGCGGATCTCGGCCATGCCGGCCAGGGCGCCGCCCACCAGACCGTGCTTCTGGACTCGGCGACCCGTGAGCCGTTCCTGCCGGGCGGCACGCTCGCCTCGCGCTTCTCCGAGGCCGGCCAGGGCAAGTGGAACCTCGACCTCGGCGGGCGCGACCCCGTCCTCACGCTCTATGGCATGCACGAGGACGCGGTCGCGGTCGACCTTCCCCGCTTCGACGCGGGCGAGACCGAGGGCGGCGGCGTCATCCGCCGCGGCGTGCCGGTCGTGCGGCTCGGCGAGAAGCTGGTCACCACCGTCTTCGACCTGCTGATGGCCCAGTACGCGGTGGGCCGCGACGGCCTTCCCGGGCAGTGGCCCGCCAGTTACGACGACCCGCAGCCCTATACGCCGGCGTGGCAGGAGGCGATCACCTCGGTACCCGCGGCCGCCGCGGCCCGGGTCGCCCGGGAGTTCGCCCGCAACGCCGAGCTGTCGCGGGGCCGCTCGATGATCGCGATGGGCGCCGGCACCAACCACTGGTTCCACTCCGACCAGATCTACCGCACGTTCTTGACCCTGACGATGCTGTGCGGCTGCCAGGGCGTGAACGGCGGCGGCTGGGCGCATTACGTCGGCCAGGAGAAGGTCCGCCCGCTCACCGGCTTCCAGACGCTGGCGTTCGGGCTGGACTGGCAGCGCCCGACCCGGCACATGACCGGCACGTCGTTTTTCTACCTGCACTCCGACCAGTGGCGGTATGAGAGCTTCGGCGCCGGCGAGCTGTCCAGCCCGCTCGGCCGCGGCCTGTTCACCGGGCGCGCGTTCGCCGACGCACTCGCCCAGGCGTCGCGGATGGGCTGGACACCGTCGCACCCGGCGTTCGACCGCAACCCGCTCGACCTGGCCGGACGAGGCGGCCGCGGCGGGCAAGCCGGTGAACGACTACGTCGTGGGCGAGCTGACGGCCGGCCGGCTGCGTTTCGCCGGCGAGGACCCAGACGACCCGCGCAACTTCCCGCGCGTGATGACGATCTGGCGGGCCAACCTGCTCGGCTCCTCCGGCAAGGGCATGGAGTACTTCATGCGGCACCTGCTCGGCGTCGAGGACGCGGTGCGGGCCGGCGAGTCGCCGGAGCGGCTGCGGCCCAGTGAGGTGAGGTGGCGGGAACAGGCGCCGCGCGGCAAGCTCGACCTGGTCACGACCGTCGACTTCCGGATGACCAGCACCTGCACCTACTCCGACATCGTGCTGCCGGCGGCGACGTGGTATGAGAAGCACGACATCTCCACCACCGACATGCACCCGTTCGTGCACTCGTTCAACCCCGCTATCGCGCCGCCGTGGGAGACCCGCACCGACTTCGAGGCGTTCGCTCTCATCGCCGAGCAGTTCTCCCGGCTGGCCGCCACCCACCTGGGCACCCGCACCGACGTGCTCGCCGCGCCGCTGCTGCACGACTCGCCAGACGAGATGGCCCAGCCCGGCGGGATCGTCCGTGACTGGAAGCGCGGGGAGTGCGACCCGGTGCCGGGGGTGACGATGCCCCGGCTGGCCGTCATCGAACGGGACTACGGCGCGGTGGCGGAGAAGATGGCCGCGCTCGGCCCGCTGGTCGACACGCTCGGCACCGGCGTCAAGGGCGTCACCTGGAAGCCAGCCGCGGCGGTCGACCTCCTCGGCCGGACGAACGGGCGGGTACGCGGCGGCGTTGCCGACGGGCGCCCGTCGCTGGCACGCGACGTCCACCTGGCCGAGGCGATCCTGGCGCTGTCGGGCACCACCAACGGCCAGGTCGCCGTCCAGGGCTGGCGGGAACTGGAGCGGCGCACCGGAGTGGAGCTCGCCGACCTCGCGCAGGAGCGCGCCGGGGACCGGATCAGCTTCGCCGACACGCAGGTGCAGCCCCGCGCGGTCATCACCTCGCCGGAGTGGTCGGGCAGCGAGACCGGCGGGCGGCGCTACTCCCCGTTCGTCGTCAATGTCGAGCGCAAGAAGCCGTGGCACACGCTCACCGGGCGGATGCATTTCTTCCTCGACCATGACTGGATCGCCGAGTACGGCGAGTGCCTGCCCACCTACCGGCCGCCGCTGGACTACGCCCGTCATTTCGGCGAGCAGGGCCTGCGCGAGCCGGGCCGCCCGGAGATCACCGTCCGCTACCTGACACCGCACTCGAAGTGGTCCATCCACTCGGAGTACCAGGACAACCTGCACATGCTCCGGCTGTTCCGCGGCGGCCCGGTGATCTGGATGAGCCCGGGCGACGCGGCGAGGATCGGGGTCGCCGATAACGACTGGATCGAGGCTTACAACCGCAACGGCGTCGTGGCGTGCCGGGCGGTGGTGACGCACCGGATGCCCGAGGGGACGGTGTTCATGTACCACGCGAAGGACCGGCACCTGATGACGCCGAAGTCGGAGGTCTCCGGCTGGCACGGCGGGGGCGACAACTCGCTCACCCGCCTGGTGATCAAGCCCACGCACATGATCGGCGGGTACGCCCAGCTGTCCTACGGGTTCAACTACTACGGGCCCACCGGCAACCAGCGCGACGAGATCACCGTGATCCGCCGCCGCTCCCAGCAGGTGCAGTACTGATGCCGGGCCGGGCTGCGGCGACACGGCGGAAGGCGGCGGGCAGCTGATGCGGATCATGACGCAGGTCGCGATGGTGATGAACCTCGACAAGTGCATCGGCTGCCACACCTGCTCGGTGACGTGCAAGCAGGTCTGGACGAACCGGCCGGGCACCGAGTACGTCTACTTCAACAACGTCGAGACCAAGCCGGGTGTCGGGTACCCGCGCCGGTATGAGGACCAGGAGCGGTGGCACGGCGGCTGGACGCTGGACCGCAGGGGCCGCCTGCAGCTCAAGGCGGGCGGGCGGGCGCGCAAGCTGGCCTCGATCTTCTACAACCCGGACCTGCCC
The DNA here is from genome assembly GCA_963732345.1 of uncultured Actinomycetes bacterium. Taxonomy (GTDB): domain Bacteria; phylum Actinomycetota; class Actinomycetes; order Streptosporangiales; family Streptosporangiaceae; genus Bog-532. The sequence continues at coordinate 40,823 of CAVSZI010000019.1, read as the reverse complement.
ACGATCGATGACTACGGCGACCCGTGGACCTACGACTACCAGACCCTGATCCAGGCCCCGCCGGGCACCCGCAACCCCAGCGCGCACTCGATCTCCGCGCTGACGGGCAAGGACATGGACGTCAAGTGGGGCAGCAACTTCGACGACGACCTGGCCGGCGCCCCTGAGCATGCCACCGGCGACCCGAACCTGGCCGGGCTCGAAGACCGGGTCAAGATGGAGTTCGAGCAGGTCTTCATGTTCTACCTGCCGCGCATCTGCGAGCACTGCCTCAACCCGTCCTGCGTCGCGTCCTGCCCGTCCGGCGCGATGTACAAGCGGGAAGAGGACGGGATCGTGCTGGTCGACCAGGACCGCTGCCGCGGCTGGCGGATGTGCGTGTCCGGCTGCCCCTACAAGAAGGTGTACTTCAACCACCGCACCGGCAAGGCCGAGAAGTGCACGCTGTGCTTCCCGCGCATCGAGTCCGGCCAGCCGACGATCTGCTCGGAGACCTGCGTGGGCCGGCTGCGCTACCTGGGCCTGTTCCTCTACGACGCGGACAAGGTGCTCGAGGCCGCGGCCACCCGCGACGAGCAGGACCTCTACGAGGCGCAGCTCGCGGTCTTCCTCGACCCGCACGATCCGCAGGTGCAGGCCGAGGCGGCCAAGGCCGGCATCCCCGCCGACTGGATAGCCGCAGCGCAGCGCTCGCCGGTCTACGAGCTGGCCGTGCGTCACCGGGTCGCCCTGCCGCTGCACCCGGAGTACCGCACGCTGCCGATGGTCTGGTACATCCCGCCGCTCTCGCCGGTCGCCGACGTCGTCCATGCCGCGGGCTACGACCCCGGCCACCCCGACCAGGTCTTCGCCACGATCGACTCACTGCGGATCCCGATCGAGTACCTGGCCAACCTGTTCACCGCGGGCAAGGCCGACACGGTGCGCGCCGTGCTGCGCAAGCTTGCCGTCGTGCGCGCGATCATGCGGGCCGGGCAGCTCGGGCTGAACCTCGATGAGAACCTGCCTGCCTCGGTCGGCGCGAGTGTCGAGGATCTGGAGGACCTCTACCGGCTGCTCGCGATCGCCAAGTACGAGGACCGTTACGTTATCCCGCCCGCGCACGCCGAGGACGCCGGACGCCTGATGGGCCAGCACGAGCAGCTGTTCTGCAGCCTGGACACCGACGGCGGCCCCGGCATGGGCGGCGCCGGCCCGCACGGCATCCAGAGCTACCAGCCAGCCGCCCCGCCCGGCCAGGACCACAGCTTCCGGGCCGGCGACGGCCGGACTCACTTCAACCTGCTCGGCTGGAACGGGCAAGACAGCGCCCCGGGCCTTTTCCCCGGCCGAGGCACCTCGTGAGCACCAGCCAGGGCCCAGTCAGCCCGTACAAGCTGGCCTCGGTGCTGCTGCAGTACCCGACGACGGCGCTGTTCGAGGGCATGAGCGAACTCGACGCGGCCGCGGCGCAGGCCTCCCCGCGAGCGAGCCGGGAAGCGTTCGCACGGTTCCTGCGCTGGCTGCGCGCAACGCCGCCGACCGAGGTAGGCCAGCACTACGTCGAGACATTCGACCTGCGCCGCCGCTGCGCGCTGTACCTGAGCTACTACCGCTACGGCGACACCCGCAAGCGCGGCATGTCCATGCTCACCTTCAAGACCGCCTACCGGGCGGCCGGCTTGCACCCCAGCGACGACGAGCTGCCCGACTACCTGCCCATGGTGCTCGACTTCGCCGCGCTCACCCCGCGCGGGGAACGCCTGCTGCGCGCGCACCGGGCCGACCTCGAACTGCTGCGGCGCGCCCTCGAGCAGGCGGCCACGCCCTACGTCGATGTCGTCGTCGCCGTATGCGCTCTGCTGCCGAGACTGGGACGCCGCGAGGCCGGACTCGTGCATGCCGCGTGGGAGGCCGGCCCGCCACGCGAGGAGGTCGGACTGGAGCCGTTCGCCCCGCCGGAGTACCTGACCGGTTACGGAACCCAGACGTGACTGCCACCGGGGCGCAGGTGTTCTGGTGGGTCGTCCTGCCCTACCTTGCGCTCGGGGTGTTCGCCGTCGGGCACGTGTGGCGGTGGCGTTACGACCAGTTCGGCTGGACCAGCCGCTCCACGCAGCTGCAGGAGCGCCGCATGCTCAAGTGGGGGTCGCCGCTGTTCCACTACGGCACCTTCGCCGCCATCGGCGGGCACGTCATCGGCGTGCTCATCCCGGAGCGGTGGACCAAGGCGATCGGCATCCCCGAGAACGTCTACCGGTGGTTCTCCGCCGGGGCCGGGACGCTGGCCGCGGTGCTCGTGATCGGCGGCGTGATCGTGCTGGCCACCAGGCGGCTGCTCGTGCCGCGGGTGCGGGCCACGACCGCGCCAATCGACTATGTCACCCTGATCCTGCTGCTGATCGTGATCCTCACCGGCATCGCCCCCACGATCGGGATCAACCTGCTCGGGCACGGCTACGACTACCGCACCACCGTGGCGCCGTGGTTCCGCGGCCTGTTCATCGGTTCCCCGGACGTGCAGCCGATCGCGCACGCGCCATTCATCTACCAGCTGCACGCGACCGCCGCGTGGATGATCTGGGCGCTGTGGCCGTTCAGCCGGCTCGTGCACGCCTGGAGTTACCCGCTGTGGTACCTGTGGCGGCCCTACATCGTCTACCGCAGCCGCCGTCCCGCCCCGCCCTCCGAGCCCGGTACCGGCGGGCGCAAATGGCGCAAGATCGGTGCCCCGTACTAAGCGCGCCGAACCCCCGGGTGACGATAGCCCGGATCTTCGGATATCTGACCGGAACCGGCCATCAGCCGATCTGGCACACCATGACGCAGTGTGACCACTCGTCGGTCGCCACCAATTCAGATCGCCGAGTATGAGCGCCTGAAGTGAGCACCGTCCTGTTTGTTCTGGCAACGCATATGCCCTTATATGGTGTGACGGGTCGCGGCGGCACGTGTTCGCGATCGCCACGGGACCTTCCCGGCTGCTCGCGGGGCCGTACTCCAGCTGGGATCGGGGGTGAGGATGAGCACCGGTATCCGGGCAGCTCAGGCCCCTACCGCGTCGGAAGGCAGGTCGCGGAAGCCCCCGGCGAAGTGCCAGAACCGGTAGACGTCGGCGAAGGTGGTGACCAGGCCGAGTGAGGCCCGCGCCGCCCCGGTGGTCTTCCCGTCGATCACGTGGAGGAACTCCTGGTAGCGCAGCCGGTCCTTGTCCTTGAAGGCGGCCGTCATCTGCTGCGCGGAGTATCCGAGCGCGGTCTCGCGCACGCCGGGGTTGCAGTGGCAGCCGCTGCGCAGCGAGATGCCCGCCCTGTTGGCCCGGCGCTCGGCCCGCACCGAGTCGATGAGCACGCCGGCGGGATCGAAGAAGTTCATCGCGATCGTCGCTCCGCGGCGATCAGTACCGGCCGGGCCGTAGATGCGCACGACGGGCGTCCCGTTGCGGTGGCGCAGGGCGCTGAGTGCGTCCAGCAGCCAGCCGGTCAGGCACATGACCCTGGTGTGGATGGTCTCGATGCCCACCGAGCTGATGTGGTCCAGGCCGATGCCGACGACCGGGATGCCCAGGTAGTCGACGGTCCCGTCCTCGAAGCCGGCCGGTCCCGGGGTCAGGTAGAACCCCTCGCCGGGGGCCGCCTGGGCGCGGACCGAGGAGAAGGTGATGGTGCCGCCGGCGTACCACGGGCGGCGCAGCTTGGCCAGCGCCGGCTTGCGCACCAGCAGGGCCCCGATGCCGGTCGGGTAACCGAAGATCTTGTAAAACGACAAGGACACGTAGTCCGGATGCCACCGGGACAGATCCAGCTGGCTGGCCGGCGCGAAAGCGGCGGCGTCCAGCAGCACGTCGTACCCGGCCGCCTGGGCCGGGGCGATCCAGGCCAGGGGGTGCTGGACGCCGGAGAAGCTGGACTGGGCCGGGAAAGCGAACAAGGTGCCGGGGGCCGAGCCGGGGCGGCGGCGAGAAAAATGCCGGCGGCGGACCGGGGCCGCGGCCTCCAGATGGCGGGCCAGCGCCTCCTCTGATACGCGCAGGTCGGCCGGGTCGAGCGGTACGTAGGTGACCGAAGCGCCGCTGGCCCGGGCGAACTGCCGGATCCCGTTGACCGAGTTGTGGTTGTCGAAGGTCAGCAGGTACCGGCCGCCCGGCCCGAAGGGGTAGGACTCGCCGACGAGCCGCAGTGCGCCGGTGGCGTTCGGGGTGAAGATGACCTCGTATTCCTCGGGTGAAGCCCGGAAGAATTCCAGGATCTGAGCCCGGGTCGCCTCCACCCGGGCGCCCATTCCCCGCGACGGCACGTTCTGCGAATGCGGGTTGCCGAACACGGCGCCGGCCAGGAGGTCCCGGTGCCGGGCCAGCTGGGACTCGGCGTACAGGCCCCCGCCGGTGTAGTCGAGATAGATGCGGCCGGTTGCGTCCAATCGGGTGTAGTCCCTGGCCCGCATGCCGTCCAGAACGGCGGTGCCGGCATAAGCCGGGTAGCGCCCCCCGAAGCCGGCCAGCGCTGCGCCCATCGTCGTGTTGCCGGCCAGCGTCGCCGCCGGGATCAGGTCACGGGCCGGCATCACGGCCGTTGCGGTCAGGTCATGGGCCGGCATCACGGCGGCTCCCCTTCCTTGGTCTACGGGTCGTCTCGTTGCATGTCGTCGTGCCGGGCGTCGCGCCGTCGTGCCGCGCATCCTTGTGCTACGGGTCGCCGCCACGCCACCAGCCCGGCTATCGGGCCGGTAGCGGCGCGCTCAGCTCTGGTTCAAGCAACCGTAGAGCTTGGACACATTGAGATCGGTGTCGCCGATGATCGGGTAGCCGGGCCGTGCGCCGTGGGTCTCCTCGATGTCGTCAGCCCACGCCTGGTGGCGCTCGGTGGCGTCCACCGACAGGCCGATGACCTTCACGCCGCGGCGTTCGAACTCGGGCGCCAGCCTGGCCACCTGCCCGAGCTCGGTGGTACACACCGGGGTGAAGTCCTTGGGGTGGGAGAACAGCACCGCCGCCCAGGAATCTCCGATCCATTCGTAGAAGTGGATCCTGCCCTGGGTGGTGCCGGCCTCGAAATCCGGTGCGGTGTCACTGATGGACAGTCCCATGTGCCGTACTCCTCCTTCGTTTGTGATGGTTGCGTGCTTGACCGCTTGCTGCTCAGCAAGGTCACGGTGGCGCCTCCAGCCGCGGCTTCGCCGGCCGGTGGTAGTCCGCATGCGAACCCTGCGCGGTGAGCGGCGGGAAGGCGCGGCGGACCTCGCCCACGCTCATCAGGAGCGGGATCTCGTAGACGGCGGCCATGTCCTTCAGGAGCTTGAGGTCGATCGGGAACATGGGCGACAGGGCCAGCGGGCGCATGCAGAGGGCGCGGAAGCCCTTCTCGTGCTCGACGACGCGGCCCCAGCCCTCCACGACCCCCCAGCACTGGATGCGCTTGCTCGACCAGTGTGGACGGGCGCTCGACGAATTCGGGGGCTTCCAGGCGTACAGGCCGCAGCCCTCGCCCGCGAAGTGGCCGTGCCTGGTCCCAGACGGAATGGGCAGGCCCGCGCGGGAGCAGTCGTGCAGGCAGCCTGGGCCGGGGCGCGAAGCGGCCAGGCCTGGTCGTAGTGGCTCACCAGGCGTCCGTCGCGGACGTGCCACTTGCGGTAGCCGCGATGGGCGTGATCCCGAACTCGGCCCTAGACACGTTCGGGGACCTTGACGGGCTCGGGCACCTTGACGGGCTCGGCGGCTGGTTCCTCATCGGCTCGATCTCGATGGTGCGCCTGGGCGCTCCGATCTTGCTCATAGGTCCCTCCCTGGGCGGGTCGTCGGCGGGCTTGCTGACGGCAGGCGGGTCGTCCTCGGCAGCCGGGGGTTGCGCGCTCCCTTCGCTTGCCCACCCCGGTCATTACTCCGATCCGGAGTAATACCGAAGCTACTCCGGATCGGAGTAAAGTCAAGGGCATGAACGAATCCGCGTCGCCCGGCGCATCAGCTGCCCCGTCCCTGCCGACGACGGCGTATGCCATCCTCGGGCTGCTCGCCCTGCGCGAGTGGAGCGCCTACGAACTGACCCAGCAGCTGCGCCGCAGCCTGGACTGGTGCTGGCCCACCGCCGAAAGCGTCTGGTACGGCGAGCCCAAACGGCTGGTGCGGCTCGGCCTGGCCACCGCCAGGCGAGAGCAGAGCACGACCGGCCGCCGCGCCAGGACGGTGTACGCGATTACCGGCCAGGGCCGGCAGGTGCTGGCCGCATGGCTCGCGAGCGAGCCGGACCCGCCCCGGCTTCAGATCGAGACCATGCTCCGGCTCCTCTACGCAGACCAGGGGTCCAAGCAGGACCTGCTGGCAGCGGTCCGCAGCATCCGGAGGTGGGTGCTGGCCCAGATGCCGGCCGGGCTCTCGCAGATCCGGGGCTACCTGGACCCGGAAGACGAGAACGCGACCCAATTCCCCCGCCGGCTGCACATCATTGCCCTTTTCCCCTTGTTCTACGTCAACGTGTTCGAGCAGATAATCATCTGGGCGGACGAGGCTGAGGCTGAGATCACCACCTGGCCCGGCACCGCCGATCTCGGCCTGACCCCACGGACCCGCGCCATGCTGGAGGACCTGCGGGCGCGGGTGGAACCACTCGCTGCCCGCGCTGAGGCAACCGACCCCGGGCCCCCGTAGCGGCGGCCGCAGACGCAAAGGCAGGCGCATCGGTGGCAGGCGACGTTATGTTTGCATTTACTCCGGATCGGAGTAAAGTCAGAGCATGAGCACTTTAGAGTGCTGGGCGCTGGCCGCCGGGCAGCGGCGCGACCTGGCCAACGCGGTCGCTGACCTTCCCGGGGCCGCCTGGGACACGCCGAGCCTGTGCGCAGGCTGGCGGGTCCGCGACGTGGTGGCCCACGTGGTGGGCAACGCCGAGGGAGCGTTCAGGGTGCGCCGGGCGCTCCCCAGGCTGCTGGCGCACCGGTTCAACGTTAAGGCATGGCTATACGACGACGGGCGGCGCCGCGGCGCGGCCAGCCCGGCGGAGCTGGCCGCCCGTCTTCGCGAATCGGCCGGGAACACCTTCCAGCCGCCGGGCCGCAAGCCCGCCGATGTGCTGGCCGACGTGATCATCCACTGCCAGGACGCCTTCGTCCCCCTCGGGATCGACCGGCACGCGGGCGCCGCGGCCGTCCTGGCGGCGCTGGTCATCAGCGTGCCGCAGGGCCCGCCGCTGCACACTCGCAGGCGGGCGGCCGGGCTGCGGCTGCGCGCCACCGACCTGGACTGGGAGTGGGGCGACGGCGAGGAGGTGACCGGCACCGGGGAGGCGTTGCTGATGGCCGTGACCGGCCGGGGGGCCCTGGTCTCGCGGCTCTCCGGTCCCGGCGCGGCCCTGTTGGCCGAGCGCTGCCAGACCGGCGCACCCCGATCCGGCGGCGCTGATCCGGGTCATGGACGTGCTGGCATTGTGCGTTACTGACGACGACGACGGCGTCCGCGAGATCACCACCAGCGCGGATGACACAGCGGCATTTCGCCCCGGCCTGATCGCCGTCAGCCACCGCACTGGCGATTCCCAGCTCCATGAGCGGGGAAAACACGCGGCCGGCCGGCTCGCCGGCACCGCGCACCTGCTGGCACGCCCCGCCGGCGCGCGGTCATGACCGCCCGGCCGGCCCGCATCCTTGCTGCCGCCGCGGGCATCGCAGCCGCGGCCCCGGCCGGGCTCGCAGCGGCCCTGATCAACGCGGCGATCCTCCGGAAGACGCCCCCCAGCGACGAGGCCCCCGACGACAGCGACCTGGTCGCCGCCACCACGGCCACAGCCCGCCGCGAGGGCCGCGCATGGATGGCAGCCACACCGCACCAGCGCTGGACCGTCACCGCGCACGACGGCACACGGCTGGCCGGCTATTACTTTCCCGCACCCCGGCCCGCTCAGCGCACGGTCATCCTCATTCACGGGCACCGGGCAGACGCATCGCTGATGGGCAACTTCGCGCGCGACTACAGCGCGCGCGGGTTCAACGTCCTCATGGCTGGCTCTGTAGGTGAGTTTTGGATCCAGTTATCGGCGAGTTGCGGATCCAGTTGTTGATCTTGGGGGGTCTTTTGTTGTTGAGAGCTGACTCCGCTTTCTCGCGTGCGGGGCCTTCCCTGGGGTGGTGAGGATGGCGGCTCGGCGCTTGGCGGGGAAGACCGGGCGTGGTTGTCAGCTGGTAGCGTGGCCGGCTCTGGCGCGGGTTTGCGCGAGGCGGTAGGAGTCGGTGCCGGTTTCGATGATGTTGCCGCCGAAGGTGAGGCGGTCCACGATGGCGGCGCAGAGTCTGGGGTCGGTGAAGGTCTTGGTCCAGCCGCTGAAGTTCTCGTTGGAGGCGATGGCCATGCTGTTCTTTTCCTCGCGCTCCGTCAGAACCTGGAACAGCAGCTCGGCGCCGCGCCGGTCGAGTTCCATGTAGCCCAGTTCGTCGATGCAGAGCAGGTCGACGCGGCCGTAGCGGGCGATGGTCTTGGTCAGCTGCTTGTCGTCGGCGGCTTCGACTAGCTCGTTGACGAGTTTGGCGGCCAGGACGTAGCGGACCCGGTAGCCCGCCATCGCGGCCTCGGTGCCCAGGGCGATGAGCAGGTGGGACTTGCCGGTCCCGGAGTCGCCGATCAGGCAGAGCGGCTCTCCTTTGCGGACCCACTCGCAGGTAGCGAGGGTGGCGAGCGTCTCCGGGGTGATGTTCGGGTTGGCCTGGAAGTCGAAGGTCCGCAGTTCCTTTTGCCGCGGGAAGCAGGCGGCCTTGATCCTGCGTTCGGAGCGGCGGCGCCCCCGGTCGTCGCATTCGGCCATCAGCAGCTCGGCGAGGAACCCGCGGTAGGTCATCTGTTCCCGGGCGGCGACCTCGGCGAGGTCGGTGAACTGGGCGCGCAGGGTGGGCAGGCGCAGGACCCGGCAGGCGGTGTCGATCGCGGCGTCGGCGGCGGGTTCGGTCAGGCCGCGGTGGCGCTGGAGTGTCATGACGGGTCTCCCTGGCTGGCGGGACGGGTGGCGGGTGGCCGGGGACGGCGCAGTAGCTGGTCGTAGGCGGCTACCGACGGCAGCGGCCGGGAGTCCGCCGGCAGGGCGGCCAGGCGCCGCCCGGTGAGTGAGGTCACCGGGGACGCCTGGGGGATCTCATCGGGCGGTGCCGCGGTGACTGGCGTGCCGGCGTCGGCGGCCTTGCGGGCCTCCATCGCGACCACGTCGGCGGTCATCGCCCCGGCCCGCAGCGCGGCGGCGATCCCGGCGACGACGTGCTCGTGGGCCATCCGCCGGTGCAACAGCAGGACCTCGACCAGGGCCCGGGTGCCGGCCGCGTCCCCGTGCGCCGTGCGCGCGGCCGCCCACCAGGCGTCATGGACCGGGGTGAACCGGCCTGCGGCCCTGGCCTGATGCAGGACCGTCGCCCCGGGCAGGGCACCGGGCTTGCGCAGGAGCCCTTCCAGGTAGTGATCCAGCTCCAGGCGGCTGCCGCCGCGGCCGGCCAGGCGCTCGTGCCGGGCGACTTCGGCGCGGCCGTCATAGACCACCAGATCAGAAGCGTGCAGCAGCACCCGCACCTGATGGCCGATCAGGCGCATGGGCACTGAGTAGCGGTTCATCCGTACGGTGACCTGGGCATAGCGGTCTACTCGCGGCGTGAACATGCGCCCGGTCTCGAAGGCTTCGGACGGCAGCGGGGCCAGCAGCGGCCTCTCGATCGCGAAGAACTCCCCGACGGTGCGCGTGCGGTCCGCGATCCGGCGCTCTTCGTCCTCCTGGTCCCAGACGTCGAGCAGCGCATTCAGCTCGGCTATGGTGCCGACCTGGGGAACCGGGACCATGTGGTTGCGGCGGAACCGGCCGACCTCGCCCTCCACGCCGCCCTTCTCATGGGCTCCTTGCAGGCCAGGCTGGCAATAGAAGACATCCAGGCCGGCCCAGGACCGGAAGGCGGTCCACCGGTCGGTCTCCACCCGGGCCCGGGTGAAGCCGAGCACGCGGGCCACCGCAGAGGTCAGGTTGTCGTAGCGGACCTTCCCGGCAGGAACGCCGCCCAGCACGCTGAAAGCGTGAACGTGGCCTTCGAAGAACGCCTCCTGCCCCTCCGAAGCCGAGACGCGGTGCACCGCCTTACCGGAGAAGGACAGCCGGAACACGAACATGTAGCACAGGGTGCGGACCCCGGCCAGGTCGATGTAGACGTCGCCGAAATCGACCTCGGCGTCCTGGCCGGGCCGGTGGGTCTGCGGGATGAACACCCGCGGCGGCCCGCGGCCCGCCTCGACCCAGATCTCCGGCTTGCGGACCACGACGTAGGCCCGGACCATCGGGTAGGAGATGCCGTCCGCGTCATGCTCAGCCATCAGCCGGTCAAAGATCCGCTTGGTGGTATGCCGCTGCTTGCGCGGGGCATCAAGATCAGCCCGCAGGATCCGGTCGATCGCCTCTTTATGCCGATCCAGGCGGGACGTGCGCGGGGGAAGCTTCTTCCGCGGCCCGGGCCACGCAGACGACAGCGCCAGGGCCACGGTCCGCCGGCCCACCCTGTACTTCCGGGCCAGATCCCTGCTCGACAGCCCATCGACCCGGGAGTCCCGGCGGATCGCCGCGTAGAGCTCGACCCTCGACATCGACTGCATGCACGCCTTCCACCACACCTACCTGTCAGGGTGTGGGGAGACACCCGGAGCACGCACGCTGATCCTCCCACGCCTGCACACCGGTGGAGTCAAGACTCACCGACACCGAGTCCCCCATAAAAACCGGTGGACCCAGAGCTGATCAACAAGCGGAGTCAGAAGTCACCTACAGAACCACATGGCGGACAACCGCGCGCACGGCGACAGCGGCGGACGCTACGTCGGCATGGGCTGGCTCGACCACTTCGACTACCTGCGCTGGATCAGACGACTCGCCCGCACCGCCGGCCCGGACGCCCGCATCGTGCTGCACGGCCTATCCATGGGCGGTGCCACAGCTCTCCTGCTCAGCGGCTCCCCCGACCTGCCACCGCAGGTACGAGCCGTCATCAGCGACTGCTCCTTCAGCTCCGCCTGCGCCGAATTCGCCTACCATCTACGCGCCCGCCACCTGCCCGCCCGCCTGATCCTGCCCCGCCCCTGGCCAGCCCGATGTGCAGGATGCTCGCCGGGTACCGCCTCACCCGGGCCAGCCCGCTCGACGCCATCGCCCGCGCCGCTGTTCCCGTCCTGCTCATCCACGGCGGAGCCGACAGCTACAACCCCACCGCCATGGCCCACGAACTCCACGCCGCCCAGCCTCACGCCGACCTGTGGATCGTCCCCGGCGCCGACCACGTCATGTCGTACTTCACCGACCCGGGCGCCTACCGCAAACGCGTCGAACAATTCCTGCGCCGCTTGCCCCAGGCCCCTATTTTTGACGCAAGAACGCGGGCGGCCAGTGAATGATCGAGCAGGTCTGGCCGCTGCGAATGCACACGTGACCTCGGTCGCCCTGCTCACGCTCTGGCGCCAGAAATCTCGTTATACGCCGCCGTCCCCAGAGGATTCGATTTTCGCTTGCCGCTCATAAGGCGGGTCGGCGTGCTGGCCCCGTGGCGGGGCTTTACGGCCGGTGACTAGTTACGGTCCTCCTGGATCGGCGGCGGTGCTCAGGGCTCAGCTTTGCGGTAGGTGAGGTAGAAGTCGACGGTGAACTCCGGACCGTTCTCGGCCTTCTCCCAGCGGCCCGAGATGGTACGGGCGTCATTGCTAATCGTCCCGATGAAGCGCTGTGCGAATGGCTCACCCTCGCGCTGGAGAATCCACTGAGTGCTGTCGATGTGCATGGTGTAGATGCGGCACACCCCTCGCTCGTCGCTGTAGAGCTGGACATAGGTGCCATTGGCAGCGTCGCAGCCGATGATCGAGTTGCTGTCGGGGGCGCCAGGCACATCGACGGTGATGCGCTGGACGAGATGAGCGTGCGAGGGATGCCACTGGAAACTTGCCCGGCCCTCACCGGGCCAGGCCTGCCCGTCCGGGCCCTTCGCCTCCACGGTCCACTCGCCCACGAGCAGTTCCAGGGCCCGCAGTGCCTGCTCTGTGCTCGGTTGCCCCATCGTGTGGTGCCTCCTTCATGGTCCGCGCGCGTTCCTGCCTGGTCCGCCCCGCTCCTTCAGCTGGCCAGTTGTTACCCGATGGAGACGATGAGGCCAGCGTCAGCTCATCGGCAGGGTTCCAGATTCCCAGGACGCGTGGGCAGTGTCCCCGCCGCTGCGGTTCGCGGTCGGCGGCGGTGCTGGGCGGGTGGGTACTTGGGGGTACAGCCGGAATGGCGGCAGCCACCGGCCAGCTGGTGTGGCAATTCCCGGCTAACCCAACGGCACTGCCCATGGCCGCCCAGATCACGCAGATATGGCTCGCCATCATCGAGATCAGAAGCGAGCATCCGGCCATGCCGAACGGCGGTTCTAGCCGTGTTGGCCAGTAGCCGTCTGTGACGGCCCGGTTTCTGGGGTCACTTCCCAGGCGAACAGGGAGCAGCCTCGTATCGTGCTCGTCCAGCGGAGCGTGGTGCGGAGATCGCGCCACGGGCCGTGGGATTGGGCCTTCTGCCGTGGCGTGTCAGCGAGCCGGCCGAGCGACGACGGCGTGATCAATGCCGTTTCTCCGGCCTTCAGCGGGAGGACTGACCTGCCCGACTGCTCGATGTACCGCACGTACCCGTCGTCTGCCGCGAGCACGACGAGCCGCAGCCGGCCGGGCACCTGGGCGACCTTGCTGAAGTCGGCGAGGAGCTGGCCGTAGAGCATGGGACGCGCGGGCTGGCTGCCGGAGGGGTGAGAGCGCAGGTACTTGACCTCGATCGCCAGGTCGTACGGCTCGCCCACCCACAGGTCGGTGCGCGTCCCGCTGCGGGAAGGACGCTCGAAGACGATGGCTCCCGCCGGCAGTGCCCACGCCGATTGCAGGCCCAGGGCCAGGCAGAAGTGGATCGCGTGCTCGGACGCCGGTAGGCCGGCCGCGTCGGCCTGCGCCCGGAACTGCTCCGCGAACGCGTCAAAGCCGGTGATCAGCGAGTTCCCGGTGTCCATATTCCTTCCCCGGCTGTCCGGTTCGGCGCAAGGCCCTGCGGGCACCGTACGCGGCCAGCTGACTCGCGGAAGGCAGGATGAGATGATTGCCGCGTGACAGGGGAAGTCGAGGATGCGGTCCGTGCGGCGGTCTCTCCCGGGGGCCTGCTGGCGACTCCGTCCGGGCGGGGGCAGTTCGCCATCGCCGAATACACCGCCCACGGGATCGTGCTGCTTCTCGGCGAGAAGCAGCACCGGACGCCGCTGCCGTGGCAGGCCCTTGAGCAAGTACCTGATTTCCTGCGGGGGCGGGGCTGGGTCCTGATCGGCAGTCTCTATTCAACCGACGGCACGCCGGGAAGCCTGGACGCGCACCTGAAGGCTTTCACCAAGACCGCGACCGCCGGCTGGATTGCCGTCGTGCTGGAAAAGGCAGCCGTTATCACGGTGGACCGCACGCGCCCGGCGCGCATCAAGCTACGTCCGGGCTGGTAGCCGCAAGTCGCGCAGAAGGACCCGATCTGCGCGGCTGGGCCGATGAGCACTACAGACCGGATGCCCGCGCATAGCGGCGGATCCGGTACGTCAAGCTTGCCAGGCCTGTAACAGAACGTGATCCCGCGGTGCTTGAGTGCGAGACACCGGCTTCCTGTGTTCCCGGCTGAGACCGCACAGCAGCGCCTCCTGCTTCGCGCGGTTCACTCCTGGCGGCGGAATGGCGCTGTGTCGTCCTCGGCGGCCGGCTCGTCGTCCTCGTGCTGAACGAGCGCTGAAGCCGCGGAGCGGCCCGCTTCGCGGGATCGGGCGGCGGCGTCACCGTCGAGTCCGGTTCGCTCGATGCACCACTGCGCCCACTCCGGCAGCAGGTGCAGGGCCGGATTGGCATGGTCAGCAAGGTGGGACTCGCGGATCAGGTGTGCCGCCATCTCGATACTGGCGTTGCGCGCAGCGCCGCCCCGGTCTCCTCAGCGAGTGCGCGCAGCCACTGGGCTGGATGAAGACCGGTTCCCGGCGAGCGCAGGCGATCGTAGAACTCGTCACCGACGATCTGGCAGGCTTGCGTCTCCCGATCGACCAGGCGAGTCGGCCAGGTCAGGGCACGGGCCAGCGCGAGAATGCGCTCATGGGATTCCCGCCACCACGCTTCGGGCAGCGCGCCGCCAGCAAAGCGATAGGCCAGCTCCCGGAATGCCGCCCGGTCCGGATCCGTCTGCGGGTGCCGGAACGCTGACAGGTCCCGGCCTGCCCGCCGATCCTGAGCCAACTGCTCGGCGCGACGCTGCGGGTTGCCGCTGAGGCCCTGGCGGTGAGCCTTGCGCCCGCCAGAACTCCGCTTCTTGGAGGACACCTGCGTAGGGTAGCTGTTCCACGGCTACTCCGGCCACCTGCCCCGCGCAAGCAGATGACCATGCCCAATAGGAGGGCTAGGGGCGCGCAGATCATTCCGTTATTTGCGGACTGCGACCGCCAAGAGCGATACCCGATAACCGCACGTATCGGATGTTATCTTAAGTCCATTTAAAGATAAGCCCTGGCCAAGAGGGGGTTCTGCGTCTGAGACATGTCGCCGACGTGATGTTCTGGGCGCGGCTCAGAGGTCAAGAGCGCAGCGACAAGGATATAGACGCAGGCCACGTGGCCAACATCGCTTCCGGTGCGTCGTAGACACCACTTAAGATAACGCGTCCACTACGCGGCTCAACCATCCGTAAAGCTACGTCGGAGACACCCCAAAGCGGACTTGAGACTACGGCGGATCGGGAGTTAAGGACTTTGAAGTCTTGTCACGGGACGTTGACAGGATCGCGGCTTCAGCCTGTCCACACGAGGTCGAAGACACGGATCAGGTCAGCAGTTTCGTCGACCGCGAATACGATGAACCCGAAGTCGCCGACATCCGCGACCCGCCGTCGCGGCACTCCGGTCGGCGCGCTGAACAGCGGGTCGTACGGGTCGTCACAGATCCTGGCCAACAGCGTCACCAGCATGTCGAACGCGTGCTCCGGAAGACCGTGCATCTGCCGGAGCGCGCCGGACTCCAGGTGCGGCCGGTAGCTCACGTCTGGGTGCGGCGCAGCCGGATGTAGTCCGCCAGGAGCATCCCGCCGCCGGTCCCGGTCAGCGCTGCCTCCTGCGCCTCGTAGAAGCCTGGCCGGTTCGTGGCGATCACCATCCCGCTCCAGAGCCGCAAGATCCGCTGCAGATGTCCCCATCCGGCAGGATCTCGCGCGCCGTCCAGGGCGTCCCGGTAGGCGGCGAGGAAGTTTGCGCGTTCTCGGTCGGGCAGTTCCCTGAGGATCCGCTGCGGGTCCAGCGGGTCCTCGTCATGCTCAGCGGGCTGGGCGCTCATGGCGTCATGCTACGGGCCGGCGCTGACCGGGTGCCACTAGCCGCCCAGCGTCATCAGCCGACTGCCCGCGAGCCCCGATCCTCATCATGCACCACGGCTCGTGAGGCGCCTCCCGGCGTAGACGAGACAGAACAGCCAGCTCTGCGCGGACTTCAGGCGCCTGCGTCATGCACCAGTCCGATTCGGCCTTCACCACCTCGGGCAGCAGCAGGCGACGGACCTCGTCAGCAGCGAGGTCCGCCACCTCCCCGAAGCCGATACCGGCCGCGCTCGCGGCGGCGAACACCGCAGCCACCGTATTCCGCGAGCAGCCCAGCACGTCCGCGATGCCGCGCTGGCTCACCCCTTCAGCACGCAGCCACAAGATCTGTTTGTAGTCGACCATCGAGGGCGACCCCTTTCGTCACGTCCGCATCCCAACGACACGGACCCGACGAACGGTCGCACCAACATCAACCAGCAACGGTGCCCCGGTTCACCCGGCAACGGAATACCGGCTCACCCTCCACCAGCGCACTGGCTCACCCGCAGCGGAACACCGGCTCTCACGTAGCGCCATATGCAGCAGGTTCGTCAGCAGCTGATGAGACACTGATGTCGTTCGACAGACTCCCTGAAATAGCCGATGTCCGGGCGGCAGGGTATGGGTGCGTCAAGCGTGAAGGTTCTGGATTCGTGTCGGTTTCCGTGCCGCCCACTTGGCATCCAGATGAGCTACCAGAAGAGGCGCTGGCCAGGACAAGCGGATACGACGATGCGATCATGGGCAGCGCGGCTGATGAGTCGACGAAGGCGCACTGGCTAACCGTCATCCGTCAGCAGTCACACCAATATTGCCAGGGCTTCCGATACCGCCCAAGTCATTGACGCCTTGCCTGGGCCTTGGAAGCTCACGTTCGGGCGCAAACCAAGAAATTTCTAGAACGTTTCCTTTGCCGGACTTGTATAATCGCGGCATATAAGAGCTAATTTTCCCGGCCCCGACGACGCCACGCCCTCACATCGGCAGAGGCGAGCGTCGGTTCATGTCCATCTGGATGAGTCGCTGAGGCCTTCCTTTGACACTCGCATCGTCAGGTCGTTTCGTGCGTCTAGCAAGGTCAGTAGTTCATCCAGGTGATCCGCGAGGACCTCGCCCGCCTCCCAGTCGCTGCATCTGAGCCAGACGTGCCAGCCGATTGCGTTCTGCATCCGTCGATGACTGAATTCTCCGTCGGTGCTGACCACAACCGCGTGATGCTCGGCGGCCCACACCGTCAGCTCATCATCCTTGGCGCGTGCCAGGCCGGCCGAGCCTGCCGTCCAGCACTCATGACCACGTTGCCGCAGCATGCGTCCCACAGCGGCGTCGACGTCATGATCAAGCAGGAAGCGCACTAGCTGGCCGCGGCGAGCTGCTGCCTGGCTTCGTCGACGTCCTCTGCTTTGAGATCCGGAAATGCCTCCAGGATCGCTTCGGTTTGATAACCCTGTTGCAGGTACTTCTGTACCGTGGCAACCCGGATCCGGGTGCCGGCGAACACCGGAGCGCTCGCGTGCACACCACGGCGCTTTTCGATGCGGCCCGCATCGTCGGCCGAACGCCTGGCCGCGCTGTCGATGCGCAGCCGCAGCGGATCCAGGAGAATTACCTCATATATGACGACCTGGTCCGGGCCTAGGTCGCCTTCCCAAGTGCCGTCGGGGTGCTGGAAGTAGACCTCACGGCCCACGGTCGCGAACTTGAGCTCGCGCAGCGGCGCCTGGTAGCCCCGCGACCGCAGATGCTTGACGATTCGGCGGATCTTCTGCAGCGACATATCCCGCTCTGTACGCAGTGCGCTCACCACGAGCAAGGCGAGCAGGTCCTGGTAGCTGTAGAGCCGCACCGTATTGTGCTCACTGAGGTGGCGCTTGATCGACGGGATTACGAGGCCGACTTCTTCCCAGTACCGCAGTCGTCGCATCGATACGCCGGCGAGCTGACGGGCCTGAGTGTCAGGGAAAGCGAGGACTTCCTCGCCAGCTTCGGGCATTGCTTGCGCTCTTTTCCTTGGCTGCTCTGATGCTAGACGAGGATCGGGTGCTTGCGCGGGAGCCAGGCCGGTCAGGGCACAGTCGGCAGGAGGATTGTTAGAGATCCACGGCTGTGGGTTTCGCCAGTTGGAGATTGACCCCGGGATCATGCCGCTCGGCGGTGTCATCTCCCACGCCCGCGCAGCTCGGCTGGGCACCCATCATCATCAGGCACTGCAAGCTGACGGCAGGCGGATGCATCCCCTAGTTCCGGCCAAGTTCCGGCCGGAGATTGCTGAGCCCGAACCGGGCCGGATCTTTACCTAGTCCGACCAGCTCGAGCGCGGGCGTCGCTTTCACCGGTCTGTCGACAGGGCCCCGCTTCGCGCGTGCAGATTCCCACCACCTGGGACAGCGTAGGCAGGATCGAGCCTGTTCGAGTGCGCGTTTCGCGCCGTCCAGCCCCGTCATCGCCGCGTTAGTCCCTTGATCTTGAAATTCAGTCTCTTGACCTTGAATAGCAGCGTTCGAAATAACGCGTTGACCTGGAGCCCCGTTACGGAATCGAACCGTAGACCTTCTCCTTACCATGGACGCCCGTCCCGTCTGAGCGGGTCGCGCTGGGTCGCGTCAGTGCACGTCAGAGCTATAGCACTGTCTGGCTGGCACTGACCGCGTTCCGGCGTCGGCCGGGGGCGTTGTCACTTGGTTTGTCCCTGGCTTTCCGGACCTCACTACCGAGAGCGGCGTCAACCGGGGCCTGCCGTCACTGGCTTATCCCGGCCGCCGCGGGGATCCCTACCTGCACGCTGGCGCTCAGGAAGTTGTGTCAAAGCGGCTGGGGCGATCATCCGATCCCCGCCATCCAGGGAAGTGACCGCGTGCGAGCAGTACGAGGTACCCGGCGGCGACGATGCCGGTGAGGTTGATGACGAGCTGGAGGGCTGATCCTGCCGCGACGTGGAAACGACCGAAGACCAGGGCCAGCGCCAGGTTTCCCGCGGCCGGAATCGTAGTGACCGAGATGAACACGCCCACCAGGGCCGCCGATTTTGCGGACGTGAGTGACAGCATGCCGGCCGCGCCCGCGACAAGTGCGGTGATAAGCGAGAACCAGCCAGGCTGGTAGATGTATTCGGTGCCGGACGAATGAGCGAGGTCGCCAGCATTCACCAAACCGGTAGCCCGCCACAAGACGGCCACGGCGGCGGTCGCCGCGATCGCCCCGGCGAATCCGGCCACCAGCGCCATTATCCCGCGGCGCACCGCGTCCATCCGGCGCAGCCGCAGCCCCACGGCTATCCCGGCGAGCGGACCGAACTCGGGGCCGACGACCATCGCGCCGACGATAGTGATCGGGGAGTTGGTCGCGACGCCGATCGCGGCCAGCAGGCACGCCAGCACCATGAACGCCATGAACACCCAGGTCAGCGTCGAGTCTTCGCCAGTGCTTGAGATGACCTCCTCCCAGATGACAGCGTCGGCGGCGTCGCCTGGCGCATTGCGCTCGGCGCGGCGCACGCCAGCACCGATCGCCATGTCAAGCGCGTGCACGCTGATTGAGCCGCGCCGGTCGATGCCAAGCTCCCGCAGGCCGCTGAGGACTTTCTGGACACACTCGCGTGCAAGATCAGCCTGGATCAGGTCGCCTCCCGGCTCGCGAGCCGCGCCCGGGAGCACCACGAGGTTGGTCGCCCCCTGCTGGCCGCGCAATATCGCCTCTACCTCATCACGCAGATCAGCCGGGCTCACGACCCGTACATGCAGCAACGACATGCTGGGTAAGCCTGCCCGACATAACCCGCTCCGTCGAGAGGCCCCGTTTGGGTCGGCGTCGCAGACCGGCGCACTCTCCGATCACGTGGCGCGGCTCCAAGAGCAGGGCCTGCTGACCGGTGAGGAAGCCCGCGGGTGGTGGGCGGAACTGGACGAGCAGGCGCAGGCCGGCGGCGATTTCCTCGGCGGCGCGGTGATGTTCGTGGTGACCGCCAGCAAACCCACCGGGCAGGCCGACGGGGCCGATCCTGCTTAAGGCCTCCGCGTCCTCGCCAACGAGGCGGCCACCGACCTGGACACAGCGCGCCGAGACTTCATATCCAGCTTCCGCTCGGACGGCCCGGCACCGCCGATGACGTCGCTGCACTTGTCGCCTTCCTCGTCTCCCCCGCCGCCAGCTACCTCACCGGCACAAACCACGTCATTGACGGAGGACTGCTGCCCACCGTCTGACGTGGGTTCTCCGCCTCAGCGCCTCTATCCGTCACCCAACGTACGTGCGGGCGGCTGGCCAGCCTAGGAAGGCTATATACAAGATCCGCCGATCTGAGCGGCCTGTGGCATTATCGCCGCTGGCCGTTGAGGTGTGCAGATTTGGTCAGTCTGGCGCGGGGGGCACTCCCCCGGTTGGGGGTCCGGCTTCAGGCGTGGTCGTTTTTGTTCCACAGCTGGTGAGTAAGGCCGCTAGGCGAGGCGACCGACTCGACGGTGAAGCGGTCTTCGAGGCCGCTTGATCCCTCCCAGAGGGATACGCCGCGCCCGAGGGTAATCGGCACGATCACTAGGTGCATGAAGTCGACCAGGTTGGCCTGGAGGAACTGACGCACCGTCGAGGGTCCTCCCCCGATGCGGACGTCACGACCACCAGCAGCCTGCTGGGCTAGGCGGAGCACCTCCTCCGGTGGCCCGTCCACGAACCGGAAGCTGGTCCCGTTAGGAAAGTCAATCGTGGGATGGGGGTGGTGGCTCATGACGAACACCGGTGTCTGGAATGGCGGCTCGTCGCCCCACCAGCCCCGCCACCCATCGTCGGGCCAATCACCAACCTGGGGACCGAACTTGCGCCGTCCCATGATCTCGGCGCCGATGCCCTGGCTCCACATGCTGGTCAGAGCGCGGTCCAGCGTGACGGGGGCATCCGCCTTATCGACGCCATGGATTACCCGGCCATCGAACCACGTGAACAGCCGCTCGGCGCCGCCGATCGGGGCGTCGAACGTCACATGCTCGCCGGCGGCGTAGCCGTCGAGGGAGACGTTCATGTTGTGGACCCGGGTGCGGGGCATCACGACTCCTTCTGCGATCGGATGAAGCGTTCACAACATAGACCGGCGGGATGGCCGGGACCTATCGCTGAACGCTGACATCGTGTTGCGGTGGCCCAACCGCCGCATCCGCACCGCATGCGACCCGGCATGGCGAGCCGGAGTAGTGACGGCGATGCTCACGGCAAGCCCCCGCGCGTCGATACCGAGCAAGAACAGTCTTCGCGCTACCGCCAGGGCCGGGCGAACCGGTTCGAGTAGCGCCGGCCCTGCGGCCATGCGAGACAGGCAAGTAGTCACGCTCAGTGACTAACACTAGTCGTTGACCGCCGCGCAAAACCGCCTAATCTGTATGCTTGGTGATCGGCCGGCATCTCTGCCGATGGCGCGCAGAACTGGCCGATTTGCGCTCGGCTCCGGGCCCGTTCACCGGATGGTGGCTGCGCAGCCGGGGTGGCCATGCTTCTCGAGGTACCGCTGGTGGTACTCCTCGGCCCGGTAGAACGCGGACGCCGGGGTGATCTGAGTGACGATTTGCCGCCTCAGCGATTGCTGCTGGGCATCACGTGATGCGATCGCGGCTTCCATCTGGCCAGCGTCATGGTAGAAGATCGCCGAGCGGTACTGGCTGCCGAAGTCGAAGCCCTGGCGGTTGTGGGTTGTCGGTTTGTGGATTCGCCAGAACGTCTGGAGTAGCTCCGCGTAGCTGACCTGGGCCGGGTCGAACCACACCTCGACCGCCTCAGCGTGGCCGGTGCGGTGCCGGCAGACCCGTTCGTAGCCGGGGTCGGCGACGTGGCCGCCGGTGTAGCCTGCAGTAGTCTGCAACACCCCGTGGATCTGGCGGAAGGCCGCCTCCACACCCCAGAAGCATCCTGCGGCGAACGTGATGCGCTCGGCCCCGCCCGGTCCGTGTCCCTCGAACGGCGGCGCAGGCGCCGGGTCGGGGCCGCGGTTCCTGAGCTTAATCACATCATGACCCCCTCCGAACTCCTGTGCCAACACGAAACCAGCGCCAGGGATTCCTACGGTGCCGGCGTCCTCACTACGGGTCGTGCGCCGGGCTGGCCGGCACTTCGGCCCGAGACGATTTGGACCGCCCGCGACCGGGGCGTCACCAGCGTCCGGCACCGACGGCCTGTCGATCGGGCCGGCCGAGGGCGGCGCACCGGCCCACTTGACCGGCCTGCCGCACGGCGTGACGTTGATAGAAGCACTCGGACGCCTGGACCAGGTCCCGCCGCGGTGTGCGTGGTCCAGTTCCTGCCGCTGCGGCTGGACGACGGCACCGGCAGCCCTGGCCGTGCCCTGGCCGTCCTGCCCAGCTCCCCGTCGCCGGTCACCAGTACATCGCCGGCACCATGACTGTTGCCGGGCTTCGGTGACTCCGTCCTGAGCGGTCAGTGTTCTGCTGCGCGGCGTTTTCCCTTACGGGCCGCCCGCTGGGATACGGCGGTGACCGTCGAGTCGGCCTGGTGCAGCGCCTTCGCGGTTCGGGTGGAGGAATCGTGGCGCTGGGCGGCTAGCGCCAGGCGATGGACGAGCGCCCGGGTCAGCGGCAGGGCGATGGCCAGCAGCAGCCACATCCGCAGCCGCCTGGAGAAAAATGCCCACATGCTCAGGGTCCCTTCGTCATTCCCGCGAAATGCTCCGCTACCCGCTCTGGCTTGGGCCAACCGTGTCCCAAGCCGGATGTCCGGCGGCTGTTGCACGCGCTGCGCGGACGTGAAGCCGCCGGGGCTGTCACGACAAGGAGGACAGCAAATAGCGCAGGCCGAATTCATCCCGGCATGCGCTGGCCCTGGCTGCCGGTCAGCCTGGGTGGGATGGCGGATGCATCGGCCGGCTTCCTGCTGGCCTGGCGCGGCATCGCCCGCGGGGTGTCGGCGGCGTTTCGCTGAGTCGGCGGCAGCGGTTCGCGGCCGTGCCGCCCACCATTGCAAAAGGAAGGAAAGGTCATAGCCACACGAAAAACCGGCTTCGGGGGTGCGCCGGCGCTGTGTACACCGACCACGGCAACACTTCCGGAAGCACTCTCCGTGGCGTCTCTGAGCGGGATGTGTGCGATATCCGCCGTTCGGTAGTGCGTCCTGGAAGGGGAGTGAGGCGATGTAGAAGGTCGCCGGCATGAACCGTGCTGTGCCAGTGATGGAGGTAGGTCCTCCGGGTTCGCCGTGCAGGCGGGGAGCTCAAACCACCGCAAGCTGCGCCGGTTAAGAGCCGGGGTGGTGAGCGTTGCGGGAAAAGGCCCGCTGTCACCGGGTCAGGTGGGCGGCGAGAAGACGAACGTGTGTGAACCACTGCTGACGCATCGATAGGCGGAACGATGGCATCAAAACCGGGGAAGTGCAGAATTCCCGGGACAAAGGCGCGCCGTGCTGGCGTGCTCTCAGCCAGGGGGTGGCCTGCGTGCTGCCCTGGCGGTGCCCGGTGTAGAGGTGGCGTGAGCTCGTTGCAGGCGCTGGCATGGAACAGGAGAACCTGTCGCCCCGATAGCGGCGGCCGGGTAAGCGGGGCAAAGAGGCCCTGCTGGCCGCGAGAGGGAGGACCGCGAGCGGCGGACACCGCGAGCGGCAGAGTACCGAGGCGGGGCACAGGGGCGGGACGGCTCGTAGTAGTGAGGAAGGCCTTGTAATGGGGCCGGAGCGAAGGAGCCGTGCAGACCAGGGTCAGCCCAGGGCCAACCCGCAAGGGGAGGAGCCGAGGGCCAGGCCCGGGCCGAAGGTGAAGTCGTTTGAGATTGATAAGCGCCTCATCGTGGAGGCGTGGGAGAAGGTCCGGGCCAATAATGGGGCGCCGGGCGTGGACGCGGTCAGCATCGGGCTGTTCGAACAGCAGTGGAGAGACAACCTTTACAAGCTGTGGAACAGGATGAGTTCGGGGAGCTACTTCCCGGGTCCGGTGCGGGGCGTGGAGATACCGAAAGATCATGGGGAGGGTGTGCGTTTGCTCGGCGTGCCCAATACGGGTGACCGGGTGGCGCAGACTGCGGCGGCGATGCTGCTGGAGGAGAAACTGGAGCCGGTCTTCCACCGGGATAGTTACGGGTATCGTCCTGGGCGCAGCGCCCATGACGCGCTGGCCGTGTGCCGTCGCCGGTGCTGGACGCAGGATTGGGTGCTGGACCTTGATCTGCCCCGAGCTTTCCGGACAGCGTATTTGTGGCTAATTCACGCTGCGGACTGCCGTTCCAGATACTCATTGCGGACTTGCTGCGGGGTCCGGTACTGAAGCCCGGAGTGCCGACGCCTTGAATTGTACCAGAATTCGATGTACCTCACAATGTCCCGGCGCGCATGCTCGCGAGTCGGATACTGGGTGCGGTGAACGCGCTCGTTCTTCAGTGCGGCGAAGAACGATTCGGCCATCGCATTATCGTAGCAGATTCCAGTGCGCCCGACGGATTGTCGGAAATTATGCTTCTTCAGCGTCTCCGCGAACTTCTGAGATGTGTAATTACTGCCGCGGTCGGAGTGGAAAATAGCATCAGCGGCGAGAGGGAAATTACGGGCAGCCATCTCGATGGCCTTCTCAATGAGCGGAGTCTTGTAGTTATCGTCCGCCGCCCAGCCGATCACCTCCTTCGTATGGCAGTCGATAACCGTCGCCAGGTAAAGCCAGCCCTCCCATGTCGGAATGTATGTAATGTCGCCGACCATTTTCTCACCCGGCGCGGCGGCGGTGAAATCCCGTTTCACGAGGTCGGGGATGTCATGCTCCTGGCCGTCGCCCTCGGTGAGGATGACCCGCCAGGGCCGCGGCTGGCAGGGCTCCAGGCCCAGCTCGCGCATGATGGACCGCACCAGCTCCGGCCCGGCGGGCACGCCCCAGGCCACCAGGTCCGCGTGGACCCGCCGGTACCCGTACGTCTCATCCGAGTCATCGAATGACTTCCGCACGATCAAAGCGAGTATCCCGCGCCTTTTCGCTGTCGCCGATTCCGGCGCGCTCCGCCATTCGTAGAACCCGGACCGCGATACCTCCATCCACTTGCACATCATCACGATCGACGGCACGTACTCATCATCCGATTCCTGGTACACCGCGTACTCCGCGTCGATGAACTCGAATTTCTCGGTCACCGATGGTCGCGGGCGAAGTACGTCGCGGCTTTTTTCACGAACTCAAGCTCCATTTTCAGTTCCCGGGTTTCCCGCTCAAGCTCGCGCAGCCGCGCCCGCTCATTCACGGTCAGCGGCGGCTCCTCGCCGGCATGCTCACGGCGATAGGAAGCAACCCAGTTACCGAGGGTGCCTTCGTTGATTCCGAGCTCCTTTGCCACTCTGGCGATCGGGCGCGACGTCTCGATCACCATCTTCACGGCTTCATCCTTGAATTCCGGTGAGAAGCTCTTCTTCGGTCGGGGCAAAATACTTCACCTTTCCAGACGCCCATCCTAATGGATGGACTGTCCGGAAGCTTCGGGGCACCTCACCTTGATGTCCGGGCCTTTTTCGACTCCGTTCCGCATTCCCTTTGCTGAAGGCGGTGCAGGCCAACATCACCACCGGCCAGAAGTGGGTGCTGCTGTATGTGAAGCGGTGGCTTGCCGCCCCGGTCCAGCAGCCCGGCGGGACGCTGGCCGGGCGGGACCGGGGGACCCCACAGGGTTCAGCGGTCACGCCCCCAACGCAACAGCGAACTTTCGCGCATGTCACCCTCCGTGTCGGTTTTGTCGTGGTGGCCGCCGCCGCTGGCTGGTTCCCGGACCGGGATGCGGTGGCGGATGGTGATTTTCTCGGGTCCGACGAGGACGTCCTGGACGACGGCGCGCAGGACGCGCTGGCGGTCCCCGGTGGTGGCGGTGGCCGAGTTTTCGCGGAGCCGGGCGAGGAAGCCCTCGAGGTCGCCGGCGAGCTTGAGGTAGGCGTCGCGGTCGGCGGCCTGGGCGTCGAGGGCGGCGATCTGGTCCTTCAGCCCGGTCTCCCGGGCGCGCAGGGCCGGCATGCGGGCGCGGAGCTCGTCGATGGTCAGGAGCTGCTCGGAGAACGCGGTGATCATCGCGGCGATCGACGTGCCGGTCTTGGCGAGGGCCTGCTCGAGCTGGCCCCGCTTTTTGGTGACCGGGTCCGAGGTCCGGGCTCTTTCCAGCCTTTTGCCGATCTCGGCGCGGATGAGGGCGGGGTCGGCGAGCAGGGCGGTGACGTGGTCCCAGACGACCTGGTCGGCGTAGTCGGCGCGGACGGGCTTGCTGCCGCAGACGCGCCCGCCCTGGTAGCGGTAGTCGTCGGAGCCGAGGCACCGGTAGTAGTAGATCTTGTTCCCCGCGGTGGTGGTCGTGGTGGTGCGGTAGTAGCCGTAGCCGCAGGACGCGCAGGCGGCGATGCCCTGCAGCAGGGAGGGGACCTTCGTGTTCCGCGAGGCGAACCGCTTGTTGTCAGCCAGCCGCTGCTGCACCCGGCCGAAGGTCTCCTCGTCCACCAGGGCCGGGACGGGGATCCCGGTCCATTCCTCCCGGGACCGGTCCTGCACCCGGACCTGCCTCGGGACGGTGCGGCCGGCGAGGCGGGCGGTGCGGTTCAGCCCGGCCGGCTCGTGGACGACCTGGGTCTTGCCGAAGACCGCGGTGCCGGCGTAGGCGGGGTTGCGGAGCATGCCCCAGATCACCGACCGGTCCCACCGCTCCTTCCCGGTGCGGGTGAGGATCCCCTGGTCCGTCAGCCAGCGGCGCAGGTCGGCGATGGCGGCGCCGTCGTCGGCGTAGCGGCGGAACATCTCGCTGACCAGCACGGCCTCGTGCGGGACGACCTCGTAGCGGGCCCCGGACTCGGGGGTCTTGCGGACGTAGCGGTAGCCGAACGGGGCGCCGCCGAGCACGTTCACGCTGCCGGTCTTGGCCCGCCAGGCCTTGCCGCGCCGGTAGCGCTCCATCAGCTGGGCCTTCTCGTACTCGGCGAACATGCCCTGGAACTGGATGAGCAGCTGGTCCTCGGGGCTGTCGCCGCGCGGCCCCTTCACGAACTCGGCCCGCACCCCGCAGCGGGCGAGCTCCTCGATCAGCAGCGCCTGGTAGGCGAACTTGCGGGCCAGCCGGTCCGGGGAGTAGACCAGCACCACGTCGAGGCAGCCCTGGGCAGCCAGGTCCCGCAGCGCCTCCAGGCCCGGCCGCACCAGCGTCGCCCCGGACTGCCCCTCGCCGGCGAACACCCACTCCTCCGGGACGTCAAGCCGGCTGGTCGCGGCGTGCTCGCGCAGGGCGGACAGCTGGGAGCCGATCGTCTGGTCCTTCGCCTGCCGGGCGCTGGAGACCCTCGCGTAGATCGCCGCTGCCGTCACGGTTCCCTCCTTCCGCCGCGGGGGCGGCGGTCCTGGCCCGCCGCTGCGGCACCAATATCGCGTAGGCCACTGACATTTCGGCGCCGGCATGACGGCTGAAGACATGCTCCGTCTCCACCGCCAGCTCCCTCACCTGCGCGGATCGTTCCCGTGAGCACGTCCGAGGAACTCATCCAGGGCCTGCGCGGCGACCGAGGAGACCGTGCGGCCGGACGTGCGGGCGTGCTCCCGGACCGCGGCGGCCAGCCGGACGGGAAGCCGGACGGTGAACACCCCGGCCTCCTCCGGGACCGGGACCCGGCCGTCCGCGGCAGCCTGGGCGACGTAGCGGCGGGCCTGCCGCTGCGAGCAGCCCAGCCGCCCGGCCAGCAGCCGCGCCGCCTCAGCAGCCGCAGTCCCGGCCTCCAGCAGGCCGGCGGCCTCGTTGACGTGCGCCGCGTGCTCCGCGGCGCCCGCGCGGCGATCCCCAGGCATGACATGAAAATACTACAGATAATGACCGGCAGCGGGCAGGAACCGCCAGCTAGCATCCTGGTCCCGTTCACTTGCCCCGCCCTGCCGCCCGCGCCCGCGCGATCCACGACGCGATCGTCAGCATCGTCGGCGTGTCCAGCCCGGACAGCCACCCGGCGACCCGAAGGTCCCAGGAACCTATCTCGACGCCGTCCAGGACGCCCGCCAGGATCGCAGACCGCTCCTCCCCGGGCAGGAACCCTCCCGGAGCCGACTCCAGCGGCCCCGCCGGCACCGCGGCGCTCACCGGCCGCGCTCCAGCCGCCGGTAACCCAGCGTAGCCTCGAAGCAGAAGTTGCCTTTTGCGTTGGGGGCATGGCTTCACCAATCTTATCCAACATCTATCTGGACCGGTTCGATCGGTTCGTTGAACAGCAGTTGATACCGGACTATGACCGGGGCAGGCGGCGGCGCACTCGGGTGCATCTTTCTGACATGTGTGACATCAGGCCGATATCTGACTTAACAACCTGAAATCAGGAGTGTCTGGGTATTGCGGGCATTTCGGGCGTTACTGGTAGGGATCTGTGCTGGTCATTGGCGGTGGCAGTGGCGTGCCGGGGGCGTCTGGAGGATGGTTCCGTGCTGCCGGGTCCGCCGGTTTCCGGGCCGTTTCCGGGATCATGGGCGGAAACGGTTCCGGCAAGGTAGTGGAGGTCCGGCGGTGGCGGTGAGGTTCTCGGTGACGGTGCGGCAGGTCCTGGAGGACGGGAGCGAGGTCCCGGTGGAGGGGGAGCTGGCGGCGGCGCTGGCCGGGCCGGCGGAGCAGTTCGCCGGGCTGGTGTCCTGGACGGCGGAGGAGGCCCGGTACCTCGATCACGGGGAGCGGGAGGAGGTCATCGGGACCGAGGGCCGGGAGCTGCAGCGGCGGCTGCTGGAGGCCGCGTTCGCCCTGGATGCCGCCCGGGAGCAGCGGGCTGCCGGGGTCACCAGCGCCGCCGGGATCCGGCACGGCACCGTGGAAGAAGGCCACGGCCGGGGCGTGGTCAGCGTGTTCGGGCCGGTCCGGGTCACCCGGATGGCCTACCGCAACCGCCGCGAGCCGAACCTGTACCCGGCTGATGCCCGGCAGGTCCTGCCCGGCGACCCGTACTCCCTGGGCATGCGCGCCCTCGTGGCGTATCACCTGGCCGGCGGCGGGTTCGGGCAGGCCCAGGACGTCATCGAGGCCCGCACCGGGGTCACGGTCGGCCGCGCCCAGCTCACCGGCCTGGCCGAGGACCTCGCCGCCTGGACGGACGACTTCTACTCCCAGCGCGCCCGGGACGCGGAGGAAGACCTGCCCGCCACCGACGTGATCATGATGCAGGGCGACGGCAAGGGCATCGCCATGCGCCCCGAGCACCGCAAGAACGCGGGGAAGAGCGATTCCGCCCATCCGGGGATCAAGAAGATGGCCGAGATCGTCGCCGTCGCCGACTTCACCCCCGCGATCCGCGAGCCCGAAGACATCGCCGCCCCGCCCGCCCGCCGCCAGGCGCACCCCGGCCCGAAAGCCCGGGACAAGTGGGTATCCGCCTCGGTCACCGAGTCCATCGAGGACATGATCGCCGCGGCGTTCGACGAGGCCGACCGCCGCGACCCCCAGCGGGTCCGCCAGCGCGTGTTCCTCGTCGACGGGAACAAGCAGCAGATCACCGCCATCGGGGCCCAGGCAAAAGACCGCGGCATCAAGGTCCCCGTCCTGATCGACTACATCCACGTGTCCGGATATATCGGCAAGGCCGCCGCAGCCCTCCACCCCGGCGACCCCGCCGCCGCAGGCCAGTGGGCCGACGGGCAGCTGCTCCGCGTCCTGCACGGCCGCGCGAAAGCCGTCGCCGCCACCCTCGCCTCCGTCGCCGCGAAAACCCGCGCGGACCCCCGCAAGCGCGGCCTCGACCTCACCGACATGGACAGGGCCGTCACCTACCTGACGAACAACCAGCAGCACATGAAATACGACAAGGCCCTCGCAAACGGATGGCCCATCGCCACCGGCATGATCGAGGGAGCCTGCAGATTCGTCATCGAAGACAGATTCGGGATCACAGGGGCCAGGTGGTCCCCTGACGGCGCCGAGGTCATCCTCAAGCTCCGCGCCGTCGTCGTCAACGGCGACCTCGGCGACTACATGCGGTACTACAAGCACCGCTACCGCGACGAACACCACCTCGCCCGCTACGACCCCGCCACCATCGAGGACCTCAACCTCGCCGCATGACCGAAAAAACCCGAAATAACCTACCTCTTAAAGAGACGCACCCGCGCACTCACCCTGCGTATGAGAATGTCGAGAACCGGATTGCGAGGGCTAAAAGGCACGGTGACCGGGAGGCGGTGCGCGCGCTGAAGCGCGAGCGGCGGACCCTGCCGAGCCAAGACCCCGACGACCCGGAATACCGGCGTCTTCGATACGTGCGGTACTGCGATGACTTCCTGCTCGGGTTCGCCGGTCCCAAGCGCGAGGCCGAGGAAATCAAGGCGAGGATTAAGAGGTTCCTGAATGATGAACTCAAGCTGGAACTGTCCGAATCCAAGACTTTGGTCACGCACGCCACCAGCCAGGCGGCGCGTTTCCTTGGCTACGAGATCAGGGCACAGCACGCCGATGCAAAGATCACCCGGAATCGCCGGGCGGTCAACGGCGCTATCGGCCTGTTCGTGCCCAGGACCGTCATCCGGGAACGATGCGCCCGCTATATGAGTAAGGGAAAACCCGCGTTGCGAGGCCCACTGCTGCACGACGAGGATTTCACGATCGTCGCTAAGTACGGTTCCGAGTTTCGCGGGTTCGTCCAGTATTACCTTCTCGCCCAGGACGTTTTCCGCCTGGAACTGCTGCGCTGGGTCATGGAGACCTCAATGCTCAAGACCCTGGCAGGGAAGCACAAGTCAACCGTCACGAAGATGGCCCGCAAATACAAGGCGGCTGTTGATACCCCTGACGGCCAGCGGATGTGCTTTCAGGTGACCGCGCAGCGCGACAAGGGTAAGAAGCCGCTGGTTGCCCGCTTCGGCGGAATCCCGCTCAAGCGCCAGCGCACCGCCGTCATTACGGACCGCAATCCGGTCATGGCCACGGCCCGGCGAAATGAGCTGATCCACCGGCTGCTCGCCGGGCAGTGCGAGATGTGCGAGGGACGTGAAGGACTGCAAGTCCACCACGTCCGCAAGCTTGCCGATCTCAACAAGCCAGGACGGCCGGAACGGCCGCCGTGGGTGCACCTGATGGCCATGCGTAAACGAAAAACCCTTGTGGTCTGCGAACGCTGCCACCAGGACATTCACGCGGGACGGAGTGCAACCACCACCCGGAAATGATCGCTGGAAAGCGGTATGCCGGGAAACTGGCCCGTACCGTTTGGGAAGGGGCCGTCGGAAAAGGACCCGCGCCACGGAAACCTCGTCGGCGGCCTACTTCACCCTGAGAGCGGCGGGGTGAGATTCCCCCCGCCGACTCGCCCTGGAATAGTCCCTTTAGTCCGGTCCGTTCGAGGCGCGCAGAACGGTATCTTCTGTCGCGTTGCTTACCTTCTGGCGAATGCGCGGCTGTAGAGTCCGCGGCATGCCCGCCTTCGTCCTGCGCCTCATCGCTCCGCGCCCGAACTTCGCCCAGACTATGACCGACGCGGAGCGGGAGATCATGAATCGCCATGCTGCCCACTGGCGCCCGTACCTTGAACGTGGCGACATGGTCGTGTTCGGACCGATCCTCACTGACGACGACTCGTACGGCCTCGCGGTTGTCGAGACCGATGACGAGCAGGCACTGCGCGACTTCGCCGCGCAGGACCCGGTCGTGACAACCGGCACCGCGGCATTCGAACTCGGGCGGATGGCCGCGGGGCACGTCCGCGGACGCTGACCGGCGCGTCGCAATATCGCGCCTGGCGCGGCTGGTGCTTGGTCCGGGCCGACTGGGACGCAATCTCGCACGACCCACTCATCTTGATCGCTCATCGAAGCGCGCCCACGGCGACGAGTTCGTGTCAACGGTGCGCCCGAACGTCAAGGCGACTCGAATACTAGGTGGCTGAGGCTTCCGGGCCTGTCATTTGCCAGCACCCTAACCCGTTGTCGCTCGGCGAGGTCGGGCACCGCCTCAACGTCTGCAGCAATCAGAATCCCTACGGTCGCCTCCCGGGGCGGTTCACTACGGCCTTCTGCTGATCTCATAACTTCGGTCAGCAGACGGCGCTTGCTGGGGCAGTGCTGGCGCCACGACGCGCTCTCAGCAGTCGAACACTGACCAGCAGATGTCGTTCCGCAACCGCTGGTCGTCGAGGACGAGCTGGCGAATCGCCTCCGGGAGCTGGTCGCGCTGCCACAGGCACTCAAGTCGCCCCGGGCTGTCGCCCTCTGGCTGTGTCAACCTCATTTGGCCCCACCTACTACTTTGATTCGGCCCCACCTGGGCTGTCGTTGCTGGGGCGGGGCGTGATTGTTCTACTTGATCTGGCCCCGCCTCGGGGTCCGGGCCTGGGCTGCTGGCCGTTGTCGCTGGTGGTGCTGGTGAGGTGGCTGGTGAGGGTGCGGCGGTCGGCGCGCTCGGTCTCGAGCTGTTCTTCGGCTCGCTCGGCGCGGGCCCGTTCGGCCTGGGTGAGCGCGTGTGCCGCGGCGAGCTGGGCCTGGTGGTGCTCGCCGAGGGCGTCACGTTCGCGGGCAGCGTCGGCGCGGAGCTGGGCTGCCTGGTCGCGGGCGTCGGTCTCGGCTTGGCGGGCGCGGCTGATCTCGGTGCCGGCGGCGTGCCGGGCCTGGCCGGCGGCGGTGACCGTGTCGTCGCGTTCGCGGGCGCAGCGGTCAGCGGCGGCGCGGGCGGCGGCGGCCTGCTCGTCAGCGCGGGCCGAGATGGCGGTGATCTGCGCGGCGGTGTCGCTGCGCAGCTGGGCGAGGGCGGCGGCCGCGTTGCGTGCGGTGTCCGCGGCGTCCTGTGCCGCTGCCTGGGCGGCGGCGGTGTCGTCGCGGGCGGCGGCGAGAGCCTCGGCGAGGGCCTGTGTTTCCTGGCGGGCTTCGGCTGCTTGCGCGGCGGCGGTGACGGCGGCGGCCTCAGCGCGCCGGCGGGCTGCCTCGGCTTCGGCGACCTGGGCGCGGACAGCGGCGGGGTCCAGGCTGGCGGCCTGCTCGCGGGCGGCGCGGACCAGGACGGCAGCCTGCCGGAGGAGGACCTCCAGGGCAGCGAGCGGGTCGGTATCGCCGGCGGGGGCGGCGGCGGGGGCGGGGATGCGGGCGTCGTTGTGATAGCGGCGGGCGCAGTCGTCGCTGCAGAACTGCCGGGCGCGGCCGCGGCCGGGTGCGGGCAGCGGCTGTCCGCAGCCGGGACGCCGGCAGATGACGGCTGCGGCCTGATCGGCGGAGGGCTGGCTGGTCATGTGTCCTGCCTCAGATAAGTCGTTCCTGGGGCATGGCCATGACCTGCGAATGGGCAAGATAACTGAGACTGCCAGGCGTCGCAGTCTCAGTTGTTCTGCCCGGTGATGCGGGATGTCCGGGGTTTGTCTCGTCGTATCTGACCTTGGCGGCGTTTGCGGACTGCTGGCTGCCGTGTCGTTGCCGGCAGCCGGGTGAGCACCATTGCGCGGGCCTGCCGCGTGGCCGGCGGCTGACGGGCGTGCCGCATCCCTTGCATGGCGGGCCGGGGGTGCCCGCGGCTTGCGGGGTACGTTCGCGCTCGCCCTGGCGGCGTCGGCGGTGTGCGCGGAGGGCGCAGGCCGGGGAGCACCAGCGGGGCGGTCGCCCCCGGCCCTTGGGGGTGAGCGGCGTGCCGCAGTAGCCGCAGGCCGGTCCGGTGGCTGCAGTAAGAGTAAGGAGGCCAGGGCCGGGCTGCCTGCCCGGTTTCCTACCCTGTGATGTCGGGCGCTCGGGGCTTGTCCCGGCGGATGGGGGCGGGGGAATGCGTTCCCGCTGGTCTTTCTGGCGCCGGCGGTATGCGCGGAGGGCGCAGGCCGGAGAGCACCAGCGGGCGGCCCGCCCACGGCCCTTGCGGGTGAGCGGCGTGCCGCAGTAGCCGCAGGACAAGTCTGTGAGGGCGTGCTGCAGCGCGGTCGTGGTGCGCCCGCTGAGTGCGGCGAGCCGGCCCAGGTCGGGCGGCCGGTCTGGTGACGCGGTTGCCGACAGGTAACGGCGCAGGCAGTGCTCGGGCAGGTGGTTGGCAAGGGCAAGCTGCCGGACGTGGTGGCGGTCGTCTCGCCGGGCCGGGGGCGGGGCCTGACGGGCAGCGGCCGTGGCCGGGTCTTCACGCGCGGGGCCTGCTCCGGGTGCCGTGCTGCTGCTCGGCGGCGTGGTCGATGTCGATGGTGTCCAGCGAGCTTCCTGGTGATCTGCTCGGTGCCGGACTGGATCGCCTCGATGGCCGCGCCGCGGATCAGGTGGGACAGGCTGCCGATCATCCCGCTGGTGCGCTGGTGCAGGTAGCGGTCGAGGCCGGCCAGGGTCCCGGCCTGGTGGCGGCGGAGGCGGAGAGCGTCTTCGAGCGTGGCGGCCAGGCCGCGCCACTCACCGGCGAGAGGAACGGGCAGCGTGGGGATGAGGGTGAACCGCCCGGCGATCTGGCTTCCCCGGATGCCGGAGAACAGGCCCTGGCGTTCCAGGTCGATCCCGGCGTAGACGAACGTAGCCGGGATTCTTTCGGACAGGTATTTGAGGGTGTCGGAGACTTCGGCACCGCTGCGGGTGGCCAGCTGCATGTTGTGGATCTCATCAACCAGCACCATGCTGGCCGAGGTGTCGATCGCGACGCCGCAGACGGCCTCGATGATGTCGGTCATGTTGGCGCGTGCCGGGACGGGGAGCCCGAGGAACCGGGCGAACTCCATGGCCAGCATCCGCGGCGTCGCCGCCGGCGGGACGGTTACGTAGATGACGGGAATCCGTTCCTGGCCGCGGGTGGCGTGCCCGGTCGGTTGCCTCGTGCGTCTTGCCGAGCTGGGTGATCGCGGTGGTCTTGCCGGTCCCGGCCGCGCCGGACAGGATCAGGCCGCGGCGGGCGCTGATGGCGTGCCGGTTCAGCAGCGTCAGCAGCCGGCCGGTGTGACGACCTGCCGCAGCACCGAGGTCCCGACACGCCGAGGCGGGTGTGGTAGTCCAGCCGCCCCTCGTCATAGGCGAGCCGTGCTCTGCCGGCAGCTGCACGCGGGCCTGCGCGGTGAGCAGGGCGGCGGCCCGGGTCGAGGCTGAGGAATTCTCTCCAGCCGTCCAGGGTGGACAGGTGCCTGTGCCAGCCGGCATCGGCCGCGCTTCGCCGGGGCATCCGCCGCGCTTTCACCATGGTTTCTTGGCCTCCTCGAAGGGGTCGAAGATGCCCAGCGGGATCACCTTGGCGAGCGGCTCGCCGCTGTCCTGCCCTGGTGTTCCGGATCGTTCCCGGCTGCGCGGGTCCGGCCTCCGGTCACCCCGGTTCTTGCGCGGCTGCCGTTCCGGCACGGGTGCGGGCTGCGACCGCGCCGGTCCGGGCCGATGACTGCCGACGGGATTTCCTGGCGCGGGCTTGTCGGCTCGGCCGCCTCGTCCGCCGGGCCGTGGTAGGCGCGTCGCAGCAGGTCATCGACGGCAGGCGCGTTCCAGCTCGGTGGGGGCGGGCTCTCCTGCTCGGCGAGCTGGCCGGAGAGCGTGGTCCCAGGCCAGTTCCCCGAACGGAGCCGGGACCTTCTCCAGGTACTTCCACGGGCAGGTGATCCAGCCGTCCGGCCCGCGGACGAACACCCTGGACACGTCATAGGGATCGTGGTGCACCTCCCATTGCCCCTTCCGGGCTGTGACCCCGGATTTCTGCTGCCGGATCGGGTTGAGTTCCCCGGCGTCGTAGGTCCGGTGACTGATCTTGATGCCGTAGGCGTTGACGGCCCGCCAGACCGCGGGCAGCAGCTCGATGTAGTCCCCGGCGCTGAGCGGGACCGGCACGTATCCGGCCGTCTCGATCAGGGCCGCGTACTTCTGGTTCGGGGAGAACGCCCGCTGCGGGCGCAGCGGGTCCCGCAGCCCGTCGTGCTCCCTGTTCTGCCAGACCGATATGAGCCATTCATCGAGAAGGTCCTGCATCTGCATCAGGGACCACAGCGGCTGCTCCTCCACCCGGCGTCCCCGCCGGTCGGCGCTCCGGCCCAGGTAGCCGGCGGCGAACTGGCAGAACAGCGTGCCGAGCGAGGAGAACATCTTCTCGATGTGCGGCTTGTCCGAGCCGGTCGCCAGGTGCGCCGGCTGGATGCTGATCCCCAGGTGCCGGCACGAGGCCCGGAAGTTGTCCGAGACGAACACCGACCCGTGGTCGATGACGATGGTGTCCGGCACGATCACCGGCCGGGCCGCGGCATGGCGCAGCCGCTCGTCGATGCCCAGCAGCCGGTCATAGGGCAGGGCCGAGTGCGCCATCGCCAGGCTGGCCGGCCACCCGGGCCGCATCGGCTCGGGCGTCAGAGCGCGGGCCAGCAGCACGCTCGCGTCCACCGACTTCGCCGTCGGGCGGATCACCGCCGCGGGCACCGTCCTGGTCGCCACGTCGATCATCCCGGTCAGCTCCACCCGGCCGGGAACCCCGTCATCGAGCAGGACCAGCACGTCCAGCGGGGTGGAGTCGATCTCCATCAGCTCGCCCGGCGCTGCCGGGTGAGCCTGGGAGAACTTCCGCTGCGGCCGGCCTGCCAGCCCCCGGCGGGTGGCCGCCGACCCGGTCGTGTGCTTTCCCGCCGACAGCCGGGAGAACAGCCGGAACATCGTGGCCCGCGACGGCTCCGGACGGTCTGCCCTCGCTCGGCGAGGATCTCGCGGGTCCGCCAGACGATGAACGTCGCCGCCCGCGACGACTCATCGGCCGCCTCCGCGATCGCCTGCTCCATCGCCCCGGCAACTGCGGGATCGGCCCGCCCGGCCAGGCTGCGCCTGCGCTGGACCCGCTTGTCGACCAGCCCGGGCAGGCCCTCGGCCTGCCACCGCTGCCGCCGGTGCTTGACGGTCGAGGCTGCCACCGGCCTGCCCGGCGCAGACAGCTCGGCGGCCTTGGCCTGCTCCCGCCCGGCCAGGCTGGTGCGCTCCACGTCATAAGCCGGCCGCGGCGGCGTCCCCGCAGGCGCGTCCGGAGGCGTCCCGTCCACGACCTCGATGATGTGGGCCTCCCACCACCGGGCCCGCTCAACCGCCTCCGGCGGCAGCCCGGCCAGCCCGGTCTGTGCCGCCGGGTGCCCGCCCGGTCCCCGCGGCTGCAGTCGCATCCGGCCGCTGCCGACCAGTTCCGCGACCGCCGCCTCCTCGACAGCGCCGTCATCGCCGGTGAACCGGATCAGCGGCCCGGAAGCACCCAGCACCACCCGCGGCCGCCCGTCAATGATGACCCGGTCCCCGGCCCTGACCGGGTCAGCCGTGGTCACTGCGCGACCCCGGCCGGGACCCGCCACGCCATCGAGGCGCTGCCGAGCAGGACGGACATGTCGCAGGCCAGCTCACGCCGCCAGAGCAGGTGATAGGCCACCGGCAGGACTGCGACCGGGTCCCCGACCTGCGCCGCGCCGGGCAGAAGCGGCATGCCCGGCGTGAACGCCTCCAGCAATTCCGCGGCGGCCGGCTCGCGGCGGCAGCGCTGGTGCCGGTATCGCGACAGCCACCGGATGTTGGCCCGCACCACCGGGTCGATCGTGCCCGCCCGACGGAACTCCCAGCCAGCCTGCCCGCAGGCCATCGCCGTCATGCGGAACACCTCGGCATCCTCCGCCGGGATCCGGTCATCCGGGCGCACGTCGACCACCAGGCCGCTGCCGTCAGCCCGCCGCGCAAAGAAATCCGGCGGATGCCGCCTGTCCCGGCCGTCCTCGTCCTGCCAGTGCAGCCAGAACGGCTGGGACGCGATGCCCGTGATGGCGGGGTCGAAGTCCATGAACATAAGGTGACCTGTTAACCGAACTAACCCTGGTCAGGCCGCTT
Organism: uncultured Actinomycetes bacterium; assembly: GCA_963732345.1. Taxonomy (GTDB): domain Bacteria; phylum Actinomycetota; class Actinomycetes; order Streptosporangiales; family Streptosporangiaceae; genus Bog-532. The sequence goes on along the minus strand of CAVSZI010000019.1, from coordinate 3,788 downwards.
TCCCTGTTATCCCGCGAAATTACTGACGGTGACAGTTCAGCCGGGCAGTTCCCGTTCTGGGCTGTCCCGGCCGGTTCGGTTTGTGCTGGAATCTCGGGTCGTCGGCAATCGTGACGGACCTGGGAGGCTGCTGCAGTGCCCGAGCAAGAACGGAACATCGACGCGATTGTGGTTCCGAGCGTCGGCCGTGTGGAAGAGATTCCCGGCGGCCTGGTGCCATACCGGCTGGTCGACGCGTCCGGGGCCGAGGTGGCGGCCGTGTCGGAGTTCCTGAGGAACCTGACGGCGTCGGACTGCTCGCCGGGCACGGTGCGCTCGTATGCGTTCGAGCTCCTCGGCTGGATCCGGTTCCTCGACGCGGTGGAGGTCTCGTGGGACCGGGCGTCGCGGGCCGAGGCCCGCGATTACGCGCTCTGGCTGGCCCGGGCCCGGAAGCCGCCGCGGCAGCGGCGCAGGGACAGCCCGCCGCCGGGGGCGGTGAACCCGGTCACGGGGAAGCAGCACCCGGCCGATACGTACTCGGCGGCGACCCGCAGGCACGCGCGGGCCGTGGTCCACGCGTTCTATGAGTACCACCGGGCGGAGCACGGCCGTCCGCTGGTCAACCCGTTCCCCGCCGGCCGGGGTGCCGGAGACGGGGTGAACGCGCACCATAATCCGCTGCAGCCGTGGAAGCGGCCCGGCAAGCCGGCGCCGTATCAGCCCAGGGCCGTCAAGCGCGTCCCGCGGGCGATCCCGGACGCGCGGTTCAACGAGGTGTTCGCCGCCCTGCCCTCTCACCGCGACAGGGCCCTGCTCGCGTTCTGGATCTCGACCGGGGCCCGTGCCTCGGAGTTGCTCACCGTCGTGCGGAACAGGGTCGATCCCGCCGACCAGCTGATCGGCGTGATCCGCAAGGGAACCCGGGCACTGCAGATGCTGCCGGCGTCCGCCGACGCGTTCGTCTGGCTGCGCCTTTACCAGCATGAACTCGGGGACGAGGTGCCGGCCGGCCCTGACGATCCGCTGTGGTGGACTCACCGGCGGCCGTTCCGGCCGCTGTCGTATGACGCCGCGCGGATGATGTTCGGCCGGACGCAGCAGGCCCTGGGATCGAACTGGACGCTGCACGACCTTCGTCACAGTGCCGCATACCGCATGGTCAGCGACGAGCACATGTCACTGGTCGATATCCAGTGGGTGATGGGCCACGCTCACCTCTCGACGACCGAGATCTACCTGACTCCCAACCCCGACGAGATGATCGAGCGTCTCCTCGCTCACCACGAGCGGCAGGCTGAGGTTCCGCCCCCCGCCCCGGCTCCGGGCTACCGGCCCGAGGTGCTGGATGCCCTGTTCGGCGGCCCGGCAACTCGCACCGGGGCGGCCTCATGACCGCCGTCGCCACAGTGGCGCCGACGGCCGGGACCAGGATTCCCGCGAAGCAGGACCAGTCCCCGCCCCGGCCCAGGCCGCAGTCGTGGCCGGAGATCAGGCAGGGCCGCGCCGAGCTCGAGGAGCGGCTGTCGTCGCCGCCGTTCCTGCCGGCCAGCGCTGAGGTCCGCCGGTCCACGCGACGGGGGCTCGCCTCGCTGCTGGACTGGCTGGAACAGCAGCCCGGCCCGACCTGGCAAGACCGCTGGCTGGCCAGCGGAGCCGAGGCCGCGGGGCCGGCCTGGACCGACCTGGTCCCGTCCGTTGCCGTCAGGCCAGCCGAGCATGTCCGCAACGACCTGCTGACGGCGATGCGCCTGCTGCTCACCGGCCAGGTCCTGCGCCCCGGCTATGGCTGGCTGCTGCGCTACCGTCCCAGTGTCCTGCTCGAAGAGGCCCGCAGCCGGATCGACCCGGCCGGGTTCGCCAGGCTCCGGGTCCATTTCGGCGCGACGGGTCGGCGCAACCCCCAGGACCTCAAGGAAGCACTCAACCGGATCACCTGGATCCTGCTCAGCAAGGGCGGCCTGGTCCGCGACATCACCATCGGCGACTGCATCGAGCTCGGCGACGCGCTGCAAGAGCACCAGTGCCAGGGGGCCAACAACCGGCCCCTGTTCTATACGCTGCTGGCCGAGACCGGCGTGCTGCCCGCCGGCGCCCCGCCGACCATGAGAGCCGCCAGGATGACCGGGCAGCTCACCCCGGCCGGGCTCGTCGCCAAGTACGGCCTGCAGGACGAGTCCATGCGGGAACTGTTCACTTCCTACCTGACCGAGCGGGCCGCCGAACTCGACTACGCCTCCCTGGTGGGCATGGCCAACACGTTGTGCGGCAATTTCTGGCGGGACCTGGAGCAGCATCACCCGGGTATCTCCTCGCTGCGACTGGACACCGAGGTTGCCGCCGCCTGGAAGGAACGGCTCGGGCAGGTTACCGACCGCGACGGGCGCCTGGTCGGCGACCGGGCGAACGTCCGCAGCCAGCTGCTGACCGTCCGAGCGTTCTACCTCGACATCGCCCAGTGGGCCGCCGAGGACCCGTCGCGGTGGGCCGAGCACGCGATGCCGTGCCCGGTCAGGGCCAGCGAGTGCTCAATGGCCAAAGAGCGCAAGCACCGCAAGGCCGCCATGGACCAGCGGACCCGCGCGCGCCTCCCGGTCCTGCCCGCGCTGGCGCGCACTGCCGATGAGCAGCGCAAGGCGGCCCGGGCCAGGCTAGATGCCGCGCTGCCCGCCGCACCGGGCCAGGTAGTCGAGGCCAGCGGCGAGAAGCTGCTGCGCAAGAACGCGGTCGCGGGCAGGATCTACGTCACCGACCTGGCCACCGGCCGCCGGCGGGACCTGACCTTCGAAGAGGAACGCGCTTTCTGGGGCTGGGCGACCATCGAGGTCCTTCGGTCCACGGGCATCCGCATTGAGGAACTGGTCGAGCTGGCTCACCACAGCTTCGTCGCCTACAAACTCCCCAGCACAGGCGAGATCGTCCCGATGCTCCAGATCGCCCCGTCCAAGACCGACGCCGAACGGCTGCTGCTGGTCTCGCCCGAGCTCGGGGAGGTCCTCGCCGAGGTCATCGGCCGTGTCCGGCGCGGCCGGGCCGCGCTGCCGCTGGTGTCCGCCTACGATCCCTACGAACGGACCTGGAGCCCGCCGATGCCGTTCCTGTTCCAGCGTCCCCGCGGCCCCGAGCAGCGGGCGATATCCCGCACTACCCTGCGGCAGTTCCTCAACCACGTCCTCGCCGTGTCCGGGCTCACCGACGCGTCGAACAGGCCGCTGGTATTCACGCCCCACGATTTTCGGAGGCTCTTCGCGACCGATGCCCTCCGGTCCGGGCTGCCGCCGCACATCGCCGCCAGGATCCTCGGGCATGCCGATCTCGGAACCACCATGGGGTATGCCGCGATCTACTCCGAGGACGTCGTGTCCCACCACCGGGCCTTCATCGCCCGGCGCCGCGCTCTCCGCCCCGGCGAAGAATACCGTGACCTCACCCCCGGCGAGTGGGACCAGTTCCTGCACCACTTCGAGCTCCGCAAGGTCGCCCTGGGCGTCTGCACCAGGGACTTCGGCACTCCGTGCGCCCATGAGCACAGCTGTGTCAGGTGCCCGCAGCTAAGGCCGGACCCGGCCCAGGAACCAAGGCTGACCGAGATCCGCGACAACCTTCAAGCCCGCATCGCCGAGGCCCGCCGCGAGGGCTGGCTCGGAGAGATCGCCGGACTGGAAGCCACCCTCGAAGCCGCCAAGCAGAAACTCCGGGCCATGCAGCAGCTCGCCGCCCGTCACGGCGCCACCCACCTCGGCATGCCCGCCTTCCGCGGCACCGTCGGACGCTCCAGCACATGACCGCGACACGCCGAGGAACATCTG